>CAWADO010000004.1:0-370798 GCA_963780775.1 uncultured delta proteobacterium | reverse complement strand
GCCTCCACCAAATTATTGGAATCATTAGATTAAAGCCAATTCCTAACATTTCAAGGTCTGGCTTTATCCGATTCTTTATCCGTTGTGTGAATGACAACACCGATGAAGAAGAGGAGTTTGACCTTGACCAGTTCACACACAGCAGTCCAAGCGCAGTACAATCCAAATCCGAATTACGTTTACCTCCACCCATCGAGCGGGTGTATCTTCCGTCTTTGCATCACCTGCCCAAGCTCAATTCCGGAAAACCTTAGAGTGAATGATCGAGCAAATCACGGTTCATTGATAAGTGCAGTCAGGAAAGATTTGCCACCCCAATAATTAACAGCACTTATTCCCTGTTCTGCTGATTAAGGCCCGGGTACAGTTACAGAATTAGTAGCAAACCACTGGAATTGAGATGCAGATATACCCATATAAGAGGCGCTTAATTGATAAAGACCCAGAAAGACAGATACAGTATCAAGTGTTACTTGTCCGTTTGAATCTGTTGTAAGTGGTATAATCTCAGATCCACCAGGAAAATCCCTACGGATATTGACCGTTTCTCCAGCCACGGATGGGGTCACAGTGTAGGTAACACTCACATTAAAATTTTGAGGGACGCGCCATCCTTCAGTTATATTGCTGCTTGTTAGAGTAATATTTGGTATCGGCTGACTTGGAGAACTCGGATGCCCAGCCGGAGGTATGCCCACAGGACAGTGAGCGACACCATTGACCCCCGAAACCGTGGTTGTTGCTCCGACGCCAACAATACCCGGTCCACCAACCATGGTAATCTCGGCAGAATAGGTACCATCAGAACCAGTTGAAGTAGTAACCGTTACAGGACCGCCGCTGCCGCCATTGGGGGTAGCTACAATAGTAACCTCCAATCCACCAACGGGCGGAGTGACGAAACCAGCAATCCTGATCACGTCTATTGAACTTTCCTGATTACCGCTGACCAATTCAGCAGTACACGGATCACTAAGCGTAATACCGCTGACAGCCGCATGGGCTGGCAGGAATACTTGTTCGACAATCGGCTTGCTCCAGTTAACGGGCATTACGTGATAGGCGGCCAGTGCACCTACGCCACCGGCAATCGTTTTGACTGCCCGTCTTCTGCTGGAGTTATGGGGATCAGTAATTCTCTTATTTTCGGTTTCTGAGGTATTCTTGCCCTTTGCCATGTTGATCTCCTGATTGCCTGATTGGTTCTTGTGAGTGCACCATGATATAGATATGAAACGATTAATAATCATTACCAAAGCAAATGTCCTTTGACAATCTGTATTATCTGGCAAAAATGATTTGATATTCCTCTCAGGATTACAACTCAGGCACTAAAGATATCATCCAGAACACCATTGGCATTCCTCATGGTCTGGTCGAGTAGGTGAGCGTACCGCTGTGTGAGAGCAAGACAGCTATGCCCCATGAGCTTCTGAAGCGTGTAGATGTCAACCTGTCCTGAATTAAGTTGACTCATTTCTTGGGAAGAGTATTCTTTATCCGTCCTTTTATCCGAAGATGCAGCGAATAGAGAAATCGGCAGTAACGTGGTTTCAATTACTTGGATAATTCCGGGGGGATACGGGCGGTCATAATTCGACTCCCGCCGCCTCCACCATTTAGACAAGACAGACCCGTCCACTAACCGCGTCCGGTTATTGGGCGGGTTTTGTTTTTCTGCGTATTGTCAGTGGCTTACGCCGCTTTCAGGGTGTCGGCGCTGCCGCCCCGATTACTCCCTTTTCGGGACTACGGCTTGCGAGCCCTGCGAGCAAACGGAGCGCGAGCCGCAGGCGAGTCCCGAAGGGATGCAACCGCGTCAGCGGGGCACAAATCCGTCATACCCCGCTTCTCTTTCGCCTCGAAATTCTCCGCATTCTTACCCCCATTCTCCGGACCTCGTCCGGACTCCTGCATTTTTTCCTGCAACCGCTGCTCGGCGATCTCGTCGGCAAACTGGTTGATACTCTTCATGATTCCGTCAAACAGATCGTTGATGTCCATGGTCGGTCACTCCTCGTTTTGGTTTATGCCCTTACTTACCGGAGAGACGGAGAAAGTGTCGGGCGCCTGATGAAATTTTTTCGCGATTGCTTCTGAGGGCTTACTTACCGGGTGGCTTCAGGATGTGTCGGAAAATTCTGGAATAACCGCCAAATTTCAGCTTTTCACATGCGTTGTCACCTGCTATATTGAGGACCGTATTTATACATTGGGCACACTGCGTTCGCTTGCCGCCGGTGAATTGGCGGCGCACCAGGAATTGAGGCAAACCGATATGGCAAAGGCACCGGAAAATTTTGCGGAGACAGTCAAAGAAGTCCGCCAGCAACTGGGGCTCAGCCAGGAAGAGCTGGCCCACGAGCTGGGCGTGAGCTTTTCCACGATCAACCGCTGGGAAAACAGCAAGACGGTTCCCTTCAAACTGGCGCGAAGGCAATTCGAGGCCTTTTGTGAGCGGATGGCAAAACAGGGGAAGTTGACGCATGACCAGGACTGAGGCCCAGACCCGCTCTGAACTGATTGACAGCCAGCTCGCTCAGTCTGGCTGGAACGTCAAAGACCCAACCCAGGTCATCAAGGAGTTCGACATCCTGACTCCACTGCCCCTGGGTGTTGCCGAACCGCGCAGTCCATTCTGCGGTCTTGGCGACATCAAGGGGCTGCATCACACCAGGCGCGAGGCCTATGACCATTATCTACCCAAGGCGCTCTATCCCTTCAATTCGATCAATTTCCGCAACCTTGCACCGGCCTGCCACGAGTGCAACAGCACCTATAAACTCAGCAAAGACCCGGCACACAATGCCGCCGGACGGCGCAAGGCTTTCTATCCCTATACGAACGGTGCCCCCCAAATCGAAATCACTGTCGACCTCCACACCCCGGATATTGATCGTCTGACACCCGTCGATATTCAACTCACCTTCGGTCCGGCCGCTGTCCACGAGGAGATCGAAACCTGGAAAGAGGTGTATGGCATCGATGAGCGTTACAAGGCGAAATGCTGCGACAGTGACGCCAAGGACTGGCTGGAGCAGCTTCGCATTCTGCGCGATGCCCACGGCATTGCACCGGACGCCTCCCTTGCCACTGTTCAGTGGCAGACCGCAAAAGCGCCGGTTGCCAACAGCAACTTTCTGAAACAGGCCTTCCTCGAAGGCTGCCAGCGTGCCGGTCTGTTTGATGCCATTGCAATGGAGGGAGCCGCGCCATGACCTTTGCCCCCGCATTCACCATCACCAACCGTATGACCCAGGCGATTACCCGCATCGAAGAGGCAGGCAGGGAGGCAACATGAAATATCAGCCACCCTACACCATCACTCCGGCGATAGTGAATCTGGTCGCCGAGATCGGCGAAACCATCGGCCGCTACACCGTGCTGGCCGAACAGAACCTGACTCCGCGCCTGCGCCGGGAGAACCGCATCCGTACCATCCAGGCCTCGCTGGCCATCGAGAACAATACGCTCACCCTTGAACAGGTGACCGCCGTGATCGAGGGCAAACGGGTGTTGGGGCACCCCCGCGAGATTCAGGAGGTGCGTAACGCCTTTTCGACCTACGAGGCCATGGAGGACTGGGACGCCAGTGTTGAAAAGGATCTGTTGGCGGCGCACGAGTTGTTGATGCGCGGGCTGGTGGATGAAACGGGTCGATATCGATCCGGCGGGGTCGGCATCTTCCGGGGAGAACAGCTGGTTCACATGGCTCCCCCCGCTGAACGCGTGCCCAAGCTGATGGCGGATCTGCTGGGTTGGCTTGCAACTACCCGCGAGCATCCCTTGGTGGCCAGTTGCATTTTTCACTACGAGTTCGAATTCATCCACCCCTTTGCCGACGGCAACGGCCGCATGGGTAGGTTGTGGCAAACCTTGATTCTCCGGAACTGGAAGCCGCTGCTGGCCTGCCTGCCGGTGGAGACCGTGATCCGTGATCGTCAGGAGGATTATTACCGGGTGCTCGCGGTGGCCGACAACCAAGCGGATGCCACTCCTTTTGTCGAGTTCATGTTGGGTGCGTTACGCGATGCGGTGCGCGAGGCTGTGTCGACCGACCATGTAGGCGACCAAGTAACCGACCAAGTAGCGGCATTGATCCGTGCAATTGGGAGTGGTGAGCTGGGCAGCAACGATTTGATGCAGGCTTTGGGTTTGTCACACCGTCCCACGTTCCGGAACAACTACCTCAACCCGGCCATGGAAGACGAATGGATCGAACGTACCCAACCCGATTCCCCGCGCAGCCCGACTCAGCGCTATCGGTTGACCGGTAAAGGCCATCGTTGGCTGCAACACCATGCCGACGAGTAGCAGAAGCATACTTGCGACAAATTTGCCTGGAGCAAATTTGGACAGCCGACAGGCTGGTCAAGAAGGGACGGCCTCCAGGGATGGAGGCCGCACAAACTCACGACATGGCTTGTGACAGTCGGGCCATGGCATATCTGGACGATGGAGATATTGACAAGAGATGGTATCGGGTGGCGAACACGATGAACTGCGGCGGCTGCGCGAGGAGAACGACCGCCTCAAGGAACTGCTGACCCAGCACGGTATCTGGAGGCTGTTTTGCGCCAGGTCGACGCACCCTCCAATTGACAGCAACGGGATTATGACATCGGTAAACAGGAATTTGATCGAGAGCTTGAAAAAGTTCTATTACAAGCATAAGAACTGAATTTGCAACTATGTGAAGATCTTAACTAATTAAATTCACCTGAGATTCTTTACTCAGCGACTGTTTTTTATGCTTTCATATGCCTCGTCGATCTCATCAGCAGTGAGACCGGCGCGCTTGAGACAGCGCCTGAAATTCTGGGTGAACCCGTTAACTGATACTTTTCCGATTTCACCCATTTCACGTCGGTTAAAAGCGTCTTTCAAGGACTCGCTTTCCGCCTGGCATTCATCTGGGATAAATACCACATATTCACTCGCTCTTTGTCCTGAAGAGCCTCTATCCGCCAGCCACGGACCAACAAGGTACTGATAGGCGAAATAGCCGACAACACCGACAACTGCCCAGAAGATCAGATTCTTCATTTCCCCCTCCATCCACTCATGGTTATAATTCTTATACAATATAACGATACAGCGTATTCGCCATCTTTCATTTGAGGAATCAATTGCGGCTGCCTTGCGTATTCACCAAGACTTTGCCCGGCAGACGATTAGACTTTCTGTTGCCTGCTGTGGTATGAAGGGTAATACGACTGACGTGCCAAACACGCAATACACACCTAAAACTATGGAGACCACCATGCTGAGATTCCTCTTCGTGATAATGGTTTGTGCATTTTCTACTGTTTCGATTTTTAGCACCTTAGTGGTCGCAGCCGAGGCTGACAATCCGCAGTTGCAGTACAGCAGGGCTTTGATGGAGCACCTGAAGCAGAACTGGAACTTTCAGGTAACGCCAGAGCAGTTTAAAGATTCTGTTACGATTAAGCTGAAAATTGACAGAGAAGGGAATTTGGCTGAGGCAACAATATTGGAACATGCTTTAAGCAGCAGCCTCGATACCGAAGCCCTTGAACAATTGTCAGCAATGCAGCCTTTTCCAGCAATGTCAGCAGAAATTGATGAAAAGGCCGCTTTCGTTGAATTTCCATATCAGTTCTCCCCCACTTCAATCGCCGTCAGCCTGACTGATAAAGACAAATATCTGAAGGAGATTGACAGCCAGCCGGAACCGAAGCAATAGAACCGGAGCAATAGAGCCCATACCCGGGCTCAGTCAAACTCGACGCAGCCGCGGCTGTATGGTACATACTAATTCTGGCAGCGTATCAATATCTCATTATCTGGATATTTCTAATCTGAACAGGGAGTGTTCCGGACTTTAACCGCATGCTCAGCCGAATCCGAAATCTGCTCACCGCTTTCCGGCATCAGCTGACCTCGGGTCATTACCGGATGATCAAGAATTCCGGATTGTTCGATCCCGACTATTATCGAAGAAAGAATCCTGACATCGATGCAGCCGGCACTGATCCGCTCACGCACTACCTGACCAGGGGATATAAGGAACAGCGCCGTACAGGACCGCTTTTTGACCAGACATATTACCTCCAGCAGGTACCTGAACTGAGGGAGCAGGCTGTCAATCCACTTGTCCACTATATTGAAAAGGGCAGATATCTGGGCTACAGGCCAAATGTTCTGGTCGACCCATCTTTCTACGCTGCCGCCGATCCCCGTTTAAATCTCACCGAGACGGATGCGCTGACACATTTTCTTTCCACCTCCGCTTCCGGCCCGGCGGAGCTCTCTCCATCCCCTTACTTCAGCCCTGCTTTTTACTGTGCTCATTACCGTGACGCAGCATCGTTTCTGAACAGCCCGCAGGCGGCCTACAAACATTTTCTCGAGATTGGTATCGAAGAACACAGGCAGCCGGGTCCCTACTTCGACACCGCCTATTACTTCGATAAAAATCCAATACTTGAAGAAATCGGTATCGACCCGCTCAGCCATTATTGCAGGTTTGGAGCCGCAGAGGGCAAAAGCCCCTGTCCGCTTTTCGATCCCGATTTTTATAGAGAAACCTGTCCCGAAGCTGACTGCGAGGACCTTTTCGGCCATTACCTCACGCATCAGCACGACGATCGCCGGCCAAGCCCGTGGTTCGACCCACTGTTTTACCGCACGAACTACCTGCTCGAAACCGAACCTTTCATCACCCCGCTTCAGCACTATCTGGAGATCGGCCTGAAGAATCGACATTACCCGAACAGACAAACTGCTCAGCTGGTCAGCAAGCCGCTTATCTCCGTTCTTGTTCCAGTCTATAATGTCAGACCCTGTTTCCTGAACAGCTGTATCCGCTCAGTCCTCTATCAGTCCTACCCCCACTGGGAGCTCTGCCTGGTCGACGACTGCAGCAGCGACCCGGCGATCAAACCCATCCTGGAGAAATGGAAGACCTTCGATCCGAGAATCAAAGTTACGGCGCTGGCGAAAAACAGCGGAATCTCCATAGCGACGAATGCGGCGGCAGAGCTTGCAACCGGCAGCTACCTGGTTTTTCTGGACAACGATGACGAACTGGCTCCGACCGCCCTGCAGCGCTTTGCAGCATGGCTCAACGACACGCCGGCTGAGCTTTGCTACAGTGATGAAGATCTCATTGGCGAGGACGGCCGGCGGCTCAGCCTGTTTCGTAAGCCGGACCTGAATCAGGAACTGCTGCTCAATCACAACTATGTGACCCACTGTGTGTTGACGAAAGCATCGCTGTTTGAACAAATCGGCGGCTGTGACGAAAGACTCGACGGCGCCCAGGACCACGACCTCTTTCTGAAACTCTCGGAGGCGGCCAGAACGATTCACCATATTCCGGAGATTCTCTATCACTGGCGGGCCTCTGAGCAGTCGACCAGCATCAATCACCGCCGCAAACAGTATGCCGATGAAGCCGGACGGAAAAGTGTCGCCCAGGCAATGATGCGCCGCCATGATGCGGCCGAGGTTCTGCCAACCGAGTTGAAGTTCTTTTACCGCGCCAGGCGGCGGATCCATAACGAACAACCGGTCAGCCTGGTTGTCTTCCGGCAGGGCGGCGCTGATACAATTGTTGACTGGGTCAGGAAAACGCTGGCCGGCTCAGGCCACCCGGTAGCGCAGCTGATCTTCGTGACCCCGGAGCCGCTCGACCCATCCACGACCGCGTCGATCCAGGCCGAAACCGGTATCGACACGACCTGCCGATTATGCAGGCCAGACGGCAGTCCGGCAGCCGCCTTTCAGTCCGTGCTTGCTGACATCAAAGGCTTCTACGCGGTGTTTATCAATGGGGAGCTGAGGTTTACAAGCGAGAGCTGGCTGACGGCGCTGATTGAATACGGACAGTCGGATACTATCGGTATCGTCGGCGGCAGGGTCGATTATCCTGACTCCTATTATGATCTGATCTCACCCGTTCCGGATGTTCAACATTCCTCTCCGGTCTACTACCTTCACTTTGTTGCCAACTGCTCAGTCTTCATGAACGGCCGCCACTGCCAGCAGCTGGTGCGCGGGGTGCACAGTGATCTGTTCCTGATACGCAGTGAACTGCTGCGCTCGCATCGAGGTTTCAATGCCGGCGAGAACCCCCACCTCTTCGCGCCACTCGATCTCTCGTTTAGGCTGCATCAAAACGGCTGGAATAATGTTTACACGCCCTATTGCCGGGCGGCAGCTGTGCTCAGCGACTTCGACCGCTGCCATAATATCCCTGCTGATCAGCTGCAGCAGGAGAAAGAACGTTTCCAGGCCAGGTGGCGCGAATTGCTCACTGAAGGCGATCCGTTCTACAATCGCGGTCTCATCATGGATAACGGACTCAGCCTGGATGAATATCAGAGCTGGCTGCAGCGCTGCTAGAGCAGATTGCGTTCTCAGCTTAACCCGACGTTCACGTGTTGATACAGCCTGCCCTAGTCGAGCATCCTGCCCCGAATCCGCTCGATGCGTTTTCGATTGACGCCCAGATCAGAATACCCGAGCCGGGATGCCGAGCGCATGTGGACAATCGCTGCACCATCCTGCTGCTCGGCAAAGTAAAACTCGACATCATCGACGAAACCGAAGATCGCCGACCTGAAGGACGCACGAACATAATCGTCGTCCACCTGCATGACGTCTGCTCGTTTTTCCGACTCCAGTATCTGCAGCAGACGGTCTCTGGCCGCCTGCGGCGTTCCTGCAACAACAATCGGCTCTATTGCATGTCTGGCATCACCTGCCTGACTGTTCACGCAATTGGGCGTTTCGGGGCACGGGGTCAGCCGGCCATCCGTTACACCAAGATCAGGTTCCGCGCCGGAGCAGCCCGCCAGCACCAGAACCGAAGCAAGACCAAGAGAAATTTTTCTGTTCATACCATCCAGTCCCATTTCAGCTGAACCCATAGATCGTGTATATCATCAAGTCTGCCTGTAAGGATAATCATCATGGATACTTTTCGTAAGTAAATCCTTGATCTTATTCTATCCTGACGATTTTTGACAGAGCTGGTCGGCAAGCTCGCATTGATGATTATGGTATCACTCCAGACTCCCCCAGGGACGGCACGTCTGATCCATAATCACGCAGGAGCGTATGCATGTCAACTTTGATTCTGCAGGCTGATCATATCTCAAAATATTACCAGATAGAAAAACGGCGCGCCGTTATCCTCGACGATGTTTCACTGCAGCTGGAGACCGGCTCATTCGCGGTTTTGTCGGGAACCAGCGGCAGCGGCAAGACCACCCTGCTCAGCATTCTCTCGGGCCTCGACAAACCGAGCGCCGGCCGGATCCGGATGGACGGCCGCGACATCACCGATCTCGACGAAAACAGCCTGGCCCCGCTGCGAAACAAACTGATCGGTTTTGTCTTTCAGGCCTTTCACCTGGTCCCTTCATTGAGCGCGCTTGAAAACGTGATGTTCCCGGCCGAACTGGCGGCTGACGCCGAGGCCGCCGACAAAGCTTCTGAGCTGCTCACCAGGGTCGGCCTCTGGAAGCAGCGCGATCAGCGCCCGGAGCAGCTGTCGGGCGGTGAAAAACAGCGGGTCGCCATCTGCCGGGCCCTGGTCAACAAGCCCCGCCTGCTGTTTGCGGACGAACCGACCGGCAACCTCGACTCCGAGAACTCGAACCAGATCGTCGAGCTCCTGCTCGAACTCCAGCAGGAACTCGGCACGACCATGCTGCTCGCCACCCACAGCAGTGAAATCAGCGAACGCGCCGACCGCATCATCTATCTGCACGACGGCAGAATCGACTCCACACGCAGCGTCTCATGATCATTCATCCGCGTTTCCTGCTCGAAGAAATCCGCCACGGCGGCAAACAGGCGCTGACCTTTGTCATCTGCGTGGCCTTGTCGATTGCGACCCTGACCGCGCTGAACAGCTTCAAGCGAGATGTCCACACCTCTCTGATCGAGGAGGCAAGAGCCCTGCAGGGCGGCGACATAATTATTCATGCCCATCGGCCAATATCGGCCGAACTGCAGCAGGCAGTCACGAATCTGGCCGCTGAGCGGCTTCTCGAGCAGCAGAAATCGACCAGCTTCTACACCGTTGCCCTGGCTGAAAAGACGCAGCGCTCACTTTTTGTCAATATAAAGGGTGTTGAACCGGGTTATCCGTTCTACGGAACCGTATCGCTGAGCTCCGGCCGGCAGCTCAGCGAAGCGCTAAAACCCGGAACTGTTATCGCCGCCCGGGAGGCGCTCGAGCGCCTGGACATCGAGCCGGGAGATGTGCTCAGCATTGGCGATATCGACTTCACGGTTGGTGATACCATTACCTACGAGTCGATGAAGCCGGTCTCGTTCCTCTCCCTGGGACCGCGCGTCTTCGTCGCAATGGCCGATATCGGCAGGCTTGGCCTGGTTGGCCAGGGAAGCAGAACCGAGCATGAAATCCTGATCAAGGTGGCCGATCCCGAAAATACCGAGATGATCGAGAGGCAGCTGAACAGCCAGGCAGTGCCGCGGCTCGAGCGGGTGGAGACGGCCCAGGATTCTCGCTCCCGGGTCAAGGTGTTTTTTGACAACCTGCTCTTCTTTCTCTCCTGCATCAGTATTCTGACCTTGATTCTCAGCGGTATCGGCATGCAGGGTTCCCTCTCCGCGATTCTGCGTCAGAAACAGCGCGTCATTGCCGTGACCAAGGCATTTGGGGCTTCGAACCGTTTCCTGGTCACCCAGTATCTGCTGATGGTCTCTGTGATGGGCTTTCTCGGCAGTGTGGCGGGAGTCCTGTCCGGTTACGGCATCAAACGGCTGTTCCCGCTGATTTTCGCCGATCTCCTGCCCGAATCGATCGGCTACCGTTTCCATATCGCCGATACGCTCGAAGGAATCATATTGGGCATCCTGGTGGTCACTGTCTTCACGCTGCTGCCGCTGCAGCGCCTCGGCAGCGTCAAGCCGGTGATGATTTTCAGACATGAAACCGAGATACACGCCCGCAGAAACTCCATATTTATTGCCGCTTCGGTCTTTATCATCTTCCTGTTTCTGCTCGTCGTTCGCCAGATCGATGATGTGAAGATCGGCATATTTTTCGTTATCGGCATACTCGTGCTGATCGGCGGAGTGACACTGGTCACTTCGGCAGCGCTCTGGCTGCTCAAACGCCTGCACCTGCCTTTGCTGTCACTGCGCCAGGCGGCTAAAAGCCTCTACCGGCCAGGCAATTCGACCCGGCCGATTGTCACCACCCTGACTTCGGCCACTGCTGTCCTGCTGGTTATCTTTCTGCTGCGGCTCAACCTGTTTGCGACCTTCATCGAGTCATACCCCGACGATGCGCCGAACCTGTTCTGCATCGATATTCAGAAAGATCAGGTTGATCTCTTTCAAAGCACAGTCGGTAAACAAGTCCCCCTGTTCCCGGTGGTCAGAGCAAGGCTTCTGGCGATCAACGATGAACGGATCGACCTGGAAGAGGAGCGCGAGCGCCGCAGCGACAACCTGGGCCGGGAGTTCAACCTGACCTACCGGGAAACGCTGCTCGAAGATGAGCTCATCATTGACGGAGACTCACTTTTCGGCGACAACAAACGACCTGACGGGGTCGTGCCCGTATCGGTGCTCGACTCGATCGCCGAGATCGGCGACATCGGGTTGAACGACCGCCTGCGTTTCAATATCCAGGGAATCGAAATCGATGCGCAGGTGACGAGCATCAGGTCGCGGACCCAGTCGCGGCTCTACCCGTTTTTCTATTTCGTTTTCGAACCCCGGACGCTCGAGGACGCGCCCCAGACCTTTTTTACCGCCTTCTATTTGGACAAAGAACTGATCCCCGACATGATCACCAGAATCATTGCAGAAATGCCCAATATCTCCGCACTCAATGTGGCCGATATTGCCGAGCGCTTCGGCCGTATCATGAAACGGCTCGCCCTGATCGTCACCTTCTTTGCCTCATTTTCCATTGCCGCCGGATTTCTCATCCTGGTATCGACTATTTTTTCGACCAGGCTCGACCGCATCAGGGAATCGGTCTATTATAAGATACTTGGTGCGGACAGCGCTTTTATCGTCAAGGTCCTGACCTTTGAGCATCTCATTATCGGTCTGCTCAGTTCCCTGCTGGCGGTCGCGTTTGCCCAGCTGGCAGCCTGGCTGATCTGCATCAACGTTTTTGAAATTGATTACCGGCCTTACTGGTCTCTAGCTCTGATTACATTGATCTGCTCGGTCTGCCTGGTGGTCGGGGTGGGACTCATCAGTTCGGTTGCTGTCATCAGGCAGAAACCGGGAGACTATTTGAGACAGCAAAACGGTGTCTAACCGAATCAAGTGCCAAGGCTGCAACAATGAACTGTGATACTGCATTGACACGGATTGCGCTGCTGATCGGTGTGCTGGTCCTGTCCTTCGGGAGTTCCTGCGACTCAAACTCCTCAGCACCTGAAAAAACGAGCGAACCGCCGCCGATTATCGCTGCCAAAGGGGTTATCGTCGCCATGGGAGACAGTCTTACCGCCGGGCTCGGTGTCGCGCCGGACAAGAGTTACCCGGCCCTGCTCGAGCGGATGCTGGATGAGAAAGGCTATGATTACCGTGTCGTCAACGCCGGCATCAGCGGCGAAACGAGCAGCGGCGCCCGCTCGCGGGTCGACTGGATCCTGAAACTGAAACCTGATATAGTCATCGTCGAAACCGGGGCCAACGACGGTCTACGGGGCATCGACCCGGAGCTGATCGAGGAGAATATCAATCATATTATCAGCAGGTTCAAGGAGGAAGACGTCGCCGTTATACTGGCCGGCATGAAGATGGTCACCAACCTCGGCCAGAACTATGTGTCATCCTTCAATCAACTCTACACTCGACTCGCCGCCAGACACCAGGTGATTTTCATGCCCTTTTTCCTCGAGGGTGTCGCAGCCGAACCGACACTGAACCAGAACGACGGTATTCATCCCAACAGCGCCGGTTACCGCGTCATCGCCGACAATATTTTGCCCTTCGTTGAACAAGCCTTAGAAGCGCGGGAGGGCTCGATTCACTAGAAGAGACCGGCTCTCAGCTCTTCACCAGGCGCAGGTGATAGACGTTTTTCAATTTTTTCCACAACTCTTTGACAATGACCATGGCCGGGTCTTCGTAACGATCGTACTGCCTGCCCAGATAACTCCGGCAGGAGTTAATCAGGGCCCGGTTGCGGCCGTAGAGACCGAACTCCTTTCTGATAACCTTGGCCATGGCCAGGTAGACAGCACTATCGAGTTCCGCTTCAGAGAGGTTTGCCATAACCCTGCGATCCCTGACCGACAGATCCCGGTACAAAATAGCGACAACCTCCTCGACACTCTCTACCTGCAAGGAGGGACTCATCTTATCCAACGGCTGGAACATAACAGCTCTGGTCCTCATGTTGATATGGTGTGTAACACGTTCAATCCCCGGCAATACCCGAAATGCACGAGACAGCCTCGAATAAAACCGATCCGGTTTCTGGGCCGGGATTAAAACAATAATACCGATCGGCGCGGTGGCACGCAGGAACTGTAACCGCTTCTGAAGAGATCGCTTTACCCCGACTATTTCATCGAAAAACAACAGGTCTCAACAGGTGAAATATCGGGGCTGGCCGCAGCCTGGGCAGAGAAACCCGAAAGACCCCGGCGTTTGGAGTTTTAATTGATCTGGACCAATTGACAGCAGACGGGCCGGTGGATACTCTTAACTATCAGTGTTTACGCTGATTTCATCGCTTCTCACTGAAAGGCTCAGAGCATAAACGCACGTCATCTGAGTCCTTTAACGATATAATGATAAGGATCAGGGAACACCCCTGACAATGCAGGGAGTCATTATGGCTGACAGGCAGAATTTTAGATTTTTTCAGCGCTCCTTCGTGTTTCGCGCCGGACGACTGATTTTATTGACGGCACTGGTCGCTTCAGCGCTTTACGGAATTGTTGCGGCGGTGTATGCGACCAAGACGATTTTCAAAGTAAAAATGAACTATGCCGTCGTTCTCGAGAAACTGGGTGGTAAGCGTCAGGCCGTGACCGATGTGGGCTGGCATGCGCGGCTGCCCTTTTTCACCAGGATAGAGCAGGAAGTGACCCTGATGAACCAGACCCTGTACCTCGGCGGCAGCCCTGAACCGATGCGCATCATTTCCAACGAGAACGTCGCCCTCTGGACCTCGGCCCTGCTCACCTATCGAATCAGCGACCTGCGTACCTGGGCCATCGAAAACCTCAAACCGATGACGCTGCTGCAGGGTGATTATGACGGTATTGTCAAGGACATCATGCAGGCGGAAGCGGTCAACAAACTGATCAGCGACCGCCAGCAGGTGAAGGAAAAGATATTCAAGGCTCTCAAATCCCAGCCGATCAACGAGGGCGGACCCTCGCTCGAGGAAAAATACGGCATCGAGATCGTCAGCTTCGTGCTCAAGGAGACCCACTTCGGGGATAAACTGGTCGAGGCCTCCGAGGAGAAGAAGCGCCGCGAACTTATCGCCGAAGCGGAAAATTACGCCGCCGATCAGGAAGCAAGCAGAATACGCAAACTCTACGCAGCCTACCTCGAAGGCATCAGTTCGCTGCAGAAAGAAGTGGGTAAACAGGACGGGTCGACCGACACCTCGCTGCTGCAGTTTCTGGTGCAGCAGAAATGGGCCTCAGCCTATGAAAAAAATCAGACCGGACAGAATACCGTGGTAATCCAGAACACCGATACGGTGCCGCCTATAACCCTGCCGCTTCCGAGCGTTCCAAGCGTTCCAAGCGTTCCAGGCGAGAATAAATAGCGTGAGGCTCTAACAGGACCATGCCCCGACGATTCACCAAAAAGGTTCGCTACGTTCGCCTTCCGGAAAAGCGTATAGCCGAAATCAACGAACTGGTCGCCTCCTGGTCCCACGAAACCAAGGAATTCATGCGGGCCCGGCTCAATCAGTTCAAACCCGGTGGAGGATTGACCAGGGGGGTAAAAGGCCTTTATCGCTGGTTCACCTTCTCGGCGCCCAAACGCGATCTGGCAATCCTGAAAAGCCCTGAGATATTGACCGACTGGCAGAAACGTTTCGAAGTGTCCGGACAGACCGTACCGCGCAAAGCCTGGAACCACATCCTCGAACATGAACTGAGCGACAGCGATCGCGCTTACATGCTCGCTCTTTTAGAAAAAGAACTCTCCGACGTCCACCTCCCCGACGAACTCGCCAACCTGTTCCAAAAAATCTATCGGGCCCACATCAAAAAAGAGTACACCACCGATCCCGAAGTTCCTCAGGCACCGATCATTCTTGTCATTGGCACCAGCGGCAGCGGTAAAACGGCAACCGCGACCAAGGCAATCGAGAAGGTGTTCTTCGACAGCGACGTTCAGCCCGAAGTCGATCTCGGCCAGAAGCGGTTGAGCATCATGGAGGGCGTGCCCTTCTGGAAATCTCTGGAAGATGTGGAACCGGAACTGGCTACTGAAATCAAGAATCGCAAGCGGCTGAAGCGCTACAAGCGGCTGGCCGGAATCCCCGTCATCAGCCTGCTGCTGAGAAAACAGATCGGCAAGAACCTCAGCGAACTGGAGGAGCAGAGCCTGCTCGTCGACTATGCCCGCATAACCCCCAACGATTTCCAGACCGCGCTTTCCGGTGAGCCGGGCAACTATCTGCGCAAGGCGTTCGGCAGCCCGCGATTCACCTCCATCAGACATCTCGAGGAGGCACACAGCGCCTTCGGAAGAAAAGAAAGCGGAGGCTCCGGCAGAGGTCCCGAGCGGCAGCAGGGAACGCTGGTGGACAGTTCCAATATCATCATCGACGAGATCATCAGCGGGACCAGGGACTGTCTGCTGATCGCCACCTCCGACCAGCCCGAAGCCTTCGACTCGGCGATCTATCGGCGGTTCGTCGAAAAGGGGCTGATCATCGATGTCTCCGACTACTGGCTCAAGAAGAGCAACATGACCGAGATTGTCCGGATCGAGCTGATGCGCAACAACATCAATGTATCTATTGATGCGGACCCTCAAAACGGCGCAGAAACCGGCTCGATCGACCCGGAGAACCTCAATGATGCGGTCGGCAAGTTCTACCGCATATTCAACGAACGGGCCCTGCAGGTGACGCCGGCCTATGTGCGCAAGCTGGTCGGCTATATCGTCAGTCTGAAAGGGACGTTTCGGGCGGAGTTTCTCGACGATCCGATGCTGGTTCGCAACGCCTTTGAAATGGTTGCCCGCAATTCATTCGGCGATCTTTTCAAAAAGGTGGTCAACAGGATAGATCGAACCGCGACCTGGGAAGATTATGTCGGTGAAATCAAGGACACCTTCTCCGAGATGGCCAACAACTGCCTGGTCTACAACGTCAACGAGGAAAAGGGGCTGGTGCTCAACGGCCCTCCCGGCAGCGGTAAGACCTTTCTGGTCAGAACCTGGCTCAGCGAAAACAAGAACATCCACGATATCAGCACCAACCCGAGCGCCCTGCACAACCCGTCAGACCCGATCGACGGCACCGTCGAAAACCTGGTAAAGCTCTACGACATCGCCAAAATGATCGCCCCGTCGGTGGTCTTTTTCGACGAGGGAGATGCCCTGGCGCCGCGCCGCAGCAGCAGCGGCGGCTCGCCCTCGGACCGGCTGACCAATAAATTTCTCAACATCATCGACGGTGAACAGCCGCTGTCGAAAGTCTTTACGGTTCTGACCACCAACCGGCTCGACCTGCTCGACCCCGCTCTTATTCGTTCCAAACGCCTCAAGGTCCTGGAAGTTTCCGGGCAGCTGGCCAAAAGGGACATGACCGACATTATCGATTCCATCATCGGCACGACACCGCTGGAGCCGGGTCTTGGCGCCGCCGAAGTGATCAACGCCGCCAAGGGAATCTGCCACACGCCGGCAGATTTTGCCGCCTTTGCCGAAAAAGCGCTGTCGCTGCGCAGCACCGAGTTGACGGTGCTGAAGAAATTCAGGGAAATTTCATCGTTGTCGCCTGATAAGCAGGAGCGCTTTCTCAAATTCAACCTCAAAACCCTTATCGGCATTCTCGAAGCGGTCGGCGACTCGGGCAGGCTCCTCAAAGCCCTGCGTGAATCGACGGCGATGTTTCTGAATCATTACGATGAAGCACTCGTCCTCTTCGCCGGCGTCGGCTCTGATAAGGATTACCCGCTCTGCCAGTCGCACTTGAAGCACGCCCGGCTGGAAATGTCCCAAAGCCCGACCAGAAAGGGCAAAGTCGAACTCGATGATTTCCTCGAAGCCGAACTCAGCAGGGAACCGCAGAAGGGATTTATCGTCGGAGTCGGGGCAAACGACGTCGACGGCGTCCTGCTGCCGATCGCCACCAGCCTCACCTACAGCCTCTCGGCCGAGAAGGTGCTGGTCACCGGCGCTGTTTCGGCGTCCGGCGACAGTTCCGCCCAGATGGAGATGGCGGTGCAGATGACCCAGCAGTCGGCCCAGGAAGCCCTGACCCTGGTTAAAAACTATTTCCAGGCGCTGATTCCCCAATACAGCATGGCCAAACTGCTCGGTGAGTTTCTGAGCAAATTGACCATTCACCACCAGCTGCTCTCCACCACCTATAATGTCGGCGGCCCGTCCGCCGGCTACGCCCTGGCCCTGAACACCCTGTCGGCGATTCTGCACATTCCGATCTGCAACGATTTCGGCATAACCGGCGCACCCTGGACCAAGGGGGTCACCAAGGACGAGGTCGGCGGCTCCGTTATCATCGGCGGGCACAAGAGAAAGGCCGAGAAAGTGCTTCAATATTTACGCAGGATGTATATGCCGCGCCAGAATTATAAAAGTCTGGAAATCGATTTTCTGATCGGTTACTGGAGTCAGGACAAGGATATTCTCGAGGTATCCCATTTTGGTGAGCTGGTACCGGAGACGATCTGGCTGGGGGACGACTACGAGAAAATCCTGCTCGAACTGATTGACCAGAGAATTCGCTACAAGCTCAAGAAATATCAGAATAATGAGGTGGACGAGACTGCCAGCGAAAACATCATCCGGCTTAAATCACTTCTGAAACAGCAGGCCGAAACGGAAATCGTCAGGAAAGTTGAAGCGATCAAACAGTACCTCAGCAACCCCGACCATGATCCGCTGATTTCACTCGAGTCAATCTTTCAGCAGGAGCCGCCAATCGTTGCCGGCCAGGTAAAAAAAGCCCTGGGCCTGTTCGATACCATCACCCGCAGATTCAAAAAAGAAACAGTACTTCCTTGAAATTCGTTTCCGCTAACGGACAGTCGTGTTTATTGATGATGCAAGGCTGGATTGCACTCCAGCACATGTATCGTCCTCACCCGAGCAGGCATGAATCAATCATAACGGGATAAAATGGCCGACAAGATACATATCTGCTGGTTTCGCCAGGACCTGCGATTGAACGACAACCCGGCTCTCGCGGAGGCCGCCCAAAATGGAGATGTCCTGCCCATCTATATCCTCGATGACGAACAAGCCGGACACTGGCGCCCGGGCGGGGCCGCCCGCTTGTGGCTGCATCATTCCCTGAAGTCACTCTCAGACAGCCTCGATGGAAAACTACGGGTCTACAAAGGAAAAGCGGAAGACATCCTGGCTCGGCTCTGTGGGACACAGCGAATCAATGGCATCTATTGGAACCGCTGCTACGAGCCATGGCAGATCGAACGTGACACCCTGATCAAAGAACAGCTTCGTAAGCACGGCATCACTGCTGCCAGTTTCAACGGTTCACTGCTCTGGGAACCATGGGAAATACTCAAAAAAGACCGGACACCCTATAAAATATTTACCCCATTTTACCGGCGGGCCGTCGAACACGAGGCTCGTGCGCCGCTCATGTCGTTTCCTGCTCCAGAGAATATGATTCTGGCCGATTACGATTTTGGCGGAACAACGATTGACGATCTCGGCCTGCGTCCCGATCAGCGCTGGTGCAGCGTGCTTGAAAGCCGGTGGCGGATCGGTGAGCAGGGTGCGCACCATGTCCTCGACGAGTTCATCAGAGAGGCGCTGCGCCGTTACAAGTCCAAGAGAGACTACCCTGGGATAACGGCTACGTCGCGATTATCACCCTACCTGCATTTTGGTGAAATTTCCCCGCACGCCGTCTGGCAAAGACTTTCCGAAGCCGGATCCGATGAGAATTCGGCGGCCTTCAAACGCCAGCTGGTTTGGCGTGAGTTCAGCTACAGCCTGCTCTACAACAATCCCCGGCTGGCTGAACAGAATCTCAAACCAAAATTCGACCGTTTCCCGTGGGTGCACAATCAGCATCTGCTGACCTGCTGGCAACAGGGCACGACCGGATACCCTTTTGTGGACGCGGGAATGCGTGAGTTGTGGCAGACCGGTTTCATGCATAACCGGGTGCGGCTGGTGGTCGGCTCGTTTCTGGTTAAGAACCTGCTCATCCACTGGCGCCACGGTGCCGGCTGGTTCTGGGACACCCTGCTGGAGGCCGATCTGGCCAACAACAGCGCCAACTGGCAATGGGTTGCCGGCTGCGGTACCGACGCGGCACCCTATTTCAGGATTTTCAATCCGGTTTCTCAAGGGTTGAAATATGATCCTGACGGCAGCTATACCCGCCGTTTCGTGCCCGAATTAAAAAATCTGCCGAACAAACATCTCTTCTGCCCGTGGGAGGCACCGACTGAAATCCTCGAAAAAGCAGGGGTTGAGCTGGGAACGACCTACCCCCGGCCGATCGTCGATCTCAAGCTGTCCCGTCAGAAAGCTCTTGAAGCCTTTAAATCATTAGGCTAAACCAGTCCGGGCAGACCGGTCTGCAGATCCCTGCCCCCTGATTAATCAGACAACAGCGTGACCTGATCACGATGAAAATCCTGCACACCTCCGACTGGCACCTGGGACGTTCGCTCTACGGCCGAAACCGGTATGAAGAATTCGACTCGTTCCTGAACTGGCTGGCTGCAACGATTGAAGCAGAAGAGATCGATATTCTGCTCATTGCAGGTGATGTTTTTGACAGCACGACACCCGGCAACCGGGCCCAGGAGCTTTATTACCGCTTTCTCAACCGGATTTCCGCCTCCGCCTGCCGTCATATCGTGGTTATCGCCGGCAACCATGACTCGGCCTCATTTCTGAACGCTCCCAGAGAGCTGCTGCGGGCGCTGAATGTTCATGTGATCGGGAGCAGCACCGAGAACCTCGAAGACGAGATCATCACCATCACCGATGAAACTGGCGGCATGCTCGATCCCGCCGGGAGCGCCATCATCTGCGCCGTGCCCTATCTCAGAGACAGGGACATCCGCATTGCCGCACCGGGCGAGACGATCGATGACAAGAATCGAAAACTGGTCGAAGGAATCAGCAGTCACTACGATGAAGTCGTTTCCCTCGCAGTTGAAATACGCGGCCGCTTATATGAGGCAGCTCGCCTCAAAGATCCTCAAGCCGCGATTCCGCTCATCGCCATGGGTCATCTCTTTGCCGCCGGCGGCAAAACTGTCGATGGAGACGGCGTCAGGGAATTGTATGTCGGCTCGCTGACTCACCTGAGAGCGGATATTTTTCCTGAAGTGATCGACTATCTCGCCCTCGGCCATCTCCATGTCCCTCAGCTCGTCGCCGGCAAAGAACATATCCGCTATTGCGGATCACCCCTGCCGATCGGCTTCGGCGAGGCGAACCAGCAGAAAAAAGTGATCATTGCCGAGTTCAGCGGCGCAGAACCCCGGATCAGAGAACTGGCGGTTCCCTGCTTTCAGAAGCTGATTCGCATCAAAGGCTCGCTTGAGCTGATAACGCAGCGGATCGATGAGTTGAAGGACGCGCAGAGTCGCGCCTGGCTCGAAATCGAATACAGCGGAGAAGAAATCATCAGCAACCTGCGTGAACATATCGATGATGCCTGCGCCGGCACATCCATTGAAGTGCGGCGCATCATCAACCGGCAGTTCAGCGAAGCGATGATCAGGCCGGTGGGTGAGGAAGAGCTTCTCGAGGAACTCGATGCGGTCGATGTCTTCGAGCGCCGCCTGGAAGCATCTGAAGTTCCTGCCGATGAGCGAAAAGAACTGAGAGGCTGCTACCGCGAAGTGCTCACCGATCTTTATGAAGACGAGACGAACGAAGGATAACGGCAGGGGTCATGAAGATACATGAGCTTAGATTCAAAAACCTGAACTCGCTGCAGGGCGAGTGGGTGATCGACTTCAGCGCCCCCGACTACGCGGCCAACGGGATCTTTGCGCTGACCGGACCGACCGGCGCCGGCAAATCAACAATTCTGGACGGTATCTGCCTGGCTCTGTATGGCGCCACCCCCCGCCTCGGAAAGATAACCAGAAGCAGCAATGAGATCATGAGCCGTCAGACCGGCGAGTGCTATGCCGAGGTGTTCTTCGAATCTCAGGCAGGGCGCTTTCGCTGTCACTGGGAGCAGCGCCGCGCCCGCACAAAAAGCAGCGGCAAGCTCCAGGAGCAACAGCATCAGATAATCGACGCCGATACCGGCAAGCCGATCGAAACAAAAAAGAGTCTGGTGTCAAAGGTGATCGAGGAAAAAACCGGCATGGATTTCGATCGCTTTACCCGCTCCATCCTGCTGGCCCAGGGCGGTTTCGACACCTTCCTGAAAGCTGACGATGAGCAGAAGTCACGGATTCTGGAACAGATCACCGGTACCGAAATCTATTCGGCCATCTCACGCCGCGTCCATGAGCGCCAGCGTGACGAACTGGAGAAGCTCAATCTTCTCAAAGCCGAAGCATCCGGCATCAGGCTTCTCGATTCCGGGCAGGAGAGGGAAATTCTGCAGCTGCGGGAGCAGAAGCAGAAGGAAGAAAGGCAGCTTACCGGCAAACAAAAGGAGCTCCAGAAAACCATAGCCTGGCTGGAGGGTATCGAAAAACTCAAAAACGAGATCGGCAGCATCGCGGCCGAAGAGCGCAAACTGGACAAGCGCAGAGATGCTTTCGCCCCCGAACGCAGACGGCTCGAGCAGGCCGTCAATGCGACTGCTGTCGAAGGCTGCTATGCTACTTTTGCTGCGCTCAGAACACAGCGCCTGGAAGATCAGGCCGCTCTGACTCGTAAAAAGCAGACGCTGCCCGAGCTTGAAGCTGCGCTCAGGAAATCGGCTGAAACACTGAAGTCAGCTGAGCAGTCAGTCACAAGAAGCAAAAAAGAACGCGATGGTGCCGGGCCGCTTCTGCAGCGGATTCGCTCGCTCGACCAGAGCCTTGAGGAGATGCACACGCATGCAGCGGAGACAGAAGATTCATGCACCCGGCAAAGTGCGCTTATCGGGACAAACAAAGAAAAACTGCAAACCACGACCAGGAAGCAGAAAGCGTTGACTGAGAACTTGAACGATATTCAACGCTACCTCAGCGACCACGCCGAAGACAACCGGCTCACCGGCGGTCTGGCCGGAATCGAAATTCAGATTGCAGGCCTGCAGCAGAAAGAGGCCGCCCGAAAAGCGCAGGAAGAAAAGCGTGAGGAAGCATTACTAGATTTGAATCGAGCTCTGAAAGAATCCGACCGGTACAGGCGTGAAGTCGATAACTTTCAGAGTGAAGTGGAGGATTTCAGCAGCCGCATGAAAAAAGAGCGTGAGGCGCTGGGCGATCTGCTCGGCGAACGGCAGCTGCCGGAATACCGCCGGGAAAAAGAACACCTGCTCAGGGAACAGGCATTCATCAATAGGATTATCGAACTCGAAGAGCATCGCGCCCAGCTCGAAGACGGCAGCCCCTGCCCGTTGTGCGGAGCAACCGAACACCCCTTTGCCCAGGGCAATGTCCCGACAAAGACCAGGACGGAGAAGGAAATCGAGCGGCTCAGCACGATCATTGAACAAGCGGAAACATACGAGGCCGCCATTGGAAAAATCACGGAACGCAGGACCCGTGCAGAGAAAAACCTGGCAGCGGCTGAAAAGCGGCTGGGCCGCGGGGAACATGAAAGAGAAAGCGCTCAGAAAACATCTGCGGAACGTGGTGCGAACATAGATAATATCACCGCCGAGATTGAAGTTATCAGAAATTACCTGGCTTCAAATCTCCAGCCGCTTGGCATTTCGGAGATTACCGACACCAGCGGCGACCTGCTGGACACGCTCCGGCAGCGTAAGAAAACGTGGCAGGAGCAGATCGACAAAAAAGATGATATCGGCAGCCGGCTCAAGGATATCGAGGCTGAACTCAAACGTCTCGAAGCCGTACTCGAAACCCAGGCAAATGTCCTGGAGGAACAGCAGAAACACCTGGAGCGGGACAGGAAGAAAATCAAGATACTTGCCGAAGAACGCGAGAAACTGTTCGACGACAGGCGCGTCGACGACGAAGAACAGCGACTTATTCTCGCCGTAACGCAGGCCGAAAATGCTGAAAAGAAGATCAGCGCCGAGCACCAGACCTTGAGCCGTCAGCGCGATGCGGTTCAGCACCGGATCGACACGCTGACGGAGCGGCTCAGCCAGAACAGTAGCGCAGTAAAAATAGCCGGGACCGACTTCGACGCAGCCCTCAAACTGAGCGGTTTCAACGATGAGCAGCAATTTCTGGCGGCCCGGCTCAACCCAGAAGAACGCGATGCCCTTTCCAGGCAGGCACAGGAGCTGGACGGCAGTCTGGCCGATCTTGCCGCCAGAAAAAAAGATCGGCAAAACCGCCTGGATGAAGAAGCGGCGCAAAACCTGACCACCGAATCTCTGGCGGAGCTCAAGCGCCAAGCAGCACCATACGAAGCATCACTGAAACGACTGCGCGATGAGATTGCCGGCTGCACCCATCAACTCGATGCACACAACTCCGCCCGAAAACAGGTAAAACAGAAACAAATCGACATCGAGCTGCAGAAGAAAGAATGCGGCCGCTGGGATAAACTACACCAGCTGATCGGCTCGGCCGACGGCAAGAAATACCGCACCTTCGCCCAGGGGCTCACCTTTGAACTGATGGTCTCGCATGCCAACCGTCAGCTGACCGACATGAGCGATCGCTACCTGCTCATCCGTGACGACCTGCAGCCCCTGGAACTCAATGTCGTCGACAATTACCAGGCCGGTGAAATCAGGTCCACCAGGAACCTGTCCGGCGGCGAGAGCTTCATGGTGAGCCTGGCGCTGGCGCTGGGACTGTCGAGGATGGCCAGCCGCAATGTCCGGGTCGACTCCCTGTTCCTCGACGAAGGCTTCGGAACACTCGATGAAGAAGCTCTCGACGGCGCTCTTACTACCCTGTCTGCCCTTCACCAGGAAAACAAAGTGATCGGCATCATTTCCCATGTTCCCGCCTTAAAAGACAGAATCAGCACCCAGATCTCCGTCACTCCATTGTCAGGCGGCAGAAGCACGATCAGCGGGCCGGGGTGCGCGCCCATCAGCCACGCCCCCGGTACCTGAACTGCCCCTGCTGAACCGGCCGGGAGGACCCGATCGGTGATCAGTCAAAAGCCATATCGACCGTCCACTCCTTCCACACCTTGCCGACCAGATCAACGCCCGGCTTTAAGGTTTTTTTCCCCGGGCGCCATCCCGAAGGTGTGGCCTCTGCACCCTTTGTCTCCCTTATCAACTGAAACGCCTGAATCTGACGCAGCGTCTCCGAAACATTTCTACCGACCGGCGGAGTCAGCACCTCGTAACCCTGAATAGCGCCATCGGGATCGATCAGAAACCGCCCTCTGGCTTCCACCCCGGCGGCCTCGTCGAAAACCCCGTAGGCTTTTCCGACTTTGCCGGCGGCATCCGAGAGCATCGGAAACGGCACCCCTCCCTTGACCATCTTCGACAGTTCATCATCATCCCACATTTTATGGACAAACATCGAATCGATCGACATCGACAGAACCTCTACCCCGAGTTTCTCGAATTCCGGGTATTTCTCGGCGACCGCCGAGATCTCGGTTGCTCAGACAAAGGTAAAGTCTCCCGGGTAAAAACAGAGTGACACCCATTTGCCAAGGTAGTCGGACAAGGTGACATTGATAAATTTTCCCTGCTGATATCCCGGAGCAGTGAAATCCGGAGCCTGCTGGCCTACAATGATCATCGAGCGTTCCTCCCCTGCATTGGTATTATCTGCTGTTTCTGACTCCAAAGACTCTTTACCAACCACTCCCCCGGTTGGACGAGCACAGCCAACTTCTGCCTCTTCAGCCATAGATGATCCTCCTTGTTTTATAATCTGCAGAGACGCCACAGGCCGGGACAACGTGATGCCCCCGGCACCATGAACCTGTCGATCGACATTGGTCGTGCAGAAATATTTAATAAAATTTTGCGCATAGACTGTTGTTACAATTTATTATTTTTGACGATATTACAAATAAAATTTCACATTAATTGTAAATTATTATTTATATTAAATATACCAACCAGGTATCCATACTGTGCGTTTCCAGCCTGAGAGAGTCCCCCCGCAACGTAACGCCGGCAAGGTCCTGCCGCGGAACCAGAACTGGTCAGGTCTCAGTCGAATGTCCCTGAAAAAGCTATCGTATTGATATTGTAAAAACATTTTCTGTTGTGCTAAACTGTTTGCAGTGTCGTTCACCTAAAAAATGAGACTGATGGAGTTAGATGGTCCGTATGCGCACACGATATGCCACCCCGCTTCTGATTTTGTTCTGCTCTACGTTTTTTCTGCTCATCACCACACCGGTTCAGGCGGAAAAGCCCCTTTTCAAGCTGCACGTAATGAACTCCAGCAAAGTCATCGCGTGTGAAAAAGTTCGGCTCGACCCCGGTTCGTTTCGCTGTAGACGGGGTGACACGACCTATCGCTACAAGGCCGATACCATCGAGTCGATAACCTATCAGGGCGACACCATTTACCCCTACGATAGCTCGCTCGAGTTAACGGAGCAGGACCTCTACACGAAAGATTGCGACTATCTGATTGAAAAGCTTAAATGTCCGCTGATGCTGGAAAATAACCCGAATGTGTTTATTCTGGTCGGAACCATGTATGAAAAAGGAATCTGCACCAGGCAGAATATTCAGCAGGCGTACACCTATTATCGTAAAGCCGGAAAGCCCGGGATGAAGAAGTACGCCGAACTCAGGAAGAGGTCCGGCTGACCCTCCTTTGAAATAGATTGCCCCTATCACGTGCACATTTGATGTTTATTGGATTTTCCCATCGTCTCCTGACTATCTGCTGTGCACTGATCGTTCTTTTCTCGATATCTCCGACCCTTCAGGCAGAGGAACCTGCAGCGGGCGCTTCTCCGGCGAGCGCTGACCCGAAGCAGAATCCGGACCAGCTCAACCTGATCGATGTCTACCTGTGGACGAATTCGCTTCCGAAGGACCTGGTTGACCTGCGCGCCGATATCGCCTCTCTGGCCGACATAAGCACACTCAAGAAGCAGGTGCCTGGTATCATCAGTCAGATTGAAGATCTCTCCTGGGAAGAGACCTCGCTGAAGTCCAATCCCAACCTGACCTTTCATGCGATCAACTCCTTTGAGGCCAAGCTTGACCGGGTAGGAGAACAAATCGCTCGTATCGATGGCCCGATACAAAAGAATATCTCCATACTCGAGTCCTGGCATAAAAAATGGTTGGCGAAGGAAAGCAAACTCGAAGAGACTATAGATGAGTTAAATAATGAGTTCGAATCCGGTGACATGATCCCGGAGTTCTACACTCTGAGCGATATCATCACCACGGGTAAAGATCTGATTCGCACCAACTTGAAAGCCAATCTTCTTGCCGGCCATGAAATCGGCACGGTGCAGAACAGAGTCTACGAAATGAGCAGCACCGCGCCTGCCCTGATGGCCGAGGCAAATGTGTCCAGAACACAGCAGACTTCGCCGTCAATGCTGACTGGTGATTTTTACCGACTAATCTCGAAATCTCAGTTTTACCAGGCTTGGGACAATCTGATTTTGTTTGTCAAAGCCCAAGTCGAGCAAATCAGCAAAAATGTCATTGTTCTGGCGGGAGCGATACTGGCCGTTATCTTACTGGCTATTTTCATCAGTTTTTCCAAGGAACTGGTGAAATCGTCATCTCCCTGGATGGCTTTTGCCAGTCGGCCGGTTGTAGCGGCAATTTTTATTTTCAGCGTGACGTTCAGCCTGCTCAACCCGCTGAAAAGCTCCGTTCTGCTGCCCAACGACTGGGACCTGCTCATCTATCTGCCGTTATTGTTTTCCGTGGCGATGCTCTCGGAGAGTCTTTTCAAGATTGCATGGCAGGTGAACCTCACCAAGCAGCTGCTCCTTTATTTCGGAATTGCCATTATCCTGACGGTGATCAATACGCCCAGCGTCCTTTTTTATCTCTTCGTTTTTTATATCTCAGTCGGAATTTTCTTTTATTACCTGCTGCAGCTGATACGACACAGAGCCAATTATCCCAGCAGGTGGAAACTGCTGTCGGTTCTGACCTGGTTTGTTTTTCCTCTCTTTATCATAGTCATCGGGGTCGGCGGATTCGACCGGCTTGCCGTCGTTGTGTTCGGCAGAATACTGGCGTTTTTCGCCGTGACCCTGACGATCAGGCTGATGCTCATGTTCTCCTGCGGATTGCTTGAACTGCTGCTCAACAATACCCCCTGGAAGTTCATCAGCGATAACTCAGGCATAATCGTCAAACAGCTGCGGCCCCTTCTGGCACTGCTGCATTTCATCCTCTGGATTGCCGCGGTACTCGTTATCGCCTGGGTCTTTCCGACCCTCAATGCCGCCCTTGGAGCCATGAGCTCGGTTAAAATCGAGTTCATGGCTCTTTCGATCACCCCGGACTCGGTGTTAACTGTCGTACTGACCGTATATGTCACCCTGCTTGTTTCCCGAGCCACCAGAGCCTTTCTGCTGCAGCAGGTTCTGCCTTTCCACAAAGTCGATCGAGGTGTGCAGATTTCGATTGCCCGACTGGTTCATTACGCCATCATGGCGGTTGGCTTCATTGTTCTGCTCAAGGTACTTGGATTCGGCATGAACCAGATCACCATACTCGGCGGCGCTCTGGGTGTTGGTATCGGATTCGGCCTGCAGGCCATCGTCAACAATTTTGTCAGCGGCCTGATCCTGCTGTTCGAGCGGCCGATCAAAGTTGGGGATATGATCGACGTCGGCACCCAGATCGGCGAGGTCAAGGAGCTTGGCCTGCGGGCCACCACGGTCCAGACGTTTGACAACGCCGAGGTGGTTATTCCCAACTCACAGCTGATCAGCGCCAATGTTACCAACTGGACGCTGGCAGATAAGAAGATCCGGGTCAAGATTCCCGTCGGAGTCGCCTACGGTACCGACGTATCGGAAGTTCTCAGAATCCTGCTGGCCTGTGCCGAGGCCAACCCGAGCGTGCTCAGCACACCCAAGCCGACGGCGCTCTTTCTGGCTTTTGGCGCCAGCTCACTCGACTTTGAGCTGCGCGTCTGGATCGCCGATTTCAACGATAAATATATCGTTTTGAGCGAGCTGAATCAGGATATCGAGGCCGAGTTCGACGCGGCCGGCATAGAGATACCGTTCCCGCAGACTGATCTGCATCTGCGCTCGGTCGATCAGGGGGCTGCCGACAAACTGCACGGCACCCGAACTCAAGCAGAGTCAACTTCGGTGCAGTCAACAGACAACGCGAAAAAGGAAAAAGAAGATGCGAAGAACAGTCCAGACCGATAAGGCCCCTGTCGCACACTCAGCCTGGTGCTGAAATCGAACCGCAACACCCTTTCTGTACCTTGCTATCGATCAGTTCAAGCATATCATATAGATGTTTTAGCCTGAATATTTAACGAGTTGAAACGGTTTGCAGGGGTGATATCGAGTCCTTTCAACGTCGTTTATGAGATGTGCCCACCGGGTCATCGACGTATCCGCAGAACTGTTGAATAGCAAATTGTCATTATTTTGGTGTTTTTACATTTCTGCTGTTTTTCCATAAGCTATTCAGGTCAGGTTTCACCACAAACAACAGGAGAATAACATGGCAGGAAAAATATTTTATCGGCAGCGAACGAAAAGTGCGGAAGGCCAGATGACTCCACGTTTCAGGATCATCGCGGCACACGATGTGGACCTGATGATCTTCGCAAACCATTTCAGGAAAAAAGAACTCGAGCAGCTCGCTGAAGAAACCAAGGCAAAACTTGTTGAACTTAAACGGGACAAGAAAAGTAAGAAAAACAAGTAGTGGACAACTGATCGGTAAGAGGAGAGGGAACCATGGCGCTGGTACGGGAAAAAGACGGAAAACGGCTGCATGTAAAGAGTGCCCTGATGGGCGAGAGCCTGGTCAGCAAGGAGTTTATCGAAAGCCTCGATATCGCTCCCCAGGAGCGGCTCTACCCCGATGTCAAAATCATGAAGATCGGCGGTCAGTCAATCTGCGACCGCGGTGTCAAGGCCCTGCCCGACATCCTCAAGGAGATCGTCGCCAACCGGGCTGAACACAAGATGCTGATCACCACCGGCGGCGGCACAAGAAGCCGCCATATCTACACCATAGGCCTGGAAATGGGCATGCCCACCGGGGTGATTGCCAAATTCGGCAGCATGGTATCTGAGCAGAACGCGCTGATGATTGCGACCCTGCTCTCGCCCTGGGGCGGGGTGAAGATCGCCCATTCAGACATCGTCAAGCTGCCCACCTATTTCTCTGAAAATATCATTCCGGTCATGCACGGTATGCCGCCCTATGACTACTTTGCGATCAAACCCAAGGTCGGCCGGATTCCAATCCACCGAACCGATGTCGGCCTGGTGATCCTGGCCGATCTGATCGGCTCGAAGACGGTTCTGTTTATCAAGGACGAAAACGGTCTCTACAGCAACGACCCGAAAAAAGACCCGGATGCCGAGTTTATCCCGGAGATCGGCGCCGCCGACCTGCTGGCAAAAGACCAGGACGATCTGGTGCTTGAGCGTCCCTGCCTGGAGATTATCCAGAACAGTGAGGTCATCGAAAACGTCCAGGTGATCAACGGCATGATTCCGGGTAATATCACCAGGGCCTTGAAAGGTGAGCACGTCGGGACGCTTATCTACAAACAGTAAAGCTGCCGATCAGCCACTCTTCCAGCGTCAGGATTCCGAGCTCAGATAGAGATTTTCTTCGAACGAATCAGCCGATCGACCAGAAAACCGGCGATAAAGCCGACGGCAAGATTTGAGGCCAGAGTGATGCCGACGATCAGTAAAATGACGAACAGATCCTTGCGGCTCATCATATCGATGATGGTCAGGCCCAGCTGAACCCCGGCAAAAATCAACAGCACCCCGAGCACCGATAAGGGCAGAAGCTGGATGACAGTCAGCGTGTGCGGGCCGAAGAGCAGGGCCACCAGGAGAAAAATCCCACCGATCATCAGGTTCGACCCCCCGGTCCTGGCCCCGAAGCGGTAGTGCGATGCCAGCCCCCCGGCGCCATGGCAGAGCGGTATGCCGGCCAGAAAAAAACTGGTGAAGTTGATCACCGCCATGCTGATGCACAACGCCCGGTTGGTCACCCGACTGCTCTCATCACCAAAGTACTGCCTGGAAAGATCAGTATTGGCGATCACCGCATTACCGACGGTCATCGGTATCTGCGGCAGAATCAGGACGATCAGCACGAAGCTGAAATCGGCCGCGGCGGGCAGGCCGTATGGTAATATTTCGGGGAAGTTCAGACCCAGCGCCAGTTCCCCCCAGCCCTCCCGCCGGCCGGCCAGCAGGCCGATCAGCATCCCCAGAGCGACCACCACCACCGCTGCCGGCAAACGATTGTTGTCCAAAAGAAGAAGACAGAGCAGACCGAGCCCTGCCCCGAGGATGATGCCGATCGGTAAAAAACCGATGTGCTGAATCTGCAGATAGGGCTCCGCCAGCCCCTGCATCAGCTGAATCGCCGAGTTCCCGCTCATCAGATGCACCCCCTTGGAGAGCAGCAGCAGGCCGGTCGACAGCTGAATACCGCGAATAACCGGCTTGGAAATAGAGCGGGTAATGAGATCGATCAGACCGGTGGCCCCCAGGAGCAGCAGGATAACCGCAACCCAGAGGCAGGATGCCTGAAGCTGAACGGCGCTGAGCGATGTGGCGATCGCATAGGCGCTGATCACCTTCATCGGCTCAACCGGGCAGGTAACTCTAAAATAGAGGCCGGTACAGATATAGAAGATACCGATGGTGAAAAACACGCCGGTGGGATCGAGCTGATTGATCACGATCAGCCCGGCAACCAGCGGCAGGATCGTCCCCAGGTCGCCCAGTGACCCGGAAAATTCGTTACGATTGAACTTCAGCGGGATCGACATCAAGCCAGCGGTTTACCGTATCGCTTCTGCTGTTTTTTCATCCGTCTGAGCTCCACGTCCCCGGGTACGATGATATCTTCTCTGAGTTTGAAATCAAGGCTGCGTTTGCGGCCCCGGTACTTGACCGCGTTGAGGATCAGCTTCATGGTTTCGCGGCGGGCCAGATGTTTGTCGTCCGACTTGATGATCCACCAGGGGCATTCATTTGTATGGGTCTTCTGCAGCATGACCATCTTCTTCTCGGAAAACTCATCCCAGAGATCCTGGGCCTGCAGATCCACCTCGGAGAGTTTCCACTGGCGCAGCGGATCGTTGCGCCGTCTTTCGAAGCGCCGGGCCTGTTCTTCCTTCGATACCGAAAAATAGAATTTGAGCAGAATCGTCTGGCCGGCATCGAGAATAAAGTTGTTTTCGTAAAGCGTCACTTTCCGCAGAAAACGCTTGTATTGAGCCTGACTGCAAAATGACATGACCGGCTCGACCATGGCCCGGTTGTACCAGGAGCGGTCGAAAAGTACGATTTCTCCGGCCCGGGGAAACTGTTCGATATAGCGTTTCATGTGCAGTTCGGTCTGCTGAACCGGATTCGGTTTGCCAAGCGCCACGACCCGATAGTGCTTTTCGTTCATATAGCGGGCCACCCGCCGTATCGTCCCGCCTTTACCCGAGGCGTCGCGGCCGTCGAAGAGGATGACCATCTTCTTGCCGGTGCGCTCGAGATGTTCCTGCATCTTGATCAGCTCGGCCTGATACGGTTTGAGTTCCTCTGATTTGTAATACTTTATCAGAGACGATTTGATGATTTCCCGTTTATGCTTTTCCTTCAGAATTGAATAGATTCGATCGTGATAATAGCTGTCTACTTCCGGATCGCTGGGCTGTGAGTCGAGGTTTTTCAGGACTGCTTCTATTGTTTCGCTGCTTGTTTTGGGCTTTTTTCTCATTGTTTTTCTCCGTGGGGCAGCGGCGGGCTGCTGCTCTCGACAATGTTCTGGAAATGCAAACGGCGACCGCCGGACAAGTGGTATTGTCTGTTTCTCGACCGGTCAGCATAACAAGATTCGGAACTATATCCCCGTTAGAAACATGTTAGCAAAACAAGTAGAAATGTTGCTGCCTTGAGTGAGCCGCGGAGACGACCTGCAGCCGAGCGCAAACCGAGCGGCTGCAGATCGAAAATCGAATTCGTTACTGCAGCATTTCGCTGACCGCCCTGCCGTATTGCTGGCAGGCTTTGGCCCCCTCGTCGGTTCTTACCATATCCTCGGTCAGGTTCAGCGGGCCAAGCGTCGTCATGTCCATTTTGAAGACATGCTGCATGGTGTCGTAAATCATCGCCGCAGATTCGCCGCTGTGGGTGTGGGAACCGAAAGCACCGCCGATCTTGCCGGTCAGGTTGGCGCGTTCGGCCAGGAAAAGAAACTGCTTCATATTGTTAGTCATATCTTTATGATAGGTCGGGCAGCCAAACACATAGCCGTCGTAGCCAATGACATCAGCGTCACTGCCGACTTTGGAAACGGAGACCATTTCGACCTCACAACCTCCCATCCTCATACCCTCGGCGATGAACTGTGCCATTTTCTCGGTCGTTCCGGTTCTGCTGAAATAAGCGATCAATACCCTTTTCATAGCTTCTCCTTGCGTTTTGGAATTGAAAACGACACCTGTCAGGGCTTACTCAGCACCCCCAACGGCTCGGCTCCACGACTGAAATCCTGTCAACCAGATCCTTTTCTGCAGCTCATTTTATTACACATGGATATGGGTAACGCAAGATAAATAGACTGAATTCCTCAGATGAGCCTCTCTGTGGATAAAGAGCAAAAAGGTGAACAACCTCAGAAGAAAACGGACCGGAGGGGTGGTTCCGACCCGTCAGTGCTTTTTCGGTAATTGAATCGTCAAACGTGCTGACGTCTGAATCAGTCCACCACAAAGGATAGGTTTCGCTTCACGGAATGGACCACCTCCCCCATCTTGCCGGGGAGATGTTTGCAAGTATGGACCTATAAGGATGTGGCGCTGAAGGTATCGCAGGTCTGCAGCTCACCGGACTGCAGTCCTTTGTTAAACCAGCGAACCCGCTGCTCCGAACTGCCGTGGGTGAAAGAGTCAGGTGTCACATAACCGCGGGCCTGCTGCTGGAGACGGTCGTCGCCGATCATGCTGGCAGCGTTCAAAGCCTCCTCCACATCACCGCGCTCGAGGATTTGCCTGGCGCTGTCGGCATGGTGCGTCCAGAGACCGGCAAAACAGTCAGCCTGCAGTTCAACGCGCACCGAAAGCTTGTTGAAATCCTGTTCGGAAAGCTGACTGCGCATCGCCTGGACCTTATCGCTGATGCCGAGCAGATTTTGAACATGGTGACCGACTTCGTGGGCAATAACATAGGCCTGGGCGAAATCACCTGGTGCCCCCATCTTATTTTTCAGATCCTGGTAAAAACTCAGATCGATATAGACCTGACGGTCGGCCGGACAATAAAAAGGACCCATTGCCGACTGGGCAAAGCCGCAGGCCGATTTGACCGCTCCGGAAAACATCACCAGGATCGGCTCTTCATAGCTGCCGCCGGCCTGAGAAAAAAGTGCTGACCAGGTATCCTCCGTATCGGCCAGGACCACCGAGGTGAAGTCAGCCAGCTCGTTTTCGGCCTCGGTCGGGACGTAGGAAGATTCCTGAACGGACGGTCCGGACATGCTGCCGCCCAGCTGCAGAATCACGGATGGGTCGATACCGAAGAAGAGACCGACAATAACCAGAACCAGCAGGCCGAGCCCGCCGCCCTTGGCTTTTCCCGACAGCCTGACTCCACGGCGATCATCAACGTTCTGGCTCCTGCGGCCGTCTCTCCAGCGCATATCTTTCTCCTTGGCGAAATAGGCATACGGAATTGCAGAAAAGTCGAAATTGCTCCTCTTGATTGAAATGAAAATAGGTGCTGGCCGGGCAGGTGTCAAATATGATTGTTTCTCATCGAACCACGGTCGACCCTTCTCCGATCGTTGCGCAGAAGGGTAAAACGTGGTACTGCTAACCTTTCTGAAGACACCTATTTAGCTGTTATCTCACTACTTACGAGGTACATGGATGATGAAATATTTCTGCAAACAGCCTTTGCTCCTGGCACTGGTTCTGCTGGTCATGTTTCTGCAGCCGGGTTATGCAGCGTCCGAGCGGTGGGAAGAGATCGTTGCTGCAGCCCGGGGTCAGACGGTCTATTTCAACGGCTGGGGCGGTTCTGATGTTATCAACCACTATGTTCGCTGGGCCTCAGATCAGCTTCAGCAGCGCTATGGTGTAAGCGTCAAGCACGTCAAGGTGGCGGATATCGGCGATGTGGTCAGCAGGGTTCTGGCCGAGAAGAGCGGCGGGCGAACCAGCGGCGGCAGCGTCGATCTGATGTGGATAAACGGTGAGAACTTCCAGGTGATGAAGAACAACGGCCTGCTCCTGCCGCCCTATACCCAGCTGTTCCCCAACTATAAACTCGTTGACACCGAGAACAAGATTTCAACGCTATACGACTTCACCGTGCCGGTCGACAATCAGGAGTCTCCCTGGGGCATGGCTCAACTGGTCTTTCTCTACGATACGGAAGTGGTAACCGAACCACCGCAGAGCATGACGGAACTCCTCGAGTTCTGCCGGGCCAACAGCGGCCGCTTCACCTACCCGGCGCCTCCGGATTTCTATGGCACCACGTTTATCAAACAGGCCCTGCTGGAACTGACGCCGGACCGGGAGCTGCTCTATAAACCCGTTGATGAACAACGATTTAATGAGTTGACCGCGCCTCTCTGGGATTTTCTCGACGCACTGCATCCTCATCTGTGGCGAAGCGGTAAAACACTGCCGAAAAGTGCACCGGAGATGAAGCGGTTGCTCGGCGACCGGGAAATCTTCATCTCGCTCAGTTTCAACCCGGCCGAAGCGAGCAATGCGATCGCCACCGGGGAACTGCAGGACACCATTCGGACCTATGTTCATCGCGGCGGCACCATCGGCAACACTCACTTTCTGGCTATTCCGTTCAACAGCAGTAGTCCGGAAGGGGCGATGGTCCTGGCCAATTTCCTGCTCTCACCGGAAGCTCAGGCGCGCAAGAGTGACCCGTCTGTCTGGGGTGACCCGACGGTGCTGTCGATGGACAAGCTCAACCAGGACCAGCGGACTCTGTTTGCGGATGCACCGCAAGGGATCGCCACGCTGAGTGCTGCCGAACTGGGCCCGGTTATTCTGGAACCGCACGCCTCCTGGGTTACCGCCATCGAAAAAGAGTGGTTACGGCGTTATTCGCGCTAGTCTGCAGCGATGGCCCCGACAAGCAGCCGGCTGAAAGTCTTTCCCCTTGTTACACTGGCCGTTTTTCTGCTGCCGATTGTCGCCGGACTGCTCTTCACCTGGGCTCCGGCTTTTGGCTACCTGCCTGCGGCCGGCGGCCAGCGGTTCACCATCGAACCGTTCAGGGAGCTCATTTCCCACCCGAGCCTGCCCGGAGCCCTGCGCGCGACTCTGTTCTCAGGTATCAGCGCCAGTCTCGCTTCGCTGGTCCTTGCCCTCTGGGTAGCCGCCAGCCTCTATGGCTCGAGACTGTGGAGAACCATCGAGCTTTCCCTTGCCCCCCTGCTGTCGATGCCGCATGCCGCTTTTGCGATTGGCTTCACCTTCCTGATCGCCCCGAGCGGCTGGCTGATCAGATCGATATCACCCTATCCTTCAGGTTTTGTCTATCCACCTGACTGGAGCACCGCGGGAGACCCATGGGCCGTCAGCCTGACGCTGACGATGATCTTCAAGGAAACGCCGTTTCTGCTGCTGATGATTTTCAGCGGCCTCAACAGGATCGATGTCAGGAGAATCATCTGGGTCGGCCGCAGCCTCGGCTACCACCGGCTGAGAATCTGGACCCGGCTGATCATCCCGCAGCTCTACCCGATGCTCAGGCTGCCGCTGCTCGCGGTGCTGGCCTATTCACTCTCGGTGGTCGATCTGGCTTACATCATCGGCCCGTCGCTGCCGCCGACCCTGTCGGTTCTGATCGATCGCTGGTTCAACGATTCCCATATCAGCAGCCGGCTGGTCGGCTCCGCCGGGGCGCTGCTGCTGCTGACGCTCACCATCGCATCCATGGCAGCGGTTTTGACAGCAGAGTATCTGATCCGCAGTATCGGCTCGAAAAGAATACTGGACGGCAATCGCGCCTCACCATTTGAAACACTGATTTCAACCGGCTCATTCTATGCAGCCCTGCTGCTTTTTACTACCGGTGCCGCTTTTCTGGTTCTGCTCATCTGGTCAGTTGCCAGAACCTGGCGTTTTCCCGATTTTCTGCCGTCGCACTACAGTCTTTCCCCCTGGACTTCGGCGCTGCCAAACCTCTTAGAACCTTTACTGGTCAGCCTCGGGACGGCTCTGGCAAGTTGTCTCCTGGCAGTCGTTCTGGTGATCGGCTGTTTTGAAAACGAACAGAACCTGTCCCGGACTAAACTGGCTTCCATCAGCCAGCGCTCGTTGTGGATTATTTATCTGCCTCTGCTGATCCCCCAGATCAGTTTTCTGTTCGGGATTCAGGTACTGCTCATCTTCTCTGGTTTCGAGGGCAGATGGAGCACTCTGGTCTGGATTCATCTGGTATTTGTCCTGCCCTATGTGTTTCTGACGCTGGCCAACAGCTACCGCACCTATGATCAGCGCTACAGCTTCGTCGGGAAAACGCTTTCCTCGAGCCCAATCCGAACCTTTTTCTCGATTAAACTGATTATCCTGGCCAAACCGATCCTCTTCAGCATGGCTGTCGGCTTTGGGGTTTCGATTGCGCAATATCTGCCGACTCTGTATGTTGGGGCCGGCAGGTTCGCTACGATAACCACCGAGACGGTGAGTTTGGCAAGCGGTTCTGATCGACGGATCATTGCGGTTTATGCCCTGAGCCAATTCGGGCTGGCCCTGCTTGGCTATCTCAGCGCCGTTGTCTTACCGGCCCTGATGTTCAGAAAGCGCCAGGCGATGCAGGATTAAGCTCATGTCACTCATTCTGGAATCGATCAGCATCAGCCGCGACTCAACGGAGCTCTTCAGTCCGCTGAATCTAAGCGTCGAACCGGGCCGGATCGCCACCATCATGGGGCCCTCCGGCTGCGGAAAATCGACCCTGCTGGCCGCCATCTGCGGTATGCTCGACCCGGGTTTCAATCTCCGGGGTACGATCCGTCTCAACGACCGCCTGCTCAACGACTGCCCGATGGAAAAGCGCCGGGTCGGCATCCTTTTCCAGGATGATCTCCTTTTCCCGCATCTCGACGTCTTCGGCAATATGGCCTTTGGTCTGCCGGCCGGCCTCAGCCGCTGGGAAAAACGTGAACGGGTCGAGCAAAGCCTGGTTTCCGCAGATCTTGAAGGTTTTCAAGACCGCGACATAGCCACCCTCTCGGGAGGGCAGAAAGCGCGCGTCAGCCTGCTGCGCGCTCTTTTAGCGGAACCCGAAGCAATACTTCTCGATGAACCGTTCAGCAAGCTCGACGAGACCCTGCGAGACTCGATCCGGACATTTGTTTTCGAGCAGATTGTCCGCCTCGACATTCCGTCTCTGCTGGTGACCCATGACAAAAGCGATTCCGCCGACGGCAGCTACGTCGAACTGCGCTGAGAATCATCATGCTTGATCGCTACAGCCTCGAGCTTATCAAACCGGGACTCCAGAGATTAGCCCGTTTACTGGCACGTATCGGTGTCAGGGCCGATCAGGTTACGATCGCATCATTTCTGGTCGGACTGCTGGGCGTTGCGCTTATCGCCGGACAGCACTACCTGCCGGGCCTGCTGCTGATTCTGCTCAATCGCCTTGGCGACGGAATCGATGGCTGCCTGGCCCGGATCAACGGCAGCACGGATCGGGGCGCGTTCCTCGATATCAGCCTCGATTTTATCTTCTATTCAGCGGTAGTTTTTGGTTTTTCTCTGGCAGATCCTGCCGTCAACAGCCTCGCGGCAGCCTTTCTGATCTTTTCTTTCGTCAGCACCGGTGCGACATTTCTAGCCTTTGCAATCATGGCAGAGCGGCGCTCAATCAGCGATACCCGGCTGCCCGGCAAGGGGTTCTACTACCTCGGCGGCCTGGCGGAGGGAACCGAAACGATTGCTTTTTTTATTCTGGTCTGCCTGCTGCCTTCCTCTTTTCCGCTGCTGGCCTGGATATTCGGGACACTCTGCTTAATTTCAGCGAGCGCCCGCATCATTTACGGATACAAAACCCTTGACTGAGACCAGGCTCAAGGCGCCAGGTCATCACGATATTTACGCAGCAGACCCCGGAACTGGTCATAACTGAGACCGAGCAGCGCCGCACTCTTCTTCTGGTTGTGGCGACTCGAATCGAGTGCCTGGGTGATGAGGCGTTTTTCATAGGCTGCAACCAGATCCTTGAAACCGGGCGACAAATCAACTGAATGGGCAGCCTTCGCCCGATCAGGCGCAACTTCTTCTGTTTCACGGGCAGCGGCAAAGTATGGGGAATCGAAAGGGTCAAAGTCGATGGTCTCGATCCTGCCGGTGCCGGCCCGGTAAACAGCGCGTTCGACCACATTTTTCAATTCCCTGACATTGCCGCTCCAGCGATATCCCATCAGCGCCCGCTCGGCCCCGGTGGAAAATAAAAGCTCGTCATCGATTCCCAATTCATAGAGCATCCTCGATCCGAAGTGCTGGGCGAGCAGCATGATATCCTCACCCCGCGCTCGAAGCGGCGGTAAAAACAAAACCTCGAACGAAAGACGATCCAACAGGTCCTGTTTGAAGGTACCCTGATGAGCCATGGTGATCAGGTCCGCGTTGGTCGCACAGATTATCCTGACATCGACTTCAATCTGCTCGGAGCTGCCGACCCGCTCAAAGAAGTGATACTCGACCACCCGGAGTATCTTTTCCTGGGCCTGCATCGGGATCGTACCGATTTCATCGAGAAACAGGGTACCGCTGCTGGCAGCCTCGAAACGTCCGACCCTCTGGGTTTCGGCTCCGGTATAGGCACCTTTTTCATGGCCGAACAGTTCCGACTCGATCAGTGTCGGGGACAGGGTGGCGCAATTAAGGGTAACAAAAGGCCCCTCCCACCGATTCGATAAAAAATGCAGCCGCCGGGCCGCGAGTTCCTTGCCGGTACCGCGTTCTCCCAGAATCAGGACGGGACGCTCAACCGGGGCAACCCCTGACAGTCGATCCTGAAAATCAAGAAATACCTCGGACTGGCCAAGCGCTTCTTCACGCTCCAGAGCAGCGGTCATGATTAACTCTCATTGTTGATTCGGTGGAAATTATTTCCCATACAATTTGGTTATATTTACTATATTATCATTAATATTGCCATATTTGTGCTATTTTTACCATACTGCTGTTTCGGTATAATTGACCTAAATAATTGATATCATGAAATTTTTTACTTTTTTGAACAGCTGGCACAGATTCTGCTTTATGCTCTACCAACAGTAATCAACCATGGAGGTTAACATGAGTGTTTTCACTAGATTCAGAGATATCGTCAGCTCAAATATCAACGCAATGCTGGACCGGGCCGAAGACCCGGAAAAAATGATCAAATTGATGATTCGGGAAATGGAAGACACCCTGATCGAACTCAAATCGGCCTGCGCCGGCGTTATCGCCTCGCGCAAGAAACTCGAGCGCAAGCGCGACGACATCGGCGAACGTGTCGCACTCTGGTCCCAGCGCGCTGAACTGGCAGTTGCCAAAGGCAAGGACGACCTGGCCAGGGAAGCCCTGATCGAAAAGCGGCGTTTTTCAGAACTGGCCGAAGCGCTCGACAATGAAATTTCCGAGCACACCGGCTTGATCGAACAGTACCAGAGCGACATCGGCGAACTGGGGTCGAAGCTGACGTCGGCAAAGGAGAAAAAACGCAACCTGATCCAGCGCCATCACAAAGCCGCCAACAAAAAGCGGGCCCAGGAAGACATCCGCCGCATGGACAGCAGCGACACCATGGCCCGGTTCGAGCACCTGGAGAGCCGCATCGAGCGCATGGAGGCCGAGGCCGAGATGGTCAACTATGCCAAAAAACCCAGCGCCGAGGATCAGTTCGACGGCCTGGCAACCGATGAAGAGATAGAAAAAGAGCTTGCCAGGATGAAGGCGTCAGCCTACCATGATACGAAAGATGCCAGCGAATCCAATCAACAATAACCTGCTGCGAGATCATGTCAGTCGTCTTTATCGTCGCCATCGTATTTGGCTCAATCGTCACGCTCACCGGCCTGCTCTGCGGCACCATCCTGGTTATCATCAGAATGCGCCAGGCGGGTACGGGCACATCCGCCCGCAAAGATGAAGCGGAGTTGGTTCAGGAACTATACCGCAGCCTCGAAAACATGGAGGAGCGGATCGAAACACTGGAGACCATTTTGATGGATTCTCAGGATAAACATGGAGAGAAACAATGAGCAGATTCGGGTTACAAAAAAGCGGCCTCTACCGTTCCCGGCACGGCGTACTTCTAGGCGTCTGCAGAGGAATAGCCGATTATTTCGACATAAAGGTATTATGGGTCAGGACCATTATGGTCATTATTTTTCTGCTGAGCGGATTCTGGCCGGTTATCGGCATCTATCTGGTGGCGGCCCTGCTGATGAAGCCGGAACCGCCCCAGTCGTTCGCCAGCGAGGATGAGCGTAACTTTTATGACAGCTACGCGAATTCACCTCAAAGTGCAGCCCAGCGACTGAAGAAGAAGTTCAACGACCTGGACCGCCGGATCCGCCGGATGGAGGACAACGTAACCGGCAGAGAGTTTGAGTGGGAGCGCAAGTTCAACTCAACCCGATAGATACAGCATGGTAAACCGCAAGAGGCGCTTTCCCGACCTGGAAATCGCCTCTTTTTTTTGTCAGGCGCAGATGGTTGTTACTGGACAATCGTTCAGCCTGAATGACCTGAACCCGTATGAAAGTAGAGCGGTACCATCGCAAACCACTCGAAGCGCTCGTCGAAGGTAATGGCCAGACCGCCCTTATCATGGCGTACGACTTTACCGCTCATCGAGCCGAGGACCATCTGCGAATACCTGCCGTTCAAGACAATCTCGACATCGAAACCGCTGCCGATATCGGGACGTTGATCGGTTTCGACATAAAGACCCAGAATGGAGATATCTTTCAGCGGTCCGCTGATTACCCGATCCTCATCGATAAGACGGCATATCGCCTTTGAAAGCACGTCCATCCTGAACGCGGCCCGGCGCTCACTCTTATGATCCATGTAGTGTTCCCCTGATTTGATAAAACCACAACACCCGTCGGTTAAACAGCTTATGATTCTATCTCGATCGTCTTTCAAATTCAATAGCAACGACCACGCTCAAACGTGTTTCGTCACAGCATGACAAAAGCGGCGGCGCTATTCAGCAGTGCCCCTGAAGCGCGCCTCGAGATAAATCATATCGCCCTCAGCCGTAACTTTGACTTCGTAATCAAGTGAGCGAAACAGTTTTATCATCCGCTCATTGTCCTTTGACGTGTAGGCGGTAAAACCGTCGATACCATTGTCCCGGGCCGCCTCGGCAAGTTTTCTGATAACAATCGATGATATACCCCGGCCCTGCCACTTTTTCTCTACTGAAAAAGCGATCTCGGCCAGGTTGTTTTCCGGGTTGTTGTAATACTCCCCGACCGCGATAAGGCGCTCGAAACCGGGTTCGCCGACAACAGCAACTATGGTCAGGTCCCGGCTGTAATCGATGATAAAGGTGCGTTCGATCTGCTTGGAGACGAAGCTGGTCTTTTCATGAAAAAAACGCGACACCACATCGATCTGGTCCAGACCGTAGTAGTGCTCCTGGAGCGGACGTTCATCGGTCAGCTTGACCGGACGAAAGGTGATGTGCTGGCGCTCGATGACCCGGGTCTCTTCGAGGTGCAGCGGGTAGATGGCGTGCATCTCGTCGCGCAGAGAGCGCTCCGGGCCGAGCAGCCCCATCTCCTTGGCCTGATCAAACAGTATATCCCGAAAGTCGGGATGAGCGATCGAGATCAGGGCGATGGCGCGCTCCTGGATTGATTTTCCGAAAAGATTCACCGAACCGTATTCGGTGACCACGTACTGCAGCTCACCGCGCGGCAAAACCACGGCGCTTTCGCGCAGCATCGGTACGATCCTGCTCTGTTTGTCATTATTTTTGGTCGAGGTCAGCATCAGAATCGATTTGCCGCCTTCGGACATGGAGGCGCCGCGAAAGAAATCGACGATCCCGGTAACTCCTGAAAAATTATTATAGGCCAGTGCATCGGCGGCGACCTGGCCGGTCAGATCGATCTCCTTGCCGATATTCATGGCCACCATCTTGTTGTTCTGGGAAATGACCCGGGGATCGTTGACATATTTGGACGGATGAAACTCAACGGCGGAGTTGTTGTCGAGCAGATCATAGAGATCTTTGGTGCCCAGCGCGTTGGAGCAGATGATCTTGCCGTCGTTGAAGCCTTTTTTACGGTTGGTGACAACGCCCATGGCCATCAGTTTCATAATGGTGTTGGTCACATACTGGGTGTGAATGCCGAGGTCGTTCTTCTCCATCAGCGCAGTAATATTGGCGTCCGAGGTGGCTCCAAGCGCCATCTGCATGGTCGAACCGTCATCCACCAGCCTCGACACATAGCGGGCGATGTTGCCCGCCGCCTCAACCTCGGGGTATTGACCGATGGCACGCAGCTCCTCGTCATATTCGACGAAGATATCAATATCGTTGACGTGAATATTGGAGCGGCCCTGAACCCGCGGCATTCTTGTATTCACCTGGGCGATGACCAGATCGGCAGCCTCGGCTGCCGCAGCGGTGATATCGACAGAGATGCCCAGACTCATCCAGCCGAAATCGTCCGGCGGCGTCACCTGGATCAGCGCCACCTGGATCGGCAGCATTCGAGACTTGATCAGCCGGTCTATTTCGGAGAGATTGATCGGGGTGATGAATCTGAGATCACCTTTAAAACTCTCCGAATTCGCAGAACCCAGGTAAAAAGAGCGGATATTGAGATTCTGCGATTTTGAACGATCGGCGATCAGCGACAGTGACGTCGACTCGGCCCCGAACAGCCGGACAATCTCGAGGTCGGTGTAGCGCAGGCTGGCCTCGGCCAGGCCTTTGACCAGGTGCTGCGGCTCACCGCTGGAGGAACCGATGAAGACCCGCTGTCCCGACTGAATCCTGGCAATGGCCTTGTCGACCGGCAGGCGACTCTGCTGGTAGTTGTCGGCCCAATAACCCGATTTGTTTTTCATGCGTCCCCCTGCTTGTTCGGCAAGCCTCATTTTTTCTCATCGTATTGGGTCTGTGTTGTTTTGGCAAGTAAATGAATAGAACTGCGCCGGGAGAGAAAATTGTTGCTCCTGCCTCGGCCACAAGCTAGGGTGACGAGTAGAAACAGGTCAACTGGAAATATCTGAAGAGAGAATATTCATGGGTAAGACAGGTTTTGTATTCGATGAGCGCTACCTTCAGCACCAGACGTTCGACGATCATCCTGAGTGCTCCGCCCGGCTCACCGCCATCATGGAAGGGCTGACCACTGAAGGGCTGCTGGAAAGTCTGGTCCGCATTGGGGCCGAGCCGGCCCAGCAGCGTTGGATCGAGACGGTTCACAACATCCACTACATCATGAAGTTCGAGGAAGCCTGTTTGTGGGGATTGCCTGACTTCGAACACCAGGACAATTCGATCTGCCGGGAAACCTACGACACAGCCCTGCTGGCTGTCGGCGGTGTGCTCAAGGCGATCGACGCGATGATGAACAACGAGGTAAAGAACGCTTTCTGCGCCATCCGGCCGCCGGGTCATCATGCCGAAACCAATCAGGCGATGGGGTTCTGCTACTTCAACAACGTCGCCATCGGCGCCCGTTACCTGCAGCAGCAGTACGATATCGACAAGGTGTGCATCATCGATTTCGATGTTCATCACGGCAACGGCACCCAGCATATCTTCGACACGGACAGCTCGGTTTTCTACTATTCGATCCACGAGCACCCTTCCTTTGCCTATCCGGGCACCGGCCGTGAATTCGAGACCGGCTTCTCAACCGGTACAGGCTTTACGAAGAACTCACCGATCCTGCCCGGACGCGGTGACGATGAATACCGGGAGCGACTGCTCAGTGATCTGGTCCCGGCCTTTGAAAAATTTGCCCCCGATGCGGTGCTGCTCTCGTCCGGCTTTGACGCCCATGTTGACGACCTGATGTCTGGAACCAGCCTGACCACCGAGGGCTACGATTTCGTCAACGAGACGATCTTCGAGCTGATCAGGGCGCGAACCGGCGGACGCTTCGTATCGGTGCTCGAGGGCGGCTACAACCTGGAGATTCTGCCGATCCTGGTCGCCAATCACATAAGAAAGATGATGGCGCTGTGAGTAAAAACAAACGACGTATCAACGACGATCTTCATAGATGAAACGGAGGCTGCAATGTTCGTTATAGAAAGTATGAAAACCGACCTGATTGCCGTCAGGCCCACGACCAGACTGGCGGATGCCAAAGCACTGATGCAGGAAGGTAACTTCCGCCACCTGCCGGTGGTCGACGAAAATGAAAAACTGGTCGGTATCATCACCGACCGGGATATGCGCGATGCCCACCCGTCTTCGCTGCTGGACGAAAAAACCTACCAGCAGACGCTGGACAAGGTCATGCAGCATTCGGTGGAAGAGATCATGACAAAGGATCCCCTGACCATCGCGCCTTACTATACCCTGCAGGACACGCTGCTGATGATGGGTAAAAAAAAGGTCGGTGCGCTGCCGGTGGTCGACGAAGAGGGCCGTCTCAAGGGCATCATGTCGACCCGGGATCTGCTTCGGGCATTTGTCAACGTGATGGGCATCGGCGAGCCGGGTACGCTGCTCTGCATCCTGGTGCAGGAACAGCCGGGCCAGCTCAAGAAAATCGTCGATATCGTCACCGAGGAAAATGTATCGATGGGCAGCGTCCTGGTGGCCCGCGGCTGGGATACCGAAAAACGCGCCATTTTCCCCTACCTGCTGACCAACAACGTGGCGACGATCAAGAAGAGGCTGCTCGGTCTTGGTTTCGAACTGCTTGATCCGATGCAGTGGTACCTGGATCAGACACCGAAGAAAGAATAGCCGGGAACCAACCCGTTACTTGAGGTTGTCTTGATTATTCAGCCGCCTCCGCGGCTGCAGTTCTGAACAGCCAGATATCACTGTGCCGGGCCCAGAACCGGTAGCCCCTTTTCTCGAGATCACTGTTCAGCGGGCAGCAGGGCAATGGAAAGCCGCCAAGCATCTTACCTGAAGCAACGATGCGCTGTTCGGCTTCGCTGACACGAGCCATAACATCCGGGCTGTCCAGGTCTTCAAATTTATCCATCGAACCGGCCAGGTCGTTTGGACCGATGAACAGCATATCGATACCGTCCACTGCCGCAATGTCTTCTATGTTGTCGACGGCACCGGCCTGTTCGATCTGAGCGATGATCAGCAGCTCCTCGTTGGCCCATGAGCCATAATCCCGGCAGGCGCCGTAACCTGAAGCGCGAACGACAAAACTGGCATTGCCGCGCCATCCCCGGGGCGGGTAGGAGCAGGCTGCCACCGCCGCTTCGGCGGCAGCTTTGTCGCCGATCATCGGGATCATCAGCGACTGAACCCCGATATCGAGCACCCGCTTCAGGTAAACCGGGTCGTTCCATGGAACACGAAGAACAACATGGCCGCCGGCGTTTTCAACCGCCCGGATCAGATTGATGGTGGTTTCAAGGCCGGCAAAACCATGCTCGTTATCAATCAAAACAACATCCCAGCCGGCATAGACAGCCGCTTCGACAATGGTCGGGCTGCCCGACTGCGCCCACATACCGCCGATGTTTCTGCCTTCACGCAACTGCTTCTTTAGCCAATTTTCTTTTCTCATGACATGCTCCCGGAGGTATAATAATGCAGATTTTTGGATTACGTTTTTCGCTCCTCTCTGATGTGACCCAGCGGACTGCCTGTCATCCCCGGCCACAGGCGAACGACACCAAATCCGGCCCGAATCAGAACCCAGAGCCCGGTGATCCACCAGATCAGGGTCAGGCTGCTCCAGCCTGCAGCCTCGACCGCCAGCAGGACTGCTGCGCTGCAGAGTGTCGCACAGGTTACCGCATTTCTGAGATAGCTGAAGTCTCCGGTCCCCCAATGGATCCCATCGGTGACAAAGGCCAGTGCGGCCAATGGCTGCAGCAGCGCTGCAACACCCCAGGCCGGAGCAAACAGAATCAGCCCGGAAGCCGGCACCAGTAGAGCACCGACATGGTTCGTGGCTGCCAGCATCAGCACCAGCAGACCGATGCCGATCAACAAACTCCACCGACAGACCAGCCGGGCCACCAGCAGCGCCCGTTCAAGCCGTCCGGAGCCAAAATAGTAGCCGATCACACTCTGCGCCGTAATCGCCGATGCATCGAGAAACAGGCTGGTGAAAACCCAGACCTGGCGAATCGCCTGATGGGCGGCGCCAACCTCTGGTCCGAGCCTCGTTGCCGAGCGCGTAGCCAGTAACAGAAAGAAAATCAGCATCGAGGTGCGGATAAACATGTCCCGGCCGATGGCCAGCAGTTTCACGGTATCGGCGGTATCGACTTCCAGAGTAAAACCAATTTTTTTATAAATTACCAGGCAACACCACAGGGCTCCCAGCCATTGGCTGATCGTGCTGGCCAGGGCTGCACCGGCGATACCCAGTGCTGGAATCGGTCCAAAGCCAAAAATCAGCATCGCATCCAGAACGATGTTCAAACCGTTAACCGCCAGGGCCACCAGCAGCGGGGTACGCATATCGGCGAGGCCATAGAGAATACCAAACGACACCATGCTCAGCAGGACGGCCGTTCCGCCGAATGCCCGCAGCCGGACATAGATCACTGAAAAATCGTGTACTTCCGCAGCAGCGCCCATCAGCGTCGCCAACAACGGGGCACAGGTAAAGACCAGCAGTGTCGCTGCCGTTCCGACGGCTGCGCCGACCATCAGTGCCAGGCTGCCGATTCTTCTGCCTTTTTCCAGATCGCCGCGACCGTAAGCCTGGGAGACCTCCGTCTGGCTGCCGACACTGAGGAAATTGAACAGCCAGAGACCGCCGGTGAGCACCGCGGTACCCACCCCCAGCGCAGCAAGTTCGCCGGCTCCCAGACGGGCCACGAATGCAGTGTCAACCAGACCGGTCAGCGGTTCAGCGATCAGAGAAAAAAGAACCGGAACCCAGAGTCGTGAAAATGAGCTCAACGGAGCATCGAGGAATCTATCCAGGGTCGGTGATGACATGGTATTACAAAAAAAGTCCGTCAACCGGAGAAGAAACGACCCTGACGGCTTCAGAAGCTATGCTATGGTCATGGCAGCCATCGATACACCGCTCATGCGTCTCAGAAGCGGTACAGCCTGGCCGGGTTGTCTCTGAGGATTCTGGTCCGCGTCGCCGCATCGTCGGCCCAGCTGAGCAGCAGATCAAGCAGATCAGCTTCATCGGGCGGACTTTCCTGCCCCGGATGCGGCCAGTTGGAGGCCCAGAGCATTCGCTCCGGAGCCGCCGCAATCAGCGCCCGGGCCTCGGCGGCCACGTCGCTCCAATCCGGCGGTCCGATTCTTGAGGACTCGTAGGGCGCAGAAAGCTTCACCCAGCAGCGTCCGGTTTCGAGCAGATCGAGCAGAACCTTGAAAGACGGATCATCGGCGGTCACCGGATCCATGAACCGGCCGACATGATCGACAACCACATCACAGGGTAGTCTTTTGAGAAGCTGCTGATGCTCACCGAACTCCCGGCCGTTCATCTGCAGCTGGACATGCCAGCCGAAACCATTTATTCTGGCTGCCGTCTCCTCGAGCACATCCCAGTTCAGCGCTCCGCCGGGCAGCATATGAAAGCGGACTCCGCAGACCCCGGCAGCACTCATCTCATCGAGCTCTTCATCACTGATCGCCGGGTCGGGAACGACCACGCCCCGGGCATCGGCGCCAAACGACTTCATTGCCTCGAGCAGGCAGGAGTTGTCGGTTCCGTAGGTGGTCGGCTGAACGACAACGACCCGCTGCAGGTGCAGCCGCCGCTGCACGGCTCGATACTCGTCCACCCAGGCATTGGGCGGCGTAAACAGGGCTGTCGGCGCGCTCGGGTAAGCGTCGTTGTAGAAATGCATGTGGGTGTCGCAGCTTTCCCGCGGGGCGGACAGTACCGGATATGTTTCGACCATCGCAGTTTCACACCTCCATGTATTTATTTATGAGACCGCAAGCGCCTCCATCTGATTTTTCCAGCTGTCGTGAAGGGCGATCAAACGATCCTCCAGTACATCTTTTTCCGGGTCGACCTGGTTCGCCTCTTTCTCGAACCAGTCGACCATCATTTTCACCCCATGGTGCAGGTCGATATCACAACTGAAGTCGGGCACCACGCTTCTGATCTTGGTATTGTCGAACAGGCCCGGGTAGGTTTTTTCAAAATAGAGATGACTGAACAGGTCTGGCTTTGCGGCAACGAGCAACTCCGACGGGATGTGTACGATCTTCACCTCCTTACCCAGAACCCGGCCGAATTCCAGATAGAGGTCTTCCCAGCGGGTGCGCTCTTCACTGCAGGCGTGATAGGCCTCACCAAACGTTTTCTCAATACCGAGAACACCGACAAAAGCCTTGGCCAGATCTGCTGTGAAAGTGAAGCTGAACGGCGTCGAACCATCTCCGAACATGACCAGCGGTTTAGCGTCTTTGATGCGTTCGATGATACCGTAATTCTGCCGAAGCACACCCATGTTTGCAGCGCCGGGGCCAAAGGTCAGGGACGGCCGGATCAGCGTAATCGGCAGGTTCTTCTCGGTGATTACCGTCGTCAGGTAGCGCTCGACCTCGGCTTTATCAAAAGCATATCTGAAAAACGGGTCGTCGTGCAGTTCCTCCGCCGCCTCGATGGTCGGTATCGTCCGGTAGGGACGCTTGTAGGCAGCGACGCTCGAACAGATAACGATATGCGCCCCGGATTCGCCAAAAGCCGCCACCGTGGAGCGGGCGTCGGCCTCGTTGAAACAGATCATATCGATAACCGCATCGAACGATTCCTTTCGCATTGACGACTCGAACTCCTGACGAGCGGCGCGGTTTCCGGTGAGCTGCCTGATATCCTTTGAAAACCCCAGATCTCGGTTGCCGCGATTATATACCGTAACCTCATGCTTTTTAATAAGCAGCAGTTTAACGATCTCCCGGCTGATCACACCAGTTCCGCCTAAAACAAGAACCTTCATACCAATTCCTCCCAATAAATCAGCGGGTCATCCAGCCGCCGTCGACACTCAGCGTAGCTCCGGTGATAAAACTGCCCGCCTCGCTGGCCAGCAGCAGAACCGGGCCGATCAGATCTTCCGGCTTGCCCCACCGGCCGAGCGGCATCATCGAATCGAAGTATTCCCGCAGTTCGCCCTGCACCAGCCGGTCGGTCAGCGGTGTGGAAATGGGCCCCGGCGCGATCGCGTTGGCGGTAATCTTGTACGGGGCGAGTTCCTGGGCCATGGTCCTGGTGATGCCGATGAGCCCCGACTTGGTCGCCGAATAACCTCCCCGTCCCTCCTTGGCGCAGAGGCCGAAAATCGAGCTGATATTGACGATTCGACCCCAGTTGCGTTCTTTCATCTGAGCGGCAAGTTCGCGGACCAGCACCATCGGTGCGGTCAGGTTCAGCTCGATCAAACGGTCCCAGTCGTGGTCATTGATTTCATCAACCGGATTGACGATATTGGTGCCGGCGTTGTTGATGATGATATCCACCCGGCCCATCCTGTCCACCGACTCCCGGGCCAGGCTTACCGCATCATCACGCTTGAACAGGTCGGCGACGACGCAGTGCCCTTTCCTATCGGTGCCGTCGAGGATTACCTTCATCGCCGCTTCCATTTCTTCGAGGCTGCGGCTGTTGATGACGATATCGGCTCCGGCGGCCGCCAGGCCGCGGGCCATTGCCTGACCGATCCCTTTGGAACCGCCGGTAACCAGCGCGACTTTGCCGGTGAGATCGAACAATTCGTTTATCATGGTTTCACTCCTGCAGTACATCCTTTAGTTAATTGACAAACTGCGGCGCTATCCAGCGCGGCAGGGCCATAATAATGTCGGGAAAGAGAATCACCAGGGTCAGCACGCCAAGCATCGGCAGCAAAATGATGATGACATCCTTCATCGCCTTTTTCAACTCGACCTCGCCGATTGCGCAGCTGATCAGCAGACAGAGCCCGTAGGGCGGGGTCACCAGCCCGAAAGCCAGCGAGATAACACCGATAATGGCAAAATGTATCGGATGCAGTCCGGCAAAATCGGCCATCGGCCAGAGTACGGTACCGAGAATGATGATCGCCGGGATCGCATCGATGAACATACCGATGAACAGAAAGGCGCAGGCCACCAGCAATCCGGTGCTGATTGGCCCGACCCCGAACTGCTTGAGGTAATCGACCAGGGCAAGCGGTATCTTGTAGTAGGCGAGCAGCCAGCCGAAGGCCGAAGCGGTGCCGACACAAAACAGTGAGATGGCGGCAAAACGGGCCGACTCATAGAGGATTTTCGGAATCTGTCTCGGCTTGATCGTATGATAAATGACCAGGCCCAGGAAAAAGGAATAGATCACCGCGATAACCGAGGCCTCGGTCGGTGTGAAAAAACCGGCGACGATGCCGCCGACGATGATCATCGGTGTCATCATCGGTAAAGTCGCCTGCAGAATCGCGATGATCGCCTCTTTAAAGGTCGAACGCGAATAGATCGGATAGTCGTAAATCTTGGCGTAGACATAGACCGTCACCATCTGCGACAGGGCCACCAGCATCCCCGGCACGACACCGGCCAGAAACAGGCCGCCGATGGAAACGGTCATCAGCCCGCCCCAGACGACCATCAGGATAGAGGGCGGAATAATGACCCCCATGACCGAGGAACAGGCGGTCACCGCCACCGAAAAAGTCGGTGAGAAACCCTGCTTTTTCATCTGTGGAATCAGCAGTGAGCCGATCCCCGCCGCATCGGCGGTGGAGGATCCGGAAATGCCGGCAAAGAGCATGGAAACCACCACGTTGATATGCCCGAGTCCACCAGGTAAATGGCCGACCAGGGCCCGGGCCAGCTTGACCAGGCGATCGGTAATCCCGGCCGAGTTCATGATATTGGCGGCCATCAGGAAAAACGGCACAGCCAGCAGCACGAATGCATTGTAGGACTTGAACATCTCGTTCATCAACAGAAACGGGGTGAGCCGGTCATCGATCAGAAAGACCGGGACACAGGCCAGACCAAGCGCGAAGGCCACCGGAATCCGCAAAACAACGAGAACGCCGAAAACGATAAAGAGAATTGCTGCTACCAGACCCGGTGTCATGAATTGTCACTCCGCCACAATTTAATATTGTCGACAAACTTTTCGATCAGAAACAGAATCCAGGTGAAACCGGTCAGCGGCCAGGCCATGTAGATATAGACCATTGGCAGCTCGGCCATCTCCGAGGTCTGCAGCAGCCCGAACTTGACCAGCGGCCAGCCCCAGACGATAAAAACCAGGGCGGTCATCAGGATCCAGAAATCGACGAACATCCGTCCCGCCGCCTCACCGCGTTTGGTTTTTGGCTTGGGCAACAGGTCAACGGAAAAATGGGTCGAATCCCTGACCGCGATCATCGAACCGACCAGTATAATCCAGATAAAACAGAACCGGGCCATCTCCTCGGTCCAGATGTAACGGGGGACAAAAGCGATATAGCGGGCCACGATCTGCAGGGTTACCGGAATCAGCAGCAGTCCCATCAAGGTTGCCAGCGCAATCTGCAGAAACCGGTAGTAGCCGTTTAAAACGTTTCTCATATTATCTAACCTGGAAAGGCAGCCCATGCGCCGATACAGCAAAGCCGGAGACCAGAGCCCCCGGCTTTGCTGCGGCTCGCAAGAGCAGCTAAGTGCTTAGCGGATTCTTTCCGTTACGCTCAAAAAATTACTGATTGGCAACAGCCTGAATCTTATCATACAGCTCAGGCACGCCCTGCTCCTTGAAGTACTCCTGGAGAACCGGCTTGGCGGCCTCGACCAGCTGGGCACGGTCTTTGAAATAAACGGTTTTCAGTTTGCCTTCTTTTTCCATCTGCATCATCTTCATCTGGTCCTCGGAAGACTCCAGAATCCGGCCGTAGGTCCCGGCGTCCTTGCCGGCCTGCAGAATGGCTGACTGCAGATCTTCAGGAAGCTTCTGGAACGTCTTGTTGGAGAAGCAGAGCGGGCGAACGGTGATGGCGTGGGCGGTCAGCGCAATGTTCGGTCCGACTTCATAGAACTTCATCTGCTGGATGCCGGCAGCCTCGTTCTCGGCAGCATCGATAACACCGGTCTGAATAGCGTTGTAGACTTCTGCATAGGCGATGACCGTCGGGGCCATGCCAAAAGCGGAGAACATCTTCGTCTGGATCGGCGCGCCCATGACCCGGATCGGCAGATCCTTGACGTCTTCCATGGTTTCGACCGGCCTGTTGACGATCAGCATCCGGGTCCCGCCGCCGCCGTAGCCGATGAGCCTGATATCAGCTTTCTCCAGGATATCGTCGACGATCGGCTGCAGTGCATCACCGCCCAGAACCTTGCTCCAGTGAATGTGATTCTGATAGAGCATCGGCGGATCCATCAGCGAGGCCATCTTTGAAAACGTGGACATATGCGACGGAGAGGCGACAGCGTAATCGACCGAGATACCCTGGTTCATGTAGGCAACGTAGTCTTTCTCGAGACCGAGTTCGCTGTTCAGATGCATAACGAACTCGATGCTTTTATCACCGGTGTAGTATAACTGCACCAGCTCCTCGAATTTACGCATCAGGCGGGTAAAAGCATGGTTTTCGTCGAACTGGCTGGCGCCATGGAAGGTGAAATCGGCGGCCTGGGACACCGAAATCGTCATAAACATGGAAACAAAAGCGACACAGAGTGCCTTCAACATTTTTCTCATCATTACATCCCTCCTCTTTTCTTTTCTCCAGTGAAATACCCCACACTCCGCCTCACGATAAAACGGAGTTTTTCGTGCATCAGAACATTCTTTATCTGCATCAATAAAAAACGACCGAATGTTAGGAAACACTACCGATGAAAGCCTTGTTCTGTCAAGCATTATGTGGCTTTCAGGGACTATTTCAGGGAACCTGGTTGATTGCTGAAAAAATGTTTAAATGATGCATAATTTCCCTTACAGATTACTCAGGAAAAGAGTATGATTCAATGTTAAAATTAGAAATAGACAACACCCGAAATTAGAGGAACCTTTCTCGGCAGGTTCCCATCCCGAGTCAACCAAAGCCTCAGGTTATGCGTCAGGCTATTTTGGGTCGGCGACAACGCTGCCGCCAGTCCAACCCGTTATTTTCCTGGCGTCCCAGTGACGTCTAAAACTCCACGGTATATCCATGAACAGACAAGAACTGATGAGCGGTGTCCTCTCCCCGGTGATCACCCCGTTTGATGAACAACTGAGACCGGATGCCGACAAACTGGCCCGGCACTGCCGCTGGCTGGTTGAAAACAATGTCGGCCTGGCACTATTTGGCACCAACTCGGAAGCCAATTCGATGAGCACCGAAGAAAAGATCGAGCTTTTAGAAAAACTGGTCGAAGCCGGTCTACCGCCTGCACGGATGATGCCAGGCACCGGCTGCTGCGCCATTCCCGACACGGTCGCCCTGTCCAAAAAGGCAGTGGAACTGGGCTGCGGCGGCGTACTGATGCTGCCGCCGTTTTACTACAAAGGGGTCAGTGACGACGGACTCTACCGCTTTTTTGCCGAAGTGGTCGAGCGTGTTGCGGATTCTCGTCTGCAGATATATCTCTACCATATCCCACCGATTGCCCAGGTCGGGATATCGATTCCTTTGATCGAGCGTTTGCTGAAGGATTATCCGGGAACCGTGGTAGGTATCAAGGACAGCTCCGGAGACTGGGATAACACGAGGACCATGCTCGAGCGGTTCAGTGGTGAGCACTTCGCCGTATTTCCCGGCTCCGAGACCTTCCTGCTGCAGGGGCTCAGGCATGGAGCCGCCGGCTGTATCAGCGCCACCGCCAACGTTAACCCGGCTGCCATCGCCGGCCTAGCGAGCGATTGGCAGGAAGCCGGCGCCGACGAGCGTCAGCAGGCATTGGACCGGGTCCGCTCGATCTTCCAGGGCTATGTGATGATTCCGGCGATGAAAGCTGCCCTGGCCCACTACTCGAAAACCCCGGGATGGCGGCAAGTCAGGCCGCCGCTGGATCCATTGACCGATGAGCAGGTCGGTGATTTGACAACTGCTCTCGATGAAATCGGCTTCTCGATGAAAGGCCTGTAAAGATAATCTGAGAGGGGTTGTGTGATGGAACCGGAAAAATTCGGCGTCGGCTGCCGGGTCAGCTTTTCAAAAACGGTCGGGGAGAGCGATATCTATCTGTTCGCCGGGATAACCGGTGACCTCTCTCCCAATCACGTGGACCGCGAATTCATGAAGAAAACCGCCTACGGCCGCCGCATCGCCCACGGCTCGCTGCTGATCGGCTATATGTCGACGGCTTCGACCATGATTCTGCAGAAGTACCCGGCTGCAGACCAGGAGATGACGCCGGTCTCGCTCGGCTATGACCGCATCCGCTTTCTCAAACCGGTCTTTATAAACGATACGATCACGGTCAACTATGAAATCGAGGCCGTTGACGGTGCAAAAAACCGCTCGATATCAAACATCGAGATAGCCAATCAGCACGGCGAACTGGTTGCGGTGGCCAAACATATCCTCAAATGGGTGCCGAACAGCTGACGCACCCTCTACACTCACCGGGCTGATCAGGCAAAGTAGAGACCGCCGTTTATCTCGGCCACCTCGCCGGTTATAAACGAGCCCAGTTCGGAGACAAAATAGACCACCGCACCGGCCACGTCGGCAGGGGTGCCGCCGCGTTTCAACGGCGTCGCATTGATCGCCCCCTGAATTCCCGCGTCGGTATTGAAATTCTCATGAAAGGGTGTGTCGAGGATCAATCCCGGCGCCAGCGCGTTGACGGTAATCCCCTTGCCGGCAACTTCCTTGGCCAGCCCAATGGTATAGGCGATAATCGCCCCTTTCGAGGCGGCATAGGCCACCGCTCCGGCACCGCCGCCGTTTCTGGCCGCCAGCGAGCTCATGTTGACGATCCGGCCCCAGCCGCTGTTCATATGGGGGAGAACTGCCCGAGTCACATAGAAGGTGCTGGAGACGTTGACGTCCATGACCTGGTGCCAGTGCTCATCGCTCATCTCTTCGATGGTGGAACGGCCGACCAGGTGACCGGCGTTGTTTACCAGAATATCGATATGTCCGCCCAGGGTCCGGGCCACCTCATCGACCACCTGGTTCACCTGAGAACTGTCGGTGGCATCGAGCTGAAACGCCCGGCATTTACGGCCGAGATCTTCGACCATCTTAACGGTCTGTTCGCCCTCTTCCCGGTGGGAATAATAGGTGATGGCCACATCGACGCCGCACTGGGCCAGCGCACACGCCACCCCCCTGCCGATACCGAGATTGCCGCCGGTAACAAAAGCCGTTTTTCCGCTTAAATCAATGTTCATCATTATCTCCTTATAAAAAATAGAAATTAACCCATAACACGAGTGCTGCAGCTCATTTGTCAGTGGCCATTGCGTTCCAGCTTCATAAGCTGCAGTAGAAAGCGGTCCCGCTCATCTACCAGTTCCTGACCACTGCGTTTCCGCCAGTCATAAAACCCCTTGCCCGACTTGACCCCGAGATCGCCCGCGTCGAACCTTTCTTTCAGCAATGTCGCCGGCTCGGTATCGCTGCACAGCGAAGCGCAGATATAGCTCTGAATGGCAAACAGGGTATCGAGCCCGACCACGTCGTTGTGCTCGAGCGGTCCATACACCGGAAAGCGTCTGCCCAGGCCGTTTTTGACGGCGCTATCCACATCTTCTACCGAAGCGATCCCCTCCTCGACGATATGGATTGCCTCCCTGAGCAGCGCCTGAAAGAGCCGGTTTCCCAGTTGGCCCGGGGTGTCCTTGAGAACGAGTACCGGCTTCTTGCCGGCCCGCCTGAACAACTCAACAAGCGTCTCGACGGTGGTCATCGAGCTTTTCTCGCCTTTGACCACCTCGACCAGCGGCATCAGGTGCGGCGGATTCCAGAAATGGGTTACCGCGAACCGCTCAGGATGCTCCAGATGTGCCGCCAGTTCGGTCACCGGCAGCCCCGAGGTATTTGAAGCAAGTAGCGTCTGTGCAGGGCAATGCTTTTCTATACCGCCGAAGAAATCCTGTTTGAGCTGAAGATCCTCAGGAATCGATTCGATCACCAGCTCCGCATCGGCAACCGCAGATTCAAGCTCGGTCGTGCCGCTGACCAGCTCCTGAGCACCTTTCACCTGGGCACGGTCAATCAGGTTTTCGGACTCAAGCTGGTCGAGTAAGCCATTGAACGCAGCCATACCCCGCTCGACACTTTCAGCCGTTCTCGCAAAGATCTTCGACGCACAGCCGACCCGGGTCAGTGTGTAGGCGATGCCCGGGCCCATCTGGCCGCTGCCGGCAACCACTGCCTTGTTAATCTCCATGGTTCATTCTCTGAAAATTATGGGTTTAAAAAGATTCCGCTTTTACCCAGTAAAAGCGTCGATCATTTCCATCACCTGCAGACCATCAGCCGCCGGACAGGGGCACTCGCCCTGCCCGAGAAAATAACGCGTCACCGCTTCGACCATCGGCAGCTGGATGTTGGGCGGGTTGGTGAAAGGAATAACCGTTTCCTCGCCGTCCCGACAGAGCCGCACCTCGTCACCGAAAAACGGGGCCGACACCACCCCGCGGTTGCCGGTTATCACCAGCCGCTCGGAGACGGCACACGGGGCGACGCTGAAACACCAGCAGCCGCGGAAAATAATATTGTTTTCAAAGATTATCGTACCCTGGACATAATCATCCGCCGGGGCGGATTGATTGAGGCGGGCTGAGAACCCTTCGTAGCGAAGCGGTCTGCCGAAATAGACCAGCAGCAGATCAAGCAGATGGGGGGAAAGGTCGTGAAACAGGCCGCCGCCCGAGATTGCCGGATTCAGGCGCCAGTTATCGCCGGTATCGGGTATCAGCGCGTTTTCCTCAGGCAGGAAGAAGTTGACTTCAGCCAGCCGTACCTCACCAATCAGGCCGCTTTTTATTATCTCATCAATCTTGTTAAATGCCGGCAGTGCCCGGCGATAGTGGGCCACCACGACCGATCCGGCGCTCTTCGCTTCTGCCTCGATGATCGTTCTGCACTGGGCACTGTCCATCGCCATCGGCTTTTCCAGATAGACATGTTTACCCGCAGCCAGCGCGGCCAGACAATGTTCGAGATGAAAGTGCGGCGGCGTGGCGATATAAATCGCATCGGTCTCGGAGTCCGACAGCAGTCCATCCAGCGAATCATACCACTTCTTTACCCCGTGCCGTTTGGCGAAATCGGCAGCCTTTTCACCGTCCCGGCGCATTACCGCAACCAGTTCGGAGTTTTTTGCTTTCTGAAAGGCCGGGCCGCTTTTCACTTCGCAGACATCGCCGACGCCAAGAATTCCCCATCTGATCGTTTCTGTCATTGACTCAGCTCAGGTTGAGTTATCGGATTCATGTGCACACGTTCCACTCTCGCACTCTCTCACTCTCTAGGAGGACTGAAGCACCAACAAGCCAGTGGTGCATCATTCATCCAGATAATACTTGTGATAAACGGCCCCGTTGGCCAGCCGCTGCAGGTAGACCCCGAGTTCCATCAGATGGTAATCACCCCACATGCAGGACTCGCCGCAGGGCACCTTGCGGCCCTCAGGTACATGGTCCCAGCCGTTGGGACGGTGGTAGACCGAATGCAGAAGAAGCCCCTGGTGGTCCGCATCGGTGGACAGGTACGGTTCGTCCAGCAGCGTCGCGGCCAGACTCAGGCCGGTCTGCACATAGCGTCGGCCCCGCTCTTCATGGCCGTTGTTTTTCAGGAACCTGCCAAGGCGCAGAAAGCCCTGGGCGCAGATCGCCGCAGAGGATGAGTCGACCGGTTCATGATCGTTGAACGGATCTGCGTTGCGGTTCAGGTAATCGCCCATCTTCGCAAGGCCGGGCGCCCCGGTATCCCAAAAGACGATGCCGTCCGGGGTACAATGATCGATATAAAACTCGGCCACCGCCTCGCTGACCTCGACAAACCGATCGATGACCGATTGCTTGTCCGGATAAACATCAGGCAGCAACTCTTCGAAGCCGCTTTCGTCCACCGTATCGAGGTACTCGATCAGTTCGGGGTAGCCGCACATGATCCAGGCCAGGCCGCGCGTCCAGGTGGTAAAAGCGGAGTAACCCTGCTGGGTATTGGGGCAGCGATAGGTGCCGTTGGTCGCATTGAAAATCGTTTCGTGGGCCACCCGTCCACAGATGTCGTAGGAGTCGCGGCCGGTGCCGAAAAAGACGTTGTAGCGCGCGGTGGCTTCGCTATGCTGGAGCCCGCGCTTGAGGAGGTTGATCTTCTCATCCTGTTCGCCCATCAGCAGATGACCGAGCTGGTGACTCAGGGTCAAAGCCCGCACCGTTCTGATTGTATCGGCGAAAAGCGAATGCGGACCGTTGAACGAATAAATAAAGCCAAGGCCGTCGCTGATCCTCGTCCAGCGCGCCGCCTGCACGGCCCCCGTCAGCTTCAGGGCCAGTTCATAGAACTCCTTTTCCCGCCGATCCTCATCAATTCTGCCCTCGTGCATCAGCCTGAGCAGGTTGCCGTATGTGCTGACGTTGTTGAAGCCGTGATCATGGACGCCGACATGGCTGATGTGCGGGGCCATGTGGTCGATGGTCCGGCTGCGTCCCAGCTCCAGGAATCGGGACTCATCGGTTCCATCGAACTGCAGGATCGCACAGCCGAACTGGAACCCCTGGGTCCACTCGGTCCAGCCGCGTGAGGTATAACGCCCCCTGATCGTGAAAACCGGGGTTCCGCGTGACGGGTCCCAGTCATTTTCAAGGGCGATAATCTTCTGCGCGGCAGAGTCGAACAGCCTGTTAAGTTTCGGCTGCAGCGCTTCCGGGCTTATCGTGTAATCAATCGTTAACATGGTTCCTGGTCCTCGAGATTGTTTTCACAACATTTGGGATTGCCCACCAGTGTTCACTTTAACATCTGGCGGGCAATGATGGTTCGCTGTATCTGGTTGGTACCCTCGTAGATCTGGGTGATTTTGGCGTCGCGGTAGAGACGTTCGACCTCGTAACCCCTGATATAACCGCTGCCGCCAAAGATCTGGACCGCTTCGGCGGTCTGCCGCACCGCCATATCTGAGGCGTAGCACTTGGCCATCGAACTGGCCTCGGCCGCCGGCCTGCCGTTATCGATCAGCAGCGCTGCCCGCTGCACCAGGCCGCGGGCGGCGGAAATCTCCATGCCCATCTGGGCCAGCATCCATTGAATCCCCTGAAAATCTGCGATCGGGCTGCCGAACTGCTTTCTGGTCCGGGCGTAGTCAAGGGCCGCCTCCAGACCGGCCCGGGCGATGCCGACGGCGAGCGCACCGATACCGACCCGCCCCTTCTCCAGAACACTCATAATCATGTAAAAGCCCCGGTCCAGTTCCCCGAGCAGGGCATCTTCGGCCAGTTCAACGTTGTCGAAGAACAGCGGCCCGACGTGGGAGCCGCGCTGGCCCATCTTCTGCTCCTTGGCTCCCCGGCTGACGCCGGCCGCATGAAGATCGACGATAAAGACGCTCATGCCCCGGTGGCCTTTTTCCGGGTCGGTTCTGGCCAGGACGATGCCGATATCGGCCAGCGGTGCATTGTTGATCCACAACTTGGAACCGTTCAGGGTCCAGCCGGAATCAGTTCTGAGAGCGGTACATTTGATTCCCGAGAGATCGGAACCGGCATCGGCCTCGGTCAGACAATAGGCGACCCTGGTTTTAAAACCGGTAATGGCCGGCAGGTAACGACTTTTCTGTTCATCTGTCCCGTACTTATAGATAAGCGTGGCGACCAGTTCAACCAGGCCGCATTGATCGGCCACCGCTGCACAGCCGCGGGACAGTTCTTCCATGACAACGGCATAGGCGTAGCAATCTACCCCGCCGCCGCCATACTCCTCGGGGATGGTGATGCCAAACAGCCCCAGGCCGGCCATCTGCTCGAAAATGTCCTCAGCGAAGCGCTCTTCCCGATCGATATTCTCCGCCTGGGGCCATACCTGTTCCCGGGCAAACCCGGCGCTCATCTCCCGTATCTGCTCGTAGATATCGGCCGAATTGATCGGTGTTTCAACCAGCATGATCTTCCTCCCCAATCTGAGCAAAGCGTTCTTTCAGACCAAGCAGCTGGTCACGGTAAATGATCTGATCGATAGTCTTTAATTCAGGGCTGATCACCGGATCAAAGTCCATCATATCCAGGACCTCGGCCTGCAGATCGACGCCCGGGGCGATCTCGAGCAGCACCACCCCTTCCGGGCTCAGGGTAAAGACGGCGCGTTCGGTGACGTAGAACACCTGCTGTCCCCGCTCCAGCGCGCTTTTTCCGGAAAAGGACACCTGCTGGACCTGATCGACGAACTTTTTGAATCTACCGGGATTGGTAATCTTGAGGCCTTCGGCACCTATCTGCTGTTCTGCTTTGACCGCAAACGTTCCGCAGTAGACCAGCTTTTTCGCCGACGACGATATGTCGATCGAACCGCCGCTGCCGGTGACGAAGTTACCGAATCTGGTCGAGTTGATATTGCCGTGACGGTCAACCTGGGCAAACCCCAGAAAGGCCAGGTCGAGGCCGCCGCCGTGAAAGAAGTCGAACTGGTAGACATCGTCGAGGATGGCGGTGGGGTTGAACATCGCCCCGAAGTTCAGCCCGGTGGTCGGAATTCCGGCGATCGCCCCCTGTTCGATCATAAACACCAGCTTATCGGCGATTTCCTCCTGCTGGGCCACGATCGGCACTCCGTCCGACATCCCGTAGCCAAGATTGACATAGGCGCCGGGGCGAAGCTCCTGGGCCGCGCGGCGGCTGACGAGCCGCTTGACTCCTTCGAGTTTTAGTTCTTCAGCTTCATAGGGGACATCGCGTTTCACCAGGGCCGGGTCAAAGGCGGTCAGAAAGGTCATCTCCTGTTTTGGCTCGAGCACCACATAATCGATAAAGACGCCGGGGACCTTCACCCGGGTCGGATCGCAATGACCATCGACGGCCCGCTTCGCCTGGGCGATGACAATACCGTTGTTGACTTTAGCCGACTGGGCGATGGAGAGCATCGAGAAAGTTCCGACCTCCTCTTCCATGGTCAGGTTGCCCTCGCAGTCAACCGTTGTTCCCCTGATAAAGGCGACATCCACCGGGATGCTCCGGTAAAAGAGAAACTCCTCTGCGTCGATTTCGATCACCTCGACCAGCGCCTCCGGGGTGATATCGTTGAGACGCCCTCCTTCCAGGCGCGGGTCGACATAGGTATGCAGACCGATCGGCGTGATGATGCCGGGCTTGCCCGAGGCGATGGCGCGCATCAGATGGCCGAGCACGCCCTGGGGAAAATTGTAGCCCTTCACCTTATTTTCCAGGGCCAGACTGACCATTTTCGGGGCGTTACCCCAGAAGCCGCCGATAACGGTGTCAACGAGATTTTCATGGGCCAGGTGATTCATTCCCCGGGAATCATTGTCGCCGATTCCGCAGGGGTGAAGAATGGTGAGACCACGCGGCGCTCCGGTTTCTGCATGACGCTCGCCAAGGCTTTGCATCAGCCGGTCCGGCACCGCATGCCCGGCACCGGCACCGCCTATTGCCACGGTCACGCCGTCCTGAACCAGACCAGCCGCTTCACCACCACTGATAATCGAGAACATTGCTGTATTCCTGTCGGTTGATTCCGGGTCTAATTTCAGAGGACAAAGGCCATCATCAGGATAATGTCTGTATGCAAAATACACCAAAAACATATTGGTGTCTAATTATTACATTACAGAAAATTCTATATAACTGTTTTGATGTTATGTTTTTTTATTTACAATGCATACCAATCATGCTATTGGTTTTTAAATGGTTTGACATTACGAGTCTTGTTTCCCATGCAGAACAAAACCCAGACAGCCCTGGAATCCCTCAAGGAACGTCTCACCGCCGGTCATTACCGACTCGGTGAACGACTGCCGTCCGAGCGCTCCCTGTGCCGCGACCTCGGCCTTTCCCGCAGCGGTCTGCGCAAGGTCCTCTCACATCTCGAAGCCGAGGACCTGATCTGGCGTCACGTCGGCAAAGGAACCTTCGCCGGTCCGCGCCCGGCGCTCGGCTCGGAATCCTTTCGCATCGTCACCTCAAAGACCAATCCACTGGAGATCATGGAGGCACGCCTGATGCTCGAACCCCAGATCGCCGCAGCGGCAGCCCAGCGTGCCTCGTTTCAGGAAATCGAGCGGCTGGCCCTGTGCGCGAAAAGAAACCATGAGGCCAACGATCTCGACACCAATGAAAAGTGGGATGTTCTGTTTCACGAAACCCTGGTTATTGCCACCAGAAACTCCCTGCTGATCGCCCTCTACGGCGGCATCAGCAAGATGCGCCTCTCCGATGACTGGTGCCTGAGAAAACAGCAGTGGATTACCGCCGAAAACTGGGAATCATTTAAAAAACAGCATGGTTCCATCGTTCAGGCGGTCAGGGAAAGAAACGAAAAGCGGGCCGAAAAGACCATGCGCGAACACCTCATTTCGGTCAGAAGACATATTCAATCCACCTATTAACATACCTATCAGAAACTCAGCATGAACGGGGGCCACCATGGAAGCAGAAAAAGAGCATGTACGGCTGAGCATCGAGGAACGGCTTGCCTGCATTTCGATTGACCGGGCTGAAAAACTCAACGCCCTTTCCTGGGAGATGATGCTGAGTTTGAAACACTGCGCTGAACAGCTCGATCTCAACCGGGAAATACGGGCAGTCATCATCTGCTCGAAATCATCAAAGGCATTTGGAGTCGGGGCCGATATCAACGACTGGGGTGAACTGGAACCGATCGAAATGTGGCGGGTCTGGACCCGTCACGGCCACCGCATCATCAGGCTTATCGAAGAACTGATCCATCCGGTCATCGCTGTTGTCAACGGCTACACCTTCGGCGGCTCGCTGGAGCTGGCGCTGGCGGCCGATATCAGAATCGGCGAGGCCGGCGCCCAATTCGGCTTTCCCGAGGCCCGGGTCGGCACGATACCGGGCTGGCTCGGAACTCAGAAAGCGCTGGAGTTAGTTGGCCCGAGCCGATTGAAAAAGATGATCTTCACCGCTCAGCCGATAGCTGCTGAAGAAGCACTTCGGATCGGCCTGATAGATGAATTGGTCCCGGCCGGGGAGGGACTTGCAGGAGCGCGGCAGATAGCGGCCAAGATCGCTGAGGTATCACCGGTGTCGGTCAACCTCGCCAAACAGGTGGTCAACAGCCTGGCCTGCGGGCAATCGGCCACCGCGCTGGAATCGATAGCGGCCGGCCTGGCTGCTCAAAGCGAGGACGGCCGGGAGGGCAGGAACAGCTTCAGAGAAAAGCGAAATGCTTCATTTAGCGGCTTTTGAGTCATAGTCGGCATCAGCGCCTGAACATCAGTGGTCCAGCCATCGGCACACCCACAATCCACCCAATTTGTTATTGACTTTGACCGAGCGATTTAATAGATAAATATATTGTTTGTTTCAATGTATTCGATCTACTACCGTGTGGATCGAGTAAATACAATCTGAAACTATCAGCCGGGTATCGTATGCCGAACGCTCTGTACAATAAGCAGTCCGCTTATTATTCGAGTCAGAGCTGTACCCTCTCCCTGCCGTCTGTTTCCTCCGACCCGGCACGACCCGTTTTTCTCGCATCTGCGTTTCCATCCAGTTCCTACTTGTTGATACATGCGATCATATATCGGCTCAGGGCCATAAATCTCTTCGATGATGGCCATGGTTATTAACCGTAAACCGCGCAGGCACCCGCAGAGACACTGTTTTTGAAGCGGGACGCCAACCAGAACAGGTCAAGAGTGTATAATGATAAAGTTTGAAGGCGGCTACAATGTGATGCTCGAGGGTAAGCCCGCGGCGGGCATTGCCCCCTATCAGAAACCCGATATTCTCAATCTGCCGCTTTTCTCAAAGCGGCTCGACTTCTCTCTTTTGCAGGTCGCCGACGGCGAGACAGTGCAGAAAGGGCAGGTACTGGCCAGGGATCCGGTCAACTTCTCGGTGCCCCTGCTGGCACCCATGAGCGGTACCGTCAACCTCGAAGCAGTCGAACACCACATCACCCTGGAGAATCTCAGTACCGGCGAAAGTGTCGATCCGGGTGGAGAAGATGAAGACAAGCGCCGGACACTGCTGCAGTCCGGCGTCTGGGCCTCCTTCGCCAGAATCGACAACGACAGGGTTCCGGACCCCGAGAACGCGCCTGATCACCTGCTCATAGCCGTATCGAAATTCGAACCATATTTCCCCGATGCGGACACGCTGCTGGACGGCAACATCGAAAAGTTTATCAGCGGACTCGAGCTGCTCCATAAAATTCTGGAAAACACCTCGATCCTGCTCATCGTCGCCGAGACTGATTCGGAGGTCAACAGTGGACTGCGGCAGGCGGCAGCGCCACATGCCGGCTGGCTCGAACTGCTCGATGTGCCGCAGACCTACCCCTTCGACTCGCCGGCTCTCGCCACCCAGAAACGCGGTCTTAATCCGGAAAAGACCTGGACGATCGACGTACATGCGGTTCTTGGCGCTCAAGCTGCACTAGAAGAAAAACATCCTTATGTCAAACGCTTAATCTCGGTCAGCGGACCGGTCGTAACCGAGCCGGCTCATCACCTGGTGCCGCTCGGCTACCCGGTCAGCGCTCTGCTTGGTGCAGAGCAGCCGCTCCCCGTGCGGGTTGTCAACGGCGGTATCCTGACCGGCGCAGCGCTGAACGGTTCCCAGCATGGCATCGATTCCGACTGCCAGGCCCTGACGGTCCTGGAGGAACAGGTCGAGCGCGAGGTTCTGGCTTTCGTCCAGCCCGGGTTTTCCAAACAGTCGTATTCCCGGACCTTTGCCAGCTTCTTCAAACCGCTTTTTGCGGAAAAATCGACAACCGCTCTGGGCGGAGAGGCTCGGCCCTGCGTGTTCTGCGGTTTCTGCGAACAGGTCTGTCCGGCAGGCATCATACCGCATCTTATTTACCGGTATTTCGATAATGACCGGCCGGAAGACGCATACAGGGTAGAGTTCGAGAAGTGCATCGACTGCGGTCTCTGCTCCTATGTCTGCGTCTCGAAGATCAATCATCTGCGGATGTTCAGAGCACATCGAGGACCGGCACTGGCTGAAACGAGTGAGGGGTGAGTGGAGGGTCCCTCTTCGCTCAGTTCGGCAGACGAGGGATTTTTTCACCGCAATCCAGTTAACAGGGTAACAAGGAAACCGGCATGAATTGGCTGCAAAAACTGTTCGACTCTTCCAAACCTCATTTTGAAAAACGGGGTACATTCGCCTTTTTCAAACCGCTGTTCGAGGCCATCGAATTCATTTTCTTCTACCCGCCGGCTCGTACCCCGACCGCGCCGCATGTGCGGGATCCGCTGGATATCAAGCGCTACATGTCCATCGTCATCGTGGCACTGCTGCCCTGCATCGCTGCCTCGATCTGGTTCTTCGGGCCGCGCATCCTGCTGATGATTCTGGTCTCATACGCGGTGGGCGGCCTGGTCGAGGTTATTTTCGCTTGTATCAGAAAAACCGAAATTCATGAGGGCTTTTTCGTCACCGGTATCCTTTTCCCCCTGATCCTGCCGCCGGCAACGCCGCTCTGGGTGGTGGCCGTGGGTATCTTTGTCGGCGTCTTTTTCGGCAAAGAGGTATTTGGCGGAACCGGCCACAACATCTTCAACCCGGCCCTGGTCGGACGCCTGTTCGTCACCATCTCCTTCCCGACCATCTTGACCAGCGGCTGGACCGCTCCTGGTGCCTGGCGCGGCGCTGTCGATGCGGTCACTTCGGCGACCCCGATGGCTCTGGCCAAGACCCAGGGAGTGTTAACCCCGGCAACCGATCTCCTGCTGGGCATTCCATCGGGCAGCGTCGGGGAAACCTTCCGTCTCGGCATCATCGTCGGCGGTATCTTCCTGATGTTAACAAGAGTGAGCAACTGGCGCGTGCCGGTATCATATCTCGTCTCTGTCTTTGTCTTCGCATTTATTGCCGGCCTTTTCGGCTGGTCACCGGCAACTGCAGAAGGCGGGGCCTCGGCGTGGAGTTTTGCTGTTTTTAATCTGCTGGGCGGCTCGGTGCTGTTCGGCGCCATGTTCATGGCCTGCTGCCCGGTAACCTCGTGCTATACCTTGCCAGGAAAATTTATCTTCGGCATCGGCTGCGGAATACTTACCGTGCTCATCCGCGTTTTCTCGGGTTACGTCGAGGGGGTGATGTTCAGCATTGTAATCATGAATTCTTTTGCCCCGCTGATTGACCATGTCATACTGCAATTGCGTTACCGGGGTGCAGAAACTCAAGGGAACTAAGTGTTTAAGATTCAGTCTGGAGAGTTGGCGTGATAGATAAAATCAAGATGATCGGCTTTGTCCTCGTGTTTGGTATTTTCTGGGCCACGGCACTGGTCGCCGTGGATACGATAACCGGCCCCAGGATTGAAAAGTATCTGCTCGAGAAAAAACGCAAAAAAGTCCTCGAAGCCCTGGTTATACCCTATCAAAAAGACACGATCGAAGATGTGTTCACCAGCAACGTTGCAGCCGAAGACATCGACGGCAAAACGATCTACACCGCTGAGGACGGCAGTATCGCCTTCGAATTCGCCGGCCCCGCCTCCCAGGGGCCAATGAGCGGCATCATCGCTTTGTCCCCGGATAAAGAAGCGATCAGGGGGATTGCCATCATCCAGCAAAGTGAAACACCGGGCCTGGGAAGCCGGGTTTTGGCTCCCGAATATCTGAAAAATTTCAGGGACAAAAAAGTGGTTCCGGAACTGTTGATCGTTGCCTCCGGGAGCGCCTCAGCCGACAACGAGGTCGATGCAATTACCGGAGCAACTCTGACCAGCAAAGCCCTGGAGAAAAATATCAATAAAAACGTCCAAGAGACAAAATCTCTGATCGGTCAGTAAATTATGAATCTCAAAGAAACGTTCGGGAAAAAAGGCGCCAAGACGATCAAGAACGGGATCTGGCGCGAGCATCCGATCAGCTCGGCGACGCTCGGAATATGCTCGGCCCTGGCCATCTCCAACAAGGTGGAAAACGCCATCGCCATGAGCGCCGGTGTCATCTTCGTTATGATCCTCACCGCGCTGATCATTTCATTTTTGCGCAGGAACATTCCATCACGGGTGCGCATCATCATCTATATGATCACCATCGCTTCGGGGGTCACCATCGTCGACCTGGCCCTCAAGGCCTATTGGCCGACCGTCAGCGAGGCGATGGGACCCTATGTGCCGCTGATCATTACCAACTGCATCATCATGGGTCGGGCCGAAGCCTTTTTCGTCCAGAACCCGCCGAAGCTCTCCCTGATCGATGCGCTGGCAAACAGTTTTGCTTACACCTATACGTTGATGGCCATCGCTATTTTCCGGGAAATTTTTGCCTTCGGCACCCTGCTCGGCGTCCGGGTAACGCCGGCCGGCTGGGTCGACTGGGTCGTGCTGGCCGCTCCGGCAGGCGCCTTTTTCGTACTGGGTGTGTTTTTATGGATCACCAGAACCGCGGCCGGTATAGAGCCGCCGAAGAGCAGCTGATTAACCACTAATTGAATATCTGAACAGACAAGCAGACAGGCGAAACCATGGGCGAGACATCACTATTATCGATCTTCATCACCGCACTGCTGATCCAGAACGTCGCACTCTACTACCTGCTCGGCATGTGCCCCTTCGTGGCCCTGTCGAGGAGCCTGACCACGGCTTTTGGGATGGGCGCGGCGGTCATCTTCGTCGTCACCTTGACCTCATCGGCCAACTGGGCCATCTACCAGGTTCTCGAAGCCACCGGCAGCCAGATTATCCAGTATATTGTCTTCATCATCGTCATCGCCGCCTGCGTCCAGCTGGTGGAGATGATCATGGAGCGCTTCTTCCCGGGGCTGCAGGCTTCCTTCGGCATCTTCCTGCCGCTGATCACGGTTAACTGCACCGTGCTCTTCATTTCGCTGAAAGTCACCACGGTGGACAACCTCGGCTATATTCAAACCGTTGTCTATGCAATTTCGGCGGCGATAGGTTTCTGGCTGGCGATGATCATGGTTGCTGCGATCTACGAGAAACTCGACCTGATCGGCAAGGTGCCCAAAGGGCTGCAGGGTCCCGGCATTATCATGATCATCACCGGTATCATCGCTCTGGCTTTCATGGGCTTCAGCGGCATGGTCTGATTTTTGACAGCGGAAAACAAAGGATCACCAATGCTTCGCACAGACAAAAAGGCTGAGAGTACGAGACAGCCGCAACCCGCATCGTAATTATGGAAACACTACTTCCAATCGGGATTATCACCGCCATTCTGTTTAGCCTGACTGTCATCCTGCTGATCGCCGACAAGTTTCTAGTGTCGTACGGCGATTGCAAAATCTCCGTCGATGACGAAGAGGGCAGAAAAGAATTCACCGTCCAGGGCGGCACGACGCTGCTCTCGATCCTCATCGACCAGGGCATGGAAATCCCCGCCTCCTGTGCCGGAAGAGGCAGCTGCGGCTTCTGTAAACTGAACGTCAAGAGCGGGGGTGGAGATATTCTGCCCACCGAAGAGATGTTTATCAGCAAGGAAGAGCGGAAAACAGGAACCCGCCTCGCCTGTCAGGTAAAGGTCAAGGAGGATATCGAGCTCTTCGTCCCCGACCTGATCAGCACCGTTAAGGGAATGTCTCAGAGCGATTCATTCGATACCCGGGCGAAATGGACCTTTGAACGCGAAGGTAAAATGCAGGTTGCCGAGGACAAGAAAACTCCGAAACTCGACCGTAAACAGAGGAACCAGGTCCTCGATATCGTCGACAAGCATCGGGACAACCCGGGGCCGATCCTGCCCATTCTGCACGATATAAACGGGACCTTCAACTACCTGCCCGAAGCGGTGCTGCGCCTGGTATCAAAAGAAATGGACATGCCGCTCTCCAAGATCTTCCGGATCGCCACCTTCTACAACCTCTTCAGCCTCGATCCGGTGGGCAAGTACAAGATCACCGTCTGTACCGGCACCGCCTGCCACGTCAGGGGCGCCGAGGGTATTATCGAAGCTTTCGAGCCCGAGCTCGGCCTGAAATGCGGTGAAACCTCAGAGGATATGATGTTCACCCTCGAGGAAGTCAGATGCATCGGCTGCTGCGGCCTTGCCCCGGTTTTAACCGTGAACGAGGATGTACAGGGCCCGATGACCAAGAAAAAAGTTCCCGAATTAATCAAAGATATAAAGAACAAAACGCAATAAAACGTCTACCGGCAACCAGCTTATGGAAATGGAAATCACTACACGGGTGACACCGATCAGCGCGCCGTCTGAGATGGCGGCAATCAGGGATCAATGCCAGGCCGCACTCAACCGGCGTAAAATCTGCTTTCGGGTCTGCGCCGGAACCGCCTGTATCGCCGGCGGTTCGCTGAAAGTATACGAAGAGCTGAAAAAGTATATCCAGGAAAAGGGCATCGACGTCGATGTCGAACTTCTCTACGAGGGCGGGGAAGCCGAAGCCGGTGCCAGCACCAGCGGCTGCCACGGCTTCTGCCAGATGGGTCCGCTGGTACGGGTCGAACCCCAGGGAACGTTCTACAACAAAGTAAAAGTCGAGGACGTGCCCAACATCATCAGCGCAACACTCGAAGAACAGGGAGTCGTCGAGGAACTGCTGTTCGAGAATCAGGACGGTACCCGGGCGACCACCGAGAAAGAGGTACCCTTTTACGCCGGTCAGAAGCGCATCGTCCTCGGCGGCTGCGGGACGATCAACCCCGAAGACATCCGCAACTACTTTGCCGTTGACGGCTATCTGGCACTGGCCAAATGCCTGCAGGAGATGAGTCCTGAAGAGGTGGTTGAAGAGGTCAAAAAATCAGGACTCAGGGGCCGCGGCGGCGGCGGTTTTCCGACCGGCCGCAAGTGGGAATCAGCGGCAAAGGCAACGGGACGACCCAAGTACATCATCTGCAACGCCGATGAGGGCGATCCGGGTGCCTTCATGGATCGCTCCCTGATCGAGGGCAACCCGCAGTCGGTTATCGAGGGCATGATCATTTCGGCCTATGGGGTCGGCGCCAAATACGGCGTTGTCTATGTGCGGGCCGAGTATCCTCTGGCCGTCACCCGACTTTACAAAGCCATCGACCAGGCCCGTGAATACGGGCTTTTGGGCGCCAACATCATGGGTACCGGCTTTGATTTCGATATCGAGGTATTCCAGGGTGCCGGCGCTTTTGTCTGCGGTGAATCCAGTGCCCTGCGCGCCTCGATCGAAGGGCTGCCGGGCGAGCCCACCGCCAAATACGACCACGCCACCGACAAGGGGCTGTGGGAAAAACCAACCGTACTCAACAATGTCGAAACCTTTGCCAACGTGCCGATCATCATCAACAAGGGGGCCGACTGGTACGCCTCGATGGGCACCGATAACAGCAAGGGTACCAAGGTATTCTCGCTGGTCGGCAACATCGTCAACACCGGCCTGATCGAAGTGGAAATGGGCACGACCCTGCGCAAGATCATCTTCGATATCGGCGGCGGCATTCCCGATGGCAAACCTTTCAAAGCGGTACAGACCGGCGGCCCTTCCGGCGGCTGCCTGCCGGCCGACAAACTGGACATGCCGGTGGACTTCGATCAGTTGAAAGAAGTCGGATCGATGATGGGCTCGGGCGGTATGATCGTCATGGACGAAGGGGCCTGCGTGGTCAACGTGGCCAAATATTTCATCGAGTTCTGCAACGATGAATCGTGCGGTAAATGCATCTCCTGCCGTGACGGCTCAGCCGCCCTGCTCAACATCCTCGACAGGATCTGCGCTGGTGAAGGCAGAGAAGAAGATCTCGAGACCATGGAGGATCTCTGTCATTGTATCGATGACGCCTCGATGTGCGGCCTCGGCACCTCGCTGCCCAACCCGGTATTGTCGACTCTGCAGTACTTCAGAGATGAATACCTGGCTCACATCGTAGACAAGAACTGCCCTGCCAAGGTCTGCAAACCGCTGTTCACCTACGAGGTGATCACCGATAATTGCAAGAAATGCGGCTTGTGTTTCAAGAATTGTCCTCACGATGCGGTCATTTGGAAGAAGAAAGAAGTTGCTGAAATTATACAGGATAAATGCGTCAAGTGCGGAATTTGCAAAGAAGTATGTAAATTCGATGCCGTAGAATAATCGAGGAAGACGATAGATGGTTACATTCACGCTCAACGGTCAGGAAATAGAGGTCAAGGAAGGAACGACCATACTCGAGGTTACCCGTGAACAAGGGATACCCGTTCCGACCCTTTGCTACCACGAGGAGATGTCATCGTATGGTGCCTGCCGCCTCTGCCTGGTTGAAGTCACCAAGCGCGGTTGGGCCTCTATCCAGCCGGCCTGCCTCTACCCTGCTCAGGACGGTATCGAGGTGAACACCGATACCGAACGGGTGCGTAAGAATCGAAAAATACTGCTGGAACTGTACCTGGCCCGCTCACCCGACTCTCAGGTGATCATCGATCTGGCCAAGGAATACGGGGTTCGGGACACGAGATTCAAGCTCAAGGAAAGCGAGCGCAGCGACTGTATCCTCTGCGGTCTCTGCGTGCGCGCCTGCGCCGAAATTTCCAAACGCCATGCCATCAGTTTCGCCCAGCGAGGCAGCAAGCGGGCAATTCAGACTCCTTTCGAGGAGCTTTCCGAAACCTGCGTCGGCTGTCAGGCCTGCGCCTTCGTCTGCCCGACCGGGGTTATCAAGATCGACGAAGCAGACTGAAAACATCATCTGAAACCGGCCCCTGACTCTCCGCACTCCTACTGGGCCTGCGCGGGTCAGGGGTTTTTCTTTGCTGTGTATCAAAACGTCCAACAGGAGCACGGAACATGAACAACGTTGTTATCGTCAGCTGCAAGAGGACACCGATCGGTTCATTCGGCGGTTCTTTGAAAGATGTGCCGGTGGCTAAACTCGGCGCCGCGGTGATAAAAGCAGCCTTGAAAGAGGCCGGGCTTCGTCCCGAGGCAGGCAACTCGTCTACCGCGTTCGCCCCGGATAAAATTCGCAGCGAGCGGCGCATAGAACTGGAAGCGCAATATTATGATTACGATCAGGGGATGCAGCCGGTCCAGATCGATCAGGTCTACATGGGTAACGTTCTGGCCGCCGGCCAGGGCCAGAACACGGCCCGGCAGGCCATGATCAGGGCCGGTCTGGCCAAGGAAACCAGCGCATCGACGATCAACAAACTGTGCGCTTCGGGTATGGAAGCCGTCGTTCTGGGAGCCCAGGCAATCCGCTGCGGCGATGCCGACGTGGTCGTCGCCGGCGGCATGGAATCGATGAGCCGGGTTCCCTACGCGGTCCCGGGCAGTCGCTGGGGCCACCGGATGGGCGACGCCGCCATCGTCGATCTGATGGTCTATGACGGACTGCATGAGTTCTTCTACAACTATCACATGGGCATGACGGCTGAAAATATCGCGGCAGCATACGGCATCAGCCGTACCGAGCAGGACCAGCTCGGGGTCGAGAGCCACAAGCGGGCGCTGGCGGCAATCGAAAACGGTTTCTTCGAGCAGGAAATCCTGCCGATCAGGATCCCCCAGCGTCGCGGCGAGCCGATCGAGTTTATAATTGACGAGCGGCCCATGGAGACCAGTCTCGAAAAAATGGGCAAACTGCGACCGGCATTTAAGAAGGACGGTTCGGTGACGGCGGGTAACGCCTCGGGTATTAACGACGCAGCGGCCGCCCTGCTGCTGATGTCTGAAGACAAGGCCGCAGAGCTCGGTGTCACACCGCTGGCCAGAATCAAGGCGTACGCCAGCGCCGGTGTCGATCCCGCCTTTATGGGACTGGGCCCGATTCCTGCCGTACGCAAGATTCTGGCAGGTCACAATCTGTCCATCTCCGATTTCGACACGATCGAACTCAATGAAGCCTTCGCGGTGCAGGCCCTGGCCTGTATGGAAGAACTTGGCTGCGACCCGACCCTCACCAACAAGCTGGGAAGCGGAATATCGCTGGGGCATCCGATCGGCTGCACCGGAGCGCGAATTCTGACAACCCTGACCGGGCTGCTCAAACGTGAAGGCGGTGAACTGGGCCTTGCATCGCTGTGCATCGGGGGCGGCCAGGGCATGGCGATGGTACTCGAGAACGTCTGATTGACAGGAGTATCGTCAGGATATAAAGTCTTGTTTTGATCAATTAACGAAATATAGATGATGTAAAAGCCAACACTGTTGACACGCAGTGACGGAAAGCCGCGGATCTATCATTGACAGCCGGGCTGCCATCAAACGATGGCACTCCGGCTTTTTCTTTTTGCTCTCTCAGATTTCCTACTAACCTTTTCGGATAAACGGACAGATCATGATCAGCATCGAATACGAAAGCGGAGATATCAATGGAGCCTGCGTCATGCGGGTGCTCATGGGAGAGGAGGAAATCTGCCGGTTCGAGCACCATAACCAGGACAGCCTTACCGCCTGTATGCGCCGCGCGGCCGATGCGGTGGAGTTGAGTCAATGGGCGGAAAAAGTCCTGCGCGACGATCCAAAAGGCGGCTAACGCTCAGCCCTCATCGTTAACATCTTTTTCTGGAGAAGATATGATTATCCATCAGCGGGATATTGCCTACAGCAGTGACTACCAGAGTTTTTTTGAAACCTTGATGAAAGCCAAACACCACGTGGAAAAACGCTATCCCGAGGTTTCAATCGAAGTCATGTACAACCTGGCCGGAGAGCGAGGTTTTGCGACGGTCCAGACCCGCTATGCGTCCCTGGCCGATTATGAAAGAATCGATGCTGAACTCGATCGGGACGAGTCCTACACAGCGCTGCTGGATACCATTATGGGAACCATCTCGGAGGCACCGGTGGTAGACCAATTTTTCCGGATAGTCCAGAGCAGCTGAGGGCAGAATCTGAGCATGCACCTCTGAAAAGGTACGGCGGCTCAATGAACATTGAACCGCCGTACCTTCCTGCCTGTTATAATACCGTTTTCAATCGACTAGACGAGATCGAACCGGTCCAGGTTCATCACCTTGGTCCAGGCCGCAACGAAATCATCGACGAATTTCTCCTGCGCATCTGCACTTGCATAGACCTCGGCCAGGGCTCGCAGCTCTGAGTTGGAGCCGAAGATCAGGTCGACCCGACTGCCGAGCCAGCGCGGTTCATCCGTCTTCCGGTCTCTGCCCTCGAATTCGTCACCATCATCGGAGAGCGGTTTCCAGGCCGTCCCCATATCGAGCAGATTGACAAAGAAATCGTTGGTCAGCGCTCCTGGACGATCGGTAAAAACCCCATGCCTGGTTCCTTCAAAGTTGGTATCCAAAACGCGCAGACCACCAACCAGAACCGTCATCTCCGGCGGAGTAAGGGTCAGAAGCTGGGACCGGTCGACCAGCATCTCCTCGGCCGGAACCGTGTATTTTTTCTTCTGGTAATTGCGGAAACCATCCGCTTCCGGCTCCAACAGCTTGAACGCTTCAACATCGGTCTGTTCTTCGGTGGCGTCCATCCGGCCCGGTGCAAACGGAACGCTTACCTCACAGCCTGCATCCCTGGCGGCCTGCTCGACGCCGGCGCAGCCGGCCAGAACGATCATATCGGCCAGTGACACGGTTTTGCCAAAATCTTTCTGTATTTCTTCGAGCTTCTTCAAAACCTTGGTCAACTGCATCGGCTGATTGACCTGCCAATCCTTCTGGGGGGCCAACCGAATACGGGCGCCGTTGGCTCCGCCGCGCATGTCGGAGCCGCGAAACGTCGAAGCTGAAGCCCAGGCCGTTGAAACCAACTCGGGAATCGACAGGCCTGAGTTAAGAATTTTTCCCTTGAGCAAGGCAATATCGTCTGTGCCGATCAGCTCATGATCGACTTCAGGGACCGGATCCTGCCAGAGAAGTTCTTCTTTCGGAACTTCCGGCCCGAGATAACGCGACGGCGGCCCCATGTCGCGGTGGGTCAGTTTGAACCAGGCCCGGGCGAAAGCATCCGCCAGTTCGTCAGGGTTTTCATGGAAATGCCGTGCAATGGGCTCATATTTCGGGTCCATCCTCATGGCCATATCGGCTGTGGTCATAATGATCGGGACCTTTTTGGATGAATCATCCGCGGCCGGCGCCATGTTGCTGTCATCGTGCTCCTTAGGGGTCCACTGCCAGGCTCCGGCCGGACTTTTGGTCAGCTCCCACTCGTTGCCAAACAGCATATCGAGATAACTCGTATCCCATTGTGTCGGTGTCGGCGTCCAAGAACCCTCCAGGCCGCTGCCGATCTGGTCTCCGCCTTTTCCGCTTCCGTGGCTGGATTTCCACCCAAACCCCTGTTCCTCGATACCGGCGGCTTCGGGCTCAGGCCCGACGAGGGCGGCATCACCGGCACCGTGGCATTTACCAAAGGTATGGCCGCCGACGGTGAGCGCCACCGTCTCGTAGTCGTTCATCGCCATCCGCGCAAAGGTCTCGCGCACGTCGCGGCCGGAGGCGATCGGGTCCGGGTTGCCGTCGGGGCCTTCCGGGTTCACGTAGATCAAACCCATCTGTACGGCCGCCAGCGGATTGTCCAGATCCCGCTCACCGCTGTAGCGGCTGTTCGGCTTGTCGCTGGTTGCCAGCCATTCATCCTCGGAACCCCAGTAGATATCTTTTTCCGGTTCCCAGATATCTTCACGCCCTCCGGCAAACCCGAAGGTTTTGAATCCCATCGACTCGAGCGCGACATTACCGGTGAGAATCAGCAGATCCGCCCAGGAGATCTTTCGTCCATATTTCTGTTTGATCGGCCAGAGCAGGCGGCGGGCCTTGTCGAGATTGACATTGTCAGGCCAGCTGTTGACCGGCGCGAAACGCTGGTTGCCGGTCGAAGCCCCGCCGCGGCCGTCACCGCTGCGATACGTACCGGCGCTGTGCCAGGCCATGCGGATGAAAAGACCGCCATAGTGGCCATAGTCGGCCGGCCACCAGTCCTGGGAATCCGTCATCAGGTCGTGCAGGTCTTTTTTCAACGCTGCGTAATCGAGACTCTTGAACTCCTCACGATAATCGAAATCCTCTCCCATCGGGTTGGCCTTGGGAGAATGCTGCCGCAAGACATCGAGGTTCAGCCGGTTCGGCCACCAGTCACGATTCGAGCGTGACCCCCATGATTTGCTACCGCCTTTGCCGGTAACCGGGCATTTCACATCACTCATTGAATTTCCTCCTCTTGAAGTAGTCCGTTATTCATTCAAACTGCCGTCATTGGGCACCGGCCGAACATGCTGACCATTGCCATCATGCAAGCCGGGCCGTGACAGCTCTCTCCACAATCCTAATCGCTCTTGCTGATGCACCCATGACAGATTCCCCTGATTTCCAGATGAGACGACTCGATCCGCCCATAGCCGTCGACCGCTTCCGGAACCGCAATCGTGTTGAGTCCGACACCATCAAAATCGCGGGTCAAGCCGCACTGGGTGCAGACAAAGTGATGGTGATCCTCGAGATTCGCATCGAAGCGGGTTCTCTCCTGCCCTCGATTGGTCGTCACGATCAAGCCCAGGTCTTTGAGCAGCCACAGCGTCCGGTACACCGTGTCAAGGGAAACCCTGGGCAGACGGTCACGAACGCGCAGATAGACCTGTTCGGCGTCCGGGTGGTCGTCGGTCTGGGCAACCTCACGGAATATCTCGCCTCGCTGATGGGTGATCTTAACCCTGTTTTCACGGCAAACCGCCTTAAAAAGCCCAACCCGCCGTGCAAGTTCCTTATCCGGTATCTTCATCTCAACCTCAATAAATAAGAATCTATTACTATTTAGCGATTTGTCAAAAATAATTCACCACCGCCGCCGGCAAAACCCGGCCCATCGGTTTGCGGCGCTTGACTGCTGCAAATCCTTCGTCGTGATATGAAGTGGAAAGCGAAATTATCCGGAAGGCATCACTGGACAAATTCGGCGAGCGCCCGGAATCAGCGGTTCCCAAAGGCGCCATCAGCGTTGTACAATGTAAAAGAAGATTCTGAGCTGTTGGTGTCAATTGCTGTGGCTGTACGAGAGAATCTGAGAAATTTCGAGCAGATCTGAGGTTTATATTCGTTTTAAACCATCCCCGGGACTCAGCAAAAATGCACTTTGTGAGACTATCCCTGCTCTTTTCTGCGGCCCATTTTTTTATCGTTGCCCTGCTGTTCTTCTGTTTTGGAATTGGCCTCGAGGGCAAACAGCATATCGGGCATACGCTCTTCTGGGCCATGCTGATGCCTGCGGCACTGATTCCGTTGCAGGGGTTCTGGTTTATTCCGCTGAACAGCATCTTATGGGGAGTCGCCGGAGCTTTGGTATTAAAAGGGCTTGGCAGGGTTTAGGGGAGTCCGCACCTAGACAAAAGCAAGACATGAGCTGATCAGTAAATCCCGACAGCTGGATGAATTAGGATTTACTCTCTGTCAAGGTGTGAGTCGTAAACGAAGGAACTGCCGAGGAGACGCTGGACTGTCAAATTAATAACAATATCTGGTTTGTAGTCACGCAAAAAACGATACAGTTCAGGGAAGTTGGCATTTCGATCGTAGATTACCTCCTGAAAAGTCTCGGAAAAAAATGGCTGCAAAGCATCGCCAAATGAATCTGATATCAAAACAAGTCTGTAAGGGTTTGCACGTGGACAGCCATTTTTTTGCAGATAGCTTTGACCTGGCAGGTAATCGATCACTACACGCTCATTTTCTGCAGACCGGCAGAATTCTTCCGGCAGAATCGGCTCCGAGGTCTCAGAAATAAATTTGTAAACCCCGCCCATTCGTGCCAGGTCGCCAACCGATTTCGTTTTTTCTCTCCTGACCAGCTGATCTGCTGAAATAATTTCGATATCCGGATAATATCGTCGGAGTTTTTCGAGTATAGCCTGGTAGCCGGCAAAGGCCCCATAGGAGTTCCAGTGCGTATCGGTTTGAAAGTAAATCTGGTGGTCATTTTTTGCTTTGAAAAGTGCCTCGGTGAGGTCCAGCACACTACTCTCCAATTCCCGATGATCGAGTAAATACTCTCTTATCTGCTGGAGCCTTGACTCTCCACGCTTTGCACTGATGCGTCGGGGCAGGTAATCAGGGTAAACCGTCATTTTATTTGGTACCAGCACATGCAGATACGTTCCGCCCCAACCACTCACCAACCGCTTCCTCTGCTCCAGCGCAAGATGGACGACCTCGAGCTGTTTTGCACTCATTCTCGCTCCCCCCAGATAGTCATGAAGCGCCCAGTCAGACAATGAAAAGAGCCAACCCTGCTTTCCTACTGCGAGGGTAAAAGTTGGTGAAGAACGGAAGAGTTTCATTCGAAAGAAGCTGTTTACATTGATCATCTCACTTCTGAACAGAAAATGATCCTCGATATAGGCACTATAGCTCTCTGGAAACATTTCAAGTGATTGCCGGTCAAACCTGATTTGCGGGAACTCGGCCAGCCTGCGTTTCTCCACGTCCGAAACCGCCTGGCTTTGCATAAAAAGACTTCCCCCGATCGGAACAGAGATTATCAACAGGAAGAACAACACGAGGATTCTGTCTCTTAGTGTGTTTTCCTGAGCCATGACCGATACTTAAAACCTGAAATAGATAAAGGGGTTATAGGCACCTGAGGCAAGTGCCAGAATCGACATGGCGAACACCAGCAGCAGATTGACAAGATAGACCGTATCTGCCCCTCCCCTGACTATGGCCGGGAACCCAGCCGTAAAATCCAGTGTGGACAAGCTCTTTCTTATAGTGGGATAGAGCGGCGTACTCAAAAGAAAACCAACGAGCAGAATCACCAGCACCTGAGCATCGACTTTGTTGATAATCCAGGGGTGAAGCACACCATCGCTTGAATAAATGAACATTTTCTGCAGATAGAGCAGCGCCTCGTGAAGATTATCCGCCCGGAAGAACACCCAGCCGATGAGCACAACCAAAAGAACGTAGCAATGTCTGCAGACGTTTGGCAGGGCTGCGAGGAGTCTAGCCATACCGGCACGCTCAAGTATCAGAAAGAGGCCGTGGATCAAGCCCCAGACAAGAAAATTCCAACTCGCTCCATGCCAGAATCCGCACAGGGCGAAGACCAGCAGAAGGTTGCCATAGGTTCGCACCCGTCCTTTCCGGTTTCCACCAAGGGGAATGTAGAGATAATCACGAAACCAGCTGGATAAGGAGATATGCCAGCGCCGCCAGAACTCCTGAATGGACCGGGAGATATATGGATAGTTGAAGTTTTCTAAAAACGATAAGCCAAACATGCGCCCAAGCCCGATTGCCATATCAGAGTAACCGGAAAAGTCAAAATAGATCTGCAGCGAATAACACAAAATGCCGATCCAGGCTTCGGGCATTGAAAGCTCGGCGACAGGAACTGCAAAAATATGATCTGCCATTTCACCCATCGGATTGGCTATCAGAACCTTTTTACCCAGACCGAAAATAAACCTCTCCACTCCCGAAGCAAAAAGGCCGAAACTGTGGACCCTCGACTGTAACTGCCTGGCCACATCATTGTATCGAACGATCGGCCCGGCAATTAACTGCGGGAAGGAACTGATGTAGAGACCGAGACGGACTGGACTTGCCTGTACCGTTGCAGGCGTTCGAAAGCAATCGATGATGTAAGACAAGGCCTGAAACGTGAAAAAAGATATGCCGATAGGAAGATGGTCCGGGACAAAACTTTCAAGCGGCAGTTGAAAACCGAAGAGCGCGTTTATATTGCTCAGCAGGAATCCGGCATACTTGAAGTGGAACAACAGTGAAATATTGAAGACGATTGCACAGGTGATGGTCAGTTTTCTGTTCCAGGGCCGCAGATCCTTCCCCAGAGCCAGTCCAAACAGATAATTGACGGTTATCGACAGAATCAGAAGAAGTACATAGCCCATTTCTCCCCACGCATAAAACAGCAGGCTGGCGAAGAGGAGGACGTGGTTTCTCCATTTCAACGGAAAAATATAATAGACCGCCAGAACCAACGGGAGAAAGGCAAAGAGAAAAACCAGTGAACTGAAAACCATGTCCGGCAGCTCAGACCATAATTTAGGGTGTTATCGGGATCAGTGAAGTGTTGTCGGTCTGATGTTCCTTTATTACTGCATTTCCAGCACAGGAAGCATTTTTGCAAAAGCCGTGAAACCCAAGTATAAACATTTAATGCAACCGCACGCTCTAACCAGGCAGCCGACAGCTGTTGAGAAAGATTTCGGCCCGAACTATATCAGGATATCAGTTTTTTATCACTGCGGTTTGACATTCAATTCGTTCTAAAGAGTCCTCGACAAGTTGACAGTGAGATTGTCGGGCCCCATACAACATACCACGACAGTAAGAACCAATCGTCTTTATATAGTGTAGTAATTGTGAAAGTAGTAAGCTGCATCACCGTTGCCCAGAAATGGGGCAATTGTAGAGCATGGATTACCAGAGAATATATCTTACTGTATTTCAGATCATACAGTGCTTATTCTTTTTTTTAGTAGTGATGGAGGCAAGATTATCTTGCCGGAATATTCAAAGCTCACTGAACTAACGGTGACCTTTTCTCCATAGGAGCTGTATCATGAAAGAAATATCATGTTGTGGAAAAAAAATTACCCTGGATGACGATGGTTTTATGGTAGAACCCCAAAATTGGGACGATTGTGTGGCCGAAATAATTGCCGACCGAGAAGGATTGGGGCAATTATCAGATAAGCAGAAGCAAATAATCAGATTCATGAGGGCATACTACGACAAACACAAAAACTGGCCAATTCTACACAATGTGTGTAAGCAGACAAAGCAGGAAAGCCGATGTGTTTATAATGAATTTGTTAATCCTGAAAAAGCATGGAAGATTGCAGGTCTGCCTAAGTTTGACGGTGTACATTTTGTCACGTTGGATGGAGAACACTACCATATGGAGGACTACTGCTAGAGAGGATTTCTGTCAAAAAAGGTTAGCACCGGCATTGTCAAGTATTTAACAAATCCTGCTGCTTGGGACTATTTCTGTTTACCTCTAACCCGAAGCCATCATTTATGGCAGCACAAAGCGTCCCTTGTGTCACTGAGTCCATAGTAAAAAATAATTTATAAAAATCTTTCTTTTATCTTATCATCGGGAAGCAGACACTCATTCTTTTTGCCAAACCACCGATACCTGTTTTTTGAGATTATTGAATAAAAGAAATCTCTTGCCGGTTTAGGAATAAATTTCAATAAATACAGAAATCTCCAGAGTCCATCGAGATCCTTTGCTATCTGCAGAGCAGCATCGCTATTCACATACACCTGGGAATTTTTGAGAAGAATAACCGTGCCATCCTGGAGAGTATCGACACCACACATGCGCTGAAGAACCTTCCCTTTCTCCGATTGGGCAGATACAAATTTAAACCTCGCTTGACGGTCATTTTTGACAATGAATGTTACTGAATATTCACATAGATTACATACACCGTCAAAAATAATGATTGGTTGATCCATCTTCCCCATCTGTATTTTCTATAGCATACATTTTCCTATTTGATTGGGACTACATCTCATTTTAAAAAATCAATTCTTTGCTCCCCTTGTTGTGGGAGGTGCACAGGAAGAAGGTAAATTTTGGAATGTTTTAAAATTGTCAGCACTGTCACTACAAAGCTCTACAAATACATTTAAGGAGATCCATCTATTATATCGGAAAAGTGGCAGTTACCGAGAGATAAGTTCTATCTGTGCCTTGTCTGGGATGGCCACAAAAACGGTTGAACGAACTAAAAAGCGGAGGCAGGAAGCTCCCTGAGATAGTGTCAGGAGCCTTCCTGCCTTCTCTTTGACGTATCAAGATCTAATACGGATGAGATTGTTGCCTGGGCTAAAAAGTACGTGAAGATGTTTCTGTCAGTTAATAAGCATTGACTGTGAAAGACAATAGTATCATTCAATTGCCTTAGCACAGTATCACGCTCTCAGTTGCCTCCCCGCAATTCAGTTCTTCATGGGGCATTTTAAATTCCAAGACGTTCTGCGGCAGATTGATAACCCGCAAGAGCCTAACTATTAATCACTATATGCTATCAAGCTCAGCCTGCAGGATACATCTATCGAATGCAGTCACCGGTCAGAGCAGGTTCTGCAGGAATCGATGCTGCTGGGAGAATAAGTGGGAACTCAGCTCCCCCGCCGCCACCTACATACAATTCTGCCTGTGTCGCATCGGCGCTGATTAGAGAAATTGAGGGACTCGGACCACCCGCCGGACCAGGAGCAGAGGAAATAGAATCGCAACCGATACCACTGGATCGATCTGTCTCTGCAAGTGTTCCCGAACTCGGAATAGATGAGAATGAAGCCTCCCATCTTCGTGTTCGTCTGCTGGTAACTCGAACAAAAATTGCTGAACCATCCGAAAAAACAGTTAAAGCAAGATGATCTCCCGCGCCTCCCCAGCCCGCATTACTGTAATAGGTTGCCGTCACCGGGTTGGGATTTGACCCTCCATTGTTTGGATCTGCTATTTTCAAATCTGCGCCAGCTGCAGCACCACCGCTACTGGCAACTGCTGAGACCACTTTTATTCCCGGACCACCTTCTAATTCAACTGTAATTTCGAAAGCCCCATTCTCATCCGTTGTTGCCGTTACATTCTTTGTTTCCATTGTTCTTCTCCTCAAATCATGGGGTTGTTGTGACAGCTATATTCACAGGCACACCAGCCTCTGGAGGGTTGAGTTGACCTGAAATAGTAACAACAACACTCGAACTGGACGTATCACCTGAGACCCGTGTCACCGTGAGTCCGGTGATTGTCGTTCCACTTGTAACGGCGTGCGCTGGCAGGAACACCTGCTCGATGATCGGTGTGCCCCATTTTGCAGGAAGTGCATGGTAAGCGGCAACTGCTGTAACCCCGCCAACAATGGTCTTAACTGCTTTTCGCCTGCTCTTGTTTTGAATAGATTTACTCTCGAAAGTAACTTTCCCGTCATTTGCCATGAATCCTTCCCTCCTTGAAATAGGCTATTCACTGCCCTGCGCCTCTATTTGGCCGAATATGCTACACCTAATTTACAGGAATTTCAATCAACAATCTGTTGAAAAATTAAATGGGAACTTAGACTGATTGTGGACTGAATATTACTCACCTCAAGGTCAGATAATGCAATTATTTGAGATAATAAACTTATTCCTGTTTCTCTTCAAATGCCATGAAATATAGACGTTTTATCGCTCGATTAATTGTCCCCGTTAAACATCATCCGGGCCATTAAATTTATTGATTACCTCGTATCGCTTCTTCAGAAATTTGAGAAATTCTTCTTGGCTATATTCGTGACCGTGCTTCTTGAGAAACTTGCTCATTAGGACTTCTTCCTCGTATTCATATTCAGCTTCCATATCGGCTATCTGCTGAATCAGTTCATTATTCATGAATTTATTCTATCATCGTAATTATGAATAAACAAATCTGACAGGTTGAGGTGTTTCCTGCATCTCTTCAGAATCGGCTGATCCTGAGAAAGCTCATTTCGTCGGGCAGGTAAAATCTAAGTGCGGCTTTTGCCCTATTCACCTGAGCTGAACCCGGCTGAGTGCCTCTGGCAGGAACTGCGTGAAAAGAAATTCGCCAGCGGTGTTGTTGGCTGTCCGGGGAACGTCAGGAGGATGGTAATTACTGCCGCCGCTCAGTGATGGTACACGGTAATCTTACAATGCTTACAACACGTGGCATCAGTTTCTCACACCATATAAGCGATAAATGAATCATCTTTTCCGAGTGCTTCAGGTCCCGATCAATGTCTCGTCAATGAGCTGATCAACCACCAGGCACAATGCTTCCTCCTGATTCATCTCTGATTTCAGAGCGTTCGAATAGGTCTCTATCTGCCGGTGAGCGCTGGTGCCGTTTTCGATTATGGTATAGAGGTGATTGATCTCGCTGACACAATTGAAATACAGCGCGTCTATGTGGATCAATTCTACCGCTTCATCCATTAAATCCTTGAACGGAACTATTTCTCCCCGGCCAAAATCGAGCAATCCCTCATCGATACCATAGCGGTGGGCACGCCAACGGTTCTCGTTGATCAAGAAATTGCTGTAGCGACGCCAGCGCTGATTATCGCGCCGAAGACGATACAGCATTCTCAGCCAGCAGCGATAAAATGCTGCAACGGCAAGAGCGTCCTCCAACAGGGTGCAGACGTCCGGGACACGCATCTCAAGGGTAGGGTACCTTTCGCTGGGACGGATATCCCACCAGATTTTGGTGGCGTCCTCGATCACACCAGCATTTACGAGAACTTCGATATGCCGCAGATATTCCCCGTAGCTATCGAAATATTCCGGAATGCCGGTTCGCGGCATCCCGTCCCAGATGGCAACGCGATAAGATTTGAGACCGGTATCCCTGCCTCTCCAGAAAGGTGATGAAGTGCTGAGGGCTAAAATGTGCGGGAGTATATAGGAAACCTGGCTCATCAGGTCGATGCGTAAATCGTCATCTTCGATTCCAACATGAATGTGCATCCCGCTGATGACCAGCTGCCTGACGACTTCCTGCAAATCGTCAGCAAGCTGCACATAGCGCTGTTTTGGTGTGTGCTCTATCTGGCCTGGGCGGCCAAAGGGGTGGGTAGAGGCGGCAATAATGGCCAGGCCATATTCATCGGCTAATTCTGCTACCGTGCGCCGCAGGTAGGCTAAATCTGAGCGGGCAGCATCAAGACTTTCACAGACCTTGGTTCCCACTTCGATCTGACACTGAAGAAACTCCGGGGACACCTGGCTCTCCAGGCGCACTTTACATTTGGGAAGCAATGTTTCCGGCGCTTCCCGGATGAGGTCCCTGGATTTAAGATCAACCAGCTTATATTCCTCTTCAATGCCGATGGTGAAGCTGGGCTCTTTCATGAAATACTCCCCCGGCTCGTTTCATGTTTGTGATTCTTTCATAAAACCCTGCCCAAATATTCTCACAGAAACATGTTTTACTTTATTTACAGGAATCATCACCATGAAATATTTTCATTTTCTATGGTCCGGTTGCGGGGGGAAAGGCCATTTTTACTCCTCTGTCTCACATGCTATGCGTCGTATGCACCATAACTATTTCCTGCCTGTCGGACTTGTCACTGGTTTCAGCAACAGCAGTTTGATAGAATTGACATCAGTTAAACTTTGAAAATCAGCATCATATTGTCTTGTCAGGAGGAAATATTCTGATAAGCAGATATGAACTGCTATGGAGGTATCAATGATTCGACATATTCTTCTGATAAAATTCAAAGAAACTGCCGAGCATTTTCAAATTGATGAGCTACAAGTCTTGTTCTCTGCAATACCGAACAAAGTAGACGGTGTAGTCTCGGTCGAATGGGGTATTAACGACAGTCCGGAGAATAAAAACAAGGGGTATACGCATGCAGTAATGATGACTTTTTCAGACGAGGAAGGGCGTCAAAATTATCTCCCCCATCCAGAGCATGAAGCACTCAAAGAGGTGTTCAGGCCGCTGCTGGAAGACATTGTGGTCTTTGATTATCAAATCTAGCGCCAGATGTGACCTCTGAAACGAATTTTAACCGTCCGGATGGATTGACCTTTAGAGCAAAACCAGTAAACGACTTGTCTCTAACAAAATATGGTTTATCTAGTGGTTTCGACGTCTTGAGAACACTGCTGGTGATGACTTGCTTCCTCATGACTCATCCTCTCCTAGTAGATTTCTAGTAGATTTTGAGAGTCTTTCGAGGCTATTTCAGGAATACTTGAGAAACTTACTGAAGTTAAGCAGATCAGCTTAACTACTTATAATCATTGGCGGAAGTGCATGGGAATCGAACCCACCCAACAGGCTGTTAACCCGTTGCACCGGATTTGAAGTCCGGGAGGGCCACCAGTGCCCTATCCACTTCCGTCTGCAGCGTCTGCTGTAACGCCGGCGGGAGGGTAAAATTAATTAATATTGACCGGGAAAGCAACTTATTATTATAATGATAATTTTTTAAGCTGAATTCTATTCCAACCTTAAAACAGATAATAGTACAATTATATGCAGTGTAAAAGACTGTTACAACTGACCAAGCAGTGGTATCTGCACGTCAAGGATGAAACCATGGCACCGGCCCGCATGGTTCAGTTCATCAAACAGCATGTGAACGGCTGTCCGATCTGCGAGGAAGATCCTGATATCGAAGGCGAGATTGCCAGGATCACCGAAATCATTCTGCCCGACTCGAAAATTCCCAAAGCCGTACGTCTGAAACAGGAAGCGGAAGAGGCTGAGCGCCAGGAACTCGAAGATGCGGAAGAGGAAAACGGGAATGATGAGTCTGAAGATGACAACGGCGAAGCGTTAACCGGCGAGGCTGACGAAGAACCGTTGAATTCCTGAAAGTCGGCTGCTGGCAGCGAAATACAGCTCACCCAAAATCTTCTTGTTCATCCCGAAACTGAGCACCCAAAACAACTGGAACGCAGGCCGGGGGAACAGGCTGTAAGCTAACTTTCTGCGGCTGCGCAACGCACCTCTTTTGACCATGCAAAAGTTCAACCCCTTCGAAGACCGCTTGAGCCGCGATATCCGCAACGATCTCTCCGAGACCGTCATCGAGGTTCTGGGCTCCGGCTCGATGACTGCCGCTGAAATTGTTGCATCAGATTATCGCCGACAGAGTCTGGACCGCATCTACACCGACTACATCGATCAGCGACTGGAGCGTTACCGCCAGGCACTTGCAGCGCTGCCGCACAATGCCCCGCTGATGAGTCAGGCGGCGGTATTGTGGGATCTGCACCTTTTTTTCGAGGTGCATGAGATACTGGAGCCGGCCTGGATAGCGGCCGACGGGGATGAAAAACGGATGCTGCAGGCCTTGATCAGGGCTGCCGGCGTCTATATCAACCTGGAACTGGGTTATAATCAGCGGGCGGCTAAAATTGCCGGGAAAACGCTTCCGGTATTGACGGAGATGCGCACCGACCTCGCCTCTTCTATCGACATTAACCGGTTGATTCAATCACTGGAAACCCTCTCGGAGAAAGCGCCGAACCTCAGCCTTTCCTGACGCGAAGTGAATCCTCTGCAGGCACTGATCTAACAAACACCCCAGAAATTATAGAAACGCAGCAGCTCGGCGCGCAGCCTGGCCGGGTCCGCCGGGGTAAAGTGCAGCGGTGTACCGGGAAAAGCCTGTACCAGCCTGAAGATATCGAGGCGTGAGACGACACCGATCATCGGGTAGCCGCCGGTGGACTGACGCTCTTTGAGCAGGACAACCGGGGTCCCGTCATTGGTAATCTGCACGACTCCCAGCGCGACCGGTTTGCTGAGGATATCACCCTGCCCCCAGATCACCGGGGGACCCAAAAGCCTGATACCGGTGCGGTCGGCCTTGGTGGTCACCTCGTACTGCTCCGAAAAAATGGTCCGCCTCGATGCTTCGGGAAATGAATCGTGGTCGTAGCCGGGGACAAGACGAAGGGTCAGCGGCCGGTCAAAGGCGGGTATCTGATCCGGCGGGGTCGACAGGGTCGGACACAGCGGGTGCTGAAGACGCGTTGACAATTCATCTCCGGCTCCAAGTTTTCGGCCCCGGTAACCGCCGAGTTGTTCTCGTTCAACCGTTGAGGCGCTGTTGAAGCACAGAGGTATATCGAAACCACCCCTGACGGCGAGATAGCCGAAAATGCCGTTGCCCTTCGAGCTGTTCAACTCGAGCAGCTTGCCCGGCATCAGCACAAAGCTCTGCCAGGGAGCCAGCTCTCTGCCGTTCAGCATGGCGGACATATCCGCGCCGGCCAGAGCCATCGTCACCGGGGAATCAGTCGTTATACTGAACAGACCGGTGATGACCTCGATTGCCGGAGTGGCAACATCGTTACCGACCAGGTAATTGGCCCGGAAAAACGAGTGCTCATCGGCCACGCCGCTCTGGGCGAGGCCCATGTGCTGGGTCCGCTGCCGCCCCATATCCTGAATAGAGGCAAAAAAATCTGCCCGGGTAATCGTCAATTTTGCCATTGTTCCACCAGCCGAAAATATTCTTCTTTGTCGATCGGGTTAAAACGCACCCGGTCCCCGGCCCTGACCAGGGTCGGGTTTTCCTGATCCTCGGGCTTGAAAAAGGGAACCGGACAGCGGCCGATGATGTGCCACCCCCCCGGCATTGCCAGCGGATAAACACAGGTCATAAAATCGGCGACGGCAACGCTGCCCACCGGTATTTTCGTGCGCGGCGACGAGCGCCGCGGCTGCCTCAGGAGCTCGTGCAGATCTCCCATATAGGCAAATCCGGCACAAAACCCCATGGCATAGACGCTGTAAGTCTGATCCGCATGCAGCCGGACAGCCTCAGCCACCGGGATACCCCCTTTTTCGGCGAGCTCCTCCAGATCCTCACCAAACTCGAGATCGTAACAGGCGGGGACCTCGATCAGGCGGGGTTCGACCAGGTCGTCATCTTCTCTCTCGATTCGTTCGAGGCACTGCGCGATAACCGATTCCGGATCCTCGTGGCCGACAAATGCCCGCGGCGACAGAGTTACCAGAAGATCGGCAAAGACCGGCACGACCTCGACCCACTGATCACCGAAGGACTCCCGGATCAGCTGGGCGGCAATTCCCAGGTTCGCCGGGTCCGGCAGGGCGGTTTTATCTCCTGGAAAACGAACGAGATAGCTGAATTCTGAAAGCGTTTCAATTTTCATAAGAATCCACCAGTTTTCTGAGCTGGGCAATCACCGCAATGCTTGCTTCCGAATCACCATGGACGCAGAGCGCATCGACGGGGAATTCGAGCCTGGTGCCGTCTGCTGCAACGATGCAGTGCTGCTCACACAGGGTCTGCGCCTGCCTGATCACTGCTTCGCTGCCGAGCACCGCGCCGGCAAGGCTGCGCTTTTTGAGGCTGCCGTCCGATTCGTAGGCACGATCGGCGAAGGCCTCCCAGAGAAGGTTCAGGCCATGGTCCGCGGCCAGTTTTTGATGATGTCGCCAGCGCGGTGTTGCCTGTATCATCACCGGCAGCTCTGCATCGTAAGAGGCCACCGCCTCAAATACCGCGGTGAGGACATCATCATCTGCCATCATCGTATTATAGAGCATACCGTGCGGCTTGACATATCCCGGACGGGTTCCGGCGGCTTTACAGAACGCGGCCAGAGCGCCGGTCTGATAGAGAACCATGGTCCTGATTTCAGCTTCAGTGAAATCGATAAACCGGCGGCCGAACCCCTGTACATCGGGGTAGCCCGGGTGCGCCCCGATCGTCACACCGTGCCGCACGGCAAGCGCCACCGTCTTTTCGAGAACGATCGGATCGCCGGCATGCGCTCCACAGGCGATGTTGGCCATGTGCACATGCTGCATCACTTCATCATCTCGACCGATTGAATAGGAACCGAAGCTCTCACCCATATCACAATTGAGTTTCATATGCGTTTACCCTGCAGAAATGTTGTGATTAACATCTGTCATAGCGCTGCCCATCTGCCTGAAAATGATGCCATGCGAACTCTTTTGGGCGCATCCGGATGGAGAATATCCTTTATCTATTTTAACAATGATTATTATAGAATGGAAATACCCTCGCGGTGTGTTTTGCAGCAATATCTGATTGAACCGTTTATTATTTATGCTAGGATACGGTTCCTGTTTACATGTGCGGGCTTTCATCCGACACATCCTAACCCCAAACCGATAAGGAGTGCATTATGAAGATTTTTACCAGAATGTTTTACTTCGTGTTTGCCGCTTTTTTCGCTGCCGCCATGTCCACAGCCGCTCTGGCTGAATCGTGGGACATGCCGACCCCGTATCCGGACAAAACCTTTCACACCGTTAACATCATCGAATTCGCCGACGATGTCAAACAGATGACCGATGGTAAGCTGGAGATCAAGATTCACTCGGCCGGATCACTGTTCAAGCATCCTGAAATCAAAGGTGCGGTACGCGGCGGTCAGGTGCCGATCGGCGAATTCTTTCTTTCTCTGCTGGCTAATGAAAATCCGGCATTTGGTGCCGATTCCCAGCCCTTTCTGGCGACCAACTACGATGACGCCATGAAACTGTGGGATGCCCAGAAGCCAATTATCGCATCACTGCTCGACAGCCAGAGACTGATGCCCCTCTTTTCCGTGCCGTGGCCGCCCCAGAGCCTCTACACAAAAAAGCCGATCAACACCGTTGACGACTTAAAAGGCCTCAAATTCCGGACCAACAATCCGACCCTGGAGAAATTCGCCAAAGCAGTCGGCGCAGCACCCACCCAGATCGAGGTTCCCGATATTCCCCAGGCCTTTGCAACCGGACGCGTCGAGGCAATGCTCACCTCCCCGTCCACCGGCGCCAATTCCAAAGCCTGGGATTTCGTTGAATACTTCACCGATATCCAGGCCTGGGTACCGAAAAACATCGTCGTCGTCAACAAGGCCGCCTTCCAGAAGCTTGACGCCGACGTCCAGGCTGCCGTACTCGAGGCCGCTGCAAAAGCTGAAGCACGCGGCTGGGAAATGAGCAAGAAAGAGACTGCCGCCAAAATCGCCATCCTCGAGGAAAACGGCATGAACATCGTCACCCCCAGCGCTGAACTGATGGACGGCCTTAAAGCGGTTGCCCAAACGATGCTTGCGGACTGGAAAAAAGATGCCGGTGCAGAAGGCGAGGCTCTGCTTAACGCCTACGGCAACTAAGAAGAATAACCGGCACTTCAGAAAACCGATGAGGAGCGGGCTCACTGTGCCCGTTCCTCTTTCATGTTCATTTCGCTATCACCGGTATGCGTAACGCCCTCGATCGATTGTATCTGGTAAGCGGCTGGATCGGCGCCATTTTTATCGCCGCCATCGCGCTGCTCGTCGTCTGTCAGGTGGTTCTCAATCTGATCGACCGGATAGCGGGGCTGCTGACCGGTACCGCAATCGGCCTGACGATTCCATCGTACGCCGATTTCACCGGTTTCTTCCTGGCCGCCGCCTCGTTTCTGGCGCTCGCCCACACCCTGCGGCAGGGCGCTCACATCCGGGTGACCCTGCTGATTTCTCATTTACCCGGTAAAATCGCCCGACTGCTGGAATTCTGGTGTGTCGGCGTGGCTACCCTGATCGCCATCTATTTTTCCTGGTACACCGCCATCCTGGTTATGGAGTCCTTTGAGTTCAGCGATCTTTCGTCGGGCATGATCGCCGTACCGCTGTGGATACCGCAGACCGCCATGTTTATCGGCCTGGTTATTCTGTCGATTTCACTGGTGGATATCCTCGTCGGCCTCATCCGCGGCCGGGAGCCGGTCTACAAGGACCACAATACGGAGGCGACCGGTGAATGAGATGGCTATGACCGTTCTGCTGCTCGTTTTTCTGCTGGGCCTTCTGGGCAGCGGATTGTGGGTGGCTTTTTCACTGCTCGCCGTGGGTATGGCGGGGATCTTCTTTTTTTCCGGGGCTCCGCTTGGCAACGTCATGGCCACCACCATCTGGGGCTCGAGCAACAGCTGGGCGCTGGCGGCGCTGCCGCTGTTCATCTGGATGGGGGAAATTCTGTTTCGCTCACGCCTGGCCGAAGATATGTTCAGCGGTCTCTCACCATGGCTGACCAGGCTGCCCGGCCGTCTGCTCCATGTCAATATTTTCGGCTGTGCGATCTTTGCCGCCGTTTCCGGTTCTTCGGCGGCCACCGCAGCGACGATCGGCAAAATGTCGATACCTGAGCTGTCCCGCCGTAAATACCCGGACAAGATGAGCATCGGCACCCTGGCAGGTTCGGCAACCCTGGGCTTGCTGATTCCCCCGTCGATCATCCTCATCGTTTACGGGGTGGCCACCGAACAGTCCATCGCCCGGCTTTTTATCGCCGGCATTCTCCCCGGGCTGCTGCTCGTCGGGCTTTTTGTCGGTTATGTGGTTGTCTGGTCGATATTCAACAAAGGTACGATTCCGCAGCAGACGGAACAACTGCCGCTGAAAGAAAAACTGCTCCGCTCGAGGCGGCTGATTCCGATCGTGCTGCTGATCCTCGGGGTCATCGGTTCCATCTATGCCGGCATCGCTTCGCCCACCGATGCGGCCGCAGTCGGCGTGCTGCTCTCGCTGCTGCTCTCCAAGGTAAGCGGGACCCTGAACAAGCAGACCTTTCTCGACGGTCTGATGGGAGCCACCAAAACCTCGTGCATGATCGCCTTTATCCTGGCCGGCGCCGCTTTTCTTACGGTGGCCATGGGGTTTACCGGCATCCCCCGGATGCTGGCCACCTGGATCGGCACCCTCGGCCTCTCACCCTACGCCCTGCTCGGCGCCCTGACCATATTCTTCATCGTCCTGGGCTGTTTTCTCGACGGTATCTCGGTGGTGGTTCTGACCACCTCGGTCATCATGCCGATGGTCGATCAGGCCGGCATCGACCCGCTCTGGTTCGGTATTTTCATCGTCCTGGTGGTGGAGATGGCCCAGATTACTCCGCCGGTCGGCTTCAACCTTTTCGTCATCCAGGGCCAGACCGGGATGAACATCCTCCGGGTGGCCGCCGCTGCCGTGCCGTTCTTCATCCTGATCATGGTCGCCCTGGTGCTGATCACCATCTTCCCGCAGATCGTCACGGTACTGCCGAACATGATGGGCAGCTAGTCAGCGCCCGATTTCAATGGCGGCCTGAACTCCGGCTCGCCTCCGATCACTCACCCGGCAAGCCTTGCGTAACCCTCTACTGATCTTATCCTAATGGTATAATCACATTACCGGAGTATGCTTATTCCGCGTGTGGTTTCGCCCTGTCTGTTCCGATTGCATCAGCGAGTAGTCCAACCCCGGGGTGACCAGACACGTTAATCCGGCAGCGTTGCCTACAGCTCCCCCAAAGAGGATGCAGCCATGTTTACGGTCGATCAGGTCATCGCAGAGCATTACCCGTCGCTGAACGACAGAAAAATGACCGGACCGCTGGTCAAATCGGTTCTGCGTCGTCTGCTGCATGAACAGATTTTCCTCGATTTCGCTGAACGCTACCCTCACCTGCAGGGAATCGATTTTGTCCAGCAGGTTCTGGACTATTTCAACTTCAGCTACCTGGTCAGCGACGCCGACCGCGACAAGATACCGGATGGCGGCAGACTGGTGATTATTGCCAATCACCCGATCGGCTCGCTCGACGGTCTGGCGCTGCTCAAGTTGATTCACGATATCCGCCCCGACGTCAAAGTCGTCGCCAACGATCTGCTCATGTCGCTGGAGCCGCTGCGTTCGCTGCTGCTGCCGGTTCGTGTTCTGACCGGGATCAGCTCGCGGCAGCATATTCAACGGATCACCCGTGCGCTTGAAGGCGAAGAAGCGATCATCATGTTCCCCTCCGGCGAAGTCTCACGGCTCGGTTTCTCCGGGGTCAGGGACGGTGACTGGCATCAGGGATTTCTGAAAATCGCCCAGCGCAGCAAAGCGCCGATCCTGCCGGTCCATATCGGCGGCCACTGCTCAGTATCCTTCTACCTGACCTCGCTGCTCATCAAGCCGCTTTCCACCCTCATGCTGGTCAGCCAGATGCTGCACCAGCGCCAGAAACGGATCGAAATAACCGTCGGCGCCCTCATCCCGTATCAGTCATACGCCCGTCTCTCCATCAGGAGCAAGGAAAAGGTTACGCTGTTCAAAAAACATCTCTATCGAATCGGAACCGGCAAATCGGCGCTGATCGACGGCGAGGAGTCCATCGCCCGCCCTGAACGGAGGAGCGATCTGGTTCAGGAACTCGAAGACAGCAGGATGCTCGGGCGTACGCCGGACAACAAGGCTATCTATCTTTTCACATCTTCCCAGGCATCACCGCTTCTCAACGAAATCGGCCGTCTCCGGGAAATGAGCTTCCGGGCCGTCGGCGAGGGAACCGGCAAACGGCGGGACCTCGATGATTTTGATCGCTGCTACCAGCACCTGGTCCTCTGGGACGAGGAAGACGAGGAGATCGTCGGTGCCTACCGCTTTGTCGATGCCGCCGGAATGGTTGCTAAAAAGGGTGTTGAAGGACTCTATACCGGTTCACTGTTCAAGCTCGAAACGCAGCGGAGCTTTTTTCTCGACCAGGGCCTCGAAGTCGGCCGCAGTTTCGTCCAGCCGCGATACTGGGGCAGACGCGGGCTCGACTACCTCTGGTATGGGATCGGCGCCTACCTGGTCGAAAATCCTCAGTTCCGTTTCCTGTTCGGCTCGGTCAGCATCTCCAACGCCCTGCCGCAGCTGGCCAAGGAGCTGTTGATCTACTTTTACAAGCTCTATTTTTCAACCCCGTCGAATTACTCCTGCTCCCGCAATCCATTCAGCTTCTCCCGGCCCGTCAGTGAGATTGCGCATGAATTCTGCGGCACCGACTATGCAGCCGACTTCAAAAGGCTCAAGTCGCTGCTCGCCAACCTCGGCACCTCGGTCCCGCCGCTCTACAAACAGTATACGGAGCTGTGCGAACCCGGCGGCGTTGTCTTTGTCGACTTCAATGTAGACCCGGATTTCAACGACTGTATCGACGGTCTGGTGATCGTCGACATCAAAAAATTGAAGGATGCAAAACGAAAACGTTACATGGAACAGACAATTCTGGTATAAGAAATGATCCACCCATTTCACGACTTCGCTATCCAGGAGGTACGCCGCAGCAGATAACACATTCCACTTCATTACAACGATAACAACGGTACCTCACTCACTATCAAGACTCCCTTCAACATCATTATGCTCGACGACAAAAAGATCTTCATCCTCGATACCAACGTCATTCTTCACGATTCAACCTGCATTCACAATTTCGATGAACATGACATCGTTATCCCGATAACCGTTCTCGAAGAACTCGACCAGTTCAAAAAAGGCACCCAGACCGTCAATTTCCATGCCCGGGAGTTTGTCCGCGAGCTCGACAAGCTCAGCGCCAACAAGCTCTTCAACGGCGGGCTCGATCTGGGCGAGGGCAAGGGCCGGATCTCGGTGCGGCTGGAAAAGGACCAGCACAGCGACCTGATGGGCGTTTTTCCCAATGTCGACAACCCCGATCACCAGATCCTCAATATCGCCTATCATGTCTCCCAGGAGCAGAAGGATCACTCGGTCATCCTGGTCAGCAAGGATGTCAACCTGCGCATGAAGGCCCGCTCCATCGACCTGATGGCCGAAGACTATACCACCGACCATGTCCGTGAGCCGGACGAGCTCTACTCCGGCTGCCGCTACGAAGAAGATGTGGAGTCGGGCCTGATCGAGCGCCTCTTCGAGCAGGGCGGTCAGGTTCCGGCAACTGATTACGCTCCCGAAACACCGCTGCACCCGAACGAGTTCATGGTGCTGCGCAACGGCAAAGTGTCCGCCCTGGCGGCGTATATTCCCGGTGATCTTGAAAACGAGTACGTCATCCGGCGGGTAAACAAGGGCAGCGTCTACGGCATCAACCCGCGCAACGCCGAGCAGTCATTTGCGGTGCATGCCCTGCTCAACCCGGCCATCAAGCTGGTCACCATCTCCGGCAAGGCCGGCACCGGCAAGACCCTGCTGGCCCTGGCGGCGGCCCTTGAAACCCGCTCGAACTACCGCCAGATCCTTTTAACCAGACCGGTCATGCCGCTCTCCAACAAGGATATCGGCTACCTGCCCGGCGACATCGCCTCCAAGATCGGCCCCTACATGCAGCCGCTCTACGACAATCTCGGCGTGATCCGGGGCCAGTTCCCGGAAAAGAGCGAAATGTTCCAGCGCCTCCAGAAGATGCTCGACGAGGAAAAGCTGACCATCGAACCGCTGGCCTATATCCGCGGCCGCAGCCTGGTGAAGATGTACATGATCGTCGACGAGGCCCAGAACCTGACCCCGCATGAGGTAAAAACGATCATCACCCGGGCCGGCGAGGGAACCAAGGTGGTCTTTACCGGCGACGTCAACCAGATCGACCACCCCTACCTGGGCAGCCGTTCAAACGGACTCAGCAACCTGATCGACCGGATGCAGGGCCAGAACATCTACGCCCATATCGACCTGAAAAAGGGAGAGCGCTCGGAGCTGGCTGAGCTGGCCAGTAATATTTTGTGATTTGTATATAAATTCCCGGAACTAGACAACCACCAGCTTGAGCAGGTGGTTGTTTAATTTTTCAGAACACTCTGATTCATCCATGTGGAGTGATAATCCGATGAAAATCGTCATATTCCTTGGCAGTCCCCGGAAAAACGGCAACAGCGAAGCGGCCGCTCAGCTGGTCGTTGAGAGGCTCAGTACCACGTTAGATACAGAAGTCGAATACGTCCGGCTGGCCTCACAGACCATTTCACCGTGCATAGCCTGCGGCGGCTGCGAAAAAACGGGGATGTGCGTGGTCAAGGATGATATGATCAATCTCTACGAGAAAATCGACGAAGCCGATCTCATTTTCCTGGCGGGGCCGACCTATTTTTACGGTCTCAGCGCTCAGCTGAAAAGTTTTATCGACCGGATTCAGGCGCGCTGGTCGAGGAAATACCTGCTCAAATACCCATTCAGAAAAGATGATAAGCGGAAAGGTTACCTGATCTGCAGCGCAGCCACCCAGGGGAAGAAACTGTTTGATGGTTCAATCCTGGTGGTCAAATCATTTTTCGATGCGGTCGATGTCGTCGTACGGGGGAGAATTGCTGATACGAGGCGTCGATGATCGCGGGGCTTTTAACGACAGTGCGGAAAAAGTCGATCAGGCAAGAGCCTTTGCTGATGAAATAGCCGCGACCTTCATGGGGACATGAGGGCGACAGCGGGGTTCGGTCCAAACCATCCCCCCGCTGGACGATTTCTATCAGGATTATCGCCGGGAAAAGCTGAAGCTCTGACCACCCAGGGTGGCCTCGTACATCAGGCCGCCCTTGGTAATGGTGAAAGTCGCCATTCCTTTGTTGTAGCCGGTGGTGCCGATGGCGGCATTATTTTTGGTACCGCTGGCCGTCGCTGAGCTGCCGCCGGTGTTGAATTTGGCGTTAGCGCCGGCGGTCAGAACGGTCGCCTGAGCTTCGGCACCGAATTCGAAGTTGCCGCTGACGAACTCAGCAAACGCCCGCTGATCCTGAAAAAAGACAACCTGGCTGAAACCGGTCCCGCCCAGCTGGAAACCGATACTGCCCTGAACCATCGTCGTATCGCCGACATAGTTCCCCTGCTCGTAGACACGGCCCTCACCGTAGGCGCCTCCAACCACGAAACCGCCTTTACCGATGGTCGGAAAGAGGGCATAGCCGTATGCTGTCTCGAACATGTCGGTAATCCCGGCTTTTTCAAAAAGCTGCCTGGTTTCCTCGAACTTGTCGGCCCATGCACTACCGGCGCTGAAGGCAACGAGTACAGCCAGGATAAAACCACGGTAAATAATCTTCATAATAGACCCTCGGATATGATCTTGCTCTGAATAGACGGATAACTGAACAGATAATAACCAATTATCGTGCCTTTACAACGTGATTTGCGCTGCGTGCAGGAGGAACGGCGCTGATTGGTGCGGATACCGGAAGAGGTGGCGACAGGAGAGAATTAAGTTGGTTAAAATGAAAATCCGGGAGAAGCAAGGGAGTCGCTCCCCCCGGACAGCAGGAAAAAAGCGGTTGATATGGCAATCATGAGCTTTTCCTGATGAAGCTGGATAATTAATAGACGATAGAACGAAAAAATATTTCGCGGATCAGCTGTTGCTCAAACTAGGTCGATGATGGTTGGGATGTGCTTATCCTGCGATCTGTGACTGCCTCGCCGGCACGTCTCAGGACGAAAACGCCGAGGCCAATGCAGGAAACCACTAAAGGAAAAATAAGATGCACCGTTGCGGGCCAGAGCCAGAGATAAACGGTGTAGTCGGTCAACTCCATAATTCTAATCCCCCGATTGAATTTGAATGAAAATGGTTATTAGTCGTATATCACCTGACGAAATAACAGATCAATAGGGGTAACTCCTAAAGAGTTCTAGGTGTTTCTACCTGTTTCAAGAAATAAATCTAATTATTTCATGTTGATATATAAATATTAGAAAATTATTACAAGGTCAGATTCAGCCATTTTTCTGCGAAATATCATTTAATTACTTAATGGAAATACCGAATTGAGATACAGTGGGGAATATACGGCAAACCTTTCAGGTGTCCATTTGCTCTCATTATCGAGGAACCAGCATGAAACGACGCAGCACAAAGATTTTGTCCCGACCTGAATGGTCGATGAACAGGGGTTTTTATAAATCGATGGGGTACAGCGATTACGACATCGAAAAACCGATGATCGGGGTCGCCAACTCCTGGAACCGGGTCGTTCCCGGGCATTACAACCTCAATCAGGTCTCCGAATATGTCAAACAGGGCATCTTCCAGGCCGGCGGCACGCCGGTGGAATTCGGTGTTCCGGCCTGCTGCGACGGCATCGCCCAGGGCAACGAGGGCAGCCACTATATTCTTCCCAGCCGCGACCTTATCGCCAATGTGGTGGAAACCATGGTCCAGGCCCACCAGCTCGACGGCGTCGTCCTGCTCGGCTCATGCGATAAGATTGTTCCCGGCATGCTGATGGCGGCGGCCCGCCTGGACATACCGGCGATCTTCATAGCCGGGGGACCGATGGAGGGCGGCTGCCGTTTCGACAACCGCGCCAGTGACGCCACCTCGCTGACCGAGGGCCTCGGCATGCTGAAAGCGGGCAGCATCAGTGAAGAGCAGTATCGAAAGCTCGAAGATGAGGCCATGCCGTCCTGCGGTTCATGCTCGTTTCTCGGCACCGCCAACACCATGTGCTGTCTCGCTGAAGCCATGGGCATGAGCCTGCCCGGCAGCGCCACAATCCCGGCAACCCGTTCGCGCCGGCTCCAGGCGGCGCAGGAAAGCGGCCGCCGGATCGTCGCACTGATAGAAAACCAGATCAATGCCCGGCAGATTATCAACCAGGCCGGCATTGAAAACGCCATCCGCGTCAACGCCGCCATCGGCGGTTCGACCAACGCCGCTCTGCACCTGCCGGCCATTGCATTCGAAGCCGATGTACCTGTTGATCTCGAACGTTTCGAGGATCTCAGCCGCACGACACCCTTCATCGCCAAGATGAACCCGGCGGCAGCCGCCAATGTGCCTGATTTTCACGCGGCGGGCGGGGTTCCAGTGGTGATGAAGCAGCTCCTGCCGCTTCTGCATGGCGATGCTCAGACGGTAACGGGCAAACCGATAGCGGAAAATGTCGCAGCTGCCGCTGAGCCGGACGGTCTGATTGTCCGGCCGCTGGACGACCCGTGGAGCAGCGAAGGCGGGCTGGCCGTCATCAGGGGTAATCTGGCGCCGAACACGGCGATTACCAAACCGGCCGCCATTCATCCCGACATGCTTGAATTCACCGGTTCAGCCCGCTGCTTCGATTCGGAAGAGTCGGCCAACCAGGCAATCCTGGCCGGTTTGATCAGCGCCGGCGAGGTGGTGGTTATCAGGTACGAGGGCCCCAAAGGAGGGCCCGGCATGCGGGAGATGTACACGGCGATGAAACTGCTCTATGGTCGCGGCCTGGCCCTGAAAACCGCGCTGATTACCGACGGCCGCTTCTCGGGCACCAACAACGGCTGTTTTGTCGGCCATATCAGCCCCGAAGCGGCTGAAGGCGGCCCGCTGGCAATCGTTGAAGACGGTGACACGATAACCATCGATGTGAAGAACAGAAGCCTGCACCTGCACGTCGACGACGCTGAGATTGCCAGGCGCCGGACCCGCTGGTCACGGCCGGCGCCGAAGTTCAGCCGCGGCTATCTGGCTCTCTACGCTCAGCTGGCCGAATCGGCCGACAAGGGTGGTGTTCTTCGCTGCACGCCAACCGAGTAATCATTCCCTGCCAAAATCGGGAGTCGCGAACAGGGCGATTATTGCCGTCAGCATGTAGACGGTCAGGCTGACAAAACCGAGCCAGCCGAGTCCGAAGTCCCCGAACACGCCGAGCAGAGCCGGGACAACACCGGCACCGATACTGATGCCGACGGTAATGATCAGGGCATAGGTAATATTCTGGTAGCGGGAATCACCGATGTCGGCAATACAGGCCAGTATGGCAGGAAACATGACGGCCAGAAAAGCCGGCTGAGCGACCACCGCCGCCGCCAGCGGCGTCCCCTCGAGCAGGCCGATCAATCCGGTACAGGTCCCGGTGAAGAGCAGCACCGAAACAATCGTCATGCGCTTGCCGATCCGCCTGATGATAAACCCGGCCACCAGCAGCATCAGGACCGAAGCCACCCGGGACAGGGTCAACAGAAAATTGACATACTGCTCGGTGCCCAGCCCGTGGCTGACCAGATAGGCCGGCAGCATCGCGTAGACTCCCTGCCAGCCCGACAGGGCCGCCGACAAAACGAGCATTCCCACGCGGGTTGTGCGCAACCGCAGGATGGTGCCGATATTGCCCAGGTTCGGTATAGCTCCGAAGCCGCTGTCCACCTGCCCCCACCGGTAGAAAGAAAGTGTTGCGCAGCCGCTCAGCCCGCACATCAGAAAAAGAACCCCGCGCCAGCCGATCCAGGGGCCGGCCAGCAGCACCAGAAGCGGCGCCAGCAGCATCGCCATATTGGGACCGACCTCATGAAAGGCATAGGCGGTACTCCTTCTGGCTGCGCTGATCTTGGTGTTGATCATCACCAGGCCCGACGGAGGATAGACCCCGGCCCCGATGCCGATGCAGATCATGCCGACACCGAGCAGGACCACGCCGCCGGCGGCTCCTGAAATACCAAGACCAAGCGTAATCGTGGCAAGCGCCGCGACAATTGTTTTATCGTGGCCGATGCGGGCAGAGAGAAAGCCGGCAAAGAGCATCGACGCCGCATAACTGATGCTGACAAACATAAAGAGCGTACCGGCCGTTGTCAGGGTGAAGTTCAAATCGTTCTGCAGCGACGGCATCAGCGGAGAAAAGATAATCCGGGCCGCCATCGAGAAGAAAACAGCCACCATCAGCAGGGCCATCATCAGTACCGGCCGATTTTTTTCTGCTCCTTCAAGATGTGAGGGGTCGGTCATGGTCGGGATATGAAACAGCGGGTCGAAACGCTCCGGCGGCTGGGATAAAATTCTCTTGACTTCAATAAATTCATACGTCACAGTGGGTTGACGGATACACAGGTAATACGTATTACAACCAACCTTTCGTGTCAATGACTATTCAGAGTTTCAGCATCACTCATTCAGCCAGCCATTCAACAAGAGTTCGCCATGCGACTGCATAAAAAACGTGCCCTGATTACCGGCGCTGCCCAAGGTATCGGATTCGCCATCGCCCGGACCTTCTGTCGTGAGGGTGCGACCGTTTATATCGCCGACATCAACGCTGAAATCGGTAACCATGCAGCGGCTGAATGTGGCGGCGATCGGCAGACAGCCCGGTTCATCAGACTCGACGTCAGCGACGATGCTGACTGGAATCGTGTCTGCACCGAGATCTTCTCAGAAGCCGGCGGTATCGATGTCCTGGTGAACAACGCCGGAATCAATATCCGCAAACCCATTGAAGAGATGAGCGCTGATGAACTTGACCAGATGTATGCGGTCAATATCAAAGGACCGTTTCTCGGCATCAAAAACGTGCTGCCGATCATGAAAAAACAGGGCGGCGGCTCGATCATCAACATGAGCTCGGTCTGCGGGCTGATCGGCCATAAATTCACCCCCGAAGCCTACACCACCGCCAAGGGCGCACTGACGACGCTGACCAAGGCGATAGCCTCGCGCTACGGCGAGTACAACGTGCGCTGCAACTCGATCAACCCGAGCACGGCCGCCACCGCCATGGTCGAGAAGATGCTCGAGGATCCGGTCTGGAAAGAGCAGCGGCTCGGCGAAGTACCGCTGGGAAGAATGGCCAGTCTGCAGGACATTGCCGAGGCGGCGCTCTATCTGGCTTCGGATGCGGCCGGTTTTATCAACGGGGTTGCTCTGCCGGTGGATGGCGGCGTCACCGCTTACTGAGATACACGCTGATACGGCGAACGGAGCTCTCATCTCCGCTTTGCACCACCGAACATGAAGTACAAACCCTTGACCAGGAACATGAACGCGTGAACATCCACCCGATCAAGACCATCAAGAGTGAGAAGATTCACGCCCAGGTCTATGAGCAGCTCAAATCCCTGCTGCTCGAGAGACACTGGCAGGCCGGCGAGAAAATTCCTTCCGAAGCGGAGTTGTGCCGGATGACCGGGGTCAGCCGGGTATCGGTCAGAACTGCACTCAAGTCACTGACAGCGCAGGGTTTTCTCGTTTCCAAACAGGGGGAAGGAACCTTTGTCGTCGACGTCTCGGTCGATATGAACATGGATCTGCTCGTACCGATCATCGGCCTTGACAAGCGCTCGATCCTCGAAGTCCTCGAGTTCAGAAAAATTATCGAGGTCGGCCTCATACCGCTGCTCTTCAAAAACCTGTCGGCAGAGGATCTGCACTACCTCGAAGAGAACGTTGCAGCGCTGGAGCAGACATCAGAAGACGATATCGAAACGATCAGCGAGATCGATCTGGCGTTTCACAAGAAACTCTGCCTGATTTCGGGAAATTCTCTGATCATCAAGGTCAATGCAATTCTCAGCGACCTGTTCAGAAAATCGATGCAGGATGTGGTTGTCGCGCTCGGCAACCAGACCGGACGGCTCTACCACCGAAAGATTTTCGAGGCCATGCGCTCCGGTGACCAGCAAAAAACAGAGAATCTGCTCCGGGAACATATCGAAAACACCATAGAAAGCATCAAGCAGGCCAGGCTGCACGGCCAGTAACACCGCCAAAAAAAACATAAGGAAAACAGATGAGTACATCCAACAAGGCCGAAGAGCTGATAACCTACAGCAAGATCCTCTATGAACGCAAGCTGCTGCATGCAACCGGCGGCAATACCAGTGTCAGGGACGGTGATACGTTTCTGATCAGTCAAACCGGGGCCGAGCTGGGGCATTTGAGCAGAGAAGAAGTGGTAAGGGTCGACCTTGACGGCACCGTTCTCGAAGGCGAGGCGCCCTCCAAAGAGATGGGCATGCACCTGGCCATGTACCGGGCCCGGCCCGATGCGGGCGCGGTGATCCACGCCCACCCGACCTTTGCCATCACCCATTCGGCGATGATCAGCGAAGCATCAGAGAACTGCATACCGCCCTATACCGCGGCCTTCTACGTGCGGGCCGGCCGGGTGCCGCTGGTCCCCTATCACGGATCCGGGGCCCACTCCCTGCATCAGGCCGTGGAAGCACTGGCCTCGAACTATCACGCCCTGCTGCTGCGTCAGCACGGTATGCTGGTGGCAGGGGCCGATATGGCCGAGACGCTTGGCATGGTCGAAGAGATCGAGCAGTGCTGCCAGGTCAGCGTGGCCTCGAGAATGAAGGCCGCCTGTCTGAGTGACGCCCAGCTCGAAGAGATCGATCAGGCGCTTGGCAGAACCTGGAAAACCTGAACCGGACAAGACGATGACAAATCCCCTTCTGCTCGCTTTCTACGGCGACGATTTCACCGGCTCGGCCGACGCCATGGAAGCCCTGACGATAAACGGAGTCAGGACTGCCCTCTTTCTCGGCCGGCCGACTCCGGAGCGACTCCGGCACAAACGGGCCGATCTGCAGGCGATCGGGATATCGGGGATCAGCAGGACCATGACGCCCGAGCAGATGGATGAGGAACTCCCGACGCAACTTGCCCTGCTCGATTCACTCGGTGCCCCGCTGATCCATTACAAGGTCTGCGCCACCTTTGACTCGTCGCCAACCATCGGCAGCATCGGCCACGCAGCCGACATCGGCTTCAGAGCGCTCGATCCGTCCTGCGGCGTCATTGTCCAGGGGGTGCCGATCCTGGGTCGCTATATCGCCTTTGGCAACCATTTCACCGTCTATGGCGATGAGCGCTATCGTCTCGATCGCCACCCGGTCATGAGCAGACACCCGGTCACCCCGATGGACGAAGGCGACCTGCGAATTCACCTGGCCAAGCAGACGTCAAAAAAGGTGAAGCTGATCGATCTGATCCACCTGCGCGAATCTGAAGAAGCCCTGTCGAAGCGGTTCGATCGCTACCTGGCTGAAGGCAGCGACATCATCTTGTTCGACACCCTCGATGACGATCATCTGATGCGTATCGGCGCCCTGCTGCATAAAAAATCCGCGGCCGGCAACATATTTGCGCTGGGTTCGTCCGGCTTCGAATACGCCATGGCCCGCTACTGGCGGAGCGAAGGAATCGTCGCTGAACCCGAACCGTTTAAGCCGGCCGGTCCCGTCGATCAGTTGATCGTTATCTCCGGCAGCGCTGCGGCCAACACCGCCGAGCAGATCAACTACGCGGTTTCCCAGGGATTTGAGAGTATCGCCCTGGAGACCGATCGGCTGATCGATGATGCCGATGGTGATGCAGAACGTAACCGGGCTATCAGACGGTCTCTTGGTGCCCTGGCCCAGGGTAGAAATATCATCGTCTCAGCCACCATCGGCCCCGATGATCCGGTCATCGACAAGACCAGAGACCGGGTCCGGCAGCTCGGCCTCGACCCGAGCGAGACGGGCAAACGCATCGCCCGCCAGCAGGGACTGATATTGCGCGAACTGCTGCTCCAGACCAGGCTCACCAGGGTCTGCGTGGCCGGCGGCGACACCTGCAGCTACACCCTGCGCCAGCTCGACATCCATTCACTGGAACTGCTGATGCCGATCGCCCCGGCGGCACCGCTGTGCCATACATCATCGGACAACCCGGATTTCGACGGCCTCCAGGTCGCCTCCAAGGGCGGTCAGATCGGTGCGCCGAATTATTTCATTCAGGTTCTGGATGGTAAGGTATAGAGAACATTACATTCCACAAGGGAGGTGATACCACACAAAAACAGCAGTGTAACAGTCTGTGCTGTAACGAAACGATGTATGCTCTTTAAATGTCAATCAAACCACAGGGAGGAGTAACATGTATCGCACAATCAGCTGTTTTCTCGCCATTCTCGTTATCCTCGGGCTGACGGCAGCCCCCGCTTTTTCGGCAGCACTCAACCCGACACCTGAAAAACCGGTGACGCTCAGACTCGCCTACAGCGACAACCCCACCTGGCCCGATACTGCCAAAATTCCCGAACCCGAGCATGCTTTTGCGATCGTTTTCAAAAGCTATGTCGAAACCGCGACCAATGGGGCGATCAAGGTCGAGCTGTTCCCGTCGAGCCAGATGGGCGGCAGCAAGGAAGCGACCGAAATGACCAAAACCGGCACCCTCGATCTCTGTATCGAGACCGGAAACATGGGGCCGTTCTTTCCGGAATTCCAGGTCATCAACCTGCCCTACGTTTTTGCCTCCGATGAAATCGCCTGGTGGATCTTCGACAACAGCGAGTTCTGGAAAGACCTGATGGCTCAAATGGAAGAGAAGGCCAACCTCGTTTACCTGGGTATGGGCCAGAACGGTGTCCGTAACTTCACCAACAATATCCGCCCGATCCGCGAGCCCAAAGATATGGAAGGCATCAAATTCCGGGTCATGCAGTCGCCGGTTTTTGTCAAAACCGTTGAAGCGCTCGGCGCCAAAGCGATCCCGATCGCCTGGCCCGAAGTTTACACCTCGCTGCAGACCGGCGTTATCGACGGTCAGGAAAACCCGATCTCGGTTATCGCTTACGTGGGCAAGCTCTATGAAGTGCAGAAATACCTGACGCTCGACGCCCATACCTGGAGCGAAAACATGCTGATCATGAACGCCGACAAATTCAACAGCTTTCCTGAAAACTACCAGCATATTCTCAAAATAGGCGGGATTCACGGCGCCCGAGCCGACCGTGCCGCAGAAGCTTTTATGAGCAGGGTCATGGGTCTTGGCCTGCTGCAGGAAGAAATGGAGGTCTATGCCCCGACCGTGGAACAGATCAAGATGTTCCAGGAAAAAGCCCAGCCGCCGGTAATCGAATGGCTCAAGGGTGAAGTGGGAGCCGAGGTCGTGGACGAATTTCTCGCCGCGGTCAAGGAAGCCGAAGCAGCGCTCGGCTACTAGCCTGATGAACGAAGAGGGAGAGGCTTTTCACGCTTCTCCTTCTTCAATCACATGGGAAAGAACATGCCAAAAATCATGACCTGGCTCGGTTACGCCAGCGATCAAGTGAACCGTGCGGCCACCTGGATTTCGATTCTCTACGCCTTTCTGGTTACCGTTATCGTGCTTGCCAGCGTTTTTCTGAGAATGGCCGGACGGGCCCCGTCGTGGAGCGAAGAATTTGCCCGCTGGCTGCTGGTCGGCATTGCCTTCATCAGCTCGAGCATCGCACTCAAGCGCGGCGCCCATATCGGTATTACCGCTCTTATCAAAACGATACCCTCTGCGCCGGTTCTCAAACTCATTATTCAAATCTCAAATTTTCTCGTCCTGATCTTTCTGGTCTATATGTTCTGGTTTGGTCTCGATGCGGCATTAAAAGCTGCCGACCAGACCGGAGACATCATCCCGATATCGGTTCTCTACGTAAAGCTGCATGTTCCCATCGGCGCCCTGATGATGATTGTCCACGTGCTCTATTACAGCGCCGGACTGTTTACCCGAGAAGACCCGAAAAACTTCATTCTCAGCCAATAAGATCTGGAGCATACCGACATGACCTTAGCCATACTTGTGGGAGTCTTCATCGTTACGATGGCAATGGGAATCCCGATCGCCTTCGTCTTCGGTATCGGCTCGATCATTTACTTCATCTTCATTTCAAACATTCCGATAACGATCATCGGCCAGCAGCTCTACAACGGGGTAGACAGCTTTGTGCTGCTTGCCATTCCCTTCTTCATTCTGGCCGGGCAGCTGATGAACCGGACCGGTATAACCAGGGACCTGGTCAATTTCGTTCAGGTACTGGTCGGCAGGCTGCCGGGTGCGCTTGCCCAGGTGAACATCGTTGTCTCCATACTCTTTGCCGGCCTGACCGGGGCAGCGGTGGCGGACACCGCCGCAATCGGCTCCATTTTGATTCCGGCGATGAAAAAAGAAGGCTATTCGGCAGCCTACAGCGCTGCGGTGACAACCGCCTCGTCGATCATCGGGCCGATCATTCCACCCTCGATTATCATGGTCATTTACGGCACCATCACCGGGGAGTCGATCGGCGCCCTGTTCATGGCCGGGTTCGTGCCGGGCGTCATGATCGGCCTCGGTCTGATGGTTCTGGCCCTGATCTATGCCATCAAGGAAAACCATCCGCGCCGTATCGAGTCGGTGCCCCGGCCGGAGATTATCAAACGCACCAAAGCAGCGGTCGTCGGCCTGATCATGCCGATTATCATTATCGGCGGAATCTTGAGCGGCAAGTTCACCGCCACCGAGGCGGCCTCGCTGGCCTGCGGCTACGCCCTGCTCGTCGGCATCGTTATTTACCGGAGCCTGAGTTTCAAAGATATTCTGGAAAGTCTGCTCGAGTGCGCGGTGGTTTCCTCGGTCATCCTGCTGATCATATCGACCGCCAAGCTGTTCGGCATGGTTTTAACCATCGAGCAGATCCCCACCCAGATCGCCCAGATCATGATGACGATCACCGAGAACAAGATCCTCTTTCTGCTGCTGGTCAATGTTTTTCTGCTGTTCATGGGCATGATCATGGAAACGGGTGCCAATATCATTCTTCTGGCCCCCATTCTTCTGCCCCTGGCGGTCAAATACGGTGTCCATCCGCTCCATTTCGCCCTGATCATGATCGTCAATGTCAATATCGGCCTCACCACCCCGCCGCTGGGGGTCTGCCTCTTTACCGCAGCGCCAATCGCCAAGACCTCATACGAAAGCATCGCCATCAAGGTTTTACCCTTTGTGGCCATGGAGATCGTCGTCCTGCTGATGATCACCTATATTCCCGATATCGTACTTATCGTTCCGCGACTAACCGGTTTTCTATAAGGAGAGAAACTGATGAAAGCCCTTGTGCTGGAAGAATACAACAAGCTGGTCTATAAGGATATGGATGAACCGGAGGTCGCAGACAACGAGGTTCTGATCGAGGTCAAGGCCTGCGGGATCTGCGGCAGCGATGTGCACGGCATGGACGGCAGCAGCGGCCGCCGGCATCCGCCGCTGATCATGGGGCACGAAGCTTCAGGGGTTATTGTCGAAACAGGCAGAAACGTCACCGCTTTCGTAAAAGGCGACCGGGTCACCTTTGATTCGACCATTTACTGCGGTAGCTGCTTCTACTGCCGCCAGGGACTGATCAACCTCTGCGACAACCGCCGGGTGCTTGGCGTCTCGCCTCCGGAATACCGTCAGCACGGGGCATTCGCCCAGTACGTGGCCGTACCCGAACACATCCTCTACCGGCTGCCGGACAACCTCTCATTCGTCCAGGCGGCGATGGTCGAACCGGTCTCGATCGCCTTTCATGCCATCACCCTGACTCCGATTTCTTTGAACGACAGCGCCGTGGTGATCGGCTCGGGGATGGTCGGGCTCTTCGTGGTCCAGGCCCTTCGGGCAGCCGGCTGCGGGACCATCATCGCCGTTGACCTGGAACAGAGCAAGCTGGATCTGGCCCTGCAGCTCGGAGCCGATCACGGCCTGCTGGCCCGGGAGGTCGATGTGGCCGAAGAAGTAAAGAAGCTGACCGGCGGCATGGGAGCCAACGTCGCCATCGAGGTGGTCGGCAACACCGCCGCCGTCAACACCGCGGTAGCCTCACTGCGCAAAGGCGGGGCGCTGACCATCGTCGGCAACCTGGCCGCCACGGTCGAATTTCCGCTGCAGGAAGTGGTCACCCGGCAGATCAGCGTCACCGGGTCCTGTTCGTCCTGCGGTGAATACCCCGCCTGTCTCGAGATGATCGCCCGCGGCCAGATCAACGTCGATGCTCTGCTCAGCGAGGTGGTGCCGCTGGCCGAAGGAGCAGCCTGGTTCGAGAAGCTGCACAAACAGGAAAAAGGTTTGATGAAAGTCATTTTAACACCCTGATATCGTCACAGAAAAACTGCATGGAGATGACATGACTCTTGAACTATTTGATCTGAGTGGAAAAGTAGCCGTCGTTACCGGCGCCAGCCGGGGACTTGGTCAGTATCTTGCCAGAGCCCTGGCCCGGGCCGGGGCCGATCTGGTCATCACCAGCCGCAGCGTCGATTCCCTGAAGGAGTTCAGCGCGGAAATCGAAACACTGGGCAGAAAAGCTCTGCCGCTGGCTCTTGACGTCCGTGACTACCAGTCGATCCAGGATATGGTGGAAACTGCCTACAGCCATTACGGCAGGATCGATATACTGGTCAACAACGCCGGCTGCAACGTCAGGAAACCGGCGGTAGATGTCGAATGGGAAGACTGGAACCTGGTTGTCGACACCAATCTGCGGGGCGGCTTTTTCGTGGCCCAGGCGGTGGCAAAGAAGATGATACCGGCAGGCTACGGACGAATCATCAATATCGGCTCGGTCACCTGCGTGGCCGGTTACGCCGGCATTACCCCCTACTGCGCCAGCCGCGGCGGCGTCAAGCAGATGACCATGAGCCTCGCTGATGACTGGGGGCAGTACAATATCACCGTCAACTGCCTGGCCCCCGGCTGGTTTAAAACCGCCCAGACCAAAGCGCTTTACGACAACCAGGGCTGGGTCGACTACCTGGTCGACCGGATACCGCTCAAGCGCGTCGGTCAGCCGGGCGACCTCGACGGCACGGCTGTTTTTCTGGCCTCCGACGCCAGTGCTTACATGACCGGCCAGACCCTTCTGGTGGACGGCGGTATCAGCACCGGCTCGACCAAAGCTACGGCATAAGATTCGATATTTCGACATCATAAAACCTTACAGGACACCTTATGGAAGCGGTCAGATCACTTATTGAAAATATCACTATTCCCCCGATGTACAAAGTCAGGCAGAAGTTCCATGTGGACCCGCTCGAAGATATCGAAAGCGCCTGCCGCGAACAGATCGAAAGCCTCCCCCGGCTCGACAAGCTCGCCCCGGGAGCACGCATCGCCGTTGCGGTGGGAAGCCGCGGCATTGCCGAGATCGGCAGGATCACCGCCGCGGTTGTCAAGACACTCAAAGATCGCGGCTTTGAACCGTTTATCGTCTCCGGCATGGCCAGCCACGGCAAGGCAACCGGTGCAGGGCAGGCCCAGCTGCTGGCGGAACTGGGCGTCACCGAAGCAACGGTCGGCTGTCCGGTCCGGGCCGGCGTCGATGTGGTTGAAATCGGCAGGATCGACAGCGGGCTGAGCGTCTATATGGACCGGATTGCCTCTGAGGCCGACGGCATTGTGGTGATAAACCGGATCAAGACCCACACCGCCTTTCACGCCGATTACGAGAGCGGCCTGGTGAAGATGCTGGCGATCGGGCTGGGCAACGATATCGGGGCCAAATCGTGTCATCAGCTCGGCTTTGGCAAAATGGCCGAACATATCATCGAGATGACCAGAATGAAGCTCGAGAAGATGCCGATTCTTTTCGGGGTCGCCGTGATTGAGGACGGCGCCGAGAACGTATCGCTGCTCGAAATCGTCGACGCCGATGCTATCATGGAGCGGGAGCCGGAACTGCTGAAAATCTCCAAATCCTACATGCCGTCGATCGGCATCGACAACATCGATGTGCTGGTGGTGGAGCGCATGGGCAAAGAGATCTCGGGGGACGGCATGGATCCCAACATCACCGGCCGCTACGCCACGCCCTATGCCAGCGGCGGCCCCAGCATATCGAAGCTGGCGATCCTGTCGGTCACCGAGAAGTCGCACGGCAACGTCATCGGTGTCGGCCAGGCCGATATCTGTACCAGACGGTTGTTCGACGCCGCCGATCTGGAAACCACCTACGTCAATTCATTGATTGCCACGGTGACTTCGGTTGCCCGTCTGCCGATGATCCTGCCCACCGACTACGATGCCGTCCGGGCCGCGATACTGACCTGCAACATCATGGACTTCAATACCGTCCGGCTGGTCAGGATCAGAGACACCCTGCACCTGCAGGAGCTGCTGGTCTCCGAACCACTGGTCAGCGAAGTTTCAGCCCGCGATAATGTCGTGTCCGTGGAAGGCCCCGTCGAGATGGGTTTTAAAGATGGTACCGCCCTGCCGGTATTTTAATTGAATATCTTTGCGGGAGACTTATGATCTGCATGTCAGGAGCAATAAAAAAAGCCTGCTCTAAAACCTTTACGAGAGGACAGACATGACAACAATTACCCGAAAAGGTAGCGAAATTGAAATCAGCGGCGATCTGCCGGAAGTTGGATCTGAAGCACCATCGTTTTGCCTTGCTGCAACTGATCTTTCCGACAGCAATCTGAGTGATTTTCGCGGCAAGAAGGTGATTCTCAATATCTTCCCATCCATTGATACGCCAACCTGCGCCACATCGGTTCGAACCTTCAACGAAAAAGCGGCAGCCGTCGACAACACGGTGGTTCTCTGCATTTCCCCCGACCTGCCTTTCGCCCATAAGCGCTTCTGCGAGGTTGAAGATATTAACAATGTGATTCCCGCTGTCGACCTTTCGAGCGCCCTGAGTTTGGCAAGGCCTATGGTGTGACGATGACAACAACCGGGCTCAAGAGGCTTGCTGGCCAGAGCCGTTGTGGTGGTCGATGAAGGGGGACGATCATCCACACCGAGCTGGTTCCCGAAATCAGCCAGGAGCCGGATTACCACGCTGCGCTCGCGGCCCTCTGATGCTCAAAAAATTCAACCTGCAGCTGCCGCTGCCCATTGATGAGAGCTTTGAGCTGGTGAAACAGAGCGGTGATGAGATCGTCAGCTGGGGGGCGAACAATATCAGCGAGGAAAACTACTACCTCGAGTGGAAGCAGAGCTTCTGGTCGTTTACCGGAACGACGCTGATATCGGTGACGCTGGAGCCCGTCGGAGAAAAAGAGACGAACATGACCGTTATCGTCCACAAACCGATGCAGGTCCTCGACCCGCTCGGCATTTGTTACCGGATTTATCGAAAACTGGAAAAAACAATTCAGAAGAACCTCGATACCATGGTTGCCCGGAGTTGAGCATCCTCTGTGAACTGAGCGCTACCAGATATTGAAATAAACCAGGGCGTTAACCAGCAGGAAGGTGCAAATAGCAGAAGAAAAGACAAGAACCGTCAGCGTCGCCACCAGTCCGGCAAGGCCGAATCCGAAAGCAAGCGCGGGGTGATCGAAATGATCGGGCATATCAGACAAGCGTCCGCCATAGGTCGTTGAAACAAACCCGAAGCTGGAGAGGATGATAATCCCGATATTGACAAACAGCGTAAAACCCATTGAGCGAAGACCTCAATTATTTATTATTTGTTAGTTATATAATAATACATTTCGCTAATGATTATTAGCAGAATACGACTTTTTCTTTGCATTTCGTGACAAATTCCGCACTTTCGAGCCGGCACGGGTCTTCAATACAAAAAGATCGCTCTTTTAAGACGATAACATGAAAAGAGCGATCTTTTTTTGAGTCTGATTGTTAATCAGAACATTTTCGGTTATTTACAGCCCGGATCAGCCGATCATGGTTGTTACTTTTTCTGCTGCTGCTGCTCGTCCTCCATCGCAATAGCTGCTGCCGCTCCGGCCTCGAGTGCCTTCTGCCTGGTCTGCGGATCCTGCTGTTCAACTTTGACCTCGTCGGGGAAATCGACAATCACCTTGCGATGGGCATAGTAGATGCCTTTGGCGTTCAGCGCTTCGGTGATGCGCCGGAATGCCTCGCGCTTGATGACGAACTGCTTGCCCGGTTTGGCGGTGAACTTGACCCGGATAACCATCACCGAGTTGGTGATTTCATGAACGCCCTGGGACTTCAGCGGCAGGATAAAATCGTCGGCCAGCTCCTCGTCCTCGAGCATCGCGATACCGACCTTCTTGATAATCTTGCGAACCTTGTCGATATCGGTATCATAAGGAAATTCCAGCGGAAATTTAATGACGATACCGCCACGCATGTAGTTGGTGATGGCGCCGAGATCACTGTGCGGAACCACCTGCAGCATGCCCAGATGATGACGCAGCATGACGTTTCTCAAGGTAATGCTCTCGACCGTCCCTCTGATCGAACCTGCCTGGATGTATTCACCGACCCGAAAGGCATCATCGAGCAGGAAAAAGAAACCCGACAAAACATCGGAGACAAGCTTCTGAGCCCCAAAGCCGACGGCGAGACCGACGACACCGGCACCGGCAAGCAGCGGGGCGATATTGACTCCCAACGACGAGATCACGATCAACAGCACCATCACCACCAGCACACTGCCGATCACTTTACGAAGCAGCGGCAGCAGCGTATGGCTGCGCCCGCGCTGGGCCGCGCCGCTGAACTCGTCATCGAAGTCCTCTTCTTTTTCTTCCGTTTCGGGCAGGGACTCTTCGAGTTTTCCGGTGATGTAATTGCTGGCGAAACGCCAGGCGATCAATGCCAGAGCGACCGCAACAAGTGACTCGAAGACTGCTTGCAGAGCCGTTCCGGCAAATGGAATACGAACACCCCAAAGCGACAGAAACCAGAGCAGCAGAACCCCGAACAGAACCGCTTTAAACGTCTTGTGAACCCGCCTGGAAATCAACTCCCGTTTGTCCCTGCGACGCTGCTCTTTTTCCGCTTCTTCAGTACCTTCGATGAACTCATCCTCATCGATATGACCGAGGTTGAGCGCTTCGACGGAGCTGCAGATCATGGCTCTGCCGCCATAGCTCAAAATGAAATAGAGTGGAATAACGAACATCGAAACGATAAACGCACCCTTCTGGCCCGACGCTCCGGTGAGATTCTGTCCCAGCCAGAAGAACCAGACCAGCAGCAGATAGATAAGCGCGAGAATATGCCAGAAGCCGGCCAGCTGTTTTCTGACCCAGCCGCCTTCCTGTTTTTCCACCTGGCTGAGCATGGCGTCGGCAACCGGTTGCTTAAGTGAAAAAACGAGCGCAATATAGGTGAGGATAACCGCGGAACCAAGAACGATCACCACCCAGGAAACCGTCTGATGCTGCGCTCCAAGTTCCTGAAAAAGACGCACCACCAGTAAACCGGAAAAAAGCACACCAAGAGAAATATAACTGGCTCGAAAAAGCGGTTTTGCCAATTCTGTGCCGATTTCCAGCGGCCAGACCCGGCTGTCGGCCGGAGAGAAAAAGATACGGCTCAGAGCAGTTGTCATCATGAAAATCAGAATCGTACCGAGTACCATTTGAAAAAACATGCGCCCCTTGACTCCAATGCTGCCGGCTAGAAGTAGAAATATCGACGTGGCGACAATGGCGAAAAGCAGGATAGCGACAAAGCGCGGAATCGCGCGCACTACTCCGACCCAGAGCAGGGTCAGGCTATCGGTGCACGGCGGCAGCTGTTCGTCGAATCGTGCCAGCTTTTTTCTCAGGAACAGTTGTAGAAGCCAGACAACAGCATAGCCGAACACGATAGCAGCTATCGCACGCAGCAATACTCCTGAAAATCCAACCTTTTGCTCCCCGGCAGCGGACGACTCGAAAATTTTTGCAAGATCGCGGGGAAGTTGCGGGGCATAGGCAAGAACTCCGGCATCACCGATATCACCGTCGTCATCCCTGTCGAGCATGTGCAGCCACTGCGTCAATATTTTTTTGTTTTCGGTGCTCAGATTAGCAACAGCCGCTTTGGCCTCTTCAACGGTCTTCGCTGCACGCTCCGACCCCTGTGAGTCTTCAGCCTGAACCGCTGTTTCAGCGCTTGTGTCTGCCGCCAGTGCCGGAAAAACCGTGAGAACAAGCAGCATCACCAAGAGACTGTACAGGACTTTGATTTTCATGATTTCCCCACCGGAAATAGAAACATGTACGAACGGTACCCGTTGCCAAAAAACAAATCTTCTCTAAACCAGCATTCAAGATAGTCTGCAGCGGTTAAATGTAAAGGTGTAATTGCCTGACCATCTGACCCTCGGTTCCAGAATAAATATCATCTCCGGCCTGGATTAAATCCACTTTGCCCTTGCTATTTCACCCAAAGCGTTTAAAGTGGCGAGCGACGAGGAAAAACCTCATAAACCTGATCACGCATAGCGTCACGCACACCTGTCTTGTAGCCCCCTCCATTTCAGTTGCTCATAGAGATACTTGCTGATCGAATGTTCAGGAGGATCGACATGAAGCTCTTTATCGGCAATTTGCCCTATGATATTTCCGAACCGGAATTGCTCGAGCTGTTTAACAATTTTGGTGAAGTGGTCAATGCCAATCTGGTCAAAGACCCCTATACCGGTCAATCGAGAGGATTTGCCTTTATCGAGATGGATTCCCGCTCCAGCGGTCAACAGGCCATGGAGTCCCTGAACAAACAGGTATATAAAAGTCGTGAACTTGTCTGCAACGAAGCGAAACCGAAGAAAAAATCGGGCCGCAGAAGATAAGTGAACAGATAAGATATTGTTGATGACAGGTTTCATAGTGAACAGCCTGCACAACAAGCGCCCGTTGCTTCTGCAGCGGGGAATAATCGGGTCGGACAATATCGGCCCACCAGCAAAAAGTCCGGAAAGGACGAAAAGAAAGGAGTAGTAGAAATGTCAGAAGGAACAGTAAAATGGTTTAACGATGCAAAGGGTTACGGATTTATCGCTCGCGAAGATGGAAGCGATCTCTTTGTTCATCATAGCGGAATCCAGTCCGATGGGTTCAAATCTCTGGACGAAGGCGCGAAAGTGACCTTCGAAGTCGTCGATGGTCCCAAAGGTCCCTCCGCCACGAACGTCGTTCAGCTGTAAGCGTCGATAGATGTTCACGGAAAGGGGCCGTTTTCACGACGGCCCCTTTCCCCGTTTTCAGCTCCCGTCCCTTTGCTCCGCAATCCCCAAACCTCACGCCCGCTGTAATAAACGGCGGCAGTTCGAACCTGCGTAACGCTGCTTCCGTCCACAATTGAGCATTTACAGCCAGTCGGTGAGGGAAAGCCCGAGGCCGATCGTGTTGGTGTAGTGGTTGTAGTCAATAAGCGACTCTCCATAGCCGGTAAAATACTGCACATAGCCCCGCATGTACGGCCAGTTGAAAATGGGAAAACTCCAGCTCAATTCAAGAGCTCCGCGCTTGAACCCGGATTCGAGATTGTTGCGCGACATGACGCTGAAAACATTCTCGTTGAGGCGATACGAGGCGGACAGTTCATAGTGTCCCAGATAGTCGGTGATATCAGGATTGTCGCCGTCTTCATCCTCATCGTAAATGGCGTACCACGGCTTTATGCTGAAGGCGAGGTTGTCGCGCTCGAAGGTAATCCAGGCAAATAACCGGTTCCAGCTCCTGGAAAGCGTCCCGTCACGTCCATTGGACTGATGGTTGAAACCAAAGGAATTCCAGCGGTTCGTAAATCCAAAGATCTCCCAATCGGGATGAAACTGGACCCAGATCTCCGGCTCGTGGTTTGTTTCCCTGAAAGGAGACGATTCTTTGGTATTGTAGACCTGCCAGAAAGAGCGATTGGTGTAAGCCGCGTAGATGTCGGCTCTGTCGTAGAGATTGACGAGAAGCGGGAACTTGATGCTGAGCTGAAATTTTGCCTCGATATCATCGAGGCTGTAATTCGGATCATCGAACTGCTCTTTGAACGGTTCAGCGTTGTACCCCGCCGAGTTACGTGAGGCAAGCAGCAGATAATTGGGCTTGTGTGCCATCAGCGTATACGGCTGCAGGACGTGCTCATCTTCCGCTCTGATTCGTTCGGTAACGACGGACTCCTGCGTCTGCCCTTCGATCGCTCCGCCATGATCATGAATCTTTTTCTGGCATTCGAGACGCAACTCACCGATGGTCATCGTGTCGTCCACACGCTGCAGCGACTCAACCATACAGTTATGCAACTCGTCGCTGGAGCCGGTCTGGGACCAGGCGGCCGGCGGCGCAAGCAGAAAAAAGAATATAAAAATGATGCCGATGACTCCTCCGGCTCTCGTGTGCGGGATTGTATTCACAGCGGCTCTTGAAGATGAATGTTTACAGGACTTGTTCCTGTACCCGCCCCTTTGCAGGACCGATACAGGAGTGAGATATCGCCACATCGAACGACTGAACTATTCTACTTTCAGCTTCTCCATCGCCTTATTCCACGATGATTTCAAAGAATCATGGGTATCTGAGAAACCTTTTTTGGTTTCCTCCCAGGCACCGGCGGAACTGTCCTGCATTTTCTCGATCCATTCAGCCAGTTCCTTGCGCTGCTCCTGGTATTCCTTTTTAGACGACTCGTAATTCTCCTTAGAGGATTCCTTGAGGCTGTCCCAATTTTCTTTTATCGACGATTCTGTTTCTTCCCATTTTCGGTCAAGCTCACTCAGCAACTCTTTGGCTTCGGCAACGGCCTTGTCTTTTTGCTCGACACTGTAATCGCCGATCGAGGCCCCTGCCTCCTTGATTTCTTTTTCCATGTCTCCGTGACTTGATGCCTGGACAGACGCGGCCGCAAGCATGATCGCACCGAACACCGCAAGAAGCATCGTTGTCAGACAATATCCGCGTGTTCCAGAAATATCTCCCTGTTTCATAGTCTTTATATCCTCATTGAAGGTGAAGGTATTGAAAAGCAGTACAGAAATGGAACCCGCCCCAGTTCCCGTCCCGGGGCGGGTTCCTAATAAACTGATAGATTCAAAACAGGTCTTGTCAAGCCGATATACCCGTCTCTGCGCTCGATGTATCCACCGCAATCTGAATGTATCAATGAGGCGTTCCATTTGCTGCAGTTTTTTGCTGCAGTTTTTTGCTGCAGTCTAATCATACCTGACAAATCAAATTTGACGTGCTGCGGCCCGAAAGCCGTAATGATTATGACTACCTTATTTCAATACCAGACCGCTCTGCTGTGCGGCATCGGCAATGCGCTCTACAAACAACCGTGCAAACGCATCGTTGGAGCCTAGTCCGAGCAGAACGGCGTCGACCTCATAGCCTTCTTTAGAGAGCACCGATTTCCACGAGTCTGCCTCCGGTCCGGCCATGTCATTGGTGGCGTGGTCGCCGGCGACGATCATGAAGGGCTTCAGCACTATCTTTTTGGTTTCTGCGTGCTTCAGCCGGGAGACAACATCATCGAGTTGAGGATGCCCCTCGACGACGCCAATGAAGGTGGCCACATCGGGGTACATCTCCCGCATCTTCTTTTCGGTCTCGGCATAAATGCCGGTTGACCAGTGCTCATTGCCGTGCCCCATGTAGACGAGCGCGGCGCCGGCTTTCCGGGCTTCCTCTGCATCGCCTGCAAGCGTCTCAACCACGCTTGTCACATCATCGTGGTAGGGATAGACATCTCCGGGCATGCCAAGGGCCGGGCGCCCCATGACGATGGTGTGAATCGGCTTCCATCTTTCTTTCATGGTCCTGATCGAGGCCAGCCCGTTGACATACTGCATGAGGTCATGGGACTGCTCCATGAAAAACATATGGGTCGGCTGGACGACGATATTGGTGTAGCCGTCCTCGAGCAGGTCCCCGACGGTGGCGATAAAATTCTTCACGTAGAGCACTTCCTCGGGGATGGACTGATCGAGCCACTTCTGCGGCTCGGCCTGACGTTTTTTCCAGATGGAGCGAATGATGTTCGAGGTGAAGGTGAGACGCACTTCAGTTTCCGGATAGGCTTTTCTGACCGTCTCGGTGATATTGGTAATCGAAGCTACCGCCTCAGGCACGGTGGTACCGAAGCTGGCCACGATTATCGCATTCTTTCCCGATCCCGGTATGCCCATTGCCCCGGAGCCGAATGCACCAGTTGCACAGAGACAAAGGCCCAGCACTACAGACAAAATCCTGCAGCTTCTTCTCTTCATTCCCGCTCTCCAATTTCATCGTGTCCGGAAATAAAAATCCCCGGACCATTGAATAATGATCCGGGGATGCCCTGTTCTGTCCTCGTCTCGTCAACAGCGTCCTTGTCCTCGGGACGACTGCACCTCTATTCAGGCAGGTCTTCTGACTCCCGGATCATCCTCCATGCTGCGCCTTCCCGACAAAGATCAGTCAGTGGCGTTCGTGCAGCGTTTGTCCCCGGTTACAGCGGCGGGCCCGTTCCGGATTTTCACCGGATTCCCTGTTCGTCCATAAATGGAACCTGAATACGACAGCAGCATTACACAGCATGATCCGTATGTCAACATCAAATGGTTAGGATGAAAAATCTCTTCCAGGATTTTCCTGCTCCATCAGGCAGGCTATAAGCAATAGAAATTATTTAGTTATTTTGACAATCATCAGAGGCGGACCTTTGCCAATCAGCTTAAAGAACAAACCGCTTCCCGGCTCATGGACGATGGCCGGTTCGTCTCTATGAAGCTGTTCGCTTTATCGATATAATCCATGCATCTGTTTAAAATTGTGGTATGTAATCTTATCAAAAGTGCATAATCTCCGAAGCAACTCTCAAAAACAGAAACCAACACAATACCGATGCCAAGACTTACCAAAATAATCGCCACAATCTCTTCGCTCAATTGCTCGGTCACCTTTATCGAGGACCTCTACCAGGCCGGTATGAATGTTGCGCGCCTGAACACGGCCCATATGAGCCATGAAGACGCCAGAGAAGTGGTCGACAACATCCGCGCCGTCTCAGATAAAATCGGCATCCTGCTCGACACCAAGGGACCGGAGATACGAACCGGCCTCTGCAAAGAGAACCTGAGGGTCAGCTACGGCGATGCCGTCCGGATCGGCTGTGAACCGGGCCAGATATCCTGCGACGACATCATCAGCGTCTCCTACGAAAACTTTGTCAGGGATGTGCCGGTGGGCAGCTCCGTTCTCATTGACGACGGTCATGTCGCCCTTGCCGTTCTCGAAAAAGACGACAAGTATCTGTACTGCTCGGCGGAAAACGACGGCGTCATCATGGGGCGCAAGAGCATCAATATCCCGGCAGTGCACGTAAAACTGCCGGCGCTCAGCGAGAAGGACAAAGGATTTATCCGCTTTGCCGCCGAGCACGGCCTGGACTTTATCGCCCACTCGTTTGTCCGCAACAAAGAAGACGTCCTCGCGGTTCAGGAAATTCTCGACGAGACAGACTCCCCGATCAAGATTATCGCCAAGATTGAAAACGCGGAAGGAGTCACCAATCTGCCTGAGATCCTCGATCACTCCTACGGCGTGATGATCGCCCGCGGCGACCTGGCCGTGGAAATCCCGACGGAGAAGATCCCGCTGATTCAGAAGAGCATCATCAAGGACTGCATCGAACGCCGCAAGCCGGTCATTGTCGCCACCCAGATGCTGCACTCGATGATCGACTCGCCGCGTCCGACCAGGGCCGAGGTGTCCGACGTGGCCAACGCCTGCCTGGACCACACCGACGCGCTGATGCTCTCCGGAGAGACCGCCAACGGCAAATACCCCGAACTGGCGGTCAGGTTCATGGCCAAGATCGCCCTGGAGGTTGAAAGCAAGCGGCAGGGATTCATGGATATCGGCTACACCCAGGACAACAAGATCGCCGCCTACCTGGCCAAAGCAGCCGTCAAGGCGGCCCTGCGCCTGAACACCAAGGCCATTGTCGCCGACTCGCTCACCGGCACCGCCATTCGAGCGCTGTCAGCCTATCGCGGCGCCAATGTCATCTATGCCCAGGTCTACGACCGGCGCGTCATGCGGCGGCTCTCCCTCTCCTACGGCGTCTACGCCGACTACATTCCGATGGAACTCGGCCCCGGTTCCCCGCTGCAGCAATCCATCTGCCGCCTCATCGATGAAAACCGCTTCCACGACGACGACCTTATCGTCATCCTCGCCGGCAGTTTCGGACCGCGGCAGGGAGCGAGCTTCATCGAGATCAGTTCGGCGGCGAACCTGAAGCTTAAATGTCACTGATCAACTGCTGAAACAGCCCTGAAAAAAAGCCGGGAGGTATGGTCCTGATTCGGGACACTTCTTCCATCTCAAGCCGGCCGGCTCCATCGACGCAAATAGCAATGTGAGCGAAAACGCACATTAATTGCTAATAAAGCACGTAACATTACTGATACTGCACCTGAATAACATTGATTTTTCCTTTTATAAGTTTTAATGTGACTAAATAGTCATCTTAAAACCAAAAAATATTTATAAAGAGATCATATGGTAACACTATGAAGCTTGAAAACATGTCTCCTTACGCCATAGCGCAAGAGTTAGGCAATAGATTGAAACAGGCGAGAATCAGGGCCGACTTGACCCAGGTCGAGATAGCATCACGAACCGGTCTGAACAGAAGGACCATTCTCAACGCTGAAAAAGGGAAGGTTCAGCTTGAGAACCTGATCGCAATATTGGCGGCAATGGATATGGTGGCCCAACTCGACAGCTTTCTGCCTGTACAGGAAATATCCCCTCTTCAGCTGGCAAAGCTCAAAGGCAGGCAAAGACAGAGGGCATCACGATCCAGGAAAAAAGACAATACTTCCGACACAGAGGATACGCCCTCATGGTAATGGACGTCGCCAGCGTCAGATACAAAGAACATGACGTCGGCGCCGTCAGTTTTAACAGCGAGACCGGCGTCGGCTCCTTTGAATTCGAACCGCGCTTTATCGATACAGGCATTGAGTTATCACCTATAAAAATGCCTCTATCTCGAAAAATATACTCGTTTCCTGAGCTTGATCCGGCGGCTTTTCATGGACTGCCGGGAATGATAGCCGACTCACTGCCTGACGATTTCGGTAATGCGGTATTGAATGGCTGGGTAGCAAGCCAGGGTAAATCACCGGATGACATCACCCCGATAGAGCGTCTTAAATATACTGGAAAGCGCGGTATGGGGGCCTTGACCTATCATCCCGCTGCCCGGGAGAAAAACCTGAATGCCTCACAAGATATTGAAATACCGTCATTAATTTTTATTGCTCAGGAAATAGTAGATAAGCGGGAGAATTTCAGCCTCGATCTTGGAAGCCGTGGCCGGGAAGATAAGGAGGCCATGCGGGCCCTACTATCGGTAGGAGTCAGTGCCGGCGGCGCACGACCCAAAGCGGTGCTCGCCTTCAACCATGATTTCTCCCAGGTTCGATCAGGGCAAACCGACGTCCCGAAAGGCTTCACCCACCACATCATGAAATTTGACGGAGTAAGCGAACACCGTAAAGACAAAGAAACGTTCGGTGATCCGCTCGGATATGGTGCGATGGAGTACGTCTACCACCTCATGGCGACAGCGTCCGGCATAGAAATGATGCCATGCAGACTGCTTGACGAAGGCAGAAGGCGTCACTTTATTACCCGGCGCTTTGACCGGGAAGGAAACACAAAGCACCACATACAGACACTGAACGGGTTGGCGCATGTCAGCTACAAGCAGGTCGGTTCCTATTCCTATGCTGAGTTGCTCGCCACCGCACGTGAACTCAGATTGCGTGCCGACGAGGCGATGCAGATATTCAGGCGGATGGTCTTCAATATTGTCGCCCGCAATCACGATGATCACTCAAAGAATGTATCATTCATGCTTGATGACCGGAATCAATGGAAATTGGCCCCTGCTTATGATCTGGCATACAGTTACAAACCTCAGAGCCGCTGGGTGAACAGTCACTGGATGAAACTCAACGGCAAGCAGGACAATTTCAGTCGGGAAGATTTCTACACGTTTACAAAACTGAGTCCTCTGTTCAGCAAAAAGAAAATAGATCAGATCATCGATGAGATCACAGAACATGTCTCGAAGTGGAAAAAACTAGCCGCGGAGCACAGCGTACCTGAGCCGCTGATAGAATCGATAGAGGGCAATTTGCGTCTTAAACTCTAGCTGGAAGAGTTAAGGTTTTCCCGACTTCATATGATGGATAAAAATGAAGCAAAACAAGTATGTACGACACTTCTTCCACAATTAATTTAGCCAGGCCTGCTTTTCGGTAGATAACTAAACAGCCAAGATCAGCATCTCCTATTGAGCAGGCCTGGAAGATGAATCATGTTGTCTCCACCCTACCGTATGAGTTCAATTCCTTTTTCTCTGTCAATAAACGTATCTTGCTGGTTCTGCGGTTTATAATAGCTACGAGACCTTGCAGGTCTTCACCCATGACCAGCAGTAGGGCATTAATAATATTACAGGCAACCCGGTTTGGTCATCTACTCCTTAAAACCGGTATAATCGAACGAATGGCAGCCAGCGCAAAGCAGATCGCTCTCCTGGTGTTCACCATGACATTCCATACATGGCACATCCCTGCCATAGTGCATGTTGTTGTGGGGATTCTGCCATTTTTCATCTTCGGGTCGTGCCGTTGCCTGAATAAGTTCGTCCCCGTCGTGACAATCAAAACAGACAAAATCAGCTGGAAAGGCTGTCGGCTGTGAGTTTTCATGGCAGGCATTGCAGGATGTTCCGTCATACAGGTCAGCATGATAACTACGGCCTTTCGTATCTCCGAATTGCTGCAGCGTTTCTTCCGAGAAACTGGTTCCCGCAGCAAAGACGGCGGGAATTACCAACAGAAGTACCTTTATTTTCAATTGAGCTTTCATCACTTCTCCTTGTTCAGTGTCATTATCATTTCAGCATCGTTCTGACGGCAGTCATTCCCATGACCATGCAGTCTGGTATCGAACAACTTCCAAGCCTGCTGATACCATGCATTCCTCCGGTAACCTCGCCTCCAGCATAAAGCCCGGCAATCGGTTCCCAGGTATTTGAATCAATTACACATGCATTGACGTCAATCTGCGCACCACCTTGACAATAATGGACCTTAGGCCAGTTTCTGACCACGACGAATGGGGCCTGAATGAATTTACCTTCAGCTTTGCCCATCGGTTTCCCAAACTGCTCATCTACTCCTGACGTAACGTAGCCATTATATTCTTCAATCTGGTCTTTCAGCGGTTCCAGCGGCACCTTAAAATGCGCTGCTAATTCTTCGACAGTGTCAAATTTCCATCCAACGCCGTATTTGAGTACTTTTTCCATGGTCGGATGCTCCTTTGCATGTTCATAGCTCGTGATGGTAATCGGCGGGAGGGGACTGCCGTCATCCTTACGCAGAGCGAGCTGGGCATCCGCCCGTGTCTTCCGGTCAGCAATTTCATTCATGAAGCGTTCGCCTGTTTTTACATTGATTGAAATTGAATGGGCGAAATTGTAGATGGAATAGTTTGAAACATAGCCGAAACCATCCTCATCCGGCGATGCCCATGGCCCGGTCTGTATGTATGCCATATGAACGGGAACAGCCCCTACACGAAACATTTCCAGAAGCGCCTCCCCTGTCGCACTTGGAGGGTTGGTCGAAGGGACCTCTTCGGTAAGGGTCGGATCCTGAGCGCTGCGCAGGCCCACATTTCTGGCAAAGCCGCCAGTCGCTATCAAAACGCCGCGCTTTGAGCGGACATTTATCGGCACCCCTTCAACATCACGCCCGAAGTAGTAACCCTGCATCATCTTTGCACCGGCAACGGTCCCGTTGTCATCAAAAATGATACTGTCGAATTTCGCCCTGGTAACGAGTTTTACGCCAAGCTTTCTGCATTGGCTTACAAGTGGCCGGATGATACCGGCGCCGCATGCCTCAATGGTCTGGTATGTGCGAGGTACTGAATGCCCGCCGAGCTGCTGTAAGTAAGGTACATATTCACTTCCCGCCTCCAGAGTCATCTGCAGTGCTTCATTGGCGTGCTTGGCAACGTGAAGCAGGAGATCCTCATAGGCTACCCCGCGTCCTGCCTTGAGTTGGTCAGCAGTCATTTTTTCAGGCGAGTCTTCAATTCCTTTTTCCTTTTGCAGCGGTGAGTCTGGAACGGCGAATAACCCGCCGTTATAAGTTGAGTTCCCACCGAAATAGGGCATTTTGTCGTAGACAACGACATCTCCTGCACCCAGTTTTTTTGCTTCAATTGCGGCCGCAAGGCCGGTAAAGCCTGAGCCTATGATTATGATCTCGTGTTCTTTATCCCATTTCACCTTGCTGTGTCCGGCCGCCGCGCTCAGCGCTGGAGCAGTCAGGGCAGCAGCACCTGCCATTCCCATGCCCGCTAGAAACCTGCGACGATCTGCCTGATAGTTCTTTTTTTCCATAGTTGAGCCTCCTCTTCAGTTGGTTTGGCCATTGTTCGATTAAACAGGAAATGATTACGATCCTTCTCCGGTTTCTAAAGCGAACCCGGGAGCATCGTTTTTGCAGTACTGCAGCCAGCATAGATATCCGCCGAGCGATCCGGCGCTATATCCGGCGCTTGATAGCCTGTTTAATCTGGTGAGTTCTTGAAACCCATTTTTTTCAAGATTTATGCCATAAACCCGAGGTCATGAAACGACTGATTTTACCAATTATTTATTATACAAATACAACCGCTTACGACACTTAGGCAAGGAATCGGGCCGCATATGAAGAAGCCGCTCACAGCAGCCCAGTTGTCTATCGACAAGACTTGCAGGACAGGTTGTCCTGCAGGGCAGGATGTAGAATCCAGCAAAACAGGAAAATCGGATATCCACGGTCGAGGGATGTTTCTACCTTGAGGATGCCTTGAGTATACTGCCGGAGTGCTGACGATCAAGATGTTCAAACAGCTGCTGCTATTCTCGGCACGTAAGGCGTTAACATCTCAAAAATTGACGGAAGCATTTCTCGCTGCGGGTTGTCAGCCTGTTTCCCCTCTTTTGAGCTGTTCCAGAAGCGCCAACTCAAATGGTTTGCTGGCCTCGCCAAAATAGAGCGTCTGGTGAGGATACGGGATTTCAATACCGGCGTCATCAAAGGCGAGCTTGATCCGGCGCAGATATTCCCTGCCGACCTGCCATTGGCGAATCGGTTTGGTCTTGATCCTGCCCTTGATAACAACGGCTGAGTGGTCAAATTTGTCCACCCCGAAGATTTCCGGTTCTCCGAGCATGTACGATCCCACCACTTCGTCTTCTTTCATCTCCGAGCCAACACTGGTCATGACGTCGATAACCCGGTCGGTATGTTCTTTGTAGGCGACGCCGATATCGAATACATAAGCGGACCAGTCATTGGTAAGATTACTTATTGTCGAGACAGCGCCATTTGGAAAAACATGGACCACCCCTGACAGGTCGCGCAGCACGATAGTCCGAAAATTGACTTTTTCGACCAGGCCGCCGGTACCGTTGATGATGGCAACATCTCCAACCCGCACCTGGTTTTCAAGGATAAAGAAGAAGCCGGAGATAAAATCCCGGACCAGATTCTGAGCCCCGAAACCAACCGCCAGCCCGACTATGCCGGCACTCGCCAGAATGGGACCGACCTCGACACCGATTTCTTTGAGTAATATGAGAAGAGCCGTTACCCAGAGAACAATCAGAGACGCCTGTTTAATCAGACGAATAATGGTTTCTACCCGTTTTTCAGATTCGGAACGGGTTTCATCCAAGTTCAGGCTTTGTTTCAGCAGCCGCTGCTCCAGCTTTTTCAGCAACTTCTGGAGAAGAAGCATACCCACCCAGGCCAGCAGAAGAATGAGCAGAATTCGAAAACTGGAAAGAATGATCTGATCCCAACTGATTGTCTGGATTTCTTTGAATAGTGTGTCCATAAAATATTTTCGGATTGAAGAGGGCTTTCAATTACCGGGAAAGCCTCCGCTGGTTTCATTCGCTTGATCTATGCGTATTGACGGCCGCTTGCAGCCAGGGTCTTACTCGTTCTGTCAGCATCGGAATACATGAAGCAATAAATATACCAGGCAGGTTGAGAGTAAATCCCTTATTCGGGATAAGGCGCTGAAAGGAAGAGTGCAATTAATTGATGCTGAACATTACGCTTGCTCAAACGATCTAATATCCAACCGCTCCCGGCCTCAGCCGGGCAATGAGATAAAAGCGAAACAATTCAAAAATGGGCTTATTGTACCTCCGCACACTTTTAAAAATTAGACAAATGTCATATTATCAAAAGGATAGGCTTTAAAAAATCAGCCTGTTCTGTGCTTGTGGAAAAGTATTCCAGTTCATGTAACCCGCTGACCAGATCAGCCTGTTGCATGACTTTGCTCGTTGTTTACAGGGGGAAACAGTTATGAGAATCAAAAAAGCGGTATTTCCGGTTGCTGGACTTGGCACACGGTTTTTACCGACGACAAAAGCAATGCCCAAGGAAATGCTGCCGGTGGTCGATAAACCGATTATCCAGTACGCCGTTGAAGAGGCGCTTGCATCTGGAATAGAACAGATCATTTTCGTTACCGGCTCCGGCAAAGGAGCACTGGAGGATCATTTCGACAAAAACCAGAACCTGGAAAATACGCTGCGGGATCGAGGCAAGCTCGAATTATTGAGAACAGTCGAATCCGTTGTCCCCAGCAAAGCTCAGATCGTTTACACCCGCCAGAGCGAGCCGCTCGGCCTGGGCCATGCAATCTGGTGTGCGCGAGATATTGTTGGAGATGAACCGTTCGCGGTTTTGCTGGCCGATGACCTGATTCAGAGCAATGTCCCGGTGCTGCACCAGATGATCAATGAATTTGATCGATTGCGGGCATCGATGATGGCAATTATTGAAGTTCCTTCTGACCAGACAGACAAATACGGCATTATTGAAGCTGACAAAGGCTTTAACAGCACCGTGCTGATCCGTTCAATGATTGAAAAACCGAAACCCGAAGATGCTCCATCGAATCTGGCGGTCATCGGCAGGTACATATTGACGCCGCGTATTTTCAAACATCTGGGCAAGCTGCAAAAGGGGGCGGGGAATGAGATTCAGCTCACTGATTCGATGTCGGCTCTGCTCAAGGAGCAGCCGATGTTTGGTTTTAAATTCAAAGGTATAAGATTTGATTGTGGTGACAAGGCCGGGTTTCAACTCGCCAACATAGCGTTTGCCCTGGAGCGGCCGGAAATGAGAGAAAAGCTCATTCCTGGTCTCAAGGAAATGCTTGACAAGACAGCTGACCTGGCGAACTAAAGAGCTTCTCCGGCAACCCTGCAGCCGATGATCACCTTTCAGATTTTCTTTACCGGTCAACATTGACAGCCCCTTGCTGTCATAAAGCATGACGAAGCCTGTTTTATCGACAATGCATGAGAACATCACCCAGCCGATCAACACAACATGGTCCCGAAAACATTACCATCCAAATGGGTAAACTGCCCCAAACCTGTCGCCAAGCCGAAATTACGACTCATCTGCTTTCCGCCGGCAGGCAGCGGCACCATCATCTATCACAAATGGGCAGCCTGCCTGCCGCCAAATGTAGAAATGTGGAACATGCGGCTTCCCGGGCGTGAATCACGGCTCAGGGACCCCCTTTTCTACAGATTACCTCCCCTTATTGAATCAATTGCGGAGACGCTCATCCCCCACCTGGATGTACCGTATCTGCTCTTCGGACATAGCCTGGGCAGCCTGATCAGTTTTGAACTGACGCGTTACATCCGCGGTCCTGGAAGCCCGATGCCGCTGCACCTTATCTTGTCAGGCCACCGCGCCCCCCACCGGCCGCCGCTCATGCCGCCCATTCACCAGGCCGGCGACGAACAGTTTTTAACCCAGGTCAAAGCCATGGGCGGCACCCCGGATGCAGTTTTTGAAAACGAGGAGATCGTTGAACTCATGCTGCCCCCCCTGCGGGCCGATTTTACGGTCTGTGAAAATTACCGTTTTCTCGAAGACAAGCCGTTGGACATCCCCATAAACGTTTTTGGCAGCGATCAGGACTGCCATGCCCATGAAGCTGACATCCTGGCCTGGGAACAGCACACGACAGGAACATTCAAGAGCAAAATGTTCCATGGCAATCATTTCTACTTCCAGAACGATCCGGAGCCGCTGCTCAGCTCGATCAATCAATCCTTGCAACAGTATTTGTGATTTCAACTGCAATGACCTCCCCCATTAATCGTGCGATTCAGCTCAACTGCAATATCGGCAGGCTATTCGGTGTACGCAGCGGATAGTGTCGTCAAGAATGGAAGGTCAGGAGATTAAAAGAGATGCGGACCGAACAGCTCGAGGTTGTGACGTTATCTCGGCACGACAGAAAGAAGGTATAGTGATCCGACAGGACGGTTCAGCCAATATTGCCGTTGCAAATCTCTGGATTACTCCAATTTCCCGATGCTTCGATCCTCATTTTAATTGTGCTCCATCAACCATCGCAACGGAGCATTATTTACCCATTTTTCTCAAGAACTGTGTAAATATTACTCACCCCGTTTGTTCACAAGATTTTCTCCCTTAGGTTATTTCCCCTGTTATCACTATGCAGCTATACGATTATGTGTCACAAATTAATTGTTTAATTATTTTCTTTCACACCTGGTATGGTAATTGTATCATCCCTTCGAAGATCTTCATTTGCTGCAAATAACAAAAACAGGAACCGTTATGTCAAAATCCTCAGCAGTTAACACTGTCTCCATGTTCATAGCCCTGGTTGCTGCAATGATTGTCCTTTCGATTATTTCGGTAAGGATGTGGGGTGGTAAACCTGAAACATTACCTGAACCCAAGCAGCTTACAATAAGCGAGGAGATGACCCTGCAGGATTTTGGTGAAACAAACGAATTACCAAATAATGCACTCAAAGAGATTTTCGGTCTTCAGCAGAAATCTGATCTGCAAAAGAACGTATCGGAATATGGCAGTGACAAAGAGATTAAAGCCCTTGTAATCAAAAAACTCGCCCTGGTTGCCGAGCATGAGACGAAGGATTGGAAGAAAATTTTCATCAAATTTGCCGCATGGTTTACCGTCCTTGCAGGAATATTCTTCTTGTTCAAAAAACAAAAAGTAAGCCCTTCAAAACGGAAGTTCACTCTTTTGTTTTCAGCCCTGATCTTTGGTGTTGTTCTTAGTGCTGACCCGAGCCCAATGGGGACCGTTAAAGACGCAATTCATCTCTTTGCCACATCGGGTGCGATATTTCCTCCCCGCATGATAGCCCTCACGATTTTTCTGCTTTTCGTCTTTTTGGCAAACAAATATATTTGTGCGTGGGGGTGTCAGATCGGAGTACTGCAGGATTTGATTTTCCGTCTGAACCAAAACGACAAATACAATGCCGTTATCGGAGAACAGATTAAGCTGCCTTTCGTTTTTACGAACACTGTGCGTATTGCTTTTCTCTTTCTTTTTACCATAGCAGCATTTGCATGGGGAACGGACATTATTGAACCGGTCGATCCCTTCAAATTTTACAAACCGATGCATCTTGGCGCTGCAGGTGTCGTATTCGTTGCAGGTCTGCTTGTTCTGAGCCTGTTTTTGTATCGGCCATGGTGCCATTTATTTTGTCCATTTGGGCTGGCCGGCTGGCTTATTGAAAAAATCAGTCTTACTAAAGTAAGCGTTGACTATGAGACCTGTATCGCCTGCGGCAAATGTGAAACATCCTGCCCATCCACCGTAATGGGGGCGATCCTGCACCAGGATAAAAAGACAATACCTGATTGTTTTTCATGCTACGTCTGCAGAGATGTCTGCCCCACAGAATCGATCAGTTTTTCCACCAGAAAGAGGACGCTCCCGCCAGCCGGACATTTCGATAAGAAAGCTCGTTCTGATTCCGGAAAGACCCGAAGTGTCAATTTGTGAGTAGACATGTGCGTACGAGCATGATCAGCAGGAATTGGCCTCTTAATTAAAGATGCGAAGCTTTTTGTAAAATAATTAATCACCCCTCTTCACGAGAAAGCCATGTGCCCTTGAATTTGTTCAACCGCACTTTAATCTGAAACGGCCCCCTGAAGGGCCAATGCACGTAGAAAGAGATCGAAAGGAGAATACGACAATGAGAACCATGATATGTGCGATATGTATCATACTTGGCGCAGCATCACTGTCCGGAGCTGCTGAAAATTCCTATATACAGTTCAACTCGGATGTTGAAAAAGCCTACGCGGCTTACCGCAAGGCCTTGTTTCAAACAAATAAAAAGGATGCAGTAAAATCTGCTAAGGCAAATGAAATTTTTATTCAACAATGGAAACAGATCAAACAGACATTCGGTACCAATGCGCCCGAGATATTCAGTAGTGACCCGAAGTGGGAATCAACATTATCCGACATCGAAGATATAGCTCGTAAAAGTGCTGACCAGATCAAGAATGATCAACTGGCTGAAGCACATGAAACTTTAGAGGCTATAAGAGATGAATTGACCGATTTAAGAAAGAGAAATTCGGTCATCGTCTTCAGTGACCACATCAATAATTATCACGAAGTAATGGAAGGATTGCTTGCTGCCGGTTATTCCCCGGATAAGATCGATGAAAAAGCTGTTCGCGAGATCCAGCGTCAATCAGCTGTCCTGGACTATCTTGCTGAAGCCATCAAGGAAAATGCCCCCGCCGACCATAGAGAAAACCAGCAATACAACCAGTTGGAAAAAGGGTTACTGGAATCCCTGGAGAGTTTGAATAATGCTATTGAAGGCAAAGACCCGTCAGCCATCAGCAAATCCATAAATATGCTGAAACCTGCTTACGCAAAACTGTTCGTCAATTTTGGGTAGAAACGGAAAAAATCATAACGTAATGAGGTGGTCATTACGGCCATATAACCCCAGCCATGTTGTGTCCTTGACTTACTGACAATTTTTAAGGATAATACAATGCAGTAATGGACAAATACCCAAAACACCACTGCGTAGCACAACTTAAAAAGGAGTTTACCATGAGAAAATTGATGTCCCTCTTAATCGCAGTAGCTATGGTTATCAGCATGGCTGTTTCTCCAGTTTGTGCAGGTGGCGGCAAGGTGCAGCATGAACATGGAGCAGCCGATGCTCCTGGCCCTGGAGATGATGCAATGGGATCTCAATCCCATAATTAGAAGCGAGAGGCTTGTAATTCAAATCAATTCTCAATCAACATCTGTTATCTAAATCTGTTTTAATACAAATCGTTTTTTATGAGGCGGCCCAGAGAAAGGGCCTGACCTTCCCACTCCACCGCTTCGCTCTGGGCAAGGCGGTTGATGCCAGTGCTAAGATACCCATCGCAAATTTCTAAATTCCTTCAGCTCAGCCTTGTTTTAAACTACTACTGTTAATTTGCCGGGATGTATATCCTTGCAATGGCAGAGACTAACGGGAATCTTGAAAGTCTTCGAATTACATTCGTAGTTGATTAATAAGAAAACCATTTTTAGAGTTTCATATAATGTATTATGCCAGACAGCAGAAATATTTATAATATTGCTCATCGAGGGGCTCGCAGCCTCGCTCCAGAAAACACCATGCCAGCTTTTGTGAAAGCATGGCAAACGGGGGCTCAGGGAGTTGAAACGGATATTTCTGTAACATCGGATGGCAAGCTTATTCTCTTTCATGATGACACTTTTATCCGAACTACTAATATTTCAGAGATTTTTCCAAAGAGAAATAAAGACCCGCTCCATACTTTCACCTGGGAGGAGGTCCAAACATTAGACGCCGGCTCCTGGTTCCTTGAGGATGATCCTTTTGAAACGATCAAAAGCGGTGAAGTAACCCTTGAAGAGCAGCATGCCATGGCAAACACCCCCGTACCACAACTTGAAGAACTGTTGTTATTTGTTAAAGAAAAGTCATTATTCATCAATATAGAGATAAAGCGTTTACCCAAAGCAATTGCCAACTTCCCTATTGTGGAAGAAGTTCTCTTATTGCTGGACAGTGTGCAGTTACCTGCTGGCATGTTCTCCATTTCATCATTTAATCACGGTTATCTTAAAACAGTGGAGTGGCTTCGTCCCGATATAGAAGTAAATGCAATCATTGGCGGATACCCCTTTCTGACAAACGACTGGGGAAATTTTGAATTTGCGGTCTATACAGCAAATGCGAAGCTTATAGATTCAAAGCAAATTAAGAAAGCCCGGCAGCGCGGTTGCCGGGTAAATGTGTATATAGTCAATGATACAAAGGACATGGCCCGATTTCTTAATGAAGGCGTGGCTAATATCATCACTGACTTCCCTCAATTGCTCGCACAACTGGGTTATTGTGCCCGGTGGGGTAAGGTTTGAGTGTGGACAAAGAGAACTTGAACAACATCAATTCAGGTGAAACAGAGATAAATACCGGTTACATATGGCCGGATTGGTATCATTCCTTAAGTAACTTTCAGGACTCCAACAACCTGAAAGCAACATGGCAGGTCTTAAATACCACAATCCCCTATTTCTGCCTGTGGTATCTGATAATCCGATCGATACAGCTGGACTATCCATATATAGTGACCCTGTTGCTGACCCTGACGGCAGCCGTCTTTCTGGTCCGGATGTTCATTTTGTTTCACGACTGTGCCCATAATTCGCTTTTTACCTCGATGAACATGAACACAGTTATGGGCTACTTCTTCAGTGTGTTTTTGTGTATTTCATTTGCAGATTGGCGTTTCACCCACTTCAGGCACCATTGGACGTATGCCAATCTCGATTCGCGAGGTTATGGTGATATATGGACCATGACGAAAGAGGAATACGAAAATGCATCAGCACTGCAACGCCTGCGCTACAGAGTTTACCGTAACCCGCTGATGCTGTTTGCATTCGGAGCATTTCTGCTCAGCAAACGTCCCGCCTATTTTATGGTGAAACCCAGAGAGCGTGTGGACATTATTTTTACTTATCTGGCCATCGTTGCAGTAGCATTTAGCGTCTCAAAATTCATAGGATGGTCTACCTTCTTGCTCATTCAGCTGCCGGTAGTGTGGTTTGCAGGTGGAGTCGGAGCCTGGGTGTTTTATTTGAACCATCAATTCGAGGGGGGGTACTGGGCACGCAAAGGTGACTGGAATCCATTGTCTGCCGCCATAAAGGGCAGTTCTTTTCTAAAATTGCCGGCTGTGTTGAACTGGTTTACCAGCAACATCGGTTATCATCACCTTCATCATCTACATCCATTAATTCCCAATTACAATCTTAGAGAATGTTTCAACACAATACCGGCCCTGCAATCGAAGGATCCAACAACTATCACAGAAATCTTGAATTGCTTCCGTTTGAAATTGTGGGATGAGGATATGCAAAAAATGGTGCCGTTTCCTTGATGTTCCAACATGAAGATATCACAACTTTCCTTCTATGTGCCATGCTTCTTTACATGGCCCAACCGAGTAGTACATTCTGTCTTATAACGAAGCTTGGCTTTTTTCTGCCCCCATTACTTTGCTGTTTCAGCTCATTCGCTCATGCAAGTGATCCTAACAGCACCTTTGATACAATACTTATCAATCCTGACAACCGAGGATGCAAGGAGGTAACAATGGGAGATTGCTACAATAAAATAGAAATCAATTCACCAATCACAGAAGTCTGGAAAACCATAAACAATTTCCATGACATGTCATGGGCCGGAAATGTTGTTATTAATGTCAGTAAAGTCGGGGACAAAGAGGGGACTGAAATCGGTGCCAGAAGAGTTCTTAATGGTATAATTCATGAGACATTAACCAACTTTGACCCTGACGAATTCACTTTTTCATACCGTATTGATCAAGGGGTCGGCCCAATTTCTAGTTTTGTTAGTAATTACAATGTAGTAGTCAATCTTACTTCAATTGAAGGCGGGACAATCGTGGAATGGCGTTCAAGTTTTGAATCTGAAAACGACAATGACACTGCAGGCTTTCTTAATCCTATATATTCTTCAATGCTTAAAGCTCTCAAAAAGACACTTTCTTAAATTCTCTTCTGCTCCGATTGTATTGGTTCAGCGTGAATTGGAAATTTCCGATGTCTGAGTTAACATACTTGGCCAAAGGAGATTTCAATGAAAAAGAAGCGATACACTGTTTCCAATCTTTCAGTTTTTATTCAAAGCCACGATGAACAGCTATAGTGAGGAGTGAGAAGCGGACTTCCAGGTTCCCAAACCAATAATGGCCATCTGATCACCATTGGTAAATTTAAGTGTCTTCATAATTTCCTCTTCACCATTGAGTGATTGTTGACATACTATTACAATGTCAGCCAGCCAAAGAGCATAGTTAAACTCACCACTTAATATAAGAATTATCTTAAATACTGAATCAACATAAATCAGACTAAAATCATAATAAAGGTGCACTTCATGAGCAAGATGAGAACAGTTGAGGCAATGGTCCACATTCTTCTTAAAGAGGGGCTGACCTGTGCTTTCGGCGTGCCCGGTGCAGCAATCAATCCCTTTTATGCCGCCATGAAAAACATTGGCGGCATGAGGCACTATCTTGCCCGCCATGTGGAAGGCGCTTCCCACATGGCTGAAGGTTTTACCAGAGCTGCCCACGGCAATATTGGGATCTGCATAGGAACCTCCGGGCCCGGAGGAACAGATATGATTACAGGAATCTATTCGGCCGCCGCCGATTCCATACCGATTCTGTGCATCACCGGACAGGCCCCGAGGGAAAAGCTGGGAAAAGAAGACTTTCAAGCAGTTGATATCGCTTCAATTGCCAAACCACTTGCCAAACTTGCAGTAACTGTTATGGAGCCGGCTCAACTGCCGGCAATTATACAGAAAGCAATCTACCTGATGCGTTCTGATCGACCAGGACCCGTACTTATTGACCTGCCTATCGATGTGCAAATGGCGGAAATAGATTTCGATCCGGATAATTACGTCACCCTCAAACCCAGTAGACCAGCAGTAACAAGAGCCCAGGCGGAGCAGGCCGTGGATATGTTGTGCGAGGCAGAGCGACCGCTGATAGTCGCCGGCGGCGGCATCATCAATGCAGATGCTTGTGAATTGCTGGTGGAGTTTGCTGAATTGGTCGATGTCCCGGTAATACCTACCCTCATGGGATGGGGCTGTATACCAGATGACCATCGCCTGATGCAGGGACGCGTGGGTATTCAGACCAGTGATCGCTATGGGAATGCCACGTTCCTCAGATCCGACTTTGTTTGTGGTATAGGCAATAGATGGGCCAATCGTCATACCGGCTCAATTGAAACGTATACCAAGGGACGCACGTTTATACACGTGGACATCGAGCCAACTCAGATTGGCAGAATATTTGCCCCTGATCTCGCGATTGTCTCTGATGCCAAACATGCTCTGGAATTATTCTTAACTGTCGCAAAAGAACGCAGAGATGAGGGAAGACTGCCGGACCAGACCGATTGGGTCGCCGAATGCGAGCATCGAAAGCGGAGTATGCTGCGCAAGACGGATTACGATCAGATCCCCATGAAGCCGCAGCGAGTGTATCAAGAGATGAATGAAACACTTGATCGGGATACTTGTTATGTAACGACCATAGGGCTGTCTCAGATTGCCGGTGCACAATTTTTAAAAGTCTATAACCCGAGAAACTGGATCAATGCTGCGCAGGCAGGTCCCCTGGGCTGGACAATGCCTGCGGCACTTGGCGTGCGCGCTGCCCTGCCGGACAAGAAAATTGTCGCTTTATCGGGAGACTACGACTTCCAGTTTCTGGTCGAGGAGTTGGCCGTAGGAGCTCAATACAAGCTGCCATATATACATATTTTGGTGAATAACTCCTATCTTGGCCTGATCAGGCAATCTCAACAGAGCTTTGAGATGGAGTTCGAAGTGAGCCTGGCGTTCGAAAATATCAACGTATCAGAAGAAGATGATGCTATTGCTTGTTATGGCGTCGACCATGTGTCTCTTGCTCACGCTCTTGGTTGTAAAGCCATCAGGGTCCACAAACCGGAAGACTTCAAAAAAGCATTTGAGCAGGCCGAAAAAATGATCGAAGAGTTTCAGGTACCGGTCGTTTTGGAATGCATCCTGGAGCCGGTGACCAATATTTCGATGGGGCAGGATCTAAATTGCGTCAACGAGTTTGAAGATATTTTATGTCTCGATGAAAAACTGAAGGCCGAAACCGGCTGGGTTGTGGAAAAAGATACATGATATTCAAGTAAGGAGATAATTCAAAATCGTCGACCCTCAACGGCAGACTCAAAAATGAAAAGTCCATGATATGATGATGGAGTCATTTACTGTTCGAACTCTTAATCAAATTCGACAACCGGAATTTACAGAGCTAGGACAAAACCTCTTTCATGGCTGAGGTAGTGTTAAGTTTCTGAATTAATGACGATTAAAAGAAATTCACGAAACACATAAAGTTCAGACACGCCAATAAGTCAAGGAGATTCGTATTGGCAACGTCAACTAATCATGGAAGGGTAGAAACAGCTTTGTTCAGTTCGGATTTGCAGCTTGTCCAGCCATTTTCTTACTAAAAGTGCGGTAAATTCTGATCCATTTTCTGAACGAATATAATCGGGTACGCCTTTCAGTATGAATAGATCCAGCAAGGTATCGATGCCATCGATACATGAGTCCGCTGCTGATACCAAGATTTTCGGCAACTTCTTTCACGGTCCGACCCGGTTCTGCTGTCAGCAGAACCGCTTGCTTCTTGACTCAGGATCATACTTCCTTCTTTTTTGAACACTCATCTGAACCTCCTGTCGTTTTTCTAACAAACGACTTATCTGAGTGTCCACTATTTTAGGGAAGGATCAGAGATTCCGAGAACAACAAACGCGTAATCCTTAGTTAGCCTAATAATTACGTAAAGTTGACTGGTGCCGGAGGTCGGAGAAGGAACGATGCACCGGGCACCATTAAAAACAACACAAAATTAGTAAATTAGCCTTTTCATCCACCGTCGTTTGTGCAAGAGTTTGTGCAACAATTTGTGTATATCCCCACCCTATCCTATCTTCCCGAAAACGTACAGGAAAACGACGATTCGAGTGGCTTCATTTCAGTCAATTTGTGTAAATTTGACTCCGTGATCAGGAATCACATCGACAGTCTGATCTTAAGAGATCCCGGTGTAAGTTTAACTATTTGGAATAACAGAAAATCATCAACCTATCAGGAACAAGAAGCTATAAAGCGTAGGTGTATATAAATTGAAAAATATGATTTGGAAATCTTCGAGACTAACTCACCTAAGGCAATGAAGCGATCAGACATGCCAGAGGTGAGTTCACTGATGAGTGCTACTACAATTGTGGGGCCTCAGGAACTTTTAAGCATTTCTAGACGCTCAATAGCAGCCTTACGTATCATAGAATCAGAATCATCCTCCGAAACTTGTTTAAGAAGACGAGCATCACTTGATTTCTCGACAAATTTCATGCGGACTTTGGGGCTTGAGTGTAAGTATTTCGGCACAATCCAATCTTTAAGGCTCATTGTCTCCTCCTCAACTTCTGACATTATAAGATTACATGGGAGCATCGGGTTACTTTTCAACACACTATGTGATTAACTTGACAGTAACCACACCCACGAACTGCTTTTTCTCTACTGTCTGATCTTTTTCTTTCCCCCGAAAAACCTTCTACATTTAATACTGAGCATGATATCCATATACATTCTGCTGGTCACAATTAAAAATTTAGGAAAAGATTAGCAGCTGTGGCCACTTCAATATTAACCCAAAATTACATATCGTGTCGTGTTTAAAACCCTTCTTATTTTGTGTTTTTAATGATCTTTTGACATCTATTTTCTGCATCCATCGCATCCTTGGCCACAATCGCAAAGACCTCTTGAGTATCTTTTTGGATCAATTCATAATTGTTGCTACCAATATACTCTAGGAGCCAATCTCTCCATTGATGAATAATTGTTCTCCGCATAATATACCTCTCCCCAGAATTCTTGGGACAGCAAATATTTTTTTCAAATTATCTTTGTGCACTATTTGAATATGCCGGCATTCTGTCACAAAAAAAGATGAGAAAATCAGAAAAGCCTGAACTCCAGTCTATCTAACTCTTAATCTTCTTGTCCTCTAGTAACTTTTCTAATAACCCATTTAGCAAGTATGAGATATCAATGAGTGCGCTGTTTATAGATTGATAATTACGCTTCGCACTCCTAAGGTAAAATTCACCGCAACCCTCAGTCTCATGGGTTATAGGCCACACTGCAGAACCTTTTTCAAAGGTCTTGTCCACCCCTTCTACGAATACCTTTCCTTTAGGACCTATGGCAGGGGGTCTCACTGTACAGGAACCTGTGTCGGTAGTTACTCCTTTCCAGTGACAGCAATCCTTGCAATTCTTAACTCGTTGGTCACTCATTTGTATCAAAACCGATCATATTATTTGCACTAATATCTCTGGATCGTGAGGTGGTCATAATTTCGATCTTAAAGCACTTTTTCAAGATATTTCGCTCCTTGAGCTATCCATAATTCCTCATAACCTTCAAAGATTACCTTGATAGTTCCGTATGAATCCACAGCGATAATCCTACCGACACCCCATTCGGCTCTCTCCATGTATCGAACACGTTCACCCTTGCATAATTTCGTTGTCATTATTTTTTTATTACCTCGAGGGGTTACTACCTGAACATCTCTCAACATTAATACCAAGCCCACGAAACTGTCACCCGTTTATTTACCCTCATATTTCGCTTTCAAGCTTCCCTTAAAATTTTTCTCTTTTGTAGTATCACCAAATATGAACCATCCTTTTTTTGTATAGATATAGCTCCCATTTATCACATTCCCTTTAACGACACCTTTCCAGAAAATTCCCCCCTCAAGGGGGTTAACTGTTTTGGCCTCGAACGATATGCTATTAACCATTGTCACTGTGGCATACTCGCCCTTATCATAGCCCCTTTCAGCGTAGTAGCTGGACTGGAAGGATCCGTCCCGAAAAGTTAGTATATCATTCTCACCATTAAGGATAGTATCATAGACGTTGCCATCTAGCGTCCGATTTTCCGAAATGCTAAGAGTGCTTGCTATTAAATTTATGGATATCGATAAAAAAATTAAAACCAATAATATGTTAGGTAATCGTTTCATCAATTCTCCCGGGTCATTGCTGTATGAATGAATAAGTTACTTCATCCTGTGTAAGGTTATTCTGTCTTGAATATGGGCAGCCTACACACCGCAGCAGATGGATAATAAACTCGTTGTATTCAATATCTCAACTCTTGCTAATGAGATACAAAACTCGTTTTTAGTTCAATTATTGTCTCAATACTGCTCTTGTCAGAAATCAGGACGGGGAACAACCACTCCATTCTGTCAATATGCGATAAAGATCCTTGGTACCAGCCACCAAATTCGAGTGCCTGGTGAGAAAGATAGGGGTTAAAGAGTGAAACTTGTTTGCGGGAAAAATAATAAAAATACGTATAACTACAAATCGCGCCTGACTAATAGATGTTGAAGATCTAACTGCTGTTGAGATGGATGCTAGCTAACCAGATTTTATAGGGTTGTCTACTGGTATAAGAGCATATCTGATTTATTTGGCCACATCAAAATTATAAGCACGAACTGTGGCGTTACCAGAAGTAATGCAGTGGCCCCGCCTAACAGATCTTTGAGAAAATCCCTATTCTTATATAAATGACCCTTTGCTTCCGGCAGACTTAGGATAGACTTCGACTTGATCATGGCGCCCTCCTCTGGAGATATGATTATTGTTGGCCCAATAAACACATGCCTAGGTCATTTTTTTTAAGAGCTTTCTGCACACTGACTGCTTGCGTTCGCCAGTTAATCAATCAGGGCCACCTCTTGCCTCTCTGTTCGCTCCTTTCTTTTTTTGAGGACGGATCTCAATCCTTCCAGAGCGACCCTGGTTCCCTGAATTTCATGAAACAGAATAAAATTTATAGCGTTTATCAGATCAATGTTCCGCCTTGTGTTATCACTAAAAGCCTCCCAACCAAATATCTCGACAAATACAGTCTTGAACTTCCCCAAAAGTCTCTTATTTACCAGATTTTGAATGTGTTTTTTTTGCGGATCGGCGTAGCCGAACTCTTGAAACCGTCTCTGGATGTACAACAAGGTTCTTTCTGTTGGTCTGAACCCGAATATATTTTCCACCACTTTTTCTGTATCCTCCCGGTACAGGGCCTTATTTTTCTCAGCCATATCAAGCAATTCAGTTGCCGAACCAGCAATACCTGCCGACTGCATCGCTTTTGATTTGGATTTGGTTGTTGCTTTTGGCACAACACCTTCTTCGGTTATCTGCGCCTGCCCATGTGCCTCGACCTGCCGGCATAAATATTCTGCCTGCATTGCAGCAGCCTGCAGATAGGCACTCAAATTATAAAAGCCGGAATGGATGTATTCAGGAAGGTCCACGCCACTTCGGCAATAGGCATACCGATATTTGTGATCGATTTCACCCCAGGCTTCCTCGAGAATCGTCCGCAGCTGAAATTCCGCCTGAAGATTCTTCAATTCATCAGAGGCTCCCGAATTTTCGCCCAGGGCAATCTGGTAATGAATCGATGAATAACCACTATACATGAGATCGGGACTATCCTTGATTGCCTCACCAGGATCTACCGGAAGGACAAATGATCGTTTTTGCAGCGGCTCATTGATAAATTGCAGGATATTGTCCTGCACCAGGTGTTCAAGATAAGCCTCAACAATTTTAATATCGGCGAGGCGCAAACAGACCATCCTGATACCGAGGAGATCGCCGATACGTTCCCGAAAATTTTTCGTGGTAACCGATGATGCTTTTCCAGGAAGATTCTTATTCTCTTTATCAATCTTCTCAATAAGCCTTGTCTCGTCTTTGAGACGATAGAAAATTGTGTGGAAATGGTTTTTAGGCGCCGAAGGGTCATCTCTGATGAGATGGACAATGAACTCCCCCAGCCGTTCGTATTTAATTTTTTCCTTAAAAAAGGCGATAAGCAGCGCTTCTTTCTTCCGCTTTCTCATATATCACGTTTCTTGCCGTTAATTGTGGTCAAGCCTCATTAATTCTCTTTTTCTCGACCCCTATCCTACTCCTTTGCCTTGCTTGCCTCCCCTGCAGAGGGGATATCCTGGACATGACTTCCATCATCTCTCACCATGGTTTGCGGTGCTGCTGGAATCATCTTGGCGGCAGATGACTTGAGCACGCCAATTGGCGGAATATCAGCCACCAGACCGGCATTCGCCTCCTTTACGTATTTATAGAAATCACTGTCTGTAGTGAGAATGAGTACAGAGTTTTTGTTGGTGCCCCCCTCGTAACTTTCAAGGGTTCGCTGGAAGGCATAAAATTCCGGATTTTTATTGTATGCGGACCCATAGATGCGGGCAGCGCTCGCATCACCCACACCCTGGATCTCCTGGACCTGCTGATAGGCGGTTGAGCGGATCTGGCGCAACTCCTTTTCCATCTCCCCAAGGATTTCGGCACTGCGCCCTTCACCTTCCGAGCGAAACTGTGCGGCGATGCGTTTACGCTCGGAAATCATCCGCTCGTATACTTTTTCGCGAACGCTTTCTACATAATCAAGGCGTTTTATGCGAACATCCACCAGCTCGATTCCGTATTGGGGGATGATCCTCCGGGCTTCGGTCAATATGGTCCTGGTAATTTCCTCCCTCCCCCGGGCGATCGCTCTTTTCAACTCCGCTTCTCTTTCTTTTGGTATGTCTTTCAGCGCCTCTTTCTCGGGAACCTCCCATGACGCGCTGCGAACGAGTTCCACGAGTTCGCTGCTTGACACCTGATCCCGCACCACGGAGTCAAGGATATCATTCAACCGTGATTGAGCACCCTCCTCACTGGCCACATTCTCGAGGAATTTTTTGGCGTCTTCAATACGCCAGCGTGCCGTGGTGTCAACCCAAATGAATTCCCGTCCTTTGGTGGGAATCTGGTTTGGATCACCGTCCCAGACCAGCAGACGCTTTTCAAATCGTCTGACCTCCTGTACAAAAGGCAGTTTGAAGTGCAGACCTGCCTCGGTTATCGAATCGCCCACCGGCCGGCCGAACTGCACGATAACGGCCTGAGACCCTTCTTCCAGGGTGTAGAGTGCACTGGTGAGGGTTATGAGCAGCAGTGCCAGAACAACGGCACCGATCGCGTTGAGTATACCTTTCATGGCTGTACCCCCTTGGGAACTGTCGCCCCTCCAGCTGACTCAAGGGGCAGCCAGGGGACCATGGCTTTCTGATCCCGGTCTACAATATAGAGGCCTCGCATGTCCGCCAGGAAACCGCTCATCGCCTCCAGGTAGAGACGTCTGCGCGTTACCTGAGGCGCCTCCTGATATTCAGCCAGTATTGCTGCGAAACGACTGGCCTCACCTTCCGCCCGATTGACACGTTCAAGCGCGTATCCTTCAGCCTCGCTGATACGTTGGCTCGCAACTCCCCGAGCCTTGGGTATCTCACGGTTGGCCTGTTCTTGAGCGACATTGATTGTCCGTTCCTTGTCCTGACGCGATTCGTTCACCTCATTGAAGGCAGGTTTTACCGTGTCCGGCGGGGTTACGTCCTGAAGCTCCACGGTAACCAGACGAACTCCAGTCTGATAAGCCGTCAGCACTTTCTGGATCTCGACCTTCGCTTCGCTCGCTACTTCTACCCGGCGGGTCGTCAGCACATCGCTGCCCAGGCGATTACCGACGGCGCGACGCATGATCGCCTCGCTGGTGTCGCGAATGGATTTCTGCGTATTGCGCACCTGAAATAGATAGCTGATCGGATCCTCGATGCGGTACTGGATAATCCACTGAACATCGATCACGTTCAGATCCCCGGTAAGCATCAAGGACTCTTCCTCATGCGAACCGCTCGGCGCATAGCGCGTCTTCTCGCCAGGTACGGTGGACATGGTCCTGAAACCGAACTCCTCTTTGAGTACACGTGCGGTCGGCAGCCGCCGCACCGTTTCAATGCCAAGCGGCAGTTTAAAATGCAAGCCCGGGCCGGCCGTGCGCATGACCTTGCCAAATCGCTGCACGACCCCCGTCTCTTCCGGCTGCACGGTGAACCAGGCAGTGGTGAGAACAATTCCAAGCGCGATGATCGCTATGATTATCAAGCCTTTGCCTGACTTGAAGCCACCCAGCTTCAAGCGCTGTTTTTCCAGTTCTTCAAGAAACGGTTTCAATGATTTCTCGAATGATTCATTCCATTCAGCCACAGTTCACCTCCCATGTATCAGCACAACTCATGGTGCACGTTATTCAAGTCCGAATGTCCATCAGCCTGCTTCCCGTCCTTGCAGAAATCGCCGCGTCTCAACTAGCCCGTTCTCACCACCGGCTCAGGCGAGCCGTTTCACGCGCTCGTTTCCATCATCAAAAATGTAGAGTTCGCATATCTTTCGATAGTGGTGGCCATAAATCGACAAAGTAACTGCCAACGCCAGCTGTCTCGGCTGACAAGCCAGAATCAGGAGCATCAGGTTCTTTATTTCCTGGCCACTTTGACAGCTTCCATTCCCTCCACTTCGAGAATGGTGAGTATTTCGATTTCAATCGGGTGACGCAGCAGACTCTTGATGCCGAGCAGTACGCCAAATCGTTCTGAGTTTAAATGGTGGTTCAAATGATCACGGGTTTCCCATGAAGAGATCAGGTTGAATACGTTTTTATCTACAATGTCACGGTAGATGGCATAGCTGATCAGCCCGTTGCCGTTTTTCGGCGGCTCTATCATTGAAAGCAGCGTTTGCATGACTTCTTTCTGCTTCTCCTGCAGTGTATTGAGATAGGTTCTGGCGATGATCATTTATAGTCTCCTTCACCAATTATTTGAAAGCTCACCGATTTGTCTCAGGGAAAAATCAGCTCAACGCCACTGACATTTACAATGATATTGAGCAATTCCTGGGCCTGATTGCCACTCTTCGGGAAAACCTTGATAACGTATTGTTTTGAAATGCAATCATCCTATAATGCCGTTCTGTATTTGACGTTGCTGGTCACATGGGGCGGTCATATTTACCCATGAGGCCATATATGACCAGTTCCGTTCTTGCTGAAGCCAGGTATGTCAGATAATGGAGATTAAAGAGACTTCTGCCGGTGCGGCACAGCCACCAGCATCTTTGCGTGAAATCTACAGGTTGGCAGTGAAGTTAATTAGTCAAATTCCCTGCCTGATTGAGCAACACCTTGAGTCGGGGAATTAGTTTTTCTCTGATTTCCGGCCGTTCCAGGGCAAAAGCTATGTTGGCCAACTGAAACCCAGCCTTGTCGCCACAGTCAAATCTAGTGCCTTTGAATTTGTAACCAAATATCGGCTGCTCACTCAGTAGGGCTGACATCGAATCGGTTAGCTGGATTTCGTTGCCGGCCCCCTTCTGGTGCATACCAAGATGTTTAAAAATTCGTGGCGTCAGTATGTATCTGCCGATCACCGCCAGATTCGACGGGGCATCCTCCGGCTTTGGTTTTTCTATCATTGATCGAACCTGCACCGCTCCGTTGAAGGCTTTATCCGCTTTGATAATGCCGTATTTTTCCGTTTCATCGGGGGGTACTTCTATGATCGCCATCATCGATGCACGCAACCTATCAAATTCATTTATCATTTGGTGTAGCACCGGCACATCACTCTGAATCAGATCATCAGCGAGTAGAACGGCAAACGGTTCATCGCCAACGATGTCCCGTGCACACCAGATTGCATGGCCCAGACCGAGTGGCTCGCTCTGACGGGTATAGACGATTTGTGCGCTGCTGGGCACGATAGACTCGACCGTGCGCAATAGTTCTATTTTGCCCCTATCACGCAGTATTTTTTCCAGGTTCTGGTTATTATCGAAATGATCTTCGAGTGCCCCTTTACCAGAACCGGAAACGAAAATTATCTGCTCTATACCGGAAGCAAGTGCTTCTTCAACGGCGTACTGGATGATTGGCTTGTCAACCACCGGCAACATTTCTTTAGGCATCGCTTTTGTTGCCGGCAGGAATCTTGTGCCAAGACCTGCAACGGGGAATACCGCTTTTCTGATTTTCATAGAACACCCCTCAATAAAGCTAAGCAAATCAGAGGGTATGATTACATCATGCCGCCCATTCCACCCATTGGCCGGCATACCGCCACCAGCATCCTTATCCTCAGGGATATCAGCAATGACACACTCGGTGGTCAACAGCATACCGGCTACAGAAGCTGCATTCTGGAGCGCAGTACGGGTTACTTTTGCAGGATCAATAACACCGGCTGCAATCAGGTCTTCATATTCTTCGGTAGCAGCATTGAAGCCATTAGCACCTTTAAGTGTTTTGACCTTCTCAACGATAACGGAACCTTCACGGCCAGCGTTGTAGGCGATCTGACGAATCGGCTCTTCAAGGGCACGGAGAAGGATGTTTCTACCAAGCTCCTGCTCACCAGCAAGCTCAAGAGCTGCAAGTGCTTCGAGGCAGCGAATATAAGCAACACCACCACCAGGAACAACACCTTCTTCAACAGCTGCGCGGGTTGCATTCAGTGCATCTTCAACACGGGCTTTCTTCTCTTTCATCTCAATCTCGGTAGCAGCACCGACATTGATAACGGCAACACCGCCGATCAACTTTGCAAGACGCTCCTGGAGCTTCTCACGATCATAATCAGATGTGGTTCTTCGATCTGGGTACGGATCTGCTTAACACGGGCATCAATCTTCTCTTTGTCTCCGGCACCGTCAACGATGGTGGTGTTATCTTTGTCGATAACAATACGCTTTGCGGTTCCAAGATCGTTGACAGTAACGTTTTCAAGCTTGATTCCGAGATCTTCAGTGATTACCTGGCCACCAGTAAGGATTGCGATATCTTCAAGCATTGCCTTTCTGCGATCACCAAAACCAGGAGCTTTTACAGCAGCAACATTTAGGTTCCACGCAGCTTGTTGACAACCAGTGTTGCAAGAGCCTCTCCATCAACATCTTCTGCGATGATGAAAAGGCCTTTGCCCATCTTTGCAACTGACTCAAGAACAGGAAGAAGGTCCTTCATGCTGGAGACTTTCTTCTCAACGAGCAGCAGATAAGGATCTCAATTCTTACTTCCATACGATCAGGATCAGTTACGAAGTAGGGAGAAAGGTATCCACGGTCAAACTGCATACCTTCAACAACATCAAGGGTGGTATCCATTGATTTTGCTTCCTCAACAGTGATAACACCTTCTTTACCGACCTTGTCCATTGCCTCAGCAATGATGTTACCGATGGTCTCATCACTGTTGGCAGAAATAGTTCCAACCTGGGCGATTTCTTTCTGCTCTTTGGTCGGGGTGGCAATTTCCTCAAGCTTGTTGACGACAACCTCTACAGACTTATCGATTCCGCGCTTGAGCTCCATCGGTTGGCACCGGCAGCAACAAGTTTTGACGCCTTCAGTGTAGATTGCCTGGGCGAGAACGGTTGCTGTGGTAGTACCGTCACCAGCTACATCAGAGGTCTTGGAAGCAACTTCCTTGACCATCTGGGCACCCATGTTCTCAAACTTATCCTTTAGCTCGATCTCTTTGGCAACGGTTACACCGTCTTTGGTGATGGTCGGTGCGCCATAAGATTTTTCGATCAGGACGTTACGGCCCTTCGGACCGAGGGTTACCTTTACCGCATCTGCAAGAGTGTTAACACCGGCAAGAATTGCCTCGCGGGCTTTCACACCATATCTAATATCTTTTCCAGCCATTAGTTTTCTCCTTTATCTTTTAAAGCCCTTTATCAGCGGGTTGAAATAATGGTTACAATGACCGTTATTTCTTGATTACTCCAAGAATATCATCTTCACGCATGATCAGATAATTTTCTCCATCAATCTTGACATCGGTTCCACCATATTTGGAAAAGAGAACGGTATCACCCTCTTTTACCTGCAGGGCAACGCGCTCTCCTGCATCATTTAGTTTGCCGGGGCCTACCGCGATTATTTTACCTTCTGCCGGTTTCTCTTTTGCGCTGTCCGGGATGATGATACCACCGGCTGTTTTCTCTTCCTCTTCAACCCTCTGAACGAGAATACGATCATTTAATGGACGAATTTTCATTTCATTTCTCCAATACGTTGACGTTCACCCCAAAACTGAACTAGGTGTTGCTTAGTTTTCTTTTCAACAGCCGTTTTAATCCAGTTAATGGCTGCTTGGTCTCGTTCCTGCGTACTTGTTCATCAGTGAAGACAGTACAGGTGTATTTTTCTGTTGTTTTTCACGCTTTTCCTGTGTTTTTTGATGAGTTTTATCGTCGCTTTGTCTCTGTTTCTTTTCCCTGTTCTTCTTGCCGCCTTTGTCTCCCATGATCGTGCTCCTCTATTGATGATATTTCCAGAACAAATGAATGAATCTTCAGTGCGAATTGCTTCTCCCTAACCAGATATCTGCGTCTTTCTGGTTGAATGGCAGTCTTGTGACTTTCACAGTTTGGGGAAACTCTCCAGAAATAATCGTGACTGTCGACTTCGCCCATATCAAGCTAGCAATGTTCATGCCAGGCCGGCAGGTATAAGGAGACGTCTTACGATCGGCTTGTTAACAGACAACAATTACTCATGCTCCGTTGTCAGGAGGAGTCAGGCCTGCGACATATTCACGGTCATATGTGCCCAAGTGGTCATATACAACCACTGTCGGGCGTTGCAGACATCTTGTCTTCTGGAGGAAATGCTCGGTGTGTCTGCTGGAATTACTGTGGTGCAATGCAATGAGGTGTCATTTGTGTTCCGAAGACCTCAGCTCTCAGGACTGAAGATAGCGAGGTGCTGTTCTCAGTCGCAGCCCGCGGCAGATGGTCTATTCTACCGGAAGTTCAACCGGCACGAATATGGCAATGAGGAATTAGCGAAGAGAACGCTCCCAGAGCCCGGACATTAAGACGACAGGAAGATATTTGGCTACATTTATTGTTTCCGAATATTGAGCTTGCGCATACGGGCGCGCAAAGTGCTGCGGTTAAGCCCGAGAATTTCAGCCGCACTGTCTTTCCCGCTTACCTTCCATCGGGTCTGTTCAAGCACCCTGAGAATGTGCTCCCGTTCCACCGTCTCCAGGGTTTTTTGGCTTGCCGCTGAATCCTTGAGCGGTTTCCTGAGTTCATCAACCAGGTGAAGCTTTGGACCGGACGAATTGATCACCGCCCGTTCGAGGACATTTTCAAGCTCCCGAACATTGCCAGGCCAATGATATCTCTGCAGCGCTTCCATAACACCAGTGGGAATGACTTCAATTGTCTTGCCCAGCCGTTTGGTAATCTTCTCGATGAAAAATGTGACAAGAAGCGGAATGTCTTCCGGGCGATCCCTCAGCGGCGGCATCGTAATTGGAAAAATATTCAGCCGATACCAGAGATCCTCCCGAAATCGTCCCTGGCGAACTTCCTCTTCGAGATTCCGATTGGTCGCGGCAATGATACGTACATCGCCATTCATTGTCTCGGAGCTGCCCAATCGTTCAAACCTGCCACTCTCGATAACTTGCAGCAATTTTGGTTGCAGTTCCAGCGGCAGTTCGCCAATTTCATCGAGAAAAAGCGTAGTACCGTTGGCAACCTCAAACCGCCCGATTCTTTTGGCTTGAGCCCCGGTAAAGGCACCTTTCTCATGGCCGAACAGTTCACTTTCAATCAGCGTGGCGGGCAACGCCGCACAGTTCATTTTAACCAGGGCCCGGTGTTTTCTCCCGCTCATGCCATGAATTGCCCTGGCAACCAGCTCCTTGCCAGTGCCCGTCTCACCGAGCACCAGGACGCTGGTGTCTGTTCCCGCAATCTGCTCGACCTTATAAAAAACGTATTTAATCGCATCGCTTTTGCCAACAATGTTATCATGGTTGAACTCCAGTTTGATCTCTTCCTGAAGGTAGGCTCTCTCGGCCTCAAGCTGGTCCTTGAGTTGTTTGATCTCTATCAGAGCGGTTTCCGCCACCTGTCTATTCGCTTCTGCCATCTCCCGTGACCTGCTGAGCTCGGTTGTTCGCCTGGCAACAAGCTCCTCAAGATGTCGCTTGTAATATTCGCGCTCGGTCACATCTTCAATGGCCAGGAGAACAAATCTGGTCTGGTTTTTTTTCCGATAGATGCGTCTGGCGTTCAAATGCATAATTTTCAAACCGATTTTCTCGAATGTATGTTCCACCTCAAAATCGTTGAACATGGTATTCTGTGGCAGGATTGTCTCGAGCAATTCCCTGAGTCTGGGAATGTTCCATTGCCGATTGCCCAGTTCGTAAATCACAAGACCTTCAGTCTCTCCAGGCTTGACCCCAAAGGTCAGGTAAAAGGCAGTATTGGCCTTCACCACTTTTAAGTCGTTATCGAGCAGCACCAGCGGCTCGCGCAGCGAGCCAAAAACATCATCAAAATATTTCAATAAGACTTTTTCCATATACCCACCTCATCAGGTTCTGAACCTGAGTAAACTCCGCAATCAGTGGGTCAGAAACAATCCTGACCCACGGGGTATGAGCTCAAAGCGAACTCTGGCAATGGAGATTGAACAGCTGCTCCCCTTCGGTATCTTCTGGTTTGAGGCGAAAGGGCTGGTAAAAGAAATAAATGGCCCAAAACCAGTCGTTTTGCTCTAATGCAATGATATCATAGTTCGGTGATGCCAGACACCTCTTTTACGTGAGGCAAAATATCCTCGGCGAAACTATGCTCCGCCCGCAGCTCAACCGTTCCCATCCTGACGACGACCCGGTGTTTCACTAATTCCCGCTCAAGCAGGATCACCTTGCCACTCAGACGTTTGCCATCCATCTCCACCCAGTCAACCCCGCGTTCACAGTGATGCGGATTTTCCACCTGAATCTCATAGATCGTCTGGCCATGCCGATAGCGGAGGCTATAACCTGGCCAGGCTGCGGGGATTACCGGATCAATCCAGAGCTGGTCGCCCCTCACTTTGAGCCCCAGGACCTCTTCAGTCCAGGCCCGATACATCCATGCCGCTGCCCCGGTATACCAGGACCAGCCCCCCTGGCCAATCCGGCCGGGCAGGCGATAGACATCTCCGGCGACCACATAGGGCTCGACTCCGTAGTGCCAGACCGCCGCCGCGTCACGAGCGTGCTCAATCGGGTTGAGCAGGCGGAGCAGTTTGACTGCCCGCTCCCCATCTCCCTTGCGGGCGAGGGCCATGGCCATCCACAGGGCGGCGTGGGTGTACTGGCCGCCGTTTTCACGCACCCCGGGGGGATATCCCTTGATATAACCAGGTGAAGGTTCGGACTTATCAAAAGGGGGCGTAAAGAGCAGGGCCAGCCCCTCATCCTCACGGACGAGATGGTGCCAGGCTGACTCGAGGGCCTCCTTGGCCCGCGCGGGGTCAGCGGCGCCCGAGAGCCATGCCCATGATTGAGGCAGGGAATCGATTCTTGCCTCAGTGCTTGTGGCCGAGCCAAGCGGCGTGCCGTCATCGAATGTCCCCCGCAGATACCACTCACCGTCCCAGCCGGCCCCTTCGATCCGCTCGATCAGGCCGGTTTTCTCGCTCAGATAGTGTTGGCTCAGTTCCGGCTCTTGCACAAGCGTTGCCAGTTCGGCCATTCCCTGCAAAACATCGCACAGGAACCAGCCAAGCCAGACACTCTCCCCCTTTCCTTCTGCGCCCACCAGGTTCATGCCGTCATTCCAATCACCCGTCCCCATTAAAGGCAGGCCATGGGGGCCAGCCGTCAAGCCGCGACTGACAGCTCGCCGGCAGTGTTCGAAAAGGGTGGCCCGTTCAGCAGTGATTTCGGGGATAAAGAACTGCTCATGCTGGTCTTCTGCCAGGAGGGCACCGCTGAGGAAGGGAATCTCCACCTTGAGGATATCCGTATCGCCGGTTGTGCGGACGTATTGCGCCACCACATAGGGCAGCCAGAGCAGATCGTCGGAGATGCGGGAGCGAATCCCGGCCCCGGCGGGTTCATGCCACCAGTGCTGGACATCCCCTTCCCGGAACTGCCGACTTGCAGCCCGCAGAATCTGGTCACGGGCAATTTGGGGCCTGGTGTAAAGAAAGGCCATGACATCCTGCAGCTGATCGCGAAAACCGAAGGCGCCGCCTGACTGGTAGAAGGCGGAGCGTCCCCAGAGGCGGCAGCTGAGCGACTGGTATTGCAGCCAGCGGTTGAGCAGAAGATCAACGGCCAGCTCCGGGGTATGGACTTCAATGGTACCGAGCAGCTCATCCCACCAGGTTCTGGTCTCGTCAAAGGCGTCCTCAAATGCCCGTTCCTCGCGGTAGCCCTGCACCAGTGCACGGGCCTCATCCACCGACTCGGCCTGGCCCAGCATGCAGATTATATCCCGCCGTTCGCCAGGTGCCATATCGACACTCACCCGGAGTGCCGCGCATGGGTCCAGTCCGGCCCCGGTGCGCTGTGACAGCCGGATCAATTCCATCGCAGCGGGACTTGCCAGCGAGCGGTTGCGGCCGATGAAGGCAGTACGGTCACCGCTGTAGCTGTCAGCCTCAGGGGTAATGGCGACAAAGGTGACTCGCTCATTGTACTCGGGATGGTAAGGATTGTCTGCCAGTATGGCCTGGGTCTCGTCATCCCAGCGGGTGGTGACATGCATCTGGGATGTTTCGCGGTTTTCGCCGAGGGTGAGCTCAATATAATAGGTTATTGATAATTTGCGTTTTTTTGAGGATGCATTGGTGAGCTGCAGACGCTGGAGTTTGATCGGTGCACCGCCGTTCTCGTCAACCGGCACAAAGACGGTCAGCTCCTGCTCGATACCGTTGCTGTTATGCTCAAAGACCGTGTATCCAGCTCCGTGTCGGGCCCGATAGGCGGTCTGTTCACGGATTGGTGAGGCGGTTGGCGACCAGTAGACGCCGCTTTCTTCATCCCGGATATAGATCGCCTCGGTTGCAGGATCAAGCACCGGATCGTTCGACCAGCCGGTCAAGCGGTTGCGCTGGCTGTTGCCATACCAGGTGAAGCCGGATCCCGTTTCGCTGACCATGGTCCCAAAGGTAGGCCCGGCAATAACGTTCACCCAGGGTGCCGGGGTATTGGTGCCTGGGCCGAGATAGATCACATATTCCCGACCATCCGGGGTAAATCCGCCGAGGCTGTTGAAATAGCTCAACTCCATGAAGGGAAGCGGTGCGGAGGGTTCCGGGCGACTGCGTTTTGGGATAAGGCGTTCAAGCAGTCCGGGTGCCTCCACCGAAACTCCCAATTGCTGGGGAAGGTTGCCGCGAGCGGCCACCAGAACGACGGCGGCTACTGCTTTGAGGAGTCTTTGATCCTCCTCCGGGATCTGGGCGATGTTTTTAAGAAAGATTGCCCCCTCCCTTTCCGCCGCTACCGAGAGACTGTGATGGTGAATCAGCTGTTCGAGTCTTTCCTGGAGCGGCCTTTCATAGCTCCCCGCCTCCTCGTTGAGGATCACCAGATCGATCGACAAACCATGCATCCGGAGGTAGGTGTGGGCCAGAAGCATCTGCCGGACCAGACTGATTTCACGTACCTCACCGATAGTAATGAGGATTATCGGCAAATCTCCCGAAATGCCGTACGGCCACAGTCCGGCCTGTCCCTTGCGGTTTTCCACAAGGCGCTTGGCGGAGGCGCGCAGGAGGATGTTGGGAAACAGCAGATGACTTGCCAGTTGCTGGAAACGGCGGGCTTCGTCCGGCTGGATGCGCAACATCTGCAACTGCTGCTGGGCTGAGTGCCAGGTAAAATCCATGGCCCGCTCGGTGGCATGAGCATCACTGTACTTATCAAGCAGCAGCAGGACCTGTTCCCGGCTTGCCCCGGCAGCGAGTATCAGGCAAACCTGGATGCGCCCACCCGGCTCAAGGGTAATATTTTGCCGCAGGCTGAGAATCGGATCGAGCACAAAGCCCTGACTGCCGCCAAGTTCTTGCATGGCTCCCATCGGCCGGACAAGGGTTCGGCCGCGGCCGATGAAACGTCCCCTATCGGTTTCAAACTGCCAGCCTTTTTCCTCGCGGGTTGCAGTTTCACTCTCTTGCAGCGTCAGGCAGTGGGCGACATAGAGGGGCGGATCATTTTCGCTCCTGGCTCGCCGGTAAGCAAGCAATGCCTCCTGCTGCGGGAGTGCTTCGGTCTGGATGAAGAGTTTATTGAAGGCTGGGTGCTGGCGGTCGGCGTTATGCGGGGCCATCGACAGCTCGACATAAGCTGGTAAGGTTGAGGCGACGGGTATGGGTGGAATGATTGACCAGGGTTATCCGCCGCAGCTCTACATCGTCTTCCGGAGAAACGATGATCTCGGTTTCGCAGGAGATGGAGTTATCGGTGCGCTTAAATAGAGCCCGATCGAGGTCAAACTCGACGGAATAACCATCAGGATCCCCGCCAACCGGATGATAGGTGGTCGACCAGAGACGATCCGTATCGGCCTCATGGATATAGCAGAAGGTCCCTTGCCTATCACAGGTTGGATCGGAGCGCCAGCGACTCAGTTCCCGGCCACCCCATTGACTGTAGCCGGCGCCGCTGTTGGTGATCATCAGTCCATACCGGCCGTTACTGAGCAACAGGCTCCTGGGCCTTCGCGTATGGGGCGTGGTAAAGACGCTGCCTGCCGGGGCGACAAGGTCGTGGCCCATGAGTTCCGGTTCGTTTGGCCGGGTTGAGATGAGATGCAGCGGCGGCAGGGCCGGGATGCGTTCCTGCAGCAGGGCCTCAAAGGCCCGGACCCGTGAGTCGCTATGAAAGCGGCGCGGGAACGGGTTGTCGTGGAGAAAATTAGTCAGAGCCAGAAAGGCCATGCCCTGGTGATGAGCCATGTAAGCCTCGATAATCACCCCGCGTTTGCGCAGCCTTGCCGGCTAGATCACGCTGCGCTTGACGGCTGAAATCCATCGCTTCGAAATAGCCGTAATCGCCAAGTAAATCAAAGTCGACCAATCTTTTCAGATTTTGCAATACCGCCTCGGGTGCCAGGTTCAGCGCCAGCAGCGTGGCATAGGGGGCGATGACCGGTTGTTCGTCCATACCGCGCTTCAGGCCCAGGGCCGGCACGCCAAAGGCCTTGTATTGATAGGTCTTGTCCAGGTCGAGATCGGCAAAGGCCGACTCGGAAATTCCCCATGGCACACCATGGGTACGGCCATAGTCAATCTGTACAGCCACCGCTTCTCTGGCCGCCTTGTCGAGAAGCGAATGGGGATATGAGTGCTGGAACAGAAGCGGCATCAGATATTCGAACATGGTCCCGGTCCAGCTGAGCAGCACCCGCTTTCGGCCGACTGCCCCATAGGGACGGCTCAAGGAGAACCAGTGTTCCAGCGGCACATCGCCCTTGGCAATGGCTATGAAACTGCCGAGACGCGATTCGCTGGCCAACAGGTCGTAGCTTGAACCATCCAGGCGGTTGGTCGAGACGTTATAGCCGATGGCAAACAGCTTACGTCTGTGGTCGTAGAGAAAACGCATATCCGTCTCAGCGGCCAGATCATGAATACCGGCAGTCAATTGCTCTGCCACGGCCAAGGTTTCTCCGGCCAGCCATTGCGCCGTGCCAAAGGCGGCAAGAAGACGGTCGAGCCAGGCGGTAAGCATTGGATAAGTATCAGGAGACTTTTGCCGAATCACTTTGAGGCGCAGGATTGAATCGATTCTACCCTCGGCCAGAACGCTGAGCGATGGCGCTCGGGCCAGGTCTTTACGGATGGCCAGTACCGACAGGCTCGCCCAATGGTGCAAGCTCTTCCTCTGACTTTTCAGCAAGGATACGGGCCCAGGTGAGATAGCGGTCGGCCACCGTGCCGAGGCTGTTGCCTGTTTGCCAAGTTCCTTTGCCCAAGGCGTTTCGGTTGCGTCAGCAACGACCGAGGTGATATCGATTGTCGTCCGGTCCTGCAGAGAAAGCAGTTCAGTGACGGTGGACGGGGCAGCATGCCAGTCGGTCAGGAGGGTATCAAGGGTTTGCTGGCAAAAGCTGGCAATGTTTTTCTGGGTCGCAACCTGTTTTAGTAATTCTCCGGTATCGGCCAGACCGGCAAAGGTTTTTGCGTCAAGCAGGGGGGCGTGGACCAACTCTCGAACTCCCTGCTCCAGGGTCCAGAGGGCGCCGAGCAGGTTGCCGCTGTCGACGGTGGAGACGTAGCGAGGCTCTAAAGGAGCCAAGGTCTGGATGTCGTACCAGTTGAAAAGATGCCCTTGATATCGATCAAGGCGGCCCAGGGTTGCGATGGTTTTTGTCAGTCGATCCAAGACCTGGTCAGTGGTCAGGTAGCCCGAATCGTGGGCTGCCAGAGCGCTGGTCAACCAGAGACCGATATTGGTCGGGCTGGTTCGCATGGCCAGGCGGTCCTGATGGGCAACCTGGTAGTTATCGGGTGGCAGCCACGATGTTTCGTCGCTGACAAATGTTGCAAAATAGTGCCAGGTCCGCCGGGCGATTTGCCGGAGCAGGCGATGATCCGCTTCCGGCAGCAGGCTGCTGCCCTTTTGTTCGACCGGCCGCAGGTTTAAAAGCCAACCGATCAGCGGAGAGAAGAGCCACAGAGTCAGCCAGGGAAAGAGCCAGAAGAAGGTTTTCCGGTTTAACGAAAAAGATCGTCACCCCAAGAGCAATACTGAAAAGACTTCCGAAAGTCAGACCTGCGACAAAAAATGACTGCCCTCGGGACTTGCTCCCATGGGTAGTCTGGGCAGTTGAGTAGCCTGGGCCGTCCACTCCAGCAATCGCCGTTTGGAAATCATCCGCCGGTAACCGACGCGGACGATGGCATCAAGCGCCACCGCTCGCCTGGTGCGGCAGCATGGCGGCATCGGCCAAGGCCCGGAAAATATCGTGGCCTATCTTTTTGAAATCGAAATATTTCAGTCCGTTATGGGTGGTAACCATGGTGAAGGGCTGGGCCAGCGGATGGAAGATCAACTGAATACCGATCAGCAATGATGCCCAAACACCCATCCGACTGGAAATTAACCATGAGGCTACCAGCAGTGCCACGCTGGCAACCGGCAGCAGGCTGCGGCGCAGGTTATCGATAATTTTCCAGCGATTGAGGGGCGATAGCGGATTTGGTCCCCGCCCACCATCCGCCAGAGGTACTCGAGGAAAAATCCACCCGGCAATCTGCCAGTCTCCGCGGATCCAGCGGTGGGCACGCTTGGTATAACTTTGGTAACCTTGGGGGAAGTCATCAAAAAGCTCAATATCGCTGGCCAATCCCACGCGGGCATAGGCACCTTCGATCAGATCATGGCTCAACACCCGCTCTTCCGGAAACCTTCCCGACAGGATGCGGCTGAAGGCCCGCACATCATAGATGCCTTTGCCCTGATACGACCCCTCGCCACTGAGATCCTGATAGACATTGGAGATAGCTGCAGTGTAAGGATCGATTCCGATTGCATCGGCAAAAAGACGGCTGAAGACCGAGGTGCTGGTGCTCGCCAGAGTCGGGCTTACGCGTGGTTGGATAATGGTGTATGAACCGGCAATGATTCGACCTGCCTCGTCGAAGCGCGGCTGATTGAGAGGGTGAGCCAGGGTCTCGACCATCCTTCGGGCCGTCGTATGCGGCAATTGGGTGTCGCTGTCGAGGGTGATGATGAAACGAACATTTCTCAAATGGTCCGGATTTCCAACATAAACCAGGGGCGGTGCGGTCTCGGGCCGGGTGCCGTCGATCAGGCGGTTCAGTTCCTCAAGTTTACCTCGTTTGCGCTCCCAGCCGATGAATTTCTGCTCAGATTCGCTCCAGATACGCTGGCGATGAAAAAGAAAGAAACGCTCACCACCGTGGCGCTGGTTGAGGGCTTCAAGACTATGCTGTGCTGTTTGCAGCAGAGAGCTGTCATCTTCAGAGGAAAGGGTGGTTGAATCGGTATAGTCCGAGAACAGGCTATAGAGCAGGTTTGGTTCTTTGTTAGCTAAATAGCGGATCTCCAGTTTTTCCACCTCATTTATCAATGTCTCCCTGTTGACCAGCATCATCGGCACGACCACCAGGGTGCGATAACTGTCGGGAATACCTGAAGCGGCGAAATCCATTTTGGCCAAAGGCCTGGGTGGCAGGATGCGCATGATCAGGTAATTGACTACTTCGATTGCCAGTTGGCTGACCGGAATCAGCAAGAGCAGCAGCATTCCGGGAAATATAGCTGATGACCACCCGCTCAAAGCTAAACCGTCGGGAGGAACGAAGATGATGAGCAAAAACATGAACAGCGTGAAAGAAAAACCAATCCCGAAAAAATAAGTGAAAGTATGGTGGGCTGCAATCCATGCCAGAAACCGGTGACGGCATGCTTCGCGAAAGGCGAGCATTCGAGCCAGTTCCACCCGTCCCTCTCCGACCAGCCAGGTGCCGACATGGTTGCGATGCTCATCGCTCGTTTTTTCTCTTCCTGCCTGCTTGGCCAGATCAATGACCTGCTTGGCTATCTCATCCTCGCCTTTGCCGGTTGCAAGAGCGATTTCTTCAATTGCCCCACGACAGGAGTCTCGAGTTGCGAAATCCAAGCGGGGATAGATACCGGACGGATCAAGGCGTAATATCTGTTCCACCCGGCTGATTTGTTCGAAAATTTCCCGCCAGTCAAACAGAGCGAGATTGCGCAGACTTGTGAAAGCATTCCCGCAAGCCAGTTGTTCACTGGTCTGACGATTGAGTTCATGCAACTTGAGATCAGGGTGAAGGGTTTTGAGGGTACGTTCGAGCCAGTTCTGGACGGGCGACAGGGCTGCGGCCTCATCATAGAGCAGGCCAAGCAACTGCACCCCGAAATAAGGGCTTGGGTTCGGTTCTGATATGGCCAGCTCGGAGAGAAGGGCAAAAAGCTGGTTGGGATCGCGGCGATTGGCGGTAATCAGTCGATTCGCCCAGAAGTCAGCCAACTGGCGATCGCGGAGATCCGCCAGGGCTGTAGCAGCCAAGCCCTGAATACTCTCAATAAGGGCTATTCTTAGCATCTGAGGGATTGCCCAGAGTTCACCGATGGTCAGTGTCCGCACCGATTGGTAGGCATCGAGATAGGCGATGATATTCTCCCGGTCTAGATGCAATTCCAGGTGGCCAACAAGACTTTTGGCAACACCGTAGATGCGCGGCAGTCCTTGATAGGGAGCAGAGGCCAAACTTGGCAGTTGCTGATAAAATCGACGAGGGAGATTGAGCAACACATCACGAGCATTTCCCTCCAGAATATACTCGTTATCAAGTATCCAGTCAGCAGCGGGTGTCGCTTTCTGTTCCAGGCGGCTTGCTGCACCGAGATCGGCACAGACCTGGCGCAGCCATTTGCGTGACTGCTTGAGACGTATTAACAAATTAGTATTAGAGGATGGGTTTAAGTCCACCTGCTGCTCGCTGGCATGGAACCTGGCGCGTTCCTGGACCTGGATCGGGGAAAGTTTTTTATCCGTTCCCCTGGGTTCCAGGTGATTATCACGATTGGGATGCAGGACAAAAAGCGCTGGAGGTATATCGCAGTTTTCCCGTAGAATCGCCATCGGCATCGATAACATATCAAGTTGTGCACTGTGGATCAGAACGGACTCGCCAGATACCAGCCAGCGGGCATGGTTCTGCATAATGCTGCGCTTTATACCAAATCTTTCGCGTCGAAAAAAAACGATAACGACGACTCCACCGATCGATCCACAGGCCATGATTAAAGCCAGCGGAGAGGCGATGGCCCAGGCAGGGATCAGCTGTAGCCAGTGCAGGCAATATGCTGCAATTCCGCAGATTCCTCCAGACAGGATGGCTGCGATAACTGCCCATAAAGCGCGACGCCGGGGAAATTGATCGACTGTCTGAATAACTCCATCAGGACCTCTTCGTATCAGAACAGCTGAACTGAGTCTTTGTCTTGCCAACTGCTTCAGGGCTTTTCGTGCTTCATCATGCGTGGAAAAATAACCGATAATAATAGTTAGGCTCAAAGCTTTGTCCTTCCCTACACTGCGTTTTCTGGGTTTCCATTCAACATAAATGATTTTACGTGAAGGAAATGCTCAGAGTGGAACAATGAAAATGTCCCGATGGATGTGGAAAAGAGGTGAAGAGGGTATTAATGCAATGTTTAGATAGTTGCGATACCATCAAGTGTAAAAACAGGGACCCCGAAGAATTAAACTATACCGTAAGTATTTTAGGGAATAATGCAGAAATATAAACGCAGCTGGTTGTTCGACCTGCACCCAGGGAAGGGTCCAGAATCATATTGCGTATTTGAAACTTCTTGCTGAGTATCCGTGAAGCAAAACATCTTTATAGGAACCGAACGCGTCTATTGGCAAACTCAACCATTTAAGAAAAACTGTAAATCAGCTGTAGTAGTTCAGATAGTATCTGTCAGATCTCATCTGAACTGGTACAGCTGATACCAAGATTGTCGTTAACTTATTTTACGTTTCGACCTGGTTCAGCTGTCAGCAGAACCTCATTCTTCTTGAACTCGGGATCGTATTTCCTTCTCTGTTGAACACTCATTTTGATCTCCTATCGTTCTTCTAACAAACGACTTATCTGAGCGTCCGCTATTTTGTAGAAGGACCATTGCTTTTTATTCAACTACCTTCTGCAGCAATCAACTCAGAACATTTGGCCGCAACCATACTATCAGGCGTTTCCTCATTAGGCATGGTTGCCCAGCCTTGTTTCTTGATATACTTTTCCTGTTCCCACGAGCTTTTTTCTTTCAAAGTCAAAAGATTCTCTTCTCGCTGCGGGTCTTTGTTAAACTGAGAAACGCAAATTGGGGCTAAGCGTTCGGCAACCGCCGATCGGGCCATTTTTTCACCCATACTCACAGAGGTACTACCTCTAACCCATCCGCCCCAGGTGAAGCCGATTATCATGGTAATAATTGCACCTCCAACAGCACACCATACTCCGACTGAAATTTTATCCTTAAGGGTTCCTTGAATAATAACCTTCAAAAATCTCCATATAACTCAAGAAAAGCAGAGCAAAATCTCTGAAAATCGATTAATATCAGTATGTTGAATGACAAAACAGCTCACAATCGCACCTTCAGAGGTAATGCCATGCCCCAGTTCGGACTTTTCGATTACCAAAAACAACTCGCTCTCCTGGATAAAGCAGGTGATCCATTAATAGCGCTCGATAAGATGATCGATTGGGAGCAGTTCCGTTCAATCATCGAATGGGCCAGAGAGAAACCCAAAAAATCCCCTGCTGGTCCCAAAGGATATGATGCCATCTTACTCTTCAAGATACTGATTCTCCAGTCACTCTATAATCTCTCAGACGAAGCCATGGAGTACCAGATTCTCGACCGGTACTCATTTTCCAGATTCTTAGGTATCAGCCAGGGAGCCAGGGTACCTGATGCAACCACCATTTTCCGGTTCCGCGATGAGTTGGCAAAAGCTGGCGTCATTGATATCCTCTTCAGCAAATTCGACCAATACCTGCACGCCAATGGTTTCCGCGCCCAGAAAGGCCAGATCGTCGATGCCACGATTATCCGCGTACCAACCCAGCGTAATACACGGGAAGAGAACAAAGATATCAAAGAAGGCAAATCCATATCATTCTGGTCCAAAGCAAAGAGACGGCAAAAAGATACCGATGCCCGCTGGACGAAGAAGAACGGCACGTCGTTCTTTGGCTACAAGAACCACGTCAGCATAGATGCGGGGCACAAATTGATTCGCAGCTACGAGGTGACTGATGCCAGTGTTCATGACAGTCAGGTATTTACCGAGCTGCTTGATCCGAGCAATACCAGCAGAGATGTCTGGGCCGATTCGGCCTATCGTTGTCAGGAGTCTTTGGCTGAGTTGAAAGAACAGGGGTTTCGTGAGCATATTCAGCGTAAGGGCTGCCGACACAAAAAGCTGACATCCTGGGAGCAGCGTGGCAACCGGAGCAGAGCGAAAATTCGATGCCGGATCGAACATGTCTTTGGAGTTATGGCGATGCGTACCGGCAGCACGGTGATGCGTGGAATTGGCATCGTCCGTATCAGAGCCAAGATCGGATTGAGAAACATGGCCTATAATATGACCCGATATGCCATGCTGGCATCTCCGTAATTGAGGTAGTCCGCTTAGAATACGAAAATAGGCAGATACAGGATAAAAACAGGGCCTATGCATGCTCACAATGGTCCTCATAAATGCAGAAATCGTAAAACTTGGTGTCCATTGAGTTCGCAAAGAAAAACCAGTATTCATAAATCGGATTATTCAAGGTGCCCTTAATCGTTTGATTTATTTTCATTTTGTTTCTCCTTCTGGCGTGAAGATTAATCTCACTTGCTCACTATCCTGCCAAATATTTATTCAATTTTCGGTCCACTTGAGTCACACAACTCAAATAATCTAGATAACCATATGATTTCATATACTTTACTGATGCCAAATGACTGTTCCAAAATCAATACATCAGTGAGGAAGGGTGGTCATATATAACGCATGGCCAGATATGACCACTTCTACGGGATGATACTCAATATATTAAAAATACATTCCTGCAATTTATCCCAGAAGATCAAACCGATGGACAATAACCAAAGAAAATTACGAAAACGGAACAAGGATTGCAAGTACATTTAGCGAGTGATTGCAAGTAAAGATTATCGCTGGCTGGGGCATGAGAAGAATTTCTCTTATCAGTGAGATGATTATTTGATTTGCTCTCTGGTAGCTGTGTTACCGATTTTATACCTTACAGGAGAATATTATGAAACTGACAAGGGAAGAGCTTAAAAATGCAATCCTAAATAAAGCCGAAAAATCACCGAAATCGCAGCTGTACATCAAGGATTTCTATGTCTGCGATCCAGAGACGAAGCCACGCGAATTGAAAAATGTGGCAAACGATCTCGTTAAAGAAGGGAAGCTCATGTTCTGGTCTTCGGGGTCTACAACCATGTATGCCCTGAAACACCGCATTAAAAATGAAGAGAGTGCCGGAGGCATTTAAGGTCGATAGGATGATGGAAAATAAAAGAATTTGTCGATTATGCCTTAGTCGTCAAGGTAACATTCAAGGCTCCGGCAGAGATGGAGAAAACGCATGGGAAAAATAGAGGAATACAAGCAGAAAGTTAGGGCCGACATTGCTCTTTTGGAAGCAGAATTGACACGGTTCAAGGTTCGCGGCATTGGCTTCACCACCGATGCGAAAGCAAAACATGATGAGCGCATTGAAATGTTGGAGGAGGAAATTGATAAAATAAACAGCGATTTAAGTACTCTCGATAAAGAAGCCGACGAACAGCGGTTCGAATACCTGAAAAACGATATTAATCATCGCTGGAGAGTGCTGCAGGCAGCGTTTCGTAACGCCACCGGGAAGTTTCAGGCAGAACCAGGCGTTGCAGATGCTCACGGTGGAGATGATGGCCCCTATCCTTATGGTATAACGATTAAGCGATAGTTCTTTTCTTAAAACAGGAGAAGTATCATGGGTGACAAGGGCGGTAAGAAATACAAAAACAAAAGCAGAAGCAACTGCTTGAAAAACAGCCGAAAGCGAAACTGATTCCCTGCATAACCGACTAGACCGTAGCGGAGGACCGTTTTCAGTTGCTCCTTTCTAGCGACGACCTGAGGACTGATGGCGGGAAGGATGGCGTCACCATATCTTGACCGACCCGCAAAACTACAGAGACAGGAAATCAGGACGTCAGTGCCAGCCTGCTTGAACCACGGACCAAAGCAAAGACGAAGACAGGTAATCCGCATCCTTGCGGCGACATTCTCGACCCCACCAAGGTTACGCGCACGGCACTGCAAAATGCCGCGTCAGTGGCCAGAATGCTGCTGACGACCGAGTTCATTATCGCCGAAAAAACACAAAAGCAGAAAATCTCCAAGAGCGAGGATTTTGATTATTGATGCGTTAAAGTGATGACCTGGTCAAATCCCAATAGTAGAGGAAAAAACCAGGTCATCATGGTAACGATTAAACCATCTTATAGTTACGCCGCCGCAAAGGGCCTAAGTTGAAAATCTTCTGGAACTCAAACAAGGCACAATTGTAGGTGTTTTCCTGTTATGTTAACAAACCCCTCATCCTTCCAGTTGAAGAGACTCATCTTGGCAAGGTTAACTGTTTAAGCAAATCTGCAAATTCACCTTCTTCCTGACCCCTCACGCGACCATTTTTCTAAAAATCTGACCTTGCCAGAGGGACCCTCTCGTTAGGCGCATTTCTCCCTATTTGCATATGCTCAGGAAGAGTCCTCATATCGCCGGATTCTCGATACCCTAGAATTACCAGTCCTTATCTAAATTCCTGAAAGACATTTAAATTACCACCCCTGAATTCAAAATTATAATTAATAATAATCCTTTATACCGCCACCACAATGTTCTCTTTACTTGTTAGGTTTAGTGGTTATGCCTGAACAATAACCTCCAATAAATTGCGCTTCGCAGATATGCGAAGTCGTTATTGGTCAAGCATCTCTTAGATGAAGATATTGGCCGTAAAAAGCAAAAAGGAGGATGATATGAAAGAGAGCAAAAGAATGCAACGGCGTACGTTTCTTCGTACTGTCGCCATAGGGGGCGCAGCGACTGCTGCGGCCCTGACCTCCCTGCCCCCGCGCAAGGTATTTTCCCAGAGCAAAGAAGAATGGCGGATGATTAACAACTGGGGACAAGAACCTAACGACCATATGAGGCTGTTCGCGAAGATGGTTTCCGAGGGTACAGATGGGCAGATAACCATCAAATTCTATGGACCCGGAAAGATCGTCCCTTTCCCTGAGACAATAAAGGCTGTCGGTGACGGAACGGTTGAGATGGGGGCGGGGCAGCCACCTTTTTGGGCAAGTAAAGTGCCAGCCATGAAATTCCTTCATAATACCCCCTTCGGCCTGACGGCCCAGGAGCAGAACTCATGGTTTAAGTACGGTGGAGGTCAGGAGCTTGCTGATAAGGTGTACGCCGAAGTTGGTTGCAAGTTTTTCCCGTTCGGCAATACTGATTGTCAGATGGGCGGCTGGTATAATAAGGAGATTAATTCGATTAACGACTTTAAAGGCCTCAAAATTCGGATGGGCGGCTTTGGAGGTGATACCCTGAAAGTCGCTGGTGCGGAAGTGGTTTCCTTACCATTCAGCAAGATCATACCAGCACTGAAAGACGGTGAGATCGAGGCCGCCGAATTTGCCGGACCGTTCCACGATATGGAATTCGGTTTCCACAAGGTAGCGAAATACTATTATTATCCTGCCTGGCACGAGCCATCAGGAGCCCTTGATCTATTCATTAACAAAGCCAAGTGGGATAATCAGTCTGACAATGTCAGATCAGTCATAACTGCGGCAGCGGCGGCGATAAACGGCCGCAGACTTTGTTTTCGTATGGCTTCTAACAGCGATGCCCTGACAAAGCTCACCGGAGAGCATAACGTCCAACTCAGACAATTTCCCGACGAATTGCTCAAAGAACTGGCGCTTCTGTCTGATGAGGTGGTTCGGGAGCAGGCCTCAAAGGACAAACTCAGTGAAGAAATATTGAACAGTATTATTGATTTCCGTGGGAATGCGGTCAATTTGGCAGCAGTACAACTGCAACCCTATCTCGCGGCACGCTCTGCGATTTTGTGATGCCGGCCGAAGAATTAAAATAGTCAGCGATTCAGGAGGCAAGGCCAGAATTGGCTTTGCCTTTTATTGTATATTCAAGATGCCCACTACTTATCTTAGGGTTGTCAGATAGGACAGCTCCGTGTGTTTATAGAATAGGGTTAAACATGATTGGTGATGCACTCTTGACCATTCGTGCTAATCATATAGAGGATACTGGTAGATTAAATACGAGTCGAACTCACGTTTATGCCCATAACTTCTACAAAGAATAGAGTGATGAAAATAAACAAGCTAATTCTTATTAGTGCTTTAATTCCCGCACTGAGTTTTGCTCAGACTAACGCTGAGAAAGAGGCCGCACTGACCGAGAATCCATTTAAAAACGCCTACTTCGGCGAACTCCACTTCCACACCTCTTACTCGCTCGATGCCTACATCGGCGGGGCACGACTCACCCCCGACAAAGCCTATCGCTTCGCCAAGGGTGAAACGATGGTCGTCAACGGACAGAAGCACAACATCGTCAAGCCGCTCGATTTCTGCGCGGTCACCGATCACGCCGAGTTCATTGGCGAAATGTATTCGACGCAGGTTGAGGGTGCGACGGGCCACGACAATGAACAGCTTGTCGAGCTTCAGGGGCCTCACAAAATTCGAGGAGCAGGAGGCGTGGTTTGTGAAGTATGTCGTCACCTCTATGCGACGGGAGTTCCAGCCCATCCGCCGTTCTACGCTGGCCCGGAGACTACGAAAAGAGCGTGGCAAGTGATTATCAAAGCTGCCGCAGACCATTACGAGCCAGGCCGTTTCACTACGATTGTCGGCTACGAGTGGTCCGCCGCACCTGATGGCGGCAACATGCACCGCAATGTCTTGTTCCGAGACATGAACGTTCCCGATCAGCCCTTCAGCTCGATCGAGTCCAAGGATGAAGAAAAGCTCTGGGACTGGATGGAGCAGCAGGAGAAGGCAGGCCGCAAGCTGCTTGCTATTCCGCACAACTCCAACGCCAGCAAGGGCTTCATGTTCGAGCCGGTGGACAACGCAGGTGATCCGATCGACCGCAACTACGCCGAACGCCGCAGCCATTTCGAACCACTCATCGAAATGATGCAGATCAAGGGAAATTCCGAGGTCCATCGAAAATTCTGGGTTGGCGACGAGTTCGCGGATTTCGAGAATGGTGACAGTATTCAGAATAGTAGCGGACGCGAATACAGAAAGGAATTCTTCGTCCGTGACGCCATCATTAAGGGGCTGGTTTATGATAAAGACCTAGGCGCAAACCCATACAAACTTGGCTTCGTTGGCGGAACCGACAACCACAACGGCACCCCCGGCGATGTGGTCGAAGACAACTACCAGGGCAGTCACGGCGGTGCCGATGGACCGGTAGAGCGGCGACTCACCAAGGACATCACCGGCTGGATCGACGGCAAGGATTCGAACCCCGGTACGATCACTGGTGTCTGGGCACCGAAAAACACCCGCGGGGCAATCTACGATGCCTTACGTGACCGTGAAACTTTCGCCACCTCGGGAACCCGGATTCGAGCCCGCTTTTTCGGCGGCGCCGACCTCCCTGCTGACCCAGCGGACGCAGTCACGCTGGTGAAGGAAGGCTACGCGCAAGGTACCCCAATGGGTTCTACCCTCAGCTCGTTGAAAAACCCGCCTACTTTCTATGTTCAGGCCATGCAAGGACCCTGATGGCGCTAATCTTGACCGCATCCAAATCATCAAGGGTTGGGTCAGCCAGACGGCGAACCCATGGAGCGGATCTATGATGTCGCCGTCTCTGATGGTCGTGCCATTAACGCCGATGGTCGCTGCACAACACCGGTAGGCAACACCGTTGATGTCACAACAGCGGTTTACCGCAATAGTATTGGTGCAGTGGAATTGATGGCGAGCTGGACCGACCCTGATTTCGACCCCTCTCAGTACGCCCTTTATTACACCCGTACGCTTGAGATACCAACGCCGCGTTGGTCGACCTACGATGCTGTTCAATATGGCGTGCCACTGCCTGAGGGTGTCCCTGCCACGCTTCAAGAGCGGGCGTGGTCTTCACCTATTTGGTATACGCCTTAATTAATCGTTCATGTGGGTCCATATTTAACAAATCACAAAAATAATGGGACCAAGCCGATGATCTCTGGCTGTAGACTGGCAATTTTTGCACTTACCGTTTTCGTTCTGCATTTGCCCGTGTTCGTCAACGCACAAGGTGACGGTCCCCGTTCCCAGTTGCTGCTGCCGGTGGGTGTGAACGTTATTGTCCCCACGTATCTGAATCTATCGGGAAACTATAATTTTGCCGAGAGCATCCTGGTCCAGGATGGTGATATTACCAGTGACGTCTTTGTTCTGACCTACACGAGGGCCTTTTCTCTGGCTGGCCGCTATGCACAGGTCTGGGTCAATCCGATCTACAGCAAAGTTGATGGCAGCGGCTCGGTGGTCAACCCTTCCACAGGGAATACAATATCATTTGAATCCGACGTCATTGGCATTGGTGATCTTCCCGTCAATTTCAAAATAGGCTTAATTGGTACACCGGCACTGAAGCTGCCAGATTTTGCAACGCAACCACAAACATTTCAGCTCTCAGCCTTTAGCTCGCTATCGGTTCCAATCGGAGAGTATGACAGCAAAAGCCCGCTCAACCTGGGCACCAATGTCTGGACTTTCAGGGTTGGCGCACCCATGGTGCTGCCTTTCAAGGTTCTAAACAGACCAGCCTTTTTTGAGTTTTTCCCGAGCGTGGCATTTTACACGGACAACGAAGATCCGACATTCGGTGCCGATCTCAGAGTGTGACGTTCTACAAGGAGCTCTGTACTTAAAATAGAATCCTTCAGAGGATCATTCGGGTCTTTTCCCGTTCTGCATCTTTTAAATAACGTTTGGTATTCGGCTGCCATCCCCCAAGCCAGGGAGAGCGCTTTTCGCATATCTGTTGTACCCAATGCTCTTCGGTACTCTCGCTGTCCTCCGAGCACCTGTCTAACATCAAGTGGCACAACAATGCGAAAATAATAGCGTGAATTCAATCCTTTGACAAGATAGGTAGGAACTTTAGGAATTCTCATTTTCGGCCTCATTTAAATGCTTGAATGCCGGCAAATGAAAAGTTTGTGCAAAATCGGTTCGTCGATTTGTGCAAAACCGTCGAACCGATCGCTAAAACTACTGGTTGAAATATTGTGCTATCGTAGACCCGCAGTGACTTCCATAGTAATTACGGGAGGTTGGCTGGTGCCGGAGGTCGGAATCGAACCGACACGGAGTTGCCTCCGCTGGATTTTGAGTCCAGTGCGTCTACCAGTTTCACCACTCCGGCATGGAGTTTTTAGATACTAAAGAAGGGTGGTGCAGTCAAGTGCAATTCCTTCGCTGCCGGGCGCCGGTCATGAGACACATGAACGTGAATCTTTGTGGATATCCAGCTTTTGATTTTGACCTGAGAGTGCCACGGCTCTGCTTAAACAATGAACGAAATAATCAGCGGAACATTCGGGATGGAAGAACTCGGCCAGGAACGCCCGGGTATGGCGGCTATTGGCAGCTATATAAAACAGGAGAAAAATGGAGGACAGAGCATGACCTGACAGACACCCGGTCAAAACCGGTATCTGCCAGGTCTCAGCTGGACTGATAAATATCAGTTATGGCGGCGGCCTATTGCCACCGCACGCATTGGTGATTGCCGGTTCCGCTGGAATCGGAGCAGCGGGGACTGTTACGGTCGTAGAAATTCCAACCCGATCGACGAGCGTTATCGAAACCTCGGCTGGCGTTACACTGTTGATGGTTACACTGCCGCTCACATTGGGATTGCATCCCGGCCCCGAGTCTGTATTCGTCAAGTTTATTGTTTCGGGAACGGCATTGAAACTTCCTGCCCACCGTCTTGACACTAATTCATTGATTCTCACAAACGTGCCGCTGGTGCCGGTTACCCTTATGGCAATCCAGGAAACCGTGAAACCACCCCAGAGTGACAGTGCCGGATCAAAATATTCAACAGCCGGATCTGGTGCCGGCCCGCCACCTCCCGGTTGGCTGACTCTGGTGGTTACGTCACAACCGGCGCTGCCGCTTGCCAGAGCGACGGTGGTGATTGCTGACACTGCATCGATGCCCGGCCCGCCCGCAACGGTATACGTGCCGGTGAACATACCCTGCGCATCGGTGACCGTTTGATAGGTGGCCGTATCACTGAGAGACTGACCACTGGCGGCGAACGGAGTCACTCGTATGGTTACGGCCAATCCGGCTATCGGTTGTGTCACGAACCCGTCAACCCGGACGATAACCTCAGCGGTAGTCTCATCACCCGAGAGAACAGTGATGGTACAGGGATCTTCGAAACCGCAATCAGGGCAAGCGCTGGTCTGAGCGTGGGCGGGAAGAAAAACCTGCTCGATAATCGGCTTCTCCCAATTGACCGGCAGCATCTCATAGGCGGCGAGCGCTGCGACACCGCCCACGATCTTTTTTACCGCCTTTCGCCTGCTTGTGCTGGTTTGACCGTTAGCCGGTTTCACTGACTCTTTCATTCTCTTCCTCCATTATAAAAAAGAGATTTATTTTACATATAATATCAATAGAGTATGTCATATATTTCATCTAATTTCAAATCAATTACTTCATTGAGCCTGCAGTTACAAGCATTATTCCGGCTATTTGTCTTTTTTTTTAGCTTCTTCAGTTGAAGGTAGCGCCATTCACGTGCTCCACGAGCCATCGACTGCAGCCGCACCGTTCATAAACAGATCAATACCGCGATTTGCTCCATGACCGGGGCCGGCACGGGCTTTGGGTTGAAAAGAGTCGGCCATGGTTGTAAACAGTAAAACTGTCCTTTAAACTGTCAGGCGACTGACACATGCAACGAAAGGCTATGTAATCGCGAGGTGCTCAATGCTTTATCGAACGATGCCAAAAAATGGTGACGAGCTGTCGATTCTGGGATTCGGCTGCATGCGTTTTCCGATGATCGAGGGTGGCAAGGTTGATGAAGACAAGGCGATCGAACAGATCCGCCATGCCATCGACAACGGGGTCAATTACCTCGACACCGCCTGGCCGTATCACGGCGGGGCCAGCGAGACGATTGTGGGCAAAGCGCTGCAGGACGGCTACCGGGAGAAGGTAAAAATAGCCACGAAGCTGCCGACCTGGCTGATTGACAGCCGGGAGGACATGGATTCCTACCTGAACAAGCAGTTGGAAAAACTGCAGACCGAGGTGATCGACTATTACCTGCTCCATGCCCTCAACGGGAAAAGCTGGGACAAGCTCGAACAGCTCGGCGTCGCCGACTTTCTGGATGCGGCGGCAGGCGATGGCAGAATCGTCAACGCCGGTTTCTCGTTCCACGGTCTGGTCGAGGATTTCAAGCGCATCATCGACGCCTGCCCGTGGACATTCTGCCAGATTCAGTACAACTATCTCGACCAGGAGTACCAGGCCGGCACCGAAGGGCTCAACTACGCGGCAGAACGGGACATCGGCGTCATCGTCATGGAGCCGCTGCGCGGCGGCAACCTCGGTCTGGCCGAAGCACCGCCGGCGGTCGCAGAGCTCTGGGATCAGGCCGAAACCAGGCGCAGCCCGGTCGAGTGGGCCCTGCGCTGGGTCTGGAACGACCCGAAGGTAATCGTCGTGCTTTCCGGCATGAACGATGACGCCCACATCGCCGAGAACCTGGCGATCGCCGATCGCGCCCTGCCGGATTCGCTGAGCGACAAGGAATGTGAACTCGTCGATCGGGCGGCGCGCACCTACACCGACTTGATGAAGGTCAACTGCACCGGCTGCGGCTACTGCATGCCGTGTCCCGAAGGGGTGATGATCCCTGCCGTGTTCGAGGTCTACAACAAGATGCACCTGTTCGGCGGCCGGGAAGAAACCAGATTCACCTATGCGATCCGGATGTGCGGCATCATCTCCGGCACCGAACCGGGGTTCGCCTCCGTCTGCGTGCAGTGCGGGGAATGTCTGGAAAAATGCCCGCAGTCGATCCCGATTCCCGATGTTCTGGCCGAAGCGGCCGAGGAACTCGAAGGTCCGGGCCTGGAGGATCGTCTTGCCCTGATCAGGCAGATGTTTGGCGCCGGCCGGACCTGAATCCGGACGGCCCGGGCCGGCAGCTTTTTCTATCGACTTGTCTCAGACATTTTACTAGCATGGCGGATTCAGGCGGAAGTGCGGGCTGAGCCTGCTGTTTTCCATATTTTGCAACTGTAAACCATAAGCAAAAGCACGCGATTGAAAGGGAAGAGCGTGCAGCACCGGAGGATTTTTGTGAAGCGCGATTTTTTGCATATCACCGATTTCAGTGCGGACGAAATACTCGAAACCTTTGCACTGGCCAGGGAAGTAAAGGCAAAATTCAGAAAAAGAGAAAACTACAGGCCCTTCGACGGCTGCACCATGGCGATGATCTTCGCCAAGCCCTCGGCCCGGACGCGGATATCGTTCGAGACCGGTTTCTATCGGCTGGGCGGCCATGCGCTCTATCTCGGGCCTGGTGATATTTCTCTGGGCAAGCGCGAGGCGACCAAGGACATCGCCCGCGTCGTCGCCCGCTACAACGACGTGATCATGGCCCGGGTGTTTGCCCACGAGCATGTCCTGGAACTTGCCCGCTACGCCTCGGTACCGGTGGTCAACGGCCTGACCGATTATAACCATCCCTGCCAGATCATGGCCGATATGTTCACCATCCTCGAGCATCGCACCCATCTCGACGATCTGAAAATCGTCTATGTCGGGGACGGCAACAATATCGTCCACTCCTGGCTGAACATGGCGCAGCGGCTGCCGATCCATTTTGTCTGCGCCTGCCCGGAGAACTATCAGCCGGACGCACAAACCGTTCAGCAGGCCCGCGCTGCCGGACTCTCGGAGATCGAGATCAGCCACGACCCGCCGGCGGCGGTCAAGGATGCCGATATCATCTACACCGATGTCTGGGCGTCGATGGGCAAAAAAGAAGAGGCCGAGCAGCGCAGGATCGACTTCGCCGGTTTCCAGGTCGATGACAAACTGATGGAAGCCACTGGTAAAAAGAGCCTCTTCATGCACTGCCTGCCGGTTGAGCGCGGTGTCGAGACGACCGACTCGGTGGTCGAATCGAAGGCGTCCATCGTCTTCGACGAGGCGGAAAACCGGATGCATGCGCAAAACGCGATTCTGTTAAAACTGTTCGACAAGGCATAACGGAGAATATCCGCTCACGACTTCACTACCGGGGGGCAGCAGATGACATCGTTTGATCTGGATCACGTGGTTGAATCACAGCAGTTCGACAGGGACATTCTGGAACTGGTCATCGAGACCGCGCACCGGATGAAAAGCGACCTGGAAGGACCCAGAACGCTCTCCCGGTTTTTGAGCGGCAAGATCATGGCATCACTGTTCTACGAACCCTCGACCCGGACCCGGTTTTCCTTTGAAAGCGCGATGCGGAGGTTAGGCGGGTCGGTGATCACCACCGAAAACGCCCGGGAGTTCTCCAGCGCCGCCAAGGGCGAGAGCCTGGCCGACTCGACCCGGATCATGAACGGCTACGCCGACGTCATCGTCATGCGCCACAACGAGGCGGGAAGCGCCGCCCGGGCCGCCGAGATATCCAGGATCCCTGTTATCAACGCCGGGGACGGCGCCGGTCAGCACCCGACCCAGGCCCTGCTCGATATCTACACCATCGCCGACGCCTTCCCGCACATGAGCGGGCTCAAAATCGCCCTCGTCGGCGACCTGCGCTACGGCCGCACGGTTCGTTCGCTCTCCTATCTGCTCAGCAAGTACGAAGATATGGAGATCACCTTCGTAGCCCCGTTGGTCTGTAAAATGGAGCAGGACATCAAGGACTATCTGGACAAATATCAGGTACCCTGGCACGAAGAGGATGATCTTGGTGCGGTGGTCAGGGAGGTGGACTGCATCTACATGACCCGGGTTCAGAAGGAGCGGTTCCACTCAATCGACGACTATCAGGAGGCGGCCAGCAAGTATATTCTTACCCCGGAGATGGTCGGCGAGATGAAGCCCGAGGCGATCATCATGCATCCCCTGCCCCGGGTCGACGAAATCCCCCCGGAAATCGACAGCGCACCCCAGGCCCGCTATTTCGAACAGGCCCAGAACGGCCTCTATATCCGCATGGCGCTGCTCTATCTGCTGCTCAAGGACAGGTAGACGCCATACAACTCATCTGCTCAGAATGGTGATCGCCACCGCAGCGATCACCATTGAAGCTCCCAGGTATCCCAGGGGCGTGAATAATTCACCGAGAATGACGAAGGCGGCGATGGTGGCCACCACCGGCTCCATGGTTGCGACGATCGATGCCCGGCCGGCCTCGAGACTCTTCACTCCCAGGTAGTAACAGACGTTGGCCAGGTAGGTGGAAATAAACGCCAGGCAGAACAGCGCAGCCCAGGCCGCCGCGTTTTTCGGGGCGAAGTCGACCAGCGGAAAAATGCACAGAAAACCGATCGGCAGCACATAGAGAAACAGGTTTCCCGATGAATAGCGGCCCGAGAAATATTTACCGACGATATAATAAAGCGAATAACAGAGCCCCGCGATCAGCCCGGCTGCCAGTGCCACAAAACTGAACGAGGCCGCCCCCGGACCGGCGCCCGCACCACCGGTTTTCGAGATCAGGTAAACGCCGGCGATAACCAGGACCACGGCCAGCACCTTTGCAGCGTTCAAGCGCTCACGATAGAGAAAAAAGGAGCAGAGAACCACCCAGGCCGGCGCGGTGTAGAGCAGCACGGCCGCCAGCGCGGCGCCGCCGGTTTTGACCGCATATTGATAGGCGACATAGAAGACGAAGATACCGAAAATACCGAAAAACAGGATCAGCGGGATATCTTTTTTATCGAGCCGGGTTTCTTTGCGGACAACCGCCTGGGAGGCAAAGAAAAACCAGGCGATGAAGGCCCGCCAGAACGCCACTTCCGTCGGTTCCAGCCCCTGGGCAAAGGCGACCGCCCCGAAAATCCCGATAAAGGCCCAGCAGCATGCCGCCGTAATGATAAAGAGATAGCCTTTCAACATGACTCACCACCTGGGCACGACTATTGAGGACAGACGCTGCTACATCCAGACAAGCCAGTATAACCCTGTTATCACGGCAGCTGCAATGTAACACTGTGAAACGACGAGGCTGGCGAAGACACTGTGCCAGAAGAGGGTGACACGCTGACCGAAGGTGGCCTTCCCCGACCTGATGAGCTTCTCCACGTAGCTGCATTCGACTTCAGGCATGTTCCGATAGAGAATCGAGGTAAAGGCTGCCAGAAAGGCATAGATAAAGGCGGTGAAAAAGAAAGCCGTCATAAATATGACCGCCAGTTCACCCGTCTGTCCAAAAGGTACTGTCATGATCGATATAGCACGTGCCCCGCTGATCACCTGAGAAACTTGTTTGAATCCATCAGCTTCGACTATACCAACCGGCTAAAATAATTGTCAAATTAGAAAAGCAGGAGGCGTACCGGAAGGTCCTGGCCAGGGCCGCTGCAAAACGCTCATGGCCGCCGGCGCAGCATGCATGGATTAACCGAACAAACGGTGGGTTAGGGCGGCTCAGGCAATCAGTTCGTTAGAGGCTGCCGTTGTCAACAGGCCTCAGCAATCAGCCATTATTTTTACCACGACCAGGGTTACGTCGTCCTCCGCGCTGCTGCCCTGCTGAAAATCGTCCAGGGCGCTGGTGATCGCGGTTAGGATGGTATCGGCGTCGTTTTTGCAATTGTTTCTCAGGATATCATGGAGCGGCTCTTTGCCGAACATTTCACCGCGGCTGTTGCGGGCTTCCCATATACCATCGGTTCCCAGCAGGATGATCTGCTCGTTCATGAAGGGTACCGGGTCGTTTGCCTTGTACTCGAACTCCCTGTCCACCCCGAGCGCCACCCCCGGCCCCGTCAGTTCGTCAATGACACCGCTTTGCGGATCCAGACGTATGGCCGGGTCATGGCCCGCCCGAATCCAGTCCAGGGTCTTCTGCTTCGTGTCAATGCTCAAATAGAACATCGACATGAAACTGCCCGAATCCGCCACATCGTGCGAGAACTGGACATTGATGTCGGAGATGATTTCTGCGGCAGAACCCGGCAGTGCGATCCGCTGGCGCAGGAGCGCCCGGGTCGTGGCCATCAGCAGCGCCGAGGAAATACCGTGCCCTGAGACGTCCCCGACAACGACGGTAATTTTCTCCCGACTGTCCTTGTCCGGAAGGATATAGTCGAAATAGTCGCCGCCCGTCTCATCGCAGTAGATCGACGTTCCGGCGATATCGAGCCCGGCGATTTCAGGTATTCTGCGCGGCAGCAGGCTCTGCTGCACCTCCTTGGCGACCGCCAGCGACTTTCGCATCTGTTCACGGTGCCTCAGTCCGTCGACCATCTCGTTGAAGGAGCGCATCAGGCTGCTGATTTCACTGCTTCCCCTCGGTTCCAGACTGGTGCTCAAATCACCATTGGCAACCCGGCGGGCTCCGTCGCCGATTGACAATACCGGAGAAATAATGCGGCGGCGCACGAAGAAGAGGATGCCAAAGACCAGCAGCGCGGCAGTCAGCGTAAAACCGAGCACGACCCGGACGGTATATTCCTGATACTGCTCCCTGATCAAGGCAAAGGTCGACTCGACGCTGATCACCATTTTGATGACGGCTATGACGTCGCCCTGCCGGCGCTTGGTGACCGGATAGAAGACTTCGATCACCCGGACTTCGGGCTGGCCGGCCACCATCTTCAGGTTTTTGACCTGATCCAAGACCAGCGGCTGCTTTGATTCGATAACTTCCTGAAAACCCTTCGGCAGATGCGGCGGCTTCTCGTCCGGATCTTTCGGCGGCTCTGTTATCGTGCCGTCGGGCTTTCGTATTTTGTGCTCGAGGACCGTACCTTCCACGTCGCGGACACTGACCCCGACGACAACGAAATTCAGGTGATCTCTGAGGAATTCGGCCCGTTCACTCAGCATGTCGACAAGGCTCTCGGTGTTTTTCTCCGTCACCAGGCGGCGCACCGAGGTCTCCATCGCCGAGAGAAATATCGTCGCCTTGTTCTGCACCTCGTTGAGGACGATCTCCCGCATGCTCTCCCGGTAGAGATAGATGCTCATCAGCAGAGACGCCGCCGACAGGCCGACGATAATCAGCGCGGCCTGGAAGGCGATGGTGTTGATCAGAGGCGTTTTGTGCATCATGTTCAGAGGACGGCCTCAGCCGCTGTTACTGGCTCTTGTTTTCGTTGACGATCTCGACGATCGTCTCATAGATCTGCATCGGTCCGGTGCCGTTATCTGCGGCCAGATCCTTGAGCTTCTGGTCCGGATCGATGCTCATTCCCCGTTGTTCCAGACCTTCAATGATCATAGCACAATCCTCGCCGATTTCCTCACAGAGCTGGGGGATCGTCTTTTTGCCCATGCCCGATTGCGGTGCTGTCACGCCGCCCGCATCGGTTGCCGGGACGTGCTCATCACTCATGGGCTGAGTCGTTGCAGGGTTGTTCGCTGATTTGATTATCTCATAAATCTGCTGCGGAGTTTTATCACTTCTACTTGCAATGTCGGCGATCATCTCCTTGTCGTCTTCCACCGAAATTCCGGCCTCGGCGAGGAGTTCTCTGCTTTTTTCCAGATCGAGTCCAAGACGGCTGGTGAAGCCCTGCAGTGAAGATGACTGGGCCTGGCCATAGGGCGGGTCGCCGTATTTTGTCACTGCTCCGTCTTTTATCTGTACAGAGAAATCGACAATCGTGCTCATCGGCGGCACATTCAGGTAGGTGCCGATGACGAAGATGAGGGTGAGTCCGAGACCGATATTTGAAGCCGCGGTGAACAGGGAAAACGATTTGGCCTTGTTTTTCATATAGGAAACCAGTGGTTTCCAGTTGTAATAGATATGCAGCAGCCCGGCGAAGATAAACAGAAAGCCGACCGTCGTGTGCTGGGCCGACCAGTCGTGCTTGTCCAGCCCCCAGAAGCGCCAGTCGGCCCAGTTGGCGATCCTCCCCTCCGGGACGACATAGAGCACGATGGAGTTGAAGGTGAGCACGATGAGTGACCAGATCATGGTCATCGAGGTGATTTTTCTCATGTTCATGTTCGTTTCCTTGTTATATGGATTAGTAGGGAAAAGCGACGTTTGTTGCCTATCCAATAAGCATGCCACCCGGACAAGTAAATTATTAAATAGTTATTCATCCCGCTGAACCCATACGCCCGGAGCTATTGTCAGCTATTTCGGGCTGCCTCCTCCTGACTCGGGAAACTTGAACAGCATTAAAACCGGGTAATTTCTACCCACCCGCTCCAGTCAGCTGCATAAAAAGTATTCTCCGGCTTGCTCATCAGAGACTAACGACTCCGGCCTTTCTTGATTTTTATCGTATAAAAACAATATCTTGTACGACAATATCAAAATCAGGCACAACCATTGCTTTATCAATGAGCAAAGGCAGCAGCCACAAACCAAAAACTCAAAACAAGGAGTAACATCATGAAAAAGAAAATATTGATCAGCACATTGGCAGCGGCAATCGCTATCGGCGCAGCGGCAACATCATACGGCGGCTGGGGACAGCGCGGCGGCGGCTATATGAACAACAATATGCAGGCTCCGGGACCGCAGATGCAGATGCAGCAATACAATCAGGTTGACCCGGCCATCCAGGAGAAACTGGATGCGTTTTTCGCCGACACCCAGGACATCCGCAAAGAAATCGCGGTCAAGCAGGCTGAGCGGATGGCATTGCTCAGAGGTGACAACCCCGATCCGGGCGCGGCCGGGAAAATAGCCGGAGAAATTTTCGACCTGCGCGCAACCATGCATCAAAAAGCTGAAGAAGCCGGCGTTACCGCCTATCTCGGACCGAGAAACGGCCAGCGCGGCGGACGCGCTGCTGTCGGCGGCGGCCCGGGCATGAACGGCGGCGGGATGAACAAAGGCGGACGCTTCATGAACAACATGCAGCCCGGCTCCGGCCCACGCTGGAACTGATTTTTCATCACTTCCCTCCTCTCCTGAACCCTGTCGGTTAGTGTCTGCCGGCAGGGTTTTCTGTTGTCTGCTCTAAAAAATCGTGTGTTTTGCTTCAGATTCGTTAAAACCCATAGACTGCTCTAGCAACCACGATCCAGAAAGGAGCCGCTGTTATTATGAATGTTCTCCTCCCGCAGCCGGTCGAATCAGAAGCCGTCGAACTGCTTAAACACGCCGGCCATGGTGTTGTCACCGCCCCTGACCCGAAACCGGAAACGGTCAAACCACTGCTGAAAGATGCCCAGGCGGTCATCCTGAGAACCGGCCTCAGCATGACCCGGGAACTCATCGAAGCGGCAGCTGATCTCAGGATTATCGCCCGCACCGGCGGCGGTTACGACAACGTCGACACGGCCGCCGCCACCGACAACGGCGTGATCGTCACCTCGAACCTCGGGGTGAACAGCATCAGCGTCTGCGAGCATGTGCTGGCAATGATGCTGTCCCTGAGCAAGAAGCTGCAGCAGCTCGACCGGGCGGTGCGTGCAGGCAACTACCGGATCCGCTACCAGAACCTGTCCCGCGACCTCAACGCCAAGACCCTTGGCCTGCTGGGCTTCGGCCGCATCGGCTGTCAGGTGGCAAGCGCCTGTAAAACCGTTTTCAATATGAACGTGCTGGCCTGCGACCCATACCTGGCCGACGAGATCAGGGAGCGACACCGAGAACTGGTGCGCTTTGTCGACAAGGAGCAGCTCTGCAGCGACGCAGATGTCATTTCCGTGCATGTGCCGCTCACCGATGAAACCCGCCACTCGCTGTCCGCAGCTGAATTCAAACTGATGAAACCAGGCGCCATTATCATCAACACATCACGCGGCCCGGTCATCGACGAAACAGCTCTGATCGATGCGCTCGAGCACAACCTGATCGGCGGTGCCGGGCTCGATGTCCAGGACCAGGAACCGCCGGCTCCTGACAACAGACTGCTTAAGCTCGACAACGTCATCCTGACCCCCCACTCGGCAGCCCTGACGGAAGAGTGCGTGGTCCGGATGGCAACCGCTGCCGCCGACCGGGTCATCGAAGCACTCAGCGGCAAAAAGCCGCTCAATATCGCCAACCCCGAGGTGCTTGGCGCACCGCGCTGGCAGCATCTTCTGCAACCCAACTCATAACCGGAGAAACTCATGTCCCCTGTGCTTACCGGCGTATACGCCCCGATCGGAACCCCGTTCGTCGACGAAGAGGTAGCCCTTGATCAACTGGCCGCCAATGTCCAAAAATATGCGGCCTCGAAGCTCACCGGCTACCTGGCAATCGGCAGCAACGGCGAATGCGTCAGCCTCAGTGACCAGGAAAAAAATGGCGTCCTGGAAACCATCGTCAAACACAAAGCTCCGCATCAGAAGGTCCTGGCCGGGGCCAACGCCGAGTCGACCCGGCTGACCATCGAGCAGTGTAAAATCGTCGCTGATCTCGGCGCCGACTTCGCCTCGGTGTTAACGCCCTGCTACTTCAAGAAGAAGCTGACGGACGAGGCAATGACCAGATATTACCTGGACGTGGCCGAGAGCTCGCCGATTCCGGTGGTCGGCTACAACGCGCCCGGCTTCACCGGAATGACGATATCGACGACGACGCTCAAAGCCATTGCAGCGCATGACAACATCATCGGCATCAAGGACACCTCGCCGGGAATGATCGGCAGCTACCTGAGAGCAGCCAGCGAGCTGGACTTCGATGTCTTTTCGGGTACCGCCAACACCCTCTTCCCGGCAATGATGATGGGGGCCACCGGCGGTATCGTCTCGCTGGCCAACGTTTTCCCCGACGTCTGCGTCACGCTTTATGAGCGCTGCCTGGCCGACGATCTTGGTGGTGCCCGCGAACTCCATCTGGTGCTGGGCAAACTCAATTCAGGCGTGTCGGGCAGCTACGGGGTGGCGGGCGTCAAGTACGCCTCTGAAATCGCCGGTTTTCACGGCGGCGACCCGCGTCTGCCGCTGCTGCCGCTGACCCGGGATGACAAAGACTCGATCAGAAAAGCCATCGAAGCGATCGACCTGAGTCCCTACCTTTAACAGCAACCAGAGCGGCGACACGTCATGGACGCAATTCTGGCCGTTGATATCGGAACCCAGTCACTGAAAGCCGGCATCGTCGATGCATCGCTGAGACTTAGCGAACGGCAGCAGGTACCGCTGTCGATAAAAATCAGCAACAACACCCACGCGGAAATGGACGCGGAGCAGATCTGGGCCGCCCTGATCGACGCCTGCGGTCGGCTTAAACAGCGGGACCGCGTCCAGGCTGTGGTCTTTTCCACGCTCTGTCCGTCTCTGGTGCCGCTCGACCAGAACGGCACACCACTGCACCCGATCATTTTGCACCTGGACCGCAGAAGTGCAGCCGAGGCAGAGTGGGCCCTGGAACAAGTCGGCGCGGAAACCTTTCTGAACCGCACCGGCAATCTGCCGGTACCCGGCGGCATCAGTCTGACCAGCATCCTCTGGCTGAAAAATAATCTTCCCGAAATCTATCGGCGCGCAGACGTCTGTTTCGGGCATGCAGCGACCTTTGTGCTGAAGCGGCTGACCGGTCATTTCATCATCGATCCTTCCAATGCTTCGTTCACCGGCCTCTATGATACGGTGGGGTATGGTGACTGGGATAAAAAGATATGTGAAACGCTCGCCATCGACCCGGCCAAACTGCCGCTGGTCAAAAATTCCAACAGCGTGGCCGGTACCCTGACTGAGCAGGCAGCCGAACAGCTCGATCTTCCGGCTTCGATACCGGTTATCACCGGCGCCAACGACACGACCTGCGCCTGCGTTGGAGCCGGGGTGATCACATGAGGGTGATCTGCTCAACACCTCCGGGACGGTGGACATTCTCGTTCTCTGTCTCGACAAGCCGCTGGTATCGCTTCGTCACCTGCTGCGCACCCACGCCTATCCGGGGAAATGGCTGGCCATGAGGACCGTCGGAGCAGGCGGCGGCTCACTCGAGTGGTTCCGGCAGAACTTCTGTAAAGAGTTGAGCAGAGAATCATTTTACCAGAGCTACCTGCCTGACGTTCTCACCTCTCAGCCGCCGAACCGGGCCATTTTTTTGCCCTTTTTATCGGGCAACCGGCACCAGGTCGGTCAGGCCGCCGGTTCGTTTGCCAACCTCACCCTCGACACCAGTCGGGAAGAGATGCTCCTGGCCCTGCTCGACGGCATCGTTTCCTTTCAGTTCGAGGAGCTGGCTCACTGGAAAGATCATGTGGCGCTGAAGCCGGTCATCAAGCATGTCGGCGGCGGAGCCACGAGCGGTTATACCGCTTTCAAGCAGAGCAGGCTGAAGAATTTCGAGCTGCAGATGCTCGGCGAAACCACCCTGATCGGCGCCGCCCGGCTGGCGTTCGAGACATTGAACATAAAAATGGAGCTTTAATGGACAGAGAAACCGCCCGGAAAATCTTTTCACGGGATCGCTACGCCGCCCTCTCCGGCATCGAGATTGTCGACGCCGGGACAGGTTACTGCAGCGCCCGTATGCGCATCGATGACAGACATCTCAACTCGGTTAACATCGTTCACGGCGGCGCCCTTTTCACCCTTGCCGATCTGGCTTTTGCGGTGGCCTCCAACAGCCGCGGTCAGGTTGCCCTGGCGATCAACGCCCATATCAGTTTCCTCCAGGCTGTATCAAGCGGTACGCTGACGGCCGTCGCCACCGAAGTTGAGGAGCCGGGCCGCCTGGGGAGCTACAACGTGATTATTACTGACGATAACAATAATAAAATTGCTGTCTTCACCGGCATGGTCTATCGAAAAAACCAGAAACTGCCGATCCCCGATGAGGCCGAACCGGAGGAAAACTGAAGAAAACCATGGAAATTTTTTATTTTTGATCTATATCAAGGAATGCGTGCTGCCGTTATTGTTCAATACAGTTGTAACGGCGGCAACGGTTTCACCGAAAATCCGGGCCGCACTCACGTCGTCGGAAGACAATGCAGAGGAGGCAGTATGGACGTCATAAAATTAGATAACACCAACGAATTCAGCCCCGGTCAGATGAAACGTTTTTTCCTGATCGAGGACTCCCCCTATTTCAAGGTCATCAACTTCAACCTCGACGCGGGCGTCACCTTCCCGGTTCATTCCCATGACCTGGACGGTGAGTTGTCCATTCTCGTGTTGGAAGGCGAAGGCTTTTTCCTGGGTGAGAACGACGCCGAGATCCCCGCCGCCAAAGGCGATATCCTGCGCTCCCGGATCAGGGAGCCCCACGGGGTCAGGGCAGCATCGAAGATGAGGATAATCGTAACGATTGCCCCGCCGATCTAAGTCAAGAGGATCGTGCGGTCGAGCCACATCAGAGAACCATAAACCAAAGGAGAACGTTATGGCTGAACAAGTAGTTATCGATCATGAAGAATGCATTGGCTGTGAGGCATGTGTGGAACTGTGTCCGTCGGTATTTCAGTTCGACGAAGATGAAGAGAAGGCTTCGGTCATCGATGGAGCCGACGCCTCGGAAGACTGTGTCGAGGAGGCGATCGCCTCCTGCCCCGCCGAGTGCATTACCGTTGAATAGCATCTCAGGAATCAAGGCTTGCCGCTTATTCTGAGGCGGCAAGCCTCCCTTCTTTTCGACCCTTCCTCCCTCAGGTACCTTCCGAGTTAAGCACCGACCCGCGAAACCAGGAGAAGTAGATGCCAACGCTGCAGATGATCGCGGATATCAAAAAAACGGTGTGAACGCTCTGTAAAAAGAGATCATATCGATCAGGTGTGATAACCTCGCGTCCGACGATCAGGGCCAGCACCACGGTGGCGATAGCCATGCTGGCCATCTGCCCGAGCAGCCGCATGGTCGCAACCGTTCCCGAGGCAAGCCCGTAATAGCGGGGCTGAACGGTACCCATGATGGCGATCATGTTCGGTGAGCTGAACAATGCGAAACCGGTACCCATGAAAAACAGATTGGCGACGATCAGATAGGTGGCGGTATCGGGGCCGATCTGTGAAAAAAGAAGCACGCCGATTACCGTGAACGTCATACCCGTCGTGGCCAGCAGGCGCGGCTCGATGTGGTCGGCCAGTTTTCCGGTGATCGGCGACAGCAGCGCCATCATCACCGGCTGCACCATCAATACCGTGCCGGCGGTCTGCGGTTCGAAGCCCTTGATATACTGAAGGTAGAGACTCATCAAAAAGGTGACCGAAAAGGTCGTCGAATAGTTGAGCAGGGCCGCCATGCTCGAATAGGTAAAGGGCTTGTTGACGGTGAAGAGACTGACATCGAACACCGGGAAACGAGCTTTTAACTGATAGCGAAAAAAGACCACCAGCAGAACAGCTCCGAGCGCCAGCAGGGATGCCCCGGGCAGTGAAGGCAGCCGGGAGGCACCGTACACCAGCGACAGGATTGAACAGGCGTAGAGCAGACAGCCGCCGATATCGAGCTTCTGATCCGGTTCGCCGCGCCACTCGCCCTTGAGGAAATGAAAGGTGATAAACAGCGAGAAGAGGCCAAAGGGAAGCATCAGCGCAAAGATCGAACGCCAGCCCAGGTAATGGGTCAGCAGGCCGCCGAAAAACGGCCCGGCCGAAAGCCCGATGTAGACCGCCGAGGCGTAGAGCCCGATGGCCTTACCGCGCCGCTGCGGCGGAAAAATCGAAGTCAGAATGGCCATGCCGGTGGTGACGAACATCGAGGCGCCGAAGCCCTGGATCACCCGAAAACCGATCAATGCGGCAGGAGAGGAGACAAAGGCGGCCAGAAACGAACCAACCGTATAGACCGCCAGGCCGACGGCAAAGACCTTTTTTCTGCCGTGGATGTCGGCGACCTTGCCGGCCGGAACAAGTCCGACGGCGATGGCCAGCAGGTAGGAGGTGGCGATCCAGCTGAGCTGCACCGCGTCCATCTGCAGCTCGTTCTGGATATTGGGCAGGGCGACGTTAACCGAAGACATCATGAACGGCCCCATGAAGGAGGTCAGGGTCGCCACGATCAGGGCAGAGCGTTCGAGTGCTCTGTTGTCTTCGGGAGTGTCGGGATTCATCTATGCTGCCTCATCAATCGAAAAGTATTGTCTTATCCTGCACTCGGATCATATAACCAGCCGAGGGTGTGAGGTTCAAGAGAAAAGCGCCAGATACTTGACAAGCGTGAACCGATATGTCATTGACTTCGTTCATTCACGTCAAGCAGTCGGACCGGCTGATATTGCAGCGGGTCTCCCAACAACGAAAAACGAGGGAAGTCAGATGAGAAAAAAATCGATGCGCGCGCTTCTGGGAGCTGCATTGCTGGTACTGTCGTTTACTGGAACACCAACCTTTGCGCAGACAATTGAGCTGACTTACGCCAACTTTTTTCCGCCCTTTCATATCCAATCCAAGCTGGCCGAATCCTGGTGCCGGGAGGTTGAGAAAAGAACCGGCGGCGCGGTTACAATCAATTACTACCCGGGCGGTACCCTGACCAAGGCCCCCCAGACCTACGACAGCGTCGAGCAGGGCATCGCCGATATCGGCATGTCGGTGCTGGCCTATTCCCGCGGCCGATTCCCGGTTCTCGGCGCGGTCGACCTGCCGATGGGCTACCCCGATGGAGTAACGGCGACCGCGATCGCCAACAGCGTGCTGGAGAAATTTCAGCCAAAAGAGTTCGATACCACCGAGATCATGTATCTGCACGCCCACGGACCGGGCCTGATTCATACCAGGGATAAAGAAATCAGGACCTTGGCCGACCTGGAAGGGCTGAAGATCCGCTCGACCGGCATGAGCGCCGTTCTGGCCAAAGCGCTTGGCGCCACCCCGGTCAGCATGGGCATGCCCGACGCCTATCCGAGCCTGCAGAAAGGGGTAGTCGACGGCTGCGCGCACCCGATGGAGTCGAACAAGGGCTGGAAGCTCGCCGAGGTGCTCGAATACGTGGTAGATGAAACGTCGGTTGCCTATACCACCACTTTTTTCGTGGCGATGAACACGGCCAAGTGGGAATCGCTGCCGCCGGAGATTCAGCAGACCATCGCCGAGATCAACCGGGAATGGGCGGTCAAGCATGGCGAAGCCTGGGATTCCAGCGACACCGAGGGCAGAGAGCTCTTCATCGAAAAGGGACGGACCATTCTCACCCTGTCCCCCGATGAGGCGATGAAATGGCAGCAGGCGGTAAAACCGGCCATCGACACCTACTCAGCCGACCTCGACGAAAAAGGACTGAACGGCACGAACATTATCGACCATATCAGCGCTATGCTCAACTAGACGATTCCCGCCTCCAGCAGGTTCCGCATCCGACGGCTGCTTCTGCCTGAGCGTATATACCGGATATACACTGCAGAATCAGCCGTTTTCTGGGTTTTCCACGAAACGGTAAATAAACAGAGCTGGCTCATCGATCGATACCCATGGACTCATTCTGGTCTATCATAGAAAAATCGCAACGGCTGATGAAGGGACTGGCCTCGATCTGTCTGATCGGCATGGCCCTGGTGACCTGCACCGATGTAATTCTGCGTTCAACCATCAACAAACCGATTTTCGGCTCGGAAGAGATCGTCTCGATCTTTGCGATACTGACCATCGGTTTCGCCCTGCCCTATGCCCACCGGCAGAACTCCCACGTCGGCGTTGAAATACTGTACCGATTGCTGTCTGCAAAAAGTCGCAGAACCATCACCTTGATAACCACGACTGTATCGTTTCTGCTCTTTTCGGTTCTGGCCTGGCAGATGTTCGTCTACGCCCGGGTTACCCAGAACTCCGGGGCCTTGTCGATGAACCTCGAGCTGCCGATGTACCGCTTTGTCTACGCGCTTTCCTTCTGCCTGCTGGTGGTCGCCCTGTACATGCTGCAGGACATCATCCTCTCTTTCAAGAAAGAGACAAAGAAGAAATGAGCCCCTCGAGCGTCGGCATAATCGGCATTCTTGATAATGCTGGCCATATTCATGACCAGAATGCCGGTGGCCTATGTCATGACCCTGGTCGGGTTCGGCGGCTTCAGCTACCTTATTTCAGTGGACGCCGGACTGAACCTGCTGCCGCGTATCTTTTTCGACACCTTCTCGTCCTATGAGCTGACCACCATCCCGCTGTTCGTGCTGATGGGACAGCTGGCTTTCAACAGCGGCATCAGCAGGCGGCTCTACAACACCGCCTATACCTTTCTGGGGAGCACCCGGGGCGGGCTGGCCATGGCCACCGTCTCCGCCTGCACCGCCTTCGGAGCCGTCTGCGGCTCGAGCCCGGCCACCGCGGCGACCATGGCGACGGTGGGTATCCCGGAGATGAAGCGGTTTAAATATTCAGATGAACTGGCCGCCGGCTCGGTCGCCTCCGGCGGCGGCCTGGGGATGATCATGCCGCCGTCCGTGGTGCTGATCATCTACGGCATCCTGACTGAGCAGTCCATCGGGGCATTGTTCGTCTCAGGGATCTTTCCGGCCCTGCTGCTGACCATGCTCTTTATCGCGGCGATCTACGTAAGCTGCAGGATCAATCCGGAGCGGGGACCCAAAGGCGAGCAGTTCAGCTGGCTGCAGAAACTGAAGTCGCTGGCCGGACTGGCCGATACGGTCTTTATCTTCGCCTTTGTCACCGCCGGCCTGTTTTTCGGGTTTTTCACCCCCACCGAATCGGCCGCCGTCGGCGTGCTGGCCATTCTGCTGGTCTCGATCATCCGCCGGCAGCTGAGCTGGGGCGCCTTCGTCAAATCGCTGAACGAGACCCTGCAGACCTCCTGCATGATCCTCTTCCTGGTTGCCGGGGCGGTCGTTTTCGGCAAATTCCTCGCCGTTACCAGGATACCGTTCGACCTGGCCGCCTGGGTGGGCGGCTTCGATCTGCCGCCCTTTATCATCATGTCGATCATCATTCTGATCTACTTTCTGGGCGGCTGTTTCATGGACTCGCTCGGACTCATCATGCTGACCATACCGATCTTCTTCCCGATCATCACCAGCCTCGGCTACGATCCGATCTGGTTCGGGGTCATCATCGTCCTGGTCACCGAAATGGGGGTCATCACCCCGCCGGTGGGCATCAATGTCTATGTGGTTTACGGTGTCGCCCAGAATATGGCGACCGGTATTTCGCTGGAATCGATCTTCAGGGGGATCGTGCCGTTTCTGGTTGCGGTCATCGCCGGCATCGTCATTTTGATGATCTTCCCGCAGATCGTTCTTTTTCTGCCGAACCTGGTCTATTGACCGGCCCGGCCGCTGCTCAGATACTACCCTTGTTCCTCTAAGAAGCGGATCTGCTGGGGTTCAAAAAAGCCCGAGGCCACATCAGCTGTCGCTGAAACCGTGCTGCCTCACCAGTTTTTCGATCATCACCGCAAAGCCGACGCCCAGTGTGTAGAGCCCGCCGATCCCCAGGTTATCCTCACCGGTGTCATCGAAAAAGAGGCCCAGTGCCGATTCCATCCCCTCATCTGCCTTCCAGTAACAGATCAGCATCGGCACCAGCGGGAGCGGGTAGAGAACCACCGCCACATCCGAGTGGAACTGGTCCTCGATACGCTGAGCACCGAACATCGATACCAGATCGGAGAACAGCTCGTCATGGCTGTCCGCCGTTTTCTTCAACACCTTCTCGCCCTGCTGGCCAAAGAGCCGATACCAGTCCCTGCCGCTCGGCAGTTCCCTGAGCGGGACCCAGTTGCCGGAGAGCGGAACAGCGCGGCAGTTGATGATGTAATTGAGCGCGGCGATCAGAATCCAGTTGTTGACGTGGATATCGGTGCAGGCGTTACCCTCCCGGTCGACGCTGAAGTCCTTGCCCATGATTTTCAGGGTGATCCGGCCGTCACGGTACCTCGCCCCGATCTGTCCGGCCCGTTCTTCAAAATCAACGTTTGCAAGCGCTTCTTTCAGGCTGGTGAGAACCTTTTCGTTTTCCTCTTCGGCCCGATTCTTCTTTCTCGGCTGATCCCCGTAGCGGGCAGCTTCCTCGGCTGAAATACGCGGGCATTCACTGAGCCTGCGCGTACCGCTGTAGACCCCGGCGGCAAAGGCCATGCAGGTCTTCTCGCCGCATTCCCGGCAATTACTCTTGTCGAGCAGTTTAAATACTTCAAAAACATTGGCAAATGCTGCCATCACCGTCCTCCTGATTATCTTTTCCTATTGCTCAAAGGCCAGATAGAAGTAGCGGTTCAGATCGACCAGTCCTGAACGAACCGGGTCGGAGGCGTCGAACTTCTGCTGGAACCAGTCGTAGTGCTCCCAGAAGTCAGGTTCGGCGCGGTTGATCCCATATTTTTCAAGTTTGGCGATGTAGGCGTCGCTGCCGTCATAGTTGTCGAGGATATCGAGAAAATCCGGTATATCACCCGCCCTGACGACGAAAAAGTAGTTGGGATACGAGCCGACGAAGCCGGGTATGAAGTCGCCCCCGTCCTTCGCCGGGTCCAGCGCAGATTTCTCCCTGAAGACAAAACGGACGTTGTCGTGCCAGCGATCCACCACCACCGAGATAACCACATCTTCGCTGTCCGCAATATCGGTGATGCGCACCCATGCCACATTGGCATTATGATCGGATACGTGCCGGAAAAATGAAACACCGGGAGCCGATGCGGCGATAAAGCCGTCGATCACATCATCGAACGTCTGGTACCGGGCAGGAAAGGGCGGGTGTGTCTCCCCGGCCGGGATATAGTTCCTGTCAAACGACATGTCATCGACGACGATGTGCTCGTTGACCACCTGCTCCACCAGTTCACGCTGCGGATCTTCCGTTTCAAAAACGGTGCCCGCCTGAATCGGGGCCGGATAGTAGTGCAGGTCCTCCAGATCGATGCCGATGTACCAGGAAGCCATCATGGTTTTTCTGTCCTCTTCAGGCATATAATCGAGGAAATAACTCTCCCCTTCGATGCGCAGCGCATCCATGTAGAGCCGGGTGGCAAGCTGATGTCCGGCGGTGCCGTAAATGTCGAAACCGGCCACCAGCGAGTAGTAGATTCTTTCCAACAGCGGATAGTCGACGACCCAGACCGTCTTCGGCAGGTTGCCGAGCACACCGCGATGCACCGAGGCGCTGTCGAAATGCCTGAATACGGTCAGCATTGGTTGATCGGCGGGGCGCCGGCCTTTCCAGATCGAGTCCTTGTTCAGGCCGGTTGGATACACGGCCGCGTAAAAGTTCTGCCGGGCTGTGTAATAATCGACAGCCAGCTTGTAATGCTCGTTTTTGATCAGCGTCTTCAAGATGTTGTAATCGCTACCGTTCTCCCCGACCATTCTGAGGTTGTCGGCCTGAAGTTTCAAAAAACCGGGGAATCGGACCGAGAGGTCATAGTCCGGGTCGAGAAACATCAGCCAGAAATGGTCGTTGATCACGTTCAGCGCCACCTGCCCCTTGCAGACCGGGCCGCGGATAAAGGTCATGATGATGTAATGGGCGTTGTCGAGCAGCCACTGATAGCGCGAGCGCGGCGGTATCTGCGCAAAGGTGACGAACGGGTTGGCACTGCTCCGTGTTTCATAGCCGGCAACCCGCGGCTCTGATGACCAGTCGGTCGCGATGAATAGCTCGTTGACCCTGTCAAGCTGCTCTTCATCGAGGCTGAAAACCATATGGGTCTTATGCACGATGGTCGAGTAAATCTTCCGGAACCGGTAATAGAATTCACCGGGTCCGGGGTCATCGTAGGGCCGGACGGTGGCGATGATGTCGATCTCTTCGCCGGGACCGGTTCTGGAGCGGACCATCTCGTAGAACTCCCCACTGCCGCTGCCAAAGGTGATATGGGCCAGAAACAGATGCTCGTAGAGGTAACGACCGGTCATGAGGTGTTTCGGGTCGGGATCGTTTAAAAATGTCTCCCAGCTATCCACCAGGGCCCGGTCCTGATCAGCGATCGCTATCAACTGCTCCTGCTGCTCGGCGGACGGTCCGCGGGCGCCCTGCATCAGCCAGCCGGCAACGGTACTGAATTCTTCAGGGGTCAGCGGCGGGAAGCCGAACGGCATGCCGCCGTTCGGGTGCTTGCGGAGATATTTCTCAAGCTCTTGCTCGTTTTCGGCACAGCTCAGATCGCCTGCTTCCGGAAAATACTCACCGCTGACATCGGGGGACAAGCGCTTGTGGTCGAGGAGCAGATACATGATCGACTCCTCATAACTCTGACCATCGGCCTGAGTCACCCCGAAAAAGCCCTTTTCGCGCCACTGCTCAGCCGAGTGGGCATCAACGAGCAGGCGGCTCGGGTCCATGGTTTTCAGGCGGCTGGCGTTATAGATCATCTCTTTGCTGGCGCCCCGCTCGAGCCCGTCCCATGAACTGAGCTTGAGCTGGCAGGGCGAGTTGTAACAGGAGTGGCAGACCACGCAGCGCTTGACGAGGACCGGTTCGACATCGCCGAGGTAGTCGAGCCGGCGCTGCGGCGGATCGAACTGATAGGCGGGGTTCTGGGGAGGGATAGGCTTGGCGCAGGAAGCCAGAAACAGAGCGAATAGAATCATCAGGCCGGAAATAAATCGCATGGTCACCCCGAAACAATGTTATGTCATGACAAGAATGAAAAAAATTATACTGTGATACCTGTGTCGTTTGACTGGTACCATCTTGCCCAATGAGCTTCAAGCTATTGTTTGTGGACGCTGCAGCGCATATGTCCCACAACCCGTATCTGTCCATTACAATTTCAGCGCTCTGCACATCCACCTGATAATGATTATGAGATATGAGTTGGAGATGATTGTCGGCGCCACTCCAGACTTTTTTTATGTGTCTGCACAACAGAGATCGCAACGGGCTGAAAAACAGCTAAAACAATTACATAATGAGGAAAAACATATGAGTACACCATCGATATTTGAACCGGTACGAATCGGTGATCTTGAGCTGAAAAACAGAATCGCCATGGCCCCGATGACCAGGGGCCGGGCCGGAGACACCCGGGTTCCCAATGAGCTGATGGCCGAACACTACCACCAGCGCTCGTCGGCGGGCCTGATCATAACCGAGGCAACGGTGATTTCCCCCGAGGGTATCGGCTGGATCGGCTCACCGGGAATATACACCGAGGAGATGAGAGACGGCTGGCGCATTGTCACCGACAAGGTCAACCCGACCGGCAGCCATCTGTTTCTGCAATTGTGGCACTGCGGCAGAGCATCGCACAGCGACTTTCATGACGGCGAGCTGCCGGTCTCGGCCTCACCGGTGAAACTGCAGGGCGACCAGATTCACACCCCGCAGGGTAAAAAGGATTATGAAACACCGCGAGCACTGACCATCGAGGAAATCGGCAAAACCGTCGATGATTATCGCAAAGCCGCACAATATGCCAGGGACGCCGGTTTTTCAGGAATCGAGGTGCACAGCGCCAACGGCTATCTGCTCAATCAGTTCCTCGATTCAAAGACCAACCAGCGAAGCGATGCCTACGGCGGCAGTCTGGAAAACAAGTGCCGCTTCCTCCTCGAGGTGTTCGAAGCCGTCTTCGAGGTCTGGCCGTCCAATCGAGTCGGCGTCAGGCTTTCCCCCAACGGTATTTTCAACGATATGGGCAGCGAGGATTTCCGTGAGACCTATCTCCACCTGATCAAAAAACTGAGCCCGCTCAATCTGGCCTACGTGCATATCATGGACGGCCTGGCCTTTGGTTTTCACGAGAAGGGAGAGCCGATGACTCTGGCCGAGTTCAGGGAGCACTATCCGGGCGCCATCGTCGGCAATTGCGGTTATACCTTAAGCGAAGCCCGGCAGCGGCTCGAAGACGGAGTTGTCGACATCGCCGCTTTCGGACGGCCCTATATCAGCAACCCGGACCTGGTGGAGCGGTTTAAGAACGGCTGGCCGCTTGCCGCTTATGACGATATGTCGCTCTGGTATACACCCGATGCGGAAGGCTATACGGACTATCCTGCATACTCAGCATAGCAGGTTTGCAGGCTGGCAGGACAGCACCGGCGCCCGCGTCGTCTGCCCTTTTTGCGCTATGCATTTGGGCCATCGCGGGCTATACAGTCCGTGTGAAAGAGATAGTTAACCCACAGAATCGGCGCGCACCCTCCGCTACCGTATTTCATCATGCCTGAGCGCGAGCCGGAAGATTTAGACAGCGGAACAGAGACGATCGGCCCCGCCACCATCCAGGCAGCGCTGAATAGCTTCATCTGCGGGCTGCCGTCCCCCTTCCGGCGCAGCCTTTTCATTGTCTTCTGTCTTGTTTTTCTGGCGGATGTACTGATCTCTCTGGCCGCTGTGCATGCCGGATTCAGTCTTTTTTCCACCCACGCGGCGGGGTTTGCCGGTTCCCTGGCAGTAATGCTTCTGACACGCCGCCGGCTGGGCACCAATGAACCCCACCCGGCCGGCTTATTTGATACACGGTTCGGGCTGGCCCTTTTTCTGATCTGGCTCATTCGCATCGGCACCTTCAGTTTTCTTCAGACATCAACGCCGCTGTCTTCCTGGTTGCTTCTGCCGATGCTTGCTTCTGCGCTGGTCTCAGCCGCCTCCATGTCCTATATCGCAGCCATCAGAGCTGATTCAAAGCTGTCCGCAGCGGTCCCTGACGTCCGCCTTACGCTTCTTGGCGTCATAGCCGTTTCCCTGTTACTGCGGTTCCTGTTTGCCGGCTCGTTCGAACTGCTCAAGGAGGAGGCCTATTACTGGGCCTACGCCCAACACCTCGATATCGGCTACCTCGACCATCCGCCGATGGTGGCTGTGCTGATCAAAATCACCACCCTGCTTTTCGGCGACAGCGAGCTGGCGGTCAGAATCGGCGCCCTGTTCTGCTGGGTCATCGCCGTAATTTTTGGTTATCGCTATGGTGTCGAAATAACTAACCAGGAAACCGCGCTTCAATCTGCTCTGATCATGGCGGTGGTGCCGGGGTTCTTCATGTTCGGCCTGTTCATGACACCTGATGCACCGCTGATCGCGTTCTGGTCCGGGTCTCTGTTTTACCTGCGCCGGGCGCTGGTCGATCTCGACCGCACAAGCTGGATCGGCGCCGGTATTTGCCTGGGGCTCGGGCTCACCTCGAAATACACGATTGCCCTGCTCGGACCGGCCGTTCTCGTCTTTCTGCTCATCGACAAAGCGTCGAGGCATCTGCTCCTCAGGCCATACCCCTACGGCGCCGCCCTGCTCGCCCTGCTTGTTTTCTCACCGGTGATTATCTGGAACATGCAGCACGAGTGGGCATCGTTTCTGTTTCAGACCCAGAATCGCCTCGAGGCCTCATCGGAGTTTTCCACCCATGAACTGCTGCTTTTCATCCTGATCCTGCTGAGCCCGGTCGGCTTTGCGGCGGCGCTGTTCTTTTTTTTCGGCCGCAAAAAATTTCTGAACAGCGGTCACATTGACCAGCGCAATTATCGCTTCGCCGCCATCCTGACCATCGTGCCGCTGCTGATCTTCTTCTATTTCAGCCTGAGCAAAGAGATCAAATTCAACTGGACCTGTCCGGTTTGGCTTGCGGCCCTGCCGTTCATGGCCATGACCCTGTCCCGGGTTCCGACGTTTTTATCGGCCAGTGCACAGCAGCGCTTCCTGGCCTCGTGGAAAATCACCGTTGTTGTCCTCTTCCTGGCCTATGGCGGTCTCTTTCAGTTTTTTGCGGTCTCCATCCCGGGTATTGCCTACCGGGGCGGCGGACCGCTCTGGGGCTGGGAATCCTACGCACGGCAGCTTGACCAGCTGGTTGAGTCGATCGAAGAGCAGACCGGCAGGCGGCCGGTGGTTGTCGGCATGGATCAGTACAAGACGGCAAGCGGCCTGGCGTATTACCGCACCATCAGCCGGAAACAGGCGGGTGCTTCAGAACAAACCGACCCCCGTGCAGAAACGCTCAGTCGAAACATCGCCGGCGACAGAAGCGCCGTTATGTATGAGTACTGGTTCTCCCCTGCCCCCTATGAAGGCACGGCCGATGATCCTGGTTTCCCCGTCGCCTTCCAATCTCAACGAGCTATGGATCAGCAGAAATATCGACTACTTCACCGATATCCACCAGCTGGAAACCAGCAGGTACGGACAGCCGGCCAGCCCGCTTTTCTATCGTCTCGCAAATGTATCTGAAAACGACCTGAAAGATACCAGTCTGCCGAGCCGGACCTCTTCCAATTCGTCTGACAATCCGCGCCCATGAGTTCTGATCCTTCTGTTCCGGGGGGTCACCATGCGTGCAAAAGTGATTTTCCTGCAGTGAGTTCGGTGCGGCGATGTTGCTGGTTGATTTAATCACACGATGATAGCACGATACCTTCATCTTTCAGATCAGCCAGGACTGCACCGATGCCAATCATCGAAAACGAGCGGCTTTCCAAAACGGTCGCCGACGATATTCAGCAGAAAATCAGCAGCAGCGAACTCACCGTCGGAGACCGCCTTCCCACGGAGCCGAAGCTGATGGAGGAGTATGGCGTCAGCCGCACGGTCATTCGTGAGGCCGCCGCCTGTCTGGTAAGCCGCGCTTCCACCTCAGCAGCTGGCACATCCTCAAGCCGGAGTGAGCATCGCTCCAGCTTCTTTTTCTTTCGTATCAGCGTTCACCATGAATCGGGGCGACTGGCGGGCTCTGCATATGAGGGTAATGAGGAACGGAATGGCAAATCCTGATATGCGTCAGCAGAATCAGGGATTGGATGAAAAGCAGACCCCGTGTAAATCAGAGAACAATGTGCTGGCCAACACCCGATTCTGCCGCCAGTTTCAGGGCCAGGTCGGCGGTAACCAGGTCCTGCACTGCTATTCCGACCGACTTGAAAACGGTAATTTCGTCAGCATTTTCCCGTGCCGCCGCTTTCCGGCTGACGAGTTCACCAAGCTCGGCATGGATATGATCGGCGGTGAAAATTCCCCGGCCGATCGGTTTGACCAGGTCGCCCGCTTCTGCCATACATGCCTGCCTCTGGTCGACCACGACCTTTGCGCGCAGCAACGTTTGCGCCGGTATTTCAGCCATATCAGCCCGATATGAGCCGACCCCGTTTATATGTGTGCCTTTATTGATCTTGGCATCATCGAATACCGGTTCAGACGATGTCGTTGCCGTACAGATGATGTCGGCATCAGTAAGAGCATCGTCTGAAGCGGCCGCCGTAACGGTAATTCCCAGGCGCTCGCTCATCCTTGCAGCAAAGGCTTCCGCCCGCTCACGGTTGAGATCGAAGACATAGGCGCTGCTGATATTTCTCACGCAGCAGACCGCCTCCAACTGGGTCTCTCCCTGGGTCCCTGTACCGATAACCGCTGCGGTTTTTGAATCTTCCCGGGCGAGAAGCCTGGTCGCCAGCCCGGAAACGGCTCCCGTTCTCATCGCAGTGATGACTTCACCATCCATCAATGCTATCGGTGTACCGGTAGTAGAATCAAAGATCGTCAGCATGGCATGAATAAAAGGCATTCCTCTGGCAGGATTATCCCAGTTATTCATCACCGTTTTGAGGCAGACGCGGGAAATTGCCGATGAGTAGACCGGCATGAAAAGGGCGCTGGCATTATCGGGCTCCAGGTCCAGTCTTGTCCTGAGCGGGAACTGGACTTCACCGGCGTCGAGTGCGCTGAAAGCGTCTTTCATCGCGTTTACGCAGTCCTGCATAGTCAGCAGCTTGTGCAGGTCTTTTCCGGACAGGACAATGAGCCTGGTTTCTTTCATACTGACCTCTGTTCTCTTGGAATGAATAGGATATCGAAATCTTACCCGGATCGAACGATCAGTCCGCGTCTTTCACTTCCCGGGCCCGCACAATCATGACCGGTATTGAACTGCCCCGCATAACCCGATCGGCGACACTGCCGATATTGAAACGGGAAAACCCTCCCCTGCCGTGGGTCGACATGGCGATCAGGTCGGCATTGACTTCCTTTTTTATTCTCAGGATTTCATCCACCGGTTTTTCGCTCGCCGAAACAATGCATGTCACCGTTACCTGTGGACCGTGCAACCGTTTACTGACTTCTTCCAGGTAGAGCCTGGTTTTGTCCTTCAAGCCGACAAGCTCGTCATCGTTATAGGGAACGGACATCATGCCGACGCCGCCCTGCAGATGGATCGAGTGTCGATCTCTGATAACATGCAGGAGAAAGATTTCCACCTTCTCCTCCAAGCTGAACTTCGAGACCAGCGTATTGATATTATCAATAGCCGCTTCACCCAGCTTTGAGCCGTCAAGCGGCATAAGTATTCTTTCAGTCATTGTTCACCTCGTGCTGCTGTGGCGAAGAATCATACAGGTAACAGCCCTGTCACTCAGCTCCAGCAAAGCAATGAGACCTCCACGTTTAGTTGCCGCTTCAGAAAGGGTTCGGCCAGCCTTTCTTTTCCGCAGTTCGTGACAGCATGGCGCATACCATCGCCACCAGAAAGGCAAAGGGTGCCTTGGTGGTAAGGCCTGCGAGAAAAAAAGCGAAACAGAGAACAGCAAAAATATTTCGATAAAATTTCATATCCTGCCTACCACGGCGTGCCCATGATGAAATGGGGCAGAAAGAGGGATATTTTGGGGAAAAAGACCGTTATGAACAGTACCGGTATCCAGCATAAGACAATGAACCACAGGCACGGTTTCATCATCTCATCGATAGGAGCGGAACCGAGCCTGCCCGAGAGATAGAGGACCGGCGCCGCCGGCGGTGTGATGCAGCCGAGGCCGGTATTCACCCCCACGATTGCCGCATAGTGGATAGGGTTGAAGCCCAGTTCGACGATGATCGGCATGAGGATGGGCGTCGACAGAACCACGACGCTGATATCGTCCATGAGCATGCCCATGATGACCAGAAAGATATTGATCATGAACATGATAACGTAGCGATTCTCCGACACCGCGTAGAAAAAAGCCAGCATGACGCCGGGCAGGTCCTCGAGAATGTAGAGCCGGCTGAGCATGGCAACCGAGTAGAGCATGACCATAATCACCCCGGTTGTAACCGCAGTCTCGACGATCACCTCGTAGGTACTCTTCAGGTTGAGCCCCTTGTAGACGAACATGCCAACGGGGATTGCATAGAAAACCGCCATGGCCGATGCTTCCGTGGTGGTCATGATGCCGCCGTAGATGCCGCCGAGCACGATCACCGGCAGCATCAGAGCCGGGAAAGCAAGCCTGCCCCGTTCCTTGAAAAGCCGCACTTTGTCAGCTCTGGTGCGGTTTTTCTTGTCGGAAGCCAGGATCGTTGTATTGTTCCTGAGCAGCCAGCTGTTTACCAGACACAGCAGGGCAATGGTTATGAAGCCGGGAATGACGGTGGCAAGAAAGCAGGCAAGAACCGACTGGCCGCTGATCCAGGCAAAGATAATCAGGGTCGCATTGGGCGGGATGAGCAGGCCGAGCAGGGAGGCATTGGCCATCAGCGCCGCAGCCAGCCCCCGCGGATAGCCTTCGGCCCTGAAGCGCGGAAAGAGGATGGAACCGACACACGAAAGGGTGGCGCATGCGGCACCGCAGATGGATCCGACAATGGCGCAGGAAATGGTGCCGGCAATACCGAGCCCGCCTCTGAGATGGCCGACAAAAACGTCGACGAAATCGATCAGCTTCTCGCCGATCCTGCCCCGCTCCATGATACCGCCTGCGGCAATGAAAAGGGCAATGGCGATGAGGGAGACCGAGTTCATCTGCGCATAACCATAGGGCAGCAGCTGGGATGCCTGGTAGCCTTCGCCCCCGGGGCCGCCGAAGAATATGAGCCACGCTGCCGAAGCCATGAAGCTCACCGGCACCGGCACGCCGATCATCAGACACAGCATGAGAATTACGAGTGCTGCAAAGATCATTTGCCAGTCCTCCCAAACAGTACGCGTGCGCTCAGAATCAGATCTCTGGCGAAGTAGATGGACATGAAACCAAGCCCCATGAATACCGATAAGTAGCCGAACCAGAACGGTATTCTCCACACCGTTGTTTTAGGGATGGCAATGCCGGTTCCCAGCGGGCCCATGAATCCGAACATGAAAAACTCATAGCCGAACCAGGTGAACAGGAGGCAGACCCCGACGGTGATAAGGTTCTTCAGAAACGCCAGGAATTTTTTGAATGTCCCCTCCGGCAGATAGGCATTGATCAGATCCGCCGATACATGGGTGCGGTTGTAGGCTCCGATGGCAGCCCCCATGAAGTAGAGCCAGAAAGCCAGGAACTTGACCCACTCCTCGTAGCCGTACAGATCGCCCTTGACAATATAGCGGAAGAAGGTTGCGACACAGATGATAAGCGTGAGGGAAACGCAGGTGAAGAAGCAGATAATGGAAAAGCTGTTTATCGTAATCTTGTCGAACAGATTTTTAGGTGCTTCGAAGATATCGAGGCACTCTGATGTGTCAATGCAGGTGATTTCTTCTTTTTTATCCGTCATGCTCACGACCCCAACCATTATGAGGTTCAAAGATCCTGCGATCCCTGAACCTCATGTTTAACAACGAATCCAGTGAATCACTGCTTCAGTGAATCACTTGGGAGCCAATTCTCTTCTGAAATCGTCCATGAGCTCCTTGGTCATGTTTTTCTCGAGTGCCGGCCAGGTTGAGGCAGAGGCCTTCATGATCGGCGCCAGCTCTTCCTTGGTGTAGGTAAATACCTCGATTCCTTTCTCTTTCATCAGGTTCATGTAGTACTCATCCACGTTCTTGGCGTTGTCGATGCTGGCGGTGGTAGCCTCGGCAAGGATTTCCTCGATGATAGCCTGGTCTTCAGGCTTGATTTTTTCCCAGGTTTTAGCACTGATCATGTAGTTGAGAACTTCAAGAGAATAGTTGGTCATATACCAGTATTTGAGGACATCGCCCAGCGCCGTGTATGCTGCTGCCACAGGGTAGCCGTTGACACCGTTGACAACGCCGGTCTGGATGGCCTGATAGACATCGGCGTAGGGGATGGTAACGGTGCGGTAACCCATGGCTTCCGCGGCCAGCTTGTATACATCCATATTGGGAACGCGAATCAGAACGTCCTGGTCGGCTTCAGGATTGAGCGGGTCATTTGCAGGCTTGGTTGTTCCGGTACCGATCATGCCCTCGAGGAAGAACCCCAGCAGCTTGACACCAAGCCGCTCGTTATATTCGTTCATCTTGCCGAAGAGCCAACCGTCCTGGGCAAAAACCTTTTTGGCATCATCGTAGTCAGAGACATAGCCGTTGATGTAGATCAGTTCCATTCTCGGGTCGAACTGGCTGGGAACGGAAATACAGGACATGTCAATGGTTCCGCGAATCTGCTCCTCGTAAACCAGGGAATAATCGCCAAGCTGGTTCGCCGGGTAGACCTTGACCTCGATTCGACCGTCAGTTCTTTCAGCGATTTGCTTCGCAATTTCATTCATCTGTTTGGTTGCCGGATGGTCGACCGCATTCTGACCGGCAAATTTAAGGGTCAGCTCGGGCGCGGCAAAAACACCATTGGCCCCAACGGCGATGAACATACCTGCCAGCGCTGTGCATAGAACAGATTTGATGTTGAAAGACATTGTGGATCCTCCTTGAATTTTTTCTTATTAGTATTTACTGCCAACGTGCAAAATGAACAACATGCTGCTTCCCCCTTAGGCTGTTTCCTCCTTTGTCTTTGGGGTTTTACTGAAATCGATAGTTTCAGCAATCTCCGTTGTTAAAAAAACAAGCGGGCTCATGTCCAACTCGAGCCTGCCTCCTCAATTTTTCAAAAGACACCCGTTCACCAGAGGTGACAAGTCACTACATACCGACCACTGCGGTTTCCCGCACCTTGAAAGTGATGAGCGGCCATTTCATGCTAGCCGCCAACGACAGCATGGAGGCCGTGATCCGTAAATTTCCGCACCATGCCTCTCAGTTCAGATTGGCTCGGCTCAGCCATGGTTCCGGCAGCGAAGATGGATCCCAGCTTCCCGTGCTTGCCGGCCATGATATTGTGGTACGGAAGGATATTGACCTCTTTTTTTTCTCCCGGCAGTTGAGCCACAAAAGCCGCTGTCCGGGAAATATTTTCATCGTCGTCATTGACGCTTTTGACAACGGGAATGCGGATATTGATGCTCGCCCCGGTCCGGGCCAGGGCTTTCAGGTTACTGTGGATCAGGTGATTGTCAACGCCTGTCCACCGGCGGTGCCTGTCAGCGTCCATTATTTTCAGGTCGTAAAGAAAGTGATCGGTATGCTGCGCCACCTCCAGCAGCGTTTCTTCTTTGACAAATCCCGAGGTGTCAACCGTTCGATGAATGGCGCGCCTGCCGAATTCTTCCAGAAGAGCACGCAGAAAATCCGGCTGATACAGCGGCTCACCGCCTGAAAAAGTGACTCCTCCTCCCGACTGATCAAAAAAAATCCGCTCTTTTTCGACAATTGCGACAACTTCGTCAAGCGTCACGATCCTGCCGGACATTTCCGTTGCTTTTGTCGGGCAGATATCTGCGCATTTCCCGCAACCGGTGCAACGTTTACGATCGGTTATAACACCACCGGATGTCAAGGTGCAAGCCTGTTCCGGGCAGACCTCCACGCAGGCGCTGCAGGCGATGCATTTGTCTTTGCTGTACATTTTCTCGATGGTGCCGGAAATGCTCTCGGGATTGTGGCACCAGGCGCAGCGCAGCGGACAGCCTTTGAAAAAAACCGTAACTCTGATGCCGGGACCGTCGTTAATGCAGTAATGCTTGATGTCAAAGATCAACCCTGTTTTCATCGTTAACGGTTAAACGCTATTCGTTGTCCGCGCCGTATTGCAGATCGCCTCAACCGGTGAACGTCGGCCTAGAACGTATCATTTTCAGTCCGTTCGATGACTTCCTGCTGAAGATCATCATTCATATCATTGAAATAGTCGCTGTATCCGGCCATGCGAACGAGCAGATCCCGGTAATCATCGGGACACGCTCTGGCTGCCTGCAGCGTTGCGGTGTCGACGATGTTGAACTGGATGTGGTGTCCGCCGAGGGAAAAATAAGAGCGAATCAGCTGGCCCAGCTTTCTGATATCCTCATCTTTTTTCAGCAGGCTCGGGAGGAAACGCTGATTCAGCAAAGTTCCGCCGGACTTTACCTGGTCCAGTTTTCCCAATGACTTGATAACGGCAGACGGCCCGCCGGTATCGGCCCCGTGGGATGGAGAAGTCCCGTCGGAAATAGACTTGCCCGCGAGTCGGCCGTTGGCTGTTGCGCCCAGGACTTTGCCGAAATAGATATGACAGGTGGTGGACAGCATATTGAGATGATAGACACCTCCCTTTATGTTGGGATTGCCGTCAATGATATCCACCAGATCGTCATACACCCGGATGGCAATAGCATCAGCGTAGTCATCGTCGTTGCCGAAAAACGGCGTCTTGTTCATGATGGTCTGGCGCATGAATTCTTCGCCTTCGAAGTTGTTGGCGACCGCGCTCAGGAGCTTGTCCATGGTAAAGCGGTTGTCGTCAAAGACGTGTTTTTTTATTGCCGCCAGGCTGTCCGTCACCGTACCCAGGCCGCAGCACTGGATATAATTGGTGTTGTAGCGCGGGCCGCCGTCATAATAGTCTTTGCCTTTGCTGATGCAGTCCTCGATGACCACAGACAGGAAAGGGGCCGGCGCATATTTGGCGAACATCCTGTCTATGTAATTGGATACGCGAACTTTCTGGTCAACGATAAAACGAACCTGCCGCTCGAAGGCGTCGTATAACTCTGCAAAATCTGAAAATGAGCGCGGATCTCCGGTTTTGATACCGGCGGTTTTCCCGGTCACCGGGTCAACACCGTTATTCAGCGTCACCTCGAGGATCTTCGGTACATTCAGGTAACCGGTGAGCAGAAATGCCTCCTTGCCGAAAGCACCGACCTCGATGCAGCCGCTGCAGCCTCCCTCCCGGGCATCCTTGAGAGATTTTCCCTGACGAAGCATCTCGGCGATGTATGTTTCAGGGCAGAACACGGATGGATAGCCGTGTCCCTGGCGTATCACCCGGGCCGCCGCATGGAGGAATCTGTCCGGTGTTTTCGAGCTGATATGAACCGAGGATCCGGGCTGGAGGATATGCAGCTCCTCGATGACCTCGAGCATGATATAGGAAACCTCGCTGACGCCGTCTGAACCGTCCGCCTTCACTCCGCCGATATTGATATTGGTGAAATCGTTGTACGTGCCGCTTTCCCGGGCAGTAATGCCGACCTTGGGGGGGGCGGGATGGTTGTTAACCTTGATCCAGAAGCAGCAGAGCAGCTCTTTGGCTTCGTCCCTGGTGATGGTGCCGTCCGCCAGGCCCTGTTCGAAAAAGGGGGCCAGGTGCTGGTCGAAGTGGCCCGGATTCATCGCATCCCAGCCATTGAGCTCGGTGATCGTTCCCAGGTGCACAAACCAGTACATCTGGATCGCTTCCCAGAAATTCCGCGGCTTTTCTGCCGGTACCCGGCGGCAGACCCTGGCAATGGTGTGGAGTTCGTCTCTGCGGACCGGGTCGCGCTCCCGGGCCGCCATCTCTTCGGCCAGGTCGGCATGGCGCTCGGCAAAGACAATGACCGCATCACAGGAGATGGCCATCGCTTTCCACTGTTCCGCCTTATCCGTTGCTTCAGGGTCGTTGAGATAATCGAGGCTGCTGATATTTTCTTCTATTTCGCTTTTGAAATCGAGCATGCCCCGCTGGTAAATGGCGCCGTCCAGGGTGGTGTGGCCGGGTGCCCGCTGTTCCATGAATTCCGTGAAGAGACCGGCTTCATAAGCGGCTTTCCACTCATCCGGAACGTGGGAGAAAATTCTTTCCCGCTGGGTTTTTCCCTGCCAGAACGGGATCACCTCTTTTTCATAGGTGTCCATGTCTTCCCGGGTGGTCATGTAGCGCTGCATGTCACGGGTGTTGAGAACGCGCAGGTCCTCAACGCTGTGACAGGTCAGCTCCGGGAAGGTCGGAATGGCCTTGGGCTGCGGGCCTCTTTCGCCGACAATAAGCTCATCGTCGCCGATATAGATCGTTTTTTTGCTGCAGTGGTCTAGAAAGGTCATGGCCCTCAGGACCGGGATGGAATAACGGCCGTAATGTTCCTTATAGAAGGCCGTTTCGTGGAGAGCCCGCTCGATCGAAATCGTCGGCTTTGTTTCAACGCTTAATGTGCGAAGTCTCTGGATCCGGGGATTCATCCCCGGCCCGGCCTGATTTTCGGCTGGCGTATAAAAATTACCCTCTGCTCCTGCAACTCGTTCCGGACTGACCGATCTCGTCTGTATCTGTTCAAACATATCTGTTCTCCGCGCTAGTGCGTTCAGCATATCATGAAGACGGGAAAGTGCGCCGCTCACAACCCGGTTTCGGGGCCACGACCGATGCACTGCTCACAGATTAACCGCGCAGGATTAACGGTAAAACATCAGACAGTTATAAAGGCACCGATAGGTTTTCCTGATAGGGCTTTGAACGGTAATGGTCATCATTACAATTAGTTACCTGCTTCTTTCTGAATAATAGTGAACCATATCCCTCGGGCAGCCGCCAGGGGCGGCACCAGATGAGCCCGCAGGGACACTCCTCTTATCCGGTAAACTATAATTACTTTTATCCTTTAAAGAAAACAGCTTTCATCACCACGCTGGCCATCGCCGGATTTTCTTTGAGTCGGCGGGTGCTGTAACCAAACCAGTGCTCTCCGAAAGGAACGTAAACCCGCATCCTGTGTCCTGCATCAATGATCGACTGTCTCAGCGCCGGCGTCACGCCGTAGAGCATCTGAAATTCGTAATTTTCCTTCGGGTAATTGTACTTCTCCAGGAGCCGGTAGGTACCTTCGACAACCGGTTTGTCGTGAGTTGCAATTGCCGGGTACATACCCTCTTTAATCATCAGCTCTATATCCTGGAGGAAATGTGTATTTATTTCATGGTAGTCCTTGTAGGCGATTTCCGGAGGTTCCACATAAATTCCTTTGCAGAGCCTTATATTAACCGGAATGCCATCTTTCTGCAGGTCTTTCAGAGAGGCGATATCCTGATGAGTCCGCTTCAGATAGGCCTGCAGAACAATACCGACATTGGCGGGGAACTCCTGCTTGAGGCGCCGGAACATATCGAGCGTCATGTCGGTGCAGGGAGAATCCTCCATATCCAGTCGGACGAAATTATTGTATGCAGCGGCTTTTTTAACAACTTCACGGATATGGCTGTAAGCGATCTCCTTGTCCAGCAAAAGGCCGAAAAAAGTTGGTTTGAGGCTGTAGTTGCCTCTGATCTGAGCCTTTTCCGCAGCCTCGATTACTTCGAGGTATTCGTTTTTGTTAGCCTCCGCTTCATCGAGATTTTTGATGAACTCACCTAAAACATCGAGGGTGGTGAGAATGTTCTGCTCGTTGAGCCGGCCAGCCCCCTGCAAGGCGTCCTCGATTGTTTCTCCGGCAATATATTCTTTGGAAAACTGCCAGACCAGTTTCTGCGGCAGGTAGGGAAGAATGTTTGAGATCAGCTTGTTTAACATGTCAATGTCTTCGGTATGAGTTCATAAAATGGGGAACGTGTTCTCGATGCGCGTTTTCCCGGAAAATCTTACATAGACATCACTACCAGCGCGGGCATTGTATCCGCACAGAGACTGTATACAATCATTGTCCACTAACATCGTGCACCCTACCGGCCTAATTATTCACTGTCAAGTTTTTCAAATAAAAATCTAACAAATCATCGAGATTTGGTCATTTTAATAACGGCGAGACACAAAAAACCGACCAGAAATTCTGTTTTCTTCCCACCCGATGACGCAGCTGTTCTGGTCGAAGAATACGCTCTACAGAAAAACAACCCGCCTTTTTCAGCCAAAAAATTCTTTACACCGTCCTTAGATAATGGTACGGAGGCTGTAGACAAATATTGTATACAATCTTCCTGCCAAAGCTGGCGATACAGAGAACCCAGCAAAACAGAAGGAGCAGAGTGATGTTCACAACAATCAGAATCAACACCGCAACCGGCGAGTCCAGAACAGAGGAAACCGACGCTATAGAGTATCTTTTAGGTGGAAGAACCCTTTCCTCTCGAATGGTCAGCCGTGAAGTGGCGGCGACATGCGACCCGCTCGGGAAACAGAATAAACTGTTTTTCTGTGTCGGCGCCTTGAGCGGCACCACCGTATCCAGTTCCGACCGCTTGAGCATCGGCGGTAAAAGTCCTCTCACCGGCGGCATAAAGGAAAGCAATGCCGGCGGTATCGTTGGCACCCGAATGGCACGCCAGGGCATACGCTGTATTGCCCTGGAAGATGCGCCGCCGGCCGACGCCGATTGGCAGATCATCGTTGTCGGGAAAAACGGAGTCACCTTTGTTGACGGAACCTTTCTGGCCGGAAAAGGTGTGTACGAAAAATCAGATCTGCTCGTTGAAAAATTCGGCTCCGATGCCGGCTGCATTACCATTGGGCCAACAGCAGAAAATCTGCTCTCTGCGGCTGGAATTGCCTGCTCTGATCCCCATGGCGTCTGTTCGCGCTACGCCGGCCGCGGTGGCCTGGGCGCAGTCATGGCATCGAAGCGGATCATTGCCATGGTGATCCTGGCTGACGGCGAAGTAAAACCGGAGTTTAAAGATAAGCAGGCCTTTCAGGAAGGAGCGAAAACGATTGTCAAACTCCTCAAGGAAAACCCGGTTTCCTCGAAATTCACCAAATACGGCACGGCAGCCATGGTCGATATCTGTCAGTCGCTTCGGGTATTGCCAACGCGCAACTTCACCCGCGGCACCATGGAAGAGGCGGAAAAGATCAATGCCCTGACCATGTACGACACCATAAAAGAGCGCGGCGGTGAAGGCCGGACCCAACATGCCTGCATGAATCCCTGTGCGATACAGTGTTCCAATGTGTATCCCGATGAGGACGGTAAGATCCTCTGTTCGCCGATCGAGTATGAAACCATGGCTCTGATGGGCTCCAATCTCTGTCTGAAAAACCTCGACACCATAGCCAGAATGAACCGCATTGCCAACGATGCGGGAGTCGACACCCTGGACTGCGGTGCCGCGATCGGCGTGGCAATGGAAGCCGGCCTCGCAGAATTCGGTGACACGGATGCAGCCCTCGACATGATGGAGGAGATTAGAAATGTCACCCCCCTTGGAAGAATCCTGGGATCAGGGTGCAGGATTGCCGGCAAAGTACTCGGTGTACGGCATGCTCCCCATGTTCTCGGCCAGGCCTTGCCGGCCTATGAACCGCGAGGCACAAAAGGAATGGCCATGACCTATCTGTCTAATCCGATGGGAGCTGACCACACCTTTGGCTTCACCTTGAGGGATGAGGAGGTTCCGACCTCAAAAGAGGGCAAAATTGCTCTATCGAAGAAATTCCAGGTTATCGGCAGCCGCATGGATGCCATGGGTATGTGCAACTTTGTGCGCTATTCAGTCAGAAACGACATGTCGCCGCTGCTTATGCTGATAAAAGCCCGCTATGGCGTCGAGATCAGTGAAACCGAGTTTGATGACCTGGTCAAGCAGACCCTGCGACTGGAGCATCAGTTCAATACCGATGCAGGAATAACAGCCCTCGATTACCGTTTCCCGGAAACCTTTTATGAAGTGAGCCAGCTCGATACCGGTGAAACAGTTGATATAACCGACGAGGAGAGTGCTGAAGCGAGGCAATGGTAACGCTGATATTCAAACTCTCGGAAATCGGAACGATCCGTCTTGAGACTTCCGGGGCAGATTCGCTCGCTGCCGTCTTAGCCCGTTTGAGCGCTGAGCGTGGAGCAGAAATCGGCGATATCATGGCAATAAAAAACGGCCGCGTTCTGACTGATTGGGAAGTCTTGAAAGATGGCGATGTGATTGAGATTTTCCCGGCGCTTTCAGGGGGCTGAAACGTCTGCGCAATGCAGGCAGCGGCTGCAGTAAAGCTGTGGACGTATCAGCTCGCCGGTGATGGCGTACAATTCAATGAAAAATGGTCCCATGGCAAAAAAAAGGAAACTGAAAAAACACCTTATCAATCGTGACTGGTGCAAGGGCTGCGGCATCTGTGTGGCGGTCTGTCCGAAAAACGTGCTCGAGCTCGACAAGAAGGACAAAGCGGTGGCGGCCCGGAAAGAGGATTGCATTGCCTGCCAGCTCTGCGAGCAGATCTGCCCGGATCTGGCCATCGAGGTGATGGTGAAGTACGTCGAAGAATCAGCCAGGAAGGGGAAATAAGATGTCGAAAAATGTGACCTTCGTTCAGGGTAACGAAGCCTGCGCCCTGGGGGCCATGTACGCCGGCCTCGATTTCTATGCGGGCTATCCGATCACCCCGTCGACCGAAATAGCCGAGACCCTGGCGCTGACCCTGCCGGCGGCGGGCAAGAAATTCATCCAGATGGAGGATGAGATCTCCTCCATGTGCGCCATCGTCGGCGCTTCTCTGACCGGCAACAAGGTGATGACCGCCACCAGCGGTCCCGGATTCTCGCTGATGCAGGAAGCGCTGGGCTACGCGGTCATGGCCGAGATTCCCTGCGTGGTCGCCAACGTGCAGCGCGGCGGCCCGTCCACCGGCAACCCGACCCACGTCGGCCAGGGGGACGTCAACCAGGCCCGCTGGGGGACCCATGGCGATCACTCGATCGTCGCCCTGAGCGCCTCGAACCACCAGGACGTCTTCAGGATGACGGTGGAGGCGTTCAATATCGCCGAGACCTACCGGACCCCGGTTATCCTGCTCTTCGACGAGGTGGTCGGCCACATGCGGGAAAAGCTGGTCGTACCCGAAGAAGGCGATATCCCGCTGGTCGCCCGGCTGCGCACCAGCCTCAAGGAAGGGGTCAACTACCACCCCTACCTGCCGCGTGAAGACGGCCGCCTGCCGATGAGCGATTTCGGCGACGTGCACCGCTTCAACGTCACCGGACTCTATCACGACATGTGGGGCTTTCCGACCGACAAGCCGGAACTGGTCCAGGACCTGCTCAGGCACCTGATCGACAAGATCGAGAACAACGTCCACAAGATAACCTTTTATAAATCCTATTTTCTCGAAGATGCCCGCACGGTCCTGATCTCATACGGCTCAGCGGCGCGTTCGGCGCTGAGCGTGGTCAAACAGCGGCGCAACCGGGGCGAGTCCATCGGCCTGCTCGAACTCAACACCATCTGGCCCTTTCCGGCCGAGCTGGTCAGGGAATGCACCGAGCATGCCGACCTGGTCGCCGTGGTCGAAATGAACGCCGGTCAGCTGACCCAGGCGGTGAAGCTGGCGGTCGGCGGCAGCAGAAAGGTGCACCTGATCAACCGGGTTGACGGGCAGATGATCATCGACAAGGACATCAAGAAAATATTGCGGATACTTCAGGGAAAGGGGATGTAGATCATGGATGTCAAATACTATCTGAGAGAGCGGTTCTTTCCGCACATGTGGTGCCCCGGCTGCGGGCACGGCATTGTCTTGAACGCCCTGATCAGGGCGGTTGACGGACTGCAGATCAAAAAGCGCGATATGGTCATGGTCTCCGGCATCGGCTGCTCGTCGAGGATCTCGGGCTATGTCGATTTCCACAGCCTGCACACGCTGCACGGCCGGGCTCTGGCCTTTGCCACCGGGGTGAAGCTGAGCAAACCGTCGCTCAACGTCATTGTGCCGATGGGTGACGGCGACGCCCTGGCGATCGGCGGCAACCATTTCATCCATGCGGCCCGGCGCAATATCAATATCACCGCGCTGGTGATGAACAACCGCACCTACGGCATGACCGGCGGCCAGTACTCGCCGCTCTCAGGAGTCGGTACCAAAGCGACCACGGCGCCGTACCTCAATATCGACCGCGAATTCGACACCGTCGAGCTGGCCACCGCGGCCGGGGCGACCTTTGTCGCGCGCAGCACGGTGTACCATGTCAAGCAGCTGCAGGATCTGCTGAAAAAGGCGATCAGCCATAACGGCTTCTCCGTTCTCGAGGTGCTGTCCCAGTGCCCGACCTATTTCGGCCGGAAGAACAAGAAAGGTTCGGCGGTTGATATGCTCAACTCCTTCAAGGACGGCACCGTTCCGGTCGGCTCCGAGAAGAAGAAGGAACACCCGGAGCTGATCGAGCGCGGCATCTTCGTTGAAAAAGATGCGCCGGAATATTGTCAAGCCTACGCCGAGATGGTTGGCCGGGCCTCAGCTAGATGATCTGATCCTCAATACAGAGACGAGTGTACGCAGATGGAAATAACACGATATCGAATAATTTTTTCTGGATCAGGCGGCCAGGGGCTGGTCAGCGCGGCAATCATCCTCGCCGAAGCCGCGGTGCTGCATGAGGGCCTCGAAGCCGTCCAGTCGCAGTCATACGGAGCAGCGGCCCGGGGCGGGGCGACCAGGGCCGATGTGATCATTGCCGACGGGCCGATCAACATGCCGAAGATCGTCCAGCCGGGGATCCTGATCTGCATGACCCAGGAGGCCTACAATAAATTCTCCGGCCTGATCCGCCCCGGCGGCCTGCTGATCTCGGACAACAAATTCGTCCAGACGACCCGGCGCGTCGATGCCCGGCAGGTGGAACTGCCGCTCTACCAGACGGTGGTCGAGGAGATCGGCAACCCGGTGGTGCTCAATATCTGCGTACTCGGCGCCCTGATCGGCATGCGCGGCATCGTCAAGAAAAGTTCGGTGGAAAAGGTGCTGGCGGATAAATTCCCGCCCTCCTTCATGGCCGGCAACCAGATGGCGCTCGATATCGGTTTTGAGATGGGCTTCGAATATGCCCAGTAAAAAAAGGCGGCATGGTAATTTTCGGTCAGGATTTCTGATCTGAGACGTTTTGTTCAGCGGCCGGACATGGTCAATCGTGAAACAAGCCTCAGCCTCCTGCTTACCTGAAAAAAGTGATAAATCCTGGTATCCAATCAAAGCCTATGACCACCTTCCAGACTCCCAGCGGCGCTGAAATAATTAACAGAGCCATCACTGTCGGCCTCGCTCCGCGGGTTTTGTATGAGGCGGTGATCGACCTTTCGTCTCAGGGTCTGATGACCGCCAACTGCATCAACATGGCGGCGGGTATCCTGCTCAACGACCTCGGTCTGCCCAGCTATTTCTTCAAGCACATACAGCCGGCGGCACTCAGCCATCTGCTCCAATCGATCGGAACCAGCATCAAACAGGTCGACGGCAAAGTGCTGCTCTACGGCCGGGTCGCCCATATTGATTTTGACGTGGAACTGGGCAGCGATATCCAGAAGGTACGGATTGCCACCGACGAGACCAGGGACAGTATGGAAAAAGTACTGGAGGGGCCGATAACTGGTCATCGGCGGGAGTATTACTACAGCCCTGAGAGTAACTATTATACCTATATCATTCGTCCTGAAACCGTCCATGACGTGCCCGCAGAAGCGTTCGCCAAGTCTCCGTTTCTGTTCACCATCTCAGACGACTACTCGAGCACACCTGAGCCGACGAGGAGAAGGTATGAGAAGTTTCTGGACCAGTCCAAAAAATCGGTCATGCCGTTCATCGAGTTCTTTAACCTTCCGGAAACCGGTGAAACGCGGCTGATGTTCAACAGTGACTTCGCCTATCCTCAATTACCCGTTTTAAGGAAACTGCTTTACGATCACGACCTGACCCTGGTGCGCGGCTACTGGGAGCCGTATAAAACCAGGTTCAAAGCCCCTTCTTCAATCTGCTCCCTCTATATCCAGGGCGAACTGTCCAGAACCCAGGAGAAGCGGCTGGCACAAGACATCTCTTCGTTTCTGGCACTGGCGCTGAGCCGGGCAAAAGAGCTCTACCTGAAAGACGTGCTTTCCTTCCAGGAAATGCTTTTTGCCAGCAATGGTATCGATTTCACCCATCTGTTTATCTATCAGGAGAGCGAAAACGAGACTGATCGGGATATCCTTTCCAGTCTTTCCGCCAGGGACTACCAGGATGCCTTTGCCAGAAGGATTCACAGCGCCAATAAATCGACTTACAGCGCGACTTTGATAGAAGATACGGTTTTGAGCAGCCCCGACCTGATCCGCTACCTCTATAATCTCTTCGAGCAGCGTTTCGACCCGGCACGCCCCTCCCGGATGTCGGAGCAGCAGCTTGCCGATCAGGAAGCGGAATACAACCGGATGATCGCTACCAGGTTCATGGATTTCACCCTGGGATACGACATCTTCAGGTTCATGTTCAAACTGGTCTCCTGCACCTTGAAGACAAACTTTTACAAAGCTGAAAAACGCTCATTCGCCTTCCGGTTTGACCAGCGTATTCTCGACCCGCTGGTATTCAGCCAGCCGGTTTACGGCGTTTTCTACATCAACAGCCATTACGCCTCCGGAACCCATATGCGGGCCGCTGATATTGCCCGGGGCGGTTTACGGCTCATTCGGATCTCCGAGGCAAACTACGAATCCGAGCTGGATAACTCGGTCATGCTCAATTATGCATTGGGACCAAAGGCCCAGCGGCTCAAGCACAAGGACATCTGTGAGAGCGGCTCCAAAGGGGTCGTGGTGCCCAAAACCTTGTATGCGGACTATCATCAGCAGGTTTTGAGCGACTACACCGAAGGCATCATGGATCTGATGCTTGGCGATGAAGCGGTGATCGATTATTACGGCCGGCCCGAGATGATCTTTTTCGGTCCGGACGAGGGCACGGCAGCACTGATGGATTCGGTATCGCTGCAGGGCAAAGAACGCGGCTACCCTTACTGGCGGACCCTGACCTCCGGAAAGAGTTCCGGCATTCCCCATGACACCTATGGCATACTTGACAGTGGCGAAGTTTTCGCTCTTTACGGCAGAGATGATCGAGGTGTCGAGCTGACCATCGACGGAGAATCCAGCGTCACCACCACCGATATGACCCGGATCTACGATCTAATCGGTGAGAAAGTCGCCTCCAGCGGAATGACGACCACCAGCGTCATGGGATCGTTCAGGACCTTGATCGAGCATTTCGACGTCGAAGAGGAAAAGTTGAATCTGATGATCACCGGCGGACCTGACGGCGATCTCGGAGCCAACCAGATTCAGTCGTATCGGGGCAGGATCTGCCTGCTTATCGACGGCGGGTCGGTGTTGTTCGACCCCGAAGGGCTCGACAGGGAGGAACTGACCAAAATTGCTTTCATGCGGCACACCGCTCCGCGGGCCAACTCCCTTCATTTCCCCGTGGAAAAGCTCAGCAGCAATGGCTTCATGGTTCCGGTACAGGCAAAAAACTGCCCGTTGCCGGACGGCTCAGTGGTCGAGGACGGCGCCTATTTTCATCGCACTTTCCTCTCCAACACCAATAATCGGAAATTCATCAGCCAGGCTGATATACGGGCCTTCATCCCCTGCGGCGGGATCAAAGACACGATAAATCAAACAAATGTCAAATCGTTTGCGGCCCTGTTCAAAGAGTTGGAATTCATCGTCGAAGGCGCCAACGTCTTTTTTGACGATGCCTCGAGACGTTATCTGGCAGCCGAGACAGATATCAAGCAGATCAAGGACTCCACCGCCAACAAGGGAGGCGTGACCTGCAGTTCCCTCTCGGAGATCCTCACCGCTTTTCTCTACCAGGAGGAATATGAGCAGAAGCTCCTGCAGGAACCTGCAACGCGCGTGGCCCTGATAAAAGATGTCATGCTCATGGTGGAATCTTATGCCCGGCTCGAGACATCCATGCTGCTGGATATCTACGGGGAGGATACTCAAAAACACCTGTTTGAACTCTCAGAGAGCACCAGTGAAGCGATTTTCAGCTGCCAGGCGATTTTTGAAACGCGGCTTCAGACCATCCTCGCCGATGCAGATCTCGTGTGGGCCGCGCTACAAGCCTATATACCGCCCATTCTTGTCAGCAACCTGGGCAAAGAACACATTATGGCGACCTTGTCGACCAGCGAGCTGCTCCCGTACCGCGATGCCATGATTACCAAGAAACTGGCTTCAATGGCCTATTACCGGTTTTATAATCAATGGGATATTTACCGCGAAGAGATTGAGACGGATATAATCAAAGCCCTTCGCAGCGTTGTCGATCTGCAGTGAGTGATGGGTTGGAACAACAAACCGCGCTGCAGCATTTCAGGAACTAAACGGGTATCGTGCCATGCATCTCTTGGACTGCCAGTACAGAATGCTTGAAGTATTGTCGGAAAAAATCAATGTTCCCCGCCCCGGCCTGATATCGACCGGGGAAATCGCAGCGAGTCTGAAGCTGCCCCGGGAAGAAGCAAAAAAAATTCTCAAGAGCTTGCTCAGAAAAGAAATGGTTGAAGTCGACATGGAGGGAGAAAACTGCCTCATTACCCGCAGCGGGCTGGAGCTCGTCATGAGTCGCTCCCAGCGCCTGCTGCACGAATTGAAATAAACCATGTGACAAATCAGTTCCTTATCTTCAAATTGAGCAGAACAGCTCCCCGGCGGTTTCAGCAGCTGAGCTGCCGTGCCGGCTGCGCCGGTTTTCAATGTGGATGGAAGAACAAAGGCAGAGCGCTCAAGCGCTGTTAAAAACTAGACACGTACACCATTACAGTATACAATTATCAGACTGAAGTCCTCTTCCCCGCTCGTGAACTATTCGGGTTAATCAGACATGAGTCTGGGGGTGGTCGCAGCAGACCGCAAAATCATTGCAAGACAACAAAGAGAGCATGGGAATAAATCGCGGGCATTCGAGCGAAGCCGTCTATCAGAGGCTGAAGAACGCTATCAGGAAGCGTTACATAAAGCAGGGCAGTCAGCTGATCGAAGGAGCACTGGCGGAACAGCTGGGTGTCAGCAGAACCCCGGTGCGCAGTTCCATCAAACAGCTTGAATCGGAAGGTCTTGTCAACATCATACCGAATCGGGGAGCCTTTGTTATTACTCCCACCTTCAAGGAAATCGAGGAAACCTTCTTCGTCCGCTCCCAGATGGAGCAGGCAGCAGCCAGGCTTGCATCTGCCAAAATCACCGGAGACCAGCTCAGACAACTCAACAAACTGGTACAAGTAGAAGAGTCAGTATTCAACAAAGATGACCCCGATGCGTATTACGAGATAAATGACGCCCTGCACAGCAGAATCGCCGATATCTCAGGCAACGATGTTCTTGCAGCCTATGTCAAGGACCTGCTCGATAAAACCCGTACCTACCTTATCCTCTTCGACCCCTTTTCCAAGCTGGTACTGAGCCCGACCCTGGAAGCGCATCAGGCGATCATCGACGCACTGTCCGAGCACGATCCAAACCAGGCCGCGCTGGCGATTGAAGCACATATATCCAGCAGCGTCGAAAATATCTCAAGAGTTACCTCGAGCCTCGTCCCCGAAGATTATGTCTCGATCTGAAGCAAGCTGGGACAACGCCCCTAATCCTTTTTATTGTTGCTCTCAATAAATTCCTTTACCATCATCTTCCCGAGCTCTTCGGAGCGCTTGGCTGCCGACTCGACAGCGTTGATCAGGGTGGTTCTCAGCCCGCCCTGCTCCAGTGTGTGGATACCGGCAATGGCAGCACCTCCCGGTGATGCTACCCGGTCTTTGAGCTGGCCCGGATGTTCTCCTGACTCGAGCAATAATTGAGCTGCCCCCAGAACCGTCTGGGTTGAGAGAAAAAGAGAATCTTTTCTGGACAGGCCCAATTTTACGCCGGCGTCGGCCATCGCATCGATGATGGTGAAGATATATGCAGGACCACTGCCGCTGAGACCGGTAAAAGCATCCATCAAGATGTTTTCCTTGATGAATACCGATTTGCCCACCGAGTCGAAGATGGCCGTAGCCAGAGCAATATCATCCTTTGTTGCATATGCTCCGGCCGCGATCGCCGTGGCACTTTCTTTCACAAACGCACAGATATTGGGCATGACGCGTATCAGGCGAAGCTCCTTTTGCAGTCCGGAGGCGATCGCTGCTAAAGGTACGCCGGCAGCGATCGAGATGATCAACTTGGATGTATCGAGCACATGCGCCGTTTCCTTGAATACTTCGGCTAGAATCTGAGGCTTGGTCGCGTAGATAACAATCTCTGATTTTTCTGCGACTTCGCTGTTTTCGGTCGTCACGGCGACCTTGTATTTTTCATGTATTGCAGCAAGTGTCTCATCTGACACATCGGAACAGATAATATTTTCAGGTTGCGCCGCATTGGAAAGGACCAGGCCGCTGATCAGGGCCTCTGCCATATTTCCGCTTCCGATAAATCCTATCTTCTTATTCTGCAACATGGTGATGGCACTCCTGTATGAGTAGTATCAATCAATTGCTGTTCTTTGCCTCAGGGCAGGTTGTCGACCCGTGATTGCTCTCCGCCGGTTTCCACAAGCCCGTAAGCCCGGGAACATGAGCATGGTATTTAGCAGGACGCCGTTTTTTTTGCAATCATTCCATTGTCCAGGTCAGGATGAGCAGCGATAAAGCGATTGTTTATGCAGATGAGTACGGATACACTGGGGTTGAACTGGCTGAGCTGGCTGAACTGTTGCCGGGCTGAAAACGATCCGGCGAAAGCGGCAGCACGGGAAGCACTACCACGATATTTTTACCGGGAGGCAGAGTCATGAGTGTCACGAGTATATTCAACGATATCCTGGGGCCGGTTATGAGGGGACCGTCAAGTTCTCATTGTGCCGCATCCTGCCGCCTCGGGCTTCTCATCCGGGACCTGATCAATGCAGAGATATCTTCAGTAACGGTTGAATACGATCTGCATGGATCCCTTGCCAGGACGCACGAAAGCCAGGGCACGGACATGGGGCTTTACGGCGGTCTGCTGGGATGGACCGCCGAAGATGAACGTCTGCCGACCTATCTCAGCGAACTGTCACGCAGAGGGATACTTGTGCAGGTCGATTACCGTGAGTTCAATGACGCTCATCCCAACACCTACCGGATCAGAGTTGAAAGCGACCGGTTCTGCCACGCCGTCAAGGCTGTTTCAACAGGTGGCGGAATGATTGAAATTCACCAGATTGACGGAACAGAAGTTTTGATCTGCGGGGACTTTCACGAATTGCTCATCTTCACGGAGCAGCTGGAGGAAGTCAAAGATAGCGTCATTTCCCAGGTTGAAGTTGACCAGGTATGCATGCACCCGGGTGCAAAATCATGTATTGAGCTGAAAAGCAGCAGACCCTTTGAAAGCGCCTTGATTAAGCAGATAGAAAAGATTGACGGGGTGTTGCTTGTCAGGTATCTGAAACCGGTTCTGCCGATACTGTCCAGCAGAAGTATGAGCGTCCCCTTCAGCCAGTGCGATGAGATGCTGGCGATTGGCGCCAGGGAAAAACTGTCGCTCTGGGAGCTGGCACTGCTCTATGAAAGTCAGCGGAGTTCGCTCTCGGAAGAGCAGCTCATGAAGATGATGGTTGATCTTCTCCGTATCATGGAAGCCTCCATAGAAAAAGGTCTTTCAGGAACTCACTATGCTGACCGGATCCTGCATTGCCAGTCAGGTGGTTTCAAAGTGAAGATGGACCAGGGCGGACTGCTGGGCGGACGTCTTCTCAACACCATGACGCTTTATATAACGGCCATCATGGAAGTCAAAAGCTCTTTTGGCTTGATCGTTGCAGCTCCCACAGCCGGCAGTTGCGGAGCCCTGCCCGGCGCTGTCATCGGGGCGGGACATGCCCTGGGTGCGTCGACTGAGGATATCGCCAAGGCGCTGTTCGCGGCCTGTGTTCCTGGAATATTCATCTCCGAACACGCTTCTTTTGCCGGAGAAGTCGGGGGCTGCCAGGCGGAATGCGGCTCGGCCTCATCCATGGCGGCAGCCGGCCTGGCTTTCCTGGCCGGCGGAAATCTGCATCAATGTATGGCTGCCGCATCATTTGCACTGCAGAATATACTGGGTCTTATCTGCGACCCGATCGGCAACCGTGTTGAAGCGCCGTGTCTCGGGCGAAATATCATGGCGGCGTCCAATGCCCTGGCATCTGCCGACATGGGGCTGGCCGATTTCGACCCGGTCGTTACGTTTGATGAAGTGGTAACGGCGATGCATGAAGCAGGAACAAGCATCAAACACGAACTGCGCTGCACGGCACTGGGCGGGTTGTCGATCTCAAAGACTTCAAGACGGTTGGAGAAACAATTGTCGAAGCCCAGGCAGAAGGCCCAGTGATTGCTCAAACCCGGCTCGGATCTGAACTCCTGGACAATTTTTCAAGAAAGCCTGGAGGTTAACGGGGCGAAGTTAAGCCGAACATGAAACGTTTTACACAAGTCATCAGCATCTCCGGCTGCTCCCGGTGAGGCGCATGACCGCACCCCTTCAAGAGGCGGGATACAACCGTTTCCGATCCAACCTGTCTGGCGATGACATCGATCTGCTCCACGGTCCCATACTTGTCGTTTTCTCCCTGAATCAGCAGAATCGGACAAGTAACAGATGGCAGGACGGCCTCGATATTCCAGGCTCTGAACCAGCCGGCCAACCAGGTAGCAGACCATGATTTAAATACCGCATGCGCATTCTCCCCATGATATTTGCGCAGCCTGCCGGGACCATTGCGATCGTATTTTTCATCCGCCAGCCTGATGCCTCTGATGGTTCGCTCCTCAACAAAGACATGGGGGGCCTCGAGAACGAGCCCTTTCAGCCTGGGATGGTTTTCCGCCCCATAAATCAGAGCGATACTGGCGCCATCTGAGTGGCCGACCAGAACGTAGTCTCTCTGAGGAATGAGCGATTCAATAACCTGAGGCAGCTCGATCAAGGCATAATCGTGGAGGTATCTGATGTTGCGGGCTTCAGTCAACGCTGAAGACCTGCCGTACCCGCGGCGGTCATAGAGCAGGCCTGAACAGCCGGTCACTTCGCACAGCTGTTCAGGGAACTCTTTCCACATCTCCACACATCCCAGTCCTTCGTGCAGAAAAACCAGGCACGGTTGCCCCGAATCACCGTCCAGCAGTTCATAGCTGATTTTGACTCCACCATTGATAGTGAGATAACTCATCAGTAGACGCAGATAGAAACGGGTTCGTCTGTTTGAACAACCAGACGCCGTAATTAAACTGAATCTTTCACGAATGGAGACGCCCCGCCGGTCAGGGAGACCTGGCGAGTGAATTCCAGCGCAAATTCAGGATCATCCGCCAGTTCGTGCCGCTCTACAGAGGGTGCTATTTGCCGGGCCGCCTCCTCTTCACGCTCATCGACAAGTGCCAGGACGGCTCCTCTGCCGGCTGCATTTTCAACGACCGATACAGCTGCCTGACAGGCTTGTTCAGGCAGCATACCGATAGCGACCGCGTTTTTCCAGTTGAATCGGGCCCCGAACGCTCCGGTCAGTACGAGCCGATCAATTTGATCAATTCCGGCGTTTTTCATTAACAACTTGATGCCGGCCGACAGTGCGGCCTTGGCCAACTGGACCTGGCGGACATCCTGCAAGGTCAGGACGATGGGGTTTTGCGGTAAGGACTCATTTCGGGGCACCAGAACAAATTCGCGGCCGATGCCCTGTTCATCGACCCTTACTCCCGGCAAGCCCTCCTTGAGGCGGCCGCTGGGAATGATAAGCCCTGCTTTGAGCATCCCGGCAACTGCGTCGATGATGCCCGAACCGCAGAGGCCCCGCGGCCGGGTGCTTGTTTCATCACCGATCACCTGGTAACTGACCCGGTAGCTGGCGGGATCGATTTCTACTTTTTCAATGGCACCGGTGGACGCCCGCATCCCGCATTCGATATGGGCGCCTTCCAGTGCCGGTCCCGTCGCACAACTCGTCGCCCAGAGCGAATCCCTGTTGCCCAGTACGACCTCACCGTTGGTGCCGAGATCGATGATCAGGGAAATCTCATCTCTTATGTATGGCTTCTCAGAGAGGATGACGCCGACGGTATCACCACCGATGAAACCGGATATCACCGGAAATAGAAATAATCGGCACGACTCGGGCAGAGCCAGGCCCAGTTCCGCTGCCTTGAAGATCCGTGCTTCGGAGGATTCGGGCATGAACGGGGCGGTTCCGAGGATACCGGGGTGGGAACCGGCGAACAGGTGCTGCATCGTTGTATTGCCGACCACCGTCACCCTGGCGATCGCTTCCCGGTGAACACCGGTTTCGTCAAGGGTCTGGCTTATGAGCTGGTTGATGCCGTCGATGATTGCGCTGCGCAGCTGCTCGAGCCCATCTTCATGATCGTTGCACCAGGCGATCCGGCTGATGACGTCTTCCCCGAAGCGTCTCTGGGGATTGGCCCTGGCGGCGGATTGCAAAATTTCACCCGTGTGCAGATCGCAGAGATAGAGCGCCAGGGTCGTCGTACCGATATCGATTGCAATGCCGCAGATTCTGTTTCCATCGGTACCGGTACAATCCGTTTCCTCACCTTCATCCTGTATTGTTCCGCTCAGCGATTTACCGACTGCTTCCTCGCTGTCGAGAACGGATTTATTTACGGAAACGGAGAGCGGGCCGGTGATTTTCGCCTCGCAGGCAAGCCTGCCGCCTGGGCCGATGTTGTCGGCCGAGAGCCGGCTAGACTCATTTTCAGTCAGCGCTGACGTGTTATGCAACGGGGCAACCTCCACCAGACATTTACCGCAGAGCCCCTTGCCGCCGCAATCCGAACGAATGTCGATCCCCGCAGCCGCCGCCGCAGCCGCAATCGTCTGCCCGTCGGGAACCGTGGTCGAGATTCCCATGGGCTGAAAGATTACCCTGTGAAAGGAAGCGTGTTTGTCGATGTCAGAATTCATATCAGCCAAAGAACATCTCCTGGGTTATCATTTCGCCGGGAGGAACCGTTACAAATTCATCATCCAGATAGGGTCCGTAGATCAGTTTTCTGAAAAATTCGCGGCTTCTGCCTTCGATCTCTCTGTACTGCATCCCGAAATAATCGGCATTTTTTCTACCGATCTCGCGCATCGGCTCAAGATCAGCCACCCCGGTATTGACCAGCACCATATGGGTATAGTGCTTGAGTTCCTCTTTTTTGGCCCATTCGGCGGTCGCTCTTCCGTAGCGCGGTACATAGTCGTCCTCGATGATGCTCAGCGGGTCTTTTCTCTGGGCAATCCAGCCGGGGGTCAGATAGTACGAGCCGGGGCGGGAATGAAAATCATCGAGATAGGCCTGCGGCGAGCCGAGGAAAAAACCGATGCAGTCATGACAGAGCGGCACGATCAACCCCTGATTACCGGCTTTTACGCCGACGATGCCGTTTGCACAGAGACCATAGCCCAGTACCACCCGCTCGATCGGAGCGTCTACATGATCAACGGCCTCCTGGATTGTGGCCGCCATCCTGGCCGGTGTCAGGTGCAGCCCCTGATCGAGATACACCACCTGGATCTGCTCCGGGTTCCGGATCGCCGCTTCGATCTCTGGTTCCATGATCTGACAGGCGATGACCGCCGTCTTTGTATCCTGGCACTCAGCTGCCAGAGGAGCATCATCGGCGGTCATCATTACACCAGCCCGTCCCAGCACAGTTTTATCCCTGAAATGAACAGAACCATATACAGAAAGCGATACAGGAGCTTCTGATCCACCCGATGCAGGACGATCGTCCCCAGTTTGACGCCGATCGGCGCCAGCGGCATCAGCACGAGCGATGTCAGAATATTTTCCAGGCTCAAAAAACCCATCATCGAGTAGGGAATCAGCTTTACATAGTTCATGACGGTAAAAAAAATGGCCATGGTCCCCATCAAAACGACCTTATCGAGTCTTTGCGGAAAGAGATAGACCGAAGCGGGTGCAGCACCTGCATGAATCTGGGTACTGGTAAAGCCGGCGACCGCGCCCCAGAACAGACCTCCGAGTCGCCCGAAACGCAGCGTTTTTGATGTCTCAGGCCTGAGCCAGTGGTCCAGGCAGAAGAGCACCGCGGTGATGCCGGTCAGGGTACGCAGCATATCCTTGTCGAGCTGGTCAATCACCAGGTAGGCGACGAAAATACCGGCGATACCGGCCGGTATCAGGATCTTCAGGTGCTCGGCTGCAAAACTTTTGCGAAAATGATAGACAGCGAACAGATCTGCCAGACAGAGGATCGGCAGCAGGATGGCTGCCGCCTGCACCGGGTGGATGACAAACGATAAGATCGGCACGGCTATCGTCACCATGCCCGGCCCGAGCCCGCCCTTTCCCATGCCGAAGAGCAGAACGAGCGGAACCGCGAGAATATAGAAAAGTGGATCCTGGATGATGCTCACGTTTGGGCAGATCTCCCGGCGATGGCCAAGATGGCTAGGTTGGCTAAGACAGTTAAGGCTGCAGAGTACGCTTTTTTACGACCGGGGGTCAACCCTGATCAGACCGGAGCCTGCAGAGGCTCACCTTCTGTCTGTCCCGGCCTGAGCTTAAATGCCAAGTATTCGCCCGCAGCGGGCAGGCTTTTCCAGATCTTTGTGCTGCTCGCATATCTCTTCCAGGCGCACCTGGACCGGGCTCGGAAACGGTGCGCTGCGTTTGCTTTCAAGCATCACATTGATTGCCAGACATTCATTGACGGCAGCGAGCTCTCCCGTGGCTGCATGCTCCATTGCGTGAACATAGTGGATTTTTTTATGATCCAGCCCCAGCAGCCGGGTCGTTACCCTGACCTCTTCATCGACAAACAGCTCCTTGAAATAATCAACGTTCATGCCCAGGGTATAGACCGAACAACCGGACTGCTCCTGATAGGCAAGCCCTATTCCCCAGTCTTCGTAAACGGCATCGGTTGCGATGTCAAAGGCCAGGACGAAATAGGCCACATTCAGATGCCCGTTGTGATCAATCCACTCAGGCAGTATCCTAATCGTATCGGAGCAGCGATGCATAGAAATATCTCCCCTCTGATGATCAGACGACAGGTCTGTTCTGTTGCCTGTCGGCCGTTAATTCGCGCATCCGGGCAAAGACATCGACACCGATCTGGTGGTAGACATGAAGCAGGTCGACCAGCACCCAGTTCTCCCTGATCAGCCCATTTTCACAACGCCAGAAGTCGAGGCTGCGCATGGTGATTTCCTGGTTCGACGGAGCGATCCCCATCCAGCCGTCGCCGCTGATCGTGGCCCGCATCCCCGGCCAGGCCGTAAAACCGACGAAATTGCCGTCCCCGAAAAGGGTCCCATCGCGGTCTTTGCCTCCCTCCCGGTCGGGCATACCGTTCAGGAACGGGATCTGGTGCCAGTTCCTGAAACCGGAGAGGCGACGGTTGGTGCCGATACCGGCCGGCCCGTACCAGGTCATCTTCGGGTGCCAGAACTTCTCCAGGTTCATGGCCCGGTGGCCGCCCTCCGCATATCTGGCCAGCGCTTCGAGCATCTCACCAACCAGCCGGCAGCTGGCGGCGGAGCGCTCCTCATCGCGCGCCCCTTCGACAATCCCGTTCTGCGGGGCCGGGGCCGGTACCAGCCACTCGACCCCGAGAGCCGGGGCCAGCGGCCAGGCACGCGCCTGCATCATCACCTGGGGGATATCCCAGAGGGCCTGCATTTCCACAATTTTCCCCTGTTCCAGCCGAAAAAACTCGCAGAAGCGCATGAAGGTCGGATGAAGCGTCGGGGGAATATCCAGCCAGGGCTGCTCGAAGACACCGAGGTAGGAGCCGGCGCAGCCGACCCAGCTGCCGGTTTCGGCTTCCCCGGCGATGACGATATAATCCCGCCGCTCGAGGTCCGGAAGAGCCTGGATCAAGGGCTGATAGGCCCGCTCGTAAAACTCGGCCGGCCCGGACATGTCCTCGAATGGAAAGGCAAGGTGGATATCGCACTGAGGTGAGAACACCTCCTGCATCACTTCCTGAAGACGGGCCGGCTCGCAGTCGTAAAGGGCATCCCTGAGCAGCTTTACGATCTTTTTATTCTGCTGATGTATGCTTTCTGCCATTGATACACTCCTTCCGTGCTTGAAATCTGTTTCTCTGTTTACCGGTCGAGCCAGTCGAGCAGTGCCCGGGTAACTGTTTCCGGCTGCTCCAGGCAGACCAGATGTCCGGCGCCGCGAACGACGACCAGCTCACTTCCCGGAACCAGTTCATGCATCAGTTCATGACGCTCCGCCGGACAGAGCTGATCGCTTTCTCCGTAAAGAATCAGCGCCGGCACCGTGACGCTGCGCAGGGTGTCCTGCTGATCGTCGCGGTTCTGCAAAGCAAGAGACTGACGGATGAAGACCTCCTCGCCCTGGTCCAGCGCCATCGTCATACACAAATCCAGTATCTGACTCCTTCGCGGTCCGTCGACCAGGTAGAGCGGTTTCATCTCCTCCATCATAACCTGCTCCAGACCGCCGTTTTTCACTTTGGCGATCTGTGCATCGCGTCTGGCCCGCACCTCCTCAAGCTCCGCCAGCGGGTTGGTGTCCATCAGGGCCAGCCGCTCGATTCGACCCGGTGCCTGCCGGTAGACCTCCATCGCCACGATTCCTCCCATCGACAGTCCCGCCAGGCAGAAGCGCGGCGGAGCATGGGCGAGGATCTCCCGTGCCAGTGCCGGGATCGAATCATGACCGCTTACCGGGGCCAGGTGGAGCGGCATACGGGCCGACAACGGGCCGAGCTGGTCTGCAAAGAGCCGGCCGTCGCACATCATGCCCGGCAGCAGGATCAGGGGGACAGTCATAAGCTCACGTGGTTGGACAAACTCAGTTCTTTACAAGTATGGGTAAAAAAGTTACTATAACTGAGCAATTGAATACGTATTCAATCTATCGCTTCAATCATCTGTCGTCAAGATTATTTATCAGCAGGGAGGGGGAGTATGGCCAGATTGGAAAATAAAGTCGCCATCGTTACCGGGGGCACAAAAGGGATAGGCTACGGCATCGCCGAGGAGTTCCTAAAAGAAGGCGCGCGGGTGATGATCTGCGGCCGAAATGAGGAGACCGGCGCCGCCGCGGCAGCGGAGCTCGAGAAGCTGGGCGGGGAGGTCTTTTTTGTCGCCTCTGACGTCGGCGATGTCGACAGCCTCGAGAAATCGATCGAAGAGACGGTCGAGCGTTTCGGCAGGCTCGATATCTACGTCGCCAATGCCGGTATCAACGACCCTGAGAAAACCCACTTTCTCGACATAACTCCCGAGCAGTACGACAGGATCATGGACATCAACCTGCGCGGCATGTTCTTCGGCGGCCAGCGGGCCGCACGGCAGATGGTCAAACAGGGTGAAGGCGGGGTCCTGATCAACATGTCCTCGGTCAACGCCCACCTGGCGCTCGACTCGCAGATGGTCTACACCACCAGTAAGGGCGCGATCCAGCAGCTGACCAAGGTCCAGGCCGTCGCCCTGGCTCAGCACAACATCAAGGTGAACGCCATCGCCCCGGGTCCCATCGACACCGAGCTGATGCGCCGGGTCGGATCGGACAAACAGCTGATGAACACCATCTTGTCACGCACCCCGATGGGCCGCATCGGCACCCCGAACGAGTGCGGCAGGCTGGCGGTGTTTCTCGCCTCCCCCGACTCCGACTTCATTTTCGGGCAATCGATCTACAACGACGGCGGCAGAGGCTTCCAGGCCTTCCCGACGCCCGGCTACAAAACGCTCAGCGACGAGGAGTATGAACACTACCTGCGGCTTGTTGAAGAGAACGGGTAAATTTATTCCATCTGGTCGAATAGAGAGCGCCCTGGTCAAACCGTGAATTAACGCTTTGAACAGAGCGCCGCACCTTCTGCAAGCGACCTGAGCTTGGCGTAGGCGATGTCCGGATCAACTGCGCCATAGCCTGCAAACGTGCCGAAGCCGCAATCGGTGCCGCCGATGACCCGCTCGGCTCCGACAATATTTATGAAAGCGGATAATCTCTGGGCCACGAGCTCAGGGTGTTCGACAAAATTGGTGGTCGAATCAACCACGCCGGGGACCAGTATCTTATCGTCTGGTATCTCCCTTCTGCGCTCCTCGAACACTTTCCACTCGTGGGCGTGCCGGGGGTTGGCTGCTTCAAAAAGAAGGTAGCGCGGCCGACTCTTCATCAGCGTCGAAAAAATCGAATCCATCGAGATATCGCAGACGTGCGGACCCTCATAGTTACCCCAGCAGATATGCAGCCGGATACGCGACGGATCGATACCCTCGAGCGCGCGGTTGAGGACTTCCACATGCGCTTCAGCAATTCCGACAAACTCCTGCTCCGAAAGATCGCCAAACAGCATATGCCGTGACAGGGCCAGGTCGGGGCAATCTATCTGCAGGTCGAGACCAGCTTCTGCAATGGTTTGATACTCATCGGACATCGCCTCCGCCAGACCATTCAGGTAGGCCGTTCGATCCGGGTAATAGGCGTTGGGCAGGAAAAGGGAGATGACCCCGGGCGAAGCGGCGTTCATGAATCCGCGCGAAACATTGTGTGATTTCATGGCCTGCTGCAGATGATCGATATCCTTGAGTAACTCATCCCGGCCAAGAGAGGCGACCGGTCCCGTGCATTGCGGCCGCGAATAGGTCGGGGTGCCGCCGCTGTCGGCCAGTTTTTTAAGCAGTCCGGGAAAGAGTTTCAGGTCTCCCGGCACGCTCCGGGGGCTGTCGCCTGAGAATCCTGAATATCGATCTTTCACATAGGTTGCATAGGATATCTTGGAAGTCTCGCCGTCGCTGACAATATCGATTCCGGCTTCGACCTGACGACCAACGGTCGTCGCCACCGCCGCCGCCATGCATGTATCGAATCGTGTCTGATCGTAAGGTTGTCCCTGTTCCCGGGCGAAAAGAAAGTCGACCACTTCCTGTGAACGGGGCAGCGAGCCGACATGGGTGGTGCTGATCGTGGTCATCGGTGGATACCTGCTTGAAATTCAGCAGTAGTTATCTGCTGTGACCTGCTGTGTATGGTTCGTACAAACAGAGGAGAAGAAGCGCTGAAAATATCCTCATCATTGCCGCGTTGGAAAGCGACTGATCCGCCCTGAACTAAAACGTCACGGTTGGTCCCGCCGGATCATCGGTATTGATTACCCGGTACAGACTCGCCTCTCCGGTCATCGCCGGAACAAGCGCATGAGAATGCTCGGGCGCTATCCAGCAGGTGTCACCGGTGCTGAGCACCGTACTCCCCTGCTCCCAGCTCAGCCGCCAGTGCCCGCGCATGATCATTAAAATCTCATGGCGCTGGCTGCGATACAATGCATCGGTAATCGAGCCACGGCTGAGGAACTCGACCTCGAAACCGGGCCTGTCCCGGAGCAATCCCTGCTCGCCGATGACCGTGCAGGGATTTTTTTTCGAAAGCGCCAGCAGATCCTGACAGCGGGCGACATAGTCGCGCACGATCCCCTCCACCGGTGTTTCGGGACAGCGGTTCAGTTCCTCTTCGGAAAGCGGAGCCATCGGGCCGACCCCGTCCGGCAGCTGCTCACCGACGCTGGTGTCGACCAGCACCCCGTTGTCGCCAAGCACCAGGCCGTGATCCCGGGCCGCCTCGATGACCTGGGGCGCCCAGACCACGCCGCCGCCGGCGTCGTCGCCGCCAAGAATCGACATGATCATGCCGTAGTCGGTGCCGACATTTTCAAAACCGCGAAATACCCCGGTGGGGATATTGAAGATGTCGCCCTCTTCGAGCACCACCTCGCCCGCCGTGCCCCAGCGGCCCCAGAAGAAGCGCCAGCGGCCCGAGAGCACGAAGAAGACCTCGGCGGTGTGGTGGTAGTGCAGAGAGTTGGTGCAGCCGGGGGGCTGGCCGGCGGCGCCGATATTGAATCCCGGCGTCTGCTCGATGTGCACGTGCTGGGCCGGGTTCTCCGAAACCCCGCGGCCGATAATGGAAAAATTCTCTTTCTGATCAGAACCGGGCGTATGGGTATCGAGGAAAGCAACCCGGCAGGGCTGCAGGTCCCCGTAGCGGACGATGCGCGGTTCCAGCGCGCCCATCAGCCCGTGTGCAGCACAATCTGCTTCCAGATGGCCGTCTCATCGAACAGGACATATTCTCGGCGCAGGCCCCAGGGCCCGAATTCCGCATGGCAGGCGCCGAGGATATAGACCTCGGCACCGGTCGGCGGACCAAATGCTCCCCAGCCGTCATGGGTGCCTGACAGGCTCCAGCGCAGCGCCGCCCGGGGCGGCATCAGCTCGTCGTCGCGGCCGATCTGGTGATCGATGCGGAACTGCGCCGCCGGGAAGCTGGCCCGCAGCCCGACCCAGAAACGATCGGCGGCGTCATGGGAATGCGCCGTTACGCCTCCCGGGTACTCGAGCTGGCAGGCTCGATCATAGGATTCGGGGATGACCGCCAGATCAGCGCTCATGATTCTGCTGAGGATGTCTGCATAGCGCCGGCCCCAGTCGTTGTCGTTGCCGGAGCCGGTGTAGGGCCCCGGGATATCGCTGGCCGGATTCAACGGTATCGTGCATGATTCGGGTCCGCCCTCGCGTTCGATCAGATCAGCCGCATAATCTTTGGGATCGAACCCCATCTGGCGGACAATCGCGCCCTGATCCCGGATCAGCCATTCGTCGTTTATCTGGTTATTGATTGCGTGGCAGTCGGCGATGATCCGGTAGGTCAGTTTTGTGCCGGTCGCTTTGCCGTAAACGCCGTCGCCGAGGTGGGTCGCCGTCGACAGCAGCCGGTGAGACGACAGCATACCGCTCTCCGGTGTGCCGGACCAGATCACATCCTCGCCGAGCAGGGTCCTGTCCGGGAACTCGGCCAGGGTGGCCAGCGTTGCCCCAATCACCCCCTCATTGCCCACCGTCACCGATGGTGGCGAGCGGACGACGATGTCCGGGGCATAGTAGTGATGCAGCGTCGCGATGCCGCGCTCTTCCCAGATTTCCCTGGTGATGCCGAGAATATAATCGGGTAAATTTTTCCAGCGTTTGTCAAAGCCTTTCATATCGCCTCATCCCTGATGCAGTCTGAGCTGTTCGGCCGGCCGGATTCAGGCCATGGAGAAATCTTCTGCAGCGGCCCCGCCATGGTCCGTTCATCAACCGTTTTTGAAATTCAGTTCAATGCGGGTACCGGACGGATCGTGGAAGAAGAGCTGCTCGATATTCCAGCTTTTGATCGAGGTATGCGTGTATTCGATAGCATGTTTGTCGAGCAGCGCCATTGATTCCTCGAGCCCCTCGCAGTCAAAGGCGATATGATGGACACTGCCGGTCGTGGTCTCGTGAAGGGCGGGCTGCTGCAGATCTTGACTCTTAGTCACCGACAGATGCAGGAGCGGGAATCCCTCCCGGTAAAGCCAGGCACCGCCGAAGGAGAAATCGGGCCGGCGCCCATCCTCGAACCCGAGAATGTCCACATAGAACCTTTTGACCCGTTCGATATCGGCAGCGTTGGCCGCAATGTTGAAATGATCCAGTTTATTGATCTTCATAATGCGCTTCCTGCTCCGTGTTGAACTGTTGGCTCCTTTACCATGTTGCCGTGTTGCCTTCAGGCCCCGATGGTCCCTGCCCTGGTCGCCTTTATAAAGCGCATGCAGTAATCATCGTTGCCACCAAGCATATCTGCGGTGATAACCACTTCCATAACCTCCCTGTCAAGAGGATCCATGATCGCCGAATCGAAGCCATGCGCCGCCATCATGGCCAGAAAACAGCGGTTGATGATTCTACGCTGCGGCAGACCGTAGGAGATGTTGGAGAGGCCGCCGGTGGTGTGGACCCCCTCGATTTCGGTCATGATCGTCTGCACCGCGCTCATCACCATCCTGCCGTTGCCGATGTCGACGCTGATCGGCTGGATGAGCGGGTCGATAAAGATGTCATCGCGCCCGAAGCCGATTCCTTCGAGCTCGGCCACCAGCATTTTTGCCCGTGAGACGATGTCGCCCGCCGTTTTCGGCATCCCGGAATCATCCATGCAGAGCGCAACGATCCTGCAGTCCTTGCCGCGGAGGTAGTCGATCATCGGCTCGAAGCGGTCCTTTTCCAGACTGATGGAATTGACCAGCGGCCGCTGCTCCACGCGCCCGTAGGCCATCTCGAGAATGGCCGGATCCGGGCTGTCGAGGCAGAGCGGCAGCTCGGTCGCCCCCTGGACCACCTCGAGGAGCCACTGCATGTCCGCTTCCTCGTGACCGATCCTGGCGCCCGCGTTGACATCGATATAGGTTGCCCCGGCTTCGGTCTGCTTCTTGACATCATCAGCGATGTAGTCCGCATCGCGATCAGCCACAGCCGCCTGGACCTTTTTCAGGGTCGTGTTGATGCGCTCACCAATAACAGTAAACATGGTTCACCCGGTTTTCAGCTTGCAGTATTTGTAATCAGACAAGCGTTCGTTTTCTACTTAGGCCAGCAGCGCCTTGGCCAGCCGGCTGGCCGAACCGGCATCGGGGGCATAACCGTCGGCGCCGACCTCGTCGGCAAAGCCCTGGTTCACCGGGGCTCCGCCGATCATGATTTTCAGGCTGCTTCTGACCCCGGCACCGATCACCGTTTCAATGGTCTTCTTCAGCATCGGCATGGTCGTGGTCAACAGGGCCGAGAGTCCGAGGATGTCGGGCTGGTTCTCTTTGATCGCATCGACGAAGATTTCCGGCTCGACATCGACGCCGAGATCGATCACCTCGAAACCGGCGCTTTCGAGCATCATGACCACCAGGTTCTTGCCGATATCGTGCAGATCGCCCTTCACCGTGCCGATGACGATCTTCCCGGCACTGCTCGTTTCTCCTTCGCCCAGATGCGGCTTGAGAACCTCGACCGCCATCGCCATGGCATGGGCGGTCATCAGCACCTCGGGGATGAACATCTCGCCCGAACCCATTTTCTCACCGATCAGATCCATCCCGGCAATGAGATCATCGTTGAGGATGTCGGCGGCCCCCCTGCCCTGATCCAGGGCCTCGGAGACCAGCGCCACGAGCTCTGCGCCGTCTCCTTCCATCAGCGTCTGGGTTATCTTGTTTACCTCAGCCATTATCGTTCTCCATGAATGTGTCTTGAAGCGGGGATCAGTCACCCCTTCGCGGGCTATTTCCGGTACTCGTCTGCAAAAGCTTTCGCCGTCTGAGCGGCCAGTTTGGCCAGATCAACCGAGTCGCTCATCAGCATAAGCAGCTGATAACCCCGCTCGTATTTTTTTTGAGCCTGCTCCCAGCCGCCGCCCACCGTTCCTAAAAATTTGCCTGCCTTCAGGGTCTTATTCTCGATCAACCGGATCGCCTCCTGGACTTCGGCGTGTGCAGGGTCACCAAAATGTCCCATCGAGGTGGCAAGGTCCATCGGCCCGATGAAGATGCCGTCCAGCCCCTCGGTTTCCAGGATGTCGTCGAGATTGTCGATGGCCTCGCCGGTTTCGACGGCGACGATCACCAGGATCTCGCGGTTGGCGTCCTTCAGGTAGGCCATCGAGTTCTGGCCGAAATAGGCGGCCCGGGGGCTGCCGGCCACACCTCTGATGCCTTCGGGAGGATATTTGCAGGCGGCCACCGCATTTTTCGCCTCCGCCCCGCTGTTGACGTAGGGAACCAGTACCCCCATGGCGCCGGTATCGAGGATGCGCTTGATGGCCACCGGGTCGTTCCACGGCGCTCGGACCAGAGGAACGCAGTCGGTGGCGCCCATGGCCTGAATCTGGGCCGCCAGGTTCATGTAGTCACCGGGGGCATGCTCCATGTCGACAATCAGCCAGTCGAATCCGGCCCGGGCCATCAGCTCCGCCGACATCGGCGAGGTCAGCTGGAGCCAGGCACCGGCGGTAGCCTTGCCGTCCTGCAGCAGTCGTTTTACTCGATTTTCCATAGCTTACCCACGCTCCATAATTTTTTTCAGTTCAGCCTGCTCCAGCCCGCCATATTCCTGCGCCGCATCGTACAGGGCAACGACATTTTCAACGGGAATGTCGTAGCCGATATTGTGGCAGGGTGCAAGGATATAGCCGCCGCTGGCGCCCAGATCATGAATCCGGCGGGCCACTTCGAGGCGGATTTCATCGACCGTCGCATTCGGCATGATCTGCTGGACGTCGATGGCGCCGTGAAAACAGAGGCGGTCGCCATACTTCTCCTTCAGGCTCAGGGTATCTTCCAGCCCCTTGGTCGAGGTCTGCACCGGATTGATGATATCGACGCCGATTTCGATCAGATCGTCGAGCAGCGGATCGATAGCCCCGTCCGAATGAAACATGATCTGCGCCGCACTGTGCGCTTTGAGGTGATCATTGAAGGCCTTGAACTTCGGTTTCACCTGCTCCCTGAACATCTTCGGCGACATCAGCAGCGACACCTGGGTGCCCAGATCGTCGGTGATATAGACAAGCTGCGCGTAGTCACCCACTTCCTTGAAGTAATTGGTATACATCCGGCAGTAGAGATCGAGCACCTTGTCCAGCAGCGCATCGGCGTAGTCCCTGTTCATCGCCAGGTCGAGGAAGAACTTGTCGTAGCCGCGCAGCCACAAACAGGTCTGCAGGATTCCGCCTTTGATGCCGTCCGCCCCGATCACATAATCGGTCTCTTCGTGGAGCTGTTTCGCCTGCTCGCGCAGACCGGCAAACATCGCCGGGTCATCCGGGTCCGGCCAGGGATGATTTTCCAACTCCTCAATGGTGCCCTCTTTGAGCGGCGTATCGGTAATGGCGAAGTAATCCTCCATCTCCTTGAAGGTCGTGCCCCACATGTCGTAATAGCCGGTGCGGCCGTCCTTCTCGAACGGTGTCACCCCGACCCAGTGCGGGATGAGCCAGCGAAAATCGACCCCGAACTTCTCCAGCAGCGCTTCATCGGGCACCACCGTCTGGGCCATTTTGTCGAGGATCAGGGCATGGTTCTGCATCCATTCCGGCCGGCCCAGGTGTTCATAGAGCTTCTGATACTCGAATTTATGCAGAGAGCCGACCTGCTTGCCCATGTCAACAAGGACCCGGTCGGTGGCCTCGTGGTTCATGGCCCTGGTGAAACGTTCGCGCGAATTCATCGTCTCGGTCTCCGTTATTTCAGCACCACCGGGGTGATACCCTTGAGTTTGCAGAACTGCACGAGTTCCGTTTCGATGTCTCCGGCCACGCCGGCAATATGATTGGAGCCGAATTCATCGATGATGGCCTCGATATCGGTGCTGACCTTGACGAAGGCGGTGGGTAATTGATGCGCCCCCCGGGCCTCGATAAAGGCGTCGAGCTTTTCCTGAGAAAGTTCAATCGCCTGACCGGGGATGATTGCCATTCGATATTCACCGCTCCAGCGATAGAGCCGGGCCAGGGTGATCGGCCCCGGGGCCGATCTGAAGTAGACGGTGGCTGCACCGCCGGGCCGCACCGAGGGGCGCAGCTCGACGTTCTTGAGGTTCTCTTTGAAATCGTCGGAACGCGCGGCGAACCAGGTCGACTGGGCCCCGCAGTTGGGCAGATAGAGGACGTTGTCCTCATCATCTATATGGCTGAGATCGCCGAACAGCGTCGGTTTCCCGCCGCTGATCAGCTTCATGATCTCCATGGTCAGGGCGTTGTCCCCGTCAGCCTCACAGCCCATCGAGATATTCGGTTTTTCCCCGTCGGCATCATAGGGTCCCGGCAGCAGGGCGGCGGTCAGACACTGGGGAACATAGTTGTTCGACAGATCCGGCATACACTTTACCGCGACAAAATCGAGCCCTTTCTCAGCAATGATGTCTTTCGTCGCCAGGTAACAGGCGCATTGGTAAGCGAGCTTCTCCCTGGTCAGGACGAGATCGTTGTAGGCAACGACTTTCATATTGTTTTCGAGCCAGGCGATCATCTTGTCCGTGCGCTCCGGTTCGTTTTCCAGAATGAGCTCGGCCCGCCTGATGATCTCGAGCTGGTCGATATGCTCGACATCGATGCCGAAGAGACGACGCCACTGCAGCGGATCGATCGAGCCGGTGTCGATTCCCAGCGAGCGTCCGCCGAACAGGCCGTATACGGACCCTTTCAGGGCGTTGACCGCGGCTGCGGCCTTGACAAACGGCATCAGCTTTGCGGTCATCGACTCGGAACCCACATCATCTCGTATCCTGATATGGTCGATACCGACCTGGTGCATGGCGCCCCCGGCTCCGAAAAATCCGACCATACCGTGGGTCGCCGCACTCTTGCTGGTCAGCAGGGCCACCGGCATGCCCAGCCGCTGAATACCGTGGAGCACCAGGTTGGGCGAGGTCCAGCAGGGCGTGTGGGCGATAATCATATCGACCCGGCTGCTGCGCAGCTGGTCCGCCTGAGCGTTGATGTCGTCTCGCGAGCGGGCCACCTCGTCAAAAGAAACCAGCTCGATCGGCAGCGAGCCGAGATAGTCTCTGAGCTCAGCATGCCGCGGCTCGGCAAGGTTTCTGAAAACCTTCTCCCACATATCATCTCGTTCGTCACCAAAGGTGATCAGGCCAACCCGTGGTTTATCCATTTTCGTTTCCTCTGAGCTTTTTATGAACCGGGCCGGGTTCGGTGATCTCATATTGATCGGAACCGAACCGGCCCTTATTTGTGGCCAAGGCCGCAGCGACCCCGGCAGTTTCTTCAGATTGAATCAGCTTTTTCAGGCGGTCTGCGGTTTGACGCCGCACGGGTATTTCTCCCTGATCTCAGCGATCAATTCACTGATGTGGTTAACGGTCGTGGTCACCAGTTTCTCACCTTTTTCCCGGGTTGCCTTGGTCGGGTCGCCGACCACGCCGTTGCCGCCTTCGGCGATCTCGAATTTTTCCGGACGGGCGAAGGTACCCTCGAAATGATACATCTGCCCCGGTCTGGCAGCGGCGCCCGGGGCGATTTTCCATTTGGGATCGATCAGCGCTTCACCGTCACCCGGGGCGGCAAGGCTCATGTCGACAAGATCCGGGTAGAGGTAGAGCGCCACCGAGGTCTCCGCCTCGTCGGCATGCCACATGTGGTCTTCCAGGATGGTTTTGTCGTCCCGGAGAAAATCGTACCAGTGCAGGGAAAGGACAAAATAGCCCTCGATACCGAGTTTATGGACCGACACGATGGTCGATGAGACCTGTCCGTGGGCGGAGATAATTATGAATTTGTTGTAGCCGGCGACACTGGCGCCCCGGACGATGTCACAGAGCAGGCCGATGTGGGTCTCGAAGGTGAGCGGGATGGTGCCGGGAACGCCCCAGTGGTGATATGGATGCGATCCGTACATCGGGCAGGGCAGGACCATCGCCCCGCTTTTCTTTCCGACCAGTTCGGCGATTCCCATCGCATTGGCGGCATCGGAGGAGAGCGGGCAATGGGGCCCGTGCTGCTCTATGGCGCCGATTGGCAGTATCGCCACATCACAAACTTCTTTTGCATACTCAACTACGACGGGGGCCGGGTTCTCATGCCACCAGACCGATTTTCTTTCAACCATGATCATCTCCTTCACAGCGCCTCTATCGAGGGGGCTGTCATAGCTGGGAATCTATTCCCATTTCTTGTGCAAGATTATTGAGTTCTTCAATCAATTCTTTAGAAAGGACGATGCCTTCCTGTCTGCGTTTCTGCTCGGTGCGATATTCGATTTCACCGGGCATCAGCATCTCCCGGGAACTGTCCCACATCGGAGACTCCTTGATCTGCCGGTAGAAATCGTCCATCCGCTCCTGAAAGACCTCTTTATCCATCAGCGCCAGGGGGTTGATGGCGATAAAGAAATGCCCGGTCAGGCTCGGGTCATCCGGGTACTTGTACATCCCCTTGAGGCCGTGCAGAAAGGCGCCCCCGGTCAGCACCCCGCAGAGCAGGTCGATTACCAGGGCAAGGCCGTAGCCTTTGTGCCCGCCCACCGGCAGAAGAAAACCGTTGAAGCCCTCCTGCGGATCATCGGTGGGCCTGCCGCTCTTGTCGGTGGCCCAGTCCAGGGGGATCTTCTCACCATTCTTCATGGCCAGCAGCAGCTTGCCTCCGGCCACGTTGGAGAGTGAGATGTCCAAGGTAAAGGGGAAATCGCCGAAGGTCGGTACACTGACCGCAAACGGGTTGTTGCCGACGATCGGCCGGGCACCGCCCGGTGCCACCACGTTGGGGACCACGTTGGTCATGGCGATGCCGACCATGCCCTGGTCGACGGCCTTCGTCGTGTAGAGAGCCGCCGCCCCGAAATGATTCGAGCGGGTGACGCCGACCGCGCCGATCCCGTACTTCAAGGCTTTTTCGATAGCCCGGTCCATAGCCTGACGCCCGACCACGTAGCCGCAGCCGTCATCGCCGTGCCAGATCTCGAGGGCGCCGATATCGTTGACGCATTCCATCTCCGGGGCCTTGTTCATCGCCCCCGAGAGCAGCCGCTTTATGTAGATCGGCACCCGCAGGACGCCATGGGAGTCGATTCCCCAGAGGTTGGTCTGCACGAGGTGATCGGCGCAGGTCCCGGCATCGCTTTCAGCCATGCCGGCCTTGACAAAGAGTTTGAAAACGAAGCTCCGCAGGAGTTCGCTGTCGATGGGTCTGCCTGTTTTTTCCATGTCGGACCTCAATCAGGTGAGCGGCCTGCCGCCGTCCACGGGAATCACACAGCCCGTGGAAAAGGTCAGCAGGGTTGCACAGGCCACCACCGCACGGGCAACATCCGAGGCCTGGGTGAGCCGTTTCAGGGGGGTCAGTTCTTCCTGCTCTCTGGTCCAGGCCGGATCGAGTTTCTTGGTGTACTCTCCCTCGACCAGGCCGGGGGCGATGGCAAGCATCCGCACATCCGGTGCGAGCGAGCGGGCCAGCGAAACCGTCATCGTGTTGATCGCGGTTTTCGAAGCGCAGTAAGCCACGTTCGAGCCGATACCGGTGGTTCCGGCGATCGAGGAGATATTCACCACCAGACCGTCGATGGCCTGCTTCAAAAGCGGCTGCAGGGCTCGGATCGTAGCAAAGGAACCGCGCCAGTTGACCCGAAATATCATATCGATCAATTCGTCGTCGAGGCCCTCGAGGTCATCGGCATCGACAAAACGGGTCACCCCGGCGTTGTTCACCAGCAGATCAACCCGTCCGAACTGCTCCTGCAGCGTTGCGGCCAGACGCTTGCCGTCATCGTAGCTGTCCACCGAGGCCTGGACCATCAGGTGCCCATCACCACTGAACGAAGCAATCGCCTTTTGGGCATACTCCTGATCGCTCTCACCCAGATAGGTGATCACGACGGTGGCGCCAAGCGCCGAGAGGTGGCGGCCGATCTCCGAACCGATGCCGCCTCCGCCGCCGGTGATAACGGCGACCTTGTTTTCAAGACTTGTCATGACTTCACCTTACTTACGCAGATGTTTGTAACGCTCGACCCGCAGATCGGCCTGGGCCTTATGTCCCTTGAAGCCTTCCAGTTCACAGAGCCGTGAGCAGTATTCACCGATCAGCAGGGAAGCTTCTTCGCTGCAGCGCTGGTAGGTCACCGTCTTGATGAATTTGCCGACCCACAGACCACCGGTGTAGCGGGCGGCGCCCATGGTGGGCAGGGTGTGGTTGGTGCCGATCACCTTGTCGCCGTATGAGACATTGGTTTCGGCTCCGAGAAAGAGCGAACCGTAGTTGCTCATCCGGTCAAGATAATACTGGGGATCGCGGGTCAGGATCTGTACGTGTTCCGAGGCGATGCGATCCGCCTCCTCGACCATCTCCTCATCACTGTCTACCAGAATGACCTGGCCGTAGTCGCGCCACGACGCCCCGGCGGTATCGGCGGTCGGCAGGGTCTTGAGCTGTTTCTGGATCTCGTCTTCGATTTCGCCCGCCAGCTTTTCATTGGTTGTCAGCAGGACAGCCGGGGAGTTGTAGCCGTGCTCAGCCTGGCCGAGCAGATCGGTGGCCACCATTTCGGCATCGGCCGTCTCGTCTGCGACAATCAGGGTTTCCGTCGGGCCGGCGAAGAGATCGATGCCGACGCGGCCGTAAAGTTGCCGTTTGGCCTCGGCCACGAACGCATTGCCCGGGCCGACCAGAAAATCGACCGCGTCGATAGTCTCGGTCCCCATCGCCATCGCGGCAACCGCCTGGATACCGCCAAGCACGTAAATTTCGTCGGCTCCGGCCATTGACATCGCGGCAACCGTGGCCGCCGGGTGGGCACCCTCATTGGGCGGCGTACAGGCGATGACCCGCTTCACGCCGGCGACTTTGGCGGTTAAAATCGACATATGGGCCGAGGCGACCATCGGAAACTTGCCGCCCGGGATGTAGCAGCCGACACTGGCGACCGGGATATTCTTGTGGCCGAGGAAGACACCGGGCAGGGTTTCAACCTCGATATCATGCATCGAATCGAGCTGCGCCTGGGCGAAGTTCCTGATCTGGGTCTGGGCGAATTTGATGTCTTCAATGGTCGATTCGGGCAGCGAGTCGATGCAGGCCTTGATCTCTTCAGCGGAGAGGCGGAAGCTTTCAGGACTCCACTTGTCGAATTTCTGTGACAATTCCCGCACAGCGGCGTCGCCGCGGCTGTCGATATCTGCAAGAATCCCTTCCACGATTCCCTTTACCTTGGCCTCGTCAGATTTCGAGGCTTCTGCACTGATGCCCTCTTTTAACACCCTCTTCATTGTCATCTCCTTCTGGTTGATATGTTTTTCTCGTTACTATTCAAATATCCCGGCAGCTCTGTTATTGCTTCCTGCCGCCCGTGATCAAAACAGTGCGATACCCGGGATTTTCACCGGCAGCCGGTACAGCGAGGTGGTCGCGGCAAAATAGAGAGAACAGAGATCTTCATCTCCCCAGGTGAAATTGGCGGCAACTTCCGGGGTCAGCAGCCGGCCGATAAGGTTTGCCTCGCTGTCATAGACCTGTACTCCGCCGGGTCCCGAGCAATAAAGATAGCCTCGCGAATCGAATTTCATGCCGTCGGCGACTCCCGGCTCATCACCATGGAGTTCCACCCAGACGCTGCCGCCCGTCAGTTCTCCCTCGGCGGTCACGCCAAAACGCCTGATATGCTGCAGATCGGTGTCGTTGACGTATAAAAACTTCTCATCGAGCGACAGACATAATCCATTCGGTTTGGAAAAATCATCGGCCAGCAGGTGCAGTTTACCACCAGGGTCGATTCTAAATACCCCCTGAAAATCGAGCTCCTGCTCCCGCGGGATGCCGACCCGTGCCATTCTGCCCGGCATCGGGTCGGTGAAAAACACCGATCCGTCCCGGGAGACGATGATGTCATTGGGGCTGTTCAACTCCCTGTCATCGTAATGGGAAGCCAGCACCGTCGTGGTCCCGTCTTTTTCCAGCCGCGTCACCCTGCTGGTACCGTGCTCACAGGTAAGCAGCCGGCCTGAGCGGTCGTAGGTGTTGCCGTTGGCCAGGTAGCTGTTTTCCCTGAATATTGAAATCGAGTCGTCAGGATCTTTTAAAAACAATCCGTTGCCCATGATATCGCTGAAAATCAGCGTTTTCTCATAGGGGTCCCAGACTGGTCCCTCGAGGAATCTGAAACCGGAAGCCACCTGCTCGAGCGTGCTGGCGAAATCGACGATCTCGTCCATCCTCTTGTCGTGAACCTCAATGGTAAAATTCAAAGCGGCCTCCCGGTGTCCCTGACTGCGTAGTCATCAACAATGGCGATCATAACCACGATAAAACCTGAAATTCGTTAGAATATACGAACAATAAGCTATAGAACGTGTAATTGGTTTAAGCGTCATACACGTTTGAATACGTATTCATTTTTATACCCGGTATTGAGCTTTGTCAAGCGTTTTCGTCCTCTTTTTATGGTTTCCCGCCCCGCTATTTATGCGCTGGAAGTCCTGGAACAGGCTTCTTTCATTCCGTTACTTTCCGGCGAATCCGTCAACACCCGGATGAACCGGCCGACATCAGTTCGCCGCTGCGTCCTATCAGATCGAGGCCCTGCTGTTCGAGCCAGTACGGCAGATCGATAAAGACCCAGTTTTCTGCGAGCTTATCACCCGCGCGCCGATAGATATCCACGACCCGCATGTCAGCCGGGGTGGTTGATCCGGGAAGCCCCATGAATCCGCCCGTGGGGGTGTTGGTCAGATTAGGCCAGCCGAAAAAGCCGCCATAGCTGCCTTCCGCCAGCCGGCAGACATGACCGTTGAATTTTTTATCCTTCATGCTTGTACGAAACGGATACTGGTGCTGCTCCTGGTAGCGGGGGATCGTATAGGTGGCGCCAATCCCCGCCGGCCCATACCAGATCATATCGTCATGCCAGGTCCTGGCAAGGTATTCGGGCGGGCACTGATCCTCTCCCGATTTATTGAGCTGGGACAGATCAGCGATCATCTCGTTGATAAGGCCAAGCGTTTTTTGAGATTCACCGGAATCCTGGGCCTCGAACAGTAGACCGTCGTGAGTTCTGGGGCCGGGATGGATAAAGGACGCACCGGTCTGCGGCGGCAGCGGGTGAAAGCCGGCCTGATTCATTACCGAAATGATATCGATGAACAGCGCCGTTTTACAGATCCGTTTGTCTTTTATACAGCTGAATTCCGCATAACGCAGGAAGGTCATCTTCCTGGTCGCCGGTATGCCCAGCCAGGGACCATCGAGAAGCCCCATGAAGTGGCCCATGGAAACCACCCATTCATCTCCGCCGAGATGATTGACGCCGGCCATGAACACATCCTGGCGGCGCTGCAGGAATTTCCAGGAGCGCAGCAAGGGCTGCCAGAAACTGCGGGCCACGGCAGCGGCGCCGACCTGCTCGTTGAACGGGTGCATACCGTACCACTGGTAATCGGCGCTGACGTAGCGGTTCAATACCGGCTCGACCGTCGTCTCATCGCACCCCTCCAGTTCATCATAGAAGGCGCGTACGAGCGCTTTATTCGATTGAAGATCCGTCATCTGGTTTTTAAAAAGTGGTGTTGGTTATCGGTTTCATCTGCGTTCTGCTTCGAGGGCTTCACCGGCGGCCCGCTATCTGCAGTCTACCTGTTGTGGACGTCGGACTCTATAATACAAATGGGCGGGAAGGTCACGGATATCCGCAGGATTTGTTACCAATTTCAAAACCTGATTGTTTTACGAGTTGAGACGCCCTGCTAGTCGAGGAGACGTGGGGCAGGCTATAGTTTTACTATACCTGCCCCACAAGCGACGAAGGATGGCAGGGTGTATCGACTCGTAAAATTCAGGTTAGCCTTTTACGGCGCCGTGCGTCAGCCCCGCAACGATATAGCGCTGGAAGAACATCACCAGAAATATCAGCGGGATGGTGATGGAGACCGCGCCGGCAATGCCATGCATCAGCTTGGTCAGGTCATCGTCGGCAAAAATGTAGTTGGAAAGCCCCGCGGTCATGGTCATCAGGTCCCCGCTCATCAGCTGGCTCGAGATCAGAAAGTCGTTGTAGGCGAGCAGAAACGAAAACAGTCCGGTGGTAATGACGCCCGGCCACATGACCGGCATGATCACCTTGATAAATGTCTGGATCCGGTTGCAGCCGTCGACAAGGGCGGCCTGGTCCAACTCTTCAGGGATATTGACAAAGAACGACCTGAGCATCCAGATGGTAAAGGGCTGGTTTATTGCCACCAGGACGATGATCAGCGTCTCATACCGGTTCCAGATGCCGAGCGACCAGAACGCCGGTTTGTAAGCGACGAGCATGACCACATGGGGCATGGCCCTGAACACCAGGGCGCCGATAAGCAGCCAGAATCCGAGGCTGCCCCGATAGCGGGACAGCGCATAGCCGGCCAGGCAGCCGATGGTCAGCGACACCGTCATGGTGCCCAGGGTGATGATGGTCGTGTTCAGCGCCTGTCTCCAGAAACCGTCGACCACCCAGACCGTGTAGAAGTGATCGAAGGTGACCGGAGCAAAGAGCTTCGGCGGCAGGCTGAAGGCATCGATGGGCGCCCTGAAGGAGATCAGAAACATCCAGAAAAAAGGAAAGGCGGCGAGCAGCGCCCAGAAGATCATGAAGCCCATGCTGAACGATTTGAAAGATTTCGGGGTCTGCATGCTGTTCAGGCTCCTCTCTGTTCGCGGTAGGTTCTTCTGAGAAACGGGATCAGCAATATGACGATACCGATAACCGTCAGGATCGCAGAGGCGGCGGCCTTGTGATAGTTGTCCTCGAAATTGAGTATGTAGTAGGTCAGGTACTGCAGCGAGTTGGCAAACAGGTTTGAACCGAAAACAAGGATCGGCTCGAAGATACGGTAGGCATCCATGATATGGATCATGGTAATGAAGACGAACAGCGGCGCCAGGTGCGGAATGATCACGTACCAGATGCGCTGCCGGAAATTGGCGCCGTCCACCATGGCCGCCTGCAGCGCGTCGTTGGGCACGGTCTGCAGTCCGGCATAGAGAATAACAAAAGCAAAAGGCGTCACGTGCCAGACACCGTAGAGGATGATCAGCGACCTGATGGTGATGGCATCCTTGAGAAAATAGACTTTAGTGTCAAACAGCTGCTCGAGCAGGGCCGCGATCACGGCATTGTCAAGAAACAGCCAGTAGATGGAAAGCGAGCCGACCACCGGGGTGATGATGAACGGCAGCAGCGAGGTGAAGATCAGCGGCCCCCGCAGCCACTGGGCGACGCTGTTGACTGCCAGGGCCACCAGGAAGCCGAGCCCCAGGATCAGCGGGGTGGTGATGAAGGCATAGAGCAGGGTGAACTCGAGCGCTCCCCAGAAGTCGATGTCGATCAGATCGCCATAGATGCCGCGCAGACGCTCCACCAAGGTCGTTGCGGTGCCGTCCTCACGAACCGCCCTGTCCTTGGTGAAAGCTGCGACGAGCCCTGCCGGATCAGCGACCGAGACAAAGTTCTGCATGCCGACGAATTCGTTAACCTTGACAGCATTTCCGTCCTCGTCCAGCACCGGCTGAGGGACTTTTTCCACCTTCGTCTGCTTCATCCCGGCAAAGGTGGGGACCGTCGAGGTCACTTCGACCATCTCTGTCTTGATGTAGGAATTATGCACCGAGAGGTACATGACCCCGATCAGCGGCACGGCGATCAGGAGTATCATTGCCAGAACCGATGGAGAGACAAATGCAAGAAACGTTTTTAATTTCATAGTCTTCCTGCCTCTTCAGCTTTGCTGGGCAGCCGGCCGCGGAACCAGACATCCCGTTGGTTCGAGCCGCTGCTGAAGCCGGGACGAGGGGAACGCTCAACCCGGCAGGTTCGGATCACCGATTTCGTAATGCCCTACATCACTGGACGTAGCCTTTTTCCCTGGCTGCAGAGAGGTAGGCCGCTTCGGCGTCGGCGAGCGAATCCTTGGCACTTTCCTTGCCGGAAAGAAAATCACCGATATTTGCGCCAATCGCACTGTGTACCAGGCCGATCTGCGGCTTCATCGGATAGGGCGGCGCACCGGCTTTGGCGGACTCGTAAGCGCCCTTGGAAAAGCGGGTCGGCTGATAGACCGAGCGCAGCCAGATGGTGATATCGTTGTTGGCCTTGACCACATCTTCCTTGACGCCTTCCATCAGAACGCGGAAGGTGAGATCGCGGTCACCGTCCATGTTTTTCGGCAGCACATAACCGTCCCACCAGAGAGTGGTGGCCGGCGGACCGCCTGCTTTGATGGCAGGTGCCGGAGCAAATTCGATTTTTCCGGCCACGGTGGACTCGGTCTCGTCGTCCATTTTCGCGGCCCGTGAGGCCCAGAGATTGGCGATGGCGATCTGGCCCTGTTGAAACTGCTGCATAACCGCCGTTGAATCGAGCGCCAGCGCATTCGGGGACATATAGCCCATCAACTGTTTCATCAGTTCGAGTGCTTCGACTCCCTGGTCGGAATTAAACGCCGGCAGGGCCGTTCCCGGCTGAAAGAATTCACCGCCGGCGGCGAGGAAATTGTTGACGAATTCCTGGGCCAGGTTCCAGCCTGACTTATAGGTGCCGCCAAGGGGAAACTGGATCGACTCTTCACCTTTTAATTTTTCCGCTGCGGCGATGACTTCCTCGTAGGTCGTGGGTACCTCGATATTGTGTTTTTCCAGCAGATCCTTGCGATAGAAGAGGTGCTGACAGTTAACCTGAAAGGCGATGGCTTGGGTTTCTCCGCCGAAGCTGATCAGCATCGACTCCTCGATATTGTATTCGTCTTTGTATTTGTCCACCAGGTCATTCATGCTCTGCAGCTGTCCCGCCGCCTGCAGGGGAGGAATGGTGCTGTTGGAGACCTGGGCGAGGTCATAGGGCGACGACGAGGCGGCAAGCGCCTGGTTCGTCTCTTCCTTGTGCTCGGTGGTCATCTTGGCATTGACCTTGAGATCGCCTCCGGTGCACGCCTTCATGGCGTTGTTGACCACCTCGAGAGACGGATAGCTGTTGGAGATGATATTCACCTCTCCGGCCCCCGTCACATTGCACTCCGCCATTGCTGCAACCGGTTTCACCAGCAGCATTGCCGACAAAAACAAACCCGCAAACAGTTTCATCTTCTTTCTCCTCGTAGAATATTGGTAACCCTCACTTCTCCCTCAAAAATACTTTCCAAAGCGGGGTTATATCGCCCAACCCTGAGGTTTATCAGCCATCTGGATTGGTAATGGAACGCCCGTCTTCACCCTTTTCAAAAAGATGCATCTTGTCCATATTAAATGTCAGGTCGATAGCCTGTCCGGGCGCAAGCGGCGCCGCCCCTCCGATAATTGCCATGAACTCATTGGACCCGACCGAGAGATCGACATAATTTTCCTTGCCCAGCGGCTCCACCACGACGATATCGGCGGTCAGAAAATCGGCCGCAAAATCTTCCTCTTTCTCCCTTTGCTTACGGATATCCTCGGGCCGAATCCCGAAGACAAATTCCCTGCCGCCGTGTGCCTTCACCGCAGCCGACTTCTCCTCGGGCATCTGCAGTCTGAAGGAATCGGTCTGGACAAACATCGAACCGTTCTCTTCGGCAATCGAGCAGTCGATGAAATTCATCGACGGGCTGCCGATGAACCCGGCAACAAATTTATTGCTCGGCTTGTTGTAGAGATCCAGTGGTGAACCGACCTGCTGAATAATTCCGAGCTTGAGTACCACGATGGTGGAGCCCATGGTCATCGCCTCGACCTGGTCATGAGTAACGTAGACGACCGTGGTCTGCAAACGCTGATGGAGCCGTTTGAGCTCCATGCGCATCTTTACGCGAAGCTTGGCATCGAGGTTCGACAGCGGTTCATCGAAGAGAAACACTTCCGGCTGCCGGACAATCGCCCGGCCCAGCGCAACCCGCTGCCGCTGGCCGCCGGAAAGCTGTTTGGGTTTTCTGTCGAGGAGTTCGGTGATGCTGAGCAGCTCCGCCGCATCCTTGACCATGACGTCGATCTCGTCCTTGGGCATCTTGCGCATCTTCAGCCCGAAAGCGATATTGTCATAGATCGTCATGTGCGGATACAGTGCGTAGCTCTGAAACACCATCGCTATTTCACGATCTTTCGGAGCGACGTCGTTGACGAGCCGGTCGCCGATGTACATCTCTCCGCCTGATATCTCCTCGAGACCGGCAATCATTTTCAGGGTCGTGGACTTTGCACAGCCTGAAGGGCCGACCAGGACGACAAACTCTTTGTCAGGAATCTCGAGGTTCATCCCTTCGATGGCAACGAATCCGTTCGGATATGCCTTCTTCATATCCTTGATCACTATACCAGCCATGAACTGTTCTCCTTTTATAAGAAAATTGATCCTTCGCTGTCATAACCGTTGAAGATGCAACATAGACCATGCCAGGCAGATCGGCATGAACGGCTGTCCTGACGGTATGAACCTGTATAAGCAAATCACGTGCCCTATCCTGAACATACAGCACCGATGATCACAGAAATCCCTGAACAGGGTTAAAATGAATACGTAGTCAAAGTTATCTGTGGTGATCTGTTTTGTCAATCAGTTTTTTGGCTTCTGCGACGCGCCCCCCCCGGCACTGCTCTCTGCTCCTGAAACAGGAACCTGCGCCGCTCAGCGGCCCTGAGTGAAACGGATCAGTTCCGGGTCGTCGAACGAATGACCATATCGGTCTTCATTTTCAGGGTCACTACATCCTGGCTGCGATTCTCCACCGCCCGGAGCAACATGTCCACCGTTGCCTCGGCCATTTTCGGGGCCGGCTGAGCGGCGGTGGTAAGATCGTAGGCCGGCCAGTTCGCCATCGGTATGTTGTCAAAGCCGACGATGGAGAGATCTTTGGGTATTTCAAGTCCAAATACCGTTCGGGCGGCATCGACCGCCCCGAGCGCCATCAGGTCGCTGACACAGAAGATCGCATCGGGCCGGTCCTCTCGGTCCAGAATCTTCCTGGCGGCCTCGAAGCCGGAATCATAAGAGAAGTCGGCATGGATGGTGAGGCAGTCGCTGATACCGTGTTCCTCGAGCCGGTCTATATAACCGGTTGAACGATCACGGCTGGTCGAACTGGTGCTTTCCCCCATGATGCAGGCGAATCTGCGGTGCTTAGGAAGGAGAAGATCGGCGATCCGCCGGCCGGCATCGTAACCGTCGCAGTAGACCGCACTGAGTTCATTGTTGGCCGAATAGCGGTTAAAAAGCACGATCGGTGTTTTCGAACGCACACAGCTGTCAACCATGATCGAGGAAAGCTTGGCCGAGGTGATGATCAGTCCGTCGACCTGGTACTGCAGGGCGGTGGAGAGAACACCCTCAACCTCCTTGTCATTGTCGATATTGAGCAGCAGCGTGCTGTAACCGCGTTCCTGGATATGCCTGGTGAAATCACCCAGAACGGTCGTGTAGAATGGACTCATGAAGCGAGTCATGACCAGGCCGATAATCTTGGTGGAGTTCTGCACCAGACTCCTGGCAATGACATTGGGCCGGTAATTCAGTTTACCGGCAGCCTCCAGTATCACCGTCTTCTTCTTCTCAGATATCGACGCGCCTTCGGTAAAAGCCCGCGAAACTGCAGATTGAGAAACACCGGCGAGCCTGGCTACATCGATCGAAGAGGCCTGCTGGATTTTTTTTCTTGGTGCCATAAAGTTGCTGTTACTGTTCGTCGCTTTAATACCTGTCCTTTTCTACTACATGAAGGTCCAAAATCCTTCATCTTTTTCATCGGCCGCTGCCGCGGCTGTCATTGCCACACGAAAATCGAAATAAACCTCTCCAATCCTTATTTTTTTCCTCGGGCCGATTTCAACTGCTCGATTTTATCGTACACTTTTTTCACGTATTTCAGCGGGACGTCGTCCGGAAAAACCTCAGATATAAAGGAAAAGCTGGAACTGGTCCGATGGATATAGGTAAAGGCCTCTTCGAGAATCTTGTTATGATCGTAAACCAGCTCGGTCTCATCTTCGAGGTCGATAAGTTTGACCTCGCTGGCAATGCCGCCGGCCGACATACGCATGTTATCGCCGTAATGAATGGTGAGCATGCCAAAGGCGATCATCCGCCCGTACGGGGTGCGATCGACATTGTCAAAGGTTCTATACTGGACAAAGTTCAAGCGTTCGTCGATACCGAGCGCATTTCTGACGCAGCGGCGGGCGGCATCATATCTCGTTTCATGTTCATTGAGCATGGCGATGGGCAGCGACCAGTAGTCTTCGAACGGATGATATTTTCTTTTGACGATGGCAATTCTCAGCTTACCCGTTTTGCCGATGTCGAGCACCACGCAGGTAACCACCAGGCCGATGTTCGCCCTGATATAGTGGCGCTTGATGCTGCGCACGATTCCCGGGGCATAGCTCAGCCCCAGCCCCTGCGTCTCCTGCTCGACGACGGGTACCGGCTTGGCCAGGAAGCTGATCCTGTCGCCGAGGGTGTCTTTTACCTCCTCCCAGTTCATCTGGATCCAGACATACAGGTCACCGGTGGTCCTGTTCGGGTATTTTTCCAGGATATCGTCGAGGTAGGCACCTTCGGCAAAGGGCAGGAAGATGCGGTTGTACCACTCTTCGGCAACTTCATGAAAGTCCAGCTTACGGCCGACGATCTCTTCGAGATAGCTGGTGTAATGACTGATGATGCTGAGCAGGTAGCGATAGGACTGCGGCCGGGTCAATTTGATATCATAGCCTTTGCCGAGCCGGTTCAGCTTGGTGACATCGAGGAAATTGACGTGCTCCTGGATCTTGTAGCGATCCTTGATGGTCAGTTCCCTGGTCAGCGGTACATCGACGTGAAGCTCGGTCACCTCGGCATCGATATAGAGCTGCTTGCGGTTCTTGGCCACCGACACCCGGTGGTGTCCGTCTCTGACAAAATAATAGTCGCCGATCTTGAATACGGAGATGGGAGGCAGATTCTTTTCCTGCTGCATGATCGAGTCGATGGCTGACCAGCGGTCCTGCAGTTCGGCTCTCTTGGGCAGAAAGTCCTTGTCGAAATCCTCATACCTGGCTTCGCTGCCGATGATATTGTCAACCGGAATCTCCCTGAGACCGATATAATGTTCGTCCTTGGCCTTGGTCAGTCTGGTGATCTGATCGAGACTCGGCAGGTAATCCTCCTCCTTTTTCAACTTTTTATAGACCGACTTGAAAAATGACCGGAACAGGGCACTGTTGAAATTGTGTACCGAAGAACTTTTTACATCCATATTCTTTCCTTTATCGAAAACCTGCGCCCGTTGGTCACCGGTCAATTACGCAGTCAAAGAGATGATGCTCGAAGGCGTTTATGATGCTGGTTCTGCCACAATGGAGAATCCTGGGATTCTGGCTGTAATTCAAGTGCACGTGTCCATGCAGGTGGTAACGGGGCTGATACTGCTTAAGTATTTTTCTAAACACCTTGAACCCCTGGTGCGGACCCACCAGATCTCCTAATTGAAACGGCGGGGCATGGGTGACCAGGATATCGATCTTTTTATGCAGCCAGAGTTGCGGCAGCAGCCTAATCAACCGCAGCTGCATCTGCTTCTCTGAATAGTAATAGGGGCCCGAATCGGGTTTATAACTGATAGAGCCTCCCAGTCCCATCAGCCTGATGCCGTTATGGTTGACAATCCGGCCGTCGAGCGAATTCCAGCCGGGAGGCGGATTTTCAAGATAGGTCTCATCATGGTTGCCGGGGACGAAATAGCAGGAAACATTGAGCATGCTGATGATGTATTCGAGATAGTTAAGCGGCAGGTCACCGCAGGAAATCACCAGCTCTACCCCGCTGAAAGAGGCGCTATCCAGTTTCCCGTAGACTAACGGCGATATGGCATCTGAGACGACCAGCAGTTTCATCTGTATTTTTTCTGCTGATCTTTGCATCTGGGCCCATCCGTTACCGACAGCCATAATATGCTTCCCGCAGTTGCCAAGAGACCGAACCCTTTTGTTATGATTGAGAACAAATACTTCTTGACAGTCTCCCCTGATAATGGAACATTGTAACAATTGTTGAATACGTATTCAACCCGCCGATGCATTTTTCTCAATGACTCGGTGCTTTTAGTTCCTTGATTGCGATTTTGTTTTTCTGAGAGGTTTCATCACCACCATGGTGATCGCCATAACAAACGCTTTAACATCAGAAAGGAGGAGCAAAATGAAAGGCAAAAACCTGTTCTACTCTGCAACACTGCTTTTTTTTATTGCAGGCTTTTTCGTCTGCATGACGGCACACGCCGCCGACAACATGCCCTATGGCCTGAAATCGGGAATGCCTTACAAAGGCACTAAAATCAGCTTCCTCGTGCATAATGCGGCCCAGAGCCAGGCCAGCGCCAAACGGGTTGGTGAGTTTACCGATCTGACCGGCATCGAGGTTGAATTTCTTATGGTTCCCTACCCCAGCCTGCGGGAGAAGATCACCGCCGACGGCGTTGCCGGAACCGGTGATATCGACCTGTACTGCTTTCTGGATGGCTGGGGACCATCGATGACCGGTTTTCTGACTCCGTTAAACGATTACCTGAAAGCCGACAGCATCGACCTCGGTGCAATTCTGCCTCCCGCCTACATCAAAGGCGGCACTTACGACGGCACTACCTACGGAATCCCGGTACGCGGCCATCCGCAGCTGCTGCTCTACCGAACCGACCTGTTCGAGCAGGCCGGCGTTACCCCGCCGAAAACCTGGAAGGAACTGATCGAGGTTTCCAAAAAGATCAAAGAGACGACCGATAGAGACGGGATTGCCATGTATTACGGCAAGGGCAACAGCGCCCAGAACCTGTTTCTCTGGTACTCGTTTCTGAGAAGCGGCGGCGGCTCCATTTTCGACGACAAGATGATGCCTGCCTTCAACAGCCCGGAAGGGTTGGAAGCGACCCAGTATTATGTCGATCTGCTGCTCAAGTACAAAGTCGCCGCACCCGGCTCCGTTGCCTTCAAGGAGTATGAAGCTTCACAGGCTGTGGCCCAGGACAACGCCGCAATGGTCATCGTCTGGTGGTGGCACTACGGTGTGCTCACTAATCCGGAAAAAGCCAAAGAGGTGGTAGCAAACAACATGGGCTTTGCCCCGGTACCCGAGTGGGAAGGCAGAGGCAAGGCGACCCTGGCCCTGTCGATGCCGATCGGTATTGCTGCAGCTTCGAAAAAGAAAGAGGCGGCCTGGGAGTTTCTGAAGTGGATCACCAACCCGGACCTGGAAAAAGCCAATTTCCTGGATAGAACCGATCCGAAGACTCAGACCATCGTCGTGGTTCAGAAAGCCAACCTGATCGATCCTGAGATCAACAAGGTGTCCAACGGTATGCATGCGGCCGCAGCCGAGAGTCTGGAGGTGAGCGATACGCTGCCGATGATTCCGGAATGGCCCGAAGTTGCCGCCGCCCTTGAAATAGCCATCAGCAACATCGCCGGCGGCGCCGATACCAAGACGGAGATGGACAAGGCCGCCGAAGAGGTAACGGCGATCATGAAGCGGTCCGGTTACTAGCCGACAACAACTGACACATATCCAGGGGGAGACCAGACATCAGCCCGGTCTCCCCCTGCCTGCAACAACCTGCTGTTTCCTCATCTGAGGAGAGTTCTAAACGCTGACGGGGCCCTTCAGCCTCACCATGACGAGGAGAAAGTCTCATCATGAGCCGATTCGCTTGCCAGACGACCAACGGTGACCGCCGATGACCTTCGCCAGCAGGGATAAGCACGTCAAGTGGGTGCTGATGGCCCCCACCCTGATCATTCTCATCGGCACGACGCTCTACCCCTTTATCTACTCCTTCATCACCAGTTTCAGGTATTGGAAGCTGACCCGCTCACCCGTCCCCGGCGGGTTTATCGGCTTTGACAACTATATCCGGGCCTTCAGTGATGCGGGCTTCTGGAACAGCGTCTGGGTCACCGTCGTCTTCACCGTTATCTCGGTGGTGCTCTCCATGGCGATCGGTCTCGGCATCGCTCTTATTCTCGAGCGCGCCACCAAGCTCAACACCTTCATGAAGTCGCTGCTGATCTTCCCCTTTGCCATGGCGCCGGCGCTGAAAGGCTACTCCTGGCGCTTCATGCTGAATCCCGACTATGGTATTATCGACGCCATGATCGACACGGTTTTCCCCTTCATGGCCGATGTGGTCTGGCTCGGAGAACCATACTGGGCCGTCTTCTGGCTCGCGATGACCGAAATCTGGGGCTGGGCCCCCTACATTGCCCTGGTATTTATCGGCGCCCTCGGGGCGCTGCCACGAGAAACGCTCAATGCAGCCAAGGTGGACGGTGCCAGCACTTTCCAGATCTTCTGGTACATCACCCTGCCCCAGCTCAAACCGATCATAATCATGGTCGGCCTGCTGAAAACCATTTTCAGCGTAAAGATGTTCGACCAGGTTGTCACCCTCACCGGCGGCGGCCCCGGCAGGGCCACCGAGACCTTGAACTTTTACGTTTATACGCAGGGCTTTAAATTTTACGACATGGGATATGCCTCGGCGCTGGCCTATATCCTGGTCACCACCATGTTCATATTCGCCTTTATATACGTGCGCTTTCTGATGAAGGGGGAACAGAGCTGATGGCCTATTACACACGAGACGAAAAATTCTGGGCCGCTGTCCGCTGGCTCGGATTCGGAGCAACCTTCCTGTTCATGGTCTTTCCGATTTTCTGGATGGTTATCACCTCGTTCAAGGTTGCCCGCGATGCCTACTCGACGAAGATTATCTTTGTCCCTACCCTGAACAACTTCATCTCTATTTTTCAGGACCCATACAATTTCGGGCCGCTGCTGTTCAACAGCCTGGTGGTGAGCATCTTCACCGTCGCTGTTGCCATTCCAGCAGCAACCTGCGCCGGCTATGCATTCAGCCGTTATCAGTTCAAGACCAAAAACGCACTGATGGTGGCCGTTTTGAGCTCTCAGTTCGTACCGCCGGTCGTCGTCGTGCTGCCCTTTTTCATCCTGTTCAGGACCCTGCACCTGCTGGACACCCGGACTGCTCTGGTCATCCTCAACCTCTCCTTCGTCCTGCCTTTTGCGGTCTGGATGATCAAGGGGTTCGTCGACGCCCTGCCCGAAGACATCGAATCGGCTGCCGTGGTCGACGGCTGCAACCGTTTCCAGGTGCTGCGCCATATCACCCTGCCGCTGATCATGCCCGGGGTGGTGACCAGTGCCGTCTTCGGATTCATCCAGAGCTGGAACGAATTTCTCTTCGCCCTTATTCTCACCAACCGCAACGCGGTTACGCTGACGGTCGGGCTTATGGGGCTGCACACTGACAAGGGGATTCTCTGGGAACACATGGCCGCCGCGGGGATGCTGATCATGGTACCGATTTTTATCATCTCCTTTACCATCCGTGAATATTTCATCGAGGGCCTGACCATGGGGGCGGTGAAGTAAACCGGCGCCCGGTGCATCAGCAACCTTACCGCTGGGTCATCCTCTTTCTGCTGTGGCTGCTCTATTTTTCCTTCGGCGTGGTGACCAGGTCCCCTTCCCCGCTGATCACCCCGATTCTCCGGGACCTGCAGATGACCTATTCGCAGATGGGTCTCGTGCTCGGTTCCTGGCAGATGACCTATATCGTCTTCGCCGTCTCAGCCGGGGTCATCATGGATCGCTGGGGATTGCGGCGATCCATCTTTTTCGGAGCCTTCATCATCGGCCTCTCAGCACTGCTGCGCTCAACCTCGACCGGCTTTATCTCCCTGCTCTTCTTCGTTGCTCTTTTCGGTATCGGGGGACCGATGATTTCGATCGGCTGCCCCAAAACCATTGCCACCTGGTTCCACGGTAAAGAACGGGGAACGGCAATCGGCATCTACACCACCGGCCCGTGGATAGGCGGCATGGTCTCACTCGCCGCAACCAACAGCGTGGTGATGCCGATGACCGGCTACAGCTGGCGAATGACCTTTGCCTGGTATGGCGTCATGAGCCTCGTTTTTGCAGGTCTCTGGTGGGTGCTGGCCAGAAACGTGGATGTGAAGACGGGTGGTGACGGGTTCAGGGTGTTGAGCGTACTGAGGTATCTTTTCTCGGTTCGACGGGTCCGCCTGATTTTAATCTCCGGGCTGCTGGCCTTCGGCATCATGCACGGCTACTTTGCCTGGCTTCCCAAGATCCTGGAAAATGCGGGCATGTCGCCGGCTCGCGCCGGAATATTTTCCGCCCTGCCGTTTCTCACCAGCATCCCGGCGGTACTGATTCTTCCGCGCTGGACCAGGGCCGACTTCCGGGATCAGATGATCGGCGCACTCGCAATTCTGGCAGGAATATCGATTTTCTGGGTCGTCATACTCGACTGGCATACGATCACGGGCCTCCTGCTCTTCGGCGTCTGCGGCCCCTGCCTGATGCCGCTTCTGGTCCTCTCCCTGATGGAAACCCCGGAAGTCGCCGCCGCCTATCTGGGTTCTGCCACCGGCGTCTTTTTCTGCGTCGCCGAGATCGGCGGCTTTCTCGGCCCGTTCGTGGTCGGCTTTCTGGTCGATCTCTCGGGGAATTTCACCACCGGCGGGGTATTTCTAGTCAGTTTGAGTGCCGCTATTTTATGGGCAATGGTATTGCTGCAGAAAAACAGTGCATTGATCGTGAAGTAGTTTCCAGTTATTTGACGGTATCCGCACACCTGTCGAGCAGATAGAAAATGTTTTTGTAGGGGATTTTACCGTGCAGGGAGAGACCGATTTCACAGGTCCGGGAGGTGCTGAAACCCGCCTCGCAGCCTTTGATTTCATCAGCCAGGCATTCGAGGGCCGAGCGGTTGAGCTCAGGGTGGCTGAAACCCCTGTCGCCTGAGAAACCGCAGCACTGAATATTTTTGGGCCAGACAACCTGATCGGCACATTGCTCCGCCAGGTAGAGCAGGTTTTCTTCAAGTCCGAGGAGCCTGGTGGAGCAGGTGGGGTGAACAGCTATCTTCCCGTACTGCCTGGTCAGCTTCAATCTGTTCAGAAGGTACTTCATGGTGAACTCAACAGGTTCATAGAGCGTTATCCGAGCATCCATGACCGTTCTCATCCGGGCCAGGCACGGGCTTGTTTCACAGAGAATGGGAATCTCGCCGCTGCTGCTCGATTCGAGCAGGGCCTTTTCCATCTCAGCCGCCTTGGCGTCCGCTTCTTCCAGCAATCCTTTGGTCTCAAACGCTTTACCGCAGCACAATTTGGCTGCATCTTTCGGGATAATGACCTCCAGGCCTGCCTTTTCAAGCAGCCGGACGGTTACATCGGCGAGCGGCTCGGCCGGATCATGAACGCTGTCGCCCATGGTTCTGATCGCACAGGAAGGCATGTAAACAACGGAACCGTGTTCTTTATTGACCGGCGCAGATACCTGAGGCGCAGGTTTTCCCCCTCGAGGCATATGCTCATTCCAGCTTGGCAGCCTGGAACGACTCAGTTTTCGAACTGCCCTGGAGCCTTTATACATCATCGCATCCCCAGCGATACGCTGGACGAGGGCTATGCCGTCCAATAACAGCGATGTCCCTTTCGTCGCCAGTTCGAAATGGCTGCTGATTGCCGCTGCTGCGGAATGGCTCAATTTACCTGCCCGGCTGTTGCGGCGGCTTCTGGTAAAACCGGCGATATCGACCGACAGCGGACACCGGGTCGTACAGATACCGTCAACGGCGCACAGCTCAGTTCCCAGCGCCTCATAGGTTTTCTGCCAGGTATCGATATTTTCCCGGCCCTGCTGCTCCATCCAGGCGATATGGCGCAGCAGCGATACCCGCTGCCGAGGTGTTAAACCGATGTCTTTTGAAGGACAGACGGGGTCGCAAAAGCCGCACTCAACACAATTGTCAAGCAGCGGATGGCAGGCGACCGGGGTTTTCACCTGTTTGATATGGCATTCCGGGTCGTCATTAATCAGGACTCCGGGATTGAAAATATTGTCCGGGTCAAGAAGACGTTTAACCCGCTTCATGATCGAATAGACCTTGTCGCCCCATTCCCGTTCGACAAAAGGCGCCACCGCATACCCGGTGCCGTGCTCTGCCTTGAGAGATCCGTCGAGACCGACGACGATGGCCACCATTTCTTCTGTGAAGCGGTGAATTTTTGCCGTTTTATCTTCCGAGGTGAGGTCCATCGGCAGGACAAAATGAAAATTGCCGTGGAAGACATGCCCGTGCAGACCGCCGCTGTAGTCGTAACGCTTGAAAAGGTCTTCGAACTTTCGGCATCCTTCTTCAATTTTATCCAGAGGAAAACAGACATCTTCAACCAGCATCAACTCGTGCGCTTTCCTGGCGCTGGCAACTGCTGGAAAAAGGGAGCGGCGAAAGGCCCATAACGATTCGCATATCTCGGGGTCAGTGAAAAACTGCGGCTCACCCAGGGTTTCTATGTCTTCAAGGGCCGCTAGAAGCGTCGAGATACGCTCGTCCAGCGTCGTTTCGTCATCTGCTTTGGTCTCGAGCAGGACTGCACAGCCGTCGCCGCTGAGCTGCTTTACCGTATCCGGGGTTGTCGGCAGGGTGATGAGGGCCTCCAGAGTAGACCAGTCAAAGAGCTCGGCTGCATCGGCTACACCTGAATCACTCCAGTGCTTCACTGCCCGAATTGCGTTTTCAAGATCCGGGAAAATAATCAGTGCGGTGGCGCGCAGGCTGGATAGAGGGATGGTTTCAATGGCGGCACTGGAAATAAATCCCAGGGTCCCTTCCGAGCCAACAAGCAGATGGGTGAGAATATCAACCGGGTCGCTGAAGTCGACGAACGCATTAACGGAATATCCACAGGTGTTTTTGATGCGGTACTTTCGCCGGATCCGGGCTGCGAGGTCGCTGTCATCAATTATCTCCTGCCTCAGCGCGGACAGTTCATCGAGAAGTTTCTGATGGGTAACGCGAAAACGGGCAACATGTTCCGGGTCGGAAGAATCGACGATCGTTCCATCGTGCAGGATGAAGCGCATGTTCTGCAGGGTGGCATACATGTTCTGCCTGACGGTACAGCATCCGCCGGCAGCATTGTTGGCCATGATGCCGCCGAAACAGGCCGAGGAAAGCGATGAGGGATCGGGACCTATTTTTCTTCCGTAAGGCAGCAGGGCTTCATTCAGCCTGGAGCCGATAACACCGACCCAGCTGGTGATTTCGGTCCCATCCTTGTGGATGCGCATGTTCTGCCAGAGAGAGCCTTTCATGCGGACCAGGATCCCGGTACCGCTGCACTGGCCGTTCAAGCTGGTGCCGCCGCCCCGCAAGGTGAGCCCTGTTTTCCGGGCGGAGGCATATTCTATCAGGTCGACGATTTCTTTCTCGCTGATGACATCGACAACGACCCGAGCCTGCCGAAAGAACATACTGGCGTCAGTGGAGAACGCTCTTCTCCTCGGTTCATCGGAATATATTCTGTCCGCGGGAATGAATGCGGAAATTTCTAAGGCAAGTTTTTCAACTGAATTGTCTGACATGGTGACTCATACTCATTGTGCATGTCAATTGCTACGAAATGTAACTCAACCTGCCAGGAGGCTGAGCATCCTGTCATTATCCTCACTTCTGCCGACGCTTATCCTCAGAAATGTCTCATATCCTGCAGCTGTCCAGGGCTTGACGATGATTCCGTGGGCAAGAAGTTTTTCTGCCGTTTCGAGGCTGCTTCTGCCGCTGTCCACGAACAGAAAATTTGCATAAGACCGGGCAACTCGTAACCCGATATTGTCCAGCTCCGCGGTAAGCCGTGCCCGCTCTTTCTCGTTGAAGCGGACGCTTCTTTCGATGTGTTCCCGATCACCCAGGGCCGCCTCCGCTGCAGCCTGAGCGACCAGGTTCACGTTGAACGGAGTCCGCAGTTTATTGATCTGATCAGCGAAAGAGGTGTGGGAAAAGAGCCCGTATCCAACCCGCGCTCCAGCCAAGCCGTAGGCTTTCGAAAAGGATCTCAGAACGACATGGGGATTGGGGAATTGTTTCATGATGGAACGGCTGTCCGGAAAAATATCGAGGTCCCTGACATATTCATAATAGGCTTCGTCAATGACCAGTATGGTTTCCGGGGAGGCCGCCCGGCAGAGCCGCTCAAATCCGCTGCGCTCGAGCAGGGTGCCCACCGGGTTTGAAGGGTTGCTGAAAATCAGCATCCTGCAGCCTTTGCGCATTTCTTCTATGATGCCGTCCAGGTCAAACGAAAAGTCCTCCCGCATCGGCACCGCGGTGACATCTGCACCCTGCTCCAGAGGGTAAATTTCATGGAGCAGAAAGGATGGGTGCACGGTGATGACCCGGTCCTGCTGTTGCAGGCAGGCCCGGCAGATCAGCGCGATAATATCTTCAGAACCGTTACCGACCACAATGTTGTCAACAGGAACCGCGGTAACCTTGCTCAGCGCTGTTTTGAGCCCGGCGGAATCGGGGTCGCTGTATTTCCAGAGCTGAGTGATGACCCTGCCGACAGCGTTCATCGCCAGGGGGCTGGTTCCAAAAGGATTTTCGTTGCTGGCCAGCCGCGCAATCGTATCGACATGGTAGCGCCGGCGGACAAGGCTCTCGGGCAGGCCCGGCTGGTATCGGGGCAATGCCAGTATCTGTTTTTTTACAAAATTTTCGATAATCAGGCCGTTTTCTCTCATCGGGCAACCTCGGGTTAGAAGACGATGCTGGGCAGGTAGGTGGCAAAGCCCGGGACAAACCAGAGAATAGCCATGCCGATGACCTGGAGAACAATGAATGGTGCAACCCCCCGGTAGATCTGCCCGGTGCTCACCTCCGGCGGAGCCGCTCCACGCAGATAGAAGAGGGAGAAACCGAACGGCGGCGTCAGAAACGAGGTCTGCAGATTGACGGCGATCAGGATGGACAGCCAGACCGGGTCATGCCCCATCAGAATCAGCGTCGGACAAATCAGGGGCAGGAGGATGACGCTTATTTCGACGAAGTCGAGGAAAAATCCCAACAGAAAGATCAATGCCATCGAGAACAGCAGGGCTCCGGTCGCTCCCCCGGGCATGGCGGTGATCACCCATTCGATCCGCTCCTCACCCCCGAGACCGATGAAGACCAGAGAAAACATGCTGGCGGTCAGTATGGTGGCAAAAATCATCGAAGTCACGACCATTGTCGAGGAGAGAATATCTCCGAGCAGCTTCTCCTTCAAGGTCTGGTGCAGCGCCTTATAAATTGCGTAGCAGCCGTAAAGAGCGAGAACAATGCAAACCACCCCGATCAGCCATTCATTCAGGCCGGCATCCGAGCGCTGCAGACGAACCGGCGCTATTCCGGCAACGATGGCCAGCACAACCAGGGCAACGGTACCCATGATCATCAGCCGGGCGGATCCGCCCAAACGGGCCCCGGCCATCAGGACCGCGCCGATGGCACCGACCGAGGCGGCTTCGCTCGGCGTGGCGATTCCCGCCAGGATTGAACCGAGCACCGCAATGATGAGCACGATCGGCGGCACCACGGCCCGGGCCACCTCGCCGCTGGTCGGCCGGCTGAATTCATCGCCTGTCAGGGCGGGAGCGACCTCAGGTGAGATCCATGACCTGACGATCAGGTAGATGAGGTAGACCGATACCAGCACCAGCCCCGGCACCAGTGCCGCCGCGAACATCTGCCCGACGGAAATGGTTTCGATGGTGAACAGCCCCTTGGTGTATTGCGCCTGCTGATAGGCGTTGGACATCACATCGGTGAGTATTATCAGCAGTGTCGACGGCGGAATGATCTGACCGAGGGTCCCCGAGGTGCAGACGATTCCGCAGGCGAGCTTCGGGTCATAATTGTTTCTCAGCATGGTGGGCAGGGCAATCAGGCCCATGGCCACCACCGTTGCTCCGACGATCCCGGTCGAAGCGGCGAGCAGGGCGCCCACCAGGATGACCGAGATGCCCAGTCCCCCCCTGACCCTGCCGAACAGCCTGGCCATGGTCTCCAGCAGTTCTTCCGCAATCTTGCTTTTTTCAAGAATTACGCCCATCAGCACGAAAAGGGGGATGGCGATCAATACGTGGTTGGTCAGCAGGCCGAAGACCCGCTGGCCGAACGCCCCGAGAAGAGACATGTCGAAGGAGCCCGTAATCAATCCCAGAAAAGCGAAAATTGTCGCCGTTCCGGCCAGCGTAAAGGAGACCGGATAGCCAAGCAGTATGCCGCTTATCAGGGCAATGACGAGGAGGATATCTAGTGGTAGATTGGTCATAATCGGCGTCAATATCAGGAGCTGCCTGATGCCCTGTAGATCAGGATGTCTTTTGCAAGATTGGCGACGCACTGGATGATCAGGAGCACACCAAACGCCGGGATAAGGGTTTTGAGCAGAAAGGAGGCGGGAATGCCGCCGACGGAAACCGGCCCCTCAAAAATTGCCCAGGAATATTTCACCGAGGGCCATGAATAGTAGATGAGAATCAGCATGGAGGGGATCAGGAAAAATATATGACCGAAGATGTCTGTCATCGCCCTGCCCCTCTTCGATCTTCGTGCGTAGAAGATATCGACCCGCACATGCTTGTCCACCAGCAGCGTATAGCCCGCTCCCAGCATGAACAGGGAAGCGTGCAGGTAGAGGACCCCTTCGTTCAGAAAAATGTAGCTGATGCCGAACACGTATCTCAAGACGACGATGGCAAACTGGAGCAGCAGCATGAGCAGCGCAAACCAGCGCACCGTGTTGCCGACAACGAGGTTGATCATCTCCAGCCGGGCTATGATTCTTTCCATGTTCAAATGCAGGGGCGGACCGCCCCGAAAGGTGGTCCGCCTGTCTGCCGGTAAAAGTTTATCTAATATTTGTAGTCCATGACCCGGGCATTCATCTGGCCGCCGTCGGCATAGACCATGTAATCCGAAATGGAGGCACGGTAGGTCAGGTAGCTCTCGGTAATACGCCGTACCAGCTCGTCTGAATCATTGCGCAGGTTGTCTATCACTTCACCCGCAGCGTTGCCCATGGCAATGATGACGTCATCGGGAAGCTTTCTCACCTGTACACCCTGCTCGTCAACCATCTTCTGCAGTGCCAGCGCATGCTTTGTGGTGTATTCCGTCCAGACCGGATTGTAAAGGCTTTCACAGGCATAAGCCACTGCCTGCTGCAAATCCTTGGGCAGCTTTTCGTAGGATTTGATATTGACCGCGCATTCTTCCGCCGAGGAAGGTTCACCGACTCCCGGCCAGTAATAATACTTGGCCACCTGGTAGAAGCCCAGGGCTGAATCGGTCCACGGACCGATGAATTCACCGGCATCGATGGCTCCTGACTGCAGGGCCTGGAACAGATCGCCGCCGCCCATGGCCTGGACCGCCATTCCCATTTTTGAGCACATTTCAGAAGCGAGTCCGGTGGTGCGGAAACGCATTCCCTTGAAATCTTCCGCTGAGGTGATTTCCTCGCGGAACCAGCCGGCCCACTGTGGTCCTGAGTTACCGCAGAGAAACGGTTTAAGGCCGAAGCGGGCATACATCTCATCATAGAGGGCCTGCCCGCCGCCGTGCATCATCCAGCCCACCTGCTCGTCGGCCCTGAGACCGAACGGCTGGGAACCGAAAAGCAGGAACCCCTTGGACTTGGATCCCCAGTAGGCGGGAACGGCATGAAACAGGTCAGCCGTTCCTTCTGAAACGGCATCGAATACACCTTTTCCGGGAACCAGCTCACCCGCGGCGTAGAGCTTCACCTCGAGGCGTCCGCCGGAAAGGGCGGTGATCCGGTCAGCCAGCATCTGGGCGGCAACGCCGGGACCCGGCAGGTTTTTCGGCCAGGCCGTAACCATTTTCCACTGGGTCTTTCCCTGGGCAATCGCCGGCGCGGCAAAAGACGTACCGATCGCCGCTGTGGTCAGTGCGGTGGCTCCCGCAGTTTTCAAAAAATCTCGTCTATCCATCTGTTCCTCCTTTCTCCTTGTTTCTTTGGTGATGGCGGCTCTTTTCAGTCCGCCCGCTGGTGCTGAAAATAAATCCCTTTAAAAATCAATTCTCTTCTAATGTCTTTAACACCTTCCTGCAGTTATCCTCGGCACGGCCCATGATCGCTGAGGCTTCACCGAGCACTTCTTTGCGAAAGGTGTCGTCTTCTATGTCCGTCATGTTTATCAGCACATTCTGATAGGCACCCCAGATTCCGGTTTCAAGCGATCGCGCTCCCACCTGGGTGTCGGACTTCGAGGCCGGGTTGCCGTGCCGGGCCACCTCCAGCAGCTGGGGCCAGACCGAATCCCCCAGACGCATCGTGGTAAGCGGTACGTCGATGGCCGTCTTCAGTCCCGACTGCATCTTTTCCTGCCTCAGATTTCGCTCCTCCCGGGTGCTTTTCGGCATCCTCAGCCCTTCCATGAATTCATTGAAGGCGGAGGTGTCCGCATCGATCATCGGGATGAGTTGCCCGACGGTGTGATGCAGCGCTGGTATGACGTTCTCCATGTCCGCCTGAACCGATTCAAATTTACGCACCCCGTGGGTCAGTTTGGCCACCATGCTGGCGAGTCCGACTCCCAGCGCCGCCAGCACCGCAGAAACGGAACCGCCGCCCGGGGCTGAAGAGCGGGAGGCAACCTCTTCGATAAAGGTGCGCACGGTGGAGTCCGCCAGCGGTTCATCCGGCTTTTCCCGGATGATATACTCGATGATCCGCTCCTCGGGTATGAAAGAAGAAATCGAATTCAGCCCGAGCCGGTCGACAGCCAGTCTTACTTTCTGGTCCTCCTCGTAAACGAAGAGCTTCTCCTTGTCGATATAGTAATCCGCGGCCATGAGCAAGGATTCGAGCGGGACCACGCCGACGATTTCCGAGCCCACCACCGGAAGCTTGAGTTCCCGGGCGTCCTTTTTGACCTCTTCGAAAAGAGTGTGGATGGGGGTTACCCGATAGTCATTGAGGTTGACCGTCACCTGGGCCGTGTTGTACTCATCGACGAACCAGCCCATGCCTTTGACTTCCTTCAGCCTTCCCGGTTCGTCCTCGCTCCTGCCCGCCTCTCTGATATTGAGGGCAATACGGTGGGCCTGGTTTGGGGTCGCCAGCAGGTTGACGTTGTAGGCGATCAGAAAATTCCTGGCGCCGGTTGCGGTGATCCCCCACTCCGGGACAAACTCGTCCGGACCGAAATCCGGTTTCCACTTCGAGTCCCTGAGCCGCTCGGCAAGCCCTTCATACTCGCCTTTACGAAGATCCGGCAGTTTTTTTCTGTAATCGTGCTCGGCGGCTTCCTCATAGAGATAGAAAGGAATATTGAGCTCTTCTGACGCTCTCCCGGCAAATTCCCTGGCCAGTTGCGCGCATTCCGCCATGGTAATTCCTGAAACGGGTACGAAAGGGCAGACATCCATGGCCCCGAAACGAGGATGCTCGCCGGTGTGGCTGCGCATATCGATACGTGCTCTGGCCACTGAGGCAGCTGCCAGGGCTCCCTCCACCACACTTTGCGGATCGCCCACGAAGGTATAGACCGTCCGGTTGGTGGAATAGCCGGGATCGACATCGACGAGCCGGCAGCCATCAACACTGCTGACAGCCGCCGCGATGGCATCGATGGTTTCCTGATTTCTGCCTTCGGAAAAGTTCGGTACGCATTCAACGATCTTCTTCATGTTCTACCAGTTTTCTGTCCGCTCAGCCGCGCGGATGTCAGTTTTGGATATCGACTCGTTTGCCTTTCTTGAACACCGCCTCTACCGGAGAGACGCCGGCATGATAGGCGAGGATGGCAGGCGACTGACCGTCGAGAATGACGAAATCAGCCTGTTTGCCTGTTTCGAGACTGCCGACCCTGGCGGCCCTATCTATTGCATAGGCGCTGTTAAGCGTTGCTGCTGTCAGGGCTTCCTCCGGGGTCATGAGCATGTTCATGACCCCGAGACCGATACTAAATGGCATCGACTCGGTATAGCTCGAGCCCGGGTTGCAGTCAGTTGCCAGGGCCACCGGGAGATTTTTTTCGATCATTGTCCTGGCTCTGGCATAGGGCTTTCTCAAGCTGTAAGCCGTGGCCGGAAGAAGCGTGGCGACAACTCCGGCGGCTGCCATGGCATCGAAATTGTCATCGCCGGCCGCCAGCAGATGGTCAGCAGAAAGCGCTCCCAGCTCAGCAGCCAGCCCCGCCCCGCCCAGATCATGCACCTCATCTGCATGGATCTTTATTTTCAGCCCGGCCGCAAGGGCGGCCGAGAGAAGCTTTCGTCCCTGGTTTATCGAAAAAACCCCTTCCTCACAGAAGATGTCGCACTGTTCCGCTACTCCCTGTTCTTTCACCGCCGGGAGCATCTCCTCGATGATCAGACCAATAAAGTCGTCTGAGCGATTCCTGAATTCAGCGGGAACAGCATGGGCGCCAAGAAACGTTGCGACAACATCGACCGGGGTCTGCTCGGCGGCCGCCCGAATGGCTTCCAGCATCTTCAGCTCGTTCTGCGTGTCGAGGCCGTAGCCGCTCTTGATCTCCATCGTCGTGGTCCCAAAACTCAGAGCGCGGCGTATCTGTTTTGTTGTATTGGCGGTCAGGGTCTCTACATCAGTTGCTGCCACGGCTTCAACGGAAGAGAGGATGCCGCCCCCGCGGCGCAGGATTTCAAGGTAGGGTGTGCCGGAAATTCTCAGCTGGAACTCGTTTTCCCGCAGGGCTGCAAAACAGTTGTGGGTGTGGGGATCGACAAGTCCGGGTACCAGACATTTGGCGGCGCAGTCATAGGCATGGTCCAGTTCGCTGGCTGTGAGGCCCGGCAGCACCGTTTCTTCTTCGCCGATTTTTGCGATCAGGCCGTCTTTCACCAGGATTGCACCCTTCTTATAATGGGCCAGTTCCCCCTGCCTTTTTCCTGCCGAGGGCCCGCCGCCGTCGACGGGAGTAAAAATTTTGGCGTTTACAAAGAGCTGCGCTGACATGATTATCTCACTAAGGTTTTACTTTCTTACTTGTCTGCACGCGAGAACAGTTCGCCAACCGATTTTTTTACCAGATCGTCTTCAACGAGATAGGGAATGGTGATCTGGTCGTTGTTTTCATTTACCCTGTTGTATTCGACAGCGACTTCCATCGCGTTTTCATTTCTGGCCCAGTTTCTGCGCGCCACCCCGCCCATAACATCCCAGTTCATGGCGGAGCGGATGATGCCGTCAACGCGCTCACTGCCGTCCAGCACCAGACCAAAACCTCCATTGATGGCCTTGCCGATCCCGGTTCCTCCACCGTTATGTAAGGCAACCAAAGACATACCGCGTGCCGCGTTGCCTGTAAAGCAGTGAGTTGCCATGTCGGCGCAGACGTTGCTGCCGTCTTTGATATTTGCCGTTTCACGAAACGGTGAGTCCGTCCCGCCCGGATCATGATGATCCCTGCCCAGCATCACCGGGCCGATCTCTTTTTTTCTGACCATTTCGTTGAATTTCAAGGCAATGGTGACTCTTCCGTTTGCATCCGAATAGAGTATCCTGGCCTGGCTGCCGACAACCATTCTGTTCTTTTTTGCATCCCTGATCCAGACATAGTTGTCCCGGTCTTCGCTGCGACGCTCCGGGTCAATACATGCCATCGCCGCCTGATCGGTTTTATCCAGGTCATCCGGGCTGCCGCTCAGGCAGACCCAGCGAAACGGGCCGTAGCCATAGTCAAAAATGGGACCCATGATGTCTTCGAAGTAGGAGGGATAGATAAACCCGTCTTTTTCATCAACACCGTTTCGTGAGACCTCTGTCACGCCGGCGTCAAAAACCGCCTTCAAAAACGCATTTCCGTAGTCGAAAAAGAACGTGCCCTGGTCAACGAGCCTCGTTACCGCATCGATGTGTTTTTTCAGACTTCGGTCCACCATTGCTATGAAGCTTTGCCGGTCTTCGGCCAGCAGGCGGGTGCGTTCTTCAAAGGTGATTCCCTGCGGGCAGTAGCCGCCGTCGTAGACCACATGGCAGGAGGTCTGATCGGAAAGAAGATCTACCTTTATTTTCCGCTCGGCAAGAAACTCCAGCAGATCGACAACGTTGCCATGATAGGCGATTGAAGTATTGCTCTTTTCTGCCACCGCTTTCTCTGCCAGTGCTGCCACCTCATCAAGCTCGCTTGAGACCAGATCCACCCAGCCCTGCTCATGGCGTGTCCTGATCCGGGAAGAATCGACCTCGGCGGTGACTGAGACTGCACCGGATATTTTGGCGGCCTTGGGTTGAGCCCCGCTCATTCCGCCCAGCCCCGAAGAAACAAAAAGAAGGCCGGCCAAATCGCCGTCAACAGGGACGCCGCACATCTTTCTGCCGGCATTGAGCAGGGTATTGTAGGTGCCGTGCACGATTCCCTGGGGACCGATGTACATCCAGCCTCCGGCGGTCATCTGTCCATAGGAGGATACTCCCATCTGGGTCGCCGTCTCCCAGTCGCTTGGATTGTCGTAGAGCCCCACCATCAAACCATTGGTGATGATGACGCGCGGGCTGTTGAGGCTTGATTTGAACAGGCCGAGAGGGTGTCCCGACTGCACCACGAGGGTCTGATTTTCGGTCAGTTCCTCGAGGTATCTCTGGATAAGATTGTACTGCATCCAGTTCTGACAGACACTTCCGGTCTCGCCATAGGTGACAAGCTCGTAAGGATAGAGGGCCACGTCAAAATCGAGATTGTTGTCCATCATCAACTGAAAAGCCCTGCCCTCGAGACATTTCCCCCTGTATTGATCAATCGGCTTTGCCTGTATCTCTTTTTTCGGCCTGAACCGGTACCCGTAAATTCTGCCTCTGTTTTTCAGCTCTTCAAGAAATTCCGGAATCAATGTCTGGTGATGCTCTTCCGGGATATAGCGAAGCGCGTTCTTCAGGGCGACTGCCGTCTGGGCTTCGCTCAGTCTGAAACCCCGGTCCGGGGCTCTGCGGATCCCTTCTTTAAATTGCGTTTTCTCCGGCAGCGTCTCGTCGAGCCTTATTCTCATCGAAGCTTCCGCCTCTTTATTGTTAAACATCTTGTCCTCCCAGGATAAACAGGAACAGCCCAGAACCGGCCTTGTCCACTTTTATCAGATTAACCCCGCAGTTCAGAAAATAGCATAGCTTTAATGTATATACAAATTATTTTTTACGCCACATTATTTTTACATAAGCGGTGAAAATGTCTGTACAAAGGAGCTGTACGCTGCCGCAACGACAACTTCAAATAGCTCTAAATATGAATTTAAAATTATATATATCAAAGTCTTAATAGGAATTTAACTTAGATCATTTTTCTAAAAACTGGGCATGTCCGCTTTGACCGACAGGAAAATCATAAATCACTTGCCTCTCTATTTATTTATATATACAATTAAAGAGTGTTGTGTTACTGGTTGGATTATATTCGTTCGTAAATCAAGACGTGAGAAAAGCCATGAGTGAAAAAGAAACATTGATAATAGATCCGGGTCACCTGACACTTTCGCAACTGCGCGCTATCCAGAACGGCTCTGTGAAGCTTGCCCTCAGCCACCGGTGCGACGAAGCGATCAGGAGATCCTCCGACACCGTGAAGACGATCATCGATCAGGGACGCATCATCTACGGAATCAATACCGGGTTCGGACTGCTTGCCAACACCGTTATTCCCAACGATGAACTCGAAGACCTGCAGCACGCCATCGTCCTCTCCCATGCCGCAGGGATAGGCAGGCTTATGAAGGAGTCCAGCGTGAGGCTGATGATGGTCCTGAAAATCAACAGCCTTGCCAGAGGCTATTCCGGGATCCGCCGGGAAGTAATCGATGCCCTTATTGCACTTGTCAATGCGGAGGTGTACCCCTGTGTTCCCGAAAAAGGTTCGGTCGGGGCATCCGGAGACCTCGCTCCGCTTGCCCACATGAGCACGGTTCTATTGGGAGAAGGCGAAGTTACCTGCCGGGGCAGGCGGCTGTCGGGACGAGAGGGTCTTAAAATTGCCGGACTCGAGCCCATCGTTCTCCAGCCCAAAGAGGGGCTCGCCCTGCTCAATGGCACCCAGGCTTCATGCAGCCTGGCTCTGCAGGGGCTTTTTCTGGCCGAGGACCTCTTCGCAGCCGCCCTGGTGACCGGGAGTCTCTGTGTGGAGGCGGCTCTTGCCAGTCGCCGGCCATTTGAGAAAATTATTCATGAAGTACGGGGGCATAAAGCCCAGATTGACGTGGCAAAAGTGTATCGAACGCTGCTCAGACACAGTGAAATCGAAAAATCGCACGAGGACTGCGAAGCCGTTCAGGATCCCTATTCGCTGCGCTGCCAGCCCCAGGTCATGGGGGCCTGCCTCACGCAAATACGCAATGCCGCGGAAACGCTTGTAGTAGAAGCCAACAGCGTTTCAGACAACCCCCTGGTTTTTGCCGAGCAGTCAGACATCATTTCAGGCGGGAACTTTCATGCCGAGCCGGTGGCCATGGCGGCCGACAGCCTGGCCCTGGCGCTCGCCGAAATCGGGGCACTCGCTGAAAGGCGCATGGCTCTTTTGATCGACACCCACATGAGCAAGCTGCCCCCCTTTCTGGTTGAAAAAGGCGGGCTGAATTCAGGTTTCATGATTGCCCAGGTAACGGCTGCTGCTCTTGCCAGCGAGAATAAATCGCTTGCCCACCCGGCGTCGGTGGACAGTATCCCCACCTCTGCAAACCAGGAGGATCATGTCTCCATGGCAACCTTTGCCGGCAGAAGACTCGCGGACATGGCCGAGAATACTGCTGGAATCGTCGGCATTGAACTGCTCGCCGTCTGCCAGGGACTTGATTTCAGGGCTCCTCTGAAAACCTCCGAACCGCTTGAAAAGGCGAAGGCGATGTTGCGGGAAAAAGTTCCGTTCTACGACAGGGACCGTTATTTTGCACCCGACATTCACCAGGCAACGGAGCTGATCGGGTCAGGCCGTTTCAACGAGCTGATCGGGACAGACCTGCTGCCGAGCCTGTCGGTGGCCGGAGGAGGAATACATGCAGATGAAAGCTGAGAGACAACAGCCCATCTACCGCAGAATCAAGGAATATATCATAGAAAATATCGACCGTGGAGAGTGGCAGGTGGGGGCCAGAATCCCCTCTGAGGCCGAGCTCGAGGAATACTTTGCGACATCGAGAATGACGGTCAATCGGGCTGTACGTGAGTTGACCGTCGAGGGAAAACTGACGCGCAGGCAGGGGCGGGGTACGTTTGTGGCAGCCCACAAACCGCGGTCAACCTTTTTGGAGATCAGTTCCATTGCTGAAGATATAAAAAGCAGAGGCGGCGAATACTCCTGCAGGGTCCATCTGCTCAGCGACGAGAAGGCCTCTCCCCACCTGGCTGTCGAAATGGGGGTGAAACCATACAGCTCGGTGTATCATTCAATTATCATCCATTATGACAGCGACATCCCGATTCAGCTTGCCGACAGGTTTGTCAATCCGTCGATCGCGCCGGACTATCTGCTGCAGGATTTTGAATCGACCTCACCCGCTGACTACCTTCTTAAAGTAGCACCTGAATACAGTGCCGAACATGTGGTGGAAGCGATGATCCCTGATGCCTGGATCCGCGACTTGCTTGACATCAGCGAATCGGAGCCATGCCTTGCCCTGAGCCGTAAAACATGGGTCAAGGGAGACGTTGCCACCCTCAGCAAGCTTATTTATCCCGGCTCCCGCTACAGCCTCGGCGGCAGATTTGCGACTTCGGAAGTAACGTAACGAGGATACCGTGCCGCTTCTTAAAGCGAGAGAAGTACCTGCTCCAGTAACCAGCGTCTCCTTCACGGTGTCACCCATGCTTCGCTCATGGCTGCGTTAAAGCCTACGTACAGGCTGTTTCAATTCAACTTATGCCAACGATAACGAGGTGATGAATCCACATAATCACGCTGTTATTCGCGGGGCTTACGATTGGCCTTGGTGGTGGTTTCCATCTCCCTGATGAGCCTTCGTTCGATGCTGCCCGGCAGGGCAGTTCGCCGGGCCAGAACGCTGTAGGCCACAGGCACCACGAAGAGGGTGAAGAGGGTGGCGGAAATGACTCCGGCCAGCACCACGACCCCGATCACCATCCGCGTTTCTGCACCGGCGCCGGATGAGAGGATCAGCGGTACAGCTCCTGCAGCGGTGGTGATGCCGGTCATGACGATCGGTCGCAGCCGGATCTCGGCGGCCTGCAACACAGCGCGCAAAAAAGAGATCTGCTGGTCCCTGAGCTGATTGGTGAACTCGACGATGAGAATGCCGTTTTTGGCCGCCAGGCCGACCAGCATGACCAGGCCGATCTGGCTGTAGAGGTTGAGGGTGTTGCCGGTTATATAGAGTCCGAATAGTCCTCCTGCCATGGCCAGCGGCACGGTCAGCATAATCACCAGCGGGTTCACCCAGCTCTCAAACTGGGCGGCGAGCACCAGAAAGACCACGACGATCCCCAGCGCAAATACGAACAGGATCGATTCGGAGCTGCTTTTGTAGTCCTTGGAAATACCCTTGTAATCGACGATGACCTGCTCCGGCAGATGTTCCTGCACCAGCCCTTCGAGGTAGTCAAGCGCCCGGCTCAGGGCCAGGTCGTCGGCCAGATTGGCCTGCATGGTTAGAGCCCGCACCCGGTTGTAACGCATCAGGCTGCTGGAGTCGGCAAACTCGTTCAGGGTGACGAAGCTTGCCAGCGGAATGAGCCTGCCGCTTTGTTCGGAGCGCACGTAAATGGACTGCAGATCGCCGGGGGTGCGCTGCAGGGCCCGTTCCCCCTCGACGATGACATCGTATTCTTCTCCATCCTCGAGATAGGTGGTGACCCGCCGGGACCCGAACATGGTCTCCAGTGTTCTGCCGATGGCCGATACGGTCACCCCGAGCTCTGCCGCCCGGTCGTAATCGATACTGACCTCGATCTGCGGTTTGGTTTCTTTATAGTCCCAGTCGATACCGAGCAGCCCCGGGTTGTCGGCTTCTATCTTTTCCATGAGGATATCGCGCCATTGGGCGAGTTCCTGGTAGGTACCGCCGCCAATCACGAACTGAACCGGTTTCTGGATGGAAGATCCGAACCCCTGGCGCATGACCGGAAAAGCCCGAACCCCGGGCAGATCGGCGAGCCGGGAGCGAACCTCATCGATGATCTCCCAGGCGGGCCTGCGTTCACCCCAATGTTCCAGCACGGAAATGACGATGCCGCTATTGAAGCTCTCGATATTGCCGAAACTGCGCGGCGTCCGCACCAGCAACCGGGTGATTTCACCGTTTTCCACCAGCGGCATCAGGCGGGCTTCGATTTCATCCATGTAGACGCTCATGTAGTCGTAGGTCGCCCCCTCGGGCCCATTGACGATGACAAAGAAGGCGCCGCGGTCTTCTTTGGGTGCGTACTCTGTTGGAATCTTGTTGAAAAGCCAGTAGGTCGCCGCCATCAGGACGACGAACGCGATCGCGACCAGAACCGGCCAGCGCAGGGCACGGCCCAGCATTTTTCGATAGCTTCTGCGGATCCAGCGGTAAAAACGATCGATGCGGGGCTGGGCCGCCTGCTCGCTGCGCCGCGGTTTGAGCAGGACCGAGGAGAGCATCGGGGAGAGGCTCAGGGCGACAACACTTGAAAAACAGACCGCGGCGGCCATGGTCAGCGCAAATTCAGAAAAGAGCCGGCCGACGTCACCCTGTAGAAAGGCGATCGGCACGAATACCGAGATCAGTACCAGGGTGGTGGCGATGACCGCGAAGCCGACCTGCCTGGTGCCTTTGAAAGCGGCAACAAGGGGTGTTTCATGGTACTCGTCGATTCGACGGTAGATATTTTCGAGGACGACGATGCCGTCGTCAACCAGCAGGCCGATGGCCAGCACCAGGGCCAGCAGGGTGAGCAGGTTGACGGAGAAGCCGAAAAGGTTCAGAGCGATAAAAGAGGCAACAATGGATACGGGAACCGTCACCGCCGGGACGATGGTCGCCCTGACACTGCCGAGGAACAGGTAGATGACCAGAATGACCAGGCCGATGGCAATAGCCAGGGTCTTGTAGACCTCGCTGATCGCCTCCTCGATGAACACCGAGGTGTCGTAGCTCTGCCGGATCTGCATTCCCTCCGGCAGATTGGGGTTGAGCAGCTCCATCTGCGCCTTGGCACTGCGGGCCACGTCGATGGTGTTGGCCGTGGACTGCTTGATGATACCCAGCCCGACCATGGCCACCCCGTTGCCGCGAAAAAATGTTCTGTCCTCCTGGGTGCCCCGTTCGACCCGGGCAACGTCGCCCAGGCGAATCAGGTAGCCGTCATCACCCTGCTTGATGACCAGCCGGGAAAAGTCATCGACCGTGCGAAATGTCCGCTCCAGGCGCACGGTAAAGCTGCGGGCGGCGGACTCGATGGTGCCGGCGGGAAATTCAACGTTTTCGGCCCGCAGCGCCCGTTCCACCTCGGAGACGGTCAGATCCCGGGCCGCCAGTGCCGATCGGTCCAGCCAGACTCGCATGGCATAGCGCTGGCCGCCGCCGATCCGGACGCGGGAAACTCCGTCGAGCACGGAAAAACGATCCACCAGGTAGCGGTCTGCATAATCGGTGAGTTCCGGTACCGTCAACCGGTCACTGACCAGGTTGAGCCACATGATCACGTCATCGTTGGAGTCCTCTTTCTGGATCTCGGGCGGGTCGGCTTCGGCCGGCAGGTCGTCGAGAATGGTCGATACCCGGTCCCGCAGGTCGTTGGCCGCCGAATCGATGTCGCGGGCGGTGGAGAATTCTATGGTAACCCGGGAGCGTCCGTCCTCGCTGGAGGATTCGACAAAGCGGATACCTTCCACCCCGGCGATCCGCTCTTCCACCAGCTGGGTGATCTGGCTTTCAACCACGTTGGCCGAAGCGCCGGGGTAAACGGTGTCGATGGTTACCACCGGCGGATCGATGTCGGGATATTCGCGCAGCGGCAGACGGGTGTAGGATACGAGGCCGAAGACGATGAGCAGCAGCGAGAGAACCGAGGCGAATACCGGCCGTTTTATCGAGATATCCGAGAGTATCATGGACCACCACCCGATCCCTTACCAGACAGCAGCTCGCTCAGCGGCTTATCGCCGCCTTCCATTCCCCTGACCAGGATTTCCTGGCCGGGGCGCACCTTGAAGGTGCCGTGGGTGATCACCTTGTCTCCGGGCTGCAGTCCCTCGATGATTTCCACCTCCCCAACCCGGCGGCTGCCGATGACGACGTTCTGCTGCCTGGCAACCGCGGGCGAAGATGAGTCGTCGACCACCAGCACCTGGTTGGTTTCACCGCTGGGAATAAGGGCCTGCTCGGGAATCATCACCGTTTGGCGCTGATTCTTCAGGAGTTCGACCGTCATCAGCAGGCCGGGCTTGAGCAGCCCGTCCGGGTTGTCGATCAGGGCGCGCACCAGAATCGACCGGGTCACCGGATCGACCCTGCTGTCGATGCTGCTGATGGATCCGCTGAACCGCCTGTCCGGGAAAGCGGGAGAAAGAGCCTCTACCGGCGTACCCGTCTCAAGGCCGGCCAGGTAGATGGACGGCACGTTGAGGTCAAGCTTCATGACGCTGATGTCGTCCAGCGTGGTAATAATGTCGCCGGGTTCGACGAGCGCGCCGCTGCTGATGTTGCGCAAACCGACCACGCCGCCGAACGGCGCCACTATGAGCCGGTCTTCCAGGCGCGACTCGATGGCCCGCAGCCGTGCCCTGGCGGTTTGAACTTCGCGCTCCTGTTCATCGAGCTGCGCCTGTGAAACGGCGCCGCGGGCGAGCAGCGAGGCAACCCGCTCGTATTTCTTCAGCGCTTCATCCCGGCGCGAGGTCTCTTCCTCGAGCAGAGCGTGCTCCTCTCTGCTGGTCATCTCCGCCAGGATATCCCCGGCCGCAACCCGCTGGCCATCGCTGAAATGGATTATCGTAATGGTGTCGGTGACCGAGGCGGTTATTTCAACGGTTTCATTGGCCCGCAGGGTGCCGAGCACCTCCACCCGGTCGTAGATCTGCTTCAAGGCTGCCTCGGCACCAATAACCGGGGTAGGTTGCCGGGCCAGGCCGGTGGCGACGAGGCCAATCGGCAGCAGAACTGCCATCAGCGACGCCATGAGCGCTCTTATACTGTTTTTCATAGCTGCATACCCCGCTTTCCCGAATCGCTTCAAACTCATTTTACGCAGACAACGGCTGCGGCCATAAGGCTGCATTGCACCGGCCTGAACATTGTTCAATGATATATACGATAGGAGGAAAAATCTATCAGGCCGACCCGCCGCCAGCCCATGGGCTTTAAAAATTGGTGGGCGACTGGGCTTGTGAGACAAGCAGGCTAATCACCGTAAACCCTACCCTGGGATAGAAGTATCTCCGAGAATCCGACAATGACGAAAGGAGCAGCAATGCCATGCCGAGCTGAATCGCTTGTAAAATGTTCAGATTAAAAGCAACGAGAGAGCGGCGGCGGGGAAACTTACGGTGCTGTTGACAACAGAAAAAAAGGATAAACTATTCAAACATTAACTATATTCTTCATCACTCCGTGTTATGAAGAAGGACTGATCTGATGAGTCGAAGAGCAGATGGACATGCAGAAAACCCCGGGCATCAATGAGTCACTAAGGCGTTGTGACAGGGCATGACCGCTGAGCATGTAATTAGAAGCTGCTTCTGACAAATACCGGAGAACCGCGGCCTATCCGCAAGACGCAACACTAATTAAAATGAACAGGGAGGAAGGGTTATGAGTGATCTCATCGTCGTTGAATTTAAGGATAAAGAATCGGCTTTTGAAGCACGCGCCGAACTCGCCAAGATGCAGGAAGAATATCTCATAAAGATGGAAGACGTGGTAGTCGTCACCAAGAATGAAAAAGGTAAAATCAAACTGCACCAGGCCGTTAATTTGACAGCTACCGGGGCGGTTCAGGGCAGTTTTTGGGGTATGCTCATCGGCTTTCTTCTGCTTAATCCGCTCTTAGGCGCGGCTGTCGGGGCCGGAGCAGGAGCCTTGAGCGGTAAACTGAGCGATATCGGCATCAATGATCAATTCATGAAGGATCTTTCGGCAGATTTAACCGAAGACACGTCCGCCCTTTTTATCCTTCTGCGCAAGGTAACGCCGGACAAGGTACTCGCCAGGCTGGAAGAAAAACAAATAAAGGGCAAAGTTCTGAAAACCTCGATGACCGTTGAAGAAGAAGACGAACTGCGCAAAATAGTAGAAGCTTAGCGGCAGCGTGAGTAATTCTGTTTGTGGGAAAGAAGTTGTTCTGGTGGTTTGACAGCCACTGCAATCGACGCTGCCTATCTGGAGTTGGGAACGCGAACTGCCCCAGATCACCGGGCCGATGATCCCCGCTGTGGTGCTCAAGTATATACCGGACGGTCTCCGCGAGGTCTGGTTCGACACGCCGCTCTGAAAAGTCATCGTGGTCGTACTTTTCAGCATTTTGACAGCGATCATGCTGTTCTTTTTCCACCTGCTGCTGAACCGCCATGAAAGCGACAACCGGGTCTCTTTTCTGCTGCGCCGCGCCCTTTCCCCAATCGCAATTATTACAGCAGTATTGTTGTTGAGGAATTTCATTGCCCACCAGATCAATATCTCGGGTGCCTTCTCCGCCCTGGTTGACGTTACCGTTACCGTTTTACTCCACGCCGCCGCGATTTGGCTGTTCTGGCTGCTCATACGTGCCCTCTTCGAACGGATCGTGAAGGTCAGAAACATCCCCGATGACAGCTTCAACGCACATCTCTGGCGCCTTGGCGGCCGCACTGTCGGGACAATAATCGGGATAGTGATTGTTGGCAGAGCAGCACAGAAACTGGGGCTCCCCCTCTACAGCGTGGTAGCCGGACTCGGTATCGGCGGTCTGGCTGTCGCACTGGCGATCCGACCGACCCTTGAAAACCTGATCGGCGGGATCATGCTTTATCTCGATCAGCCCGTCCGGGTTGGAGACTGGTGCGCCTTTGACGATAAGTCCGGCACCGTCGAAGCCATTGGCATACGCTCCACCAAGATCAGGGCGCTCGATCGCACCCTGATTACCATTCCCAACGCGGCCCTGTCGGATATGCAGCTGATAAACTGGGCGAAATGCGACCGCATGCTGATCGAATCGACCGTCGGTGTGCGCTACGAGACCGAAGAGGATCAATTACGACATATACTGGCGAAGTTTCGCGAGATGCTCCATGCCCACCCCAAAATCCACTCCGAGTCAGTGCGTGTGCGCTTTTCAGGCTTCGGTGAATCCTCTCTCGACATAGGTATCCGGCTATGCACTGACGCGGGATTTCAATGAATTTTTCGCCATCAGAGAAGACGTCCTGCTCCGAATGAGCGAGATAGTCAAAGCCTCGGGAAGCGGCTTTGCCTTTCCTTCGCAGACGCTCTACATGGGACGTGACGAAGGGCTGGATATGGAACGCAGCAAGACCGCCATGACAGAGGTCGAATCCTGGCGCAAAGCTGGTGAACTGCCGTTTCCAAGACTCTCGGCCGACAGAATCGAGGATCTCGAAGGTACTCTCGATTATCCGCCGAACGGTTCGACCGAGGCCGGAACCAGCAAGTCACAGGACTGGGAAACATCGGAACAGCTCTCTGCCGAGACGGACGATGAAAAGGAGAGCGATCGCAAGCCGCCGGCTTAGGGCCAGGTCTTAAGAACATTCGCGATGCGATTGACACTCTGTTGCTGCATTCTGGTTTTTCAATCGGTTAGTTGTCCTGTGATAGATAACAACCTGCGGCTTCATCAAAGTGCATGAAGCCTGCGCTTACCTTCTTTCAGTGGCAATAGCTCAGCTCAGTAGACGAGTGATCGTTTCTCTATTTCTTTCTTCCGGCGAAGATATTCATCCTTTGAAATTCGTTCTGCCTTCCAGTCATCTTCCAGGCTCTGAAGAGCCTTTTTATTCTGGTACTCGTACGCTGCTCCTGCAGCACCAGCCCCGACGGCAGCACCGCCAACCGCTCCTCTGCTGCAGCCGAATGCAAATAATAATGGTATTATCAGTGTCAGGGAAAGAAATCTTTTCATAGTAAACCCTCCTGTCGCTTTTCCAACAAACGACTTATCTGATTGTCTAATGTTTCAGGGAAGGATCAGTTCAAGTTACTGCCTCCCAGGGCTCGATGATATCAAGCAGCACACCTGTAAATATTGTGCACAAGCAACAAGTCAATTGCCAACAAAGTATACAGATTGAACTGTGAGGGATTGTCTGCAATCGTTTTTTTGATGGCCTGTGTTCCAATAAAGTACTTGAAATTATAGGATAAGTCGCCCCTGCCTGACGATTTAAATCAGGAATTTAATTCTGGCATAATTATCGCTATTAACAGCAAAGTAGCATATCCCGTCTAAAGCTCGTTGTGATTTTTTCATACATGCAGAATTTGGGGAGCCAGGTATCTCCTTCCCTTAGACCAATGACATCACTATTAGGCAGATGTCATGACAAGGAGGAATCATGAATTGTAAAATGTCTACAAAACAGGTCGTTGCGTCTACCCCTATCTCCATGGCTGCGCTCTCTCGGGATGATATTGCAAAGAGTGTAGCAAATGCAAGAAGAGATCGTTCTGAAGTGATCGCGAAGAATATCAAAGAATTTTTCAACTCTGCTGAAAATCAGGATCCAGTATCTGAGCTTATACCGTCCATTGAAAGATGAAGTTTACAACAGAAGAAAGTTGACTCTGAGCAGGGTGTTAGCTTAAATCCCTCTGTACGTTACCATGCACTCATTTCAGGCTTCTGTCGTCATCTTGGGACGATTGAGATGCCTCCAGGCGAGAGCGAGCACAACCGCGCAGAGAATACCTGAACTCACATCTACCGACAACCTCCTTCAGGTCATTCGGTACTCTGATCCTGAAAATGTAACCGGACGGGGATTGATACAAGTAGCTTGGTGTGGAAAGTATAAAGGCCATCTTCATTCCTCCTTGTGTTGATAACAGGAGTGGATAAAGATGGCCTCAAAATCACCGGACTTGCAATTTATCCAGTGATATCAATATTATGGTGGCGATGCAGGGAATAAATGTCCTTTTTTTGCACCTAGCTAACTATTTGAAATTATTAGGTCGGAAATTCTTTACTGGCTACAATTGTACCACTTTTAGTGGTTTCCGTTGTACCAATATACTTTTTAATTTCATATAGATACAGTACCTAGTTACATAGTGGCAATGGCAATATTGTACTTTGCATCGCCACCACATGCTAATTGAAATCCCTGTTTGGGAACCGAATTACCTGATGTATCCTTTAAATAAATTGCCGGAATTCTGACTTTTCAAATTTGGAGCATACTTTTTAGATTGATTTTGTGCGGCAATGCCGTATAGTTTGTGTATGGTATTTATTGAAGCCCCGATATTCTCAAAATACATTTATAACTACCTTGACGATAAGCACTATTCAGCTTTGCAACAGGCTCTTGCATTGAGGCCAGAAGCCGGAAAAATAATCCCTGGCAGTGGTGGCTTGCGAAAGATACGTTGGGCAGGGGCTGGTCGCGGAAAACGTGGAGGGCTCCGTGTCATTTACTACTGGTTAAAAGAAGATGGACAAATATGGCTACTGACCGTTTACGCGAAAAATGAAGCTGAGAATATTCCGAACTCAGTTCTTAAATTAATACGGAAGGAGATGGAAAAATGAAACGAGATATTGGTCAAGAATTACTCGATGGTATAAAGGCCATTAACCAGGGACAAGGAAAGAAATTTGAAATTGAGGTTCCTGAGGATGTTAAAATGGTCCGAGAGCATGTAGGCTTAAGTCAATCCGTATTCGCCGCAGTCCTTGGTATCAGCAAAAGGACTCTCCAAGACTGGGAACAGGGCAGAAGACACCCCACAGGCCCAGCTAAAGCATTATTGCGTATAGCATATAAACACCCGGAGGTACTGACCAGCTAAAACACCGGTAGTTTTATATCCATATATCAAGTTATCGCCATGTTTTTGACATATGGACATCTGTAGATCAATTTGTCAGGCAAAACTTTTAAGCATATCAACTCTTTTCTTGCCTTGCATCTCTTCGCTTTCTGAAGACCTTTCTCCTTTCTGTACTGCTTCATCCCATTGTCTCATAGGGTCTGACGGGGAACAACCTACTATCTGCCGTTAGAACCTATAGCAGGCATAACTTTACGTAAAGTTTAAACCGTTTAGCAGTAAATAAGAAAGAGCTCTTCGGGACATGGTTCATACCTCCAAAACCTAACGTTTGAGGTACAACGAGCCAGAAAAGAAAAGGCGCATCAAGGATTGTACCACCCTGATGCGCCAGCATAAAACCTAAAACAACTAATTATAATAATTACCATCAGTTGGGGTATTTTTGGTGGCGATGCAGGGAATAGATGACCTGGTCCATTGCCTCTCTAACTATCCGAAATTATTACGTCAAAAATTTCTGTCTGGCTTCAATTGTACCAGTTATTGGCCATTTGCTGTACCATTATAATGCATAATTTCAACAAGATACAGTATATAGCCACATAGTAAGCCTTACTTTCTTGTACTTTGCATCGCCACCAGAACTTAATTCAAGTCCCAGTCTGGAAACTGAACTGATTGAAGGGCACCCAAGGTGTTCTAGCCGCTTACTTGCTTAATCATGTACTGTGTGCTTTTTCCAGAGTTGTTTGAAAGAAAGACCGGTTATAATTGCGTATTTTTCGCACATTTTTTTCAAAATAATCAGAAAATACTGTCAAAATAATCAGACAATTGCTGTTCTTTTAATGTGGGAAGCAACTGATCTTTGATCCCTACGTTCTGATGGTGATCACACTTTCTGGTGCGTTTGGACTGTTCATGGGAGCGATTCCGGGTCTGTCAGCCACCATGGCAACTGCTTTGCTGGTACCGGTGACTTTCTTCATGCCGCCGGTTCCGGCCCTTGCCTCGATCGTCACGGCCACGGCCATGGCAATATTTGCCGGCGATCTACCGGGTGCCTTGCTGCGCATCCCGGGAACGCCTTCCTCGGCTGCCTATACCAATGAAGCGTTCGCCATGACCCGCAAGGGCCAAGCCGAGCTCGTCCTCGGAACCGGACTGGTCAGCGCTGTTATCGGCGGGATATTCGGTGCCGTAGTGCTGAGTTTCACGGCGCCGATCCTGGCCGAGTTCGCCCTCAAATTCTCTTCCTTTGAATATTTCTGGTTGGCCTCGCTGGGCTTGACCTGCGCTGCCTTCATCTCAACCGAATCTCCAGCCAAGGGACTGATATCACTGATGATCGGTCTTTTAATCGCTACCATCGGTATCGATGTTACCACCGGATATCCACGTTTTACTTTCGGAAGCGTAGAGTTAATGGGCGGTGTCAGCTTCATTCCGGCAATGATCGGCATGTTTGCCATGGCTGAGGTGTTTCGCTCGGTTGAACCGCGATAAAGCCACCGCCACGTGTCGAGCAACGCACTATCGGCAATATCTTTGCCGGGCTCGGCAAGGTTCTCTTTCGATACAAGGTTAACTTGTTGCGGGGCAGCACAATCGGCGTGCTGGTTGGCGCTTTGCCTGGAGCCGGCTCGGATATAGCGGCCTGGATCTCCTACGCCGTGGCCAAGAAATTTTCCAAGGAACCGGAAAAGTTCGGTACCGGTCACGTCGAGGGCATCGTCGATGCCGGCTCATCGAACAACGCGGGGCTTGGAGGGACCTGGGTTCCGGCTCTGGTGTTTGGAATCCCCGGTGATTCGATCACGGCCATCGTGATCGGCGTGCTTTATGTGAAAGGCATGAATCCGGGGCCAACCGTGTTTTTGGAACAACCCGAACTCATCTACGCTGTGTTCGTGGCCTTTTTCCTGGCCAATCTGCTGCTACTGCCGCTCGGCCTGGTTGCCATCAAGTCGGCCAAGCAGATGTTGCGTGTTCCCCGAGAGGTCCTCATGCCGGTGATCCTGATGTTCTGTGTCGTCGGCACCTTCGCTATCAACAATACGGTATTCGGCGTCGGCATTATGCTTGCCCTCGGTGTGATCTCTTATTTCCTTGAAGAAAATGGGTTTCCAATTGCTCCCGCAATCCTGGGGCTGGTTCTGGGCGGTCTGCTCGAAGACAGTTTCATGACCTCGATGATCAAGGCCGATGGTAATTTGCTCGCTTTCTTTGAGCGTCCGGTATCGGCGGTACTTGGAATTACTACCATTCTGATATGGTTGTCGCCTCAACTGAACAGGGGGTGGAATAAATTTCGCAGACCCCGTGCCATCTGAGGTTTAAAGCAATCAGACCTTAGAGCCAATCTCTTTTGGCAAATGACATTTCTGCAAATTAAAGAACAGTAACTACCAATTGGCAGCGTCTTCATAGCGTACCAATTTCCTCATAGATAGTTCGCTGATTTTTCCTCTTAACATCGGTCTTGGCACAGTGCATCAACTTAGAACAAGTTAAATGGTGCTAGTCGTGCAACCCTGAGAAGGTTTATTTAATTGGTTTTAATAGGGAAAGTATTCCCAAGCTGCAGGTACTTAGAACTATGAAGGCCCAAAACGCGATAGCATAGCTTCCTGTCATATCGAAAAGCTGGCCAGTAAAAATTGGACCGGCCGCACCACCTGTCGTACCAAAACAGACGACGATACCCAGAATAGTACCGTGAGCCTTAATCCCAAAAATTTCGGCTACAATAGGCGATATTGCAGTAAATATGCCCCCATGAGCCAAGCCATAGATACAGGCAAAAAAGAATAGCATCCAGAGTGATTGTGCAACCTGTAACCACAATAGTGAAATAACTAGAAGCAAGAGAGAAAAACACATGATTGCCCTGCTGCCATATCGATCGATAGCAAGACCTGACAAGAATCGGCCAATCATACTCACCCCCCCAATTGTTGATAGGGCTCCTGCCGCCTGACCGGCAGACAAACCAATATCTCGAGCATGAGGCACAATGTGAATGATGATACTTATAAGACAGAAAATGACCAGGAAATTAACAATGCAGAGATTCCAGAACTGAAAGGTTTTTCTCGTTGTTTCAAAGCTCAAGCCACTGTGGTCATATTTGCTGCTTTGCTGACTTGATCTCGAATCTATTTTGCTTACAGGCTGATAATCGTGAGGGTCTCGTTTAAGGACCTGGGCAACGCAGAATAATATAAAAGACGCAACCAAACCGATGATAAGATACGTATGTCGCCAACCTACCACTCCGATAAGAAAACCTGCTATCAGCGGTATGGTGAATTGACCTGCGCCAGTACCAACTTTTACAAGGCCCGTCATAGCCCCTCGCCTAAGCGCAAACCATCGGGCTATAGTGGTAAGGGCAATTACATCTAATGAACTCAAGCCAATGCCGAATAAAACACCAAAATAAATGTAGAGTTGCAGGACCGACTCTATTTGAGACATCAAGATAAGCCCCGCTCCGAAAAAAAGAGAAGTAACAGACATCAATAGGCGAGGACCATATCGGTCGTTGAGGCGTCCAATCAGTATGCCGACAAAACCCATCATAAAAAACGCCAAGGATGAGGCACCCGCTATAGTAGCTCTGGACCATTGAAACTCCGACATGAGAGCATTAAAAAAAACACCATAAGCCACGTAAGAGCCAATCCCCACAGCCTGAATGGTAAAGCAGGCTGCGAATATCATGTATCCGTAAGATTTTATTGAAGTGTTATTGTCACGTAGCATAATTTTTCTAAGCTATTAAAACCAGAACAGATACATAGCGATTGAACTTGTTATCACAGGAATACTCCCGGAAAAGTGCCAATAATTACTGACCATCCTAAATCATATCCATTAACTCGCTCTGAAAATCTTCATCTCCTGGTAGTTTTTCAGGCCTTTGACAATGGATTTTGCCCTGTGCTTGTGAAAGATGAGGCAAATAACGGCTGGCTAAGGACATTTTTTATATGGTCTGCAGCACAAAAAATTATTGATGAGTAATCCCACCTTCCTTTGAACTTTCAATTAGACGGCATTAGGTTTTCATTTGGACGATAAATTACTTGCAATTAGTCGGCCTTGTTTTTACGATGAGCCGCTATGACGAACCAGAATCTATATCCCCGTTATCTACGTGCTCGTGTTGCAGAGGCCTTGGCTGACACGCCTGTAGTGCTGATTCATGGCCCCCGGCAGTGCGGAAAGACAACTTTGGCCCGACTGGTCGGGGATGAAGGAAAGTTTGCTTATTACACTTTTGACGACGATGTGCAGCGGGCAGCTGCGCAAACAGATCCTATCGGTTTTGTAGCAGATTTGCCGGAGCGAGTAATCCTCGATGAAGTACAACGGGTACCGGAGTTATTCATCTCTTTAAAGGCGGAAGTAGATAACCGGCGGGAACCTGGCCGATTCATCCTGACTGGCTCGGCAAATGTGCTGCTGGTACCAAGGTTAGGAGATTCGCTGGCTGGTCGTATGGAAATTCTGCGACTACACCCTTTGTCGCAAGCAGAACTTGCCGGTGAAGATACCAGTTTCCTGACATTACTTTTCAAAGCTGCCTTCCAGGCAGGACCATCGGGCAAGCGACTGGGCATGAAACTAGCCGAGCGAGTGGCCTCAGGAGGTTATCCGGCCGCACTGGCGCGTGTCACACCACGACGGCGGATGACATGGTATAAAGACTATGCCGACACGCTCATTCAGCGCGATATCCGTGACCTGGCACGTATCAGCGCAATGGATGCCTTACCGCGTTTACTGACCCTGACTGCCGGTCAGACAGCATGCCTGATGAACATATCTGAACTTGCCGCACCCTTTCAGATTAGCCGTCCTACTATTCGTGCATATATAACGCTGCTGTCGCGGATCTTCTTGCTGGAAGAACTGCCTCCCTGGCACAATAACCGGATGAAACGTCTCATCAAGACTCCCAAGCTGCATCTTGGTGATACCGGATTAGCCTGCACGATGCTTGGGCTGGATGCCGAAATGCTGTGGCAGGATCGTGCTCTTTTCGGGAGGCTTCTGGAGACCTTCGTCTATCAAGAGTTACGTCGACATGCAAGCTGGCAGGAGGAGACCATAGTCTTCAGCCATTTCCGCAATAAGGATAAGGTTGAAATAGATATTGTCCTGGAATCCGGAGGCCTCGTGGCCGGCATTGAAGTGAAGGCCGCGGCAACGGTAACGAGTGATGATTTCAAGGGGCTGCGAAAAATTCAAGAATCCGTTCAGGAAAGGTTCTCAGCCGGTGTGGTGCTATATGACGGTGGATCGGTTGTGCCATTTGGAAACAATCTGTATGCAGTCCCCATATCTTGTCTTTGGCAGACAAATTGATATTCACAAGTACCGGATCGAGATAAATCTGCTATCAAAGTCTTAGATCAAAGTGGCACCCCTATGACGCCCCAGAAAAACAAAACCCTCGCAACCAATGAAGATTACGAGGGTTTCAGTAACTTGGTGGCGATGCAGGGACTTGAACCCCGGACGCTGCGGATATGAGCCGCATGCTCTAACCAGCTGAGCTACATCGCCAGGTTGTGAAGGACACCATAGATACCGTATTCGTCCTGCGGTGTCAACAGAAAATGTCCGCAAGCGGCCCGCCAGTAAAAGGATCTGGGTCTTTTGACTGGGCATCGAGGACAAAAAAAAGGGGCCCATTTCTGAGCCCCTTCCTACTACATTATTACACTATATGTGACCGCTGGTCGGTCGGACAGCGTGTTACATCATGCCGCCCATGCCGCCCATGCCGCCCATGCCGCCTCCCGGAGGCATACCGCCCATACCGCCGTCCTTGTCATCAGGCAGGTCGGCAATCACTGCCTCGGTGGTCAGCAGCATTCCGGCAACCGATGCTGCGTTCTGCAGTGCGGTGCGGGTTACCTTGGCCGGGTCGATGACGCCGGCTTCGATCAGGTCTTCATACTGCTCGGTGGCAGCGTTGAGGCCATTGGCTCCTTTAAGCTTCTTGACATGATCGACAACGACTGAGCCTTCGAGACCGGCGTTTTCTGCGATCTGACGAATCGGTTCCTCGAGGGCGCGCAGCAGGATGTTCTTGCCAAGCGACTGCTCGGGGTCCAGTTCGAGATTTTTCAGCGCCTCGAGGCAACGGATGTAGGCAACGCCGCCGCCGGGAACCACGCCTTCTTCAACTGCTGCGCGGGTCGCGTTGAGTGCGTCTTCAACGCGGGCCTTCTTCTCTTTCATCTCGATCTCGGTGGCTGCGCCGACATTGATGACCGCAACACCGCCGATCAGCTTGGCCAGACGCTCCTGCAGTTTTTCGCGATCGTAGTCGGAGGTGGTGTCCTCGATCTGGGTGCGGATCTGCTTGACGCGGGCGGCGATTTTTTCTTTCTCGCCGGAGCCGTCGATGATGGTGGTGTTATCTTTGTCCACAACGATGCGCTTGGCGGTGCCAAGATCGTTGATGGTGATGTTCTCGAGCTTGATGCCGAGATCTTCGGTGACAACCTGGCCGCCGGTGAGCGTGGCGATATCTTCAAGCATTGCCTTTCTGCGGTCGCCAAAGCCCGGGGCTTTAACGGCGGCGACATTGAGGGTGCCGCGCAGCTTGTTGACAACCAGGGTGGCCAGCGCTTCGCCGTCGACGTCTTCGGCGATGATGAACAGCCCTTTGCCCATCTTGGCAACCGACTCGAGGACCGGCAGCAGGTCCTTCATGTTTGATACTTTTTTCTCAACCAGCAGCAGGTAGGGATCGTCCATGGCGACTTCCATGCGGTCCGGGTCGGTGACGAAGTAGGGGGACAGGTAGCCGCGGTCGAACTGCATACCTTCGACGACGTCCAGGGTGGTCTCCATCGACTTTGCTTCCTCGACGGTGATAACGCCTTCCTTGCCGACTTTGTCCATGGCCTCGGCGATGATGTTGCCGATGGTCTCGTCGCTGTTGGCGGAAATGGTTCCGACCTGGGCGATTTCCTTCTGCTCTTTGGTCGGGGTGGAAATAGAGCGCAGGGTTTCGACGACAACGTCAACGGACTTGTCGATGCCGCGCTTGAGTTCCATCGGGTTGTTGCCTGCAGCTACCAGCTTGGCGCCTTCGGTGTAGATTGACTGAGCCAGTACGGTTGCCGTCGTGGTGCCGTCACCGGCAACGTCGGAGGTCTTGGAAGCGACTTCCTTGACCATCTGGGCGCCCATGTTCTCGAATTTATCCTCGAGTTCGATCTCTTTGGCGACGGTTACGCCATCCTTGGTGATGGTCGGGGCGCCGAACGATTTGTCAATCAGGACGTTGCGGCCCTTCGGACCCAGGGTAACTTTAACTGCGTTCGCCAGGGTGTTTATACCGGTGAGAATCTTCTCGCGACCCTTGACACCGAATTTAATTTCTTTACCAGCCATTGGTATTTCTCCTTTAATTCAATTATTACAATTATTTATACGGTTGAAACAAATACCTGCAAGACGAATGGGACGACTGCTTAGCCGACGATGCCGAGCACGTCATCTTCACGCATGATCAGGTAATCCTCTCCGTCAAGCTTCACGTCGGTTCCGCCGTACTTGGAAAATAGGATTACATCGCCTTCCTTTACCTGCAGAGCGACACGCTCGCCTGCATCGTTTGTTTTACCGGGGCCAACGGCGACGACTTTTCCCTGAGCCGGTTTTTCCTTTGCACTGTCCGGGATGATGATGCCACCGGAAGTTTTCTCTTCCTCCTCAAGCCTCTGAACAAGAAGGCGGTCATTTAACGGACGAATTTTCATTGCTTCCTCCTAAACTACGTGTACAAATTAATGGTATGTTTCGAATGCGCCACAATGGCCGCATCCCCTATTTATATGGCCGGAAAACCGGCCTGATTTAGAACAGGGCAAAATATAGGTGTGCTTGTCCAAAAATCAAGGGGCGGCCGCACTTTTTTTGCAGCCGCCCCCATGAGGCATCTAAGCTACTGTTTTTAAATTAAATTACGAGAAAATTGGCGGCCTGACCCGACCCCTTAGCCCACCTTCACGGTCCAGCCGAACGGATCCGCCGTCCGACCGTACTGAATTGCCTGTAATTCCTCGAATAACCGTATTGACAATGGACCCGCTTTACCATCGTTGAGCGGGTAGGATGTATCGTTGTAAACCAGCTCGCCCACCGGTGATATCACCGCCGCCGTTCCGGTGGCAAAACTTTCCTTCAGCGTTCCCTTCTCCGAGGCCTCGATCACCTCGTCGATCGCGATCGGCCGTTCCTCCACCGCGATATCCCAGCTCCGGGCCAGTTTGATCACCGAATTTCTGGTGATGCCGCCCAGTATCGAACCGGACAGCGGCGGCGTGATCAGAGTGTCATCGATGTGGAAGAAGATATTTGAGGTACCCACTTCCTCGACATATGTGCGCTCGCAGGCGTCGAGCCAGAGCACCTGGGTGCAGCCGTTCTCCTTGGCCTTTTCAGAAGCCAGCATCGAGGCGGCGTAGTTGCCGGCGGTCTTGACATCGCCGACCCCGCCTTTGACGGCCCTGACATAGTCTTTACAGACATAGATCCTGGTCGGGTTGAAACCCTCGGCGTAGTAAGCACCGACCGGACACATGATGATATAGAACAGATAGTGATCGGCCGGCTTCAGCCCCAGAAAAGGATCGATACCAATCATCGTCGGCCGCAGGTAAAGCGATGAGCCGTCAGCCGCCGGTATCCATTGACGATCCAGATAAACAAGCGCCTTCAGCGCCTTGAGCACCTGATCAACCGAGAACCGCGGCATGCTCATCCGCACCGCCGCCCGGTTCATCCGGTCGAAGTTGTCGGTGGGCCTGAACAGATAGAGCTGATCGTCATCTCCCCGATAGGCCTTGAGCCCTTCAAATATTGCCTGTCCGTAGTGCAGGACGGTTGCAGCCGGGTCCATTGAAAATGACGCGTAGGGAGATATGGAGGCGTTGTGCCAGCCCTGGTCACGGGTCCACTCCATCTGGAACATGTGATCGGTGAAAAACCTACCGAACCCCAGATTTTCATCAGAAGGCCGCTTCTTCAGCGAAGCCGCCTTCTCAAGTGAAATATCCAGATCTTTCCGCATGATACAATCTCCAGCCTCAGCGTATTTTACTTTCCAATCTCAATGGATCATTATATAGTTAACAAATTTCGGCCTGGCCCGATTCAAAAGGATATCACCATACCTCAGCCCGCTTGTTAAATGCAAATATAATTGCGATTCTTCCGACTTCTCCACTGATTTCAACCGATGCACGCTAACGACAACCCACAGCCGGAATATCCCACAGGCAGCCACAGCCCGATGCGGGTCCGTTATTTTCTGATCGTTTTTCTGATTTCGATCTTTTTTCTGGGCCGGGTCCTTTACCCGTTCATGTCGATTCTGGTGATGTCCTTCATTCTCTCGACCCTGTTTCGGCCGGCCTATCTGTTCTTCAATAAAAAACTGCCGAATACGCCGTCCTCGCTGATCACCTGCGGGCTGATCACGGCGATCGTCTTCGTACCGCTGATTTTCTTCATTTCGGCGCTGTCCAACGAAGCATTGACGGTCTATCAGTGGGGCAGGGACAGCAGGGTCTGGCTCAAGCTGCAGGTCTTTATCCAGGAAAGCCCTATCGTCGCCCAGACCCTAGCATACCTCCAGGAGGTGGGCTTTGACCTGCAGGCCTCCCAGATATCCGACTCGCTCTCCTACGTGGTCAAGATGGGCGGGCTGATGCTCTACAACCAGGCCAGTTCCTGGGCAGCCAACATCGCCCAGTTTTTCTTCCTCTTCCTGATGATGATCCTGGTGATCTTCTTTCTGCTGATCGATCTTCCCAAGCTGATCACCTATCTGATCCACCTGTCGCCGCTGCCCGACGACGAAGACCGGCTGCTGATCGAAAAATTTCAGGAGATCGCCACGGCGGTACTCAAGGGAAACGGCATCTGCGGGGTAATCCAGGGTATACTTGGCGGTTCAGTCTTCCAGATCATGGGCCTCAACTCACCGATTCTCTGGGGCTGCATCATGGCGATCCTGGCCTTCCTGCCGATTTTCGGCATCGGCCTGGTAATGATCCCGGCGGCGCTGATTCTGGCATTCAACGATCAGGTCGGGGCCGGCATTTTCCTGTTCTGCTTTTACCTGATTCTCTCGTTTTCAGTCGAATACCTGCTCAAACCCAAACTGGTCGGCGATCAGGTACGCATGCACACCCTGCTCGTCTTCCTCTCCATCATCGGCGGGCTCAGTGTCTACGGAATCCTGGGTATCATCTATGGACCGCTGATCGTCACCGCCTTTGTGACCCTGTCCGAGATTTACCTGAAGAAATACGACCACTACGTGCAGAATTTCTAGCCCGAAGCTTTCATCGACAGTACGAGACTCGTGAAATATGTAAGCTGGCTCAGCGCTCGAGAAAAGCCTTGAACGCGGCCAGCCCCTCTTCGATCGCCTCGAGATCGATCCCCGAGTAGGCCAGGCGCAGGTATTTTCTCGACTCACCCGGCAGCTCGCTGCCGAAATGGGAACGGGCGCACATCGACACCCCGGTGCTCTTCAGCACCGCCTCAAGAAAGTCGGCATATCTGGAGAAGCCTTTGTTGGCCATCGCCCCGGTGACGTCGGGCCAGAGATAGAAGGTCGCGTTCGGCCTGAAACAGGAGATGCCCTCGATGTCGTTGAGCAGATCGACGCAGAGATCGCGGCGCTTTTTCAGGGTGTCGAGAATCTCCAGAACCGGCTGCTGATCGCCCTTCAGCGCTTCGAGCGCCGCCCACTGGACGAAGTGGTTGCTGCATGACTCGTCGTTGACGTTGAGCTTGCCGATGATCTCGATAATCTCCTCAGGCCCCAGAGCCGCCCCCAGCCGCCAGCCGGTCATCGCAAAGCGCTTCGAGAAGGTGTAGAGGACGACGGAGCGCTCGACCATACCCGGTTCGGTGATGATCGAGGTCGATTCGCCGTCGTAATGGATGTCGAAATAGGCTTCGTCGAGCAGCACCATCAGATCATGCTTGACGGCCAGCTCGGCGATCCGGCGCCGGTCATCCGGGCTGCACTCGGCACTGGTCGGGTTGTGCAGATCGTTGACGATGAGAATCCTGGTTTTGTCGGTAATCGCTTTTTCCAGCGCATCGATGTCGAAGGTGAAATTGGTGTCCCCGGGCACCGTACCGTAGGGTACCGCAACACCGCCGTGAAACTCGATCTGCGATTCGTAGATCGGAAAACCGGGATTCGGGTAGAGCACTTCGTCGCCGGGATTCATCACCGTCAGCAGAAACTTGGAAATGACCGGCTTGCCTCCCGGCTGGACGGCAACGTTCGCGGCCGTATAGGCGGTGTTCCGGGTTCGGTTGAACTCCTCGGCCAGCGCCTCGCGCAGCTCGGCTATACCGACATTGGCGGTATAGCCGGTTTTGCCGTTCTTGAGCGCCCGGTAGGCCGCCTCGGTGATATGGGCCGGCGTGGCAAGATTCAGATCACCCAGGTGAAACGGATAGACGCGGTTCCCGGCAGCGGCGTGGGCCGCCGCCTGACCGGCGACGACAAAGGCTGTTTCGACTCCGAGGCTGCTGACCCGGTCGGCGATGGTAAAAGCATGGCTCATTGTTGGCTCCTCAGTGGTTGTATATCGCGGTTGCATATGACGGTTGCATAGCACGGCTTGATACTGTCAGTCAGTTGTAATCTGGCTTAATACCTGACTTTACCGCCAAACGCAACACCCTCGAATTTTCTCAGATTGGTGTAGTCCGGCGTGCGCCGATAGATCGGGCTGGGCCGGCCGTCGAGATAGAGCGCTTCGAGGTAGCCGAGCTTGCGGGGCAGCTGGGCCGGGGTTCCCCTGGTCACCAGAAAATGGGCCGGCTTGCCCGGGGCGATCAGCCCCAACTCACCGGTACCGAGCAGCCGGGCTCCGTTCTCGGTGGCGCATCTGATCGTTTCGCTCAGCGAGTAACCGGCCTGGCGGAACAGTTTCATCTCCTCGATCATCGATTCGCCATGCAGAACGCCGATGCTGCCGCTGTCGGTTCCCAGCGCTACGGCAACTCCGATTTCACGGGCATAGGCGAGCTGCTCGAGCTGGTGGGCAAGCGTTTTTTCCACCACCTTCCTGTCAATCGCGGTACGGTAATGAGCTGCATGCTGGGCGCAGGCTTTCATCGTGAAAACGGTCGGCACCCAGAAGACCCCTTTCTCGGCCATCAGCTCAATATTTTCCCGGCCCATGAAGAAACCGTGTTCGATCGAATCACATCCCGCTTCGATCGCCATCTTCACCGGGGCGCTGCCGTTGGCATGAACCATCACCGAGCAGCCCGTTTGTCTGGCCTCGGCGACAAGTTCGCTCAGTTCCTGAAGACTGAACTGCGGCCGGGTTTCACGTCCATACTCGGTCAAGGAGTTCAAGCCGGAGTTGACCACCTTTATCAGCTTTGTCTTCTGCACGGCCTCCTGCTCCAGCCTTTTATAAGCCTCAAGCAATGTTTCACCGGAGTCTGGAACAGTGCCGATCAAGGCCCCGTAACGACCGTCGAGATGAAGGGCCGGCCCCGGGCTCTTGACGCTGACCGGGTTCCCCGTTGCCGCGTGGTGCTCATGGAGATAGCGAAGCACCGTGCCTGAGCGGTCCCCGCCGTCCCTGAGAGCCAGAATTCCGTGCGAAAAATAATGCCGCAGATGCTCCTCGATCAGCGGCGCCAGCTGCTCGTAGGAAGCTTCGAGCTGCTGCTTTCTGAACTCCTGGTCGATGGTGCCCGACATGCACAGGTGGACGTGGCTGTCGATCAGCACCGGCAGGATGACGCAGTGGGAGAGGTCGGTCAGCGCTGCGGATTCAGCATCGGCCAATTCATGCTCTTCTTCGATCGCGGCGATGCGCCCATCTTCGATGGTGATGAGCATATTTCTTCCGGCCGCTTCCCCGCTGCCGTCAAACAGCCAACCGGCCTTGATATAGCGTTTTTTCTGTTCGATCACCGTCTACCCCGCAGATGACGATATGCGGCTGTTGCGCACCTCAGAGAGAGACGCAGAGCAACACATCAATATTTTTGAATCCAGTAATAAGATTAATTGCATTAATCTTACTTTTGTGTTAGGCAACACAAGAGACACAATTCCCAGGTTCTACAGAGTGTTATATACATGTGCCGTTCAATGTCCAATTTTTCGGCACCCTTTTTCTGTTGCTGTTGGCTGTTACCAGAAGCATTGAAAAGCAGTTCGTTCACCGGCACGAAGACCACTAATTCACCAACAGGAGGCTGACCTATGAGTGACGACAAGAAGGTTATTGAAACTTCTGAATCTGAAATTGCGGTACACTGGCAGGAGGAAGGATATCTCTACCCTCCGCCCGCTTTTGTGGGACAAGCGAATCTCTCCGACCCTTCGATATTCGATCGTTTCAGTCTCGACAATTTTCCTGACTGCTATACCGAATTCGCCGAGTTGCTCACCTGGTATAAATACTGGGACGAGGTGCTTGACACCAGCGACGCTCCGTGCTGGAAGTGGTTCAAGGGCGGCAAGCTCAACGCCAGCTACAACTGCATCGATCGTCACCTCGACCAGTACAAGAACAAGACTGCGATCCATTTCGTCCCGGAACTCGAGGAGGAAGCGGTCCAGCATGTCACCTATCAGGAACTCTACATCCGGGTCAACGAGATGGCCGCGCTGCTGCGCGATACCGCAGGTCTGAAGCGCGGTGACCGGGTCACCATCCACATGCCGATGTCGGCGGAGCTGCCGATCACGATGCTGGCCTGCGCCCGGCTCGGCGTCATCCACTCGGTCGTCTTCGGCGGTTTTTCTTCCAACGCCTGCGCCGACCGGGTAATCGACTCGAACAGCCGGGTGCTGATTACGATGGATGCCTACTATCGGGCCGGTAAGCTGCTCAACCATAAAACGGTTGACGATGAAGCCTGCCAGCTCGCTGAAGAAGGCGGCCAGAAAGTCGACATGCTGCTGGTCTGGCAGCGTTATCCCGGTAAATACTCCTCGGACGCAGCGCTCGTTGAAGGCCGTGATGTGGTGGTCAACGACGAGTTGAAGAAATATTACGGTGCCCGGGTCGAACCGGAGCAGATGCTCGCCGAAGAGCCGCTCTTTCTGATGTATACCAGCGGCACTACCGGCAAGCCCAAAGGCTGTCAGCACGGCACCGGCGGCTATCTCACCTACGTGACGGCGATGTCCAAGTACATCCAGGACATCCACCCCGAGGACGTCTACTGGTGTATGGCCGATATCGGCTGGATCACCGGCCACTCCTTCATCGTCTACGGCCCGCTGGCCCTGGCCGCCTCTACGGTGATTTACGAAGGCGTGCCGACCTATCCGGACGCCGGACGCTCCTGGAGAATCGCCCAGGAACTCGATGTCAATATTTTCCACACCGCGCCGACGGCTATCCGGGCGCTCAGAAAAGTCGGGCCCGACGAGCCGGCCAAGTACAACTACACCTTCAAACACATGACCACCGTCGGCGAGCCGATCGAGCCGGAAGTGTGGCGCTGGTATTACAATGTCGTCGGCCGCGGCGAGGCGGTTATCGTCGACACTTACTGGCAGACGGAAACCGGCGGTTTTCTCTGCTCCACCGTACCGGGACTTTCGCCGATGAAGCCGGGTTCAGCCGGCAAAGGTGTTCCGGGAATTCACCCGATTGTCTTCGACGAAGAGGGCAAGGAAATCCCGGAAGGAACCGGAAAAGCTGGAAATATCTGCATCCAGAACCCGTGGCCCGGCTGCTTCCAGACTATCTGGGGTGATCGCGACCGCTTCGTCAAAACCTATTTCGGCATGTACAACAAGGACCCGAACAGCAAGGACTGGCGCGACTGGCCCTATCTGACCGGTGATGCGGCAGTGGTCGCCGCCGACGGCTACGTCCGGATTCTTGGCAGGATCGACGATGTCATCAATGTCTCCGGCCACCGTCTCGGCACCAAGGAGATCGAATCAGCCGCCCTGACCGTACCCGAAGTCGCCGAAGCGGCGGTTGTTCCAGTCAACCATGAGATCAAGGGCAAAGAGCCGGAACTCTACGTTTCGCTGAAGCCGGGCATCGAAGCGTCGCCCGAGCTGCAGCAGAAAGTTGCCGATGCGATCGTTTTCGAGATCGGTAAAATCGCCAAGTGCAAAAATGTCTGGATCGTTCCCGATATGCCGAAAACCCGTTCAGGCAAGATCATGAGACGGGTTCTGGGCGCCATTTCCAACAAGGGGGATGTCGGCAACGTGATGACGCTGGCCAACCCGGAAATTGTCGAAGAAATTCAGAACATGGTCGCCAAGTAGCAGAAGCACCTCGTCATAATAAAGACAAAGGGGGATACCGACATTGTTCGGTATCCCCCTTTTTTGCCTGGCTGATCAGCGCTTTGATCAGAATTTTTTACCGACCTAGAAGCAGAACCCCTGCATCGGCACCCCGGCAATGGCGAAGGCCTGCTGCACACCGCGCGGGAAGAGCTCGTAGAAATGCTTCAGCGTCCCCTTGTCGCGGCCGTACTTGGCAGCCAGATTGGCAGCGATGACCCGGGGGTTCGGATGCTGCCTGCGTTTCTGATAGGTCTGCCTGATGAACTCGATCGCCTCCAGGTGCTCCTGCTCGAGCTTTAACCCCTCCTTGTCGGCCAGCCAGTCCCTGATGTCGCTGTCCCAGGCATTGCCGTTCGCCAGGTAGTCGTTGTCGGTCAATTTGTACTTTTTGTCCTTGAGTTCAACATGATAAGCCATATCAGCACCTCCTACTTCCACGTTTTCTCAACGGTTTTGGCCAGGCCCCGCCCTCGGCCCGGGATGGCGTAAAAACACACCACCTTGCTATATGGCAACTATACCACAAATTTCTCTCTAAGTAATCAATTTTGCGCGCTATTACTACAATGTAGTAGGCCTGTTGATTGACCCGATCGGGACTTCTTCCGCTACGAAAGGTCGTTGATGAGCTGCCCGATATCGGTCGCTGAACGATACCGGCCCAGGTCTCTATGATCCAGTCGCAGGGAAGGCTCCTGCGGCAGACCGAGAATGGTTTCGGTGATGGTGGTCAGCAGGTAGAGCTGGTTGAGCATTTCTTCCTCCCCCTCATGGGGCACCGGATAGCGCTGCATCATCAGGTACTCCATTGAGTAGCGCTCTCGTTTCTCCTCGAACATCCTGATTTTCTTGATAGTTTCAACAACGCTTCGTTTGCGCTCGAGAAGGTAGTGCTCTATCGAGTCAGCCTCGTTCACCTCCGTGACCAGGCTCAGCAGCAGACTGAGCAGTTCGACAAAATCCTCTTCAAAGGCTGTGCATCGATGTATGAAATCAACCAGAAAGTCATGCTGCGCTGCATTGAACTTGTCACCTCGGCAGCGCAGCATCAGCCGCACCGCGGTGACCGTTTCAGCCCCGAAGGTGCGCCGAAGAGCTGCTTCGATCGATGGCTCGATCACTCTTTCGAGATAGAGCTTATCGATGATGAAGGCAATGTCTTCCCGGCCGACATCAAGAATCAAGGCTGCACCGAGCGGCGGACGGACGACGAGCGTTTGAACCTGGGAAAAGACCGCGGCAGACAGCTGAGATAGTGAGCCGGCAGGCACAGTGACCTCTGCAAGCAGCGGTTCGAGCGCCTGGCGCATGGCGTATCCCGGAGACAGAACCAGCGAAAGCAGCACCTCGCGCTCCTCGAAATTTCTATCCCTGAGCGCTTCCCCTATCGCCATTGGGTTCAGCCCGTAGGTCGACTCCGCAAAAAAAAGAGTTGCTTCCGGCAGGTCAATCCCCTGCCGCAGCAGAGCGATAATTTCTCTTTCCAGCCTGTCGTTGTCTGTGTTCATCGAACCTACCTGTTTTTGAGAATAGTGGAGCGTTTTCAGTACAGAAGCGATACCGCTCATCATAAACCGCTTCTTGACATTGTACTACACTCTCCTAGAATGGATGTCGGATCAAGGCGACATCCATATTCGAGCTAACATTTTAGGCTGCCTTTAAAGTCGTCCCAACGGAGACTGCATGACTTCACCAGGCAAGACATTTTCTCCGGACTGCCTGCCGGTCCTGATCGGCAGCCTTCCCTTATCAAGCCACAGCGAGGCGGTCGAGTTGATTCTCGAGTACACCCCGCAGATCCCGCTCTGGCCCCAGCTCCCGAAGCAGCCGAAAGAAGGGATGATCCGCCAGTTCGTCAATGGCCTGCCCGGACTGTGCGAGGAGGGGAAACGCTTCTGGGTGGACAGCGCTGACGATGATTTCCCGCTGCAGATGGCGTCTTTTTATGAAGGCTATCTGCAGGCCCAGGAGTTGGAGAGGCTGCCCGACGATTCCATGTTTGGTCTCGACAAAGACACAGCCCGGGGATTTTTCACTTTTTGCCACCATATTGCCTCGCTGGAGACCGCGCCGCTTTCCCTCAAAGGCCAGGTAACCGGTCCCGTCACCACCGGTATCGGGATCAAGAACAAGGAGGGACTGCCGATCATCCATGACGAGAATCTGCGCGATGTCCTGATCAAGCTGCTGGCCGGCAAGGCGCGGTGGCAAGTCGAACAACTCAAACCGCTGTGTGGAGAGGCTCCACCGATCATGTTCATCGACGAACCGGGGATGGTCAACTTCGGCTCCACCGCTTTTACGGGAATATCGGAGAAACTGGTGCTTGAGGCGGTTTCAGAACTGATCGATGCGATCCACCGAGCCGGCGGCCTGAGCGGCATCCATATATGCGCCAACGGCGACTGGGGACCGGCCCTGACTTCTTCGGCCGACATCATCAGTTTTGATGCCTACTGCTATTTCGACAATTTCATTCTCTTCAGAGATCAGCTAGTCTCGTTTCTTAAGCGAGGCGGGATTCTGGCCTGGGGAATCGTTCCCACCTCAAACCCGGAAACGGTTGCAGTCGAGCGGGTCGAGACCTTGCATGAAAAGTGGTGCGGGCAGCTCGACACCTTATGCTCGCTTGGCTTCACCAGTCAGCAGATCCTCCGCCAGACATTCATCTCCCCGGCCTGCGGAACCGGCTCACTGAGCATCGATCTGGCCCGAAAGGTCCTGCAGCTGACCCGCGGACTGTCCGACACAATCAGAAAACAACACTTACGTTAACAGCAGTTCCTCTATGGCATCCTGAAGACCGGTGCAGTCAGGCAGCATAACAGCATCTCCGGGTAGTGCGACATCGCCCTGGATGCCGAGAAAATGCAGCCCCGTTTGCTTTGCGGCGTAATAATCAGTCAGTGCATCACCGATGAAAACGCAGTTTTCCGGGGCGAGATGATAGGCTTTCAGAAGATTTCTGATGTGGACAGGTTTTTTGGTCGGCGAACCGAGAATCTCCGTGAAATAGCCAGCCATCTTCCGGGCATCGATGACCTGCTTCAACTCGTCTTCAGGTGTCCCGGAAATAACGAATATCGGACAGCGCCCCCGCATCCGGACAAGAAAATCCTCCGCCCCGGCTATCCACGGCGCATCAATCACCTGGCTGACAACCTCGCGCGAATACCGCTGTCCCCATTGCTGGAGTTCACCAGCAGATAACGGGGTTCCGACAAAATGGGTGTGGGAATACTGGATCTTGTCTATCCGGCTGATCCCCCCATTGAGCCGATGGTGCTCGAGTACCTTGGCCAGCGTTTCTTCACCAAATGACTCGAAAAGTTGACGAAACGCCGTGGTTTTAATGCCTACGGAATCGACGAGGACACCGTCAAAGTCGAAAAAGCAGGCGCTATCGGAAAAATCGTCCATCTTTAACATCCTTTTTCAGTAGAGTATCCGGTGCCTGATATCCTTGGGCAGATGGGCGCCCAGTGCTGCGATAACAAACGCGGCCAGCACGGTTGCGGCCTCCGGGAGATAACCGTGAAAGGCTATGCCCAGCAGCGCCAGCTTGACAATCGTCGCCGCTCCACAAACCTCACGGTACCACATTCGATGGCGCCACCCTTCGGTAAATAACAGGAGCAGCCCGCTGCCAATACAGAGCCACAGGTAGAACTGAGGCAGCCCGGTAGTGCCGTCGAGCAGAAATGAGCCAAGATAGACCGCCGCTCCGACCAGATGCAGCGCCCGTATCAGCACCGACAGCAGGACAATCCCGTACGGCCGCGGAGATACCGGGCCGGTGGCAGGACCGGATTTTTTACTGGACGAGGTCATGATGTAATATAATGCTCAAAGAATATTCGTATTATGTTCAGGTAAATCGACATTTTCGTTCTTGTCGATCACTATTTGTCCGGACCCGCATCCTGACATGAAAATGATCTTGAAACCGGCACATCCGTACATATTTTTCGTGCACAAACCGGTAAAGAGTCTTAGTATTATCCTAGCAAACGCTTGAAAGCACAACCGCCCTGCGCGAATTCCGACTCATCAGGAGGCTGGCATGGGACAATTTGCACGATCAAGTAATGTTGCCGGCGGCAGGATCAGAGCCACATGTTCCCGTTGCGGCACGGTCGCCTATCTCGAGGTCGCCCCGAAATCAAGACGCCGGATATTTCGCTGTAAATGCGGCAAATCGACCAACTACAGTATCAACTACCGAAAAGAGCGCCGCGAGACCACCTACGGCCCCGCCAAAGTGGTGATGCGGGATGCCCAGGAGGAAAAAATCCGTTTAAATGACTCCTCCATCAGCGGCGTCAGCTTTTTTGTCGCCTCTGAACACGCCCTGTCCATGCGCCGGGGACAGGAAGTCGGCATCAAATTCAGTGCCGGCGGGAAGTCAGCACTGCAGCGCAAAATACGTATCAAGAGTATCAGAAAGAACCGGATCGGGGCGGAGTACGTCAGAAACATGGCGGCCTGGTAGCAGCGACGCTCCCCTGACATATCTAGCTGCGCTTTTTCTTCACTCACGAACCCGGTCGATGGTGCCGCTGCATTTCGGATAGTTCGAACACCTCCAGAACCGGGAATCGTCTCCCTCATCGTCAACAACAGTTCTTACCCGCATTTCGGCGGCACAGAGTGGACAGTCCGGTGTCTTTCGCTCAGCCTTCGAGTGGCCATTTTCGCTGCTGCTCCTGCTCACCAGACGGCGCAGTTTGCTCCCGTCTATCAACGAAATATTCTTGTCTTCGGCAAATTGAATCGCCTTGTAACTGAACTCACCGGTGGTAATGACATAGACACCGTCCGCCCGCGCCGCCTGCATCACCGTGTACTGCTGCCGTACCATCGGCACATCAACCCGGTGCTCACGCCAATACCGGTATTGTGCGACAAAGGTCTTGTCGTTTTTGCTCAGCATCAGGTCGACGCCGTCTCCAAGCCCGGGAGGGGTCGGCTCCACACTGAATCCATTGGCGGTAAAAAACTCGATGAGAAGCCGATGAAACTCCTCAGCCGCCATTTTTGTAAACGGATTGAGCTTTATCACCGAGTTATGATCAGCTCTTAATGGTCTTTCTGTCGAAGGGCGCCGTACCCTGCCGCCGGAGCCGGCCCGAGGATCATCCCCTTTTCCAAGAAACAGGGCGGCAACCAGCAGCAGCCCCGGCAGCAGGTATTGCCCCCACTGCAGGAACGGTGCGGCGATCTGCGCAAGGCCTTCCGGCAGCACGACAAATTTGTTAAGCAGGTAAAGCCCGGCATAGGACACCAGCGCCAGCACCACATACAGCCATTTTGGAATGAGTCGCAACACGATTCACCAACCATTTGTATTGCAAATACCTGGAAAAAATCATACCTCAGTTACTAATATTATCTAGTAAAAACTTTTATTTGAGAACGACAAACCAGCAATCCAACCAAAATTGTCCGGCAGCGTAGGAGTATCCACCCGGACAGATTCTTGAGTACTTTGCTGATTATCCTTGTAATTCCGCCAAAAGGGTTTATTGTCGTGAGCACATCGCGGATATCCCGCGAATCCGATCACGTCCTGCATCACTGACGCCTGTCTTGTCGCTTGTTTCACACACATACAGTTGCTCTTAGAGATTCTTGCTGATCAGAACTAATTTCCCTGCTTATAGACGAACTATAGGATGCAGGGACGAAGTGTGTACAAACGCACGACAGGAGAACAGATGAGTTTTACCAATTTCAATTTTAACAAAAGTATTTCCAAAAGCCTTAACGAGCGTGGCTATGTCTCGCCGACGCCCATCCAGGAGCGGGCAATCAAGCCGGTTCTCGAAGGGCGCGACCTGATCGGTCTGGCCCAGACCGGCACCGGAAAAACAGCGGCATTCGTGCTGCCCATTCTGCAGAAGCTCAGCGACCAGGGCCCCTCGAAATCTATTCGAGCCCTGATCGTTGCTCCAACCCGGGAGCTGGCAGAGCAGACCGGCAGCTATATCAACAAATTTGCCCGCAACCTGAACCTGCGCCACTGCGTTATCTATGGCGGCGTCAGTAAAGAAGCCCAGATCAGACAGCTCCGCCAAGGCGTTGATGTCGTTGTCGCCTGCCCCGGCCGGCTTCTCGATATCGCAAACGACCGAGCTATACAACTGAACCGGGTAGAGACCCTGGTCCTGGACGAGGCAGATCAGATGCTTGATCGCGGATTTTTGCCCGACATCAGGCGGATCATCAAAATGCTGCCGAACAAACGGCAGAGCCTGGTCTTCTCGGCGACCATGCCCAAAGAAGTCCGTCTGCTGCTCGACGAAATATTGACCAGCCCGGTTGAGGTCACTGCCGACCATACCAGGATGACCGCAAACGTTTCGCATACCTTCTACAAAACAGAGCGGAACCAGAAAAACAACCTGCTTCACTCCATTCTCAGCGATGAGCATGTTCAGACAACTATTGTCTTTACCAAAACCAAACACAAGGCGAGAAGTCTCGCTGCGCAGCTGGACAAACGCGGTTTTCTTGCCACCTCGATTCAGGGGAATTTATCTCAGCAGAAACGGCAGAAGGCACTGGACGGTTTCAAGGACGGCACATACAAAGTCCTCGTGGCAACCGACATTGCCGCCCGGGGAATCGATGTTTCAGGAATTTCCCATGTAATAAACTACGACATGCCTTCCACCACCGAAGCCTACACCCATCGAACCGGCAGAACCGGGCGGGCCCAACTGCTCGGAGAAGCGGTGACCTTTGCCACCAGCGAAGATTTCAAGATGGTGAAAAATCTGGAGCGCACCCTTCGGGAGCGGCTGGTGTATAAAAACCATACGCCCGCAGCTGCGGCGGTCGAGTCTCAGCCGACGCTGAACCGGGCACAGAATACAGACAGGCAGAAACACTCCGGCCAGACTCCGGATACAGCCACGCCCAACCGGAAGGCTTCAGTAAAGCCGGTAAAGCCGCGCAGAATGAGGGGAAAACGATCTTCCCAGCGAAACCGCGGGGCCGCTTTTGATTTCGGCATCTAGCCGGAATAGCTCACGATTTGAGATGGCCTGCCAGCCAGGAAGACTTGCAGAACAATGATACTGGATTGTCCCAATGCGAGGCGGGGGATACTCCCTGCCTCGCATCGATTTGCTCATTATCCCAAAAACTGTTACTATGGGTACACATCACCCCAATTCCTTTCCGGGAATCACCCTGAGTTATAGTTCTTCGCTGGATCTCAGATAATAATCAGCAGCAGGATGTACGAGCATGAAAAACGTCAGTAATGTCAGCAACTACAAAAGTGTATGGGATATCACCAGTCAGGCCGAGAAGGAACGCGTATTCAGGATGTTCCTCAAAGAATATGGGGAAAACTACACCCCCGCCGATTTTGTCACCTTTTTGAAGAAACGATACAAGGTCACAACCCATACCCAGACGTTTTCCAACTGGCGGCAGAGCTTCTAGCCCCATGGAGTGAAGGTACGGAGGCTGCTATGGAAAACAGACAATCTTCTCCCAATCCCGAAAAAAAGAAGAAACCGGCCGGTTCAGGGTTTGTGTTCTACGCTCTTTTTGTTTTTGCTGCACTTGCCGCAGGACTCATTGTCATTCTGATGAGATCTCAATCCTGAGATTTCCAGGTAAACACCGCCATTTTTTTTCGCCGGATTTAAACCATACCGAGATAGCTCTCAATATTGTCGGTGACCTGATTGTTCAACCCCAATCCGCCGGCCAGGTCCCGTATGTAGCGCCGTTCGGCCTCTGTGTCGACCTCAATGGCGAGCAGTGAAGCGGCATAGATCTGGGCAGCCATTTCCGGGCTGCCGGCCGCAGAACGAATGACTGCATCGGTGTCCATCGGCTTCCTGGCTTCCTGCAGAAAGAAGTTTTTCTCTTCCTGGGTCAGACCGCCCTCTTCGAGTTTGCCGACAATCTTCTGAATTTCTTCTTCATCGATTCTGTTGTCCGCCTTGGCTGCATTGATCATCGCCTTGACGATCAACTCGGCCTCCTGTTCCAGCACTTCCTTATCCACCGCAGTTTCCGGCTCGAAAAGAGCACGGGGAGGCTGCGGTTTCTGTCCCGCCTTCTGCAGCGCTGAAAATGCCAGCGAAGCCAGGACAGCAAGTCCCCCGCCGCCGACTGCCCCCCTTGCCGAGCTATTACCGCCGCCCAGCAGAGCTCCGGCCAGGGCGCCGAGGCCGCCGGCGGCCGCCTTGTTGCTGCCAAGCGTCTGGAGGACCTCCCCGAGGACCCCACCCATAGAGCCGGCTCCGGCCCGAGCAGACTGGCCTCCCTGAGCGCCGCCGAGCATCTGCCCCAGACCGCCGATGAGATCATTCAAAGAACCGCCGCCGCTGCCTGCTCCCATTGCGTTTGACATGCGTGCACCGCCAGACTGCGACATACCCTGCTGTACCATCGTTCCTAACATATCCATAAAACCAGCCATAATGTGTCTCCTTGTTTTTTCGTGCTCACGGTTATTCGATACGTTCCTTAGCGGTCTGAACAGCCAGATCTTTGTCTCTGGTGAACAGCCGCCACTTCATCTCGTCCGAATGGATTCCCGCCTCCTTGTGCTGTCCCCTGCAGTAATACCAGTGGCCGAAACGCTCGACCGTTGCAAAGGGATGGTTTTCGGTACAGAACAGCCCGCACGGACGGATTTCCTTGTAATAGATGGTCTCTTCGGGATCTTCGTCAAACGCCATGTTGCGGGGCAGCTCAATTGTGGATAAATCAGCGTTTTGTGCCTCCTGCTGATCGAGCCAGTCTGAAATTGTCATCGGTTGTTTTCCTCCGGGTTATCAAGCGGATGCGCCTCAGCATGGACGGTTCTAGAGCATGTCTTGCAGATATTTCAGCGCTGTCGGAAGAACCTGGATCTGTACTGAAACTCCACCAGTACGTTATGCACGATCGTCTAATGAAGAAAGATGGTGTCTGAACAAAGACCAGGAAAAATATCGAAAGACCTGAAATGTGATGCTACCGGACGCTGAGCAGATGGAACGGAAAATCGCCATTGAGAAGATCATCGCAATAGCAGCGGAGTACGTCATGAATTGAGGTAAAGGCGATCTCGTGCCAGACAATGTCTGCAGGTTTGAAAAGCCGCACCTCGAGACTTTCGCTGCCCGGCGCCTGTAACTCCTCGGCCAGCACGCAGCGGAACATGAAATAGACCTGGTCGACTGAAGGGATGTTGACAGCTGCGTAAGGATGCAGACCGCTCACCAGGTACCCGCTTTCCTCCAGCGTTTCCCGGGCTGCGCCTTCCTGCATGGTTTCCCCGTTTTCCAGGTAGCCGGCCGGCAGCGTCCACTTGCCCCGGGCCGGCTCGATGGCACGGCGGCACAGCAGAATCCGGCCATCTGACTCGGGGATGGTGCCGACCACCATTTTGGGATTGATATAGTGGATGGCAGCGCACGAATCGCAGACAAAACGCGGCCGGTCCTCACCCGCAGGGATCTTTATACTGACCGTGGCACCACATTCAGGACAGAAGTTCATCAGTTCACACCTTATTGTATCCTATCACAGCTTGACACCTAATCGCGTTTTAAAAACAATCCCAATCATATATACTAATGAAACCCTGATAAACTACAGTCCCTGCATAAAAATCGGCTGAGCCTAACTAAAAGGAACCTTCCCATGGAAACAATGGTACCTGGCAAAAGGATCGAAGTCATCGATGCGGCCCGGTTCTACGGAATCGCCCTGGTCTTCTACGGGCATTTCATCGAAGAGCTCATGCTGCTGAATAATCCGCTCGCTGCCGGCCAGTATAAGTTCATCTATTCGTTTCACATGGTGCTGTTTATTGTCATCGCCGGCTATGTGGCAAAGGACCTTTCAGACAAAATGAACCTGGCCGGTTTTATCAGCAACCGCTTTCAGAGCCGCCTGATTCCCTACCTCTTTTTTACCGTCCTCATGATGGTGCCGCCCATTTTCTTTTCAGGAAAACTCTTCGACCTGGATTTGCCTAGTTTTCAAGGCTATATGAGCGGCCTCATCGCCACCGTTTTCGGTCTGCCGCTGTTCTGCGTTCCGTCATGGTTCCTGCTCCTCATCGTCGGGATCGAGCTAATCCACTTTATCTTCTTCCGTTTTTTACGGAACTCGAAGACGAAAATTCTCGCTGCTGCTTTCGTCTTTTACGTTGTCGGATATCTGCTCAACCTCAAACTCGACATCTTCAACCCGCTCAAGGGCAGAACCGTCGGCTGGAACTATTTTTTTATTCACGAGGCCATAACGCTCTATGGATTCTATCTGGTCGGCGTCTTCCTGCGCCTTCGCGGCTGCTTTTCAGACCGGCTGCCAGGGCGCATATCGCTTCCTGTCGCGCTGATCCTCTTTGGCGTCGTATTTTTTACCTACAACCTCAATAACGGCCCGTTCAATTTTAATGTTTATGACGCCGTGGTGATTATTTTCGCCTCCCACGGCCATATCCTTCTGTTTCCACTGACAGCACTTGCCGGGTCTCTGATGATTCTCTTTTTCGCCAATACGACGGGGGCGCCGCGCCTGATCAGCTACCTGGGACAGAACACGCTGATACTGATGTGTTTAAACGGTATTTTCTATCACTACACCAACCCGCCGCTGGCACAATGGGTGCTGGCCGCGACCGGTGGTTCAGCCTTTTTGATAACAGCGGCAGGCCTGCTGACAACCGCCATAAGCCTGCTGCTCTGCCTGCCGGTCGTCTATGGCCTGAACCGATACGTTCCACGGCTGGTCGGAAAGAAGTAAGTGCGCATTCACACCGTCTTCGGTAACGAGGGGAAAATCCCGCTGCTCGTCACCCTGGCAGTCCAGTCGATGGTCTCCATGGTGGCCGGAACCGCAGCGGGACCTGGCACTAATCCCCGAGCCGTTTAAGGTTGTGGTACAGATTAATCGCGCTCTCCCGGCATTTAAAATTCTATCGTCTAAAGACGAGCTCAGCATAGTTCCTGGCCGACGCCGTCAAGCTAACGCAGGAAGTCAAAATCGCAGCCCCTCTCAGCCTGCAACACGCTGCGGCTGTAGAGAGCTAGATATCCTCTGGCAGGTGTCACGATCTTATCTCTCTTCTTCAGTCGCTCAGCAACAACCTCATCGTCCACGAGCAGATCCAGACGTTTTTCAGCAACCGACAAACTGATCTCATCACCCGTTTCAACTGCTGCCAGCGGCCCGCCTACTCCGGCTTCCGGGGAAACATGAAGGACGATCGTACCAAATGCGGTACCGGACATCCGTGCATCTGAAATGCGAACCATATCCTTGACGCCCTGCCGGGCCAGTTTTTTGGGTATCGGAAGATACCCGGCCTCCGGCATACCGGCAGCCACCGGACCAGCATTTTTCAAAACCAGCGCATCATCGGGATTAACGTCGAGATCAGGATCATCGATCCTGTTGGCCAAATCTTCGAGACCCTCGAAAACGACTGCCCGGCAGACACGCTCAAAAAGAGCGGGCGTGGCTGCCGCTCGTTTCAGTATCGCCCCCGAAGGAGCAAGATTGCCCTTTAGTGATATGAGCCCACCAACCTCGGATACCGGCTCTAAGGATGTTTTGATATACGTTCTATCGACCCATTCGACCGGCTCCTCGAGAATTTCTTCAAGGACCAGACCACTGATATTTTGGGCCTGAAGATGGAGGGAGTCCTTTATTTCATGGAGCACGGCACGAACCCCTCCGGCCGCGTAGAAATCCTCCATGTACCCCTCTCCGGCGGGCTTGAGGTTGACCAGCACCGGCGTTTCATCGGAAATTTTGTTGATCAGTTCAGCTGAAATATCGATCCCGCAGCGACCGGCTATGGCGGCAAGATGAATGACCGCATTGGTCGAACCGCTGATTGCCATCAGCAGGCGCAGCGCATTTTCAACCGATTGTTCGGTAACGATATCCGTGGGCAGAATGGGTGCCTGGATCAGTCGGGCGGCTCTTCTACCGGTTTCCTCCGCCAGGGCCAGACGCTCTGAATGAACTGCCGGGATGGCGGCCGAGTCCGGCAGGGCCATGCCTAGAATTTCGGCGATGCAGGCCATCGTGCTGGCTGTACCCATAACGCCGCAGGTTCCGGCCGTCGTCGCCAGCCTTCCCTCGACTTTTTCCAGCTCCTCGGCATCGATCTCGCCGGCCCGGTATTTGGCCCAGAAACGGCGGCAATCGGTGCAGGCACCGAGCCGCTCGCCCCTGTGTCTGCCGGTAAGCATCGGTCCGGTCACCAGCTGAATTGCCGGGATATTGGCCGAGACGGCTCCCATCAATTGAGCGGGCACCGTTTTATCGCAGCCGCCGATCAGCACGACACTGTCCATCGGCTGAGCGCGAATCATCTCCTCGGTATCCATGGCCATCAGGTTTCTGAACACCATGCTTGTCGGGTTCAGAAACACCTCGCCAAGGGAGATGGTCGGAAACGGCATGGGCAGTGCACCGGCTGCGAGAACACCTCTTGAAACCGCAGCGACCAGCTCCGGCATGGTCCGGTGGCAGTTATTAAATCCCGACGGAGTCATGGCGATGCCGACGATCGGTTTTTCCAGGCTCGTTTTGGTCAAACCCATCGAGCGGGCAAAAGAAGAACGCAGATACCCGGCGAAGCCGCTGTCGCCATAGTTTGTCAGGCTGTTCAAAATGCCTTTCTTTTGTTTAGACATGCTATTTCACGAATTCTTTATAAATTGAACGTCGAGTATATCTTCAAAGACCTTGACCATAGCCCCTTTTTAAAGATCAGGGAGGGTATTTTTTGAAGCCATCATGCATAACCTCGAGTTAAGTTTATCTGACGACCGACGTGGCTATCGTATTTCGAAAGAACGTACAGAACCATGCTATCAGAAAGACAGAACGATGCCTGCTGATTTTTCACTGCGGGATCCTCACTTATTTTCCGGGCTGTATCAGCGTCGTATGGCCTATCATAATAATCGAGGAGATATGAGCAGAGTTCTTCCTTGTCAGTAAAGAACCACTGCGCATAAAACTGCTTCGAACCCTCATTTGTCAAGCTACTCAGCTCTATTGCTATCTGCGCTTCTCTTTTGGCCCTATCCTCATTTTTGACAATACCGAATAGGCGCTCAATCTCACCTTCGATCAGGGGTTCGACAACCAGAATTTTGCCGTTCCTGCTGATCACCCTGGCCGCTTCTTCCAGTGCCGCCTCGCTGTTCTGGTGATGCAGGGACAAGGTAAAGATTACAACGGGGAACGACGCATCCGCAAATGGCAGGTCCTCTCCTGAACAGCTTACGAAGCGTGCTTTAGGGGCTTTGCTGATCGCCGTCTTGAGTGATTCCAGCTCCGGATCAACAGCAACCAGGACGCCCGTCTCCTCAGCAATTAATCTGCTAATGCGCCCCGCACCGCAGCCAATCTCCAGCAGTGTTCCAATCCGGCAATACTGCCTGATCTGGTTGAATATCTTTTTATCGCTGTCTTCTCTCACACCGCGCGTCCATCCGGTTCTTTATTTCGCTCAAGGCGGCGGACGATGAATTTTTCGATTTCAACCAGGACAAAGACCATAAAGGTGAATGATATGATCCTCAGCCAGTCTCCCAGCGGTATCGCCGCTGTCCCGAAGACGCTCTGGAAGAGCGGCAGATAGGTGAATATCAGCTGCAGAGCGATGATGCTCGCCACCGCAATCAGCACTGCCGGGCTGCCGAGCAAGCCCTCCCTGGTCAGCACCGGCGCCTTCAGGTAGCGGGTGTTGAACAGGTAGAAGATCTGGAAAAAGATCAGGGTATTCACCGCGGTAGTCCGGGACATCTCGAGCGTTTCTCCATGGTAGCGGTCCCAGAGGAAGAGGCCGAGGGTGCCCATCACCAGAATTGCCGAAACGAAAACGATCCGCCAGGAGAGAAACTGGTTCAGCAGCGGCTCTTTCGGCGAGCGCGGCGGACGCTTCATCACATGTCCCTCGGGCGGTTCGAAGGCCAGTGATAAGCCCAGTGTCACCGCGGTCACCATATTGATCCAGAGGATCTGCAGCGGCGTAATCGGCAGGGCGATGCCCATCATCACCGAAGCGATGATGATTCCCGCCTGGGCGCCGTTGGTCGGCAGGATGAAACCAAGGGTCTTGCGGATGTTGTCATAGACGGTGCGCCCCTCCTCCACCGCATGCACGATCGAGGCAAAATTATCGTCGGCCAGCACCATTTCAGCCGCCTCCTTGGCGGCTTCCGTACCCTTGAGCCCCATGGCCACCCCGACATCGGCCCGCTTCAGGGCGGGAGCGTCGTTGATGCCGTCCCCGGTCATCGCCGTGATATGCTCACTGGCCTGGAGCGCAGTCACCAGGCGCAGCTTGTGCTCCGGGCTGACCCGGGCGAAAATATTGGAGCGCTGGGCATAGAACTGCAGCGTCTCGTCGTCCATGTTTTCCAGTTCCTGGCCCGAAACCGGTTTGCTGCTCACGTCCAGGCCGATCTGCCGGCCGATGGCGGCGGCGGTCAGGGCGTGGTCACCGGTGATCATCTTCACCTTGATGCCGGCCGTTTTACAATTCTCCACCGCTGCAATTGCTTCATCTCGAGGCGGATCGATCAGACCAAGAAGACCGAGCAGGCAGAGACCGCCGGTCACGTCCTCACGGCTGACGCCGTCTTTACCCGGTACAATCATCGCAGCCACCGCCAGAGTCCGCTGCCCGAGCTGGGCGATACGTTCCACCTGGTCATTCCAGAACCGGCGGTCGATCGCCCGGTCGCCGTCCGCCGTCCGCTCGGCGGCGCACATATCAAGAACCCGCTCCGGCGCTCCTTTAAGGTAGACGATATTGTCCCCACCGGGCTGGGTATGCAGGGTCGCCATGAATTTGAATTCGGACTCGAACGGAATCACGTCAATACGCGGATACTGCTCCAGACAATCCTTCTCCTGAATTCCTGCCTTGAAGGCAAAGGCGATCAGTGCCCCGTCGGTCGGGTCGCCCTGCACCAGCCAGTTGCCTGCCTCCTGGAAAAGTGAGGCATCGTTACAGAGCAGGGCTGCCCTGGCCAGCTCCTGCAGAGATGCGTCGGCCACCGCATCTACCTGGGTATCGGCCCGGAAGAATTTACCCTGCGGCTCATAGCCGGCGCCGTCAACCCGCAATTCATCATCGGCCCTGACGACCGTGGTCACGGTCATTTCGTTGCGGGTCAGCGTCCCGGTCTTGTCGGAGCAGATAATTGAAACCGAACCGAGCGTTTCAACCGCCGGCAGCCGCCTGATAATCGCCCGATGGCTGGCCATTCGCTGCACACCCAGGGCCAGGGTAATCGTGATGATAGCCGGCAATCCCTCCGGAATGGCCGCCACCGCCAGAGCCACGCAGGCGAAAAAAATTTCAGTGAAGGTATAGTCGCGCAAAACCAGGCCGAAGACCAGGGTGCCGCCGGCCAGAATCAGAATCGCCCCGGTGAGCCACTTGCTGAATTCATCCATACGCATGGTCAGCCGGGTTTTCAGGGTCTCGACCCCGGCCAGAAGTGCGCTGACCTTGCCGATCTCGGTATCTTTGCCGGTGGCGACAACGATACCGCTGCCCTGCCCGAAACTCACCAGCGTCCCCGAATAGGCCATGGAGGTTCGATCGCCAAGCGGGGATTCCGGCTCGACGGGCTCAATGGTTTTATCGACAGGAACCGATTCACCGGTCAGCGGCGCCTCCTCGATGCGCAGATCCTTGCTCCTGAACATGCGCAGATCAGCCGGCACCTTATCTCCTGACTGCAGAAAAACGACATCGCCCGGCACCAGGTCAGCAACCGGGATGGAGCGCTTTTTTCCGTCACGCTGGACGAGTGCTTCATGGGTCAGAGTGTCCCGGATCGCATCGACAGCCTTTTCCGCCTTGCCCTCCTGCATGAAACCGATAATCGCATTGATCACGACAACACCGAGAATGACGCCGGCATCGACCCAGTCGGCCAGCAAAGCGGTAGCAACGGCGGCAACAAGCAGGACATAGATCAGGACGTTATTGAACTGGGCCAGAAAGCGCACGAGCGGGCTGCGCTTCGGCGGAGCCGGCAAACGATTGGAACCATACCTGGCCCGCCTGGTTTCCACATCGCCGGAGCTGAGCCCATCTGCCGTACAATCGAGAACCTGCCAGACGCGGTCGAGCGGTTCAGCATGATAGTGTATCTGTTCATGCTCCATCGTTTCTCCCTCCCAAAAACCTGGTGATGAAGTTGAGGATAATCCTGCACCTCTTGACAATAAGTACGCTCGCTCGATTATAAACAGCTAAAATCCTGCCCCCCGGAAGGATCATTGAAATTCGCCGCACCAAGATTAAATTCTTTTCATAGTGATCTTTTACGAAGATGATCCCGGCCTGCTTTCATCTCTCGCGCTCAGTCCGAGAAGAAACAGGCAGGCATAGACAAAGAATCAATGGGGGGGAGCCATGTTTACCGTAACCAAAACAGCAGCCAACCGGGTTGATATCGCCCTGAGCGAGAAACTGGATTCTGACGAGATGAAACGGGCACTCGATGAACTGGTGGAGCAGTCAAAAGATCTGGAAAACGGCCTGATGCTCTACGATATCGTCGATTTTCAGATGCCCTCGATGGGAGCGCTGGCAATAGAGTTTTCCAGACTGCCGTCGCTGTTCGGACTGATCAGAAAGTACAAGCGCATCGCCGTGCTCTCCGACAAAAACTGGATCAAAAAGGCGAGCGAGTTTGAAGGCATGCTGATACCAGGTCTTGAAATCAAGGCATTTGACCGGGATCAGAAAGAGGCGGCGGAGAGCTGGCTGAAAGCGTAACGTCTCGGCAGTATCAGAATTTCAGCTTCGATTAAAGCGCCCATATCAAGTCCGTGCCCGGCTGACCCGAGCCGCATGTGATCTTCAGGGATATCTGCCTACCGCTTGAAGATAAAGAAATTTTCAAGCAGGTTGTCGAACCGGCGGTCAGGGATAATTACGGTTGAACACCGATCATCAATCCATTACGCTTATCAGTATTCTTATTTGTTGTGAGAGGGCCGCTGAAAATTCATCGGAATCACTCAAATTACTGTTTTCTGGAGGGCTGCACCGCCTGATGACAAGGAAGAATACTCCGGGCCCCATCACCCTTCTCGACGGCGGCATGGGACGGGAACTCATGAGGATGGGGGCGCCCTTCCGTCAGCCGGAGTGGTCGGCGCTGGCGCTGATAAAGACTCCTGAGTTGGTACAAAAGGCGCATGAAGCGTTCGCCGCGGCCGGGGCTGACATTCTCACAACAAGCAATTACGCCGTTGTTCCTGCTCATATCGGTGAAAAGCGCTTTGGAAATGAAGGAGCAGTGCTCACCGCCCGCTCGGGGCAGCTTGCCCGTGCGGCGGCCTCGAAATTCGGCTGTCGGGTCGCCGGTTCCATACCGCCGCTTTTCGGTTCCTACCGGCCGGATCTTTTCATCTCCGAACAGGCCCCGAATCTGTTGAAAGTCATCATCGACGCCCTCAGCCCCTACATCGATCTCTGGCTCGCTGAAACACTGAGTTCGACCGACGAAGCAGCAGCGGTGGCTGAGGCTGTATCCAGTGACAAGCGTCCGCTCTGGCTCTCGTTCACGCTGTTGGATGGTGCAGAAGCTCAGAGAAAAACGCCGCGTATTCGCTCAGGCGAGAGTGTGGTCGATGCGGCAGCGGCAGCGGTTGCGTCCGGTGCTTCGGCCGTTCTGTTCAACTGCAGCCGGCCTGAAGTGATGGCGGCAGCGCTGACCGGCACAGTTGAAGAGTTGAAAAAACTTCGGTCTGAAATCTCTGTAGGCGTCTATGCCAACGCCTTTCCGGCCCAGTCCGAAGCTGCCCAGGCCAACCTCGAACTGCACGAGATCCGCCACGATCTCGACGCGCAAGGTTATGTGGATTTTGTCGCAGAGTGGTGCCGGCGTGGCGCAACCATCATCGGCGGCTGCTGCGGCATCGGACCGGAGCATATTGCCACCCTGAGAAGAAAATACAAATGATCGCAATGCCGGGATTTCCTGAGTCATGTATGTAGATCGCAGTGCAAACCGGAGGAAACAGCCATCGAGACCGGGCGTTGCAGGTGAGCGGCTCCTGATACCTGCAAGGGTAGTTGATTACTTAGTTATCTTGTCTTTTCAATGAGTCTGAAGAATAACAGCGAGAGCATCCTCATCTCATCCCTCTACGTCGGGTGTGCTCTGCTTGTCCTGGCGTATGTAAACATGTATGCCCTTTTTGCGTACCTGAACGAAGCTTTCGGCAGCTCATTTATCGCCTCCGCCCCCTTTCTGTTGCCCCTGTTCATCGCCCTACTGGTCATGATCTATTTTCTCTTTCTGAAGAAAAGAATGGATCAGACGAAATGGCGCTTTATTCTGCCCGGCATCATCATTTTATTGCTCGCCCTTGGAATTCCGAACCCGGATTTTCCGGTAAAACGTATTCACGTCACCCAGTATGCTATCCTGTCGGTTCTCGTCAGGTATACGCTGTCCTATCGAATACGCGGCACTGAGCTTCTTGTTTACTCCATAATTTTCACGACCATTCTCGGTATTCACGATGAGTTCCTGCAGGGAATCCACGAGCGTCGAACATACGGTTTAAGTGATATGGCCGTAAATGGATTGTCGGCCGCAGGAAGCGGACTGGTCCTGCACGGTATGGGGATATTCAGCGGTGAAGAAGATCGTGAACTAAGAAAACGGACATACACGGCAGATGCGCTCTACCTTTCAATGCTCGGTTTTTCTCTGGCGGCCCTGACTTTTCCGCTCACCGGCTTCCGGGGACAAGCAATGCCCTTATGGCCGTTTCTGCCGCTGGCAGCAGTCCTGGTGTACTGGAGCTGTCTCGTGTTCGCCAGAAAAACGGACAATTCAGGACCGAACTGTCATGGTTTGGCGGCCGTCAGTCTGGCGGCATTTTTATTTCTTCTCTATCCGATCATTGTACATGGCTTTCAGGTTACTTTTCGTTAGCATAGCTCTTGTGGTTTTCCTGGCAATGAGCTGGATTTCCTACACCAGCCTCAGCACAAGTGAACAGCTGCGCGTGGTGGTGCTGACCGTTGAGAGTCTGCGCGATGATATGGTGACCGAGGAACACTGCCCGCAACTGCTTGAAGCCGCCGAAGGTGCACTGCGGCTGCCGCAGTATCGAGCTACCTCCGGCTGGACAGGGACGAACATCGTCTCTCTTCTGACCGGCTTGTCTCCATTTCAGTCAGGTGTACATACCCGTGGACAGTCGCTTGACCCGGCCCGGAAGGTACCCCTTGAAACGCTTGCAGAGGAGGGTTACACGGTTGAGGGGATACAACCCTTCATGGCCATGAACCTCTATCAAAATCTCGGGCTCTCATTGGCTGACACCGGAGGTGATCCCTTTATCTGGCTGGCCGAGAAGCAACTGGCGGATGAGCCGTTTTTCTTCTGGTACCATTATGTCGATACCCATCTTCCGTATCGATCGTCCTCACCCGGGGTGAACGATTCGGACAAGACAGCTGCTGCAGGTGATGATGCTCGGGCTCGGCTTGCAAAAGTCGAAAACCAGGCTTCCATACGATTTGATGAGGTACGTTTCGAGCCGCAGGACATTGCCGCTGTCCGGTCTCTGCATGCGTCATCCATCCGGGAATTCGACCGATGGTTCGGTACGTTTTTCTCATTCCTGAAAGCCGGCGGGTTTCTGCGCAACACGATTCTGATCGTCACCGCAGACCATGGAGACGAATACGGAGAGCGGGGCATGGTGGGCCATGCCTCGACGACACTGGCGGGACATCTGCATGAGGAGATTGTGCATATCCCGTTTTTTATCTGGCTCCCGGAAAAGCTGGCAGCCGGAGATTCAGGGCAATATCAGTCTGATCTCTTTTCTCATCTCGATGTGATGCCGACCCTGTTCGATATGCTGGACATTCGAATTGACGACTCCCTGTCGGGGCGCAGTGTATTTCGCCGCGCCCCGGATAATCCCTGGACGGCAATGACTTCAAGCGGCGGATTTGCAGAACCCGATCCCGGGAATATGAGGTATTTCGAATACGCACTTATTCAGGACAACTGGAAAAGCAGATTGAGAGTCTTTGCAGATGGCAGTGAAGAAACGTATCTGCACAATCTGGAGGCAGACCCGGCTGAAGCTGCCAACCTGGCTGCCAAACATCCAGAGATTGTATCGAAACATCGAAAAATACTCGCACCCCTGATTGCAGAGCGTCTGCACCGGCCGATAACTGAATCCCGGCAAAGCAAAGCCGGAGGAGGGCCGGCATGGATTAGACCGGCACGTTCAGGAACCTATTCATATGACAGTCTAGACGGTGTGTTCGATCTTCGCTGGGAAGATAGTTCAGCCAAAAAGTATATCATTGAATATAAAGCGGGAACGGGCCTGAGAGCACTGTCAGGAACCCTTGAAGCTGACTCGAATGTAAAGGATTTCGGCACGATAACAAGAAGCTACTGGAACACCTGGATCGTCCCTGCCAGCCCGATATCAATAAGAGTAAAAGCTGCCGACAGCGAACAGTGGAGTTTCTGGATTACCCTCGAGGCGGTGCCGTGACCATGAAGACCAGCGCCTCATATACTGCCGGATATCTCCTTGCATCGATTTCAATGGTCCTGGCCCTCTTCTTGTGGTTCAAAGGCTTCGCGGAATCACCTTTGATGCACCCGCAGAAGTTGAATGAAATAAGGTTCCTCAACGACTACCTGGAACGAAACAGACCGGACCTGAAGGAAGAGAGGGACCTGGCGCAAAGCTACTGGCTCAGATATCCTGACGTACGGGAGGATCCGTATTGGGGAGAAAATGGCCCGATGGGAATATGGGGACCTCGTGATCATTATACCATGCATGGAAAGAGGGAAGGACGAATCTATCAACTGGTCCTGATACCCGACGACCTGGATCGCGAACGTGCTCTGGCAGAGGCCTACTGGAACCGGTATCCGGATATTCACCAGAGCTCGATCTGGGGAGAAAAGAGCAGTCTCGGCATTCTCGGCCCGCGGGATCACTACCGCTACATAGGGTCGCAGCAAGGCAGGCTGTGGGGAATGGCCGACGAACCTGAGGAGTAAAAGAGCGGTATTTGATGACCTTAAACTGGCAGCTTCACAGCTTTATCTGCCAGGCTGCAGGCGCATATTCCTGCACAATCCCTATCATTCTTCTGATTTATCTTTAACACTGAACTAACACCGCAGCGTCATAATGGCCTCTCAGTTGTTACTAACCCTCAACATCCAAGAGAGGAAAAAATGAAAAAAAGACTGACTATTCTCGCTGCTGCTTCAATTCTCTGTTTGGCGTGCGGCTCTGCACATGCTGCCGACAACGAAAGACTGGTTTCACTGACCGATCCGATGGCTCCGTTTCTGGAAACCCGGGAATATGCCAAAAAGATGGGTGCTTCCGCGGAATTCAGAAAGATGGAAGGGGTCGCCTACGACCAGAAGAACAACAAGATTTACATCGCCATGAGCTCAATCGACAAATCGATGAGCGATGACAAGGGCGATATCCAGCTGCCGGAAAACCAGTGCGGCATCGTCTACGAGGCAGAGCTAGACGGCAACTACAACATCACTAATCTCAAACCGGTGGTCGTCGGCGGGCCCTATGACAAATCGGTTAAATCAAACGTAATTTCCGGCTTCAAGGATCGCTGCGATGTCAACAATATCGCCAACCCGGACGGCCTCTACGCCGACAACCACGGCAACCTGTGGATATCGGAAGATACGAGCAATCACACCAACAACGTTCTCTGGCGCTGGAGAGACGGGAAACTGGAGCGCTTTGCAACGGTTCCTACCGGAGCCGAGATTACCGGCATTATCACAACCGACACCGATGATGTGATGTTCAACGTTCAGCATCCGTCTGCGATGAGCAAATTCCCTTACAACCGCGGTGTTGTCGGTATCGTGAACGGCTTCAAGGCCAACGATTCCTTTACCCCTGTCGAAGTTCCCCGGGGCGACGACATTTATGACGTAAAAGTTGCTGCCGGAGACTATCAGGTGATTGCCCGCGTTGGCGAACCGATCCCCAACGATGTATACGGACAGCGTTTCGGTCAGATAAATCGTCTTGACGGATCTTTCAAGGAGATGTGCAACCACCCGGACGGCAACATGTTCCTGCCGATCACCGAGAGTGGAGACGAAGCGTATCTGTATACCAACTTCGAGTGCCGGCCCGGCACCGTCGGCAAAGTCTATATGAAGCGCAACGGCGGCACCTGGGAAGTTCTCGACGGTGAGAACGTGGATTTCGCCTCGGTCAAAGGCACCTGGAATAACTGTAACGCCAGCGTTACGCCCTGGAACACCGGGCTGACCAGCGAGGAGTATGAGCCGGTCGCCGTCAAGTCCGGATGGCAGAAAAATGTTGAGGATATGACCGAATACCTTGGTGAGCAGGCCAACCCCTACGACTACGGTTATCCCCTTGAGCTGATCCCCGACCCGAAAGGTGAAAATGCGGTAACCAAGGTTGCCAAGCATTATGCGATGGGCCGTCTAAGCTACGAAATGAGCCGGGTCATGAATGACGGCAAAACCGTATACAGCGGCGACGACGGATCCGACGTGATCCTGGTCAAGTTCGTCGCCGACGAATCGGGAAATCTGGGAGCGGGAACGCTGTATGCCGCCAAGGTAGCCCAGAAGCAGGATGAGAGCTTCGATCTCGAGTGGATCGAGCTTGGTCGCGGCGCCAACGCAGATATCTACGACAAGATCAGGTCGGTGGCTCTCAACTAAGCCCGGCGACTGCCCGAATATTTCATGGAAGAACAAAAGAAAAGTCTGTTATCGGGTCTTTTGAAGGTAAAATCACTGTTACAGCTTGTATCATCTAAAATCAACAGTGGAAGAGCAGAATTTCCGCCCTTCGGGCGTGTCGATACAACGTGATATATTCGGGCTAAGGTTGTTTTAAAAAAGCCCGGGGTTCTCCCGGGCTTTTTTATTGGAAACAGAGGATATGTCAGGAGGCGTGTCCCCAGTCGACGGTGTCGTGACAGAATTTACATTTTCCCTGCCGATGATCCCGGGGGCGATCATGACAGTTTTCGCATGCATCCAACCCGTGGTGGGTGAAAATCTCATTATCCTTCTGCACTTCCCAGAGTTTGATGAAGGAAACGAGGTCATCGATATCCTTGGCGGTCAGCCTGCCGCCTCGCGCCTGCTCCCACGAGATCATCAATGAACCGGGGATACCCTGCTTGATGACGGATTTGTAGAACAGATCCGGCCTCAATGACGGCTTCACATCTCTTAGCGAGGAGCCGATATGTCCTTCACCGCGGGTCCCGTGACAGGCCCGGCAATTCATTGTATAGAGCACTGCACCAGCCCTGGAGTCTCCGGTAATCGGTTTGTACCTGGTCAGGCGTAACGGCACGAAATCCGCAGGGTCCTGCGCCGGGGGTGTCATCAGTACCGGAGCGATGGCAAGCGGCTCACCGGCTTTTTCCGAGGAGATGATATAGTCGGCTATCGACCTGATTTCGTCGCTTTTCAGATTACCGCCGAGCATTCTGCTGAACGGTGTCATCTGGGTAGAGGTCTTGCCCTCACTGATGGTCCGATACACCGTGTCGAATTCCAGGCCCTTACCGATGCGTGCCTGCTGATAGGTCAGGTGACAGCGGTAGCAGTTATTGGTGTAGAGCCAGCCTCCCCGGACTACGGAGTTGGAAGCGAGAAGATGAGTCAGTTCCGGCGGCAGTTCCTGACTCTCTGCTGACTCCTCCGTGTTCACTGGGTCCTGAATCTCTTTCTCTATTATCGGCGCTGCTTCGTCCGGCTGCAGCGGCGGCAGTTCAGGAAGCTTCGGTTCTTCATCTTCCTCCTCCCAGATCATCATATAGGCAGCGAGTCCCTTGAGATCTTTCGAGGCCAGAGGACCGCCTCCGATGCGTGACCAGTTGACGTTGCACCCCCCTCCGCTCATTGCCTGGATAAGCTCAGATGGTTCATCATAGTTTTCTCCGACCCGGCTGGATTCGTACTCGCCGTGACAGCGGGTGCACTTGCTCCGATAGAGCCAGGCACCTAATGTCACGGGATCCTGGAGAACGTCTGCGGATTGTCCGGCGGAAAGGATCTGGAACGTACCGGCGGCGAACAGGGCCGAACAAAAGAGACAACGTTTTAAACGCATCGTTAATGAATCAATGTTTTTACTGCATCAGAAAGGCGGTAACCGCCACCAGGTCTGACTCGGTCAGTACAGCTCCGCAGCCGTTTTCGGCCGCTACTTGTTTATACTCATCTTCAACATGGGAGCTGGGGATCAGCACAGACTCTCTCAGATACTCGGAGGCTTCAAGGTTCTCACGCCGGCCGGCGGCAACAGTCAGGATCCCGGTAAGATCCGGGCCGGCAATTTCAGACACGGAGTCATCGCCGAAACGATGACAGCGGCTGCATTTTGCCTCGAAAACGGCGGCTCCGTGCTGGATTACCGCCGGATCCTGGGGATTGCGCTTCGGCAGCTCGAGTTCGACAAGAACAATATTTCCAAGAGCGGTCTCTTCCCAGTTGAGAATAAAGCTCGCGATACTGTTGATTTCATCACCTCTCAAAGGCCCGCCAAATCTCTGGTGCCATGGGGACATGACAGCTGTCAAGCCGTTTCCGGCATAGATGGGACGGGTTCCCATCATTCTGCCATGCTCCGTAGTTGCGATGATGTACTCCTCAAGGGTTGACTGCCAGCCGACTTCGGCGGTCCGCTTTTCAAAAAAATGCGCGTCGCCGAGGGCAGGGCCGAGCTGGCCCACACCTTCACCGCGAATCCCATGGCATGTTCTGCAGTTAAGACTGTAGAGCCCGGCGCCCTGTTCAATTTTGACGCCTTTTTGTACAAGCTGCGCACCTTCGAGCCTCTTCGGCTCATGAGCGGCCAGATATGTCAGCAGTGTTAACAACAAAACGCATAAGGCAAGAGTAGCTGTCACCAATTTTTTATGCATCATGAGCCCGCTGGCGTTTCTGGTTCTGATCCGCGCCGATAGAGGTACAACTCCTTCTCTTCACTCTGATAGCGCACTGGTCCGGCTTCATCCGACCAGGTCAGCCGCAGCCTGACCCGCTTCAGATTCGATTGCCATTCTTCGATGATCAGGATTCCCTGAAGCTCTTTGACAGACTGCTCTGCAGCCAGAGCAGAAATCCGCCTGGAAAGCGACTGCATCAGATGTGACATCTGCTCATTTTCACCTGCCGGCCTGCGGTCCGGCAGGAATTCGTAAATCCCCTGCGGCAGACCGGTGTAACTTGTTTCATGAAAGATTGAGGTACCTTCCTCAGGCATGAATTCCTGGAAAAACTCATGGATCGGCCCCTGGGAGATTCCATGCCGCGGGAGCCCCATATAGGTGAGCGCGGAAAGACAGATGAACGCAAGAGCAAGGACCAGCCAGGGAATGCGGGGAAGCAAATCGGACCGTCTTCCGGCCCGGGGTAGATACGGTAGGAACAGCAGAAAGAGGAGGATAACGGTGGGGAAAATGATCCCCATAAGAAAACTGTCACCCAATTTCAGCGCACCCTGCAGCCACAGGAAAAACCATGGTGCCTGCGTTGCAGACGGTGTGTGCCGGGGGTTGGCGTGGTGTTCAAGAGGTGCGTCGTAAAAAAATGCGGCAACACCGACGAGAATGACTAAAAGAGCAATTGACAAGGTGATTTCGAGCAGGGCTACCCGCGGAATAAACGGGATTTTCTCGAAATTCACATTGCGGTCGGTAGCGGTTTCATCCGGGCTGGCCGAAGACGGTTTCTGCAGCGGATGAATTCGAACGACCCTGAAGTAATGAACAGCCAGCAGAAAAGTCATGATCAGCGGCAAACCGATGACATGCAGCAGGTAAAAACGCAGCAGGCCGTCCTGCCCCATTTCCGCCCCCCCCCGAACCATGGTGGTTATGGTATTGCCAAAACCGGGGATGGTGTCTGCCATGCTCGTACCGATGGTAACCGCCCAGTAGGCAAGCTGGTCCCAGGGCAGCAGGTACCCGCTGAACGCCAGCAGCAGGGTCGATACCAGAAGAAAGACACCGGTGGCCCAGGTGATCGCATATTTTCCGGTATAGGATCCCTTAACAAACACTTTTCCCATATGCAGGACTACAGCGACGATCATAATCTCGCCGCCGATTCGATGCAGATCCCTGAGGAGCGACCCAAACGGCACCTCGGTTGAAATACGGATTATCGATCCGTACGCTTCAGCAGGAGTCGGCGCGTAATAGACCATCAACAACACGCCGGTGACAATTTCCAGGACGAAGAGAAAAACGCACAGAAATCCGAGATAGAAGGTTGACGAGAAGTCAAGTGAACCCGGACGATAGAACCGCGGCCGGAGATGGAGCAGAAAACTATCTGAATATCTCATGAAAGGCTTATCATAAGGGCGGGAGAAATTGTCCTGGTTGAAAGGCAAATAACACCATCCCTTGAAATTAACTTCTTGCAGATCCGGAGACTCCGCTGCCGGTGTCAACCTGGAGCATGACCAGCCGCGCCTCCTTCTGCTGGACTTCCGCCCCGTCGCCGGTTGCTTCCGGGAGCAGTTCCGATATCGACAGAGGAGCTGCGGTTTCCGGGTCAGACTGAGCAAGGACGCGTCTCTGATCATCGATGACCTGCAGCGGGAATCGGCTGAGATCTCTCACGGCTGGTCCTCTCAGCACATGACCGCTGCGGTCGAATTCAGACCCATGGCATGGACACACGAAAACCTGCTTCTCCGAATCCCAGTTGAACAGACATTCGAGATGGGTGCAGGAACTGTGGAGGGCCGAGATTCCGTTTTCACCATGAACGAGCCAGAATCTGCCGCGCGGGTGGTGAACCGGTGCTGAATCTGCCAAAGGCAGCTCACTAAGTGGTCCGGCAGTGACAATACCGCCAAATTCGTTCGGCCGTCGTGGAGGTATGAGAAACCGGAAAAAAATGGTGCCCAGCTTGTAGAAAATCGCACCAGCTGCTCCACAAAGAAGTAAAAATACAGCCTTCCGCCTCGTTGTGGAGGTACAGGGGACGGTATCCGGTGGCGCCGTTTTGTTCTTGATCATCATGCATCGTGGGTTTGATTCTTGCATTCCAGTCTAACCTCTGAATGCGTCAGGGTTCTGTTATAAATCAGTGATTTTTTTGTTTACTGAGAAGATGTCCGGCGCTGCTAGCAAAGCGGTGAAAAGCCACCCGGAACAACGAGGTTCGTTGCTGCAGATCAACGGGAAAAATGATGAAGTGTTAGCAGAGATCCGAAAACAGATCATTCCCGCGCTCACTATAGATTGCGCGGCAATGTTCATGAGGCTTGCCGGCGCTGCGATAGAGCAGATATGGTCTGTTACCGCTGTCGCAGCGGTTTCGCGACGTTGAAACCGGTGCTGTCAAATATTTTTCTGGTCTTTGACTGTTACATCATAAATTCTACAATTTCGTGGCCGGCCTCAGCGGCTCATAGGTGTCGAGCTGCAGGTGGTCGCGGGCCTGCGCCGGTGCATGGGTTCTCAGATTGTCACAGAGCACATGTTCTTCTTTGATATCTGCAATCGCAGGCGTCCCCATCAAACGCATCACCATGGTCAATTCATCCTTGAAAAGAGCACACATTCGCTCGACCCCGGCCTGGCCGTAGGAGGCAAGGCCGTAAAGCACCGGACGCCCGATACCGACAGCGGTCGCCCCGAGCGCCACCGCCTTGAAGATGTCGCTGGCGCGCCGTATACCGCCATCCACATAGACCTCGAAACGCGACCGCCAGTCGGGTTCATGCTCGTTGAGCGCGACGATTGCCTCGGGCAGTATTTCGATTCCGGAACGTGCTGTATCCAGCTGCCGGCCGCCATGGTTCGAAAGGACCACGCCGGCGCACCCATTCTCGTAGGCCATAACGGTGTCGAGTCCGCAGCCGACGCCTTTGAGGATGATGGGCAAATCGGTGAAACTTTTCAGCCAGGTGATATCGTCCCAGCATAAACTCGGGTCGATGAACTCGCTGATCGCCCGGGCAACGCCCTGATTGCGATTGACCTCCTCACCTTTCTGCACGTCGGCATTCTTGGTGAATTTATTGCGCATGTCTTTCTGACGCCGTCCCAGCTGCGGCGCGTCCACCGTGACGAATAAGGCCTTGACGCCGCCGGCCTCGAGCCGCCGGACATATTCTTCTGTGCGCTGCCGCCTGGAATTTACATACAACTGGGCGAACTGTACCTGGCCCGGTTCGCACACGTCCAGCATTTCCTCGAGCGTGTAGGACGACAGGGTGGGCAGCATATAGACCACCCCGCTGTGGGCGGCGGCGCGGGAAATCGCCAGCTCACCTTCCTCATCAGCCAGCTTACCCAATGCAGTAGCAGAGAAATAGAGCGGCAGGGAGGATTTCATCCCGAGAATCGAAGTGGACATATCGATCTCTTTGACATTGACCAGGATGCGGGGTTTAAACCAGATGCGCTGAAATGCGGTGTGGTTTTCCCGCAGGGTGATTTCATCATCGGCCCCGGACGAGTAGTAGCCCCAGCCTTCCTCCGTCATGGTTCGGGCGGCGACGCTCTCAAAATCAAAAGTGCTGAGCATCGCCTCGATGGGCGGCTTTTCCCACGACTGAGCAGGCTGAGTCTTTGACACAGACGTTTCAGCAGTGTGCTCCGCGCCTCTTGACGGCGCTTTATGGGCCGCGGCAACGATATGTTTTTCAGGATCAAGCGTTGTTTCATCAAGGATGCCGAGGCAGGCTTCGGGGGCAAGAAGCTTCTGGACGATATCTTTGGGATGCACCGGATTGAACAGATTGGAAACATCTTTTCCCGCATTGTCGGTGATGATCTTCGAGCCTCCGGGATGTTTCTTCTGAAAAGTCGAAAGATCGTAAACTTTCGCGTTTATCACAACCCAGCAGTCATCGGGAGTACTGTGTCGTTCCACTTCCTGCATCGTTATTTTTCGCATGGTAGAAACCTCGGCTGATGATGTTGGACCACAACTTGATTTCTTCGCTCTATCGCTTGCTGGACATGGGATCCCTGGTCCACCTTTTATAGCCCAGAAGTTACTTCAAAACCAGAGGAGATTAAGATTACATGGTACCATCTATTAGAATCAGCGCCTCACAAACAACAGAGATTCAATCGGCAATCAAAAGCTGAGCTTCTCAAAGAAGCAATCGTCTGATAAAATCCCTGCACATGATTATTGAGACGATAACCGACACGCTGCCGATGGCAGCGGGCATAGCCTTGAGCCCCATCCCAATAGCGGCAGTTGTGTCGGTGCTGCTCGCCGGCGATGCTCGCAAGGCTTCAGCCTTTCTGCTGGGCTGGGTCTCCGGTATTCTGTCAATAGGTCTTCTGGTGCTGTTTATCCCCGGATTGCGGCTGTTCGATGGGGATCCAACGCTTCTGGCGGGGTGGCTGAGAATCTTTCTCGGAGGAGCGCTGCTCGCCGCATCGTGGCTCAAGTGGCAAAAGCGGCCTGCACCGCAAACGCCGGTGGAGGAACCCAGATTACTGGCCAAGATCGATTCTTACACCGGCTGGAACACATTGATTCTCGGAGTTACGCTTTCAATATTCAACCCCAAGAGTTTCGTGCTTGCCTCGGCCAGTGCAATGACCATCTATGAAGCCAAGATCTTCGGCAAAGAAAAAGCTGCAACGCTTCTTGTATTTGCATTCATCTCCAGTCTCAGTGTGGCTGTTCCGATCGTCTTCACCTGGGTGCGGGGGGACAAGGCTCAAACTTTCCTGGAAGAACTGAAGAGCTGGCTCATTGCCAATAATACAGCCGTTACAATAGCCCTTCTGGTCGTCTTTGCGATGCTCATTGGCGGCAGCGGTCTGAAAATCGTTTTTAACGGTTGAGAACAAATTTTACCGGGCCTTTGACTCACTACTTTCAAGGAGCATAACGACATGCCAATGTCACTGGTTATCGCCCACATCGCACTGGGAGGCTTGATTCTTTTTACCGGAAGAAGGCTCTTCTGGTTATTCGTCATGATTGCCGGCTTCTTCTTCGGGGCGGAAGTAGCCGGTGAGCTGTTGATCGACTATCCGCGCTGGCTGGTCTGGGTATCGGCTGTGCTTGCCGGCCTGGTCGGCGCCCTGCTCGCAGTGGTCCTGCAGCGAGTCGCCTTTATCCTGGCAGGAATCTATGGCGGCGGGTATCTGGCGATTCTTCTGGTCCAGTCGCTTGACTGGTCTGTGTCAGAAACAGCGGTGTCAATCGCGGGAGGGATCATCGGGGCATTGTTTGCCGCCGTGGCCATGGACTGGGCAATCATCGTTCTGTCAACGCTGGCTGGTGCCGGAATCATTATTGGCGCCCTGGGACTGCACTCAGCGATGGGCCTGCTGGCAGGCGGGGCGCTGGCGGCGCTGGGAATGATCGTGCAGGCAGCCCAATTGCGTCATCTACCTGATCAGAAAGTTTCCAAGACGGCCGACGCGGACTAATCCGAATATTTCAGGCTACCTTCAGCAGGGCATCCATGTTCAATGAAATCACATTTTTGTTTTTCATTATGCAGGCTGTCCCCCGGCAGATTTAAAATCGTCAGCAAACAGATCAACCCCTTGTTGTTAAATTGATAGATATGGATTACTTAGATATTGTGCGCATCCTTGAGCGGGATATAACTCACCAGAATTATAAACTGATTGACGACTGGATCGTTTCATCTTGATCGAGCAACAAAAAAATCGATGAACCTTGGCGCTATCTTTTCATTTATCGATCGATATAGAATCTCCGTGGCCGGCATTGCGCTGGGCCTGCTCTTTTTGTCCGCCTCGCTGACGCCCTCGTTGATACCGAGGTCTGCGCTCTTCCAGGGTACACTCGGCGGTCTGGTGATGGCGATTGGTTATGCACTGATCACTATCATGATCTGGGCCTGGCGATTTCTCGAGCTACCGAAGATCAATGACGCTTATCGCTGGACATTTTCCTGCCTGTTTCTGCTGGCCGGCATGGCTTTTCTGGCAGCATCGCTGTCAACCTTTCGCACCGATCAGAATGAGCTGCGGGCCTTGATGACCATGGAACCTCTGGCAGACGGTCATGGGGCATTCATTCTGGCGCTATCGGGCGGCTTGTTTTCAATTTTGTTGCTGCTCAGCCGGTTTTTCATGACCATTATCCGTGTCGTCCGAAACCGGATACCGGGACGGGTGCCGCCCCGGGTTTCCTTTCTCTTCAGTTTTCTGCTGGTCGCCATAGTATTCTGGAACATCGGCAATGGCTTGATTGCCCGCAACCTGCTCAATATGGCCGATGAGACGTTTCGTGAAGTTGACGCTCTGATCGACCCGGACCTTCCGGTTCCCGAAGACTCACTGCGTTCCGGCAGCGCCGACTCGCTGATTGCCTGGCAGAGCCTCGGGGCGCGGGGGCGTCAATTCATTGCAGGCGGTATGGGCATAGAAGAAATAGCCGGCATTCACCCGCAGCAATCAGCCAAAAAGCCAATCAGGATATATGCCGGCCTCAATTCAGCCAGGACTAACCAGGAGCGGGCCCTGCTGGTTCTTGAAGAGATGAAGCGTGTCGGCGCTTTTCAGCGCTCCGTGCTGGTAATCGTCACCCCTACCGGGACCGGCTGGATCGACCCTGCCGCTGTCGATCCTTTCGAAATAATGCACCGGGGTGATACCGCGATTGTCGGGATGCAGTACTCTTACCTGATGAGTCCCCTGGCCCTGCTGGTAGAGCCGGATCAGGCGCCGGAGTCTGCAAAAGCCCTGGTGAACGCGGTGTATGAGCACTGGCGTCAACTGGAACCGCTTACCCGCCCGAAGCTTTACCTCCACGGTCTCAGTCTTGGGTCCTACGGCTCTGAAAATTCCGTTTCCCCGATAACCATGATCGATGACCCGATCAGCGGAGCCCTCTGGTCCGGTCCGACATTTGACAATCCGCTCTGGAAGGAGCTGACAACGAACCGCAACAGTGACTCTCCGGCCTGGCTCCCGCGTATCGGCGACGGCAGAACGGCGCGCTTTACGACCCAGGTCAATGCCCTCGACATCCCCGGCAGCAGCTGGTCGCGGACGCGCCTGATCTTTCTCCAGTATCCCAGCGATCCCATTACCTTCTTCGAGGTTTCCGCCGCTTTTCGTCCCCCAGAGTGGATGGTCGGCGAACGGGCCCCTGATGTCCTGCCCAGCTTCACCTGGTACCCCTTGATTACCATGCTGCAGCTCGTCATTGACATGCTCGTCGGCACCGAGGTTCCGAAAGGGTTCGGACACGTCTTCGCGGCAGAACACTACATCGACGCCTGGGTCGAATTGACTGAACCGGAAGCATGGCAGGCAGAGGACAGTAATCGCCTCAAGCAGATTTTCAAATAACTGTCTGTATCCGTTAACCATATCATAGGTGCTACTACTCCATGTATTTCGGGCGACACGTTTATCTATCCATATGCCAGTCCCGGTACGTGCGTAATCGTGTTTTTTCGGATAAGGTCTTGTTAAACAGAGGTCTTGGACCGACAAGACCTGACGGTGAAGTTTTCATCTTTGCTTGCCTTGTGGGTCATTGGTCTATCACATTGTTCTCTGCATAACCCTGGTTCTCTTCTTATTCACAAACCAGCTGTTCGCGGCGGAAACGCTTGTAGTCACGGTTACCGGCGTCGAGGGCAAAGCCTATGAAAATATCCTGTCGAGGCTACGAATATATCGGCTCAGCCAGCGCGCTGAAATACCGGACCAGATGGAGGTAATGAGGCTCCACCGGCTCGCTCCCCAGGATATCAAAACAGCACTCGCCCCATATGGCTATCACTCGGTAAACGTAGCCTCGGAGCTCGTCGACATTGAAAACGGCTGGCTGGCAAGCTACGACGTCGATCCCGGCAGGCAGGTCTATATAACCGAGGTGTCGATCAGCGTCGTTGGAGAAGGGAGCAGCGCCCTGGTGCCGCCCAGCGGCGGCAGCCTTACAGCGCTCAGAGAGGGCGACCCGCTCAATCATCCACTCTACGAGCAGGAAAAAAACAGATTGGTGCGGGAACTCCGCGACCTCGGTTTTCTCTCCGCCGCCTTCAAAGTCCAGAGTATCAAGATAAACCGCGCAGACTACAGCGCCGCCATTGAGCTGGTGCTTGACAGCGGACCGGCTTTTCGTTTCGGTGAAATCACCAGCGACCAGGATGTCATCAAAGATGATCTGTTTTATCGTTTCATCGGCTTTGAGTCTGGTGACAAATTCACCTCCTCTTTACTGCCTGAACTCCAGCGAACACTCTATCGGACCGGGTATTTCCAGCGGGTCAGCGTGATCCCTGGAATAGGCGAAGAGCACGCTCCCTATGTCCCCGTTGTTGTCAGCGCTGAGCCCAATGAATCGAATACAAATGTCAGCCTCGGGGTCGGATATGCAACTGATACCGGTGCCAACGTTCGCCTGGATTACCGGAACAGGCTGCTCAACCGCTCCGGTCACAGTGGATTCTCTTCGCTGCTGCTGGGCGATCAGCAGAGCCTGGTCCAGTTCAACTACCGGGTACCCGGGCCCGATCCGCGACACACATTTTTCACCGGAACCGGTGGCTGGAACAAGGAGTTGTGGGAGGATACCGAGACAGAAAAATTCTCCGCCGGTATCAGCTACGGGTTTGACAAGCCTCCACAATTCGGGGCTTTGTCGCTGCAGTACTTTGATGAAGACTATCAGATAGGGGCAACCTCGGAAAGAGGACGATTCCTGATGCCCGGCCTCAATGCATCGTTGGCAAGAGCCGATGCGCTCGTCAATACCGAACGGGGGGGACGCGTAACGATCGATGTCGAAGGGGCGAGCAGCGAACTTTTCTCGGACGCCAGCTTTGCGAAAATCAGACTCAGCGGCCGGGCAATCATTTCCCCCCTGCAGAAGTGGCGACTGATCGGGCGCGGTTCCGTCGGCACCATTCTCGTCGACTCCATCGACGAACTTCCTCCATCGTTGAGATTTTACGCCGGCGGAGAAAAGAGCGTCCGGGGATACAAGTACAGGACCCTGGGCCCACAGGACAGCTCCGGGTCGATCGTTGGCGGGCGGGTCCTGCTTACCGGCAGCATTTCCTTAGAGAGGCAGGTGTTTGAATTTGGCAGAATCTCCGCATTTTTCGACATCGGCAACGCCATGGATGACTGGGAGGTAGACCTGGTCCGCGGTGTAGGGGTGGGCATTGGCGTGGCCCTGCCGTTCGGGCAGATAAAGCTCGACTTCGCTTACCCACTCGATGATGAAGGAACCGCGCAATATTTTTATCTGCGGGTGGGAACCGACCTCTGATGAAGAAATTCATTACCTCCGCGGTGCTGCTGCTTGTCAGTCTGACTGGTGCGCTGATCTTCATCATGTTTTACACCAGTATCGGCATCAACATCTCAATCGGCCTGATCTCCCGTTTGACCACCTACCAGGTCTCGGCAGAACAGAGCAGCGGCAGATTATCGGGCAGCTGGGAATTGCAGAAGCTGCACATCCGCTCCGCTGAGCTCGAGGTTTTTATCGACCGGCTCTCGGCTGACTGGCACCCCGCTGCTCTTCTCCAGAAAACCCTGCATATCGGCTCCCTGCAGGCTGAGGCTGTTGAGGTGATACTTGCAGAAGCTCAGAGCGAACCCGTTTCCCGCTCCGGTCCCGTATCGCTGCCGGACATATCTCTGCCGCTGGCAATTGAGCTCAACCAGTTCCTGTTACAAGATCTGTCCATCTACCGTACTGGCCAGGGAAGGCTGCTCCAGCTTGAATCCATAACCACTGAGGCGGCTCTTAGAAATTCTCTTGTCTCCATCACCACACTTGACGTTGAACAACCGCACTATTGGGCCAGTCTGAAAGGCTCCGTTGTCATGGCCGGTAACTGGACCGCCGAACTCGACGGCAGCTGGACGTTCAGCAAGGACGGCTGCGCAGATGTCGAGGGTGCGTTCGGCCTGAGCGGTTCGCCTGATGAAATGGCCGTCAGTCTGTCGACGACCGCTCCCGGAGCTGTCGCTGTCGAAGGAACCTTATTCAGGCTGCTGGACACCCCCGGCTGGGAGCTTGACGGAACGGCCGATCTCTTTCTGCCCGATCTCTGTAATGCCCTGGCCCCGCTGGACGGAGCGGTAACCTTCCATTCAGCCGGAAATCCGGCCGATTACCGTCTGCAGCTGACAACAGAGCTGGAATACCCGGAGCTGCCGAAAATCGAAGGCTCGCTATTCATCTCTGGAAACGAAGGCGGGCTGGTTGTCGATCGATCCTCAACCCGGTTCGACAACAATGAACTCGAGCTCACCGGACAGTTCAACTGGAAGAACGATGTCGACTGGTCATTCTCGCTATCGACACAATCATTTGATGTTTCCCATTATCAGGATTTCGCCGGAGGTTCTATTGATCTGCTGCTCAATTCGACAGGGTCTCTGGCTGATGGTCAATTGAGATATAACGGCACCATTTCCGATTTACGCATTGTTGCCGAAGAACCTGCCCTTTCACTCAACGGTGCTGTCGAGTTTCAAGGAAATGATCGGGAAATTGAAATTCTTGCCGCCCACCTCAAGGCTGGAGAGGCTTTACTGCAGCTCGACGGCCGGTTTGGCTGGTCCACGGACCTGCGCTGGCAGGCTTCCGGTCGATTTGAGCAGGTCAACCCAGCCCAGTGGGGAGCGTTTCCTGTAGGGAGGATTCAGGGTGAAGTGCACACCCACGGCACGATCGTAGAAAACGGTATACAGGCCGAAGCGACACTGGCATCGCTGACTGGAACGTTTGCAGGTTACCCCGTGGAAGGGGGTGGAAGCATCGACTATCTGCCCGATGAGCTCAAAATAAGAGAACTGTTTCTGCTCTCGGGGCCCAACTCCCTGTCCATCGACGGCACGATCGGCACCTCGGTTGACGTACAATTTTCAGTCGATGGTCAGAATCTCAAACACCTGCACGAACGCCTGGCAGGCAGGCTTGAAATCTCCGGCTCGATCCTTGGTGAGCGACAGTCGCCATACATCGATCTCCTGGCCCGTGCGTATGAATTTTCTTATGACGACTACCGTCTCCACGCACTCGATGCATCAGCCGTGTTCGATCAGCAGGAACTGGAATTGAGCCTGGAAATCGACCGCCTGCAGCGGCTATCGGTTCCGGTAGAAGAACTGGCAGACAAACTGGACGTGTCGATATCCGGAAACGTCGAGGACCATATTTTCAGTGTCGAACTTCTTTCCGGTTTCGGCAATCTGGCTGTACGGGGCTCCGGACAGATTATTGATATGGCCGGATGGTCGGGAACACTTAAGGATTTGGCTTATGACCACCCGCTCTATGGATTATGGCAGCTGCAGGAGCCCGCCGGAGTTGCGCTTGCCGCTGAGACTGCCTCGATCGACGGTTTTTGCCTTGCAGCGACAGCCGGCGCTGCCTGTGCTGATGGACTCTGGTCTCTTGAGGATGGCTGGCAGGCGGACATATCCTCGCTGCATTTCGATACTTCCAGCCTGGAGCGCTGGAATCTGCTTACCTTTCCGCTCAGAGGAAAGCTTCGTGGTGAATTGCACGCTGCCGGAAATGGGACAGCGGTGCATGTCGGCAGCGCTCACCTCTTTTCTGAGAAGCTGTACCTGGAGGACAGCGCAGATGCTTACCTGGATCCTCTGATCTTCACCGATACTGCCCTGACGATCGATCTTGAGGACCAATTGCTGCAGACCAGCCTGCGGAGCATGATCAATGATGGATCGAGCCTGGCAATGAATGTCGCCATCGATACATTTGGAGATCCCTCCGTCCCGTTTCCGGACCTGCCGCTCGACGGCGCCTTGAGTGTCCGGATTGAAGACCTGAGTCGACTGGCAGCTCTGACTGGTGATGTGGTGGTTCCCGAGGGCCGTATCAGCGCAGATTTTGCAGTCGGTGGCGTTCTCGGCAATCCGGATCTGCTCGGTTGGATGAAGCTCGAAGACGGCGGCTTGATGCTGCCGGATTATGGTCTGCACTTGCAAGAGATTGCTGCGCAACTGCAGGGTGACCGGCAGGGCCTCGAGGTGAACCTGACCACCAGATCAGGAGAAGGGCGAGGCACGGTCAACGGTAATATCAGATTTATAGACAAGAGCTGGGCGGCCGACCTGGACATCAGCGGTCAGAATTTGCAGCTTTGGGATCAGCGGGAGCTGAGGATTACCGGGAATCCGAAGCTCAATCTTTTTATCAGCCCGGAAGGCGGAAACCTGAGCGGGACTATTTTAATCCCGCAGGCACGAATCGAACCGGAAGAGATGACCGGCTCGGATACCATGTCAAGAGACACCCAGTTCACCGATGAATCGGCTTCTGACAACGAATTCCCTTTTGATCTGAATGTGGCGATCGAGCTCGGGGATGATATTCAGGTAAAAGGTTTCGGTTTTGAAGGATCTTTAGCCGGCGCCATGGACCTTGTAAGAGCCGGTGGCGGAGAGATACGAGGCAGAGGGCAGATTCAGGTAGAAAACGGAACAGTCTCCTTTATGGGCAGAACCATCGAAATATCACGCGGCATTCTTCTCTTCACCGGAAACCCGATTGACAACCCGGCCCTGGATATACAGGCGAGAAAAATTATCAGCCGCGAACAGGCCGGAAAAAGTGATATGGTGGTCGGACTCAACATCACCGGGTCAGTGCAGGACTATTACGTCGAGCTTTTCTCGGATCCGATGATGGAGGAGCGCGAAATCATCGCCGCCCTGCTCCTAGGCCGCCCGCTGAGTCCTGGCGACAATACGGGATTAGTCGATTCGGCAATCAGGTTCATGGGTATTTCAGGGGGCAACAACATCCTTGGCCAGGTTGGGGAGAAACTGCAGATAGGCACGTTCAACCTCAAAAAAGACAGTGACCAGGGCAATGTCTCACTGTCCTTTAACCGGCAGCTCACCGATAGACTCTCAGCCGGCTATGACGTCAACTTATTCGATAATCAGGGACTGTTTCGGGTTCGCTATTCACTGCCCCGGGGGTTTTCGCTGGAGGTGAGAAATTCCGTGGATGTTACCGGTGTCGAGCTTCTCTACAACTTTGTCAGATAGTTGTTGCCCGTATATTCGTGAAGTCAGAACAATTCGGATCCAACTAACAATGAAAATGAATCAATTTGGCTAATTCCTACGATCTCAGCATCATTGTCGCGGTTATCGCCCTTCTGGAAATGTGCGGCATTGCACTCGCCATCGATGCGGTGATGCGTCCCCGCTCCTCCCAGGCCGCCATCGCCTGGTCCGTATCTTTAATCTCTTTGCCTGTTGCGGCTATTCCTCTCTATCTTGTCTTCGGCCGCACCCGCTTTGAAGGCTACTCCGAGGCGATCAGAGAAAAAGAGGCGCTCATCGAGGAAGCCTCAGCGAACTGGTACGCAAACATGGCACGGCAGGCCGCCGAAAGCGTTCAGGGCCTGGAGCCGCTGGAAAAACTGGTGCGGGGACTCACCAACGTCCCCTTTACCGCAGGCAATGAGCTCACCCTGCTGGTTGACGCTGAGAACACCTACAATGAAATGCTCTCCGCGATAGCCGGGGCAAAATCCTATGTTCTCGTTCAGTTCTATATTGTCAAGGACGGCACAATCTGGCAGCAGTTCAGGGAGATGCTGATAGATAGAGCCAGGGCAGGGGTCAAGGTCTACTTTATTTATGATGAAATCGGCAGCTGGCAGCTGTCTAAAAGCAGTCTGCAGCAGTTGACGGACGCATCAGTACAGGTCTCCGGCTTTAGAACAACCCAGGGCCGCCGCAACCGTTTCCAGATCAATTTTCGCAATCACCGGAAACTGCTCGTTGTCGACGGCCGCACCGGCTTCATCGGCGGCCACAACCTGGCCGATGAGTATTTGACCTACCGTGATACGCATATTGTCGTCCAGGGGCCGGCCGCTCAGCACATTCAGCTGAGCTTCACCAAAGACTGGTTCTGGGCGACCCGACAGCTTCCTGACGTCAGCACCGAAGTCAAACGAAACGCGGAAGGGCGCAGTGTTGCAATTGTCAATACGGGGCCGGCTGACTACCGGGCGAATTGCAGTTCTTTGTTTGCGACGATATGCCAGACCGCCACCCGGAGATTGTGGCTGACCAGTCCCTATTTCGTACCGGACGATGTGATGGTGCGGGCGCTCCAGATCGCCGCTACTCGAGGCGTCGATGTGCGTTTGCTGTTACCGGGGAAAGCCGACCATCTTCTTGTTGAGCTCGCATCGTTTACCTATTACAGAAAAATGATTGACTGCGGGGTGAAGTTCTATCGTTATCAGGACAGATTTCTGCACCAGAAGGTGCTGCTGGTGGACCATTTCCTCGCCGGCGTGGGGACCGTAAACCTTGACAATCGTTCTCTTTATCTTAATTTTGAGGCTACAGCCCTGGTGGCTGACAACGGTTTCGCCGCACAAATCGAGACCATGCTGAACATCGATTTTGAACAAAGTGAGCGGGTCGGCCCTGAACATTTCGACGACAAGCAGCTCTTCTTCAAGATTGCTGCCCGGGTTGCCCGCCTCACCTCACCGCTTTTATAGGATAACGTGCCAACGGTTAACCGGTATAATCTGTCAACCCGCCTTACTGAGGATCAGTAGATCAAGAATAACACCAAAAAAATGTGGCTCTGGCTGTTTGGAACCGTTTGTGTGCTGCTGGGTCTTTATCTGCTCTTGACCCATATCTACCAGGAGGAAGAGAAAGCGCTGCGCAGCACCATTCGAAAAACGGTCAAAGAAACATTTCCCGACAGGGCCGAAAAGTATTCTGAAACGATCGGTCTTTTCCGGCAGGTTGCAGACCACGGGGCATCGAAACCGGATAAGGTTCCGGGTCGTAATGTCGTCTTGATTCATGGCCTGGATGACCCGGGTAAGGTCTGGCAGGATCTGACCCCTGCTCTGTTGCAGGAAGGCTATGATGTCTGGCAGTTCGAGTACCCCAACGACCAGCCCTTGGGAGAATCCGCCGCCCTGTTTTTTGATGAACTCCATGCGTTGAAATCTCATGGTATTGAGCATATTGACATTGTTGCTCACAGCATGGGCGGTCTTATTTCCCGAGAACTGCTGACCAGCCCGGATATCGATTACAGCCGCTTCATCGAGGAACAGCAGGTTCCCCGGATCGATACGCTGATCATGGTGGGGACGCCGAATCACGGCTCGCCGATGGTCAGGCTGCGATTCTTTGCGGAGATGCGGGATCAGTTCACCCGCCTGGTCCGGGGGCAGACGGAATGGCTGACGTTTATCTTTGATGGCGCCGGTGAAGCAAAAATCGACCTGCTCCCCGGCAGTCGTTTTCTCGAGGAACTGAATTCCAGGCCTTATCCTGAAGGAGTCGAGCAATTTATAATAGCCGGGGTGACCAGTCCCTGGAGTGAGGAAGAACTGGTCGGCTTTCTCGATGGATATACAGAAAATCTCCCCGGTCTCAGCGCAGAAGATCTGAGAGCCATTAAAACTGCGGCGGCATCGATGACCGATGGCCTCGGCGACGGTCTGGTTTCAGTTGAGTCAACCAGATTGCCGGGCATTACCCATACGACCGTACCGGGAACCCATCTGAGCATGATTCGCAATGTCACGCCTAACAGTGAGCGCATTCCACCGGCCATACCGATTATCATAAAGCAGCTGCAGAACAATGAAAACACGCAGACCTGAGACTCCGGCAGAACACCTCTTTTTCCCGGGCCGCCGGCGATGAGAGTACTGCTGGTAGAAGATGAGAAAAAGGTCGCAAGCTTTATTCAAAAAGGGCTTGAAGAGCATGGCTATGCGGTCGATTGCGCCGCCGACGGAAAAACCGGCCTGGGGATGGCCCTGGACCAGGTTCACGACCTGATAATTCTCGACATCAATCTTCCTGAAATTGACGGGCTCAGCGTATTGCAGCAGATTCGCATCAACCAGGTGGTTACCCCGGTGCTGCTGCTGACCATCAGGGCAACCATCGAAGATAAAGTTATCGGCCTTGATACCGGAGCGGATGATTACCTCTCCAAACCGTTTTCTTTTGAAGAGCTGCTGGCCAGAGTCCGGGCACTGCTGCGGCGCCGCTCCGACAACAAGATACCGGTGCTCAAAGTTGCCGATCTCACCCTTGACCCCGCTTCGCGACAGGTTTTCAGAGACGGCGATCGTATCCAACTCACTTCAAAGGAGTTTGCCGTTCTCGAGTATTTCATGCGCAATACCGGGCGCGTGCTCACCCGCTCCATGATTATCGATCATGCCTGGGATTACGGCTACGACGCTGAAACCAATGTGGTGGATGTCTATGTGAATTACCTCAGAAAAAAGATCGATGCCCCCTACCAGCTCAAACTGTTGCACACGATCCGGGGAACCGGATATGTGATGCGGGAGGAGTAATCAATGAGGGTTCGCACCATACGCCTGAAGCTGACCTTCTGGTACACGGGCCTGCTCACCCTGACCTGTCTGGTGCTTGGCGGTCTCTCGTACGGCCTCCTGGGCTATAGCCTGAATCGGGATATTGATTATGCACTCAGAGGCATTGCCGATGTGCTGTCAACGACGGTCCAGCCAAGAAACGACACCATGCTGCCGGCAGATATCGATGCGATTTTCAGGCAGTTTTTCGGCTTCTCCCCGCTCGAACGCCACATCGATTTTTTCAATCTCTCGGGACAACGCCAGCAGGATCAGAGCCGGGAAACATCTTTGCTCGAGATACCGCTCAGTGAGTCGGCGCTGCAGACGGCGGCCGGAGGTCAACAGGTCTTCGAGACCATCAAGGAAGAAAACGGTCCTGCGCTGAGAGTGCTGACAACACCGGTACTTGACGACGGGCGCGTGGTCAATGTCATACGTGTCGGCATGTCTCTTGAAAACACCTACGAGACAAAACAGCGCTTTCTGCTGATTCTGGCCGGTTTGCTGCCCATCACGCTGCTCTTCTCCGGAGGGGGGGGCTGGCTCCTGGCCGGCAGGGTTCTGCGCCCCATCGACACCATGACCAGATCCGCCAAAAGAATCAGCGCTGAGCACCTGAATCAGCGTCTTACTGAGAGCGGCAGCGACGATGAACTGGATCGCCTGGCCCGGACAATCAATGACATGCTCGATCGAATCGACGGCTCGGTCCAGGAAATGCGCCGCTTCAGCGCCGATGCTTCGCACGAATTGCAGACGCCCCTGACTATTCTCAAAGGTGAAATCGAGGTGGCACTGCTGAAGCCGCGCAGTCCATCGGATTATCAACAGGTGCTGCACAGCAGCCTTGAAGAAATCGATCGAATCAACAAGCTTGTCGAAGGCTTGCTGCTGCTCGCCCGGGCCGATGTCGGGGCCCTCAAGCTCGATCTCCAGCCGTTCGATCTGGCCCATCTTTGCCTCAAGACCTGCAACCACCTGCAGCCCCTTGCCCGGCAAAACGACATTGCATTGAGCCATGCAGTGCTGAATTCCGTGGTCATCGACGGTGACGAGCTGCAACTGCAGAGGATGCTGATGAACCTGATCGACAACGGCATCAAGTACACCCCGGCCGGCGGGCAGGTCCTCCTTTCTCTGGAAAAGCGTGACGATGTTGCGCTGATCCGGGTGAAAGATTCCGGCCCCGGCTTGAATGCAGAAGAAGTCAATACTATTTTCGACCGATTTTATCGAACATCCCAGGCCCGCCGGCAAAACAACCGCGGCTCAGGCCTGGGGCTCAGTATTGCCCGCTCGATCGCCCTCGCTCACCATGGGGACATCATAGTCAAGAGCGCGCCTGGAGCCGGTTCAACCTTTACCGTTTCGATCCCCTGCCTGCCCGCCGACGAGTATATTTCCTGAGCAGACCAGGCGAAGCCATAACATCTCAGGTGTAACTCCCTCGCAGTACCCCCATTGCCTCGGCGAACCAGAATTCACCGACATTGCATCTTTATCATTTTCAGTTAATCCCCCTTTAATGTTGATGTTCTACTGTCTCACCCATGAGAATCCCGAAATTCTCAGATCGTAGAAAAATTCAATTTTAACAGGAGGTGAACCATGGCTAACCACCATACATCGAAGGTATCGCTTAGACACTCGGGTGCGAAAAAACTGCTGCTGGCCGGAATGCCTTTTTTCGTTGCAGGCGCTCTGGTGGCCACAGGATTTAACGGCACGAGGGCCCTCAATGCAGAGGACTCGGTTGCCGCCGAGCAGACACCGGTAGTTGAAACTGTTTCAATGCCTACATCTTTTGCCGAACTGGCCGACAAGCTCAGCCCCAGTGTCGTCAATGTGAAGGTGACCAAGGTTGTCCAGGCAGGAATCCAGGGACCGGAAATGGGCGGCAACCCTTTCGGGGACCAGTTCGGTGATTTTTTCGGTCGTTTTTTCGAGCAGATGCCCCAGACTCCCAGAAGCCATCCGTCCCAGGGGGCCGGTTCCGGAGTCATTATCAGTGAAGACGGCTACATTCTCTCGAATAATCACGTGGTTGAAGGCGCACAAGAAGTCTCGGTAACCCTGGCAAACGAAAAAGAATACCCGGCCGAAGTGATTGGCCTGGACCCAAAAACGGACCTCGCCGTCCTGAAGATCAAGGCCCCGAAGGATCTCCCCAAAGCCACACTGGGCGATTCCGAAAGTTTGAAAGTGGGTGACTGGGTAGTCGCCATCGGCAACCCGTTCGGCCTCAGCCACACCGTCACCTCAGGGATCGTCAGTGCCAAGGGAAGAGTGATCGGAGCGGGACCGTATGACGATTTCATCCAGACCGATGCCTCTATCAACCCCGGCAATTCCGGCGGCCCCCTGTTCAATATGAAAGGTGAAGTGGTTGGTATCAACACGGCCATCATCCCTCAGGGTCAGGGAATCGGCTTTGCGATTCCGGTAAACACCGCCAAACCGCTCATTCCGCAGCTGGTAGAACATGGTGAAATCACCCGAGGCTACCTGGGAGTCAACATCCAGACAATCACCCCGGATCTGGCTGAAGCACTAGAAATTGAAGAGCACAGCGGAGCCCTGGTCGCCGACGTCAGCCCTGACAGTCCAGCGGCAGAGGCCGGCATTGAACGCGGTGACATCATCATCAATTTTGACAACCACAAGATCAAAGACAGCCGTGACCTGCCGGCCAAAGTCGCAGCAACCCCGGTTGGTGAAGACGTTGAATTGACGGTTCTGCGTGATGGTCAGGAAAAGACGCTGAAAGTCAATGTTGGTGAACTTGCCGCCGATGACTCACTGCGCGGCAAAGATGTCGGTGCGGGCCAGAGCAAGTGGGGCATGCAGCTTCATGATTTAGATGAAAATGTAGCCAAACAGCTCCGGGTCGAGACTGAAGAAGGTGTTGCCATTGTCGGTGTAGAACCAGGCAGCGCTGCCTCTGAAGCAGGTCTTCGCAAAGGAGACGTCATTGTCGAAGTAAACCGCACGGCGGTCGACTCGGTCAGCGAAGTCAAAAAGCAGCTTCGTGAATCAAAGGACAAGGATAAGCTCCTGCTGCTCGTCCAGAGAGACAGCGGCAAATTCTATGTACCGCTGGAAGCACAGGGATAATCGTCATGTCCTGAACGTACTGAACGAGGAGAAGGGCTCGCCTCTTTCCTAAAACTTAACCATGGTGAAGGACCCTATGAAATTTGTCGCAAGCCTCATCCCCCGGCGGATTCCAGCGGCACTTTCTCGGGTCCTTTGCCGCCCCTCGGGACTGATCCCCACGATACGACTTTCCTACCTGCCGCCTCTGATGGTCTATCTGGCGGCAGGCGTATCCGGCTTAACCGGCATCGTCGGAACATTCTTCGTCAAGGATTACCTTGATCTCCCTGCAGAATTTCTGGCGATGCTCGGTTTTTGGATCGGCCTTCCATGGGCTCTTAAGATGCCCCTCGGCCACCTGGTAGATATCATCTGGAAATGGAAATATCTGCTCGTTTTCCTGGGGGCCGCACTCATCGCTGCCAGTCTTACCATCATGCTCATCCTCACCCACTCCCCATCTCTCCTATACCCCACAATGAGCATGGAGTCATGGTTTGTGCTGGCAGCGATGCTCTCTCCGATCGGTTACGTACTGCAGGATGTGGTCGCCGATGCGATGACGGTTGAAGCCGTCCCCACCGCTGATGAAAACGGTGTTGCGTTTGATTCCAGAGTAATCAAATCGATGCACACTACGATGCAGACACTGGGGCGCTGTGCGATCATCGGCGGCGGCATTGGCGTGTCTCTGATCAATATTGCGATGTTCAAAGACATAGCGGCTGTGCCTGAAGAGCTGAAACTGTCGGTCTATGCAGATATGTACCGCATGGCCCTGGTGATTCCGCTTATCTCTATTCTGGGCGTGATACTTGCTGAACTTATAAAACGCAGGCAGCTGTCAACAGCCGCTCATACGGTGTCGCCCGGCACGCATTTCCAGCCGCCGGCTCAGGTACGTCCAAACTGGCTGATTCTGGGCGGGGGACTGGGTTTTGTGATTTTTACCATTACCATGGGGCTGACCCAGGTACCGTTCAATCAGGAAATCATTTTTGGTGGATCAATGACGATTGTCATCTTTCTGATCTCCCGGCTGATAAAGGAACTGGAGCCCTCAGCCAGGAACATGCTGATCTCCACGGCAATCGTCATTTTCGTCTTCAGGGCCTTGCCCGGACCGGGAGCAGGAGCAAGCTGGTTTCAAATCGACGAACTGAAATTCGACCAGCATTTTATTTCAATCCTGTCGCTGATCAGCGGCAGCCTGGCCCTGGTTGGAATGGTCGTATTCCGCCGCTTCATGGCGGAGAAATCGATCTTTTTTATTGTCGCCTTTCTGAGCTTGTGCGGGGCGGTTCTGAGCCTGCCGCTGATCGGCATGTTTTATGGACTGCATCACTGGACTGCAGGTGTAACCGGCGGCATTGTTGATGCCCGCTTCATTGCCGTCATAGACACCGCGCTCGAATCGCCGCTGGGACAGGTAGCCATGATCCCGATGCTGGCCTGGATCGCCGCCAGCGCCCCGGCTCATCTGAAGGCCACTTTTTTTGCAGTGATGGCCTCTTTTACCAATCTCGCCCTGTCGGCCAGCAGCCTCGGTACGAAATATCTCAACAAGATCTTCACCATCAGCCGCCAGGTAATTGATCCGGTGACTGAACAAATTCAGGTGGCGGCCGATTACTCTTCACTGGGAATGCTGCTCATCACCGTGACAGCACTCAGCCTGCTTCTCCCCCTCTGTTCCATACTCCTGGTCAAGAAATTTTCGACACCAGCCCCTGTTCGGCTGGTTCGAACCACCTATATTACCTTGCCAAGATCTTAGCCTGAATATTTCATGATGTTTTGCTTCTGTTGGAAATGGATAATAGTATCCATTCCCTGAAAGGCTTGACATTCACCATCTTTATGATATCTTTTGTATATACTATTGATATGATAAAGCTGTTATTACTATATACAAAAAGATGAGGGAAACAACAACTTGCCCAAGAAAAGAGTAAAGAAGAACAAGCAGTTAGTCGTTCGACTCACGGAAGAGGAACGAGACCTATTTGTCTCACTCTGTTATGAGTTAGATACAAGCGCTGCACGAGAAATCAGGAAGTTCATAAAAAGGTTCATCGAAAAAAACGGTCAAGAGTAGAATATTTGAAGATAAGGGGGTAGGCATGAAAATCATCAATATCGAATCAATTGGTGATGGTTATAAAGGTTTCTTAACAGAAGATTATATCCGCTATAGTCGTTTTAGTATTTCCCCGTACAAATATCTGATAATACCGATTAAAACTTCCTCGAAGATTTCAGGTTATGAAGAATTTATCGATATCTGGAGCCAATGTAACCAGTCGACCAAATTCTTGAAGCCCCCCGTAGAGATAAAAGAACTGACCTTTGACAGGCTGAAGGAAATCCAGATTGCTTCACCTGGTTGTCTGTGACCATTCAAATCCTCCTTCGTCGGATTTGAATAATCTACCCTTTGTTCAACCGGGAATTCTAGTTGTCGTCGCCAGGGAAGTATAATTGTCGTTCAACAGGAGGACCCAGACATGGAATATGGGTACTTAGCATCAACCAATCCCGGAAAGGCGGCACTTTTAGGACGCGGTGGTCAAACGCTCTGGTGAGACTCATTTCCCACAGAGAGACTAAATCGATCGAGAAGCTCTTGAGCGGCTGTGGGATGGAGACTGGAATGTCTTGCGAAATGTAAGTTTTGATAGATGGTAGCAACCTTATAGCCGCTCTTCAATTCGACTGATCGTCCTCGGCGCTGATCCCTCGAAGTGGTTATTGACGTACAAGAACGTCTCTACCTGACGGCCGGCCAGGTCTTCGAGCATGAATGCAAGCTGATTAATGTCTTGATCCCGGGGATCTACGATCTGGCCCCAGTTCTTTCCGGTCTTCTGTTCTATCTCACTCCGGCCGGGACCGTGCAAGCGGATTACTGTCCGCTCGTTGATCTTGTCCCGATATTGACGGTACACATCGAATACCGGTGGCATGTAATAGCCGTGCAGGAATACATGATATAAGCCCTGGGCCACCAATAGGTCGAAGTAGGACGGCTGCAGGTAATTCTTATTCCGGGTCTCCACACCGTAGATAAGCCCTGCCGGCAGCTTCTCCGCGAAAGTTCCGAAAAGATCCACGAACTGGTTTATGCCGGACATCTTCTGCTTGTTGAGATACTCGAACTGAAAAATCAGCGGGCCCAAATGATCATGCAGCGGCTCGATCGAATCAAGAAACCTGTTCATTAAGTCAACGGACAGGAAATATGGATTGGGCTCTAACGGTTCTTTCTTGCCTCGGTTGTAGTGGTGAGTCAGAGTAATGCTGTTGGGCACCTTGATTCCGAACGTGAAACCCGGGGACACAGAGGTAGCGTATTCATGCACTACTTCCGGTTTGGGCAGAGCTACCTTATCACCTTTAAACAAACTCCAGAACCACTGGTCGACTTCCACCGTCTGGTAGTGCCGGCTGTACTCCTCAAGGTAATTGATCGGGCCCTCAGGGTAGATCAGGCCGCGCCATGAATCGTATTTCCAGGAGCAGGTGCCGACGTGAAGGAGGTCAGATGACAACATACTCCTGATATTAAACCAGAAAGTCTCTGCCCTGCAAGATTTCAAATCTCAGTGGAACAAACGTCAGCCTCTGCACCACGCCCACCCAAAACGCCCCCATAAGCAATTAAGGGCTTCGGCCGGCACCTGGGAGACGTTGCTCAGAAGCTCAATCTCACTGAGCCCTTTCTGCAGAGCTCATTGCCTCAATAACTGTATCGTTGAGTTGCGGGCAGTAGTGCCTCTTCTCAGCAGCAGCGTAGATGATTTGCTCCCACTGCCGGAACGAATCTACGTTTTTTAACGTGTGCTCAGCAATTTTGGGATTACCTTTCTCAGAAATCTCGCGAATACCCTCAAGCGCATGGTCGTCGCCCGGGAAGTACAGAGGTATAACACCGACATTCCTGGGGCACGTTGCAAAGATCTTTCTGGAATGACGTTCACGCTCGCAATCTTGCAGGAATTTTTCCACGCTGAAAAAGTTAAGGCTGCCGAGAGCGCCCATGGCATGTCGTACAATATGCACCCCATACTTGCGCAACGAGTTACGGCTCAATTCCGACTCGAAAACCGCCTGCTGACTAACCTCTGTCAGACTGGTACTCCCTCCGGTCTGAGCTGAAGGGAATCGGGTTATCCACGTGTTGACGCGCGCCAGTGCTGCGTTGATAAATGTTTGACGGGGCGAACTGTAGGAGAGATTTCCGCCTGCCTCGGTAACACTGGGGATACCACCGTGCATGCACAGAATCCCCGGGTTTACGGTCTGGGCGATAATCATCATGAACATCACCTGGGCATGGTTCTGCGTCAGGAATGACTCCGGGCTGCCGGCTCCGGAAACGCCCGCAATCGTCTGGTCGATCAGGAGAAGATTGTTGCCGCTGCGTGCGCTTCGTAAAAACGGCTCGACCATGTTATTCATGGGAGCAAAGGATGCAATCAGGCTGGTGCCATCGAGCCAGTGCTCTTTGTCTTTCAAGAAGGTAACCTCGCCAGCAGCCATGGTATTGGTGGTGATCATCTTGAGCCCTGGATAGGCTCTTTCCATTAGCTGAGCAACCTCGAATAGAGATATACTCTTGTCGCAGCCCACCGGCAGGCTGAAAATGTTTACAACATCTTGTTGTTCAGCCACCACGTCGGTGATCTGCTCATACTCTTCACGATTGGCCGGCCGCAGTTCTTCTTCGCCAGCCCGTTTAAGAAAAGGCGATGTTGCACCGGTTCCAAAAGTATTCATTCCGGGATCTCCAGGCATTTCCCGGGGCACCTGCTCCAGACAATGATCGATATAACTCCTTTTCAGGGGTACAAACAAAGCTGTTTCGTTGTCAAAATCAATGGCATCAGCTTCCAGGAGGATATCCATGAGAATCTGGTTCCCGGCAATGTTCATGCCAATTTCCGTCAGCACCCGTTTAGCATTTTCGTCAATGCGCTGATAGACTGCCTTCTCAGCGATCAGGTTGTCCATGTCCTCTATCCGCAATCGAACTTCATCATGGATAGTTTCATCGGTGACATGCAGCAGGATGTCCTCATACAAGGCTTTGGCCTGTTTAAAGTGAGTCCCTCTCTCCAGAAAAATGCCTTTCTCTATGATCGTTTCCACATCTGAGCACATAAAAATTCCCCATTTTATAACGTACTTAAGAACCGCATAAAAGATCTGTCAAACCTGGTATTTCAACACATTACCCCCGGGAAACTACCCCACAGATCAGGCTCTATTTGATTGATCGTCCCCATTCATTATATCAGACCAAATAATTGTGGCTCGTTCGCTTTAAACGATTCGGTAAATCAGACTGGAAGGCGGATACGAGTATAAATCTTTTGATCAATCCATTGACTTGTACCACATTGTGGATAATTTTGTTGCTAGCCGTTTGAGGCAGAAAACAAACGGCTTTCAACGGAGCGCCACTAAATCAGGTAAGAAACTCAAGCACCTAAACATGAGGATATAACGATGAGTGATAACGATAAAAAAACACTATGTGCCCATGTCGAAGAGGAATTGCATGTAAAAAATCCCAAAGCCTACATCGCCTTGATCCAACCAGCTACGCATTACTGCCAAGGGTGTGGTCGCAGTGCAGCTCAGGCCGAAAATGTCTGCAAGCCCCAAAAAATCGACTGACAGCTCACAGGAAGCGTTGGGCTAATAACTTCGGAACGGATTTCTTTAAGACTTGCCGTCCATTCTAATGAATGTTTTCTTATTCTAATTTTTTGTGGCGGGCGGCATTGCTAAGGAAGGAGCATTTTGGAAATGGGATTGGCCTTTGGTCCGAAGAGGCCTAAATATCGATTTTGAAAGTATACCGTCTGGTTTGTCTGGTTCAATGTCTTTTTAAAATATCTTCTTAACCTTTTATTTTTAGCAAAAGGCAGTAAAACTCTTCTCAGCAGCGCGTAACCATCAAAAATATTCTTAACTGAAATGATGATGGAGTCTTCGCTCGCTTTCACCGTGAAAGCAACCCGATCCACTTCTACATGTAAGTCAGCAACAAGAACTAATTTGTTGTCATTGCGATTCTTTATATTCATTAGCTTTGTAATATCATGCTGAAGTGAATCAGGATTGCTATTTGCGGATCGTCACCACAATATCAATGAGTAACAGATCGACGGTGGTTTCGGCTTCTCCTAGCGGCTCTTACGATTCTGGGTGGTAATTCTCATTGTACCGTTAAACTTCCAGTGTGCTTGGGGAGCGTCCTCTGACGTCGTGCTCGGCACATCGATCTCAAAATCGTCGAATTGGTAGGCAATTTCCGCATTGCTCCCAGTCAACCTATCGTAAAGACCATGAAAAACTTCGGGCCAGTTGTTGGTTTCTTTCACTCGTTCGGCCATTTTTTTACCTCTTTTGATTAGTTTGGATTGTCGGTTTGCACCGTATGGCTCACTTAAAAGCTCAATAGGATTTTAATAATCGAGCCTTATCTGAAAGAATACGAGGAAAAGTAGCGATTTCAATGGTAACAAAAAAGTTGTTTTTTAGTAGAATATACTATCGATTTTTGCCTTAGTTCTGATAATCTTCAAGGTCAAAGTGACAGTACGATGAAGGCTCTTCTTGATATTTCCTATTCGTTTTCAGGAAAAATTAGGCAAGATTATAACTTCAATTGCAAAATCTATATGTTCTAGTCTGATTTTCAATCACGCTAAAGACACATTAGTGTCAAACTGTTTATCGGAGGCAGCAGTATGGCTTTATTTCTCGTTCAGCACGGGATAAGCGCACCCAAGGAAACAGACCCTGAAAAGGGGCTTTCTCATTTTGGCAGAGAAGAGACAAACCGTATTGCTCAGGTTGCCAAAAGGTATAAAATTCCCGTTCAAAAGATTGTGCACTCAGGCAAGAAGCGGGCTGCACAGACCGCCGGTATATTTCATGAGATTTTAGCCCTGGAAATTCCGGCAAAAAAAATATCCGGTATCAATCCGATGGATGATGTTCGAATATTTGCGGCCACTATTGAGCTTGAGGAAAACTTGATGGTAGTTGGCCATATGCCCTTCATGGAGCGGCTCGTATCGTTTCTAACCACAGGATCAGAAAATTGTCGAGTGTTCAAGTTTCAAAATTCTGGAATTGTCTGTCTGGATATGGAACGTGGGGAGGCTAAAAAGTCGGACTGGTTTATCAGGTGGACTCTAGATCCCGATATTTCCTGAGAATCATGTCAAGATTTATCCAACTGTTTATGTTTCTGGTGCGTTTTAGCAATTCATATGAGCTCTTACAGATACCAGTTTTGCCCAGATTTTCTGTCAGTTTAGGGAACCTTGAAAAATTAGAAATTTCGTTCAAGATCGGGGCGCGCAAAAAAATTTTACCACAGGCATATACATGATATTCCGAGGATAAAATTTGATTGCGCAACGATGAGATTGGACGAAAGGGCAATTTTCCAAGGTTCCCTTTAGATTTAAATTCAATTGCATGTCAATTGAATGGTCTTAGCGTAAGCATTGATAAACAGTGAACTGCGAGGTGCAGTCATACAACTGCAGTTCCAGTAATTTTTCTCATGATTCATGGAACTTAGGTACGAGTTACAAAAATATTCTCCACCTCCAATTTGTTCAGGAAGGCGCAGATTCAACATTATCAACCAATTTATATGAATGATAACTTTTCAAGGTGCGCTACGAGGACCACTAAAGCTATAACTATGAGGGCAACATGCCTACTATATGGAAAATAAAAGGACTATTTTTGATTGCCGCAGGGATTTCATTCTTACTGTCAGTATATCTTTGGTTTAACGGCTATAAGGATCAGGGTTTGTACGTCGGCCTCTGGGTGCCGTCCATTTTGTCTTCAGGAGCCTTGATGCTTGCCGGAAAGGGTAAAGACTATGAGTGACCTATCAATATTTCTTGCCGGCGTTTGCGTAACGATCCCGTGGTCAGCAGGGATTGGTTTCCTATTATGGGCTGCCTACCAGGGAGGAAAATCCGAGCAGAGTAGAAAACAGGCCCAAGAAGACCAGCCTCCAGCTTGAGTACTTTGCTGCCCCTCCCCGCCTTTAAAGCCCCAAAGTTTACTCAGTGAATCCGGTAATTGCTTTCCTGGTGCCGAACTGACGATCAGAAATGGGTTCACTTTCCTGGACCAGGAGACGGCCAAGCCCAACGGCCTCGACAGACACGATTATGTGCGGCTTCTGTTTGAAAACCTGCCGCTGGCAAGCTGACCCTCCCGTAAAGCTCTAGCGTTGTTTAATAAACGCTTATGATACGTCAATTAGGCCCATCCAAGTTGCTGCATATTCAGCTGCGAAGGCTGCGGTGAGTAACTTAACTCAATGGCTTACGGTCCACTTTGCGCACACGGGTGTAAGGACTATCTTTAAATCGAGGCTCTATACCCCGACGTTAATATGTAAACTTTCAGAAAAAGGTTTGCATAATCGCTTAAGACCATTCAGGATGCAAGGTGATTGATGTCAGATTGACCCGCAAAATACGTACGGGTAAATTCGTCTCATCTGGAGATTAGACGAGCGCCGAACAAGTCATAGACATGAACAACGAAGATTACCGTCATTTTTCCATTGGTCTCAGGAAAGCAATTGCAGAGTCGGAATTTAATTCTGAGCGGGATTTTGCTAAAGGGTTGATGCATAACAAAACTTTAAGTAAGGATCTCAGTCTCAATACCCCAACCAAAATGAATCCCAATAACCGGCAGAAGTGTGCTGAACGGCTTGGTGCAGACGTTGAGGATATTGTTGGTATGGGCAGAAATGTTGACGGTCAGCTCGAATCCGTTGCTTCCGAATGGCAGGAAGAACCACATGCCGATGATGATGAGGTTCCAGCCATGACCGAGCAGGAGATCTATTTCTGGAAGTTGTATCACAAATACGGCGCCGAGCAGATGCTTGATGACTGGATTATGGAGTTATTGACTTTTGCTCCGAGTGAGTGAAGGATTATGTTGCCTGGGGTCTGCCCAGCAACCACTTTTCGAGTGATCTGAATGGGACCAGAATTGATCGAGATCAAGGACTTCCTGGCACAGCACCCCCCCTTTGAATTGCTTCCGGAGAAAGAGGTAGCGCACGCTGCCGGCCGGATTGAAATATCCTATTTCAGAGCCGGTGAAACCATTCTTACATACAACGCCCCCCTGGCTCATCTCTACATCGTCCGCAGTGGCCTGGTGGAACTCTTCCGGCGCAACGGGGACCTCTACAACCGCATTGACAGCGGATCCATATTTGGTCAGTTCGGCTTGCTCATGAATAAAAAGGTCCGCTTCTCCGCAGTTGCTATAGAGGACACCCTGGTCTATTGCCTTCCGGAGGAAGTCTTCAACGAATTTTGCGAGATCTCTGAGGATTTCTCCGACTATGTAGAAGTCGAGAGCACCACCCGTCTGCGCCAGGCAGTCAACGACACCGATTCACTCAACGTCCTCGAGACATCAAAGGTTACAACGCTGCTGGCCGGAGAACCGGTGTTCGTGAGCAAAGGGGCAACCGTCCAGGAGGTCGCCCAGGTGATGACAGAGCACAACATATCCGCCGTACTCATCACAGACGAGCTTGAGCAGTCAGCCGGGCAAGACGCCGCTGAATACGTCGGCATTGCTACCGAAAGGGATCTCTGCACCAAAGTTCTGGCCCGGGGAGGTTCTCCTGAGACCACCATCGAAGAGGTGATGTCCACTGAACTGGTGTCGATCAAACATAACGCCTATGCATTTGAGGCGATGCTGACGATGTTGCGTTATAACATCCAGCATTTGCCGGTAATGCGGAATTCCTTCCCGATGGGCATAATTCAGATAAGCGACATCGTACGTCATGAGTCGCAGAGCAGCCTGCTGCTGGTCAACTCGATTTTTCAACAGAAGACGATGGAAGATCTGGTTACCTTGTCCTCCCAGGTCCAGGGATGCTTTACGCGCATGGTGAACGAAGACGCCAATTCCCAGATGATCGGCAAGGCAATGGCGGAGATAGGCAGGAGCTTCATCCAGAGAATTGCCCAGCTGGGTGAGGAGTTATACGGCCCGCCGCCCGTCCCCTATTGCTTTATCACCCTCGGTTCGATGGCCAGAGACGAACTGCTGATCGTCACAGATCAGGACAATGCCCTGATACTTGACGACGACTACGACCAGCAGGCACATGGCGCTTATTTTGAGCGGCTGACCGGGTTTATCTGCGACGGCCTGAACGAATGCGGCTACAAATTCTGCACAGGCGGCATCATGGCGTCCACTCCCGAGTGGCGCAAAACCCGCTCCGAATGGGAACAATGTTTTGCTGAGTGGATCGATACGCCTGAGCCCCAGGCCCTGCTCAATGCCTCCATCTTTTTTGATCTGGATGGAGTATACGGACGGACAAAGTGGGCGGAGCAGCTCAACGGCTTCATTTCCCGACGAGCCCGTCGCAACAACAAGTTTCTGGCCTGCCTGGCGCGAAACGCACTAAACCGCACTCCGCCGCTCGGCTTCTTCAAGGAGTTCGTTCTCGAAAAAGACGGGAAACAGCGCAAGTCCATGAACCTGAAAAGACGCGGCACGGCTCCGTTGGTTGACATCGTCCGTGTTCATGCACTGGCAATCGGGTCGCAGTACCAGAACACGTTTGACCGGCTTGCCGACATCATCGAAGGAGGTATTCTACCCGCCGGCAGGGGGCCTGATCTGCGCGATGCGATGGAATTCATCTCGATTGTGCGTATCCGCCATCAAGCGCACGATGCAGCCGCCGGGGAAGAACCGGACAACAGTATCGTGCCGGAAAACCTGTCGGACTTCGAAAAGCGCCACCTCAAAGACGCCTTCCAGATATTGAGCAGTGCTCAGAATTTTCTCAAGTATCGCTACCAGGCCAGCCGGTTCAACCGCTCTGCACCATAATCGTGGCTGTCCGACCAAACGCGCACATTCTGCCTGTCGATTGGAGCACGATCGTCCCGGCTCTACGAGAAACTGCCAGCAGTTCATTCATCAAGAGGTTCTACGACTCCTGCATTACGGATCCTCGTACACCGCTCGGCCGGCTCCGCTTCGTGGCACTCGACTTCGAGACAACAGGACTCGACCTGGAAAACGACAGTATTATCAGCATAGGACTCGTCCCTTTCGACCTGAAACGGATTTACTGCCGACAAGCCCGATACTGGCTGGTGAAGCCGGAAGGGCCGTTGACTGAGAGTTCTGTCCTGGTGCATGGGATAACCCACGGAAAACTCGACTCGGCCGGGGATCTGGGAGCGGTAATCGAGCAGCTGCTTGGCAGTCTGTCGGGCAGCATGGTGATTGTTCATTACCACCGCATCGAGCGGCAATTTCTGGAGGAAGGCGCCCGTCGCTGTTTCGACGAGGCGATACAATTCCCTCTCATCGATACCATGCTGATCGAGCAAGCTGTGCACAAAGGAAGCGCTAGGCCGTGGCGGCGAATATTCAAAAAAAAGGAGCCTCCCGGGTTCCGTCTGCCCGACAGCCGCAGGCGCTATGGCTTGCCAGTCTACCGACAGCACCACGCTTTAACCGATGCAATTGCCACGGCAGAGCTTTTTCAGGCGCAGGTGGCCCATCACTTCTCGCACCAGACACCCGTCTCGGATCTCTGGGCGTAACGAACCGGCAGATCCTGTCTGCCGGTTCGTGCAGTCGGGATTACTTCAACCCTCTCGGTTCAGTTCTCAAACCCATCACCAGGGCCACACACATGAGCAGCAATATGATGGTGAAGGGCAACGCCGTCGATATCGCGCCTGCCTGCAAGGCTTGAATCGCTTCGGTACCGCCGATCCACAGGAGGGCTGCAGCGATTGCACCTTCTATCGTGGCCCAGAAAATCCGCTGGGGAACCGGCGCATCAAGTTTACCACCCGCGGTGATACTGTCGATGACCAGGGAACCGGAATCGGAAGAAGTGATGAAAAATACCAGGACCAGTATAATTGCCACCACTGACAGAATGGTGCCCATAGGCAGCATATCGAACATCTGGAACATGGCCAGCGGCACTTCGGTCAATCCCTGGGTTCCCAGTGCGCCTACCTTGTTCACGACCTGGTCGATGGCCAGTCCGCCGAAGACCGACATCCACAGAATGGTGACCAGTGTAGGGATGATCAGCACGGCGGTGATGAACTGGCGCACGGTCCGTCCCCTGGAGACCCGGGCAATAAACATGCCGACAAACGGGGACCAGGAAATCCACCAGGCCCAGTAAAATACTGTCCATCCCTGGAACCAGGCCACATCCTCGCGCCCATGGGGATTGCTCAACGGGATAATATTTTCCACATAGGCGGATACCGTTTGTGGAATGGTCCCCATGACCACGCCAAAGCCGACCAGGGTGACAAAAACGAGCAAACAGAGGGCTATCAGCATGTTGATATTGCTCAACACTTTGACCCCGCCTTCGATACCCCGCACCACAGAGATGACGGCAAGCGCGGTAACGCCGACTATGACGAGGATCTGCATGCCAACCCCGCCCTGCGTGCCGAACACATGATTAATGCCGCTCGCGGCCTGCTGGGCGCCGAGCCCTAACGAGGTGGCCAGACCAAACAGTGTTGCCAGGACCGCGAGAATATCGACGATATGGCCCGCCCAGCCCCAGGCACGATCGCCAAGCAGCGGGTAGAATATCGACCGCATCGAGAGCGGCAACCCCTTGTTGAAAGCGAAAAATGCCAGCGACAGGGCCACAACACCATATATCGCCCAGGGATGCAGTCCCCAGTGGAACATGGTGGCCCCGAGTGCCAGCTTGGCGGCCTCGGGAGTGTTTGCTGGAACATTCAAAGGAGTTTCGTACCAGCCGGTCAGATAGGCCACCGGTTCCGCAACTCCCCAGAACATGAGCCCGATTCCCATACCGGCGGCAAACAGCATGGCGAACCAGGACAGGGTTGAGTGATCAGGTACCGCAGTTTCGCCGCCAAGACGGATCTTGCCAAACGGAGAGACAACCAGGGCCAGGCAGAACAAAACCATGATATTGCCGGACCAGATGAAAAGCGTATCGAATTTGGAGATGATCTTCCACTTGAGTCCGTCAAGAACCGCCTTGGCACTGCTTGGTTCGCTCACGAGTGTGGCGATCAAGAACAATGCTATAAGACCGGCGCTGACCACGAACACCGGGTTGTGAACGTCGAATCCCCATCTACTGATGTTGTCTCGCCCTACAGTATAGTCAGTATTATCGATACTATAGCGGTCAACTTGGTTTGCTTCAGACATTGTACCTCCTTTAATTTCTATTCATAAAACCCATATCTTTGTTCACTTGCAGATTGAGAATCGGAGACGATACCGACAAAGAGACAGGCGCTTTGGAAATTATCTAAGCACAGACCCCGGATCAGCTCAAATAATAATCCAGTATAAAAGCTCAGGGAGAGATAACAAATCAGTCTTGTTGATCTGTATTTTCAGATATATTTATATATTTGCCTGAGAAACTGGCGGGGTGTTGATTTGGAAATATGTCCACCTTGAGTTTACCGTGGGTTGGTCCAGAAAAATAGACCCACTTCTCCAGCCTGCCCCAAATCGCAGGTGTAGAAATACACATGTGCGTTACAAGCCTGCTGCCAGAGCGGTCGATCTTCTCGGATCGGCTCCGCCATACAGTATTCCATCTTTGACCATGATCGATTGAATCGCTCCCATGGACGATTTCTGCACAACCTTGTGGCCGCGTTCCACAAGGCTGTTGATGGTATCGGGGCTAATTCCTTCCTCGATGCGAATTTCATCCGGCAGCCACTGGTGATGAATTCGCGGTGCTGCGACAGCACTCTTGATATTCAATCCATGGTCTATAACATTCATGATCACCTGCAGTGTCGTGGTAATGATTCGTGAACCTCCCGGGCTGCCCGTTACCAGGAAGTTTTTTCCGTCTTTTTTAACGATCGTCGGTGACATGGAGCTCAACATTCTTTTATTCGGCTCTACCTTGTTCGCCTCTCCCCCGAGCAGACCGTAAGCATTGGGAACACCGGGTTTTGAAGAAAAGTCATCCATTTCATTGTTGAGCAAAAAGCCAGCTCCGTCGACAACAATTCCGGACCCGTAGCTGAAATTGATGGTATAGGTGTTGGAGACCGCATTGCCATATTTATCGACAATTGAAAAATGCGTCGTTTCATTGGATTCATACGGCAGCGGGTTTCCGAAAGCGATGGTTTTACTGGCCGTCGCTTTTTCCATATCGATATCATTTCTCAATGCTCCCGCATATTTCTTGGAAATGATTCCTTTCAGCGGCACCTCCACAAAATCCTCATCTCCGAGATACCTGGAACGATCTGCATAGGCCCGCTTCATCGCTTCGGCCAGCAGATGAATCGTTTTGCTTGAATTATGTCCGTATGCACCAATATCATACCCTTCAAGTATATTCAGAATCTGTATGACATGGGCTCCGCCGGAACTTGGCGGTGACATGGAATATATATCGTAGCCCCGGTAGCTGCCCTGAACCGGTTTTCTGATTACCGGAGCGTAATTTCTCAGATCATCCAGAGTAATCATCCCACCATGTCTTTTCATTTCTTCGACCAGCAGCCGTGCCGTCTTTCCCTGATAAAATTCCTCAATTCCATGGGCTGAAATGCGCTTCAGGGTTTGCGCCAGATCCTTCTGAAAAAAACGATCACCCGGTTCATAATAACTTCCATCCGCCTTGTAGAATACCTTCTTCGAGGACCCCCATCTCTTCAGCCGTTCTTCCCTCTGCTTCAGCCCATTGCTGAAACGCGGCGTGACAACAAATCCATCTTCTGCAAGCTTTATTGCCGGGGCCAATGCCTGCTGAAGGGTAATGGTTCCAAATTTTTCAAGAGCAAGGCCAAGACCGGCTACGGTACCGGGAACACCGACACCAAGATGGGAGAAGCGCGAACGGTTAGAATCGGCATCCCCTTTCTCATCCAGGAACATATCGGCTGTTGCCCGGGAAGGCGCCTTTTCCCGGTAATCAATAGCGACAACCTCATTCTTTTTTTCTGATGAGATCAACATAAAACCGCCGCCGCCTATATTCCCGGACCTGGGCTGGGTTACCGCCAGGGAAAATGCCGCCGTAACCGCGGCATCAACCGCATTGCCGCCCTGCTCCAGAACGGCGAGAGCTGATTGGGTGGCAAGAACATGGCTGGTGACGACCATCGAGTTTTTCGCTTCAACGGGATGCATCCGTTGGCCTTCGATAATAGCTGCAGAAAATCCTGTCTGGCTGACAAGGATCACTGCTCCGCCGACAGCTGTCGCTAACATGTTACGGTTCAAGGAGAATAATTTCATGATCGATAAACCTCCGCAGAAAGTATTGCTCGCAGATTCGTTCAGTCCGGGTCGCAAACAGCTGACCAGACTTCCTTGTCCTGAAGTCAAGCCTCAAGCTTCAAAAAGTCCGGGCGAAACGCCGCGGCGTTATGCTATCCAACATTATGCTAAAAAAAATCCGCACGCCAGACACTGAGCATTCTGATTGTAAGCCAAACAACTCCAGCACTCAAAACGCAAACCATCCATGAGCCGATGTGGAAACCGCCCCTGGCGAATCGGATTTTCAGACGCTTCAATAAACGCTGTTGCTTGTCAGGCTTCGGGGGGACATAGGGAAAAACGACCAGCAGCAGTAAACAGAAAAGCGACCATAACGCAACAATGACACTTGGAATGAGATACACATCTTTATCTGCCCCGTCCTCAAGAAGCACCACATAACCAAACACCATCAATGACGAGGCGGCAGCAATGAAAAACAACGGTTTCAACCAAACAACCTTTTTTAAAAGCGCGCTTAAACGGTCAATCATGAATTGGATTTTTCATTGAGATAATCTGCTAGACACTATCTTGGCTGCATTAAACATAACATCATCAAGACTGAGGAAAAAGCAGATCAGGATCCCCTACCGGAAACAAAGCTGAACTCGATCGGGGTTTTGATCGGCAATACTGGTATCTGGATATGAGGAAAAGGAGCTTTCGGTTGACCCGGAGAAAAGGACGCAACTACCCCTTGGAAATGAGGAGAGAACTGCCAGAGTCATCGATGGGCAGTTCACCCAATGCAGTTATCGAAAATACTCAGCGGCCCGATCACGCCGGCTCACGCTGACCGGCCTTCAGCGCTTCAACACGCTCCGCAGCAGCCCTGCGTACTTTTTCATCACTGTCTTTTTCAGACATCTGTTGCAGCAGTATGGTGTCCTCAGAGTTCATGACGAATTTCATGCGCACCTCAGGATCACTGTTCAGATACTTGGCAACAAACAGATCTCTAAACTTCATGATCTACCCCCGTAATGTGAGTTCATGATTTTCATGGTCATCCAACCAGACTGCCTGCGTGCTGCAGCTTGATTGCCGGACGCACCATGCCCATACCCCCTGCCGGACACACCGGAAAATCGGTGCAGATTCTTTCCAAAAGATCCGCAAAAACAACGGTTTTTTTGACCATTCTCCAACAATTCCAGAGGATTACTTGAACAAGAAACAGACGTGCATGTACCTATTGAAATGCTGCTGGAGTCTGCAGCACAGGGAGCCGTACCATTGAAACTGCAAGAGGCCGTACCTTTCATCGTTACCTCCCTCTGCAGCCTGCGGCAGGACATGCCTCCCCAGACAAAGTACAGAGTGCGAGAATAGAGGTATTGATTATAAATTATAAGGATTCGCCCGCCTCTGTAAATGGAACAGCGTGGTAGCGGATGGCTGAGATTTTCTTTATCATGACTTTCATCACCGCATCTTTGTATCAGCCTGCTGTCCTGTATAAGTGGCGAGAAAATCCTTCACCTGCTTCAGAATCGCCGCTCAAAGGAATTTGTACGGAGAACGGATAGAATTGAACCCTGGTTCATCCCGGCTTTCTTATCACGGACTTGAACGCACCCCCGATATCTGATAGAAAAAGTATAGGAACCATTGCCCGAAAGGATGACCAGCATGGCACCAGACACCCATAGCAACAGACCCCGGATTCGGAGATTGATAGGCTGCATCGTCCGTCTCCACCTGCCGGTTTTCATGCTGCTCTTCCTCCTTCCTTCTGATCCGGCTGCATCAGATGATTCTCAGCTCGACCCGGCGATGCGGCATATGCTGGCGGTGATCAGCAGCTATGGCATGAATGATTCCGTCGTGCTGCAGGCCATGAGCCGGGTGCCGCGGCACGAGTTCGTACCGGAACAGAGCAGGAAACGCAGCTATCAGGACACGCCGTTGGGAATCGGCTACGGCCAGACCATTTCGCAGCCCTATATCGTCGCCGAGATGACCCGGCAGCTTCAGCTCACCCCTTCCTCCAGGGTGCTCGAGATCGGCACTGGTTCCGGCTACCAGGCGGCGGTGCTGGCCGAACTCACCACCAGCGTCTACAGTATCGAAATCATCGAACCGCTGCTCGAACGGGCCAAAGCGGCACTTGAACAAACCGGCTATGAGAAGATCAATCTTCGTCACGGCGACGGCTACTACGGCTGGCCCGAAGCCGCCCCGTTTGACGGCATCATCGTCACCTGTGCCGCCGGCGAAATACCGCCGCCGCTGGTGGAGCAGCTAGCCGTCGGCGGCAGAATGCTGATCCCGGTGGGCAAAAGATTCGGCACCCAGTATCTGATCCTGCTAACGAAAGACCAAAACGGTTCGGTCTCCAGCAGAAACCTGATGGCGGTGCGCTTCGTTCCCCTGGTCAGGAAGTGATCAATGCAGACTGACAGTCCGACCCGTCTGAGGGTGACTGTTTTTCTGGTTTCCCTGGTCACCATCAGCGTCGAATTAGCGCTGATGCGCGAATTGGCTCTGCGCTTCTGGGAGCACCTGGCCTGGCTGATCATCAGTATCGCCCTGCTCGGATTCGGCGCCAGCGGTACGATTCTTCTGATTGTGCAGCGTTTCAACCAGCTCACCATCTCTGCGCTGCGCTACCTTGCCCTGCTTGGCCTGGCCCTGAGCATCCCATTCAGCCTGGCGCTCGGTGATGCGGTCGATCTGGATCTCGTGCAGATGGTCTGGCAGCCAACTCAGTTTTTGAATATCGGCCTGCTTGAACTGGTTTTCACCCTGCCCTTCATCTTCAGCGGCATGTATATCGTACTGGCACTGCAGGATGATCCGGCCCGCGTACCGGGCCATTACGGAGCCAGCTTCATCGGCTCAGGCCTGGGCGGAATCCTGGTGCTGCCTGCCCTCTTCTGGTTTACCCCGCGCCTGATCATACTGGGCTGTGCGGTTCTGATCCTTGCCGCAGCATTAGCCGGAGCCCGCGGTGCGTCGAGAATCGCGGTCGGCATGGGTGCCACCCTTCTGCTGGTGGTCATGGTCTGGCAGCTGCCGCGCTCCGGGCACATATCCGACGACAAGGATCTGCCCCAGCTGATGGCCATGCCCGGGAGTGAAATAGTGACCAGCCGGTCCGGTCCCCAGGGCCTGGTACAGATCGTCAAAGCTCCGGCTTTTCACGGAGCCCCCGGACTGTCGCTGACAAACCCCAGGCCAGTGATTGATCAGTTACTGGTAATCATCGACGGCCACATCGCCGGATCTATTTACCAGAGCAGGGTTGCAGAAGATTTCGCCTTTCTGGACAACACCACCATGGCCCTTGCCTACCGGCTGCTGGAAAGCCCTTCCCGGGTGCTGATCGGCCCCGAAGCCGGCAACGGACAGCTGGGTCTGGCGCTTTATCAAGGGGCTGAACGAATTACCGCCCTTACCGACAACAGCTCTTTGGCCACTCTTAAAAAGGTGGAGCTGGCTTCCCGGACCGGCGATCTTTACGGGCGACCGGAAGTTTCGTTATTCACCGCTACACTCAGGGGGTACCTATACAACACAGCGATTTTCTACTCGCTCATCAATCTGCCCGTGACCGGCGAAGATTTCGGGGGATTCAGATCGGCATCCACCAACTCCCTGCTCACGCTGGATACCTTCAGGGCCTGTTTCGACAGACTGGATGAAGATGGTGTATTGAGCATCACCACCCACGCCCACGTCCCGCCCCGCGAAAGCCTGCGACTCGCCGCTCTGTTTATCGATCTGCTTGAAGGCGCCGGCAAGGATCCCCGAACCCACCTCGTCATGATCCGCAGTTGGGCGACGGTGACGCTGGTGGCAGCCAAGACAGCGGTAACTCCCAAACAGGCCGCCGCGATCAGAGCTTTCAGTGAATCGCGGGGTTTCGACCTGGTCTGGCTGCCTGATATCGAAGCGGCCGAAGTCAACCGCCATCACGTCCTGGATGAGCCGCAGTACTACTTAGGTGTTCTGAATCTCCTTGGTACCCGGAAAAGCTTCTTTGCTGCACAATACATTTACGATCTGACGAGCCCGCATGATAAGAAGCCGTTTTTTCATCATTTCAGCCGGGGTCTGAGTCTTGGCGATTTCTCAAACCAACTGGGCAGGCGCAGCCGCTCCTACGCTGAGATCGGCACATTGCTGCTTACTGGTGCGCTCGTACAGACATCTGTTCTGGCGTCGCTCCTCATTGTCCTGCCGTTGCTGCCCGTTGTCGGGATTCCCGGGAAAACATCAGAACAACTGCTGATGATCGGTTTTTTCTCCGCCATCGGCTGCGGCTTCATGCTTCTGGAAATAGGCTTTCTACAGCGCCTGGAACGTTACCTGGGTCACCCCATATACGCAGCGTCGGCGGTGCTCTCCGGATTCCTCTTTTTTGGCGGAGTGGGCAGTATGCTCAGCGCCAGAGTGAAGCCGCCGCTGAATCGATTCCATTGCTTCATCGGCCTGGTCATCGCTGTTCTCGCGGTCGCCTATCTGATCCTGCTTGATGCTTTTCTTTCCAGGGCTGAAGGAGTGCATCTGCTCGCCAGACTGGCAATCGCCATGGTGGTGATCGGACCGCTGGCGCTGGTAATGGGCATGATGCTGCCGCTCGGAATGAAGCGCCTCGGCCGGGGACAGTCCAGGATGATCCCCTGGGCCTGGAGCGTCAACGGTTTTACCTCGGTGCTGGCCACGCTGCTGGCACCGCTGCTGGCGATGCATTGGGGGTTCGGAGCGGTCGGCTGGTCGGCCGCCGCATGCTACCTGCTGGCGGCACTATTCAGCCTGGGGCTGCCAGGCCGCTGAGTGAACATGCGTCCAGCCCATTTAAGCCGACAAAAATCCTGCTTTGCTATCTCCTCGCGGCGCACGCAAGCAACCTATACAAACCGTTCGTTCTGCGATACAATGACGGCTGATGTATCTGAAACCCAGGCAGACTGGACCGCCCGATCACTGATAGACAATCACCACGGGGTCAGCTTCGATGAACGAGAAAACCTGTATACACTGCGAAAAGGAAGTCGAAACGGAAAAGGTATATCACAAGAAGGATCCAGACACCTACTTTGACCGATGCACGGAGTGCGGCGAAGCGGTATCCGCCAAAGATGGTGTAATAAAAACACTGATGCTCGAAATCAACCATTCTGACAAGAGGACCAATGTCGTTATTTTCGCCGGTATCTCCATTTTCGTTATCATCTCCCTGATCAGAGAATTCTTTTGAATATCGTACCCTGCCGCTCGTGATCTTTCCGTCGTAAGGGGTGTCATTTTACTCATGGCAATCCTGCACCGAACCATTGTCTCCCGGTGCCATCGCCTTCAGGGCCCAGACAAATGCCTTATTCATGTTTTTACCTGCAAACTCGGGCAACTCAGGCAGCCATTCTTCAAAGAGCAGAGACAATCTCCTGGTGGCCACGCCACCATCGTTTGTTTGTGAACTGAAGTTTCTGAGTTCTTTTCTCCTTTGAAATAACATCCTCGCTGCTCGGCTCCGCGCGGCGATGGTGCTTTGCGAATCTTACCATTCAGAACCTCTAATCTCTATAGGCCTCAAAAGTGTTTAGAAAAACAGGTCTGAAAACTGGCCCAAAAGCAAAAAAGGCACCAACAGAGGAATCTGTAAGTGCCTGTAATTACTGGTCGGGGCGGCTGGATTCGAACCAGCGACCTCCTGCTCCCAAGGCAGGCGCGCTAACCAGGCTGCGCTACGCCCCGTTATGGACAACATGCTGGAAATGAAAAAGCCCGATTATAAAAACCGGGCTTTGCAATGTCTGGCTCCCCATGGTGGACGCACTACGAAACCAGCTTTCCAATGCCTCAAAGGAGGTCATTAATACTATTCTAATTGCACAGAATCAAGAGAAAGATGGGTTCCTTGAAGCCAACACGCACAATCCCTAAAACTTCAATCTGCTAAAAATAATTGGAATCAAAATTGAAGATCTTCCTGATTTTCCTGTTTTCATGAATTTCTAATAACTTACACTGCCTTCGGAAACCTCTTGTCCAGTCTGGCTTCCCCAATTTCCAACTTATCAGGAAACACCTCATGTTATTGAAAATGAAGAATTTTTGACCATCGATTCGGCAATGTCAAGTTCCTCTCTCAGTCGCTGCGAATACCCTATCAGGAACAGTCTATCTGAATGAACCGTTTCTGCTTGAACAAACATTTTCTCCGGCAATCATAACTTGATAGTCTTGAATTTGATGTCGAGCCTACCTGCTATTTACCTCTAACGTCTTGAACCTGATCCGTTTCTGGGGCACAACTTCCATGGTGACCGGCAGCTGAAAGAGTTTGCCCCGGAGTGCGTCTTGCAGGTCCTTTTCAGATGGAATATCTCCCTCACCTGTGATGACGATTCTCACTGATTCATTTCCCCCCACGACAGTCACAAGCCGGTAGTCGCTTCCCGCCAACCAGCTTTTGGTGGCGCCTGCGGCACGGTGTTCGATGAAGCTGCCCTGGATGGTTTTGTAGCTGGAGGCCGACAGCGGAATGAGTATCAAAGCAAATAGCGCGATGGCGACGACGACGGCGGTCCGCTTTGTCTGTCTAGAATGGATCGCATAGTAAGCCTTGGGGTACCCCATGATTGAAAACATGAAAGCGCCTGTTAGTAGAATCGCCAGGTAGTTTGTGACAAAGAGTAACAGACTGCCTGTCGCCATATCTGGTCGATTGGTGGCGAACAAGATTCCCACGTTCGCCAACGGAGGCACCAGGGAGATTGCAATGGCAACCCCCGGAAGCGTATCTGAAACGTCTCTCCGCCCGGTGGCAAAGGCACCTGCGAGACCCGTGGCCAATGCCGCGAACAGATCTATAAGTCGCGGTGAAGTGCGGTTGATAATCTGAGTGTTCGCATCTATGTTGATAAGGTCGCGGAATCCCCATGTGATCAGGAAGCCGATTGCAATTGCGGTGGCGATACCTAGGATCGATACGATTAGCGAACTAAGAATGATCTTTCGGTCTCCAAGACCGATACCGAAGGCAACGCCCATGATGGGAAGCATGAGTGGAGCAACGATCATCGCTCCGATCACGGTTGCGACTGAGTCTGCCAAAAGGCCGAATGTGGCGATCGAGGTGGCGAGGATCAGGAGGCAGAAAAACCGCGTTAGCTTGCGTTGTCTTTCAGGGCCTTCAAACAGCAGAACCTCGCGAATGCGCTCGATCTCTGAATCACTGACCACGCCACCGTGAAGATGCTCGTTTAATGTGGTCATACAGGTCTCCTGTTAATACATTATTCTTACGAGCCATTTGCAAAACGATCTTTTCGCCCAAAATCTGCGTGTGCAATTAACGTGAGCCTTTATCAAGGGAAAAAGGCGGGGCCGGATCTCAACTTTCTTCAACTAGAAGAATTGCGTAACCTGACCCCTGATTCACCGACCTATTTTTTTTTCTTATCCTTCTTCTTGTCTTTCTTCTTCTTGGCTTTTTTTAGGTCTTTCGCTTTGCATTCTTTTTTTTTGCAGCATTTCTTTTCCTTCTTTTTTTCCGTCTTAGCCATAACGCCTCCTTCTGGTTGTGTGGACAACCCTGAACATTCGTCGTCCACCTTTATAAAACAAATACAAGTACGAGTATTTCTGCGGTCAGCCTGGCTGCCTGCCACAGGTATCTTTTGCCTGATAGAATACCCTATCAAAACGAGAGCCGTCCCAGGTGTTTCATGGAAATAAAAGGAACCTAATAGGAAAGGCCACGTTTAGCCTCCTCTGAAAATCAAAATCATCGCAAAAGATCATTGTTTCCACCCGGAAAGCTACTGAATACTTTCGATACCAATATGTTTCAGCAGAATCCTGCGAACTTCCTCAATGACAAAAGGATGATCCTGGCAGGAATGTCCGGCGCGGACGATGAATTCCGACTCCACTCCTTCGATATGAGCACTCTCATAGGCAACCACTCCGTCGTTGCCTTTGGCAATGTCCATATCCGGTTTCACGGCAACAATCGAATGGGCGGTGACCCCGGGTGCCAGCGGCAGGGCAGCCAAGCCCTTGAGCAGGGGATTCTCCGCCGACATCCCGTCGATACTGGTGGGTATTTCACCTTTCACGGACTGAGGCAGCTTGAAACGGGCGCTCATCGAGTTCCAGCTGTCTTCATTAAAGAAATTTGAGGGAAGACTGATAATAGTTCTCACCAGTGAACGAACCCAGTCCTTGGTGAGGTAACTTCCCCGATGGGGCGTGGATATGAACACCACTCGGGTGATAGAGGGCAGCGCCTCAAAAAAGAGCAGGCGCCGGACAAATTTTTCTATTTCCGGAATAAGCTGCATTTCCTCTAGAGGTTCATCACTGAGAGCATTCCAGAGATCGTTCCCGGAATTGACGGCGGTCATCTTCGTCAAAAGCCCTCCCTGGCTGTGACCGATAACAACCATGTTCTGCAGGGCCGGATCTTTGCGCTGGGGATCAAGCTGATCAAGCATTGCGGTCAAGCCCTCCCGAAGTTCAGCGGCCGAGAGGGTTATCAGGTTGCTGCTGTTGTACTGATAGAACCAGAATTGAAACTGTTTGCGGACCTCGGGGTCAGCCCTTAGAGAGTTCACCATCTCGGCCCACCACACCGGGCTGCTTGCCGTGCCGTGGACAAAGACGACCGGTATCCGACCCGGCTCATAAGGCTGGATAAGCAGAAGCCGCAGGGGCACTTGAGCTCCGCTGAGAAAGCGCCTTTCGCCGATGGTCCACAGACTGGAATCATTCAAGCGATAGGCAAGCGGCGTGGTGATATCGGTCTCCAGCGGCACCATCCGGTCATTGAGCTTTATCTTTTCGGTGTCAAAAGCCGAATAAAGCTCCAGAACTGCCTGCGAATCGCCCTCCAGATAATCCCTGAAACTCCCCGGCAGCCTGAGCAGGGCAGTAATCGACATTGCTCCACCATTAGGCGATTCCGGGCTTTCGCGCAGCATCCCGACAAGCGGCATTCCCAGACCCTCGCTGCGGTTGCGAACCGTGAATCCACGCACATCAAAGCCGTCGGACGGAAAAAATCCCTGAAAACGGTCATAATCCCAGTAGAGAGAATCGGCCTTGATCTCCAGAGACAGCGAACTGCCCGTCAGTTTTCTGGTTCCCCCCGAGAGAACGAGGCTGCCGTCCGAATTCACCGGGAATGCCTGCCACAGCGAACGGTTGTAAAGTTCTTTAGCCACCCGGCTGTCCTTGTCATATGGGTTTGGCGGCGATTTACCGATCTCGTCCAGCAGGTAGTAATAGGCATAGACGGCAGACTGGAGAAACAAATTCCGGGCCAGTTCTGGGTCTTTATTTGCGTGCTCGGCCAAGGCCGTTGTACCCTGGATATAACTGAGTTCCGACAGAGCGAACAGAATATCGTGTCGTTCGTCGATCCTGGCGATATCATGAAGATCCTGGATCGTCTTCAGCGGATCTTCGGACCGTTGGTTGAGGAGATTGTATCTTTGCAGCGCCACCTTGGTACTGTCACTTAATTCCTTGCTCCCCAGGGCATTTACCATGCTGTGATTATAGGAATCCTGAGGACTCACCCTGGTCACTCCGTAAGGCGCTGCACACCCGGCCAGTCCCAGACCGAACAGGAGGATGGCGATGATGTACATACGCTGCGCCAAACAATATCTATTTGCCTTATGGATCATGCTCGTTTCTTATCTTAACGGCTCAGGGAGTCCTTCGCGGATTAACCGGGAGAAATCGGCAGACTGACCCGCTGCCTGGGCCTTTTCATTGATGTAACTCGCTTCTTTCAATGCCGAAAACGACAATTCACTGCTGAAGAGGCCTCGTTCATAGATCATTTGATCGATATATCCGTTGATGACCAGTCGCCAGTCCAGCCGCGCTTCGGGGTTATAGGGTACGGTGTGCTGACGGATGCTGGTCGTGCAGTTGGCGGTAAGGGCATTATACCACTCCGGCCGGTCTTTGAGGCGGTTCATTTCCAAAAGATAGTCCAGAAATACCTTGCGAACCGTCTCAGGCGCTACCTTCAGGCGATAGAGGTAGACATCCTCCTGGCGATAATTAGTGCGCAAACGAACCAGATCACGCTCATCGGCCATCACATAGATCTTTTCATACTGGCGGAAGAAGCCCTTGACGGCGGAATAGTTCTCGCCCTTCTCCTTGCGTGTTTCAATCGAGAAACAGACGGTAGCACCTTCACCGAAGCCGAAACTGAGCATGGTATGGGCAATATGGGGCGACCCCCAGTAGACAAGAAACAAATCGACCGTCTGGAGTTTGGCAAGATCAATGCCCCGGTTGTAATAATGACAGGTAAAATCGGTCTCGGTCCGGTAATCACAGTTTCGAACATTATAAAGAACGATCTTGTCCCCGGCAATTTCTGCCCAGGGCAGGACTGCCAGGTCCGGCTGCCAGTCCCGATTGTTGGATGGTGGCAGACTTAAAAACCAGATCAGGACACCGCCGAAGAGAACACCGGATACCGCCACCCCTCGCCAGCGGGGACGCAGCAGAAGCGGGGGCATTAGTGCACCCAGTGAATAAAGCACAATCATCACGCTGCGCACGGTGGACGGCGACTGGATGACCCAGATGGCAGAAACGGCCCAGACCGTCATCAGACAGATGACCAGCCAGAGGCAGAACAAGCCGATATATTTAATGTTCTTCCTCAACTATAACGCACCCTAGAACTTCTCCGGGATAAGTCTAAAGGGATAGCTCTTGGCCTCGTCTTCCTTGGCGATTGTGCGCTTTGCCAGTTTTACCTTTTCCCTTTCGAGTTCCTTGTAATTGATTGAACTGAGCAGGTGACTGATGACGTTTAGCCGGGTCCGCTTCTTATCGTTCGAGTAGGTAACGTTCCATGGTGCCCAGGGGACATCGGTCTTGGCAAACATCTCGTCACGGGCCTTGGTATAATCATTCCATCGGTCGTAGGATTTGAGATCCATCGGGGTAAGCTTCCAGATTTTGCGGGGATCGTTAATCCGGGCGGTAAGACGCCTGGTCTGCTCTTCGGGGCTCACATCCAGCCAGTATTTCAGCAAGATGATTCCCGACTCCACCATCACCTTTTCAAAACCGGGAGTTCTATTAAGAAATCTCTGGGTCTGGTCCTCAGTACAGAAGCCCATAATCCGCTCGACGCCGGCCCTGTTGTACCAGCTGCGGTCAAAGATCACCACCTCCCCGGCCGCTGGAAAATGGGGCAGGTAGCGTTGCACATACATCTGCGATTTTTCCCGCTCCGTTGGCGCCGGCAGGGCCACGACACGAAATATCCTGGGACTGACCCGTTCGGTGATAGCCTTGATGACCCCACCCTTGCCGGCCGTGTCACGTCCCTCGAAAACAATGCAGACCTTGAGGCCCTTATGGACAACCCACTGCTGCAGTTTGACTAGTTCCCCGTGCAGCTTGGCCAGCTCCTTTTCGTATTCCTTGGTCTTCATCTTTGGCTTGTCAGGGTCTTGTTTTGTAAATTTCCTGGTTATTTCCTTGTTCTTCTTTTTACCCTTACCCATGATTCTTCCTCTCCATAATTTGGCAATAGTGCCATGGAAGTTATCTTTCTACATTGAGCTAATCATCTAATCCCGGGTGAAGCCGGTATATAACGAAAAGCTTCACCCGCAGATTATCCGTTGTAAGATGTCTGCCACAACATAAAGCTCCTGATGCTTTATGTATGACAGTTTTTTATCTAACGATTACTTCGGCTATAGCGTCTTTGCAGCGTGCTGATACATCCGGAGCATGTTTGTCGAGACAGGCCAAAAGGCGTCCTTCACCAGCCTCCACTGCCGAGCAGAACTGGTTCAAATCGGCAGTACACTCGTTGACCACGTAGGTCAGTGCGGCCACCGCACGCTCCAGTTGTACCGCGGCATCATAGAGGGCGTACTCACATTTTCCAGACAATTTGTCGCCGTAAGCATAAAGACAGGCAAGAACTCTCTTTTGCCCAGGCGTTACGTCCTTGCAATAGGTCTCGAGTTCCGTCATACAGCCTTCTACAACCGAGTCCAGTATGCTCTCGTCGGCCGCCATGGCTGACACCGTCCAGATAAACATCACATTCGCCACCAGACTTAAGATAAGCCTCTTACTTTTCATTTTCTGTTTTCTCCATTATTGATTTTTAACTGCGTTTACTCTGCCAGGCCTCGCTGTTTCGCCGTTGAAGCCTCTTCACCTAACCGAGCCGGCTTCCGAAAGCCAGCGGCGCAGTTGCCTGTGGAAGCTTTGCAGTGGTTCTTTTCCGCCACTCTTCTTCCAGCAGTTCTCTGGCAGCCTGTTCCAGAAATTCCGGTGCTGCCCACTCGTTCACATCAAAATCATTCTCGATGTAATCGTGGCTGAGCATGAAGTCCTTGCCTATCTCAACAGAAACAAGATTCTGAGGAGACAGGTTGGGCACCAAGTCCACATTCTTTATGCCGCGATAGGTGTGCTCAGCGTCCAGGTAGTAGGTCTGCTTGTCGAGAATTGCCGCGGCCGCCCGCTTGTGCTCGTTAGCCCAGCGCCCCACCTTGATCATACCCTTAAGAAAGGTGATCACCAGTTCGGGGTGTTGCTCGGCCATCTCCCGGGTGCAGGTGATGACGGCGGGAACGTTCGCTACCTGGAGGGTCCAGTCCGGGTAGCGGGACAAATCCTCGATCGCCTTGATCCTGCCCGTGGCCGCCTGGATTTTCTGGAAGACGACACTCTGGGTATAGATCGCATCGACGGTGCCTTCCAGCAAGGCCGTCTCCAGCGGACGGAAAGCCAGATCATGCTTGTGGTCGCGCTGGAGCATCATATCGGACATATTATCCATCGGCGCCAGCATCCTGTCGTCGTCGTACCAGTCGTCCGGGTAGGGGAACTCCATAATCTCCACGTCGTCGCGGGTCATGTCGTTCATCATCAGCATCAGCTCGATACCCTGTTCCTCCTGGATGCGCCACCAGTCGTTCTTGATTGTATTGAGGCTCTTGGTGAGCCCGATTCTCCTGCCTTTCAAATCCTTCATCCGGTAGATCGGATCCCTGGCGCGCACCATCATCGCACCGCCCTCATAGACATGCGTGGTCCCCAGCAGCCTGGTGCGGCGGATGTCCGCGTGCACGTGTATCGGGGGAAACAAGCCGCCGAAGCGAATGAGATTGTCCATGTTGTGCACGTAGTGCGGATACCAGTTGTTCTCGCGCCGCGAGCGGAGGTAGGCGTATTCCACTCCTATCTTCTTGAACTCCTCCCTTGTCCAGCCCAGTTCCTGATCGATATTGCTGGCGGATACCAGGGGACAATTGGTCCAGTACACCTCTTTCCAGTTCAACGTCACTGTGCTTGTTTTCACAGCCATAAGCGATTTCTCCTGTAATTGATATTGATGTCTGTTTAATTGTGGCGTTGGTCCAGATACCTGAAATGATCCAATCCACTGCCCTGGTTTCTCCGGGGACTGTCAGCGGTTCACTTCACCTCCGGCAGTGTTTACCCACTGCAGCCGCTGCAAAACTTCATCGGATGGTGTTTTATAATCGTCCAGTTCATACATCTCGCCCAGCATCTCGTATTTGCCCAGCCCAAAGCGGTGATACGGCAGCAGTTCGTAGTCGATTACGTTCTTGTGGGGGCGAATAAACGCCAGCACTGCCCGGGAAAGAAAATTGGCGAGAAAGGCCAGGCGGAACAGCCGGAACAGGAAAAACAGCAGACCGCAGAGCAGTGCAAGAGCCAAGGCATATTGCACGCACAACGGGTCGCCGATCGGCGCGAAGCCAATGAGCATGGCCGCCAAGGTAATGCCGGCTGAAATTTCCCGGGGGAGATTGGCCAGGGTTACTCCTTGTAAACCTGAAAGGACCGTGGGCCATTGAAACTTTTGTGCTTTACTCATCATGTCGCATCACCCTTAACGGTCTTGCTGGCCTGCTTGGTAAATATCCTGGCACCGATGGCCGCGAGGACAACCGACCATAGGGTCCACATGACGGTCATCGTCACGATAAGCGGGTCCGCGTTCGGAATGGCTAGAGCCGCCGCTAGCACCGCTGCGACGTTACGGGTACCCATGCCCAGCGCCATGACGCTTCTCTGGGCCTGGCTCATGCCAAAGCCGAAACAATAGGTGATCACAGCCATCCCGACCATGAACAGGGTCATCGAAAGCAGGGCCAATTCACCCGCCGTGTTGAGCATGCCTTTGCCGTAGAGCACCAAGCACCAGACGATCGTTGTCAACGTGGAGAGCAGGGCCAGTCCTTTGACCGCCGGAAATATCCTGGTAGCCGCAGCGTCTGCATTATGCCTGGTCGCGGCGCCGATCAGCAGCGGCAGGAGTATGGTGAGAAGTAGCGGTTTTGCAAGGGCCCAGGTGCTGATCGTCAGCCCATCGATCAACAGGGGCGCCATCAACGGCATGAACACCACCGTGCCGACTGCAACCAGCGGTATGAGGGCGCTGGCAAAACCCATATCGCCGCCGGCTTTGCCCACCATCTGCTGAAGGAACGGGGCGCACGGCGCCAGACTGGCGAGAAGCACCACGATAACATACGGCTCGGCCAGAGGAAGCGTGCGGGTGAGCAGGTAGCCGAACGCCGGCCCCAGTACCCACCCCCAGGCGAAGATCAGGACCAGGGATTTCTTGTTCTGCAGCGCCGCGATCACCTCGGGCATCTTCACCTGGAGGCCCATGGCCCCCAGATTCGACACGGTGAAAATCAGCACCAATGGGGAGAAGGTGACCCCAAGAAACTGCATGAAGGTATTCATCTCCTGTTCCTCACTTGTATCTGCACATATCGTGTTTTCAATAGATCAGCTCACCCAGCGAATACATGGCCCGTGACAACATGCCGCCGGAGATATTTTTCGCCTTGAATCCGCTCTGCAGAAGGATGCTCGTGGCATAATAGGCACGCTGGGCGGAACGGCAGATGATATGAATCTCGCGGTCGCGGGGAAGTTCGTCCAGACGGGCGCGAAGTTCGGGCAGTGGGATATTGACGGCCCCCGAGACGTGCTCAACGATCAGTTCCACCGGCTGGCGCACATCCAGGAGAAAGGCGCCGTCCAGCGCGTCCCAATGACTGATGGGCATGTCCCCCCGCAGGACATTGGCGGCGACCATGCCGGCGAAGTTGACTGCATCCTTGGCACTGCCGAACTGGGGCGCGTAGCACAGTTCCGACTCCTCGAGGTCGTAGACCGTCGCACCCATCTGGATAGCCACCGCCATGGCGCTGATCCGCTTGTCAACCGCCGGGCCGTCCTGGCCCAGGGCCTGAGCGCCGAGGACTTTGCCGTTGGATTTTCGGAAAATCACCTTCAACCCGAGCATCGTAGCTCCGGGGTAGTAGCCTGCATGCGAATTTGGGAACAGGTAAACCTTCTCATAATCCTGATCGCCGAGTTTTTTGAGCGTTTTCTCACTGACACCGGTCCAGGCGGCGGCACCGCCGAACAGGCCGATGATGGAGGTGCCCTGGGTTCCGCGGTAGCGGGAATCCCGTCCGCAGATAACATCGGCTGCGATTCGGCCCTGCCGGTTTGCCGGTCCCGCCAGGGCAATCAGGCTCCACTGGTTGGTGCCGAAATCCTTGACCTCAACGGCATCGCCCACGGCAAAAATGTCCGGGTCACTGGTGATCATCTGTTCGTTGACCCGGATGCCGCCAAGATCACCAATTGTCAGGCCGGCCGTCCTGGCCAGAGTCGTGTCAGGCTTAACGCCGATGGCCAGGATTACCAGGTCTGCAGGATAGGTTTTCCCGGAACGTGTCTGAGCCTCGATCACGCCCCCTTCCAACTGCTTGAAACCAACCACGCCGTCGCGAGCAACAACATGCACACCATGACGTTTTATGTGTCCCTGAACCAGGCAGGCGATCTCCGGGTCTAGCGGGGACAGGACGTGATCAGGCTTCTGAATGAGAGTCACGTCGAATCCGGCATGGATCAGGTTTTCCGCCGTTTCAAGGCCGATGAACCCGCCGCCCACGACCACTGCGCGGCGCACCGGCTTAACCAGCTGGATGCCGGAGTAGTTGAACATCCCGCTCAGAAACGTCGAGCCGCTTTCGATCCACTGGCGAATGGTTCGTGCGTCCGGTACGGTACGGACATGAAATATCCCCGGCAGATCGATTCCCGGCAGGGGCGGATGCACCGATGTGGCACCAGGCGACAGTACCAGCTTGTCGTAGGACTCGGTCGTAATCTCCCCGGTGTCGACACTGCGTAGTGCCACGGTTTTGTCTTCCGCAGAAATGGATACAGCCTCGCAGTTGGTCCGCACATCGATCCCGAACATTGCCCTAAACATCTGTTCCGATGCCACCAGAAGGCTCGACTCTTTTTCAATCACCCCTCCGACATGATAGGGCAACCCGCAGTTGGCATAAGAGACATACGGTCCTCGTTCAACCATGAGGATCTCGACTTTTTCATCTAATCTGCGCAGACGCGCCGCACATGATGCACCGCCTGCAACTCCACCAACAATGATGATTTTCATGTATATTCCCTCCGGATATTTGTCTTCATCCTTACACTTTTGATTCCTTGCCGTCGGCTCAGTGTCCTGCCCCACGTCGACCGCAAAGGTGTCATCCTTTGCTCAATTTTGGGGTACCACAACCTCATATATCCTGTTTTCCGACACTCTGAGTCCTCTTTAGGAACGCCTCCTCCTTACCGCCCTGCAAAGCTCGTTTGGAGTCCAGGAGACCATAGAGTTCGATGGTTTTGGTAACGAATCCGGTCCAGCCGGTTTGGTGGCTGGCGCCCAGGCCCGCACCGTTTTCACCTTGAAAATACTCGTAAAACAGTATGTAATCCCGCCAGTGGGGGTCGTCCTGGAACTTCTCAGTTCCGCCGTAAACCGGGCGTCTGCCCTGATCGTCGCGCAGGAAGATCCGGCTAAGTCGATCGGAGATTTCTCTGCTCACCTCAAAGAGGTTCATCATTTGCCCTGAGCCCGTGGGACACTCGATCTGAAAATTGTCGCCGTGATAGAGGTAGAAGTTCAGTAGCGCCCTGATGATGAGCACGTTTACCGGCATCCAGATCGGGCCCCGCCAGTTGGAGTTGCCGCCGAACATACCGGTGTTCGACTCGGCCGGCAGGTAGTCCACCCGGTACTCCTGGCCCTGCACATTGAAGGTATAGGGGTGATCTTTGTGAAATTTCGACAGAGAACGGATGCCAAAAGGGCTCAGGAACTCGTTCTCGTCGAGCATTTTCGTGAGAATCCGGCGCAGCCGCTCAGGGTTCACCAGGGCAAGAAGTCCCCGGTCGGCCACACCGAGATGGCCCGCGCCAGTATGATGGACTGTCTCCAACAGCTCAGGAATCCGCCGAACCCGTTCGGAGATCTGGACCATCGCTCTGGAAGCGCTCTCTCTGGTCGATTTTTCGATGACCGTGGCGGCGCACAGGGGGAGGAGCCCTACCATGGAACGAACCTTGAGTCGCGTGGCGCTGCCGTCAGGAAGCCGCAATATGTCGTAATAAAAGCCGTTCTCCTCGTCCCACATGCCCTCCTGGCCTTGACGGTTCATGCCTTTGGCGATGTAGAGAAAATGCTCTGCGAACTTCACGACCATGTCTTCGTAAGTGGGGTCATGGACAGCCAGCTCTAAGGCAAGTTCCAACATGTTCTGGCTGAAGAAGGCCATCCAGGCCGTGCCGTCCGCCTGCTCAAGGTGACCGCCGGTTGGCAGCGGAGCGCTGCGATCGAAAACACCGATGTTATCGAGGCCGAGGAAGCCCCCTTCGAATACGTTCTTGCCGAACCTATCCTTACGGTTGACCCACCAGGTAAAGTTTATCAGGAGCTTGTTGAAGGCCGATTTCAGAAAATCGATGTCAATTTGCTGACGCAGAGCCCACTCGGTGCGCTGGAGAAACAATGTCGCAAAGGCGTGAACGGGTGGGTTCACGTCGCTGAAGTTCCATTCGTATGCCGGGATCTGACCGCTGGGGTGCAGGTAAACGGGCAGAAGCATCATCTCCATCTGTTCCTTGGCAAAGTCGGGGTCAACTATTAAAAGCGGCAGCGCGTGGAAGGCCAGGTCCCAAGCCGCATACCAGGGGTACTCCCATTTGTCGGGCATGGAGATGATGTCCTCGTTGAGCATATGGAACCAATCCGAGTTTCGGGAGGTTCTATAACCGCTATGGAGAGGGTTGGAGTTATGCTCTTCGAGCCAACTGTCGCCGTCGAAATAATAATACTGCTTGGACCAAAGCATTCCTGCAAG
>CAWADO010000003.1:0-11941 GCA_963780775.1 uncultured delta proteobacterium | reverse complement strand
ACTGGGCATATTCGAAGCCCATCTCAAAACCGATATCGAGCGCCATCTGGTTGCCGGCCATGAAGGAGGGCGGGAATTTATCCGCCAGCACCTTTTCCACCGAACTTTTCTTGACGATGCCGCGCATGCCGATCAGGGCGCCGAGTACGCAGATATTGAGCACCACCGGGTTGCCGATCTCCTCGACCACCGTCTGGTAGAGCGGCAGTTCCACCTGCCGGGCATCGACGCGCCGGGTCGTCTGGACGAATTTGTTGTCCGAGATCAGCAGGCCGCCGGGGCGGATCAGGCCGGAGAATTTATTGTAGGCCTCCTGGGTGATGCAGATCAGGATCCCCGGCTGGACGATCTTCGGCATGTTGATCGGCCCGTCGGCAATGATCACATCGGCCCTGGTCGCCCCGCCCCGGGCCGCTGCTCCGTACGACTGCGACTGGACGGCTTCGAGGCCCTCATGCAGCACCGCGGCTTCGGCGAGGATAATTGCCGCGCTGACCAGCCCCTGGCCGCCTGATCCAGAAAAAATTATTCGATATCGTGTTATTTCCATCTGCGTACACTCGTCTCTGTATTGAGGATCAGATCATCTAGCTGAGGCCCGGCCAACCATCTCGGCGTAGGCTTGACAATATTCCGGCGCATCTTTTTCAACGAAGATGCCGCGCTCGATCAGCTCCGGGTGTTCCTTCTTCTTCTCGGAGCCGACCGGAACGGTGCCGTCCTTGAAGGAGTTGAGCATATCAACCGCCGAACCTTTCTTGTTCTTCCGGCCGAAATAGGTCGGGCACTGGGACAGCACCTCGAGAACGGAGAAGCCGTTATGGCTGATCGCCTTTTTCAGCAGATCCTGCAGCTGCTTGACATGGTACACCGTGCTGCGCGCGACAAAGGTCGCCCCGGCCGCGGTGGCCAGCTCGACGGTGTCGAATTCGCGGTCGATATTGAGGTACGGCGCCGTGGTCGCTTTGGTGCCGACCCCTGACAGCGGCGAGTACTGGCCGCCGGTCATGCCGTAGGTGCGGTTGTTCATCACCAGCGCGGTGATATTGATATTGCGCCGGGCCGCATGGATGAAATGGTTGCCGCCGATCGCCAGGGCGTCGCCGTCACCCATCGGCACAATGACGTTGAGCGACGGTTTGCTCAGCTTCACCCCGGTGGCAAAGGCCAGAGCCCGGCCGTGCAGCGTGTGCAGGCTGTGGAAATCGACATAGCCCGAGATCCTCGACGAGCAGCCGATGCCGGAGACCATGACCATATCGCGCTTTTTGATCTGCAGTCCGTCAACCGCCCTGATCAGGGCGTTCAAGACAATGCCGTGCCCGCAGCCGGGGCACCACATGTGCGGAAAGAACCGCTCTCTCAGATAGTATTTGACATCCATGATCTACATCCCCTTTCCCTGAAGTATCCGCAATATTTTCTTGATGTCCTTGTCGATGATCATCTGTCCGTCAACCCGGTTGATCAGGTGTACCTTTCTGCTGCCGCCGACCGCCAGCTTCACCGCCTGGGTCAGCTGACCGGCGTTCATTTCGACCACGGCGACCAGGTCGGCATGCTCGGTGCATTCCCTGACCAGCTCGGCCGGAAAGGGCCAGATGGTGTTGAGTTCGAGCAGGCCGATGGACTCGCCCCGGTTGCGCCGCTGTTTGACCACGCTGAGCGCCGAACGCGCCGCTGAGCCGTATGAGATCAGGACCGTGCGGGCATCTTCGAGAAAATAGGATTTATAAAAGGTTATCTTGTGGACGTTGTTCTCGATCTTGTCGATCAGGTGCCTGAGCAGGTCCTGGACCAGTTCCGGCTTGTCGGTCGGAAAGCCCCACATGTCGTGATAGAGTCCGGTGACGTTGAAGCGGTGTACGTCGCCGAAATCGCTCATCGGCAGGCGGCCGTCTTCACGCGGCAGGTAGGGGTGGTAGTTGACCCCTTCCTTGAGGCTGGTGCGCAGCCGGGCGACCAGCGGGATATCGCCTTCTTCGGGTACGACCAGCTTTTCCCGCATGTGGCCGACCACCTCGTCGAAGAGCAGGATAACCGGGGTCCGGTAGGTCTCGGCGATATTGAACGCCTCCACCGTCATCCTGAAGACGTCCTGGTGGTTCGAGGCGCTCAGGGCGACGATCGAGTGATCGCCATGGGTCCCCCAGCGGGCCTGGTTGACGTCCCCCTGGCCGACGTGGGTCGGGTTGCCGGTGGACGGGCCGCCGCGCTGCACGTTGGCGACCACGCAGGGAATCTCGGCCATGACCGCGTAGCCCAGCGCTTCCTGCATCAGCGAGAATCCGGGACCGCTGGTGGCGGTCATCACCTTGTTGCCGGTCAGAGAAGCGCCGACGATGGCGCACATGGAGGAGATCTCATCCTCCATCTGGATGAATTTCTTGCCCGCCGCCGGCAGGGTCAGCGCCAGGGTCTCGGCTATTTCGGTCGACGGGGTGATCGGATAGCCCGCATAGAAATCGAGGCCGGCGTACATGGCCCCCAGGGCGCAGGCTTCGTTACCCTGAACGAAGGTCACATTTTTCGACATCTTATTTCCCCTTCCTGGCTGATTCTTCGACGTACTTCACCATCACCTCGATGGCCAGATCCGGGCAGATCTGCTCGCAGAGCTGGCAGGCAATGCAATCCTCTTTCCGGGCCGCCACCGCTTTGTCCTTCTTGTCGAGCTCGAGCACGTTTTTCGGACAGACCGCCACACAGATGCCGCAGCCCTTGCACCAGTCACGATTGATAAGGTGTTTTTTCAGTTTCCTTTTTTTTGCCATGTTGTTTTATGCTCACAAGTTAAGGACAATATAAGCCGTTGCAGTTGCCCTCTCATATAACCTTAAGGCTAGTGCTATTCAACCCCCGTTTGCCGTTGTTTTTTTACCAGTCTTAAAAACAACGGTAAAAGAACGATGAGCAGTAGAATTCGGTAGAGATGATGTACCACGACAAAAGCCGGATCGTAATGCAGAGCCAGCGCCATTGCCGCCATTGCCTCAACACCGCCGGGAGCGAATGCGACAAATACCTGGCCGTAGGACATGGACAGCAGCAATGAAGCCAGTAAGGCAAAAAAAGCGGCGATGGAGGTGGAAAGAAAGACCACCAGCAGCGACGCCTTTAACATTTTTTTCAAATCCAGAATCGAGATTTTAGAAAATCGGGCACCGATTAACGTACCGGTAATGGTGAAACCTATGAACAGTATCGCGCTTGAAGGTCTTCCCGCAACCAGGCCAAGCAGATGGGCCGTTCCGCTCAGCAGGGTTCCGACCAGAAGATAGCTTGCCGGCACCCTGACTCGCTCGAGAAGTCTTCCCAGGGCAAGGGTTACTAAAAACAGTATAAGGAAATCAGCCATTGCCATGGCTTCGGTCGCTAGATCTGCTGATGTAACCCCCGCGCCGCCTGAAAAATAATCGAGCACAAACGGTAGAAAAGCAATGATAAGCAGTATTCTGACGCTCTGGATCACCACGATCGAACGAATATCTCCAATCCCTTCAACTGCGAGGGAAATCGTATAGGCAAGAGCTCCCGGTGAAGTCGCCAGAAGTGCGGTATCGGAAGAAAGATTGAATTTGCTCATCAAGACACGACTGCAAACGATCAGAATCGTGACCACGCAGATTGTCAGAATGAAAAGACTGATCGGCCAGTGGATAACCTGACCGACAGAATCTCTTGTCAGGCTGCTGCCGAGAGAACTACCGATTATACTGAAAGCAACGGCACGAAAACCTGCAGGAATGGTGCAGGTTAATTTGAGAAGGGAGGCTGAAGAAACAGCCAGCGCCGAACCGATCAAGGCCGCCGCAGGCAGGCCGGCATAGTGAGCGAACGCGGCACCAGCAGACCCTATGACCAGAGTCAGAATTAATTTAACCCATCGCGCTTTAGCCATACGTTTCAGTCCATGCGGACGTCGAGATTGCTCACCTTCTCATGATGACGCAACATCAAAAGCAGATCCATCTGACGTCAATCGCTGGTAACCACTTAACTCCTCTACTGCCTCACCATTCCAAGTAGAGAAGGATCGGAAGACTGGTCAAATCTTTGATAATTGACGGAATATGGCCTTCTAATAGTCAATACCCGGGCTAGTGACAAATCTTAAATGAGCGGCTCAACCAAATTTTCCAAACTTGCTCGTGCCGCTTGCAGATGTCTTTTCATGTAAATACCAGCCAACTCCGAGTCTTTTTCAGCAATAGCAGCTAGAATAAGCTGATGCTCCTCGATTGCTTCCGTACCCCTGCCCTTGATGTAGTGATGCTGGCTTCTGCACACCAAAAGCTTCGGATAAAGATCTTCACATAGTAGTTTAAAAAGAACCGGGTTACCTGAGCCTTTGGCTATTGCATAATGAAAATCCAGATCTTCCGGGGATTGAAAATAGTGGTAATTTGTCTCTTTAGAAAACATTGAGAGGTGATTTTTATATAATTTTAACAAACGGGATCTCTCTGCAGCTATCATTTTCTCAGCTGATAGCTCAGCGGCCAGTACCTCAAGTGACTCGCGCACCTCCATCAAATGCAGCATATCGGTCAATGAGGTACTGGCAACCCGGGCTCCGACATTGGGAACAAAGACGACAAGGTTTCTCTCGGATAGACGGCGCAGCGCCTCGCGTACCGGTCCTCGACTTACCCTGAAACGGGAACCAATGGCCACCTCGCTCAATTTTTCGTCGGGTTTAAGTAGACCTTTAATTATTTCTTCGCAAATAATATTTGCAATAGCTTCTGATTTTTCCTGGCCTTCATTCGGAAAGGATACGGGTTTCTTTTTCACTTTGTTTACAATTCTTCTCGGTTTCGATCAAAGCAGCTTTAATTTTCCAATTATTTGACAAATACTACAATGCATTGTTGACAATATGCAATATGTATTCTAAAAAAGTTCATAGGTAAGACGACTTGGCAGGGCAAGCACCATAACAATCAAATGGATAGGAGGGACTAAGGAAAGCGATCAGGCTGGAAAATAAACTGAGGCTGTATTGAATTTTCAATCGAGGAGGAGATTATGAAATATAAAAAGTTGAAAATGATGTTATTGGGTTCCTGTCTTATTTTTGGAGTCAGCGGTATTGCTCTTGCCGCTGAATGTATCGCCCCGGCCAATCCGGGCGGTGGCTGGGACTTTACTTGTCGACAGATTGGCAAGGTCATGTATGACATAGGAGCAATTGATAAACCGATGCAGGTCACCAACATGGCCGGCGCCGGCGGCGGGCTGGCATTCAACCATGTCGTGGCGGAACGCAACGACGACGAGGAACTGATCGTTGCAGCATCATCTGCGACCACGACCCGGTTGGCGCAAAATGCCTATGCCGGAATGACGGCCGACCAGGTGCGCTTTGTCGGTTCCATTGGCGCTGATCCGGGAGTTATCGTTGTTGGTGCGAAAAGCTCCTACAATTCTCTTGGTGATCTGATTGACGCAGTCAAAGCGAATCCCGGCGAAGTTGCTTTTGCCGGCGGTTCAGCAGTCGGCGGTTTTGACCATCTGAAAGCATTGATGGTTCTGAGGAAGCAGGCGTCGATGATATCACTAAGGTCAAGTACATTAGTTTCAATGCCGGCGGAGATGCGATCACCCAGACCATTGGCGGCTTTACCCAGGCGATGACTGGTGATATGTCTGAGGTTGTTGGTTTCCTGAAGTCAGGAGATATTCGGGTTCTTGCCGTGCTGACCGAAGAGCGTGTTCCGGGGTTTGAAGACATCCCGACAGCAAAAGAACAGGGTATTGATGTGGTTGCCGTTAACTGGCGCGGACTCTATATCCCTAAAGGTGTTTCCGACGATACCTTCAAGCTTTGGGCCGAGCGCCTCCAGAAGGTTGCTGAATCCGATGAATGGAAGAAAATCATGGCCGACAACGGGCTGGCACCGTTCACCAAGGTCGGTGACGATTTCCAGAGCTATATTGACGGGATCGTGGCCGAAGTTCGTACGATGAGCCAGAAACTCGGGGTTATCCAGTAATGGACAGCGACCGGATTTTTGGCCTGGTCGCAGCCGTCCTGGCACTTGCGTATATCGTGAGTGCCAACCAGACACAGATAAGTTTTTTAACCGACCCATCGGGCCGAAAGGGTTTCCTATCCTGATAGGAATCATCTGGGCGATCAGTGCCCTTTTTATGGTGCTGCGCCCTGACCCGCAACCTGACTGGCCAGGCATGCGCACGTTTGCGGCCCTGGCGTTTGCCGTGCTTATTTTGATCAGCTATGCCTATGCCCTCAAACCTCTTGGTTTTTTACTTCCCACGGCTGTCGCCGCCGGCATTTTAAGCTATCAAATCTCACCGAATCCGAAACATGCCGCGTTGACGGGTATTGGTCTCTCGGTTGTCCTTTTCGTAATCTTTAAATATGCCTTGGGTCTGGGGCTGGTTGCCATCCCGAAATGGCTGCTGGGATAAGAGTACTGATATGGATATACTGGCCAATCTAGCGCTTGGTTTCTCGATCGCACTATCTCCCTATACATTGATATTGGCCGTGATCGGCTGCTTTTTAGGCACCATCATCGGTGCCCTGCCCGGCCTCGGACCTTCAAATGGTGTGGCGATCCTGATTCCGTTGACTTTTGCCCTTGGACTTGACGCTACTTCGGCGCTGGTGCTGATGACCGCCGTCTATTACGGCGCCATGTATGGAGGGCGGATCAGTTCGATCCTGTTGAATATCCCTGGTGATGAACCAGCCCTGATGACGACGCTTGACGGCTATCCCATGGCCAAAGCAGGCAGGGCAGGTGATGCGCTGGTGCTTTCGGGTGTCGCCTCATTTGTTGGCGCTTTCCTGGCAACTCTTGGCCTGATATTCCTGGCTCCGCTGCTGGCACGAGTCGCTTTTCTGTTTGGTCCCGCGGAATACTTCGCCCTTTATCTCCTTGCTTTCTGCACGCTTGGGGGGATGGCAAGCAACAATCAGGCAAAGGCTGCAATTGCATCCTGTATTGGCCTGGCAATTGCCATGATCGGCGTTGATAACTCCAGTGGCCTACCACGCCTGACCGGGGGAAACCTTCATCTCTATGATGGGGTCGATTTCCTTGTCGCCATCGTCGGCCTGTTTGCTATTACCGAGGTGTTCTCTTTCATCGAAAGTCACGGTAAGCATTCGTCCCTTGGGGTGAAACTCGAAAAAGTCACCATTCCCTGGAAAGAAATCTATGAAACCCGCTGGGTCATGCTGCGATCGTCTATACTTGGCTTTATCGCCGGCGTTTTACCGGGTGCGGGTGCCTCTCTGGGCAGTTTTCTGGCCTACATGTCGGAAAAATCCATTGCCGGTGAAAAAGGCGGTTTTGGCACCGGCGTTGCCAAAGGCATTGCTGCGCCCGAGGCGGGAAACAATGCCGCTGCCGGCGGAGCGCTGGTACCGATGCTGACCCTGGGTGTACCCGGTTCCGGCACAACGGCCGTTTTGCTGGCCCTGCTGATGACGCTGAACATCACACCCGGCCCGACACTGTTCAATGATAACCCAGAGGTCGTCTGGGGCCTGATCGCCTCGCTGCTGATCGCCAATTTTGTGCTTCTGATGATGAATGTACCCATGGTTAAGATCTTTGTGCGGATTCTGCAGGTACCGGCCTGGATCCTGATGCCCGGTGTAACAATGATCTCCTTTGTGGGCATCTATTCACTGACAGGGAGCTATTTTGATCTGTTGCTGATGGTTGGCTTTGGCGTGCTGGGCTATATCATGCGCAAGCTCGATATCCCGACCGTTCCGGTCATTATGGGCATTCTGCTGGGCGGACATATGGAAACTGCCCTGCGGCGGGCAATGGTGCTGTCGGGTGGCGACTGGACCTATCTGTTTCTCCTCACCCATCTCGATTGGGCTCTGGGTAGCCGCCGTATCTGGCTTTATTGCACCAATGTTCTTAGGCGTTCCTGAAGAAACCGCAAAGGATAACCGACTGAAATTATTTTGTTTCAATACTTCATTCGTTATGGTCCCATCACCAGCTGGAACGTATTATCTGCTGAGGTGCTCTCTTCGCAGGTAATTTCCAGTTAATGTCGGACCGTCTTTCAGCCTTAAAACGGAGATACCGCTATGATAGAGCACAAAGTTCAGGCCTCGCCATCTAAAGACAAACTCCCTCGTCAGAGCAGCTTGCCTGGAAAATAGCGGAGGTGGCTGCTGACCCCGTAGGAGTTGATCAGGATGCAGCGGAAATGATTATCAACCGGATTATCGACAATGCATCCGTCGCGATTGCGTCACTAAACCGGGGGCCGATAAAATCAGCCCGGGCCATGGCCGAGTCGCACGCGCGTTCCGGTGGGGCCACGCTTTTTGGCATCCCGACTGCCGAGAATGGTCTGCGCTGAATGGGCTGCCTGGGCAAACGGCACAGCGGTGCGGGAACTTGACTATCATGATACCTTTCTGGCAGCAGACTACTCTCACCCCGGCGATAATATTCCGCCCATCCTGGCAGTTGCCCAGCAATGCAAGAGAAATGGCCATGACCTTTTAAGGGCCATCGCCACGGGATATGAAATTCAGGTCAACCTGGTGAAAGGCATCTGCCTTCACGAACATAAAATCGATCACATCGCCCATATTGGCCCGGCAGTCGCGGCAGGCGTGGCATCGCTGCTTGGCCTAAACAGGAGATCGCTTATCAGTCTATCCAGCAGAGCCTGCACTGCACCATAACGACTCGTCAATCAAGCAAAGGAGAGATCTCTTCATGGAAAGCATTTGCCCCGGCGTATGCCGGTAAAACGGCTATCGAAGCCGTCGACCGGTGCATGCGTGGTGAAGGTGCCCCAAGCCCGATATATGAAGGAGAAGACTCGGTGATATCCTATATTCTCAACGGACGATCCGCCGAGACCAGGGTGAATCGCCGTATGAACCATTTTATATCGTGGAGTTGCCGGGCAAGGGCGAGCCCAAACGGGCAATACTGGATACCTATACCAAAGAGCACTCTGCTGAGTATCAATCACAGGCACTGATCGATCTGGCCTTCCGGATGAGCAGCAGGATTGATGATTTTGACAAGGTAACAAGCATCGTTTTGCATACCTCACACCATACGCACTATGTTATCGGAACCGGAGCCGGCGATCCGCAGAAGATGGATCCATATGCTTCCCGGGAGACCCTCGACCACTCTATCATGTATATCTTTGCTGTGGCACTGCAGGATCGACGCTGGCATCATGTAGACAGCTATGCCCCGGAACGGGCAAAGCGTGCAGACACGGTACGTTTGTGGCAGAAAATTTCCACCACGGAAGACAAACAGTGGACCCGCCGCTATCACACCCATGATCCGGAGGATAAAGCATTTGGGGCTCGAGTGGTCATCACCATGGAAAATGGTACTGTTATTGAAGACGAAATGGCCGTCGCCAATGCCCATCCGCTTGGTGCCAGACCCTTTAGCCGCAGCGAATATATCAACAAATTTAAAACCCTGACCGAAAATATCCTGGATCCGGCCGAGAGCTAACGGTTCCTTGAACTGGTCCAGAGATTGCCAAGTTTGTGCCCAGAGAAGTCCTTGCCCTGAACCCTGCAGCGCCAGCGGGATACCTTATTGAGAACCCTGCAGGGAATATTCTGATGCTCTTTACCCGTAAAACCGCCGCCCAGAAACGAAAGGATCTGAGACGTGCTGATGCGACGCCGGCTCCACCAATTTCCCGGCGCCTTCAATCCACTATGCGCACAATTAATTGAGCGCAAGGGGTTTGACGGAGTCTATGTATCCGGGGCGGTGATGGCTGCCGACCTTTGTCTGCCAGACATTGGTCTTGCCACCCTCAGCGAATTTGTCGAGCAGGGCGCCAGATTGGCCGGGTCACCGACCTGCCGGTCCTTATCGATATCGATACGGGCTTTGGTGAACCGATGAGCGCGGCCCGCTCCGGCTGATGGAGGAGGCTGGAATATCGGGCTGCCATATTGAAGACCAGGTGATGCCGAAACGGTGTGGCCATCTCGACGGTAAGGAACTCGTCCCAGTCGTGGCCATGGTGCGGATTGGTGCCGCAGCCAGTGCAAGGCTCAATGATAACTTTTATCTTATTGCCCGCTCAGACGGCCGTGCCGTAGAAGGAATCGACCGAGCCATCGAACGGATGAAAGCTTATGTCGATGCCGGCGCAGATATGATTTTCCCAGAAGCCCTCACCAGTGAAAAAGAATTTGAGGCTGTTCGGTCGGCCATTGGTATTCCGCTGCTTGCCAATATGACCGAATTTGGCAAAAGCAGGCTGCTGAATAAAAAAGAACTCGAGGATCTTGGTTACAATGTGGTCATCTATCCGGTTACCACATTGCGACTGGCCATGGGTGAGGCTACCCGGGGTTTGGAGGCTATTCTTAGTGATGGTGACCAAAACGCTGTTCTCGATCGGATGCAGCATCGCAAAGATCTCTATGATCTGCTTCGTTATGAAGACTACAACCGCTACGATCGTGACCTTTTCAATTTCCTCATCGGGGACACTCCTCTGAAATAGCACCCCTTACCATCGGCTCAGAGGGTATCTTTCTGCTCAGTATCACGATGATGTGGCGTATCGTTCCCCTACCCAGCTGTACTTTTACCGAGGCAGGTACATTTTCTGGAACGAAAATAGCGCAGATGATCTTCTGAAATTTTTTCACCATGCAAAGTTTCTCCGCTTGCCCTTGCCCAGTGTATCAAAGCCTTTCTCCCTATTTTGGAGCCGTAAGTAAGCTTTCTTTCCACTCCTACAGACTCAGGAGAGAATGGTTCATATGTTTGAGGGTTAATAATGAGTCCATTGAGATGAAGACCGGTTTCACAGGCAAAGATATCTTCGCCAAGCAGGGGTTGGGTGGCTGAGATGTCCCTGCCTGCATAGCGGGCAACCTCTAAAGCCAGGCTTTTTAACGCTGATATATTAAAGCAGTTGTATCCTTTTGCCAGTTGCAGATAGCCCATCAGTTCCTCCAATCGGGCGCAACCGGTCCGCTCCCCCAGACCAATTATAGTACCGTCAGCCCAATGGGCGCCGCACTCAAGGGCGGTAATGGCATTAGCGGAAGCCATGCCGAAATCGTTGTGAGTGTGCACCCCTACCTCACACTCCGGTACTGCCGTGCGCAACGCCCGAACAATCTTCTCCATGCCTGGAGGCGACGCTATACCAACCGTATCGGCTATGCGAATGCGGCTCGCTCCTGAGCGTGCTGGAAGTTTTGCCAGGTGGACAGGAAATCCTGACTGGCACGGGTGGCATCCTCAAACCCTATTGACACCTTTAGTTTTTTTTGACGAGCCTGATTAATCGATTTGGCCAGTGTCGCTTCTACCAGCGGCGGTTCTTTTAATTTCTGTTGAATGTGCAGATCCGATGCCGGAATCGAAGAGAAATGATATCCGGCTGCAGCAGAGAACCATCGTCGAATCGTCTCGCCGACATCGACTCCATAGGGAAAATTTCAGATCCGGGTGACGGGCTCGGCAATAAATGGCTAGATCAGCAATGCCCGCCACAAGGGGCGAGGCTAAACCAATTTCGACTTCATTGACTCCGGAAGCGGCAAGACCGTCAATTATCGTTTTCTTCTGATCAAGCGACAATGAAATCCCGGGAGTCTGCTCACCTTCTCTGAGTGTCGTATCTATAGATTCGCGTAACCGTTCATATATTCTCCTTTAGTTCTTTCGTCTGGAACGACGTAAGAAGAATTCCAGAAATATAAAACGCTACAAAACCATCAACGATACTGGAAAAGGGAAAGAAGGCGATTGTATCTGAGGAAAGACGGAATGAACAAACCTACATTTTTGCAATCAAGTTACAAATTTGTAGCGAATGACTGGGGTTAAAAATGGGAAATCGGACCGTTGCTCTCTTGAAGTTTTCTGTTGCAAAGAGCCGAAAGCGTGGGCAGCCGACGTTAGATTCAGCG
>CAWADO010000002.1:0-844995 GCA_963780775.1 uncultured delta proteobacterium | reverse complement strand
AACCTCCGGCGGAGAGGAAAGTCAGAACTACTAACCTTTGATCGAGCAATGGTAAGTCACCGATGAGTTGCTGATATCAACTTCATAATATATTGATGTTGGGCAGGCAAAAATGGTGTAACTATTCGGCACAATAAACTGCATTGATGCTTGTTGCAGGGTGGATTATTATTTTGGTTCACTGTTAAAAAGATTTTCCTTTGCGTGAATGACGTTAGCAACATCAATAAGAACCGCATGCGATCTTACAATATTTTCCTCACTATTTTTTTCTGAGGTTGCTGATAATAATACATTAAAGGTTTCACCATTCTTTTTCACCATTGTGTAGGGAACATTATAAACGTGTCCATCTTTGAAAAATTGCTTTAGAATGACATTGGTTGCAAATTGTCTAGACTCTTCAGTCAGAAAATCAACTGATTTTTTGCCAATTACTTCTTTACGGCTGAACCCCATTTTCTCAAGCCAATAATTGCTAACCATGAGAAGCCTTCCATCTTGATCAATCGAATGGACCATGACCGGAGCCCTTTCAAAAAATCCTCGAAATCGAATTTCACTCTTTTTCAGTTGTTCCATTAGTTGAACAAGCTCAGTAACATTACGCATTACATAAATAACCTTGCCGCCAAAGATATTTATTGATTTTGCGCTGACCAGAAGATGCCGTTTCTCGCCTGTTGGTTGATGGATAATCGACCATTCGATATTAGGAATCTCTCCCTTTTTGCATAAATCAGAGTAGCTGCATATTTTTCCGTTCATCATTTTTTCAATTGTCCCAAACTCATAGACCTCTTCAACAGAAATTCCAAAATTTGTTCTAGTATTGGGGCAAACATACATGATATAGCCATAATCATCGGTCACTATAACCGTGTCTGAAATGTTCTCCAGCATGCTTCTATAAACCGAATTTCGTCTCTCGATCCTCAGAGCATCATTATTGGCAACTTCACGTTCTAATTGCTTTATCTGTTGTTCCAATTCTTCGTAGGAGGGTTTTTCGCTCATGGCTTTCACCGTCACTAAGTTTTTACGTTGAGGAAAGTTCTTGTATTTTGAGATAAAAAAACAAGAAAATTAATCACTTATTCAATTTTTAAAGTGATGAAGGTATACAGACAACGAATCAAAACGATTTTATCTGCTAACAATAATTATATTACAGTCGGTTGGCGCAGGTCAATTTAGCGAAATCGTAAATGTAAGATTGTCTTAACTTGAAAGATCACGCTAAAAGATATGTGGATGCGGCTCCAGAGGTATTCTATGGCAATTCTAAAGAATTTCTGCTTGTGCATATCATAGATGTTTCTGTATCCCTTCATTTTTTTTCAACAATTTACCCGCTTCCGCTCGAGTAGTAACTGCGCAGGAACAAGCTTCAGAGTTAGACTGTTGGAGAATTTAAGACCTTCGGTTTGCCAATATCAACAATCACACTCATCTGTGAAAATGTAGGTGCATTTCATTTCCACAGATAAGTGCTGTGTCGAGTGCCCTTATTGTTGTGTTGGTTGCCATGACATAAAGGTATCAACTGTTTCCTTTGACTCTGGACGTAAATTCTCAATACCCTCATATGGTTTACCTTTGCCCAGTTTCGCATGTGGGTATTTCGCAATCATAATCATGTGGCGCTTGATCATATCCTGAAAACTGGCACCGGACCATAGTGGTAATCCTACGAATGCCTCTTCCTCGCGCGGATCACGGTAGAGGTTGAAAACTGGTGCTGCTGCACCCGGTACACCTGGCGGTGGTACATGCATCTTGAACTCCTGTTTCACAACCGAACGTAACATCTCATTTTCGTAGATATAGACGTAATCACGGCGACCGTGGTGTTCTCCCTTCAGAAGCAATGCAGTTTGGTCGATACCATCAATTACCCGGTCGGTTGGGATGTACTTTTTAGCCTGAGCAAGCCGGGCAAAAGTCGTAAAGAGATCGGAAACGTGAATTATGTCACCCGCAGCACTTCCAGCCTCTATAACGCTGGGCCAACGGACAACGCATCGACACGCACACCGCCCTCTAAATGATCGGTTTTGCCACCGCGGTACACCAATTCGCTGAGACCACTGGTGTAACTGGGATAAAGGTGCATCAGACCGTTGTCGGCCATCAGCACGATCACAGTATTCTCCGCGATACCAAGTTCATCCACCTTGTCGATGACCTCGCCAAGCATTCCGTCAAGACGTTGAAGTTTTTCTGCGAAATGACCACCATTGAACGACTCGTTTTGATCCTGATCGTTGACGAAATTGAGCGGCCAAAGGGGCCAGTACTGAAGAAAAAACGGGGCGTCTCCTTTGGCTAGTTTTTCGAGTTGTTCAATGGTCTGGCGCTGGTAACGCAGGTTCATTTCAACATAGTGTTCTTGTGTCCATTTCTCGCCTGGTTTGAGATCAACTTCCCGTGCGAGACCACCTTTTGTTGCCTCTACTCCGGTAACCAAACCGCTGGGCTTAAACTTTTTGTCGAGGGCGAAAGCGTTCGATTGGGTTTTGTCAGCGTAGCCAATCAGTCTGAATGCGTCGGCAGCTTCATCGGTCATCAATGAGAGTTGTACCTGTTGATGCAACGGAAAAGCTGCATAGTCGAAACCTTGGTTATGCGGGTAGGCCTGTTCAATGTCACCTTGATGCCATTTACCAATATGAGTGGTTCTATACCCTGCTTCAGAGAGGACCTCGGCTATGGTTACTTCATCTGCCCCGAGACCTTCTCCGACCAACGCGACCTTGACCTCTTTAAGACCGGTACGCACCGGGTGACGTCCAGTGAGCATTGCGGCTCGGGTAGGTGTGCAAGACGGCTCTGTGTACATTCGCATCAGAGCCATTCCTTCCTCTACAAGCTTGTTGATCCTCGGGGTTCGAACCCCCATGACGTAGTTCAGCTTCCGGTTGCCCATTTGGCCGAAGCTGACATCATCAATTAGGACATAAAGGATGTTGGGCCGCTTACCGCCATTCTTTTCACGGATAGTCGCAAGTATCTGATCGATCACCTTGTCCTCAGCATCCCACTGCTCACCATATTGTTGACGAAGAAACTCAAACTCACCGTCATGAACTATCCCCTCTGCAAGGAGATTGCTGCCCCCATTAGCAAATAGTAAAATGACTGTTGTCACTATAATCAAAGTATTGGATATAAAAGATAACACTTTAGCTCTCCTCAATTGTGAGTTTCTTTGAGTACTCCCCATTGTTACCATTTGAAATTGATGGCTACTACCAGGCCATGAATGGTCGCATCATAATGAAAATAGCCGGGACTTCTATTGTCTTGCTTTCAGTTTTAATTAATTGATTACATATCAACCGAATTTAAATTAATGTTAAAAATGAAGACACAACATCAAAAACGCGTCACGACTTCATTTTTCATTGAAAAAGCTATGCGTGATTGAGCACATGAAAATAGAACATTGTGATTTTGAGCATTTCGCTTCCGACATCAAAGGCTGGGATGTTGATTTCAAGCAATTAAGCAAGGACCCTTTTTCCTCTCAATTACAACAAACAGTGATCGGGGATCTTTTGATCACCCATGCATGCTTTTCAACGAGACTGGAGCAGAGAGGGAGAGCTCCTGCAGATATGTGGACGTTTGCTCTATTGGACTTCGCCTCTCCTGACATCATCTGGCGCGGACAGGGTTTTTCGCAACACATTGCCGTATATGCTCCCGGCTCAGAGATCGACGCGTATTCTCCACCGGGATTCAAAGTATTTACTTTCTCCATACCCGAAGAGGTAATTGATCGTTGGCTGCAGCTATATAAACTGAGCAAGCAAAAGTCGCTTCCTGCAACCGGAAAATTGCTGCCCATCGAGGTGAACGAGTTGCGGCAGATCCAAATTTCAGCACATCGGATTCTGACTGCTGCAGAGACACCTCAGGTAAAAGAGGCTGAGGAGATATTTCTAACACAGCTATTGAGTACGCTGTGGACTGATGATCCATATCCTGAAAATGATACAGGGCCTCATAATTACCAGAAATTCAAAAAGTTGATACAGTACGTCGATGAAAATCTGGGGAATGGAATTTTACTCAGCGATCTCTGCAGAGTCGGTGACATGAGCCCACGCACGGTACAGCGTAATTTTCGTCATTTTATCGACGATACCCCCAAGAAGTACATCCGTTCAAGAAGACTGAACAATGTCAGGAAGGAACTCATCGAAAAGTCCAAAGGCAGTGGATATATCTCAGATATAGCCAATAAATGGGGGTTTTGGCATATAGGGCAATTCGCCTCTGATTATCGTCAATTGTTTGGGGAGTTACCTTCAGAAACAATGCGAAAAGCCTGATGTGGAGTGTAATTCATGTTGAATCTTGAGTCACGAATTCAGAAACGGGGGGTGATAGTGACAATTCATTGGTATTTGTTGCAACAAATGAAACCGTTTCCCAGCCCCCATTCCACTTTTAAAAATGTCTCATACAATATCCGGCCTAATTCACAAACTGGGTGAAATAGAGTGCGATTTCCGGAAATAAGATCAGAAGTACGATCATAATACCGATCATGAAAACGAATGGTGCTGCACCGATCATTACATCGGTGATCGAGCCGGTACGGCGGACACCCTGTACCACATAGAGGTTGAGACCGACTGGCGGGGTGATCAGGGCCATTTCGATAAGCAGGATGAGCAGAATACCGAACCAGATGGGGTCGTATCCCATGCTGATCATAATAGGTGCTATAATCGGAATGGTGATGACCATCAGTGACAGCGTTTCAACAAAAAAACCGAGCACGATGTACAGAAGAATAACCACCAGCAGGGTTTGCAACGGTGACGCCCCGAGGTTTGCAAGAAAATGATTGAGCATTTCGGAGAGGCCGATCGAGTCCAGGATGAAATTTAGGAAGTTTGCCGAGACCAGAATCAGCATGATCATTGAGCTGGTGCGGATCGTCCCTTCGAAGACCTGTTTGAAAAAGTCGATGCTAACGGCCTTATAACGGAGTGCCAGCGCCAGCGATGCGAGCACACCCAGCGCTGCGGATTCGGTCGGTGTTGCAAGACCTGCGTAGATGGAACCGATCACGACGACGAAGATAATCAGCACCGGAATCAGGTCCTGCAGGCTGATAAATCGTTGCTTCCAGGTGATGTCCTGCTTACCACCACTGAGGGATGGATTAATCAGGCAAGCTATGCTCAGGCACAGCATAAACAGGGTCGCCAGTAAGATTCCCGGTACAATGCCGGCTAGAAAAAGCCGTGGGATTGACGTGTTGGTGAGAAACCCGTAGACGATCAGGTTGATCGATGGTGGGATCAGGATTCCCAGAGTCCCACCGGCCGCAATGGAACCGGTAAACAGCTTTTCTGAATAATGAAAACGCCTTCCCTGAGGTAGTGCTACGGTCGTAATGGTTGCCGCGGTCGCGACAGATGATCCCGATGTGGCGGCAAACAGCGCCGATGTCCCGATATTGGCCTGCAATAGTCCGCCGGGCAGCCAGGATAACCAGTTATTAAGTGCATTGTAGGTTTTCTCGGCGATTCCGGCACGCAACAGAATTTCCCCGAGCATTACGAAAAGCGGTATCGACAGCAGCAGGAAATCGGTACTCGCTGACCATGTGATTTCCCCCATTGCCCGGTAGAGCGGATAATCAGAAAAGATTTTACCGATGGACAGTCCCAGAAAGCTTAGCGCAGCGGCAACGGGAACGCTGAGCACCAGAAGGAGCAGCAATAATATAAGAGTGACGACGACGATCATCGGATCTGCTCCGGAGTGATTGCAACGTCTGCCGTTTCCTGGATTTCATCGTCCAGAGTGGAGATGCCGGCGACTTTCTCCGCAAGTTCATGGTTGCCGCAAAAACGGTAGTAGCAGGTCGTCCCGAGAATCACAAGAATCATCAACCCGAACCAGAACAGCCCCAGAAGCCATAGCGCCTGAGGAATCCACATCGGGGTTGCAAGCGGCGTATTGGCAACGGAATGCTTGATCACTGAAGTCTTAAGCACCAGAAAACCAAAATAGGAAAGAGTCACGATATAGACCGCAAGCAAACCGTAGGCAAGCAGGTCAAGAATCGTTCGGCCAGTACCTGGCATTCTGCTGTAGAGCACATCGATACGAATATGGGACTTCCTGAACAGCGCATAGCTGAAGCCCCACGTACAGCTGATGGCAAGTGCATAGCTGGACAGTTCGTCAGCCCCGCCGATGGAGACTGCAAAGGCTTTGCGCAGCACGACCTCAATCGCAATCATGACTGATGCGAGAAACAGGAGCAGTCCTGAACACCAGGCAGCGACCTGCGATAGTTTTTCAGATTTATCGAGCAAACGTATCATGTGGCTGATGTACCCAGCAGGTAGATCTTGCAATTAGGATTCGGGGCTGCACCGACAGCGGCACAGCCCCAGGGGTGGATTTATTTGCTTTGGATACCGACGACTTTACCGATGGTATCGTTCCAGGTGGCAATCGTGCCCGGACTGACCTTCTCAGCCAGTGCAGGCAGGACACTGTCAACTAGGACTTCCTGTACCCTTTTGCGGGCTTCATCGGTTACCGGAACCTCGGTGAGATTCTGCGGCTCACCGTGTGGACATTCTTTGCCAGTCAGACAGGCGACGCCTTCCAGGGTTTCCTTTTCAGTAACTGCCCAGCCGGGTGTTTCCAGTTTATCTATGATCAGTGCCTGCAGTTTGTCCTGCTGTTCCTTTGAGAGTTTCTCCCATGTGTTCATCGCCATCACACCGATAACATAGTCCCAGCCGCCAACCGGCAGGGGGTAAATATATTTCGAGACTTCTCCCCATCCTGCTGAATATCCGGAAAGCGAACCGGTGATGGCTCCGTCCACGACTCCGCGTTGCAGCGATTGCGGAACTTCACTGAACGACATTGTTACGCCGGTGGCTCCCAGGGCGGTTACGAATTCAGACGTAGTCCACCCGGAAGCACGGATCTTCATGCCCTTCAGGTCGTCAAGTCCACCGATTTCTTCGCGGCTGAACAGAACCTGAGCGGGATACGGCACAACACTGAGGAGTTTCACGTTGAAGTCTTTGGCCAAATATTCTGCCAGTGCCGGGCGATAGGCGTCTACTGTTTTCTTTGCGGTGGCGATATCTGTAGTGACGCCGGGGAGGTCGAGGCCGGCAATATCGGGGGAATCTGATACGACATAGTCGGCTACGGTGTGCACGACGTCAAATACACCCATATCCATCTGGCGTAAGACGGCGGGTCCCTCCAATTTTACCTGCCCAAGCGAGGTCATGGTTGTTTCGATACCAAGTTCCTGGGGGACCGTCTCGGTCCAGAACGGCTTTTCGAAATTCTTAAACAGGGTCAGACTGCTCCAGCTGCCCACAACACGGAGATTTTCGGGGCCGGCAAGCACCTGCGTACAGGAAAATGCGAGGCCCACGCAGATCATTGCTGCAAATTTCATCGTGCGTTTCATAGTGTCTTCTCCTACTAGGTTTTGGTTAAGGGTGGTGTTTAGAGATTCCCTCTTGACGATGTCGTTACTTTGTTCACACTCAGCGTGTTGCGTAACGGCTGTTATTGAGATCGCTGACAAACATATAACCAGGCGCATGGCTGACTGCAAGCGGCAGCTTCGCCTGGCGAACGACATTTTGCGGTGTTACACCGCAGGCCCAGAAAACCGGGGTTTCTCCGTCTTTGATTCCAACGAATTCACCGTAATCCGGCTCCGCTAAATTTGTGATTCCGATTTTTTCAGGGTTGCCGATGTGAACCGGTGAACCATGAACATCGGGATACATGCCAGTGATAGCAACTGCATCATCGACCCGCGGATCGAGAATCGGGCGCATGGATACTACCATATATCCATGGAAATCGCCTACCGGCGATAGCGGGAGCGTGGTGCGGTACATGGCCACGTTTTTGCGCTTCTCAACATGGCGGAGCGGAATACCCGCATCGATGAGTGCCTCCTCAAAAGAGAAGCTGCAGCCCAGCAGGAAAAAGACGAAATCATTTGTGTCGAAGCTGTGCAGGGATTTTACCGTGTCGGTGCAGATACCATCTTTCCAAATCTGGTAACGGGGAATTGTATCCCTGATATCCGCTCCCGGTGCCAAATGTGTCGAGATGCAATTGCCGGGGCCGATTACCTCGAGCAGTGGGCAGGGCTTGGGATTTGCCCTGCAGAATTTTTCGAAATCTTCCGCATATCTACTGGGGAAAGCGGCAAGATTGGCCTGTACATAACCCGGACAGTAGCCAGCAGTGGGATGGTCGAATTCTCCAGCAGCTGAAAGGGCTCTTAATTCTGATGGTTTCATGGGATTTTCCGTCAATATAATTCCGTTCTGCGATCTCTAAATACTGGCACCGCTTTCCTGACCCTGTTCACCACTTCAGGGTCAATATCTACTAGTGCAATTTCTTCCTGGAATTCAAGTTGACATAGATTTTTTCCATCTGGACCGAGTGCCTGGGTATGACCGGCAAATGGTGCATCTCCCATGGCACAATTGTTTGCCGCAAGCACGTAACACTGGTTTTCAATTGCCCGGGCTTTCAGCAGTGCCTGCCAGTGACTGAGTCTGACCAGCGGCCACTCTGCTGATATGATCAGGGCTTGGGCTCCTTCCAGGGCCAGTTTTCTCAGAAGTTCGCCAAAGCGTAAATCGTAGCAAATGGCCAGCCCGAACGTGATGCCTTCGATGGTATGCAGGCAGCGGCTGTCGCCTGCAACGAGGTACTTGTCCTCGTCAAGCATCGGGACCAGGTGGATTTTGTCATAGGTTGCAACCAGGCTGCCGCTCCGGTCAATGACCTGAGCTCGATTGGTTATGCCTTGCTTGGTTTTGGCGGCAACTGAACCCCCAGCAAACCAGATTCCGTATCTGCGTGCCAGTTCACTGAGAAAAACAGCCTCCTCTTCGCCGTTCGATGATGCCAGGCTGTCAAGTTCGGCAAGAGCATACCCGGTCGACCACAGTTCGGTGAGCACGACGATGTCCGGGGGTCCACCAGGCCGTTCCACCGCGTTTTTGATTAGAGCTGCAGCTCGTGTGTAATTTGCCTGCTTATCACCAGGAACAATCGACTGCTGGATGAGGGCTATGCGCACCTGCTCAGCTCCTGTCGGGCCGTACGATTATCTCATAAGATTTGACAATGGAACGATCAAGAACCGGGTCTGTCATGGTTATCTCACAGGCTGACGTGTAGCGGGTTTCTCCATCGATTATCGGCAGCGTGCCGCTGAGCAGTCCCGGCGTGGCTATGCCGGAATCGTCATTTTTGATAAGCTGCAGCAGGTCACTATAGTGAATGATTTTTTCAAGTGTGCCCGCCTGGTAGGCGAGCCAGTTTCCATCGTGCAGCACGCGTGATGAGATCTCTATCCTATCCCAGTGCTCTGCCACATCATTCAAGCACCAGAACACATCCCCCAGTACTTTGTCACACACCTGTTTCGATTTGCTGACGGAAACGGTCTCGAGCTCCCGGTCTGTATGGTCGCTGGCGATGGTGGCATAAAGAACGCCGTCGCTGTCCGCGGCGATGAAGAACTCAACTTCCGGACTGGTCTGTTCGCCGACGACCTGGATTTGAGATTGCCCGGTCAGGCGATCGGGGCTGATCCAATAGAGTGCGGGAATAGCGTATGGGGTTGGAACACCCAGCTTTTTCAACTCCTCGATATGCTCCTTTACCGATGCCTGATCACGGCCGGTATAACCTGCGGCCACACAGCCGTCCATTATCAGTGTCCGAGTTATCTCCGAAGAGTTCAACGGCTCGACGGACGCTTGAAAAGTAAACATGCGGGCTCCTTTATTACATTGACCTTACTGGATATTATTACACAATGCGGATGATTTTCCGACAAAAAAAACGGAAAAGGAACCTCCTAGATCAGAAATACGTTGGTGTATTTTATTACTACCGTTATTGATTTTTTAACTGGTTATTCGACAAAGCACGTTAGCAAAGGCAACCTTACTTTATTAAAATTGGCTTGAACTAAAGGTTCATAGAAGTCTTTAATTCGCTCGGTTTGCACGCTGCAATAACTTCTTACTGACTCTATCATCGAAGCCCATCATGCGAATTCGAGCAGCTTGGATGTGGCAGTGTTATGTTGCTGAATTACTGACGATTAAAAGAGACTCAGGAACAGTCCTAAGCTGCAGGGGTTCTGAGGTGGTTACCTTGCCATTTCTAAGCTTCTGCCAATGCGGTAAAATATATCCTTGTAGGAAAACAGGCGCATAAAATCTATGTGTAGTTTGATCGTGTTGGGATGCTTGTGGATAGGGTCCGGTCTCAAATTGCTATTTTTTTGTTAGGATCTGAAGACAATACAATTTCCGATGCACAGTAGCATCAACTTGAGGCTATTGTGAACAAATCTGATGTTGTAAATTGCAAGATTAGCATCTGGAGCTAGCTGGTGGCGATCCTTTTACTCCAGGCTTTCAATGCTTTCGAGGCAGGAAGCAGTATCAGGATAAAATCCAACTGTCTGTGCGTGGTCCTCTCGACCACGCACAGACTCTTTTCCAGCCAGGTTTCGTATCATCGATGGCGTGAATAGCCAATACAGGATACATACCCAACAATCATACTTTGGCCAGATAAACGGTTTCCCCTTCCTTGATGGTTTGCACGATTCGGATGTCTTTGATTGTCATTGGATCGACCTCTAAGGGATCACCCGAGAGGATCACCAGATCAGCCAGCTTTCCGGTCTCTAGAGTGCCTTTGCGATCTTCCTCGAAATTCTGCCAGGCGGCATCGGCGGTGATTGCACGCAGTGCCTCGAACGGTGTAATGCGTTCCGCAGGCCCCAGCAACTCGCTACTGGTTGTGACCCGGTTGACCGCTGACCAGACGACCTTGAGCATCTCGATGCCGGCAATCGGTGCATCATGGTGCAAGGTGACCTTGAGTCCCCGGTCCAGAGCCGAACGGGCAGGATCTATCCGCGCTGCCCGTTTAGGACCGAGAAACAAGTCGCGGTGGCGATCACCCCAGAAATAGACATGGATCGGGAAGAACGACGGGGTAAGACCGTGCTTGGCTGCAAAATCGAGTTGATCGTCCCGCATCGTCTGAGCGTGGATGATAGTGGTACGCAGGTCGGGTCGCGGCTTTTCCGCGCGTACTTTCTGCACTGCCTCGAGCAGCATGTCCGTGGCGGCATCGCCGTTGGTGTGGACCTGGATCTGGATTCCGTTATCATCACAGCGCCTGACCCAGTGTTCCACCTGCTCCTGTGTCATGGTCGCATAGCCTCGGAACCCGCTGCCGGGCCCGGCATCCGCGCCGGGCTCCTTCGTCGGCCTCTTGTCCTGGCTATGAAGAGCCGCTCCGCACGCTCGGTGTCACACTTGTCAGGAACAATGGCCTCGCTGACGGGCTCTAGGTGATACGACTCGGACAGGAAGGCCGTGTAGCCCTGGATTGAGCCGTCCAGGCCCAGCTTGATCCCACCCAGGCGCAGGCGGCCAGTGCCCCCACGTCTGGCAACGATGGCATCAAAGGCGTCATCGTCCACGGCATTGAACCGTGGCCAGGCGATGAGATCGATGGGCAGGCGGCCCTGCTCCTCCAGAGCAGAGAACAGTCGCCAGGTGCCCTGGAAGGTCGCACAGTCTTGGGCCGTTGTGATCCCTGCCTCGGCATAAAAACGCAGGCCCTCCTCCACCATGGTCATGGCCTGCTCGGGTGTGGGCATCGGCAGATGTCCCAGCACCCGCATGGCCGCATTTTCCTCCAACACACCGTTCGGCTCGCTAGTACCGGGCTTGCGCTGGATCACCCCGCCTTCGGGATTCGCCGTTTCGTCGGTGATACCGACCTCGTCGAGCATTCTGCTGTTGCCGGTCATCAGGTGGCCGGAAATGTGCACGAGCACGATGGGATGTTCTGTGGACACCGCATCGAGGTCATCCCGATTGGGATGTCGAAGCTCCTCGATGCCCGTATCGTCATAGCCCCAGCCGATGACCCAGCCACCGGGCTTGATCTGCTTCTCTTTGATCCAGTCCTTCAGAATCCGCTGGATATCGGCTATGGAACCCGCCTCGCCAATCGGCTTGGGGTCGAGATTTGCGGTGGCGAACTTCGCCGATTGCAGCGCCACGTGAGAATGGGGATCGAAGAATCCCGGCATGAGCGTTTTGCCCTCAAGATCAATCACTTTGGTATCCGGCCCCCTCTTCGCCATAACTACTGCCAGGGAGCCAACGGCTAGAATACGACCATTCTGCACGGCCAACGCGTCAGCCCGCCCCGCTTCATCGGTCATGGTCAGGATTGGTCCTCCATGGTAAATGGCATCAGCCATGGCGTCCTGATCCATAGGCTTGGATACTCCGTGTGCAGGGGAAGGGGGAGGCTACCGAGTGCGAACATTCCGACGACCGCACTTGCACCTTTTATAAAATTCCGTCTGGAGAGGTCCCGACCAACCTTTTCAAACATGTCAACGAACAGAGGAGGGGTGCAACTACACCCGAATTCATGACCACAACGAATCATCTCTGTTTTTTTTACTTTCTTCATTTTTCGCCCTCCTTGAGCTGGTGTGTACCTGGAAGAATATCTCTGACCGGAATCTCTCTAATTTCGACTTGCATCGTAGCTGTTTCATTCCAATCTTGCCATATTTGCCCTAGCAGCCTCAACTGTTTAGTCAAACCTGCAACTTATTGTTATTCCGGAGAGAGTAGGAACAGCCGGTCACAGAGAATTGAACTGTAAGCGCCAATTAAACAACACTATAGCTTTGCGGCAGAACAAGCTTGTCAGCGTCCAACTGCTGCGGAAGCAGGTTCCGATACTCCTCCTCTGACTTTGCACATGGCAGATTCTCAAACAGAAACCGAAGGTATTTGTAGGTGTCGAGACCATTGGCCTTGGCGGTCTCGATCAGCGAATACATAGCAGCACTGGCCGCGGCTCCCTCAGGGGTTCCCGCAAACAGCCAGTTCTTCCTGCCGACGACAAAGGGACGGATGGCATTTTCGGCAAGATTGTTGTCTGGCGTCGCATAACCGATTTCAAGATACCCCACCAGCCGCGGCCACTGATCCAAGGTATAGGAAACCGCTTTTCCTAGCAGGCTCTTCGGAACCACCTGCAGCGATTTCTTCTCCAGCCATTGCCTGAACTTTTCCAGCAGCGGTTTCACTTCACGCTGTCGTAAGGCGACCACCTGTTCTGCATCCAGCTCCTGGACTTTCGCCTGCTTCTCAATACCGTACAATTTCCTGATATATCCCAAAGCGACATCAACACTGCCGCGTTTCTTCGACTTCGATGAACCCGCCTTGGCCGCGTCCATGAACTTGCGTCTGACATGGGCCCAGCAGCCAAGATGTATAATCGAATCCTTTGTGTCCAGAAAGTCGTAGCCGACATAGCCATCGGTCTGAACCGCTCCCTTGTATTTCTTGATAAAGGATGCGGCAACATCACCCGATCGGGTCGGAGCATACCGGTAGATAAGAGACACCTTCTGCGGATCGCCCCCGCGGAAGATCCACATATATGATTTTGTCGTGGGAGAACGACCGGGCTCATGCAGAACCTGGACTGTCGTCTCATCGATATTGATCAACGGACCCGAACGTATCTCCTGAGAGAGCAGCTCAAGTAACGGCGTGCACGCCTCTGCCGCCTTCATCGCCCAGTTGCACATGGTAGCCCGGCCGATTTCAACGCCGAGCCGGGCAAACTGCTTCTCCTGGCGGTAAAATGGCAGGGCATCAGCAAACTTGGCAGTCAGGATATGGGCCAGCAATCCTGCACTGGCGATCCCTTTCGGAACGATCTGCGGCGGAACCGGAGCGATCTTGATGGTCGGCCCGTCGTCTTCCAACCCTTCGCAGCTTCTGCAGCCGTACTTTGGCCTGATATGTCGTATTACCCGGATAATAGCAGGTATGATATCGAGTTTCTCGGATACCTCCTCGCCGATACGTTCCAAAGCTGCACCACAGCCGCAGACCTTTTCTTCTTCGTCGATATCATGGACCACTTCCACCCGGGGAAGGCTTTCAGGCAACGGTTTTCTTCCTGCCTTCTTCCTGGAATGCGCCTCGATTACAACCTTCTCTTCGACTCTCAGTTTCAACTTCCGGATCGATCTCGGGCATATCGAACAACAGCAGCTGCGGGCTGCCGCCGAACAGCTTCTCGCTCTTGCGCCCGAACAACTGGTCGAACAGTTTGCGGATCTGCTCACGGAGCAATTCGTTTTCTGCTTCGTAGTGTCTGCGCAGCGATTCGTGCCGATCACTAAGAGACGCTTTCTCAGCCGTCAACTGGGCAATGATTTTCTTTAACTCGACGGGGTCGTCGGGCAAAGGAGAAGGTGTTGATATCATGGTCGAAACAGTACCACGACACCCACCAAAATGCAAGTATTAATATAATAATATCATATATTTATATTGTTAATTCAAGTTGCTTGTTCAGGTCGTGCTCCGATACGGTAAACGCCGATGTGCCTGGCTCAGATCCAACCCGTGCAGCAGCCAGTTCAACGCCGACCTGCTGATCTTCATCACCTCTTGTTCCGACTCAGGCCAGCGGAATGTATCTTTCTCCAACCGTTTCTTCCAGACGCAGAAGCCGTTGTGGTCCCAGTAGAGAATCTTGACGATATCGCGGTTTCTGTTGCAGAAGGCGAACAGATTGCCGGTAAACAGATCCAGGTCAAGTTCCTCTTCGACGATAATGGAGAGGCCGTTGATCGATTTGCGCATGTCGGTGACGCCCACGGCGATAAAGACCTGCACGTCATGCTGTTGGCCCAGCATTAGAGCGATTCCAGTGTGGTAATCAGCCGGTTCAGCAGGTCGCCTGAGAAGTCTGTACCGATTTCTATTTTGAATCTGTTGTTTTGCAGGCTCAGGGTGATGGCGGTGTCAGTTGATCGTTTGTGTAGCGGCACCGGGACAAACGAGACCGGTTTCGTCTGCTCGTTTTCAAATTTGGCCTTCCAATAGATCAGCCGATGGTAGACCAGGTGATGGTGTTTGCCGTATTCCGCCAGGCTGTATCCGCTTGTTTGCCATGCCTGGATATGTGCCTGCCAGAATCTTCTTTTTTCCCGAAGGATTTGCTTTCTGCTCTTGGTCTGCATGATATGCCTCCTGATCGCTTGGGCATATCATCATACGGGATAAGAATTGAATTTCTAGAAGGGGGTTATTGAGCGCTTACAAACAATCTACAACTCTACTTTTCTTACTAAAAACAATTATGAAAACCCTGACATATAGAACCCTCAAAAGAAGATCGAGAAGCGATGGAGGTCCTTTCTAAGCAATGATTATCCTCAGATTGCTAATTCAATTAAAGAACAACCTTGGTTAGAGACGTAACCTTATATGAGCACAAAATAAGGCCGTCCATACAGGCAATGGCACAATGCCTGTATAATCACTCCCTTTACATTTTGCTGACAGGCATTCCCTCTGCTAGCTCAGAAAGTTGAGACAATTTTAGACGAAGTTTTTCTGCCTTCGGTGATAAATTCGGGAACTCCTGTTTTATTGCCAGTTAGCTCACTCAGTTTTCTTATCATTGCTTCAACACAGAGAAAATGTTGTTCGCTTAATTCAACATTTTCCAAAACTTTCATTAAATATTCGTCTCTTGAAGGCTTTCCGGAGCTACTTCTATGCTCTTTTCCGGGCTTGAAATGTACAACTCTATTATTTCTTAAACCAATCAGCTGTTTGAAATCCTGAAAAGGCTGGGCGCCTTTATCGAAAGTTTCACTCGCCCCCAGCAAAAGTGGAAGCATTAGCCACTTTGTTATTAGGGGAAAATTATCATTCTCTTCTATCACCTTTCTGGTTTCTGAGTGTTTCCAAAAAGCCTGATTAATGAACGTTTCTAGACATAAAGCTGAAAAGACAATTGTAGTGACCACAAGTTGTTTTTTATAAAATGGATCTTTTACTCTATCTTTTTCTAATTCTTTTACCTTATCCAGAGCATCTTTAGCCGTATGATAATATATCGACTCTGGGTGCGGGTGCGTGTATCCTCCCATATTAAACTCCTGTTGTTTATCTGTATGGTTAAAAAACAATAATAAATATCTATATAATTAAGAAAGGCAGAGTTTGGTTCTTTTCCAACCGTTTGCCAACACGTAGTTCAATTTCTTGCCTATTAGGCTTTCATCCTTTTTCAAAAAGGAAATGATCCTTTTGGTAACCCCGCTTTCTTTGTCTTTCGCAAATATCAAGAGAGTTTCAGTATCACTCATGGCTCGCTCATGATTATTTTCATTTGTTTCCCTACTGCCGGATATAGTATCGTATTGTATCCACCACTCTGGGTCGCCCTCTATCGCCTCAATCAGTTTTCCATCATCATCGTAAAATTTAAATTTAGTGAAATGTGCCCAAGCTTGATTCAGCCTTGTAGCTTCAGACTCTTCTAATTGATAACTGAAATCAGTTACAGCTGCACTGTGTAACTCATGACCCTTTAAGATATCGGAAACATCTGGGCGCTCATTAAGGGTAACATTTTCAATTTCGTCCAGTGTCTCAATGAATACTTTCCTGAATTTCTCATTAGCTCTTGCTCTTAGTGCTTCTTGTTGCAGATGGTTAGCCCCTTTTATAACCGGCATAAGAGCCTATCAATCCGCCGATAATTGCCCCACCCAACATGTCGATTATCCAAGTTATCATTATCCACTCACTGTGTTTATTTTTTAGTAAATCAAAGTGATTTAATCAAAATTTTCCAAATTGCCTAATTCTTAGTTAATACTGGATCCGCCGAGCGAATTTGAACCATTGGCCTAATGACTAAGAATCTACAATATTAGTTTCCAAAAAGTTGCGAAATTTTGTAGACGGCAGGATGTGTCGACAATTTCGCGGCCTTTCCCCCCATAACCCCCTTTCCACTTGACAGTGTTTTAGTAGATTTTCCTTGACTTTGTCTCGACAGAGAAGAAGGCACCATAATGTTTTTGAGGGAGGGGTGAACCTCAACAATGGTGAATGTCATGGAAAACAATCAGTGCTTACACATCAAACTTCTCAGGTTGCCTCAAGTCGAGGATAAGATTGGTCTCAAAAGGTCTCACATATACCTTCTAATGAAAGAGGGGCGATTTCCTAAGCCACTACAATTGGGCCCAAGGGCAGTTGCTTGGAGGTTGGATGAAATTGACGAATGGATCAAACAGCTACCACGATCAGAGTAACGAATAAGTCTGGCTACAATTAGCCTTACACTTGCCAGGCACAAAGGTGGGGCAGGGGTGGGGCAAAACAGGAGTCACGCACTACGCAAAACAAAAAGCGGCCAAGCCACAAAGGCCTAACCGCTTGATTTTGTTACATCTAAATGGTGCCGAGACCAGGAATCGAACCAGGGACACACGGATTTTCAGTCCGTTGCTCTACCGACTGAGCTATCTCGGCACCGAATAGAGGTGCACTATTTACCTGACATCGGTGATCGTGTCAACGATTTTTGCGGGTGCTGGCTGTTGCCCTACTTGTCGCTCTTGTCGTGGATCGAGAGGCCGCCGAGGTCGAGGTTGAAGTCGAGGTCCTCGTCCATGTCGAGGCTGAGTTTTCTTTCCTCCGGCTTGTCTTCGGGTCGGGCTGACTGAGCGGCAGAGGTGGCGGCCGACGTGGCGACAGCGGCGGCGGCGACGGTTTCCGCTTCTTCCAGGTTGTCGCCGAAATCACCGAAATCGAGGTCGACACTCGGCTCCTCGGCTACAGCGGCTGCTACTTCAGCTACCGGGCTCTTTTCGGGCGGGGACAGATCGGAGATGTCGGCCAGTTCGTCGGGGACGTCGAAGCCCGGGACCGCGAGTTCCTCTTCGGCGGCGACTTCTTCCTCGTCCTCGTCGAACATGCCCAGGTCGAGCGTCGGCGCTTCCGCTTCTGCCTCGTCCTCTTCCTCATCATCCGCGAACGCTTCAATCTCGCTGAGGTCGTCGTTTAACTCGTCGAGGGCGGCCATCTCGACTTCGTCCTCATCTTCGAGTTCGAGTTCGATTTCAGCGGTGCTGCCGTCCTCGTCTTCGAGCAGGATGTCGAGATCGGGGTCGGAGAGTTCGAATTCTTCTTCGGCGACGGCTTCATCAGCGCCGATCGGAATGTCGACCTCTTCTTCTTCGACCTTGAGATTGAGAAAAACCGGCGTGGCTACATTGAGGACACTGCCCTGGAAAAGCTTCGCGGTGGATGCAATATTCTTCTTGCATTTCAAACACTTTTCCACATTATCAAATGAGATGTAACCACATTTCGGACAACGCATCGATTAACCCTCTTAGCTTATGAGAAACATAGATATGGCTGTCGTCTCGATATCCATACCCCCTGTGCTGTCATATGAGCCCAGTATCCCACATTTTTTCAGAAAAAATCAAGCAATAATCAACGCTTCGCGATTTTCGGGCGCAATCAGGACCAATCCATGCCGATATCGCAGGCAGGTGCCGAATGGGTCAGCGCCCCGACGGAAATGATATCGACCCCGCTTTTCGCGACTTGGACAACCGTTTCGAGGTCGATGCCTCCGGAAGCCTCGACCAGGGCGCGGCCGTCGATCATTGCCACCGCTTGGCGCATCATCTCCGGGCTCATATTGTCGAGCATGATGATGTCGACGCCGCAGTCAAGGCACTCGCGCACCTGCTCCATGGTGTCGGTTTCGACCTCGATCCTGATCGTGTGGGGAACGGCGGCCCTTACCTTTTCTACCGCTCTGGAGATCGAGCCGCAGGCGGCGATATGGTTGTCCTTGACCAGGATGCCGTCGGCCAGGTTGAAGCGGTGATTGAAGCCGCCGCCGGCGACGACCGCGTATTTTTCCAGGATGCGCAGCCCCGGCGTCGTTTTCCGGGTATCGGTGATGCGCACCGGGTAATCTCTGACCGCCTCGACGAAACGGGCCGTCATCGTGGCGATTCCGGATACGCGCTGGAGCAGGTTCAGGGCGACCCGCTCGGCCTTGAGCAGGTCGAGCACCGGACCCGAGACCGAAAACAGTACCTGGCCGGTCTCGACACGGGTCGCATCCGGCAGCGGGTCGATAATTTCGACTGCCCGGTTCTGGGCCCTGAACACCCGGCCCCCGACCAGTTCCGCCCCGGCCGCCAGGAACGGCTCCCGGGCGACGATCCGGGCGCTGCCGACCTGTCCTGCGGGGAATATGGCCTCGCTGGTCAGATCGCCCCGGCCGATGTCCTCGCGCAGAAATGATCTGTAGAGCTTGTCGAGCAGGTTTTTATCCATGTCGCCTGATCCCTCACCTTATCCACTGATGGCCCGAACCCGCTGTTCGGCCTCACCGATGCGGCTCAGCCGAGCTTCGAACTCAGCTTTCTTGGCCTGTTCCTTTTCCACCACGGCGGCGGGGGCGTTGGCCAGAAATTTTTCATTGCCCAGCTTGGCGCTGACCTGCTTAAGGCTCGCCTCAGTCTTCGCCCTGTCCCTGCCGAGCTTGGCCAGTTCACTCTGCACGTCGACCAGCCCTTTGAGGGGCACGTAGATTTCGATATCGTTGAAGATGTAGGTCGCCGCATCATCGGGCTTGTCCCGGCCGTCGGTAACGCTGATGCTGTCGAGCCGGGTCAGGTCCGAAATCGGTGCTGCAAACGAGTCGATCAGCTCTGCCGCGGCGTCATCGACATTGGCGACGAAGGCTTCGATCTTCTTTGATGGGTGGACATCGGCCTCGGCCCTGATGTTTCTGATGCCGGTGATGATCCCCATCAGCAGGTCCATCTGTTTTTCCGCACCGTCATCGAGCCAGGCGGGCTGCCGCTCGGGGTAGGGTTCGAGCATCAGAACTCTGCGCTCGCCCGGCAGCACGCTCCAGATCTCCTCGGTGACGAACGGAATGATCGGATGGGTCAGTTTGAGGATGGTTTCCAGCACCGTCAGCAGGACCCCGCGGGCCTGGTTCTTCAGCGTCTCGTCGTCGCTGTAGAGATCGGCCTTGATCCACTCCAGATACCAGTCGCAGAACTCGTGCCAGATAAACTGGTAATTGGCCGAGGCGACCACGTTGAAGTGATAGTCGTCCAGCCCCTGCCGCACCTCGTCGACGGTGCGGGCCAGGCGGCTTAAAATCCAGCGGTGCGCCAGCGGCAGCCCGGCCGGTTTGTCGAGCGCCTGCCTGATCTCCTCCCCGCAGTCGCCGACGTGCATCTGAGCGAAGCGGGCGGCGTTCCAGATCTTGTTGATGAAGAAGCGGTAGCCCTCGATGCGGTCCTCGTCGAGCTTGATCTCGCGGCCCTGGGCGGCAAAAGCGGTCAGGGTGAAGCGCACCGCGTCGGTGCCGTAGGTACCCATCACCTCGAGCGGGTCGATGACGTTGCCGGTCGATTTGGACATCTTCTTGCCGTGCTTGTCCCGGACCAGGGCGTGCAGGTAGACGTCATGAAAGGGCACCTCGTCCATGAAGTGGATGCCCATCATCATCATCCGGGCGACCCAGAAGAAGAGGATGTCGAAGCTGGTCACCAGAATCGAGGTCGGGTAGAAGGTCTGCAGCTCTCTGGTGTTCTCCGGCCAGCCCATGGTCGAAAAGGGCCACAGCGCCGAGGAGAACCAGGTGTCGAGCACGTCCGTCTCCTGAACCAGGTCCGAGGATGAACAGGCCGGGCACGATTCGGGGTCGGTGGTCTCGACGATCAGCTCGCCGCAGGTGACGCAGGTCCAGGCCGGTATCCGGTGCCCCCACCAGATCTGCCGGGAGATGCACCAGTCGCGGATATTGTCCATCCAGCTGTAGAAAGTGTTGTACCAGGTCTTCGGGTGGATATCGATGCGTCCGCTGCGGACCGCATCCACCGACGCGTCGGCCAGCGGCTTGACCTTGACGAACCACTGCAGCGAGGTGGTCGGCTCGACCACGGTCTTGCAGCGGTAGCACTGGCCCAGGGCAACATCATAATCTTCGATCCGGTCCAGGAATCCCTGCTCCTCGAGATCGGCGACGATCTGTTTGCGGCAATCGTAGCGATCGAGGCCCTGGTATTTCCCGGCTTTTTCATTCATCACACCGTGGTCGTCCATGACCTTGCACATCGCAAGATCGTGGCGCCTGCCGATTTCGTAGTCGTCCCGGTCATGGGACGGGGTCACTTTCAGCGCCCCGGTGCCGAAATCCTTCTGCACGTGGGGGTCGAAGACCACCGGGATGGTCCTGCCGGTGAGCGGCAGTTCGATGCCGACGCCCTTTAAGTGGGCGTAGCGCTCATCGTCGGGGTGCACGGCAACACCGGTGTCGCCGAGCATCGTCTCGGGCCGGGTGGTGGCCACCACCACGTGCCCCGAGCCGTCGGCAAAGGGGTAGCGCAGGTGGTAGAGCTTGCCCTTCGAATCCTCGTGATCGACCTCGTCGTCTGCCAGTGCGGTCAGGCAGCGCGGACACCAGTTGACGATATAGTCGCCCTTGTAGATCAGCCCTTCCTTGTAGAGCCTGACGAAGACCTCGCGGACCGCCCGCGACAGCCCCTCGTCCATGGTGAAGCGCTCGCGGCTCCAGTCGCAGGAACAGCCCAGCCTCTTGAGCTGGTTGATGATGGTACCGCCCTTGTCGGTGCGCCACTCCCAGACCCGCTCGATGAACTCGTCGCGGCCCAGGTCGTGCCGGCTCTTGCCCTCTTCGGCCAGCTGCCGCTCAACCACGTTCTGGGTGGCGATGCCGGCGTGATCGGTACCGGGCAGCCAGAGGGTGTTGTCGCCGCACATGCGGTGATAGCGGGTCAGGATGTCCTGCAGCGTATTGTTGAGGGCGTGGCCGACATGGAGCACGCCGGTGACGTTGGGCGGCGGGATGACGATTGAAAAAGCGGGTCGGCCGTCATTCATCTGCGCTTCGAAACAGTGCTGCTCCTCCCAGGTTTTCAGCCACTTGTCTTCCACATCGCTGAAATCGTAACTTTTGTTCAGTTGTTTATCGCTGCTCATCGTTATTATCTACTTGACCGGCGTCTCTGGTTTATAAGTTTTTGAATAAATACTTACGTTTTATCCCCGAATTTCGGGCGAAAGGGCACGTTACCTGCAGCCCCGTTGAAAATCAACCGTTTTTATCCGTTTTGAAAACCGCTGAATGTCTCAGCGCAGCGGTCTGCGGGCAGATTTATCGAACGCTCCAGGGACTCGGCATGAAGAGATGCTCGTAGACGCTGAGGGCGTAATTGTCGGTCATTCCGGCAATATAATCACAGACCCGCCGGTGCGCCGTTTTATCATCGGCCCAGTCGCGGTCGTTCTCAGCTATCGACCAGTCGTCGCCGATATCGCTTGACCAGACCGTTTTCCAGGAAATAGTGATAGAGCTCGGTGATGATGCGCTGGGCCTTCTCGAACTCGCGGTGGACCAGGAGGTTGCGGTAGACGTTGTCGTAGAGAAAGCTTCTGAGACGGGTGATGGCGCCGAGCATCGGCTCGCTGATATGGAGGTTGCCGTCATCGGCGCTCAGGGTCTCGACGATGATGTCGCGCACCATGGCGCCGATGCGCTGGGAATGGCCGCGGCCGACCACCGAGCAGATATCTGCCGGAACGTTATTGTCTTCGAGCAGCCCGGCCCGCATGGCGTCATCGAGATCGTGGTTGATGTAGGCGATGATATCGGCCAGCCGGACGACCTGGCCCTCCAGGGTGGCGGCGAGACCTTTGCCCGAGCGGGGGATGATCTCGTCCCGTCCCTTGGAATGACGGACGATGCCGTTTCTGACCTCCCAGGTCAGGTTGAGGCCGCGCCCCTTTTTCTCGAGAAAATCCACCACCCGGAGACTGTGGATGTAGTGCTTGAAACCGCTCGGATGAAGCTCGTTCAGGGTGGCCTCGCCGGCGTGGCCGAACGGGGTATGGCCCAGGTCGTGACCCAGGGCAATAGCCTCGGTGAGCGGTTCGTTGAGGCACAGGGCCGCGGCAATGGTGCGGGCGATCTGGGATACTTCGAGCACGTGCGTCAGCCGGGTCCGGTAGTGGTCTCCGGCCGGGGCCAGAAATACCTGGGTCTTGTGCTTGAGCCGCCGAAACGTTTTGGAGTGGATGATGCGGTCGCGGTCGCGCTGGTACGGCAGACGGATATCGCACATATCCTCCGGTTCCGTCAGCCGGCGGCCGCGCGAGGTGGCGTTTCTCGCCGCATAGGGCGAGAGTATCCGGTCTTCGCGCTCTTCAAGCTGCTTCTTGATCGATGTACCGATTACCGGAACAAATGCCATCGCACTGATACCCTGGTGGTTATGAGATTGATCGTAAGTTGAAGGGGTTACCTCTTTGCCTTTACCACACCTGAATTTTTGTGCAAGCTGCAAAGAAATTGAAACATCTGCTCAAACCTGCTAAGTAAACGGCAGACCCCTCCCTTTGCAACCGTGCCAGGACCATGACCCGGAAACAACGCCCATCGCTGCTCAGCCTGATTGTCAAAGCGCCGTTCTTCATCGGTTTTCTCGTTCTGCTCTATTTTCTCGGCATCAGCCTGTTGAGCAGGATCGAAGGCTTCGCCCTGGCACTGGGCTTTTCCGCCGAGGTGCTCCGCTTTGCGACCTACGCACTGCTGGTCCTGTTCATGTATCTGAGCATCCTCGTCCTGATACGCTGGCTGACGCGCGATGACTGACAGAGGGGGTTTGACCCGGGAGGAGAAAAGCTGGGTCCTCTACGACGCGGCCAATTCGGCCTTCGTCCTGGTCATGGTCACGGCGATCATGCCGATCTACTTCAAGGACGTCGCCGCCGCCGGAGTCCCCGACGCGGTCTCCACTTCGAACTGGGCCTTCGCCAACTCCGCCGCCTCGCTCATTCTGGCGCTGCTGGCCCCGGTGCTCGGCGTACTGGCCGATTACAGGGACCGGAAAAAACCATTCTTTCTGTTCTTCCTCTGCACCGGTCTGTTCTTTACCGCCACCCTGGCGCTGCCGCTGGAAGGGAGATGGCTGCTCTGCCTGCTGCTCTTTATCGGCGCGCGGGTCGGCTGGGCCGGGGCCAACCTGTTCTACGACGCCTTCCTGGTCGATGTCGCTTCGCCAGCGCGGATGGATATGGTCTCAGCCAGGGGTTACGGCTACGGTTATATCGGCAGCATCATCCCGTTTCTCGTCATTATTGGTCTTATTGTCAGCGGCGGTATGGAAGACGGCCTGCCCGACGGCCCGACCAGGGTTGGCTTCATCATCGTCGCGCTCTGGTGGCTGGCCCTGTCGATCCCGGCGATAAAGCATCTCAGGCAGCGCCATTTCGTGGCGCCGTCGCCGGCGCCGTGGCTGGACGGCTTCAGAAGACTGGCCGCCACCTTTGCTAATATCCGCCAGCACCGGAAGGTGTTTCTCTTCCTGGCAGCCTACTTCTTCTATATCGACGGGGTCGGCACCATCATCACCATGTCGACCGCCTACGGCCGGGACCTGGGATTCGGCGTCACCATGCTGATCGTCGTGCTCCTCGTCATCCAGATCGTCGCCTTTCCCTGCACCCTGCTCTACGGCCGCCTGGCGCTCAGGTTCAAAACCCGATCCCTGCTGCTGGCCGGGATCGCGATCTACTGTTTGATCACCGTCCTGGCATTTCTGCTGCCGTTTCTTGAAAACGAGCTGCTCAGAAATATCCTGTTCTGGCTGATCGCCCTGCTCGTCGCCTCGTCGATGGGCGGCATCCAGGCCCTGAGCAGGAGCTACTATTCCAAGCTGATACCACCGCAGAACAGTGCTGAATTCTTCGGTTTTTACAACGTCTTCGGCAAATTCGCCGCGATCGGCGGACCGCTGCTGCTGGGCATCGTCGGCAGAACCACCGGGGATACGAGATGGGGTGTGCTGTCGATCCTGTTTCTATTCCTGGTCGGCGCCTGGCTGCTCACCCGGGTCGAGCAATCTTGAACCGCCGCCGCTGCCGGCGCGGCGGAAATGACGGATAAAATCTTTCAACCCCATCGGTTCGAGACCCCGCTGCCGATTTACATCGGCGATTTCAAAAGCGATCGACCACTGCCTGATCAGTGTTTTCCAGCCGTAGAAGACTGAATGTTTCGGGTCGTAGATGTGGGCGGCCTCCGAGGTGACGCCGTTGAGTTCGATGACTTTGATGTTTTTGCCTTCTCTCAGGTCTTCATCGCCTGGCGCTTTGAGATCGAAGCGCCCGAAATAAAAACCGCGATAATCCGCCACCACCTGCTCAATCGCCTCCAGAAGCTGCGGCGTGATCAGCTCGCAGCCGTCTAAAAACAGCGAACCCCGGCAGTGGGTTGCGACCTCACCGAGCAGCTTCGACTGGCCTGCGGGTATGATGTCGAGCAGATTGACCTGGTGATTTTTCAAGAACAGCGGCGCCATGCAGACCGCGCGGTCATCGGCTAAAATCAGCTCCTCCAGGGTTTTCTCGCCGTCGCCGGTCACCGACAGGAGTTTCTTGCGGTTGATGGAAAGCAGGCTGCCGCGGGGCTCACCGGGAAACCGGTAGTAGAAGATGCCGAATTCCTCGCCGGGCAGATAGGCCATCATGATATAGTCCCGCTCGGCCTGCTCCAGCCACTGATGAGCGCTCGCATGATCCCTGCAGATCGCAACGCCTTGTCCCCGCTCACCGATATCGGGTTTGAGTACGACTGGAAAGTCGAGTTTTTCTTCGGCCATAAAGTGCTCGAGCAGCTCCACTCGCCGGGCTGCGGGGGTATCAGCGGGTACCAGACGCCAGGAGCCGACGGATTCCTGGGCCAGGCCGCCCAGGATGTCCGACTTGCTCTCGCCGACAAAACCGCTGTCGGGCCTGATCGCCGGATTGGTGATGGTGAACAGCGTCAGGCTGCGGTAGCGGATACAGCCAAGATACAAAACGTACGCGAATGTAACGATATTGGTTATGTAGAAAGGCCAGAATTCCCAGTTTCTCAGCCGCCTCCAGCGCCCCAGGAGGAGCCGGCGCCCCCGCCAGGTCAGGAGCGGGACGAGCACGCGAAAGAGAATGAAAAGAGCGACCAGCAGCGCCAGAAAGACCCACACCGCCCAGGAGCTGTAGATATCGACGTAATCGATAATTTTTTTGCCGATCAGCGTCGCGCTCAGAACCAGGACGGGTGTCCAGACCATGACCGCGGCAGCGAAAACGACCAGCAGTTTGACCATATCGACCCGGACGGTGCCGGCAGCCAGAAACGTCGCTGTTCTGGTGCCGGGAAGAAACCGGCTCATGAAGATCAACCCCAGGCCGCGCCGTTCGAACAGCCGGCGGCATTGAAGCAGCCGCTGCTCGGAAACCAGCCATTTCAGAGGTGGAAGCTGCAGAGCCCTGCTGCCGACCAGATAGCCGATCAGGTAGAGCAGGACATCGCCGACGTAGATCCCCAGAGCGCTGGCAAGAACCGCTTCAAACGGTGATATGATCGCCCGGGCGGCGAGCAGCCCGGCGGCGATACAGGCCAGATCCTCGCTGATCAGGGTCGCCGCCGCAATGAGAACCAGCAGCGTCAGGCGGCTCGTCGTGTTCGCTCCGAGCTGCTCAGCGTCGATCAGCAGTGATTCGACCAGACCAGGCTCAGAGCCCCAGCCCGGGAGCGGGAGGAGCAGCAGAATTGCTGAACAGACAAAGACGACTCTAAGGCTCACGATCCACCATCGTGACATGCAGAGGACCGAGCTGAAGGTTATCCACTTCGGTGTAGGCAAACCTGATCTGGCGGGCCTCGACGCTGATGCGGCTCTGGCTCACCGTACGGGCGTCAGCTCGCTGCATCAGCGGTGAATAGGCAGGGAAATCGGGATGATGGTAGCAGTGAAAGCGGGCGAGCCGGTCGCTATCAGCATCGGCATGCTGAGTACCGGCCGTGTCCCACCGGGCCGACTGGCGCCACAACTCCTCTCTGAAAGAGACAACCTCCCGGGGACGAAAACCCGACGTCGTCAGCGGCGGGGATAGCTGATCACCCGATTTCTTCCCGAGCACGGCTCCATCCCAGCTGTAGAGTTCGACGCTACTGCCATCGAACAGGAACAGATGAAAGCCGCGGTAGCGGCTGCAGTCGAGCCCATCAACCAGAGCTTCGATGGCAGCGATGGAGCCGGAGGCGGCCAGCGATGTGAGCAGCAACCCCCTGCTGATTTTTTTATTTTCGCCGACCGGGGCCGAATAGTTGTTCAGGATACAGCCGATGAGTCCGGCCTCGTTGACCCAGGCCCAGGTGCCGCCGCCGTCCGGGTCGATCGGGCAGATGTAGCGGCACCCTTCATCGTTATGAATGGCGGGCGGCAGGGCCGCACTGCGATTGACCGACTCGTCTCGATTGAAGAGAACTCCGTAGGTCTGTTCCTTTCGCCACCAGCTCAGCGTGCACATATCAGCAGGAGGTTTTCCTGCGGTGGGCCAGAGTCGACGGGGCAATTCCAAAATCTGCGGGCGTCTCGACCCCGGCAACAGCGTTCATCGTGGCAATCAGTGCGTAATGGTGAACGGTATGGCTGAGCAGGAACTGCAGTTCCCGGGGCAGGGTCGACACCAGCCACTGGTTGTCGGTGCTGGAGCCGCTGTCCATCTTGACCGCGAGGCGCTCGACCTCAATCTCAGAGATCGTTTCAAGAAACGAACAGATCTGCTCGATCCACCCCATCGTGCGGTTTGCATCCTGTTCCGTCGCAGCGTCCCGCCGCCGCCGGTCATAATCGACCATGACCTGATCGTTTACCCTGGTATCGAGGCCGTCGATCAGACATTGGTAATGGTCGAGGATGTGTCGAAAATGTTCGCCAATCGAAGAGTTGAAGCAGTGGCTGAAGGTTCTGGTGAAATGAGCTGAATCGAGACCGTCAACAAGCTCGGCCCCCTGCTGCAGGCAGGCGATATTGTCATCAGCGATGCACTTTGTCACTGAACTGTCGCGGGCCGGTATGCTCATGAACTGCTTCGCTCCATGTCAAAGCTGATTTTGATCAAAAAGATCGCAACCGGAATGTAGGTCGCCAATGCCAGGGCCGCAATTTTCGGAAAAACAAGCTCCGGCTGGGAAGAGTAGACAAGCAGATAGGCGACCAGGGCCGGAATCTTGTCGAAGTGGAAGACCGAGAACAGCGCCGGGACAAAACGCTTCATCAGGCTCGGGTTGTCCGAGGTGCCGCCCCTGGTCGCCCGATAGATCAGGTACAGCGCCGCCGAAACACCGGCGATGAAAATAAAGACCCCGACGAGCAGCATTATTTCCAGCCGGAAAAGATCGGTGGTGGCCATGGCCTTCTCCGAAGGGAACCACAGCAGCACCGGAATAAAGAGGCTGAACAGATAGAGCAGAACACCGCCGGCCAGAAATCGCAGATGGGTCCCGCCAAGCTGCTCGAAATCAAGCGGCCCGCGCTCCTCACGCTTGCGCAGGTAAAGATACGCGATTAAAAGCGCCAGAACCAGGGCCAACAGGAAAAAAGGCCAGGAGGCCCCATGGGCCGCAACGCTGAAACTGAGCCGTTCAGACTCCGGCGGAAAGAGGAAGACGATGCCGAAAAAAAGCGCGCTGATGACTCCGAAAAAGATCAGCAGCGCACTGATCAGCCTGGTCATACCGGCCATGAAGCAGACGCCCGAGACCAGTGAAATAAAAAGTGCGATTACGATTCTGGCAATCATGAGTTCATTCTGCTCCCCTCCGCTTCAGCCCCATACAGCGGACACCAGTTGGAATGCATTCTAGCTTAATCTCTGCACACTATAATAATCATGCGGTCTCAGATGTTGCAGGAAAACTTCAACCGCTGCTGCTGAGAATCCCATGCAGGTGCCGGGCGCTGCGCCCGGCACCGCTGCAGTCGATGGCCGGCGGCGGGAGATCGTCTGCAGACAGAAGATAGCGCAGATCTGTTTCAAGGCTCTCTGCGGTGATCTCATCTTCCGCCGCAACCCGCCAGCTTTTTCCGACCGCCTGCTGCAGTTTCCCGAGATGCTCCTGCTGCTCGTTATCCCTGGTCGACCTCAGGATGACCAGCGCCGGCAGCCCGCTTGCCGCCGCATCGAGCAGACTGTTGTAGCCGCCGAAGACGAGCGCCGAACGGGACTGCATCAGGGAGCTGACATAGGCCTCGCTGATCGGCTCTACCGTGCAGAAATCAACCGATGAAAATCGTTTTCTGAGCTCCTCGAAATGATCTTCGGGAACAAAGATCCGGTGGGCTCCATAGCCTTCACCAAGACCGGTAAGTGCGGCCTGCAGCGCACCGGTCAGGGCCTCGCCGGAGTCGCTGAGCCAGGGCAGTGAGATCGTGCAGGCACTGTTTTTTTCTGCCGGCCCGCGCTGCAGCAGATAATGCAGTTCGCTCAGCCTCGAGACATAGCCGACCTCGGTTACCGGTTTGGGAAAATGGTCTTTGATTCGCTGCAGCGGCTTTGCACCGAGGATCCCGCTGTCCCCGTACCAGAGGATTTCGCGGTAGTACTTGCTGATCAGCTCACGGCTCCCCGCTGACCACAGATTTTCATCCTCACCGATGATTCCGCGCAGACCGAGCACCCACCGGGTGTCGGATTCGGCCTGACTTGCAAGCGCTTTGACCAGTTCATCGCGTTTACCGAATGGATTATGATCGACAAGAATACAGCGCGGCCTGAGAACCGCGATCATCGCTTCGAGCATGTCGCGGCGATGATTGCCGAGAACCGATTTGTAAAAACCGGCCGCACTGTCCCTGCCCTCCGACACACCGTTTTTCAGAACCGTCCGGTATGCGGGCAGTTTAATCCAGTCCAGCTCCCCCGGGCCGATCAGCATGGCTGCTCTGGAACTGCCGGTCACCAGCAGCACCCGGCAGTCGGGATAGAGCCGTCTCAGAGCCAGTCCGATCGCCGCGGTTCGGCTCACATGACCAAACCCACGGCCGTCATGGGCGTAGAGCAGAAAATCAAGCCTGGTCGGAAAGAAGCGCTCCAGTTTCTTTGAATAGTACTGATCCTGCATAGATGAATCCAGTTATCGGGGCGGTGATGTACCGGCTCGAGTTCCATATCAGGAACCATGTGCCGGACTGGAACTCCTGTCTACCATGTCAGGCGATTTTAATCATCCTGTGCGGACCATATTTTGGGGTCACCCTCTATTGCTGCTGAAGTTCGGAGATGACCGGCCGCTGCAATTGGTTTACTATGGCCGGATGAGAAAATTCTCGGACACACTGGTTCTGGTGGTATCCTCATTTGTCGGCGTCCTGCTCTTCGTCCGGGGCAATACAGCACTCTTTGTCCTGACGCTGGTACTGCAGTATATCGCCTTTATCTCCTACGCTACCAGGATTCGGGAAACAACGCTGAAAGCGTCCCCCTATATCTTCAACTTCGGCTATGCGGTGGTCCTGACCGCCTATGTGCTGAGCTGTTATCTGTTCAAACAGATGGTTTTCGGCTAGTTTACCAGACCGTGCATTATGGCATGGCGGTTCGGCTTAAGAGTCAAACTTTTTCCGGCAGCCCTTGAATCACAACTGAAAAGACGGTAAAAACAGACGCACAGATTAATAAACTAACCAAACTAACAGACCATTCCCATGTTTCTCAGCATCGTATTCGCATTGATCGGCTGCCTGCTGACCGGCGTTCAAGCCGCTCTCATCTTCATCCAGGGCGAGGGCGTCTGTTTCAACGACGGCTGCAGAATCGTCGACTCCCTGACCCGGGTTGATCCGCTGCTTTTCAATCTGGCCGGGTTTATCTTCTTTTTTATTGGTGCAGTCGGCCTGAGCAGGGCCCGAAGCGGGTCGGAGCTCTGGCTGCGCTTCACCAGCCTGCTGCTGCTGGCGGCTCTGGCAGCCGAGGCCGTGCTGCTGGCCTTCCAGATCATCGTCTCCGAAGCGCTCTGTTCCTACTGCCTGATCATTTTAGCACTGATCGTGCTGATCAACGTTTTCATGGGACCCAAGCAGATATTCAAGGGAATCGTCATTTTTTCAGCGGTGATGCTGGCCTCCTTCAGCCTCGACTATCACGGCGGCGCGATCCGGCCGCAGCCGCTCGAAAGCGGTACCATGGCGCGCTATCAGCCGGAGGAATCGGACAAAGAGATGTATCTGTTCATCTCCTCGAACTGCAAATACTGTCAGGCCGTTCTTGACAAAATAAAAGAGAGCAGCGGCTGCACAATTAATTTCAACCCGGTTGACGCCTATCGGGATTTCAGTTTCGATGGCGCCACGCTGACGCCTGAGTATCGCCCGAAAACAAACCTGAACTTTTTGAAGAAGCTGGGAATTCAGGAGGTTCCGGTGCTGCTCTACCGGGAGGATGCATCGATGCATCTGATCCGAGGCGAGCAGGCGATCAATGGTTTTATCGATTCGCACTGTACAACAACGCCGCGGCTGCCGACACTGCAGGAGCCGGTGCAGATGTCGAGCAGTTACCAGCCGCTGCCGCTGCCGATCGGCGAACAGGAAGAGGGCTGCGCCATCGAAGAGGCATGCGAGGAGCCGCTGGGGCAGAGCTCCCAGAGTTTGAATTAAGGGTTAATTAACCGAGGAGTTTCAGCAGATAATCAGACCGGCTGCGTCAGCGCTCACCACCTCGCCGATGATGGCGGCAGCCGGAGTCGGGATGCGGGCCAGTTCCTCGACCAGTTTGTCGGCCTGGTCGGCCGGCAGCGCCACCAGCAGCCCGCCGCTGGTCTGTGGATCGAGGATCATCTCCTTCTGCGCAGCTGAGAACTCACGCTCGTAGGTAAGATAATCGCCGATCAGTTTTTCATTGTGCCGGTTCACCCCGGTGCTCATCCCTTTTTCATACATGGCCACGGCCTCGTCGAAAAACGGCAGCGACTCCATCTCGATGCGCAGTCTGGCGCTGGAGGCTTTGGCCATTTCCAGCCCGTGGCCGCCCAGCCCGAAACCGGTGACGTCGGTGGCGGCGTGAATATCGTATTGGAGCATCGCTTCAGCAGCCTCTTTATTGAGACAGATCAGCGCATCGATGCACGCCTGCATCGCCGCCTCGGAAACCCAGCCTTTCAAGTTGGCATTGAAGAGCACCCCGCTGCCCAGCGGTTTGGTGAGAACCAGTGCGTCGCCCTCCCGGGCGCCGCCGTTTGACCAGTAGCGTTCGGGGTGCACCAGACCGGTTACGGACAAGCCGAATTTGGGCTCGTCGTCCTCGACCGAGTGGCCGCCGGCCAGCACCGCACCGGCCTCGGTGATCTTGTTCAGGGCGCCGGCAATGATCTTTTCGAGATCCTCGGCAGGCAGTTTGGTCGACGGAAAACAGAGCAGGTTGAGGCACACCTTGGGCACGCCGCCCATGGCGTAGACATCGCTGATCGCATTGGCTGCGGCGATCTGGCCGTAGACGAAAGGATCATTGACCGGCGGGGTGATGAAATCAGCGGTCATGACCAGCGCCAGTTCGTCGCTCAGCTTGTAGATCCCGGCGTCATCACTGGTGTGGTACCCCACCAGAAGATTGTCGTCTTTTGACTGGGGAAGACTGTCCAGCAGTTTGCCGAGCCCGACCGGGTCGACTTTAGCCGCTCAGCCGCAGGTTTTCGACAGGCTCTGCAGGGTCGGTTTTCTGAAAAAGGTGAGAATGGACATGATCTATTCGATGCGTTTATGGTTGTGTTTCGGTATTTTTTTTAACTATACTCAGCAGATCCGCACCAACAAATACCATTTTCCGATGGCTTCCCACCGATCGATAACGTCTGCCGATACCTACGGTAAGCCTTTTGTTGCCTGACGGTATCAGGTAAAGTGTTTTTTTGGCCTTTCACCCGTCAATAATCACAACCGCAGGAGGAACCATGCAGCGCAGCGTCAAAAAGATCATCTCGGCCTCGCCGGTACTCGAGGGCGCCGGGGTACGGCTGAATCGGGTATTCGGTTTCGGCGACACTGACCTGTTCGATCCGTTTCTATTGATGGACGACTTTCGCTCGGACACGCCGGCCGATTATCTCAAAGGCTTCCCCTGGCATCCGCACCGGGGCATCGAGACCATTACCTACGTGCTCAGCGGCGATGTCGAACATGGCGACAGCCTCGGCAACAGCGGCACGATTTCATCGGGCGATGTCCAATGGATGACGGCCGGCAGCGGCATTGTCCACCAGGAGATGCCCCGTGGCGACGCCAACGGATCGATGCACGGCTTTCAGCTCTGGGCCAACCTGCCGGCCCGGCATAAAATGACCCCGCCGCGCTACCGCGATATTACCGCCGAGATGATTCCTGAAATCGTCACCGGCAGCGGCCGGGTCAAGGTCATCGCCGGAGCGTACGGCGCAGCCAGAGGGTCGGTGGATGATATCTTCATCGATCCGGTTTATCTCGACGTTGCGCTGGACGCGGACAAGGTCTTCGAGTACCAGACCCCGTCGGAGCACACGGTGCTGCTCTACTGCATCGGCGGCAGCGGCGAAACGGCGGGCCGCCCGGTAAAAAACAGGGAACTGGTACTCTTCGACGCAGGTGATGAAATAGCGGTCACGGCCGCATCAACCGGGCTCCGTTTTCTGCTGCTCTCGGGTAAGCCGTTACACGAGCCGATCGCCTGGCGCGGGCCCATCGTCATGAATAGTGACGAGGAACTGGAGACGGCCTTTCGCGAGTATCAGCAGGGCACCTTTATCAAATAGGCCCGGCCGAATCCTCAGGATGAGGTCACGTATTTCAGCACCGCCACCACCTGCTCGGGCGTCTGGGCCCAGGCCATGGCTGAACCGTCCACCTCCTTGAGCGGGTGGACGATATCGGGGTCGTGCAGGGTGATGTAGGGTATCTGCAGAGCCGCGCAATAGCCGGCATCGAACGCCGCATTCCACTGCTTGTATTTATCTCCGAAACGAACGACCGCCAGATCACTCATCTCGATGAGCGTCCTGGTCCTGATCTGGTTGACTTTGACCGACTTGTGGTCGCGCCAGAAACCGGATTCCCCGCCGGCCCCGTTGTCAAGTACATCACCGGCCGCATCGCTGGCCTCATGATCGGTGACGGCCGAGGTGAAAGTGACGGGCAGTTGTTCCCGCTCCGCCCCGTCGATGATCTGCTGCCGCCAGTCGCTATGGATTTCTCCCGACAGATACACTGTCCAGTTCATTACGTCTCCTTTTTATTACGTATGGGTTTGATAATATTGATCAATTGATAACTGCCGCACTATTGACTTCAACTGCCCAGCGAACGCAGATACTGCTCGATAACGTGCTTCCGACCGCTCAACACCGGTGCTTTATCTCTTTTTTTCAACTGATAATCGTACATCGGATCGTAATAGTGGCGCAAAAGCAGCCTGATCCAGTGTTTATGGGCCTGCGGATCTCCGTTTCTCTCCTGGTGGTAGCATCCTGACTCGAGCAGGGCTTTGACCTGCTCGAGCATGCTGGTGCCAAGACGTCTGGCGATCCGGTCCAGGTTGGTATTCATCTCCTGAAACCAGAGCCACATCGGCGACAATGCGTCGGTCTCAGCCTTCCTGGCCTCGCACATACGCTGGGAATCGAGCACATATTCCGCGAAGATATTATCCACCCGCTCCTCGAAATCAACCTCGAGAACGATAAGATCTCCGTCGTTGAAAAAACTGGAGAGATCTTTGGGCAGGAAGCGCTTGCCGACATGCCGGCCCTCGTCCTCCAGGATGAGGTGAGAGTGACTTCGGCTGACATGTCTGATAAGGGCTGCCGACAACCGGTTTTCAAAATCCGCCTGGCCCGGCTGCGGGGTGGTGAAACGGCCAAAGGTCGAACCGCGATGATTGGCAATCGCCTCGAGATCGATGCTGTTTTCAAAGCTGTGCAGCAGCGGGGTCTTTCCCGAACCGGTACGGCCGCCGAGCAGGACCGGCCTGCTCTCTATGCGCTCAGGGGACAGCCAGCCCAGCAGATAATTCCTCACCGCCTTGTAGCCGCCTTCGATCCGCTCAACCTGGCGGCCGCATTTATCAAAAATCCAGCGGGCGGCCGTTTCCGAGCGCATCCCGCCGCGGGCGCAATAGACAACCGCATCGGGGTTTTTGGTAAGATAGGCGCACCAGAGATCGGAGAGCAGATCCGCCTTTGCATCATCGATCAGCTCACTGGCCAGTTTGAAGGCATACTCCTTGCCCCGTTCCCGATAGGCCAGACCAACCTGGTGGCGCTCATCATCGGTGAGCAGGCCGATATTGACCGCCCCCGGCACCGCGCCGGCGCTGTACTCAGACGGTGAGCGGACATCGAGCATCGGCCTCCTGGCGACAATGATATGGCTGTAACCATCGGTTAATCGATCAGTGTACATCTGAACCGTAGCCTGCATCTTTCATGGAGAAGTACCTGGGTACCCGGTAAGTGAAGTTAATAAATATGTCTGTGACAGACGTTTCATCCGCTGTCAGCTTTTTTATGCCTATCAGCAGAGCTGAAAAGGTTTGAAAACGCCTGCGGAATACCCGTGTCAAAGCGATACTGTTTCCCGGTTGCAGGATGCGAAAATTCAAGTATCTGGGCGTGCAAACCCATACGTCTCAAAGGGTTGAGCGTTGCGCCATACTTTTTATCCCCCACCACCGGATGGTTTATATCCTGCATATGCACCCTGATCTGGTGTTTTCTGCCGGTTTCCAGACTGATCTGCAGCAGGGAGAGGGTATTGTTCCCCTTGATTTTCCGGTAATTGGTTACGGCTCTTTTGCCTTGTTCCGGCCTCTGGGATGAGTAGACAATATAGGCTTTGCTTTCCCTGAGCCAGGAGGTGATTGTCCCCACCGGGGGATTGACGACACCCTCCACCACCGCAATATAAGTGCGCCGGCTGATAGTCGAATTCCAGGTTTTCTGTATCTGCTGTTTGACCTTTTCACTTCTGGCAAAGATGAGCAGCCCCGAAGTTTCCCGATCGATTCGGTGAATGATAAAAATCCTGTTTTCCGGATTTTCTGCTTTGATGTAACTGCTGAGCATCGAATAGGCAGTTCGACGTTTTTCCTTATCGGTGGCAATGGTCAGCAGGCCAGCCGGCTTGTTGATTACAATGATATCCTGGTCTTCGTGGACAATGTCCACATTGAGAAGATGCTGGCTCTTTTCTTCCCGCTCCCAATGCACTTCCACGCGCTGCCCGGGCTTCAGGCCATAGTCGAATTGAGTGACGGGTTTCCGGTCGACAAGAACCTGTCTGTCCCTGAGGACAGCCTTGATTACTTTGCGGCTCTTCTGCGGTAGGTGGCTGATCAGGCTTGCAAGTAGTGAATCTTTTTCTTCGATGACAAAAGAAGTGAGATTCGCTTTTTTCTTATCGGGCCGATGTGGATGTCGACGCTGCTTCATCTCGTTTTCAGTTCATGAGTGACGCTGCAGGGTGCATTCGTTTATCTTTATGTGCAGCATGATGAAAAAGGTAACGATATCTTCAATTTTTTTAATTGTCATATCCTTTCTACTTTTCGTCCTGATTACGACCCCGAGTGTGCTCTCGTAGTCATTTTTCAGGACCACGAAATCAATGTTTGAAATTTCATGATAAGCAACGGTTACCTCTTTATGCAGATAGCGAAAAGTCAGCCCCTTACGCTCCAGTTCAAGAGAAACAGGCTGGCGCTGGAAAAAGATTCCCAGGGGAATAGACAGCGTTAACAAAATGAAAAATATGACTTTGCTTACCGACAAACTGACGATCAGCGAGAGGACGAGTAAAAATACCGCTAGGCTCAAATGCAAGAAATATTTTGCAGTAAGCGGAAATTTCTGAAAACGGAAATTCTCCTTTCGGACATCAGCAAGCCTCACACAGATAATGTTCAATAATACCAGAAAATCTTTGGTACTATACTTGATGGGTATTTCCTGCAGATCATGTAATTGTATCTCAATTCGGCCGCCTCTGTGATCATCGATGTGTTGTATCTCACTCCAGGTAAAACTGATTTCTTCGCCGTCATCCGGTCGATATGACATCCGGTCTTCATGGACGTCATAATACGCCGTACGATTGTGAAAGCCTTCAGAAGAAAATGTGATCGGTTCGCTCATACCATACGGAAGATATTGAAAATCGCAGATTGTTAGACACTGAGACACGCGCGAGAAGGTTTCCCATCAGCAGCCTGAACCCGGGAGAGAATACCACGTAATGTCGAGAACCTCCATATCCTCCTCTCGGATCTGTTTAAACAGACCAGGATTGCCAATGCACCGATGGGGTTGTAGGATATCTGTTTTTCCCAGCCTGTGGCCTTAGTGCCGGAGCGTTATTCAGGTCAGCTCTTGAACGCTAAAGACTCAGGATCTGGTTACAACTTCGCCTGCCTCTCAACCCATGAGGTTTATCAGTGTCATGCATCGTGCCCTGCAATGAATAATACAAAACATCAAAAAATTATCGCCGGGGAACTCGAGGTTCGCCAAACCCAGGTGGCAGCCACAGCCGAACTGCTCGCAGGCGGAGCCACCGTCCCGTTTATTTCCAGATATCGAAAGGAGGCCACCGGCTCGCTGGACGAGGTTCAGATCGCCGCAATAAGAGACCGGCTAACCGGGCTTGCTGAGTTGGACAAGAGGCGGCAATCCATTATCGAGTCGCTGTCCAAGCGGGATTTGTTGAGCGATGAATTAAAAAACAGCCTGGAAAAAGCTGAGAACCTGCCCGGCCTGGAAGATATCTACCTTCCGTATAGACCAAAGCGGCGTACAAGAGCGATGATTGGTGCTGAAAAAGGGTTGGAACCATTGGCCCGGCAACTTTTCAGGCAGGATAACCCAGATGTTGACGCGGCGGCTTTTGTCAGTGCCGAAAAAGGGGTCGAGTCCGTTGAAGACGCCCTGGCTGGAGCCCGGGATATCATTGCTGAATGGATCAACGAGGATCAGAAGGTCCGGGGTCTGCTGCGCCGGTTGTACCATGAAAAGGCTGTCATCGTTTCTACTGTTGTAAAGAAGAACCGGGAGACCGGCTCTAAATTTCACGACTATTTCGACTGGCAGGAGACGATAGCAAAGGTTCCGGGCCACCGCATATTAGCCATGTTTCGCGGTGAAAAAGAGAACATACTTTCACTCAGCATAAAGCCGCCTGATGATGTGGTTTTTGCCGTTCTGATCAGCCATTTTGTCAAAACAGCAGCCGGGAATCAGGTTGAGCTGGCTCTTGCAGACAGCTACAGGAGACTGCTTGGCCCGTCCCTTGAAAAAGAGCTGCGCAGCAGCCTGAAAGAACGGGCGGACCGTGAGGCGATCAAGGTCTTTGCCGAGAATTTAAGAGAATTGCTTCTCGCCCCGCCGCTGGGACAGAAGCGCGTCATGGCCCTGGACCCCGGATTTCGAACCGGGGCCAAGCTGGTCTGTCTGGACAAACAGGGGCAGCTCCTTTATTCGACGACAATCTACCCGACTATCGACAGTAGAAAAGAGGAGGCCTCCAGGATTGTTCGGGATCTCTTCAACAAATTCGACATCGAGGCAGTTGGTATCGGTAACGGCACCGCCGGAAGAGAAACGGAGGCTTTTATCCGTGATCTTCGTCTCGGGCCGGAGCTTGTTGTTACCCTGGTCAACGAAGACGGGGCATCCATCTATTCAGCCTCGGAGGTGGCTCGCCGTGAGTTCCCGGATCACGATGTCACCGTCCGCGGCGCCATTTCTATCGGCAGAAGGCTGCAGGACCCGCTGGCGGAACTTGTCAAACTGGAGCCGAAATCGATCGGGGTGGGCCAATATCAGCATGATGTCAATCAGACGGAATTGAAAAAGAGCCTGGAGGATGTCGTCTCCAGCTGTGTAAATTCCGTTGGTGTGGAGGTGAACAGTGCTTCTCTTGAACTCCTCACCCATGTCTCGGGGCTGGGTCCGGCTCTGGCGGCCTCAATCATAGCGTATCGCAATGAGAATGGTCCTTTTACCGACCGCAAAGAGTTAAAAAAGGTGCCGCGACTAGGGGCCAGGGCCTTTGAGCAGAGCGCAGGTTTTCTCCGCATTCATGCTGCGAAAAATCCACTCGATGGTTCAGGTGTCCATCCTGAAAGCTATACCATCGTAAAGAAAATGGCCGCAGATGCCGGCTGCCGGGTGGCTGATCTCGTTGCCAGCGACGATGCCAGGAGGAAGGTGGATATCAATAACTATGTGAGTGGTTCACTGGGTCTGCCGACGCTGCGTGATATCATGGAGGAACTTGCCAAGCCCGGCCGTGACCCCCGGGCACCGTTCGCTCTCTTCTCCTTCGATGAAAATGTCCGCACAACAGCGGATCTGACTCCTGGCATGCGACTGCCCGGAATAGTCACCAATGTGACCAGGTTCGGCGCCTTCGTGGATATCGGAGTTCACCAGGACGGCCTGATCCATATAAGTCAGCTGGCGGATCGATTTGTCCGGGACCCCTCCGAGGTGGTGAAGGTCCGTCAGCGGGTGACGGTTCGAGTCATCGAGGTTGATCAGAAGCGAGGGCGAATTTCCCTGTCGCTGAGGAATGGGTGACTTTTAGAGACTGCGGACTGAGAGTGACGCTCCCTGACGAATCCATATTTTCCGGGCGGCCACTGAAGCTGCTGCAGCGGCGCATTAACGACGACCAGCATCATCGTTGAATAAAAGATTTTCCCGCCAACGTTCTGAACATGAAAATCGGTTCGGTTTCGGGTATAATCGCAAATTCTGACACGGATAAACCAAGCCAACCAGAACATAGGAGGTTCACATGGCATCGACAAAAGAAAATCTCAGTGACGCATTTGCCGGCGAAAGCCAGGCTTTCCAGAAGTACAGCGCTTTTGCAAAGAAAGCCGAGCGCGAGGGTTTTGCCAATATCGCCAAGCTCTTCAAGACCACCGCCCAGGCGGAAAAAATTCATGCCGAAGGCCACCTCAAAGCGCTCGACGCAATCGCCTCGACCGCCGAGAATCTCGAGGCCGCCATCAACGGCGAGACCTATGAGTACACCGAGATGTATCCGCCGATGGCGGAGCTGGCCGTCGAGGAAGGCCATCAGGCAAAAACCATGTTCCGCTTTGCCCTCGAGGCCGAAAAGGTGCATGCAGATATCTATACAAAAGCCCTGGAAGCGGTTAAAAACGGGGTCGATCTCGACATCAGCGACTTCTACCTCTGCCCGATCTGCGGCTATATCGAGCTGGGTCAGCCCACCGAGAAATGCCCGGTCTGCGGCGCCCTGCCCAAAGTGTTCGCGACCGTTGCCTAAGAGGTAAACGACTGACAGCACCGCTGCGCGGTATCGGGGTGCGATGCCCCGATACCGCGCGGATCTGACAAGCCTTCCGCGCCGATTGAAGCTACCGGCCCAGCAGCCGGACAATCTCCAGGCTCGACACCACCCCGACTGCTTCACCGTCCGCTCCGGAAACCACCAGATGGTTGACCCCGGCCTCATACATCACCTTCAGCGCCGAGAGCACGTCCTGATCCTCATCGAGCTGTACGCAGGGGTTTCTGGCGCCCTCGGCCGAGACCAGATCGCAATCGGTCATGAACGAACTGATCCTGGTCTGCTGCAAATCCTGCTCACCGGCAAGACAATACATCACATCGGTAATCGTGACGATGCCCTGCAGACGTACGCCGTCTCTGACAACGAGCGCCGAGGTGTTGTTCGCCCCCATCATTTTGATTGCCGTACCGAGCGTTTCTTCGGGATCGATATCGGGATATTTTCGGGCGATTGCTTCTTTTATGGTTCGAGTGCTTTTCATGACCGGTCCCCCTTGGTTTTTTTCAGACCAGCTGTTTTACGATCAACTCTGTAAAGCCATCGAAAAAACAACCCTGTCACGGGCTGGATCATTCTCCTTTAAGACTATCAATTACCCACAGCAGTTACAAGAACTCAAACCCGGCTGCACGCGGCCGCAGCACCGAAACCGTCTCCCTGATATGCTTTGAATCATACCGATATTTTTATTGAATTTGCCTGGGTGGTGTATAGTTTATGAAGAATTGATTTTTATTGTACCCGACACGGTCAAACAATTGCACATTCGAGGACAGGATATGAAATACTGGTTTGTCGCCGCCGCTGTTCTGGCGGTATCCTTTCTATCTGCTGGTAGTAGTGTCGCCGAGGAAAAGGAGCGGCCGATCGTCGTTGCCTCGACGACCCAGATTGCCGATTTCGCCCGCCAGGTCGCCGGCGCCCATGCCGTTGTCAAATCAATTCTGGCACCGGGCGCCGACCCGCACACCTACCAGCCGACGCCGAACGACGTGCAGATCGTGCTCGAAGCGGATCTCTGCCTGGAAAACGGCCTCCACCTCGAAGGCAAGAGCTGGATGGCCACCCTGGCCCGAGATGGCGGTAAACCGCTGATCACGACAACGGACGGGATCAACATGCTGTCCATCGAGGAGGGCGGTGAAAAGATCCCCGATCCCCACGCCTGGTTCTCGCCGAGAAACGCTGCGGTCTATGTGAACAATATCGTCCGGGGCCTCTCGGAACTCGACCCGGAGAACAAGAGCGACTATGAAGCCCGAGCCACCCTGTTTCTGCAGCAGCTCCGGGTGCTGGACTCCTGGGTACGCGAACAGATCGCCAAAATCCCGGTGGAGCGCAGGATTCTGGTGACCACCCATGACGCCTTCAATTACTTCACCTCGGAATACAAGCTCAACGCCAAGAACAATTTTCTGTCGATTGCCCCGGTCGGCTGGTCCACCGGCGCGGAAGTCGGCGCCGGCATCACTCCGGAGCGGCGCCGCGTCGTCGTTCGCTCAATCAGAGAATCCGGGGCGCCGGCGATTTTCGTGGAGACCACCATTAACCCCAAACAGATCCGCGAAATAGCCAAGGAAACCGGAGCCAAAATCGGCGGAGAACTCTACTCCGACTCGATGGGCCCTGAAGGCAGCGCCGGCGAAACCTATATCGGCATGATGCGTGAAAACGTTCTGCTGATCGTCAACGCCCTGCAATAGGAAATAGGATCGATCATGCGCTTTGTCCTCTGTCTGGTTATCTGGTTTCTCTTCGTCGGCGGTCTCTACCTCTACACCAGCGGCCGCGACTCCGGTTTTGCGCGCAGCAATGTCGCTCCAACGATTATCGAAAAAAAAGCCTCGCCGGTCATGCTCGAGCTGACCCCCACCTTTTCAGTGGAGGAGGATCCCTTTGCGCTGAAAACCGACACGACCGCAGGGCCGTTTGAGATCAGGATCAACGGCAGCGTCGTCCCGAGTGAAGATCTTGCGATCAGCAGAGGAAAAACGCTGGTCATCGACGATGTCCGTGCCGTTATAGGCGACCTGAACGAGGTGTTCATCAAAGCCAGCCCGCCGGTTTCTGAAAACAGCCTCGATCACGGCATACGCGTCCGGCTGCTGAGCGGCGGCAGTGTCCTGGCTGATGAGACCATCTGGAACAGCGGCGGAGGCCTGGTTTCCGGGACGCTTTCCTTTTCCACGGAAGAGCAGGGAGAAGCTGACCATGGCAACTGAAAACCGCCACGTCATCGAAGTCGAGCATCTGACCGTCAGCTATCACGCCAAACCGGCCCTGCTCGACGTCAGCATCAACATCGACAAGGACCAGCTGGTCGGTGTCATCGGTCCCAACGGTGCCGGTAAATCGACGTTTATCAAAGCCATCCTGGGATTTGTCAAACCCGACGTGGGCAGCGTCAGAATAAACGGCCGCAGTGCCCAGAAGGCCAAAGGCGAAGTGGCCTACGTCCCCCAGCGCGGAGCGGTCGACTGGGATTTTCCGATAACCGTCGGTGAAGTAGCCCTGATGGGCCGCTACCAGCAGATTCCCTGGTACACCACCCCGACCGCAGCAGACCGAGCCGCGGCCCTTGAAGCTTTGAAAATGGTCAGGATGGAGGATTTCGACCAGCGCCAGATCGGCGAGCTTTCCGGCGGCCAGCAGCAGCGGGTGTTCATGGCCCGGGCCCTGGCCCAGGGCAGCGATATCCTGCTGCTCGACGAACCCTTTGCCGGCGTCGACGCGGCCACCGAGCGAGCCATTCTCGACGTTCTCGAGCGGGCCAAACAGGCCGGCAAGACACTGGTTGTCGTACACCACGATCTGTCCACGGCCGCCGAATACTTCGACAAGCTGATCCTGATCAAACAGCGCCTCTACGCCTACGGCCCGCCGAACCTGGTGCTCAGGGAGGATCTGCTGAGCCGGGTATACGAGGGCAAACTGCGTATCTTCAGAGACGTGCTGGCCGGGGAGGAATCCTGATGTTCGAGCTTTTCATCGCCCCGCTGACCGAAACCTATTTCCAGAAAGCCCTGATCGGCGGCTCGATCGTTGCCGTCGTCGCCGGGGTTGTCGGCTGCCTGGTCGTGCTCAGAAGGATGGCCTTTCTCGGTGACGCCCTGTCGCATGCGATGATCGCCGGTGTGGCCGGCGGTTACCTGTTCATGAAGCTGTTCTTCGGCCTCGAGGCCCATGCTCCCGGGATGCTGCTCGGTTCCCTGATCGCCGCCGTGGCCACCGTCGCCCTGATCAGTTTCGTGGCGCGTATCTCCCGGGTCAAGGAAGATACCGCCATCGGCATCATGTACACCGGTATCTTTGCCCTGGGCGTGGTCGCCGTTTCGATCTTCCGCCACTACATCCACATCGATCTGATGCACTTTATCATGGGCGATATTTTAGGCGTGGCCGATACCGATCTCTGGGTCAGCGCTTTTGTCGCCGCCTTTGTGCTGACCATTCTGATCCTCTTTTTCAGGCATTTCCAGATCGCCACCTTCGACCCGATCATGGCCGCCTCGATCGGGCTGCCGGTGCTCTTTCTCGATTATGTGCTGACTATCTGCGTGTCGCTGGTGGTGGTCAGCGCGGTCAGTATGGTCGGCGTCATCCTGGTGGTCGGCCTGCTGATCACTCCGGCCGCCACCGCCTACCTGCTCAGTGACCGGCTCGACAAGATGATGTGGCTGGCGGCGCTGTTCGGCGTCACCAGCGTCGTCGGCGGGCTTTACCTCTGCGTCTGGCTCGATTCGGCCGGCGGCGGGGCCATCATGCTGTTCTGCACCCTGCAGTTTCTGGTCGTTCTCGTTGTCGCCCCCAAATATGGCCTGCTGGCCCGCTGGCTGAGGATGCGTAACCTGATCCCGCAGCAGCAGATAGAAGACATCCTGACCACCGTCCTGCGCTATCGGAAAGTGACACCGATGTCGGTTATTTCCCAGTACGTCGAACAGGAAAAAGGGTTGAGAAAGGCGGTGCAGTCGATGGTAAACGACGGCCTGCTGCTTGAAGACGACGCAGGATTCAGCCTGAGCGAGGCGGGCGAAGCGGAAGCCAGCAAAGTATTAAAAGCGCATCGGCTCTGGGAAGCCTATCTCGAGTCGATCGGCACTCCCCACGAAAAACTGCACCCGACCGCCCATCAACTCGAACATATCAGCGATACCAATACGGTCGACTACCTCGATGAAAAGCTCGGAAAACCCGAGCGCGACCCGCACGGTCAGGCGATTCAGTAAGCACTGCATTGCACGGGCAGCAAACGATAGGGCGCTGCCTGCGATTGTCAACGAGGCTGCGCCGGCTGCTCTCGGGCTGCATGACCCTTTTATTGGTACCCTCCTTTCGTTTTCCGGTAAAATGATAATAATTATTGTTCACTTTTAAGGTTATGCTCGAGCTACCTACTTTTTATGATATAAAGCGTTCTGCCCTGCACGACGGACCCACTATCCGGACCAGCGTGTTTTTCAAGGGCTGCCCGCTGCGCTGTTTCTGGTGCCGCAACCCGGAGGGGATCGACGGCGGTGTCGAGATCGTCACCGTGCAGGAGCGCTGCATCGGCTGCCGGGAATGTGTTGAGGGCTGCCCGGAGAAGGCGCTCGGCTGGAACGGCGGAGCCATCGAGCGGAATCTTTCCGCCTGCTCGCTCTGTTTGAACTGTGTTGAAATCTGTCCATCACTCGCCCACGAAGCGTTCGGCTGGCAGGCATCGGTCGATGCAGTGATCGCCGAAATCGAAAAAGACCTGATATTATACGATCAGTCCGGCGGGGGCGTCACTTTTTCCGGCGGAGAACCGCTGCATCAGCCGGCACATCTGCTCGAACTGCTGAAACGGTGCCGGGCGCTCGAGATACACTGCAGCGTCGATACCAGCGGCTATGCCGAGAAAGAAACAGTGCTGGCGGTTGCCCGCTTGACCGATCTGTTTCTGTTTGATCTCAAAGTCATGAACCCTGAGAAGCACAAAAAATATACCGGTGTCGACAACCGACTGATCCTGCAGAACCTGCAGGTTCTCGACGAAATCGGTGCTGCAGTCAGGGTGCGTTTCCCACTGATCGCAACGGTCAACGACTCGGTTGAAAACGTCGAGGCGATGGCTGGCTTCATTGCCGGTCTTGACCATATCAACGACATCGATATCCTGGTTTATGACGATCCGGCCGGTGACAGGGACAGGGAATTTTCGCAGATTGATCAAACTGAGCGTGTATACCGATACCGGTTTACACCGGAAAGCGTCGACAGAACCCGAACCATTCTCGAGCGATTCGGCCTTTCTGTCTCTGTCGAACACTCACCGGCCAGGAGTTATAATGAACGATAGAACCTCCCCCTCAGGAAGAGATTATCAGCAGAGCCGAACAGGATCCGGGCTGAATCATCCATTGGAGATGTATTGATATGACCAGGGTTGTGATGGGGCTGCTGTTTGACCTCAGCGGCAGAATATTGATCGCCAAACGCAATCCGCAGCAGCGCTACGGCGGGCTCTGGGAATTCCCCGGCGGCAAGGTGGAGACCGGTGAAAGCTATGCAGAGGCGCTGGTTCGCGAGATCAGAGAAGAACTCGACGCCCCGGTTCTGATCGACCGGGTCTATCCGGGCTACCTCTACAGCTATCGGGACCTCAGGGCTGAATTCATCCCGGTCTCGGGCAGCATCGAGCCGGACGACATCACCCTTATGGAGCATGACGACTGCAGGTTCGTGACCTTTCAAGAGATCGACACCTATGCAATTTCGCCCTATGATCACGGCGCCGTCGAGCTGATCAACTCGGACGGATTCAGGCCGCTGTTTTAACGGAAAAGGGGCGGAAGATACACAAAAACAAGTCAATTAGCCGGCCGGCGTAATTGTGATTAAAGTTCTTGTGGTAATGGCGAGATAATTATAAACTAGCAGTTTATCCAACAGCTCTATCAGCTAACAAACAAACTGCAAATACAGGAGGCAGGTATGGATCTGTTCGAATTTTCAATTCAGATGGAAAAAGATGCCGAGGAACTCTACCGCAAGATGGCGGAAAACGCCCCGGTTGAAGGAATAAAGAAGGTACTGCTGATGCTGGCTGAAGACGAAGTCAAGCACCGGGTAGCCATCGAGCAGTTACGCCAGAAGCTCGACGTTCCGGAGCAGAAAGGCGTGGCTCTTGATATCAAGACCGTCTTCGAAGATTTAAAAAAGGACGAGAACCTCACCCATGTCAGTACCGACGCCATCGAAGATTATGAGAAAGCGGTCGAGATCGAGCGGCGCGGCATGGCTTTTTACAAGGAAAAATTCGAGGAAGCCGATGACCCGGTCAGCAAGCAGCTCTTCGAGGCCCTGATGAAACAGGAGACGTACCATCTGCGCACCTGTGAGAACCTGCTGGAAATGGTGCAGAAACCGGACTGGTGGGTTGAAAACGCTGAATTTACGCCGCAGGATTCCGACCAGTACTGATCAAATAATCGCGTTTACGCCACAAGCGGAGCGGTCGCCGGTGAAGAACCGTGCGACCGCTCCGCTTTTTCTATTCTATTCTCTCTTTTGGCACCGTTCTCCAAGGAGTACCGCTACCCGCGAGAATGTCCTCTCTATTTCTTCAGGAAAGGAACAAGCAGCCGCAGCGCCAGCAGGACAAAAGGCAGACCATGCATGAGCAGGTCGAAGATATCGACCGGCCGGGTCAGTTTCCCGGCTGCCAGCATTTTCAGTTTTCCCCAGATATGCGGCTCCGGCACAAACGGAGCCAGCCCGAGCGTCAGACTGAGGATGATCAGAATCGAAAGCGGCAGCGATTGAATCCAGTTCAGCACCGCAGATCCACTCAAACCAGTGCCAGGTTGCGGCACGCCTCAGGGCCCGCTTCCTTCATCTCCCCAAGCTGCTCGATGTGCCGCTTTTCTTCCTCGATCACCTTTTCAAGCTGATCCCGGGCGGCCGGATCACTCACCAGGTTGAGCAGGAACTCGTAGAACATGACGGTATCCTGCTCGAGAAGCTGGGCTTTACTCAAGGCCTCCTTGAAGTCCTCGGTCTGCAGCAGCATGTCATCATCGAGTGAAAAGGTCTGATCCGCGACCATCTCCTGGAGCAGCTGGCGTCCCATCTTTTCCAGCTCGAACTGCTCTTCGGTGAGCACTTCTTTCGACTCGATGGCTGAGAAAAAGGTGGCGTGTCGTTTTTCCTCCTCGGCCATCCAGGTAAAAATCTCGCTCACCGTCGGATCGCTGACCGCTTCGGCGGCCTGGCGGTAAGCTGACTCCCCGTTCTTTTCGATCTGCACGGCAATTTCACGAATATCGGCAACGGTAAACATGGCTGATGTCCCCCTTAACTTTTCTGAGTGTTGTCCTGTTCATCTATATCGTATCACTGATTTTGTTTAATTATCGAGCTGAACCAGCGTGAAATATCCTCGATCTGTTCGGCGCAGACGTTATGCTCCATCGGATAGGTCCGGTACACGGGCGCATAGCCGTGCTCCTCGAAAAAGGCTCTGGCGTCTCTGCCCAGCTGTTCGGGGACCACCGGATCATGGAGGCCATGATGGATTTCTATCGGCAGCCCGGTGTGGGAAGCATGGTCATGAATCATCTCGCAGGTGGCGCAATAGGTGGACATGGCAAGCAGGCCGCCAAGCGGCTGGGGCCGGGTCAGAGCCAGGTGATAGGCCACCGCGCCGCCCTGGGAGAAACCGGCCATGATAATATTCTTCTCACTGATGCCCCGCTCGATTTCGCGGTCGACGAAGCCGTTTACTGCCTCGACTGAAGCAAGCAGTCCTTCGCTGTCGATACGCCGCTCGATCTGCATGTCGAGCACATCGTACCAGGCCGGCATGACCATGCCGCCGTTGACCGTAACCGGCATCTGCGGAGCATGAGGGAAGATGAACCTTACGGCCGGGCTGGCGGGCAGCTTCAAGACTTCGACGATGGGGGCAAAATCGTTGCCGTCCGCCCCCAGACCGTGCAGCCAGATAACGCTGTATTCCGGGTTAGCACCGGTTTCCATCTCAATGGCGGATAGTAGTTCCATTGCAATCCTCTGTTTTCACAATAACCATGGTTATACCCGTGGTCCGGAATTTTTCACGCTGCTTCAGGATCGAAACCCAGGCTGCGGATCCCCGCAAGAAGCGCCGCACACCCTTCTTCGACCAGTTCGGAACTGCCCCTGACCCCGAGTTCGATCTGCCAGCTCGTGCCATCCGAGAAGCGCGGCAGGCTGGAGAACTTGAGCGCCGGAAAACGTCCCTGGCAGTCCGTCAAAAGCGGCACCAGCTCGCTTTCCTTTGCGCCTCTGACAAGCAGGCTGCGCGACGCGGTCTGCTGGTCCAGACTGATGATATAACGGTTCTCGATCACCCAGGCAACCATCGGCCAGGCCATCTCCGGGAAACCGGGCAGACAATGAATGCGCCCGCAGTAAAAACCGGGAATATTGTTGTGACTGTTGGGAATCAGACCGGCCCCCTCAGGCAGCTCGGCCATCAGAATCCGGTTCGGGTAAGCCGCTTCACCAAACTGCTGCTCGAGCAACTCGACCGCCGCCGGATGCCTTACGACAGGCTGATCATAAGCTCCAGCCATGGCCTGCCGGGTCAGGTCATCGGGCGTTGCACCGATGCCGCCAAAAGTGAAGCAGTCTTCTTCGCGCTCGCGCACCAGACGAAAATGGTGCTCGAGCAGGTCCAGATCATCGCCCAGAAAGAGAATCCAGTTTATATCCACACCGATGCGGGGGAAATACTCAGTGGCCCGGGAAAGATGTTTATCCCGGCGCCGTCCGAGAAGCAGCTCATCCCCGATGATGATCAGCCCGATCTTGTGCAGATGAGAGCGGTTGTTGTTGTCCATTCATAACACCGTAAGTAGGTATCGTTGTCATTACTATGTCCTTTTCCAGACCATATTGCAACTGCCTGAAACAATAATGTAAAAGATGACTGCATTCGATTATTGAGACAGATCTGAATGCATCAGAAAAGTGCTCCAGCACCGATTTTTTTCTCCGGGGAATATATTTGAATTCAAATAATTAGCTGGGTTTGTCGAAATTCCCCGTCTGCCGCTTGCCGAAATGCTCCTCTTTTTCATTGTCAACGCCCGTCCGGTGTGGTACCGATTCGTATCATCGTTAACTCTTGTTCCCAGGAGTTGTTTTTACCCATTTTGCAGTTCATTCAGCACAAAGCCCGACGGGATCGCAGCTGCTGAATCGGTCGCTGTCAGCTGACGGACCGCCAGGCAGCATCCGCCGGATTTTTTTACAGAACTGCAGCAACCAGAGAAATCAAATAGGAGGCGTTTACATGAAGAAGTTCATCCATCTAGTCATGGCAGTCTGTGTTATGACGCTCTGTTTTTCAGCAAACGGCTGGTCACTTGGCCGCGAGACCACCGTCAAGGTCGGCATCAATGCCCCGATGACCGGTGACATTCCCAAGGTCGGTGAGGGAACCAAATACGCTGCCGAGATGTGGCTCGAAGACATCGAAAAAGCCGGCGGAATCGAAATCGGCGGCAAAAAGTATCCGGTGGAAATTGTCCTCGAGGATAACGAGGCCAAAGCCGAGTCCGCCGTCAAGGCCAACACCAAGATGATCACCCAGGACGATGTCATGATCATCATCGGACCGCAGTCCTCCAAGCAGGCGGTACCGGCCGGTGACGTTGCCAACAATTACGAAACCCCGATGATCAGCCCCTGGTCCACCAACCCGGCGACCACCGCTGACCGTCCGTACGTATTTCGCGGCTGCTTCCTCGATCCTTTCCAGGGTCCGGTACTGGCTGACTTCATCACCGAGGAATTCGGTTTCACAAAGGCTGCAGTGCTCTACGACGTGGCCAGCGACTATCCCAAAGGACTGGCTGAATTCTTCAAGGCCGCCTGGGAAGAAAGACACGGCGCAGGCACTGTTGTCGCCTATGAAAGCTTCACCACCAAGGACACCGACTTCAGCTCGCAGCTGACCAAGATCATCAAGTCAGGAGCCGAATTTCTGTTCACTCCGCAGTACTACAACGAGGTTGCCCTGATCGTCAACCAGGCCAAGGATCTGGGCTGGAAAGGACCGATCGTCGGCAGCGACAGCTGGGGCTCGGCTGAGACCGTCGAACTCTGCGGCGAAGCATGCTACGGCCAGTTCTTCTCCACCCATTATGCCGCCGCCGGCGCCCAGGGAGCGACCAAGGACTTTATCGACCGCTACAAAGAAAAATACGGCTATGTTCCCGACGATGTCGGCGCCCTGACCTGGGATGCCCTGCGTCTTGCCCAGGCAGCGATCGAAGGGACCGGCGAACTGACCGGCGACATTAAAAAGGACCGTGCAGCCGTTCGTGACGCGCTCGCCAAAATCGAGAACTTCGAGGGCATCACCGGCACGATGACCTTCACCGAAGAAGGCGACCCGAACAAGTGCGCGGTCATCGTCAAGATCAGCGACAAGGGTGAGTACGAATTCTACAAATCCATCTGTCCGTGATTATAGCGATCTTGTTGTAATTCACTTCTGTTCGTACGTCTGTCTGGTGTGCAAACCTTGCGCTTGCACACCAGACTTTTTGTTGGCACTATTGTGCCTGTCCAGAGCCGGGCCACTTCTAGAGCGGCGGATTCTGGACAGGCATCAATTGTTTTGAACGCAGCCGGACTCTGGGTTTTCCGGCATTTGTCGCATTAGATCACACTGGAGCCTCAATGATGGATATTTTCCTGCAAAACATCATCAACGCGCTGCAATGGGGCAGTTTTTACGCCGTCGTCTCCATCGGTTACTCGATGGTCTACGGGGTCCTCATGCTGTTCAACTTCGCCCACGGCGATATCTTCATGGTCGGCACCTATATCGGTTTCGGCATCGCCACGCTGCTGCTGGCCCTGTTCTCGGCATTTATGCCCGGCTGGATGATATTCATCCTGGTCGTCCTGATCACCATGTTTCTGGCTTCATTTGTCGGCGTCTTCGTCGAGGTCGTCGGTTATCGCCCCCTGCGGGGCGCCCCGCGGGCCTCGGCGGCGATCACCGGCCTGATGATCGGTATCATCTTCGAGACCGGCAACCTGATCATCCTCGGTGCCCAGCGCTTCAGTTTCCCGCCGCTGATCGAATCGGTAACCTATAATTTCGGCGGAGTTTACATTACCAACGTCAAGGTGCTGATTATCGTCGCCTCGCTGATCATGATGGCAGGGCTGCACATCTTTATCAAGAAAACCAAATGGGGCATGGCCATGCGGGCCATGTCCTACGATTTTCAGGCGGTACCGCTGATGGGCGTGTCGATCAACATCATCGCCCCGCTGACCTTTGCCATCGGTGCCGGACTCGCTTCAGTGGCGGGTGTCCTTTACGGTCAGGCCTACCCGATTCTCGACCCCTACATGGGTATAAATCTTGGCTGGAAGGCTTTTGTCGCCGCTATCCTCGGCGGCCGCGGCTCGATCATGGGGGCCGCCCTGGCCGGTTATCTGCTTGGCTTTATCGAGATGTTCGTACCGATGGTATTTCCATCAACGTTCAGAGACCTGATCGCCTACTCGATTATTCTTATTATTCTGACGTTCAGGCCGCGCGGGTTCTTCGGCATGGAACACTCCACCCAGCTCAGACTGTAATTTCAATACGTTCAGGGACTGACCAACGCATATAGGATTCTCGCATGGAAACACTCAAAAAACTGCTCAGTAAGTTTTCCGTCGTCCCGCTGGCTGGCTGGCTCCTCGGAGTATTCGCCGCGGTGCTGATGGAGTACTTTCTCGGAGACCTGATCTCCTATTACCTTTATCTGCCCAAGATCCCGGTCCTCTTCGGCACCCTGATCATGCTCAAGGAGCCGGTTCTGATACCGAGCGCTCTGGCCTATAACCTGATCGTCTACGTCATCCCGGTTTTTCTGGTCGCCCGACTGTCGGCGCCTCTCGCCAACGGTGTCGCCGCACTGCTGCAGAATATGCCGCTCTGGCTCGCCACCCTGCTTCACCTGCTGGCCTTCTACGGTATCCTGCACATGTGGGCGGGCATAAACGACTACCGGGTCCTCGTGGTCAAGCTGACGATGATCTCTGTCATTCTGACCCTGAGCCTCAACGTCATCAATGGCTATCAGGGCGAATTCTCCTGCTCCCATCCCGGTTTTATGGCACTTGGCGCCTATACCTCTTCGGCCCTTACCCTGCTGCTTTTTGCCAACGACAAGATGTTCGGGGAACCGCTGATGAACCCGGCGCTCGGCCCCTATCTGTTCCCGATCGTGCTGATCATCGGCGGCTGTGTTGCCGCCCTCGGCTCGCTGATCGTCGCCATACCATCATTTAGAACCAGGGGGGACTATCTGGCAATTATCTCGCTGGCTTTTCTCTTTATCGTCAAGAGCGCCATCGAGAATATGGAAATCGTCGGCGGTCCCCGCGGCATGAGCAGCCAGCCCAACTACGCCTCGCTGACCGTGGTCTTCGCCTGGATGGCGCTGTGCATCTGGATCGTTCACAATTTCACCACCTCGATTCTGGGCAAAGCGCTAAACGCGGTGCGCGACAACGAACCGGCGGCCAACTCGATGACCGTCAACACCCGTAAGACAAAGATGACCGCCTTTATGTTCGGGGCCTTCTGGGCCGGTGTCGCCGGCGGCCTCTTCGCCCACGTTCTGCGCTACGTCAACCCGGGAACGTTTGGTCTCAACAAGCTGGCCGAAATCCTGGCGATGGTCTACTTCGGCGGCCTCAACTCGATCTACGGCTCGATTGTCGGAGCAGTGAGCATCTCCGTTCTGGGTGAAGCGCTGCGGCCGCTGGAGCTGTTCAAATGGATCATCATCCCGCTGATCCTGATCCTGGTCATGATTTTCCGGCCCCACGGCCTGATCTCGTTCACCGAGCTCAACGTGAAGGAACTGATGCGGCCCCGCAACGAAGAACGTTCAGAAGGAGTTGAATAATGGCAGCACTGCTTAACGTCAGGAATATGACCCATTATTTCGGGGGCTTGCGTGCAGTATCCGATTTCAATCTCAGCATCCAGCCCGGTCAGATCAGGGGGCTGATCGGCCCCAACGGTGCCGGCAAGACCACTGTTTTCAACCTGATCACCGGGGTCTACACGCCCTCCGAGGGAACCGTCGAGCTCGAAGGCCAGAACATCAAGGGACTTGAAACCCACCGCATTGCCGATATGGGTCTGGGCAGGACGTTTCAGAACCTGGCCCTGTGGCGCCATATGAACGTCATCGATCATATCCGGCTGGCCCACTACTCCCAGCTCAGTTATGGGCTGTTCGGCGCCTTTTTCGGCACACCCAAATGCCGGCAGCAGGAGCAGATGGTTCTCGACAACTCTTACATGCTGCTGAAAATGTTCGATATCGAACGATTCGCCAGGAACAATATCGGCAATCTGCCCTACGGCGCTCAGCGGCGGGTCGAAATGGCCCGGGCCATGGCAACCAAACCGAAAATATTGTTTCTGGACGAACCGACCGCCGGCATGACCCCGGATGAGCTGATCAGGATGATCTCGATCATCCGTAAGGTTCACCAGGAGTTCGGCGTGGCGATCTTCATGATCGAACACCGGATGAAATTCGTCATGGATCTCTGCGAGCGGATTCAGACGCTGGTTTTCGGGGAAATCATCGCCGAAGGACCACCCGAAGAAATCCAGAACAATCCCGAAGTTATCGAGGCATACCTTGGCAAGGAGGATCTGCACTGATGCATCTCGTCGTCGAAAATCTGTCCGTTTCCTACGGCAATATCAAGGCCCTCCACGGTATCAGCTTTACGGTCGAAAAGGGTGAGATCGTGACCATCATCGGCGCCAACGGTGCCGGCAAGAGCACGACTCTGCGGGCCATCTCCCGGATGATCCCCTCGGAACCGGGCTCGAAAATCGAGTTCGAGGGTCAGTCGATTCTCAAGTACAACACCGACAAGGTCGTCTCCAAACTGGGCATCTCCCATGTACCCGAAGGACGCATGATCTTCGGCAACCTCACCGTCACCGAGAACCTGACCCTGGCCTGCTTCGCCAGAAAGGATTCAGACGCTATCACTCGTGACCTGAAATGGGTATTCGATCTCTTTCCGCGACTCGACGAGCGCAAGGACCAGCTGGCCGGCACCCTGAGCGGCGGCGAACAGCAGATGCTCGCGGTCGGCCGGGCCTACATGAGCGGCCGTAAAATCATGATCCTGGACGAGCCCTCGATGGGACTGGCGCCGCTGCTGATGCTCGATATGTTCGATTCGCTCAAGGAAATCAACGCCCATGGCACCACCATTCTGCTGGTCGAGCAGAACGCCCGGCTGGCGCTCAAGTTCGCCCAGCGCGGCTACGTTCTGGAGCACGGCAAGCTGATCCTCGAAGGACCGGCGGATGGCCTGCTCGATAATCCCGAAGTTAAAAAGGCCTATCTGGGAGCCTAGAACATCGCTCGCGGCTGAGCGGATATGATAGACCTGATCTTTCTCGAGGTCCCCAGCGTTCAGACGAATGTTCCCCAATGAACCAGTCCGGGCCGGTACCGATCTTTTTCTTTGAAGCTCTCTTCCGAATCCTTCGGATAGCCCACCGGAACAACCGCAAACGGATACACATCAGCGGGTATGTCAAACAGCGTCCGCAGCCCCGCCATGCGCTCCTCAAACGGGTAGACCCCGGTCCAGACGCTACCGAGCCCTTCGGCGCGAGCCGCCAGCAGCAGATTCTGGACAGCGGCGCTGCAGTCCTGGGGCCAGAGATCGGGCCATTTCTTGCCGGACGGATCGCCGCAGACGACGATCGCCACCGGCACCTGGGTGACCATTTTGCAATAGGGATGAAATGACGGAATCTCGCTGAGCTTGTCGTGGTCACGCACCACGATAAAACACCAGGGCTGCTGGTTGCCGGCTGATGGAGCCAGCATCGCAGCTCCTAGCAGACGCTCAATCACATCGTCAGAAACATCACCATCCTGGTAGCTCCTGACACTTCTTCTGGTCCGTATTGCTTCATACAACTCCATTTTCAATCCTCCCGCTTCTAGCCCGAAAATTTCATGGAAAAACAAAAAAAAGTAAAAATATAATATAATAACAGTGTGTTATTTGGTGCTTTAAAGATAAAACCACTGTTACAATTGTCCCATGTAAAATCAGCAATAGAAGAGTAGAATTTCCACCCTTCGGGCGTGTCGATACAGCCTGCAATGCCTCGTCGCTTTTGTGGAAGGCCTTACCCATATAGCCTTCCACAAGCCTCCTTGCCTTGCAGGCCGTCTCAACACGTGAAATATCCGGGCTAGGTTGTCGACTTTCTATCATTGTGTTTTATCCATTAATTCAGGCATGATAGGTACCGCATTTCCATGTCTTGCCCGGCCCGACGCTGGTTTCTTCGATTTAAACTCTTATAATATCTGACAAATATAATCGTCAAGTAGTGCGAAAAGCGGGGGAATACATGAAATTGATCTTTGTCTACAATGCCGACAGCGGCATCTTCAGCTGGTTCAGGGATGTCAGCCAAAAACTGATGAGCCCGCAGACCTATGACTGTTTTCTCTGCAGCCTCACCCACGGAACCTTTCGTGAGGATGCGACCTGGAAAGCGTTCAGGAAAAACAGTTCGATCGAGATGGTATTTCTGCACCGCGATGAATTCGAGAAAAAATTCAAGATGAAGGAAGCCTATCCCGTCGTTTTACAGCAGAATGACCGCTTGGAGGTGGTTCTGAGCCGGGATCAGCTGGCCCACCTCACTTCGGTCAACGACCTGATCGTCAGCGTTAAAGGACTCTCCCTGCAGAACGATTGAGCAGCGCTCAGGCCTCAGCGTCGGCTGTCACTTCCACCCGTGATTCATGAAAGATTGCACCGCCGCCGAGATCCGAGCACTGCTGTGACGTCACATCGTTGATTCCACCTTGACCATCTTCGGCCGGCCAATAAATTCCTTCGGCGACCGCCAGACCGGGCTGTGTATCAGCGCTGATATGAGCCCGACGCCGGACGCTGCCGCGAAGGTTGTACAGCCGGACCAGCGAACCGTCGCTGATACCACGGGGAGCTGCGTCATCGGGGTGAATCAGAACCGGACCCGTTTCACCCCGGTAGCGCTCTCCAAAGGTCGAGTTGAGCAGCTTGTCGTTGGGGGGCGTAATCAGTCTGAGCGGAAACCGGGCGGTAAGATCGGGGTTGTCAAACTCTATACCGCCAGTCAGGCACGGGTGACGAAGGGCGGCCGGGTTGTCTTCATCGACGAACCGAAAAACCCGTTTCCTGCCGTCAAACGGGCAGCCTCTCAGCTCACTTTTTTTCGACAGCAGATAGGTTCCCGGCTCGTATTGATCAAAACCGACCATGCCGGGAAGTTCTGGAATAGAGTCGAAGTAGCCTTTGATGCGTTCATCGAGTGTCTGGTAAAAGGCCTGATCACGATAGCCCAGTCTCTGCCCCAGCTGCTGGAAGAGGTCAAAGTTGGAGATCGACTCGCCGACCGGTTCGATAACCGGCTCGGTTACCCCGAGATAGAAATGGCCATAGGCGGTGTGCAGATCGCGGTTTTCCAGAAAGGTGGTGGCCGGCAGCAGCAGGTCGGCGTAGCGGGCGGTCGGGGTCATCACCTGTTCGTGGACGACGGTGAACAGATCCTCTCGCTCCAGCCCCTTGCGAACCATCGATCCGTCCGGGGCCACGCTGAACGGATTTGAACTGTAGACCAGGATTGCGTTGATCGGCGGGTCCAGACTGTTGAGCGCCTCACCCAGATGAATCATGTTGATCGAGCGGGTCTCTGCGCTGCTCAGTTCAGGTTTTTTCAAGAGTGAGTTATCACCGCTAAAGGCCCCGGTAAAGAGCAGCGCCCCCTGCCCGGTCCCGCCGTTGAAACAGCCGCAGGCAGCGGCGAGTGAACCGATCGACCGGACTGCCATGGCGCCCCTGCTGTTTCTGGTCAGACCGACGCCGATGCGGACAAAGGTCCTGGCAGTGTCACCAAGCCGGCGGGCCAGCTCGGCCATGATCCGTCTGTCGACACTGCTGTGCTGCTCGAATGACTCGATGTCGGTCCGCAGCAGATAGTCCTTCAGCTCCTTGAAACCGCTGCTGCAGTCATTGATGAACTGCGTATCGAAAAGATTTTGCTCGATCAGCAGTTTCAGGATGCCGAGCGCCAGAGCCGTGTCGCCGCCCGGTTTTACCCAGATATGCTGATCGGCGCTGCGGGCCGTCGCATTTTTGTAGGGATCGATTACCACCAGACGGGCACCGCGCTTTCTGGCCTGTTTGACCAGCGCCCAGAAATGCAGGTTCGAGACCGCCGCGTTGAGCCCCCAGATAAGAATGAGGTCGGCATCTGCGACCCGCTCCGGCGGGGTGCCGCCGACGTCGCCGCAGATCGTGCGCCAGCCGGCGCCTGCCGTGGCCGAACAGATGGTCTGCTCGAGCCGCGAGGTGCCGATCCGGTGAAACAGGGGAAAGCCGGCAAATCGGGCAATCTGGCCCATATTGCCGGCATAGCAGTAGGGCAGGATCGAGCTGCCGCCATGGCTTTCGATGATCTCGTTAAGCCGCGAGCAGAGGAGCTCCCAGGCCCGGTCCCAGGATATGCGCTCGAACTTCCCCTCCCCTTTATTCCCGGCCCTGAGCATCGGATGCAGTATTCTTTCCGCTCCGTAGAGACGCTCCGGGTAAGAGCGCATCTTGCGGCAGATCACCCCCCTGGTAAACGGGTGATCCGGGTCGCCGCGCAGCGAGCTTACCCTGCCGTCCTCGACCGTGGCGATCATGCCGCAGCTGTCGGGACAATCCAGCGGGCAGATCGTTTTCTTTTCGATTTTCATGCGTGTTGCCCTAAGATGCGCCGCTTGCCGGCGGAGGATATTCGGTACACAGGTAATACAGCGGCTCCTCGTCTTCGACAATTTCGGGGAAACGGCCGAACTGATCGTAAAAACAGTTGTCGGCCTTGTCATCGTTGACATCCGAGACTTCTCCGACCATCACGCTGCCGGATCCCTTCTCCCCGTAAAAGGTATGATAGACGTAGGGCTCCAGGCAGATGCTCTCCCCCGGCGTCAGAATTACCGCAGCACCCGGAGAAACAGCTCTGCGTACCCCGTCGACCGCTACCGAAAACCGGTCGTCGGAGAACCGGTTGCGCTCATCGGCGCGGTACAACTCGATCACCAGGTTGCCGCCGCCCCGGTTGATGATATCCTCGCGCTTGTTCCAGTGGTAGTGAAAGGGGGTCACCTGCTGCTCACGCACCATCATGATTTTTTCGGCATAGCCTTTGGGATAGATCTCCCGGGCCCGGTGGTTGCCGTTGCGAATGGTGAAGAGCAGCAGACCGACCTCGAAAAAGCGGTCCAGCCCATAGTCGGTGACGTCCCAGCCCAGCTCATTGTCGCGGATCTCGTCCGCCTCCGGCCCGAGCGAATGCCAGGTTTCAGGGTTCCAGCGGGCGAAGGGGGGCAGCGCAAAAGCGCATGACTCGAAAAAATCGAGGGCCTGGCTGAGCAGCAGGTTTATATCTGAGCGTTTCATAGTTCCTGAACCGAAAATTTCATTGACAAGCAGACCACTGCATTTATACTGGAAAAGCGCAATGCAAACGTTTGCGGCAACGTTTCTCTTCCATTATAATTCATTTATTACCGAGGATCACGGCGATTATGCGCGGTAGCCTCAATGAATTCCCCCACCGCCGATTCAACCCGTTAACAGGCGACTGGGTTCTCGTTTCCCCGCAGCGCATGGGACGCCCATGGGAGGGACAGGTTGAAAAACCTGACCAGTCCATGGCCGCGCCGTATGTTCAATCCTGCTATCTCTGCCCGGGCAATACCAGAGCCGGCGGCAGACAAAATCCCGACTACCGGGAAACCTTCGTTTTTGACAACGACTTTGGCGCCCTGCTGCCTGAGAATCCTCTCCGGGTCGAGGCCGACCCCGATGAGCTGCTGATCGCTGAACCGCAGACCGGCATCTGCCGCGTCATCTGCTACTCGCCTCGTCACGATCTGACCATTGCCCGGATGCAGCCCGCTCAGGTCGTTCCCATTGTCGAGACCTGGATTGAACAATACTGCAGCCTGGCCGCGCAGCCGTCAATCAGCCATGTGCAGATATTTGAAAACCGGGGTGCGCTGATGGGCTGCTCGAACGCCCATCCCCACGGCCAGGTATGGGCCGGCAGCTCGGTTCCGACCCGCGCCGCCGGCGAGGTCCTTCAGCAGCAGCGCTACCGCGACAAACACCGGTGCTGTCTGCTCTGTGCCTACCTCGAGAAAGAATGTGCAATCGGGGAGCGGATACTGTTTGAAAACAACTCCTTCGTCGCCCTGGTACCCTACTGGGCGGTATGGCCGTTTGAAACGATGATCATCCCGCGTCGCCATCAGCCGTCCATTTCTGCGCTCTCAGAAAGCGAGAAAAATGATCTTGCCGCACTCATGGTCGAACTGGGGATCTGTTACGATAATTTGTTCCTCACCGCCTTCCCCTATTCGATGGGCATCCACCAGCAGCCGACCGACGGCGGAGATTACCCCTTTGTCCATTTCCACGTTCACTACCTGCCGCCGCTGCTGCGCTCGAGCTCCGTCAAAAAACATATGGTCGGCTACGAAATGTTCGCCGAAGCCCAGCGCGATCTGACCCCCGAGGCCGCCGCCGCCCGTCTGCGCGAGCTGCCCGGAATCCACTATCTCGAAGAGGATCGTGCCTCATGAGCACCCCGGCTGCAGTCCTGCAGAGCCTCATCGACCAGGGGGCAGCAGACACCGGGCTGATCAGGCTCTATGGAGAGGGCGCCCTTGGGTACCAGAAGAGCCGCTATCAAGAACTGCTGGGCCATGCTCAACGCCGCCTGGGCACCGGCGACATGGTTCTTGTCAGCGCTCCGGGCCGGACCGAGTTGGGCGGCAACCACACCGACCACAACAACGGCCGGGTTCTGGCCGGCTCCGTCGATCTCGACTGTATCGGAGTGAGCGCGGCGAGCGGAGATCAGCTGGTCACCATTTATTCAGCCGGCCACCCCGATACGATCCGGGTCGACCTCACCAGGCTGGAGCCGCAGGAAGATGAAGCGGCAACTCCCCAGGCCCTGGTTCGCGGCGTCGCTGCGGCCAGAAAACAGCAACAGCGGCCGGTCGGCGGCTTTACGGCAGTGATTCATTCAACCCTGAAGCCGGGCGCCGGTCTCAGTTCTTCCGCCGCTTTCTCGATTCTGCTGGGCGGTATCTTCTCGGCGCTGTTTGACGAAAAAACGCCTGACCCGCTTCAACTCGCCAGGGACGGCCGCTTTGCCGAGAACCGCTTCTTCGGCAAACCCTGCGGCCTGATGGACCAGTTGACCTGCGCTCTCGGATCGACACTCGGGATCGATTTCAAAGACCCGGACAACCCGGAAATAAACCGGGTTGACTTCGGCGTAGAACGCTTTGGTTATCGACTGCTGATTATCGACACCGGCGGCAGCCACGCCGATCTCACCTCTGATTACGCCGCCGTGACCGAGGAGATCGGCCGAGCCGTCACCCTTCTGGGAGCCGATACCGCCCGAGGGATAACTATTGACTCCGTCATCGAACAAATCACCGAGATCAGGCGGCAGGCCGGAGACAGGGCGCTGCTCAGACTGCTCCATTTTCTCAACGAAGACCGGCGTGCGGCTGAGCAACTGGCCGCACTGAAAGTCGGCGATTTCAATACCTTTTTAAAGCTCGTTGAAGATTCCGGAGACTCTTCCTGCCGCTTCCTGCAGAACTGCAGCGCTGCGGACACCAGTTTCGAGCAGGGAATCCTGCTTGGCATGGCCCTGACCCGGACCTGTTTTCCGGAGGCGGTCTGCCGCGTTCATGGGGGCGGATTTGCCGGAACCGTGCAGACCTATGTTCCGCACGGCCGGTTTAATGATTATCGTTTTTTATTGAACAAAGCTTTTGGAGAGGGTGCGGTGCTGCCGGTGCTCATCGGTCGGCCCGGGTTCTGTATGTTCACTGACAGGGGATGGCAGTTTTACGGGGAGCGCCGATGAAGCATGTAACCATCACCGATCTAGCCCGGCGCCTCAATCTTTCCGCCTCCACGGTCTCCCGGGCGTTGCGCGACCACCCCGATATCAGCATACAGACCAAGAAGCGGGTCCGGGCCATTGCCGCACAGACGAATTATCAACCCAACCTCATCGCCCAGAGCCTGCAGACCCGCCGCTCCAACAATATCGGCGTCATCGTCCCCGAAATCCGCAATACTTTTTTTTCGACGGTAATCAGCGGCATCGAAGATCTGGCCTATGAAGCCGGCTACACGATCATGGTCTGCCAGAGCAACGACACCTTCGAGCGCGAAACGATCAATACTCGTGCGCTGGCGGCCAACCGGGTAGCCGGAATGCTCGTCTCGGTCTCCCAGGAAACCACCGATTTCAGTCATCTGCAGCAAGTCATCGCCCAGGGCGTACCGATGGTTCTGTTCGACCGCGCCGTTGATGAGATCGATGCCCCCGCGGTCGTTGTCGATGATTTCAACGGAGCCTATCGGGCTGTTACCCACCTGATCGAAACGGGGCGCACAAGGATCGCTCACCTGAGCTCGCCGACGTCGCTCTCCATCGCCCGCAAGCGAAGGGCCGGTTACGAGGCGGCGCTCAGAGACAAGGGGCTGAGCGTCAGGCCCGAGTATATCGTCGAAGGCGGCTGCCACGAGGAGGATGGTTATCGGGGAGCACGCCGGCTCATGAGCCTCGATATGCCCCCGGACGGCATCTTTGCCATCAACGACCCGGTCGCCATCGGCGCATTCAGCTACCTGCAGGATCACGGTATCAGAATTCCCGACCAGGTCGGCCTGGTCGGCTTTTCCGACAATCCCAACACGGCGCTGGTCAGACCGGCGCTGACCACGGTCAGCCAGCCCGCCTATGAGATCGGCAAGACCGCCGCCTCGATCCTGCTTGCTGTTTTCAACGGCACCCATCTTACCAGCGCCAGGACGACGACACTTGCAACCAGGCTCGTGATCAGAGGATCGACATGAAGCACGTACCAGAAAGAATACGTGGAGAAACCCATGGCCCAGGTTGAACTGGAAAATGTCTGTAAGCGGTATGGATCGACCGAGGTTGTGCACAATGCCGGCCTGAGTATTCAGGACAACGAATTCATCGTTCTGGTCGGCCCTTCCGGCTGCGGCAAATCAACCATTTTAAGAATGATCGCCGGTCTCGAGGCGATCAGCGACGGCGAGATCCGAATCAACACGCGCCGGGTCAATGAGGTGATGCCCAAAGACCGCGATGTGGCGATGGTCTTTCAGAATTACGCCCTCTATCCGCACATGAGTGTTTTCGACAACATGGCCTTCAGCCTGAAAATGGCCAAGCTGCCGAAAAAGGAGATTGAGGAAAAGGTTTCTAAAGCTGCAGAGATTCTCGAACTGACACCGTACCTCAACCGCAAACCGGCCGCTCTGTCCGGCGGCCAGCGGCAGCGCGTTGCAATGGGCCGGGCCATTGTCCGCAGCCCCAGCGTATTCTTATTCGACGAACCGCTCTCGAACCTCGATGCTCAGCTCAGGACCCAGATGCGCATGGAGCTGAAAAAGATGCACCTGAAGATGCAGACCACGACGATCTACGTGACCCACGATCAGATCGAGGCGCTGACCCTGGCGGATCGAATCGTTATCTTGAAAGACGGCCGCGTCCAGCAGGTTGGCTCACCGGAGGAAGTTTATGAGCGCCCCGACAATCGCTTCGTCGCCGGTTTTATCGGTAATCCGCCGATAAACATGATGGAAGCGGTGGTAAGCCGCACCAGCAGTGGAGACTCGATAGACCTCTGCGGGAAGAGTTTCCCGGTCACCCTGCCCGAGTCGTGCCGCGATCAGGACCATGTTCTGGCCGGAATCAGGCCGGATTCGATCAAGCGGGCAGCAGGGCAGCAGAACTTCCCCGAAGAGTGGCTTTTCGACGCCACCGTGATCGTTTCAGAAATCGTCGGCAGTCAGTCGCTGCTTGAGTTTAGATTTGGAGAAACCGATATCATCGCCGAACTGGAAGGCCGGGTCAGATCCGCTCCCGGCGAGACGGTGAAACTCGGCTTCAATATGGAGAACCTGCTGCTTTTCGATCCGGAGACGGAGCAGGCCATCCGCTGAACCACATGAAAAGTGATCCGCAATGGTCGGGTCACATCACCACACAATGAGGAGGAACCAATGAAAAAAACGATTGTCTCGCTACTTGCTGCTATGGCGGCAACGCTGATGTTTGTGGTCGTTCCGGCCCAGTCCAAGGAACTCTCGGGGCAGCTCGAGATCTTTTCCTGGTGGGCAGGCGATGAAGGCCCGGCTCTGCAGGCCCTGATCGACGCCTACACGAAGGCCCATCCCAATGTCGAGGTGGTCAATGCCACGGTCACCGGCGGCTCAGGCGTCAATGCCAAAGCCGTGTTAAAGACCAGAATGCTCGGTGGTGAACCGCCTGACAGCTTTCAGGTTCATGCCGGCCAGGAACTGATCGGTACCTGGGTCGAGGCTGACCGTATGGAAGACCTCAGCTTCCTGTTCAAGGAACAGGGCTGGATGGATGCCTTTCCTGAAGGCCTGGTCAAGCTGATCGGCACCGACGACGGTATCTGGTCTGTTCCGGTTAACATTCACCGCTCCAACGTGCTCTGGTATGTACCGGCAAACCTGGAGAAATGGGGAATCGACGTGCCAGAGAGCTGGGACGATTTTTTTGCAGCGGCCCCGATGCTCAAAGAAAAAGGTGTCGTACCGCTGGCGCTGGCCCAGAACTGGACGGCCAATCATCTCTGGGAATCCGTCGCCCTGGCCTCGCTTGGCCCCGACAACTGGGACGCGCTCTGGTCCGGAAACCTCGCTTTTGACAGCCCAGAAGGCGTCAAGGCCTGGGAGCTGTTCGGCAAGGTACTCGAATACACCAACGACGATGCGTCCTCGCTTTCCTGGCAGCAGGCGACCGATATGGTCGTTGACGGCCGCGCCGCTTTCAACGTCATGGGCGACTGGGCCGCCGGCTACCTGAGCACCACCAAAAAGCTCGAGCCCGGCAGCGGTTTTGGCTGGGCAGCCTCACCGGGCACCGGTGGCGAATTCATGTTTCTGGCGGACTCCTTCGGCCTGCCGAAGGGCGCCCCGAACCGGGACAACGTCATTGCCTGGCTGACCCTTCTGGGCAGCAGGGAAGGCAGCGACGCCTTCAATCCGTTGAAAGGTTCCATCTCGGCCCGAACCGACAGTGATCTGTCCAAGTATAACGATTATGCCAAGTCGGCCTCCGCCGATTTCTCCAATGACCGGATCGCTGGTTCGCTGGCCCACGGCGTTACCGCCAACGAAGGCTTCATGAACGACTTCGCCGCAGTCATGGAGATGTTTCTCAAGTCCCGCAACGCCGAGGCTGCCGCCAAAGCGGCTCAGCAGATTGCGGTCAAAAACGGTATCGCCCAGTAATGGCGCACTCGGGAGCAGGCCTTCGTCAGATGCGGCGGGGCCTGCTCCACACATGATGAGCGATGGGAAATACTGACCGTTTAAAGGCTTTTTTCACCCTGCTGCCGTCGATCCTACTGATCGGCCTGTTCGTTTATGGTTTTATCGGCAACACCTTCTGGCTGTCGCTGACGGACTGGGGAGGTGTAGCGGCTCTGGCTGAAAACCCGGTACGAAATTTTGCCGGGCTCAGCAACTACAAGGAGCTGTTCACCGGGTTTCTTGGCGGCGGCTTCCGGCAGGATCTGGTCAATGCGGTTTACTACTCGGTAATGCTGCTTGCCGGCGCCATCGGCACCGGTCTGTTCATCGCCATCCTGCTCGATAACAAACCTCGGGGAGAAGCCGTATTCAGGACCATCTTTCTCTACCCGATGTCGCTCTCCTTCATCGTCACCGGTACCATCTGGCGCTGGATGCTGTCACCCCAGGGCGGCGTCAATATCCTGCCCACCTACATCGGGCTCGAACCGCTGCAGTTCAAATGGCTGTCGAGCACCAGGGCCATTCTCGAGTTCAACTGGCAGAATCTGCTGCTGATCGCCATTTATATCGCTGCCCTGATTCTCATCCTATGCGGTCTTTTCATGGTCAGGAGCGCTCCCGGGCGGGCCCTGCGCTATCTGCTGCCCGGCCTCATCCTCGGCCTGTTCGGCTGGCTCGGAGGAGACCTGCTGCCCAAAGCGCTCTTCATGGAGGAGATTCACGGCTTCAACCTGGCGACGGTGGGCATCATCATGGCAACGATCTGGCAGTATTCCGGTTACACGATGGCGCTTTATCTGGCCGGATTTACCGGCATCTCGCAGGATCTGCGCGATGCGGCCATGCTCGACGGGGCCAGCACGGCCAAATACTACCGCTACATCGCCCTGCCGATGCTCAAGCCGATCACCATCAGCGCGGTGATCATCCTGTCGCACATCTCGCTGAAGATGTTCGACCTGATTTTTGCGATGACCGGTCCCGATAACGGCCAGACCGGGCATCCGGCTCTGAATATGTACCTGACCACCTTCAGGGCCAACGATTTCGCCAAGGGTGCAGCGATTGCGATCATCTTATTTCTGATTGCCGGCACGTTTATCATTCCGTATCTGATCGGCAGCTACCGGCAGCGGAGGACGCGCTGATGAAAGCCCGATTCTCACCGCTGACACTGCTGCTCTATGCGACCCTTGTGCTGCTCTCGATCGCCTATCTGATGCCGGTCTACCTGACCCTGATCACTTCACTCAAGTTTCCGGGCGATATCAGTCTGCCGCAATCATGGCAGCTGCCGCCGCAGATCAATTCCTCGAGCTTTTCAGAAGCCTTCGAGCTGCTCAGGCCAAATATCGTCAACTCGGTGATCCTGACGATCAGCGCCACCTTTTTATCGACCATGCTCGGCTCGCTCAACGGTTATGTCTTCTCCAAATGGAAATTCCCGGGCAGCGAGATCATCTTCACGCTTTTTCTGTTCGGCATGTTCATCCCCTACCAGGTCATTCTGATTCCACTGTTTCAGACCCTGCGGGCAATGAATCTCTACGGCGGAATACCCGGGCTGGTTCTGGCGCACGTTGTCTACGGACTGCCGATAACGTCTCTTATCTTCAGAAATTTTTATGCCCAGATCCCCGACTCGCTGATGGAATCGGCCAATCTCGACGGTGCCGGGTTCTTCTCGATCTACACGAAAATCATTTTCCCCCTGTCGATTCCGGGGTTCGTGGTCACCAGCCTGTGGCAGTTCACCCAGATCTGGAACGAGTTCCTCTGGGGCATCTGTTTGACCCGGCATACCGCCAATCCGATTACCGTCGGTCTGGCCCAGCTTGCCGGCGGCCAGGCCGTGAGCTGGAATCTGCCGATGGCCGGATCGATACTTGCCGCCCTGCCGGTACTGCTGATCTATATCGTTCTGGGCCGGTACTTCATTCGGGGCCTGCTGGCCGGATCGGTCAAGGAGTGATGGACGGCCAATCTGATTGACAGAAATCGTCCGACAGGATAGGTTCCAGCATCATCTCAACACCCCAAACTTACCAATGACAATGGTTATGGAAAACAACCATCCTCTTTCCGTCGTAATCCTTGCCGCCGGCAAGGGAACCCGCATGAAGTCGGCCAGAGCCAAGGTTCTGCACGAAGTCTTCTACCGCCCGATGCTGCACCATGTGCTCGACAGCGTCGTCCCGCTCAATCCGGAAACGACCATCGTCGTCGTCGGCCACCAGAAAGAAGCGGTAGAGGCCATCCTCGACGATTATGAGGTGATCTGCTGCGAACAGAAGGAACAGAACGGCACCGGTCATGCGGTCCAGTGCACCGAGCCGCTGCTTGGCGGCCGCACTACAGACGTGATGATCCTTTACGGCGATGTTCCCCTGGTCCAGCCCCATCATCTTGAAAAGATGCTCGAGTCTCATCGACGCACTGGTGCAGAACTGACGATCATGACCACATCACTTGACGAGCCGACCAATTACGGACGGATTATCTGTGCTGCTGACGGCTCCGTACAAGCCGTCATCGAAGAAAAAGACGCCGATCCCGAACAGCGCCTGATCCGCGAGATAAACACCGGTATCTATATCGGCGAAGCTGCCTTTCTGTTCGATGCTCTTTCAAGGGTAACCACCGACAACGCCCAACAGGAGATGTATCTGACCGATATCGTCGCCATCGCTGCCAACGACGGTCTTGCGGTGAACAAATTCGAGCACCCCCATCCGGAGCAGGTCCTCGGGGTCAATTCCAAAATTGAACTGGCCCAGGCTCACCGGGAAATCAAAAACCGCAGAAACGTCGAACTGATGGGCCAGGGCGCAACGATGCTCGACCCGCAGACCACGACGATCGGCTCCTCGGTATCGGTTGGCCTCAACTGCTGTTTCGGCGGCCAGGTGACGATCATCGGGCAGGGATCGATCGGCGACAACTGCTCTGTCGAGCCGGGAGTTTATCTGAGCAACTGCACGATTGATAATGACGTTCGTATCGGGGCCAACAGTGTTCTTGCCGATCAGCATGTCGCAGCGGGAACGGTGATCAATCCGTTATCTCTATTGAAAGGAAATAACACCTGAGGGCGTCCGAGGCAGAGGAGATCATATGAGCGATATAAAGAAAATGTATTCGACCATTCTGGGTGATCACTTTCCGATGGAAATGACGATCGCTTTCGGGGACCAGAAGCTTGTCTACCGTAAACGAACCTGGAAGATTCCCCAGCCGGACGGCTCCATCGATGAACGCGGCATCCGTTATGGTGAAAACCCAGACCAGGAAGCGGCGCTCTACGAGCTGGTCAACGGCAATCTGAGCCTGGGGGCGTGCACTTTTATCGAGCCCGGCAACGGCCTTGTCTCGGCCATCTCCGCGGAAGACATGCTGCAGGTCGGCAAACATCCGGGTAAGATCAACCTGACCGATGTCGACAACGGCCTCAATATCCTCAAATATCTGATGCAGCGCCCGGCCGCCGTTATTCTGAAGCATAACAACCCGTGCGGAGCGGCCTATGGAGAGCGGATCGACGAGGCGTTCGACCGGGCCAACCGGGCCGACCGGATTGCCGCCTTCGGCGGAGCCGTGGTGCTGAACCGACCCTGCGATAAAGCTACTGCCGAACTGCTCGCCGAGAATTACCTCGAGGTCGTCTGCGCCCCGGAATTTGAGGAGGGCAGCCTGGAAATCATCAGCAGACGCGCCAATCTGCGGGTGATCAGAATCGGGGCGATCGACAGACTGGCGGAATTTCGAGCAGCACCGTTTCATCGATTTCAAGAGCCTCATCGACGGCGGCATCATTGTCCAGCAGTCACCGATCAACTCGATCCGCTCGTTTGCGGACCTGAAGCCGGCAACCGCAACGTGGAAAGACAAGGAATACCGCTGCGAACGACAACCCGACCAGCGCGAAATAGAGGATATGATTTTTGGCTGGGCCGTTGAGCACGGGGTTACCTCGAATTCAGTCCTCTATGTCAAGAACGGCTGCACGGTCGGGGTCGGAACCGGGGAGCAGGACCGGGTCGGGGTGGCCGAGATCGCGGTGCACAAAGCCTATATCAAATATGCCGACATGCTCTGCTTCGAGCGCTTCAAGATATCCTATGGTGACCTGGTGCTGGCAGTTGAGCGCGGCGAACGGGACTTTGTGGAGCAGGAAGAGATCGACCGGCAGGTAAAGGATGACCGGGCCGGTCTGGTCGATTCGGTGATGATTTCAGACGCCTTTTTCCCGTTCAGGGACGGGGCGGATGTCGGCATCAAGCAGGGTGTCAGCGCAATCCTGCAGGCCGGGGGCTCAATGAGGGATTTCGAGACGATCGAGGCCTGCAACGAAGCTGACCCGAAAGTGGCGATGATGTTCACTGGACAGCGCTCTTTCAAACACTGAGCGCACTGCTGTGCAGAAACCACCGCCTAAAACGGGTATCACCCGGCTGGTCAGCGCCGCTCAAAATTCGCTGAAAGGATTCAGTTCCTGCTTCCGCAGCGAAGAGGCTTTCAGGCAGGAATCGATCGTCTTTATCCTGCTGCTGCCGGTTATCGTTTTACTCCCGGTAAGCGTAGTAATGAAGCTGCTGCTCTTTGCGGTTAACGGGCTGGTGCTGATTGTCGAGCTGCTCAATTCAGCCGTCGAAGAGCTGGTCGATATGGTCTCACCCGAGTATGACAAACGGGCCGGCCGAACAAAAGATATGGGCAGCGCGGCGGTGTTCGTCAGTCTGATTATCGCCGCTGTCGTCTGGTTTTATGCGCTCTATACGGTTTTTGTCTAAAAGATCGATTCCTTCTCTCGACAGGTAATTCAGACATTCACCCAGCGGCTGTCCTCTGCCGACTCGAGGCTGGCTTCGCTGACCCTGATGGCGTAGAGCCCGTCTTCGCCGCTGACCGGATTGTCAGCCTTACCCTCCAGAAACAGCTGCCAGTCGGCCAGCAGAGGAAGAATGGTCGGTTCCGGGCCAAAGGAACCGATCCGGTTCTCCCGGGCGGCGGCGATGCAGTCGACGTAGCCGTGGATCTGGTCGCCGTGGAGCTGGGCCTTGTCACAGATAAACTCATAGCGGCCGCTTCTCGAAGAACTCAGCTTACTGACATCGACGATCCCGGCCACACCCTGTTCCATCTCCACATGAACCAGCGCCATATCCTCGAGATTCTTGGTCTTGCAGGTCCGGCACATGGCCGACACCCGCTGCACCTTCAGACCGGTGATATAGTGAAGCGCATCGAAGACGTGGACGGCGATATGGAAGGTAATCCCGGCGCCGGCCTCGTCCGGGTTCTCCAGCCAGTCCAAACTCGATGGCTCGAGCCGCTGGTTGGCATAGACGGTGAAGAGCCGACCATGTTTGGGCAGTTCCCGGCGCAGTTGTCTGATCACCGGGTTGTAGCGCAGTGTCTGTCCAATCGTCAGGGGCACGCCCGCCTGCTTCATCGCCGAGACAATTTTCTCACCATCGGCGGTATTTGTCGCCAGCGGTTTTTCAAGCAGCAGCGGTTTTTTAAATCGGGCACTAAGCCTGGCAATTTCAGGATTTAAAACCGGCGGTACTGCACCGATAACCGCCTCGACCTGATCAGACTCGACAAGCTCTCTAAAATCGGGGAAAAAGCTTGTTCCCCATCTTCGGGCCTGCTCCTCGCCGTCAGTGATCGAACGCCGGGCGATACCGCTTAGCGTCAACCCTTCGCAATCGTTGACGATATGCTCAGCGTACCTGCTGCCGTGACGTCCGGTTCCAATGATACCGACCTTCATACATCTTCTCCGGTATACAGTTTTCTGTTTGATTTCGCCGAGCTGTCAGACAAGCGCTCGACTGCCGGCTGGGATGGTGCATTTCTGCTGATAATAGAGACAACAGATCGATTGAAATGAAATTGATCTGAGGAGACGACAACAACCCTGAAAAAGATCACATAACCGGCAGCGCCAATGGAAATGAAGAATATGGCGGCCAGCACCAGAGCCATGATGATTCTGGAAAATGGGATCCGACCGGCGAACCGCGAGGGTTTCTTTTTCCTCCGCACGGTCCTTTTCCGGACGGCAGGTTTTCTGGCTTTCGTCGTCGCCATCAGCCCGCTTACCGGTCCCGGTTCAGGACATAGTCGCCCAGCGCCTGGAGTACCTCAGCCCCGCGACGCCCATTTTCACTAGCGTCAGCCTGGACCGCCGCCAGGGCTTGCGACATGATCTCATCGGCTTTTGTTCTGGAGTACTCAAACCCCTGATACCGGTCGATCAAATCTGCTACCATGGGCAATGCCCCGGCTCTTTTCCGGGGGTCATCGAGGATCGCCAGCAATTCTCTACGATCCTTTTCATCGGCGCGCTGCAGCGCATAGATCAGCGGCAGGGTCACTTTCCCTTCGGCCAGATCATTGCCGACCGACTTGCCGGTGTTTGCAGAATTCCCCTGATAATCGAGCAAATCATCGATGATCTGAAAGGCGCAGCCAAGATTGATACCGTATGTCTTCAGGCCGTTTCTAAGCCTTTCGTCAGCGCCGCCGTAGAGCCCGCCGATTTCGCAGGCGGCACCGATGAGCAGCGCTGTTTTGCCTTCCACCACGGTGAAGTAGTCAGCTTCAGACTGCTCCCTGTTTTCGGCATTGCGCAGCTGCCGGTATTCGCCGTCTACCATCGCCGCCGTTGCCTGGCAGAAGATCGATAAAGCCTCGGGTCCGCCGTAGCGGCTGACCAGACTCATCGAATGGGCGTGCAGGAAATCGCCGGCTAAAATAGCCTCGGCCAGACCGAAGTGCTTGAATACCGAAGGTGAACCGCGCCGCTCACCGGCGTTGTCGATGACGTCGTCATGGATCAGGGTGGCGGCGTGCAGATATTCAAACGAGGTGGCCAGCCGATAGACACCTTCGTCATTACAGCCGCAGAGACGGGCGGCCTGAGTCGTCAGAAAGGGGCGGATACGCTTGCCGCCGCTGAACAGGCCGTAGTCAAGAATTTCGATCAGGAGCGGATCGAACCGATCGGCCAGCCCATCGATATCCTGCCTCATGATCAGGTCGATCCTGGCAGCTTCTTCTGCAATCAGCCGTTTCAGTTCCATCGCATAATTGTCGTTGAATCAATCTTCATCCTGCTCCAGCATACCAAAAAAGTCCTGAATCTCAACCATATCCCTGATCAGTGGGGACGGCGGCAGACTCTTGAGGAAGAGTTTGCCGTAGCGTTTGCTGAACAGACGCGCGTCCAGCACCGAAATCAAGCCGCCGTCAGTGGCCGAGCGCATCAGGCGACCGACTCCCTGGCGCAGGCTGAGCACCGCCCGGGGGATCTGAAAATCGAAAAAAGGATTAGCGCCGGCCTCCTTGATGGCCAGAATCCGGGCCTGGACCACCGGGTCGGAGGGTACTTCAAAGGGCAGTTTGTCGATAATCACCGCACTGAGCGATTCCCCGACAATATCAACTCCCTCCCAGAAACTTGCCACGGCCAGCAGAACCGAGTCGGTCTGTTGCCGGAACTGATCGAGCAGCCGGGCCCGCGAAGCAGTACCCTGAACCAGAACAGGATAGTTCAGTTTAGTGCTCAGATACTCGGCAACCAGATCCATTCCCCTGAAGCTGGTGAAAAGAACGAGCGCCCGTCCCCTGGTGATGTTCAGCAGCGCTTCGATCTGCTCGCACAATGCTGTTTCATAGCCCGGCGAAGCAGGCTCGGGGAAGGAGCCGCCGGGAATATAGAGCCTCGTTCTTGCGGCATAGTCAAAGGGTGATCTCAGCTGCAGTGCTTCGGTATCGCCAGCGAGCCCCAGCCGCTGTTTTATATAGCTGAAATTCCCGGCGGTGGACAGCGTTGCCGAAGTGAGGATGATTTTGGGTATCGCGCCATAGAGGCTGCTGCGCAAATCCTCAGAGACATCGACCGGGGTCGCCGACAGACTGACCGCCCGCTCCCGCTTCTCGTACCAGTAGACGTGGGATTCTGAGCGCTGCTCCGGCTCGGGCAGCCCGACGAAGCAGAGGTTGCGGTGCAGCTCCCGGGCGCGCTCTGTCAAAACCTGCCAGCTCTCGTGTCGGCGGCTGATATCCTCGAGCTGCGCGGCAAGCCGTTCGAGGCCGTCGATGATCAGCTGCACCTCCGTCTGCCAGGTGTCGTGGCTGCGGACGAATTCAAACAGGTTGAAGCGGCCCCGCTGCTGCGGAAAGAGCACCGTAAACCCATCGACCCGCTGCCTGATGCCGGCGGCGGAACCAATGATACGGTCCGCCGTCCCGACATCGATATCAGCTTCTGCCTGCCGGCCGATATCGCTGATCAGATCGTACACCTGATACTGGCTGAAGCTGGTTCCGAAAAAGGAGGTCGCCACCTGCTCGAGGTGGTGGGCCTCATCGAATATCACCGCCTCGTGGCGCGGCAGAATCTCTCCGAAGCCCCGCTGTTTCAGCGATAGATCGGAAAAATAGAGGTGATGATTGACGACCAGGACCCGGGCCGTTGCTGCTTTCTTACGGAGCCGGTTGATAAAACAGCTCGACCATTCCGGACACTCACTGCCCAGACATTGATACGAGTGGGCCGAAATTTTCGGCCACAACGGAGTTCTATCGGCCAGCCAGCCAAGCTCGGCCCGATCGCCCGTCTCGGTCTCCTCCAGCCACTGCTCGATTCGGTCGCTCTCCTCATCGTCGACCAGTGCGGCCTGCGGGCTGTAGCGGTGTTGATTCCAGCGATAGCGGCACAGGTAGTTCTGCCGGCCCTTGACACAGACGGCGGCCACATCGAGACCCAGCACCCTCTCAACCAGCGGTATCTCCTTTTCGATGAGCTGGTCCTGCAGGTTTATCGTCGCCGTCGACACCACGACGCGCATACCGGACAGCACCGCCGGGACGAGATAAGCAAGACTCTTGCCAATGCCGGTCTCGGCCTCGACAATGAGGATATCGCCGTAGTCGGGCGTACCCGGAAGCCCATATCCGGGGGCGGCAAAAAACGTTTCGAGGCGCTCCGCCATCTGCAGTTGACCCGGCCGGGGGTCGTAAGTCGGAAGATGTTCGGATAGCGGTCCGCCGGCGGCAAAAAAACTATTCACAGAGTGTCCTTCACCACGGTGCGGCGTGATGATCGAAAGTGATAAAACGAGGCTTGGTGCCTGGCAATCAGGTCTTTGAGGGTTATACGATTTTTATTTTTCTTTTTCAACCAAACCAGTAGACTACTACTATGCAGACGACAAAAAACCCGAAGTCCTGCAGACCAGCGCCGCCGGCCTGCCTTCCGGAACCGGATCTGAGGACGCAATCGCATCTGCGCTGAGCACACCGTCTTATGGTTGAATCATCTCCATACTCCGATCAGTCCGACCCCCTTTCGATGAACAGTCTGCTCGGCGAGGCTGAGATCATTCTCGTCGGCGCTGCGGACGAGACCTCGCGCCTGCTCCAGATTCTGCTGGAAAATGATCGGCTGCCATGTATTGCGGCAGGCAACCTCGACCAGATCCACGTCGGGCTCGACGTTAACCATGTCGCCCTCCTGCTGGTCGAGCAGGACCTGCTCGGAGACAGTCCTGAGCTGTCACTGCAGACACTGTTTCAGCGCTACCCGAGCCTCGGCATCATTCTTATCACCCCATGGGCCGCACATGTGGACCTGCTGGTATGGCTCGATCGCGGTTGCGATGACTGGCTGATCAAACCGCTCAACGAAGAACAGGTTCGCCTCGCTCTTGCCCGGGTCTTGAAGAAACGCAGCCAGCTCAACGACCAGCGCGTCTGCCGGCGCGACCTGCAGCTGACCAACCTGAAAAGCCAGTTTCTGCACCACCTGATCCTGCAGCTGACCAGCGGCTCCTTGAACGAGGTTGAACTCGAGGTTATACTGCAGACGATCCTGATCGGCATCACCTCAGATGAGGGACTCGCCTTCAACCGTGCCTTTCTCGCCCTCTTCAATGATGACAATAGTCTGCTCGAAGGAAGACTGGCCATCGGGCCGGACAGCCGGGCCGACGCGCAGATGATCTGGGATGAAATCAAGACCGAAAAGCTCGATCTGCAGCATCTCTTTGAACGCAGCGTCAAGGCCCCGCCCGAGGCCAACGGGGTGGTCAACTCAATCGTTCAGTCCCTGAAGATTCCCGCGTCGCAGACAGATCATCCGCTGATCCAGGCCTGCAGCAACCGGCGTTCGATCCTGGTCAGAAACGGCCGGGCCGATATCGACATCCCTGCAGACTTGATATCGACATTGAACCAGGACAGTTTTGTGATTACCCCGCTCTATTCAGCCAACCAGTCGCTCGGTGTCATCATTGCCGATAATTTTATCACCCAGAAATCGATCGAACCAGACGATGTCAGGGACCTGGAGATTTTTGCCGGCCAGGCCAGCCTGGCCATCGAACATTCACATCTGCACCGTGATATGCAGAAGAAGATCCAGGAACTGGAACAGATAACCGATGAACTGGAGAAAAGCCGGGACATGCTGGTCGAGTCGGATCGCTATATCGCCCTTGGCCAGATGTCGGCCCAGCTGGTTCACGCCCTGCGCAACCCGATCACCTCCATTGGCGGTACCGCACGATTGCTCGAGAAGCGTATCGCAGAGCCAAAAGACCGACAATTTCTGGAAGTTCTGGTCAAGGAGTCGGCCAAGGTCGAGTCCACCCTGCACGACCTGTTCAACTTCGTCAGTGATACGAAGTTAGAAAAGAGCGAGCAATCGATTTTCAGCCTGATAAGACGCGCCGCCATGGCCTTCTACGGGGCCATGAAAAAACAGGGAATCAGCTGTGAAATCGAACTGCCGGACAAGGAGCCGAGGCTCACCATTGACGGCGATAAAATATACCAGGCATTTCTGCACCTGGTCAGGAACAGCCTCGATTCGATGAAGTCTGGAGGAACGCTGACGATCCGTGCTGAAATCCTGGAGGACCATGTAAAGGTCCTGATCAGTGATACCGGCACCGGTATGATCAACGGTGATCTGGACCGGATTACCGATCCCTTCTATACCACCAAAACCTATGGAACCGGCATGGGACTGACCCTGGTCGAACAGATTCTGGGCCAGCACGACGCCCGTTTTTCTCTGGTGGCCAACGACGATCAGGGCATGACCGCAACGGTTATGTTTCCGATCTCAGGTGACGGCCTCGCCCTCCAGAAAGAATAATCTGATTACCCATGAAACATAGCCTTGCGATCAGGAAACTGTCTGCCTTCACCTGCGGCCGGGCGAACAGGCGCCTCCGGGTGCGACGCTCCGGCCTGATCTTACGGTCAATGAGGCCGGCTGGACGCCGGCCGCTTCGCGGCCTCTGACAGCCGGTTGCTACGCAACCCTGCGGGCCTGTTTTCATTGACCTCCAGGGCCTCCACTGATGCACTCTCCGGCGCCTGCCCGCCCTCGCTCCTACGGCTGCTACTGATAGATGTGAACGGAGGGGGTGGTGCGGCGGAGGCTGCATCGCGGAGGCCCGCCATGGTCGTGAAAATGGTTGTCGGCGGTAAAAAAAGGCCGAAGGCCGACTTCCCGCCGACTTTTCACCACCACGGCGAAAAGGCCGCAGCGCAGCAGCCGGAGCCGTACTACCCCCGGCTGCTACCAAGAAGTAAAATCGGCCGGACGGCAGAGACCAGGAAAGCGCTCGTTCTTTTATCCTCTCAGTGGAGTTTGGCTGAGTTTCATGGGTAACCAGGAAAAATAATTCCGCCCTTCCCTCTGCAATGCTTTTCTCGTTTTATTTTCGTCGCTTCCAGGAAATCATTACACCCAAAAGCGAAACAGCAGCAAGGCAGATCATCGTCGCCCGCAGCGCTGCAATAAAAGCATCGCTCAAGGCCGGATCGAAATTTCCGAGTTCAGCGCCTTCTGAAAAATAACTGAACCAGGTCCCGAACAGAATCGAGCTGAAGGCGGCGCCGACCAGCATACCGAGGTTTCTTGAGGTGGCCAGCAGACCTGAGGTAATACCGGCGTCGGTGTCGTCGATCCTGGACAGCAGCGAGGCAGTGTTTGGGGCCAGAAAGATCGACTGGCCCATGCCCAGAAAGGCCAGAGCAGCAAAGACGAAAGCGAGGCTGGTCTGCTCACCTATCGCAGCCAGCAGCAGCAGGGAGCCGGTACAGATGGTCAGGCCTGTGGTGGTCAGGTATCTGCTGCCAAAGCGGTCGTAGAGCATTCCCGCCGTCGGTGAAACGATAAACAGGGTGAGCGGAATCGAGGTCATGACCAGACCGACCATACCGGCATTGAGCACTTTGATATGGGTCAGATAGAACGGCATCAGAACCAGGACGCCAAAGAGGCTGGCAAACGACAATGAGGCAGTGATCAGCCCGATACGATAATAATTTCTGGTAAAGAGATGGAGCGGCAGGATGTTTGATTTTCTTGCTCTTTCAGCCTGATAAAACGCCAGGATCAGAAGAATCACCCAGACACCCCCCGACAGTTTCCAGCCCATTGCAAGGGTCGGCAGAAAGTGCCCGTAGAAAACGAGCGAGGTGATCAGCGAGGCCCAGAGAACGGCTCCCTTCCAGTCGAAGACGCGCTGCTGCTCCGCAATCGTTGTCTCGGGACGTTTTCTCATTATCGACAGCAGCCCGATGATGATGACAATCCCGACCGGGACACAGACAAGAAAAATGGTTCTCCAGGAGAAAACCGTGATCAGAAAACCGCCGATCACCGGCCCGCTCATCAGACCGGCAGACGTTGCAATACCGACCAGGCCGAGACCACGGCCAATCCGGCTGCGGGGGAAAACATCGCGGATAATGGTCGGTCCTGCTGCCATCATCATGGCCGCCCCAAGCCCTTCGATAAAGCGCAGCGCAATCAGGAGCAACAGTGTCGGCGCCAATGAACTGCCGACAGAAGAAACAATGAACAGACAGATTCCAGTGAAATAAATACGAAACCTGCCAAAACGGTCGGCAGCAATGCCCCAGAACAGCAGGGAAACGGTAATTGACAGCAGGTAGGCCAGCACCACCCATTTGGTGCTGATCAGCGGGGCTCCAAAATCGGCCATGATAAACGGCAGAGCCACATTGACCATGCTCGAATCCATGGTCGACAGGAAGACTCCGGCACCGACCAGTGCCAGGGTCTGATATTGCCTGTTGGAATGTGTTGCGTTTTCCTTGTGGCTGCTCATGCAGAACGATCCTGTTGCCTGTATGGCATTACCGATCCACTCCTGATGGAGCAGGTAACAATAAATTACAGCATAGCACACCATCGACGGACTGAGAGAATGTAAGGCCAAACTCAGCACTATTGCACACTATTGACTGCATTACCCCCGATGCATAGCATTAGAGCAAAAGCAAATCAAGGAGGCACAGCATGGTGAAGCAGATTTTCTTGACGATTCTATTGACGAGCAGTCTCGTCATCAGCGGCTGCGTTACGACCAGCATCGGCAGCAGGAACGTCAGCACCATCAAGGAAAGTCCGGAAGTGAGCAGAAAATACCGGTCTCTTACCATCGATCCCAATTACATCTACTACTACTCAGGCCCGGATTTCCAGCCCGATGCGATCATGGGGCTGGAAGAGAGCTATACGGTGCAGTCAAAGTTCTGGCACCAGGTCGATTTAACGGAAGAGCAGCTGGACGAATGGGTGAAGTGGGGTGATCGCCAGAGTGCCGACGAGGGATTTTCGCGAAGGTACATGGGCCGCTATCAGGGCGCCTTTATTGTCGATCTGCAGGGAAAGGTGATTGGGGATTGGTACTCGAAGAAAGACAAGGGTATTTTTGAATTTCCCGGCAACGATATCGTTATTCCCCACCCTCCGCAAAACCGGGCAGGATCAGACTATCGGCGCTTCTAACGGGGCGGGGTATTTACACTTCCTCACAGCGATATAAAAAATATGACATAAAAAAAGGCCGACCCTTTCGGGCCGGCCTTTTTTTATAAAGCACTACGAAGTTCTAATTCACAAGCAATTAGAAGGATACGTTGAGCGTACCACCCATGCTGAACGGGCTCTCTTCCTGGTCGAGAGCAGCTCTTGCGTCACCGGCACTGTAGCCGATGTAGCCGATGAGGAATTCAAAGTTGGCGCCGTCGGAGATCTGGTAGGTGGCTCCACCGGAAATCTCGAAACCGTCACCGAACTCGTCCATGTCGATGTACGCCAGCACTGCTCTGAGGGACAGCATCTCAGATACGGCGAAAGTAACCGGAGCACCGATCCACCAGTTGTCGGTTCCACTGCTACCGATGGTGTATGCGGTGATAGCGGTACCGCCACCGAGCATGATGAAACCGAAGTCGCCGTCGGATACGAAGCCGTCATTGGTGAAACCAACGTTCAATGCGACCGAGGTAGCACCGAAGTCCATGCCACCCTGGAGGAAACCACCGTAACCGGTGTCTTCAAGTCTGTCGTCAGCGGCAAAAGCACCGGACAGGGCAATCGGTCCGGCCGGTCCCGTGAATTCGATACCACCGTAGAAACCGTCTCCATCGTCGCCTTCAGAGACCTGATCATCCAGATACAGACCGGCAATTTTTGCCATGAAGCCGCCGGCAAAGCCCATCTGAGCATAGGCACCGTACTGAACGATATCGTTGTCATTAACAAAATCGCCATTTTGCTGTCGCCTCGTAGTCGACGATATACATCAAGCCAAGCTCAGCTGCGTCGCTTACATTGAACTTCAGCAAGGCGCCGTCAGAGGTAACGTCTTCGAACAGGAACTTGGTGTTGTTCAGCAGATTCATCCCCATACGACCACCTTCAAAGAGTGCCATGCCCATCGGCACACCGATGTAAGCCTTGCTGGCGCTTACATTTGAGGTGTTGCTGTTGCCGCCGTCCCAGGTTCCGTTACCATAGTCGGCACGACCAACGGCGTAGGCGCCGCCGGCTGCTGTGGCACGAGCCTGGATACGAACACGAGACTGAATCTTGTTGTCTTTTTCGTTAACACGACTGACGGCGCCGGTCTCTTCGTCGGTTGTGGTGCTACCGAAGTCTTTGTTTGTCTGGTAGAATGCACGGACACGGGCGTCGCCACCAAAGGATACAGCGGCAGAGGCTGATCCAACCATGGTACCGACCAGCATCAGGCCGGCTGCTGCAGCAATTACTTTTTTCATCTTTCTCTCCTAGGTTTGTTTATCAACCCCGCTCATCGGGGCCTGCAGTTTTTCAAATGCCGCACTACTGTATTCATAATCTGAGTCTTACGGCATAACGGCTTATTCGCCATCTTACTACCAACTTTATATACCTACGTTTCACCCATGTCAAGTTTTTTTTACCAAAAGTTTAAAAAATTATACCAGGCGGGCTGGGATTTTTTCTGCTGCTTATATCTTCACAAATCCAACTAGATAGGTTTACATCTTCCAGAAGGGATTAATCACTTCCTGTCGATAACAATCTCATAAGCCAGAATTTTGCTCACCCGGTTGGGCAGTAATTGCTGCCAGAAAGAAATCGGTGGAATCTGCGCGACATAGAGTCGGTAGAGCCCATTACTCTCGTTTTCCACATTTTCTGAGGCGCGATTGTCAAAAAAATAGTCGGCGACATAGCCCCCGATGTGATTGGTCTGCCAGAGTTCAGCCAGCCCTCCTCCAAACCATCCCAGGCAGGCAACCGAACCGCCGTCGTAGGTGCGGGTATTTTCCAGATACCTCGAAAGGTTGACCTCGTTGGTGCTGACCACGATTTCCGGTAAACCGTCCCCGGTTATATCCTTGGCATCGAGTCTGCCTGAAATGAAAACGAGCCGGCGATTCTCTTCCGCTGCCGGGGTCAGCCCGGCGGGATCCTGCTGATCGGTTTTATTTCGCTGCGGCCCGAAATATTTTTTGCTGCCGCCGTAATTGGCGCTGCTCACCCAGATCAGGTTCAGGGCCGAATCGTAGACCAGCATTTTCTGATTTTTATCGATGACAACGGTCTCGACCCCTTTATCACCGTCCAGATCGGCCTGGATGAAGTCAAAAAGATTAGTTTCCTCGGGCAGCTGCAGCTTGTTGCCCTTCAGCAGTTTGCCGTCCTCCGGCTCTATGGAAAGCTCGAAGACCCCGGAGCCCAGGTAGTCGTCGGCAGAATTCATACTGACCTGCTGTCCAATCAGTACCTCCCCCTTCCCGGGCATGGTGACCGGCCGAATGTACCAGGGCAGCCCCTGACGCTCCGACTGCAGGGATTCACTGCCGTCCCAGCTCAGTATCGCCGAAGATGCGAATCTCCCCTCGTTGGCCGAAACGTAGAGCTTTTGTCTGCCGCTGTTTCCAGGATCGGCAATATTGATCACGTGAATCTTCATACGCGGCGAAAACTCATAACGGGCAACCTCGGTAAAACGAAGGTCGTCGAAGCTGAAAATGATGATTTTACTCATCGAGGCCACGGCCAGATCACTGGTGCCGTCACCGTCGAGATCGCCGACCGCCAGCGATTCGACCAGGATCGGGATATCACCGCTTTTGCGCACCCCCCGCGACTCAAACACGGTCGAGCCCTGTTCACCGGTGACCAGCGGCGCCCCTGCATAGAGCCCTTTTTTGAATGCCCGCTCGGGGTGCGGCGTTTCAAAGCCGCTGAGGCCGTCATCATCTTTCTTTACGTCGTCGGAGACGGCAACGCTCTCCTGCGGCTGAACGACCGCACGATAAATGGATGCTACCAGTGAATTTACCGCTTCTAGAATCTGCTCGTCGCTGTCAATTTTTTCAGCAAGCTGAACCGCCCTGCCCCCGCCAAGCGGATAGAGGGAAAGATTCATCTGCATGCCCTCCTTGAGGGAGTAGAGCCCGGGGTCAACGATCCAGTCACCGTCGAACAGCGCAGCGGCGCCGGTGACATCGCCGGTTCTGAGCTGTTCCCTCAGTTTCTGACGTTTTTCTTCAGACAACACCTGTGTCCGCATATCGATTTCGTCAAAACGCGCCAGCCGGGCCAGCAGCATCTGGTCAACCGCCTTGTTGATATAAGAAAATGTGCCGTCTTCGCTTATCTCAAAGGGCAGAACGATGATGGTGGAAATCTCCTCAGCGTCTGCGGCCGGAGCTTCGAGCGGATGCAGGATTGCAAGACACCCGGCGATCACCATGATGAAAAAAGCTGTGGAGTTGTATTTCAATCCTGAAATCAGATGCATATCGTCACCTAAACTCGAGTCGAGGAACTCGAGCGAATTCGTTCATTATGAGTGAGAGTGGCTGCAGGTCAGCTATTAATAAAACATCTGGCTGTCTCCTGCAATAATCGTCGACGCGATCCGGGAACCAGGAGAAAAACAAATTCAGGCAACTGCGCTCTTGACTTTTCATCACCAACAGCGCATTATAGTGATAGGTAAAAATTTTTGTACCGTAGCAAATTCTTGATCATTCTCGTTTCAACGAGATACGGTTTTGAACAGAAAGTATAACATTTTTAAAGCTATTACAGACGCTTATAACGAGATGAATTGTAACAGGCAGATAACGCTGAGCTTTGGTCTTGCACTGGTTCTGCTCCTGACCGGGGTCACGGCTCAAGCCGACGGACTCGACAGCTCGGAATACAGAATTTCCGGGTATACGTTTGATTCCGATGCGGTATCCGAGTCTGAAAGCGGCCTGTTGTTTGAGACATCGCGGTTCAAACCGCTGATGATCACCAGCAGCACCACCGATGTTTTCGGTGAGGACCCGTTTGGAACATCTTTCAGTTCCCAAGTTACCGGTGCCGCCCCGCATGGTTTCGCCGTCGCGGCTGAATACCTGCCCACCCCGAGCCTGGCCTTTCATGGCGCCATCGGTGTAACCAGTGTGGCCTGGGACGGTACTCCTTCAGAAGACCTGGAATCGAGTTGGGAGGCCAACATCGGCGTCGTCTACAATTTTTACAACTCACTGGCTTACGAGGTACACTTCGGCTACATGGATACCGGAGACCTGTTCCAGCAGGTCAATACCTACACGGGAGTCGATTCGATAATCATGATCAGCAACCAGCTTACCCTGAGTTTTTAAGGCTGTCTGACTCTCTTTTTACCTCGCGTCGATCAAGGCTGTACGGCTCACCTGCCGTCCGGCCTTTTTTATTTTCAGAGCCTTGACTTTACCGAAGCGCTGGAATAAAAGTTCGATATCACTAATCTTCTGACAACGTGCAGCAGCAGACAACCCGGCAGTGATGGCCCCTCCGTTCAACATATTGATGTATTCTCACGACACCTATGGTCTTGGCCATATCCGCCGGACCATGGCCATCGCCAAGCACCTGAGGGGCACCAACACCAACATCCTGATTCTCACCGGCTCTCCGATTGCCGGCCGTTTCGCCCTGCCCTCCCAGGTCGATTTCGTCAGGATTCCGGGGATGATCAAAAAGACCAATGACGAGTATCGGGCCCTGTCGATCAAAATCGATGACGAGCAGGCGTTAAACATCCGCACCAATATCATCCTGGCAACGGCGCAGACCTTCAAGCCCGATCTCTTCATCGTCGACAAGGAGCCGCTCGGGCTCAAGCGGGAAGTGCTGCCCACCCTCGAATGGCTCAGAACTTCGATGCCCGGCAGCAGGGCCGTTCTCGGTCTGCGCGACATCCTCGACGAACCCGCGGTAATCATCAAGGACTGGCGCGAAAGAGATATCTATACCTACCTGTCGAAACTCTACGATGAGGTCTGGGTCTACGGCAACGAGCACGTCTATAACCCGGTTGTGCAGTATGAGTTCCCGGAAGAAATCTCCGACCGGGTCGTTTTCACCGGCTACATCCCCCGAACGGCCAAACAGAAAAGTGTCAGAAAAAGAATCCGGCGCCGCTACCGGATAATGGACAATGATACCTTTGTACTGGTGACCACCGGCGGCGGCGGTGACGGCTTCGACGTCCTTGATCAGTTCGTGGCGATGCACGATTATTTTCCGACAACGCTGCCGCTCAAGAGTCTGGTGATCACCGGGCCGTTCATGCCCAAGAAAAAGCGCGAGAAGATCAAGCGCAGGGGCAGGTACTACGGGATAAAGACGCTCCCCTTTCACAGCCGCCTCGAGGAGTTGATGCAGGCAGCCGACCTGGTAATTTCGATGGGCGGCTACAATACCATCTGCGAAATTCTGACCCAGCAGACCCCGGCCCTGATTATCCCCCGGGAAACACCGCGCAAGGAGCAGCTGATCAGAGCACAGCGGCTCAAGGAGCAAGGCCTGATCGACTATCTCGGCTGGCACGACATCACCCCGCAGCTGCTGCGCGACAAAATTTTTTCGATTCTGGAAAAATCGGAACAGTATGCTCAGGCCATGTCCGACTTCAAGCTTACCGGACTCGATACGATGCTCGAGCGTTTGAAATTTTTCAGGACTCACAACGGCAACACCGCCGGCAGCGATACTTCCAAGCCGTCTTCTGCCGCCCGCTGACTCATCCAGCCATGAACGGGCCTCATCCGACACTTGCCTATATCCTCAAAGGCTACCCGAGAATTTCAGAGACGTTTATTTCCAACGAGATACTGCTGCTGGAGCGGCTCGGATTCACCCTGCGCCTCTTTCCAATGCGCCGAGGCAGGGAGGATTTCTGCCACGACTCGGTCAAGCAGATCAAGGCCCGGGTTGACTATCTTCCCACCGAGCTGCTCCTCGACCTGCCTCAACTGGTCGGGCCCAACATTTTGCGCGCGGTCAAATCACCCGGCCGCTACCGCACCGCCCTGCAGACCGCCGCAACCCGTTATCGCCGAACCGGGAAACAGGCCACCTTCAAACACCTCTTCCAGGCCGGCTATATGACTGAGAAGTTCCTTTCAAAAGAGCCCGCGATCTGCCACCTGCACGGCCATTTCGCCCACTCGCCGACCTCGGTGACGATGTTTGCCTCGCTGCTCTCGGGACTGAGTTTCAGTTTTACCGCCCACGCCAAGGATATCTACACATCCCACCCGGACCAGCTCCGGGAAAAACTGGAAAAAAGCGTCTTTGTTTCGACCTGCACCCGAAAGAACAAGGAATTTTTAGAAACCTTGTCTGACAATAGCGGGGCTGCCGTCCACTGCAACTATCATGGCATCGACCTCGAACTTTTTACCAATCGAAGCTTCAGATACGAGAGCCGTCCTCCTCATAAACTTCTGACCGTTGCCCGGATTATTCCCAAGAAAGGACTGCCCACCGTCTATCAGGCACTGAAGAAGTTAAAAGAATCCGGCCTCGAATTTCAGCACGATCTGATCGGCGACGGGGACGACCGGGACTCGGTGCTGAAACTGATCGAAGAACTCGACCTTGAAGATTGCTGTTCGTGGCTCGGCACCCTGCCCCATGAGCAAGTTCTGGACCATTTCGCCAACAGTGACCTGTTCGTTCTTGGAAGTCAGATTGCTGACGACGGGGATCGCGACGGCATCCCCAACGTACTGGTGGAAGCGCTGGCCATGGGGGTACCGTCCGTGGCCACCAACGTCTCGGCAATTCCGGAGATACTGATTAATGAAAAAACCGGACTCACCGTCAACCAGAAAGACAGCACGGCTCTGGCTGCGGCAATCGTCACCCTGCTGACCGACCAACCACTGCGCAGAGAGATCATCGACAACGGCCGGGATTTTGTCCGCAATCATTTTGACAACAGCCGGCTCATCGTCGATCTGGCCCGGCTCTTTATCGATACGGACAGCCGGCTCGGTCGCCAGGTAACAATTAATCCGGCGAAATAGACCGGCAACGATGAAAGAATTGACCCGCTTCGGCCTGCTCAGACACGGTCAGACGGTCTGGAACCAGCAGAAGAAGATCCAGGGACGGCTCGATTCCGAGTTGACCGAAGCCGGGATAGAGCAGATTCATAGATGGGCACGTTTTCTCGATTCTGCGGCCTGGAGCTGGAACCGGATCGTCGCCAGCCCGGCGCCCCGGGCGCAGAAAACAGCAGCGCTCATTAACCAGCGACTCAGCCTCCCCATCGAAACGATCCAGGACCTGCGCGAGCAGGACTGGGGAGCATGGGAGGGCCTGAGCCGGGCAGAGATCGAGCTGAGTCACAAACGTATCCTCGAGGAGCAGGTGGCAGGCGGCTGGTCGTTCAGGCCTCCGGGCGGAGAGAGCCGGGGTGAAGTGCTGGAACGGACCCGTTCCGCCCTGGCTGATCTGGATGCTCGCTATGCCGGCGAAGATATCCTGGTCATCTGCCACCAGGGAGTCATCAAAGCACTGGTGTACGCGATCGAGAAGCGAAAATTCAAACCGGACGAGACGAAACTGCTCGACAAAAACAGCCTGCAGCTGCTGGGCTTTCACCAGCACGGCTTTTCAGCAATAGAATATAACATCAGGGCTGATCGGACGTGAAGATTCTCTACTATTGTCAACATGTGCTCGGTATCGGTCATTTTCACCGCAGTTTAGAGATCTGCCGTGCCTGCAGCCGTGATCACGATGTGACCATGGTGGTCGGCGGCCCGGACATTGCCTTGAGCAACGAACCTTTCTCATTCCTCAAACTTCCCGGATTGCAGATGGATGAGGACTTTTCCGGGCTGATCAGCTGCGTTCAGGGTCGTGATCTCGAGCAGGTGAAAGAAGAGCGGTGTGGAAAACTGCTGAGTTTTTTCAACGGCTATGCTCCGGACTGTCTGGTCATCGAGCTATACCCGTTCGGCCGCAAGGCCTTCAGGTTCGAGTTGACCCCTCTGCTGAAAGCCGCCGGGGAAAGTTCATGCAGCGTTGTCTGCAGCCTGCGCGACATCCTGGTGGAAAAGAAACAGGATCGGCTCATGCATGAAAGACGCGCTGTCGATACGCTCAATGAGTTCTTCGACGCTCTGCTTGTCCATGCCGATCCCCAGATCGTCAGGCTTGAGTCGACCTTCGGGCTCATCGATGAGATCAGGGTCCCGCTCCATTACACCGGGTTCATCACTCCGCAACCTTCACCTGGTGCCCGGGAACGGATTCGCGCGTCAATCTGCCTCGACAGCGACCGGAAACTGATCGTCGCCAGCATCGGCAGCGGCAGTGTCGGTTCCCGGCTGTTGAAGGGGGTCGCCGGGGCCATTCCATTCATCGCCGGCACAATCAAGATACACCTGAGCCTGTTTACCGGCCCCTACTGCGATAGGGCAACCCACAGCGAGCTGGCTGCGCTGCAAAACGAGCTGATAACGGTGGAACGCTTCAGCGATGAGTTCATCGACTGGCTGGCGGCAGCCGATCTCTCGGTTTCAATGGCCGGCTATAACACCTCGATGAACGTGCTGGCCGCCGGGGTGCCCGCACTGATGCTGCCCTTCGATCAGAATATGGAACAGCGGCTGCGCCTGCAGAAGTTGACCGCCGATCACCCGATCAGGATGCTGCAGGAAGATGATTTAGCTCCTGAGACCCTCGCCCGGCTCATAGCGGAACAACTTGCCAGGCCCCGCTACAAGACATCGATTGACCTTGGCGGAGCTGGAAAAAGCGTTGCGATTATAGAAGGTTAGAGGATTGTAAGTGGTTATGGACAAGATCAGCACCAGCTCCGATCGCCACGAAAGAGACAACCGTGCGATGTTGCTCATGGATAGCTTGACAAACGAAATCCTGCTTGCTGGCTCCGGTCCTCCAGTACCGATCTTCTTCAGGGCTGACGATGTCGGCGTCATTTCCGGGAATTTTCTGCGCCTGCTCCACCTCTTTTATACATACCGGGTGCCGCTCTGCCTGGCCGTTGTGCCGGCCTGGCTCACCAGGAGCCGCTGGAAGACAATTTCGGCTCACATCGACACCAGTTCCGCGAACTGGTGCTGGCATCAGCATGGCTGGACCCACACCAACCATCAGAGATCAGGAAAGAAGTGTGAATTCGGCATTGACCGCTCTGTGACCGCGATTGAAAGAGATGTTCTCCGGGGCAAAAAGCGCCTCGAGTCGATCATCGGTTCATCCTTTTACCCCGCCTTCACCCCGCCCTGGAACCGCTGCACGGCTGCGACTGTCGATATACTAGATAAACTGGGTTTCAACGCTGTTTCGAGGAGCCTCGGAGAGCAGAAGAACCCGGTCTGTCTCCCCGACTACTATATCAATGTCGATCTTCACACCAGAAAAGAAGCTGATCCGATATCAGCTCGCAACGCACTGCAGCGTGCGTGGCGCCGGGCGGTCGATGAGGGCTGGATCGGAGTCATGATTCATCATCAGCTGATGGGCGAAGATGATTTTGCACTGCTTGAAAGGCTGCTGAAAACGACGGCGCCGGGCCTAAAACTCAGAGGCTGCACCTTTGCTGATCTGGGCCGATCATGATGCTCATCAGCCGGTTATTGGTGGTGCATTTCAGCGGTCTTCACTTGTCTTGAATATCGTTGACATTTCCTGTTCGATGGAGATAGTATCGAGAAACATTCTCACAATTGAAGCCGCCGGTATACACGCTTCGACTTCTTTTCCGGAACCGTGATGAAGCGCTTAATCGCCCTGCCATTTAGAAAATCTCTGGAAATCGCTTTCCAGTCAATCCGGGTGCGTTTTTTCAGGTCGCTGGTGACCACCACCAGCCTGGTGCTGGCCGTCGCCTTTTTTTGCTACATGCGGTGCAGCAACGATTTCGCCCAGGCATTGCTGAACTCCGGGGATATCAATAACTACCAGATTCTGGTGAAGGCCGGCTATGATATCAGCTTCGGCGCCGACGTCATCGCCGCCTCGGCAAAGCAGCGCTGGATCGTCAGCCTCTCCCTGCTGGTCTGCATCGTCGGTATCATCAATGCCCAGCTGATGTCGGTCACTGAACGTTTTCGTGAAATCGGCACGATGAAGTGTCTGGGAGCCCTGGACCGCTTCATTGTCCGCCTGTTCGTCCTGGAGGCTCTGATGCAGGGACTGGCAGGCTCGTCTGTCGGCGCAATACTCGGGGTCGCAGGCGCCACGGTCTCAGCCGCCCTTACCCTGGGGATGCCGATCTTTTCATCATTCCCCTGGATGGCGCTGCTCTATTCGATGCTTCTGTCGGTTGTCGTGGGCACCGGCCTCAGCCTCACCGGTGTCATCTACCCGGCCATAATGGCTGCCAGGATGCAGCCCGTGGAGGCCATGCGGCTGGAGCACTAGACCCGGCAGAGAAACCATTTTAATTCAGGAAGTCTCACATGACCGAAAAAACGATCGTCAGAGTCAGCGAGGTAACCAAAAACTTCGACCTCGGCAAAATAGTCGTCGAGGTCCTTAAAGGCATCAACCTGGAGATTGAAGAGGGAAAATACCTGAGCATCATGGGCCCCTCCGGCTCGGGCAAGTCGACCCTGTTCAACATGATCGGCGGTCTGGACAAACCGACTTCGGGCAAGGTGTTCATCGACGAAGTGGACATTGCCCAACTGGACGCCTATGAACTGGCCTGGCTGCGCTGCCGCAAGATCGGCTATATTTTCCAGACCTTCAACCTGATCCCGGTCATGACGGCGCTGGAAAACGTCACCCTGCCGATGACCTTTGCCGGGATGGGCAACGACGAAGCCGTGGAGCAAGGCATGGCGTTCTGAAACAGGTCGGCCTGGACGGCAGGCACAGCCACAAACCGACTGAGCTGTCCGGCGGCCAGCAGCAGCGCGTCGCCGTCGCCCGGGCATTGGCCAACAGCCCGGCCATCGTTCTGGCCGACGAACCCACCGGCAACCTCGACCTGAATACCGGTGAAGATATTATCGATCTGCTCAAGGAGTTGAGCAGTGAACGCAAGGTAACGGTCATTTCCGCCACCCACGACTACAAGATGCTCAACGTTTCCGACCAGGTCATCTGGATACGCGACGGCAGAGTAGAAAAAATTCAGGACCGCTCAGAACTCGAGATTCGTACCGGCGGGCTCGAATAGCAACGGATTTTATCATGCAGCGCATACACCACTCAATCCGTATCTCCTTGCAGGCCGCCCTGGTTCTGCTTGTCTCCGCAATACTGCTGCCCGCTTCAGCACTGACCCGGGAGATGGCGCTGGAGGAAGTCATTTCCGAGCTGAGCAGCTACCAGGACCGGAGCAGCGGTACGCCGGGCAGCACCAGAGCCGCGTCTTACATTCACGACTACCTGGCCGATCTAGGCCTTTCCCCTGAGACCTATCATTTCCCGATACCGGTTCGAGAAGTCCGGAACAGCTCGATCACCGTGGACGGTAGAACGGCCCCCGTGCAGCCCCTGATGAACAATGCGGTTACCCCCCAGACCATTGACGGTGACCTGAACGGACCCCTCTACTGGGTGGATCGGGGCGATTTAACCGATCTCGACCGTAAGCAGATCGAAGGCGCCATTCTGCTGATGGATTTCAACTCGGGCGGCAACTGGCTTACTGTCGCCTCGCTTGGGGCACGGGCGGTCATTTTTGTCGATCACCGGATAACGCTTACCAACTCTTTCTTCCAGGAAAAGGAGGAGCTCTCCCCCATTCAATTTCCCTGTTTCTGGATGACTCAAGAGCAGGCGATCGAGTTGTTCGGCTCTTACCGACAGGCGCCGAACGGGCTGGTCCGCGACAACGTGTCTCTGCGCGCCGAGATCGTCTGGAAAAACGTACTGGAAAGAAATATCTACGCCCTGGTCGAAGGACAGGATCCCACATTTTCCAGACAACTGGTCATCATCGAAGCGTTTTACGACAGTACGGCCCACGTGGCCGGCAGGTCGCCCGGTGCCGACGAATCGGTATCGATCGCCACCATGCTGAAACTGGCTGAGCACTTCTCCCGACAGCGGCCCGCTCGCTCCTTTCTGTTCGTCGCCACCAGCGGCCATGCCCAGTCCCTGCACGGCATGCGTGATCTGATCTGGTCCATGGAGGAACGCACAAAACTGATGCGCGACAAACGGCGTGAGCTGAAGAAGCAGATATCGAGCCGGGAAGACACCCTGGAGCTGCTCAGCGACCTGTCCTTTCCCCTGGGCGAAGATGCCGAGCGTGATGCCATCCTGGCTGAAGCAATCAACAACGATCTGCGCTTTGCCATCGACTCCATTTCCAAGCAGCTGATGAACCTGAGGATGGGCCAGAGCAGTAGTGAGGCCAAAGGTCAGATCGACCTGCTTGCAGATCGCCGCTTCGCCATGAGAAGACTGGGGTGGTCCATTGCCTATCATGACCTGCCGCCGGAAGAACAGCTGATCCTGGAAGAGCTCTTGCCGCTGGTCGATCAGACCCTGCGGGCCGATATCGAGGACAGCCAGACCCAGCTGACCGCCCTGGAGTCAGCCCTCGACTTCCGTCGACTAACCCGCGATTTCAGTGAAATCGGCGCCATCGTATCCCTGCATCTCTCCAGCCACGGGATCGGTGTGGGCGGATTCAACCGGGGCTGGCTCTACCTGCTCAGACCGCGCATCAACCGTACCGGGATGTTCAGCGTAATCAGCGACGTCTTCGAGGAGTCCACCGTCGACACTTATGGTACCGCCCGCTATGTCGACTCCTTGAGACCGAACCGGCTGCGAACCTGGGATTCATTTTTTCTCGATCGCCCGTTTTTGGGCGGCGAGGTAAGTTCGCTGGCCGGTTATATCGGTGTAACACTGGCTACCATCGGCGACGGCAGGACATCCTGGGGCACTCCCTGGGATACGGTGGAACGGGTCGACAAGATCTATATCAAGGATCAGCTCAGACTGCTTACCGATATGCTTCGCGGCGTCTCGGATGCGGAGAAGCTGCACAGCGGAATCTTTCCGCGGGACGGCTATTCCTCGGTAAGCGGCACCAGCAACCTGCTGCTGCACGGTGAACTTTTTGCCGATTATCCAACGACCAATTCGGTCCTGCTCTCCTATCAGGGAATCGCCAAACTATACGGCTGGGTCAACCGAGACGGCACCTTCCTCTATAAAGGCATCTCCGATAAGAAGAATGTCTTCGACAAGCTGATCATCGAAGGTTATCGCTTCGATGAGAAAAGCGGCGAAGTAATCTGGGCGATCGACAAAAGAGAGACAACCAAAGACAACTACCGGGTTAAAATCGTTCGCAATGCGATGAAAACCCGGCTCATCATGTTCCCCAGCAGACAGACCACCATATTTGATCTGCTCGAACCGCGCACCCTCGACCACATGACCAAGCTCTACCTTTTCGACGGTAAGCGCGATGCGACGCCGCAGCGATACTGGTACAGCCGGATCGACACCCGTGAGTCGATCATCTCCTCGATCTACCTGGCCCCCGGTTCTTACCTGAAGCTGACATTGTCAGACAATGTCCTGACCCCGAAGCTGATTCTCAGCAATGGCTCGACTGAAAAACCACTGGGCATTGGCTACCCGGTCGACGACTACCCGCAGATTAACAAAACCATGTTTCACGCGGCCAGGGATTTCTGGTCGCTTTTGACCCCGCGCATCCTCAACCTCGAATCGCACGGCATTTTCGATGATCGAATCAACGCATTGAAAGAGCGCGGCCTTACCACTCTGGCTGAATCCAGCCGTCATCTCGAGGAGCTTAACTACAGCGCCTTCCGCGAGACGGCCTCGGAATCGCTGGCACTTGCTGCCCGGGTCTACACCCAGGTCGAGAAGACCCAGAAAGATGTCCTCTTCGGTGTCCTCTTCTATATCGCCCTCTTCGTCCCGTTCGCTTTCTGTATGGAACGTTTCCTGTTCGGCTACGCCAACATCTACAAGAGAATCACTGCCTTTACCCTGATCCTGGCCGTATTGATTACGGTGATCTACAACGTTCATCCGGCTTTCGATATGGCCTACAGCCCGATGGTGGTGATCCTGGCCTTTTTCATCATCGGCCTCTCATTTATGGTCACCCTGATCATCTTCTTCAGATTCGAAGAGGAAATGATCCTCCTGCAGCGCCATGCCAGCCACATGAGTGCCGCCGAAATCAGCCGCTGGAAAGCATTTGTGGCCGCCTTCTTCCTGGGCGTCTCGAATCTTCGGAGGCGACGGATAAGAACCATTCTGACCAGTTCGACCCTGATCATCCTGACCTTCACCATCATGAGCTTCACCACGGTGAAATCCAATGTCCAGGAAAACCGGCTTTTTTTCAAAGAAGACGCCCCCTACCAGGGGCTGCTGCTGCAGCGTTTGAACTGGCGCTCCCTGCCCAGCCAGGCCACTGAAATCCTGGAAAACTCGATGCAGAACCTGAGCGATCCGGCGCCGCGCATCTGGCTCGACGCCCCCGACCCGACCCGCACTGTCCAGGTACCGTTGAGAAGTCAAACTCAATCCACGTTGCTGGAGGGGCTGGTGGGTCTCAGTCCCAATGAGGCCAAGGTGACCGGACTCGACCGCTTGCTTACAGCCGGCCGCTGGTTCAGCGAAGAGGACCACAACGCCATCATTATCTCAGACTCCACGGCCCGTGAGCTTGGCGTGAGTCCGGGCACCAGCGTCAAACTCTGGGGAACGCCGTTCGAGGTGATCGGCACCTTCCCCGGAGCAGTGCTCGACACCACCATGGACCTCAACGGGGAGCCGCTGACACCGGTGACGTTTGCCAGGGATCAAAGCGGGGAGCTCTCGGACATCGAACTGGAGGCCATTGAATCAGGCGATGAAATCAGCGGTTTCCAGGGTCGCTACACCCATATTCCCGCTTCGGTCACCGGATTCGTGCCGGCCGATACCCTGCTGGCCATGGGAGGATCGCTGAAAAATGTAGCAGTGCGGCCCGATTCGGTCACCGATATCGGTGCTGTTGCCGCCCGCCTGGTTGACCGCTTCGGCCTGGTCATTTTCACCGGGGACCAGGATGGTATCTGGCTCTACAACCTCAGTGACACGATTACCTACAGCGGGGTGCCGAACATCATCATTCCCCTGCTCATTTCGATCCTTATCGTGCTCAATACGATGATCAGCTCGGTTTACGAGCGAAAAAACGAGATCGGCATCTACACCTCGGTGGGGCTGGCGCCCTCCCATGTCGGCTTTCTGTTCGTCGCAGAAGCCATGGCCCTGGCCGTGATCTCGGTGGTGCTCGGCTACCTGCTGGCCCAGGTTTCGGCCGCACTTCTCTCCGGGACCTCCTTCTGGGAGGGAATCACGGTAAACTATTCCTCCACCGCCGGAGTGGCCGCTATGCTGCTGGTTATTGCCGTAGTGCTCATCTCGGTTATTTACCCGTCCCGCGTGGCCGCCCGCATCGCCATTCCCGACGTGAACCGTTCATTCGAACTGCCCGATACCGACGGGGATTCACTGCAGGTCTACCTGCCGTTTTTTATGAAGCATGTTGAATACGAATCGATCGGCGGATTCCTCTACAATTACTTTGTCGGTCATCAGGACATCTCCCACGGCAGTTTTTCCACCGGCCAGGTCGACCTGGTATATTCCTGCGAAAATGTTGCCGAAATTCAACAGAGAATCAGAGAAAGCCAGAGCCATGAGGAATATCATTGCGTGCACCTGCAGGCCAGGGTCTGGCTGGCTCCGTTTGATTTCGGCATCATGCAGCTCGTCGATATCCAGTTTTATCCGGCCCGGGACAACCCTGACTTCCTGGAAGTCAAAATGACCATTCACCGCGAGTCCGGGGAAGAGAGCCAGTGGCGCAGGATCAACAAGATGTTCATCCATCAGCTTCGTAAACAGCTGCTGATCTGGCGCTCGATGGACCAGTTGACCCATGAACAACTGGGCAAAGATTTCCAGAGTGTTTCAAATTCCTTGGCCCCTGCCTGATGGTGACCATGAGCCAGCGTTTCGAGACAGAACACCGCACACCGCCGATCAGGGTACGGGCCATCTTCATCGGCCTGGTATTTGCTGCTGCAATCTGCCTGCTGACGCCGGTCAACAATATTTATCACCGTTCCACCCCGCTCGGCGGCGGCCATTTTCCTCTGGCGCCGTTTTTCGTCTTTTTCACGCTGGCCCTTCTGGTCTGGCTGCTGGCCAGGATCAGCGGCCGCCGAAACCTGCTTTCCGGAACGGAACTACTGGTTATCTGGATCCAGGCGGTGATCGGGTCCGGCATCGCCTATACCGGCCTGGCACGGACGTTTCTGATCAATCTCACCGCTCCTTTCCAATTCGCCACGGTCGGCAACCAGTGGCAGGAAACCTTCGAGCCTCTGCTGCCGGCTGCCCTGATTCCACGCAACAGCGAAGCCATCGAGCTGTTGTACAACGGACTGGCGACCGGCCGCGACATGAGCTGGCTCGAGGTCGTCATGGCAATCCCCTGGGGAGCCTGGTCCAGCGTCTTTCTGCGCTGGGGAATTTTTATCATGCTCAGCTATCTGGTGATGATCTTCATCATTAATCTTTTTGCCAGACAGTGGATTGTCAATGAACGGCTTAATTTTCCCCTGCTCAAAGTTTCCCAGTTCGTCAGCTATGCGGTCGACCAGCCTGACAGCGCCCAGGTGCTGCGCAACCGCTTTTTACTGATCGGCATTCTCGTTCCCGTGCTGCTTCACCTGCTCAACGGGCTCAGCCTCCACTATCCGTCTGTCCCCACCATCCAGACGCTGGTTCTGGCCGGCAAGTACTTCCCCAAAGAAGGGCTGCTGTCCGGCTTTTACAAGCTGAAAATTTATATCTATCCGGCCTTTATCGGTTTTGCCTTCCTCACGTCCCGGCAGGTATCATTTTCCTTCTGGGTATTTTTCCTGGCCGGCGGGCTGCTCTACGGCATCCTTGATATGGCCGGCTATGCAGTTCCCGCCTCGGAACTGGGCGTTACCTTCGGACCGACGGTAACCCGCCCCGAAGAAATGCAGATGCTCGGCGCCTACGGCATCTTCTTCCTTTTTCTTGTCTGGCTTGCCAGGTATCACCTGCTTGACGTCTCCAGACAGGCACTGTTCATACGCTCGACCGACCATAAACAGGCCGAGTGGTTCGACGTCAGAATCTCCTTCTGGGGCGTTCTTCTCGGTTTCGGGGCCTTGGTCCTCTGGTTTTTCTGGCACGGCATGCAGCCCCTCACCGCCCTGCTGGTCATTAGTTCGTTTTTCATGATATCCCTGGTGGCGACCCGGATCATCTGCCAGGGGGGGATTGCCTACTTTACCTTAACCGCAGCACCGATCGACGGATTGATCGCCTTTTTCGGAACGAAGATGTTCGCCGGCGCCAGCGGCGTGCTCGCCGCCATCAGCCAGAAGGTGATGTTCGTCGATCTGCGCGAATCGCTGATGCCCTCCCTGCTGCATGCCAAAAAAATCCACCTGGCCAAGCGGCCGACCACGCTGCTGTTTACCGGTCTGTTGCTGACCCTGGCCCTGTCCGTGACCTGCTCGGTCCTGGCCATGATGGCGCTTTGCTATCGTTACGGCATCCGCGCGATCGAACTCGAGTGGGCCACCAGGACCACTTTAAATGTCTACGAGAACGCTTACAGGCTCATCGTTAACCCGGTCAGCCCCGGTGATTCGGTCTACACCTTCGCCCTCATCGGCGCCCTGGTCATGTTTGGACTGGTCTTCTGCTACCAGAGGTTCTACTGGTGGCCGATCCATCCGATCGGCTACCTGACCGCCTACTCCTCAGCCATGCGCATCCTCTGGGTCAGCTTTTTCATCGGCTGGCTGTGCAATGCCCTGTGCATGAAATACGGCGGCGTCAACCTGTTTCGAAAAATGCAGTTTTTCTTTATCGGACTGGTGATCGGCGACCTGATGATGGGCGGGATCTGGGCCATTGTCGCCCAGTTTACCTTCTCGAGCTATATGGTTCTTCCGGACTGAGACAATGTACGACGACAAGGAACTAAAAGAATATCGGGACCTGCTGCCGCCGCCCGACCATTTCGAGGAGGGGTTCGACTGGAAGACCATCATCGGAGCCGTCTTTATCGGTTTTCTGATGATGCCGGGCTCGATGTATCTCCAGCTTGTCATCGGCCAGGGCATCGGCCCCGCGGCCCGCTGGGTGACGATTATCCTGTTTGCCGAGATCGCCAAACGGGCTCACTCCGAACTCAAGCAGCAGGAGATATTTCTGCTCTACTACATGGCCGGCGCCGCTCTGGCTTCTCCTTTTTCCGGTTTGCTCTGGAACCAGTACCTGGTGCAGTCAGATGCAGCCCAGATGCTCGGGTTGACAGAGTATATCCCGTCCTGGGTGGCTCCCGGCCCGGAATCGATGTCGATCATCGAGCGTACCTTCCTGCACCGCGACTGGATGATCCCAATTCTTTTGCTGGTCGGTTCCCAGATCATCCAGCGCATCGATCAGTTCGGTCTGGGTTATGCTCTCTTCCGGATCACCTCGGATGTGGAGAAGCTGCCGTTTCCGATGGCCCCGGTTGCCGCGCTGGGTACGATGGCGCTGGCTGAATCGACCGAGGAGAAGAAAGAGGGCTGGAAATGGCGTACTTTCTCGATCGGCGGCGTCATCGGCCTGGTGTTCGGTGCTGTCTATGTGCTGCTGCCGGTGGCTTCCGGGCTTATCTTTACCGAGGCGATCCGTCTTATTCCGATTCCCTGGATCGAGCTGACCAGCCACACCGAGGGCGTGCTCCCGGCCGTGGCCACCGGTCTGCAGCTCGATCTGGGCCTGGTCTTCATCGGCATGGTCCTGCCTTTCTGGGCGGTTATCGGCGGCTTTATCGGCCTCCTCATCACCGTGATCATGAACCCCATTCTCTATGCCCAGGGCATCCTCCACCGCTGGCATCCGGGTATGGCCACGGTCGAAACGGTGTTTGCCAACAACTTCGATTTCTACATGAGTTTCGGCATCGGCCTGGGGCTGGCCATCGGCGTCATCGGCGTCTGGTCGGTATACCGTTCCTTCAAGGATGCATCCAGCGAGCGCGGCACCTGGAAAGACCTGTTCAACCCGCCCGAAGGACGGGGTGATTTCAACTTCTGGATCTCGATCGCCATCTACGTCTTTTCAACACTTGCCTACGTCCTGCTCTGCGTCTGGCTGGTCCCCAACTTTCCATGGATTTTCTTTCTGGCATACGGGTTTATCTACACCCCGATCATCTCCTATATCACCGCCCGGATGGAGGGTATCGCCGGCCAGTTCGTCAGCCTGCCGCTGGTCAGAGAAGCCAGTTTTATTGCCGGAGCACGCTTTTTCGGCTACCAGGGCATCGAAATCTGGTACGCCCCGATCCCGATCCACAACTACGGTGAGGCGACCGTTCAGTTCAGGCAGATCGAACTGACCGGAACCTCGATCCGGGGTATCATCAAGGCCGAGATCATCGTTTTTCCGGTGGTCATGATCGCCTCTTTGTTCTTTTCCCAGTTTATCTGGCGACTGGCCCCGATACCCTCGGCCAGCTACCCCTATGCCCAGGAACTCTGGCATCTGCAGGCGCTCAACACCCTGCTGATGCAGACCTCGACCCTGGAAGGCAACTCGGCCTTCTACCAGGCGCTGAACAGCACCACGGTCTTTTCAGGCCTCGGTTTCGGCTTGCTGGCCTATTTCATCCTCAGCCTCTTTGGCCTGCCGGTGCTGCTCATCTACGGCGTGGTCAGGGGGCTTGGCCAGTCGACCCCGCACGGCCTGATTCTGGAGGTGGTCGGCGCCCTGCTCGGCCGCTACTATTTTCTGAAGCGCTACGGCAAGATGTGGCGCCAGTATGCACCGGTTCTACTGGCCGGATTTTCCTGCGGCATGGGACTGACCGGTATGTTCGCCATGGGTTTTGCGCTGATCATGAAATCGCTTAACTATATGGCCTACTGAGCGGTTTTTCGCTCAGACGGATCATTTTTATCAGGCAGCTATTTTCAGGACTTCCATGCAGCTCACCAAACGACCACTGTTTTACTGGATAAAAAAACGCTACCGGGCGCTCCAGGTCGTTCTGCTGATGATCATCGTCGTCGGCCTCTTCTTCAGGGTGTACCCGCTGGAGATGCAGCGCAAGATCATCAATATCGCCATCAACCTGAAAATGGTCGACAAGCTCTTCCTATACTGCGCTCTTTACATGGGCGCGGTCCTGCTGGCCGGCATCTTCAAATATGCGGCCAACTGCCTGCAGGCGGTAATCGGCCAGAAGATCCTGATCGGCATGCGGCGCGAACTCTACCAGCATATTCTGAGGTTGCCGCTGACCTTCTTCCACCGGACCCAGACCGGCACGATCACCTCGGCGATGACCGCCGAACTCAACACCATCGCCACCTTTCTCGGCGGCGCCCTGGCGATTCCGATCACCTCGGTGCTCACCTTTGTCGTGTTTCTCGGGTTCATGATCTACCTGAACCCGCTGCTCGGCCTGCTGAGCATGATCATCTATCCGTTCGAACTGTCCATCATTCCGCTGCTGCAGCGCTGGTACAACCGCTATAACCAGCGCCGCGTCATGGTCACCCGGCAGATGGCCGGAGTCGTCAACGAGGCCTCCGAAGGTATCCAAGAGGTGCAGGGAAACGGCGCCTACCTGCTCGAACAGCTCAAGCTCGACCGGCTGGTCTACCGGCTCTACGGACTGATCGTCAAACTCAACATCCTCAAATACGGGATCAAGTTCAGCAACAACCTGTTCCAGTCCTTCGGCCCCTTTCTGCTCTTTCTCGTTGGCGGCTACCTGGCCATCAACGGCGAATTCACCATCGGCGCCCTGGTCGCCTTCCTGTCCGCCTATGAAAAGGTTTACGATCCGTGGAAAGAGCTGATTCTCTATTACCAGGACTACCAGGATGCTCAGGTTCGCTACAAGCAGATCATGGAACTGTTCGATCACGAGCCGCAGTTTCTGCTCGAAGCACCGCCAGCCGAATCTGTTAAGATCGACGGTTCGATCGAAGCAAACCATGTCAACTATCTGATCAACGACTCGATCCAGCTTCTCGACGATGTTTCGTTCAAGCTCGAGGCCGGTAAACACCTGGCTCTGGTCGGCTTCTCCGGCTCCGGGAAGAGCACCCTGAGTCACATCCTCAGCCGGCTCTATCGCCAGAGCAGCGGCACCGTGACCATCGACGGCAGGCAGATCGAGTCGCTGGCCCCGCTCGATGTGGTTTCTTCCATCAGCAGCGTCGCCCAGCACCCGTTCATTTTCACCGGTACGGTCAGAGACAATCTGCTCTACTCGTCCAATTCGCTGCACCTGGCCGGTGCCCGCCACGAACTGCCTGAAAAGCAGGAAATGCTGAAAATCATCACCGAGGTCGGGCTGGCTCCCGATGTGATCCGCTGGGGACTGCGCTCGACCATATCACCCCAGCGGGCCCGGCCGATGATCGGCAGTTTCCTGAAAATGCGGGCAATCGTCAGGCAGAAGCTGGGTGACGAGATCGCTCAAACGGTCGAATTCTACGACGTCAATAAATTCCTGCTGTACAGCCCGGTAGCGGTCAACATCATGTTCGGCACCTATGGCATCGCTTATACGACCAAAAAGCTCCTGACCCACGAAGCCTTCAGAACCTTCCTGAGGGATGAGAAGCTCGAATCGGTGCTGACCGACTTCGGTCTCGAAATTGCAGAGGCGACCATCGCTCTTCTGAAAGATTTCGGCAACGACCCCTATCTGTTCCAGGGCAGCCCGATGAAACCCGATCAGCTGCCCAACTACCAGAAGCTGCTCGAGCAGATTAAAAAAGGACGAAGTTGGAAAGAACTGAAGAAAAAGGATCGCGACCGGCTGCTTCTGCTCGGGCTCAAATTCACCTCGGGGGATCATAAGATCACCGCGCTCCCTTCCAGCCTCGAGTCCAGAATCATGGCGGCACGCCCCCGGTTTCTCAGCCGGGTCGCCCAGATCGATATAGAGAGCTGCAACAGCGGAACCGACGGCCGCCTGCAGACCCGGATCGTCCCGCTCGGTCACGAGCAAGCCTCGGGTCCCGCCAAGACCGACTTCACACCCTATTGCTTCAACCACTACCTTTTCTCCCGCAGCCTTGAAGACAACATTATCTTCGGTTCAGTCATCGATCGGGACCTGGTCAGGGAGAAACTGAGTGCGGTTGCCGCCGAAGAGCTTAAACGTTACGGGCTGCTGGACTACATCATGGAGATCGGCCTTGATTTTCATGTCGGCAGCAAAGGTGACAATCTCTCCGGCGGTCAGAAACAGAAACTGGCACTGGCCCGGGCTCTATTGAAGAACAGTCCGATTCTGATCCTCGATGAAGCTACCGCCAGTCTCGACAACAATTCGCAGAACCGGGTCCAGAGCTATATCAGCCGGGAATTGAAAGGAAAAACCACCGTTATCGCCGTGCTCCATCGTCTTGACATGATTTCGGAATATGACCATATTCTGGTAATGAAGGAAGGTAAAATCGTCGAATCGGGCACCTACGACGATCTTCTTGCAAACAGAGGGACACTCTATGATCTCATCAATGGCAGCTGAGACTGAAAACCCGCACGCCTGCAGACTGACCAGGGATTTTGAACTGCTCAGGCACAGCCCGCTCTTTTCCGGTCTGCATCTCGATGTGGTCAAACTCTTTGCCTACCTCTCCAGACGGAGAACCTTCCAGCCGGGTGATCTGCTGATCGAGCAGAAAGAAAAAGCGGAGAAAGCTTATATACTTAACGAAGGAGAGGCGGAACTCCTCGTGCTTCACCGGGGCAGCGAGGTTGTCCTCCAGCGCCTCACAAAAGACGATTTTTTCGGAGAACTGGCGCTTCTGGCGCAGTTTAACTGGTTCTTTTCGGTCAGGGCGCTCAGCCTCTGCGACGCGCTCGTGATCGATCGCTCCGTTTTCAAGAAAGTAATGGAAAAATATCCCGAGCATAAGGATGGCCTGATCGAACGAGTTATCCAGCTTCGTGTCGATCGGCTGATCGGCCAGACCTCGTTCATGCTCGACCGACTGCTGCCGGCAGACATCACTGCGAAAACACCGATGATATAAGACATGAAACATACTGCCGCTCCCGGTATTCTCGTTTTTCTGCTGTTAATTTTCAGCTCCGTATCTGCACAGGAAGCACCGACGGAAATCGGTGGGTTCAAGCTTGGTGAGCACATTACCGAGTATTCGGATATCGAGTACTCCAACTACCTCAAAGAGGTTGTCGTCAACGACTGGTATGGCTTTCGCAAAGGTATAATATCCTATGGCGCCTGCGCCTATCCGGGTCAGATCGTCACGATGCGGATGAAGTATGCAGACCCGAGCAAGGATTTCTATGATGAGCTGCTGAACAAATTCAAAAAGAAATTCGGCAAACCGGCAGAGTGGAACGGCGACGCCTTCGGTGTTATCTATTCCTGGAAATGGCGCTTCGTCGACGAAAACAACCGGCGGGTCAGCCTGACCCTGCAGCACAACCTGCAAAACGACAGCCAGAATATCGGCAATATGGTCAAGCTGTCTTTCCCTGAGCTTGTCGAGGAAGAGCGGCTCTGTTTCATCAGGTTCTGTGAAGAAAACAAGTCCGCCGAGGAACAGGAGAAGATCAAAGCGCGGATGCAGCCGGACTGGGACTATATGATTCCCCGCTGAGCCTGACCCGGGTCAATGTGAGCATCATTGCATCTATCCACTGGAACGGCATCTTTCTTGATATCCCGCACAACTGGGACGTCATCGTTAAAGACACCCGCCACCTGATTTTGGAAACCGACCTCAAGCCAGTGCTGGAAATCCGCTGGCAGTCAGGTGCTTCCGGCAATGCAGCTCGAAATTTCGAAAAAATCGCGGCCAGACTCAGCCGCGACGGTGAGGCTCCGCGGTCTGAGCATACCGATCCCATCAGCACCGCTCTGCAGAAGTCGTTTCATCCAAAACGCTTCGATCCGATCCAAGCGGTCTCGGACTCTGTTCTGCTGCTGACATGCACATCCTGTTCGACAGCGATTCTGGTAAAACTCTATGACGCTTCCCGGGAGAAGCTCAGCGCCCATCCCTTTGTTCTGGACTCTCTTCGCTGTCACGCGAATGCCCATGAGCGGCAGCAGTGGCGGATTCAGGATTTCTATTTCCACATTCCCGACGGCTTCGAACTGAAATCCGCTTCGTTCCGGCTCGGTCTTAACACTCTTTTTTTCACCGCCAGGCGCACCGAACTCACTTTTTTCCGAATGGCCGCTGCGGCTCAGCATATACAGGGCAGCAGTCTGGCACAGCTTTTTGCCTCACTCTGTTCAGCCCCGTCCGTCGATCAGGTCGAAAAAGGGCTGTCGACACTGCATTATCACTACATTCCCGGCCCGGTAGAAAAAATCTGGTCGGCGCTCAGAAGAAAAAGGGTATATCGGCTTGCCTCACTCTCACATTTTCCCGACGCTGACAGAATTCTTGGGTATAGTATCAGCTCTCGCTGCCCCATTGAAAATGAGCTGAACTCAGCGATCGAAAACGGTTATGGGATTATTCAGGAAAAAAAAGGTGTCGAACCTGACCAGGGACCAGGCACTGAGCTTCACGCCGGTTAGAAATAACGTTGTCAGCTGGAAGGTACTCGACTCAGGATTGGTACAGATCGAGTATAAACTGGTGCTGAAGCCCTTTCTGCAATCGATCTTCGAGCGTTTCGGCGGTGCATCCCAGGAAGCACCGACCAGAAAACTCGAACTGGACGCTCTCGGCAGCCAGGTCTGGCATTTGATCGACGGCAGCAGAACCACAGCCGAACTGATCGAAACATTTGCCCGCAGCCACAAGATATCGAACCAGGAGGCGGAACAGTCGGTCACTCTCTTTCTCCGCGAACTGGGACGCAGAGGCCTTATTGCACTCGGCTGACAATAACCTGACAAGTCCTTAACCCGAATATTTCATGAAAAAACAATGAAATAAAGTTGTTACAACTCGTACCATTTATAATCAACAGTGAAAGAATAGAATTTTTATCCTTCGGGCGTGTCGGTTCAGCCTTGCAACGCGTGAACTATTCGGGTCAGGAAGCATGCAGTCTTTTCCTGATCAGCTGCAGATCCTCCCAGGTCGACTGCTTCATCTCGGGATTCTTCAGCAGAAAGGAGGGGTGAAACGTCGGCATCACCGGGATGTTTATATCAGCGCCCGTCCGATAGTTATGGAAACGTCCCCGCAGCCTGATCAGCGGCAGGGTCGAACCAAGCAGGGCCTGTGACGGCGCAGCACCCATGGTGCAGATCACCTCCGGAGCCAAAATGTTGATCTGCTGTCTCAGATAACTCAAGCAGGCTCCAATATGGGTCGAGTCCGGCTTCAGCGAGGCAGCGACACTGCACTTGATCACATTGGTAATAAATACCTGCGACATATCCAGTTCCATCGCCGCCATCATCTTGGCGAGCATCTGGTCCTGCCGCGTACCAAACAGCGCCTCTGCCTCAGCGCCGTCATGAACCAGCCAGTCACCGATTACGAGCATCCGGGGTTTGGCACCACCGGCACCGGCGATACTTACTTTCCTGCCCTCATGCAGCGGGCATAAGCTGCAGGAACGTATCTCCGCGGCCAGTTCCTCGAGCGTCGGCACGGCAGCACTGCTCAGGTCGCCTGAGACCGGCTGTTGCTGAGCAGGCGACTCAGTGGTTGGGCGAATCACCGCAGCAGCTTGAGTCGCTTCAATTGATGCACTATTTTGCGACTCGAAACGATCGAGGCCTGATGTAAGCGCTTCGCTGTGCCGGTAGTGCTCGAGTCCGCATGAGCGATGGTAAGCGACCAGCGATCGCAGCGATTTCAACAGTTCAGCAGAACCCATATATCAATCATCGGTTTCAGGCCCTTGAGGCCATTGGTAATGGTGAAATCTCATAATAGCTGGTTCCACGTTTGCTGCAACCGATATCAGTACAAGCACAACATGTCGAAATCATATCAATAATGAGCATAGCAAATGATTTTTTGTCTTTTTGTGGTAGTCGGCCAATAAAAGCACAGCATATCTTTCCCATTTGTGGTATATTAATTTTGAGCATATACACTATACAGCCCCTGGTTCCATCAGGGATGTATGTCATCAGGTGCGAATGTACCGGAAATTCATCAGGCGGAAACAGCGCATGGAAAAAGAGGAATTCAGCACAATCAGAAAGCAGTTGGGCAAAACTCAAAAACAGTTGGCCGCCCTGCTGGGTATGTCACTAAAAACCATCCACAGCTACGAGCAGGGCTGGCGGTCGATTCCGGCTCACATCGAACGACAGCTTTTCTTCCTGCTGATCAAGCAGCGCGGGAAAAACCCGGAGCTTGTTCCCTGCTGGGAGCAGAAAGAGTGCCAGGTAAAAGAGGATTGTCCAGCCTGGGAATTCCAGAGCGGCCACCTCTGCTGGTTCCTCTGCGGCACCCTGTGTGAATGCACGAGCGAATCATCCTACAAGGAAAAAATAAGTATCTGCCGAAACTGCAAGATATTCAAATCTCTGGTTGAGTAGTTTTAACAGAGAAAAAGAGCTTTATTTTATCTGCTCCTGCATTACCTTATTAAAGCAAAACATTTAATACGGTTTGTCTGCGGTCTGCTGTCGTTATCAGCGGCCGCCATGAAATCAAAAACTGAGAAGAACTGCTGTTATGCCTATTTATGAATTTGTCTGTAATGCGTGCGGCGATGAGTTTGAGGCCATTGTCTCATCTACCGATACTACCGCCGTTTCCTGTGCTTCCTGCACAAGCGATGATGTGAAGAAGGTGATGTCGGCCTCGAGCATCAAGGTCGGCGGCTCCGCATCATCCGGTGCGTCGCTGCCTTCGGCGGGCTGCGGAAATTCCGGATTTTCCTGAGCGAGTTGAGACGAACCCCGTGCGGGTTCAGAACATGTCTCAGTCGTTGTCTGATTCTCTGGAAAAATCGAAGACCCGTTCGTTCTTTTTCAGCAGACCGTATTTCTCCCGGGCAACCTGTTCCAGATAAGCCTCGTCGTTTTTTAACCGCTCTATCTCCGCTTTCAGTTTTTCGTTGTTCTCTATCAGCTCCTCGGTCTGCTGCTCCAGCGCCGCGGTTCTGCTTCTCATCTTGACCAGACTGTAAAGACCGGTCCCCGGCGCAAACAGGAGCCAGAGAACCGCAGCCGCGATGAGGACGATGATGATCTTCAGGAGCCGGTTTTCCTGCAGCTGGGTCAGCTTTTTTTTTGGTTTTTTTCGGGTTAGAGCCATGCTTTTTAAACCGCCATGTTATCTCATATTGAAGCGCAGCCTTTTTTCAGGGTTCGGGTCAATATGTAACATGCGGCTACAGCTAACGCCATTAAAACAGCGACACTATCGCAACCGGGCCAAACCGACAAAACTTCCGTCATTGTCCTCAGCCAGCCGCCTCATCAGGGCTGAAAATCTGGCCACACTTATTTCGCTTCCCGATTGTCTGAAATGAACCGGAAAACCGATGGCATGGATACGGACACGACGCGAACCGTCCTCAAGTGAACGATTGATCGAGTCAACGGTGTCGACAACGTCCTGGATCGAACCGCGGGAGAAGTCATCACCGAAAATATAGATGCTGATCTTCTTGTCATCACCATAGAAGCGTCTGATAGCAGCCGTGACGCCCTCCACCGGGCTTGAGTTGGAAAAAGGGGCCCAGGTCCTGAGCCGCTGCAGAATTGCTTTGCGCCGGGCCGGGGTATCCGGTATCCAGCGTCCCCTGTACTGGGAAAACATATAGTCTCCCATATCATTGAGCACCTGAATTCCTTCTACGTGCGGATAGATGGCCAGAATCTCCTCCATTTTTTCGTGAACGGTCGGCCAGGCGAACTGCTGCATAGATCCGGATGTGTCGATAACGAAAATGATATACTCGCTGTCAACCGGTACACCGCCGATGGGCGACTCCGGAACCGCGGTAAATTCCTGCTGCTGCAACCGCATCATCTCACGGTTCAGCTCTTGACGAGCCCGATACAGCTGCTGCAGAATCGCCTCCTGAGAAGCATATTCGACGCGTGAATCATGCTGCCTTTCGAGGTCTTCATCGAATTTTCTCTTGAGCGCCGCCACCTCTGCCTGGAGCAGGGCTTTTCTGTCTCGCAGCTGCTCAAGGGAAAGTGAAGCGATCGCTGCCCGCGCTTTGTGTGATTCTATTTTATCATGCAACTGATCGACCTGCGCTCCGACATTCAGCGTCGTCTGATCGACAACCTCCGGCTCGGAGATCTTGATGATCACCAGCAAAAGCACGATGGCTCCAAACCCACAGGAAATCACATCAAGAAATGAGAGGTTGAAAACCTCGATGCCACGCCGACCCTTTCTCATGGCCAGTCCCGGGTCGGGGTAAAAAACGATCCGCCCGAATCGACGGCCAGTTTCCAGAAATAGGAAGCGGCAAGCGGATCACCCTCCATAGGGAAGAGAATCGTGTTGACCGGGACACCGCCAGGAAGGCTTTTGACAGCTTTCTGGAACAGTTTGGCCCGCCCCTCGCCGGAAATCGTGTTGGACCGCGTTCCCCGCGTGTCCTGGGTTGGCAGTCCATCGGTTAAAAGAACGATATTGTCGGGCTGCGGTGTCAGCGATCGTGCTTTTAGAAACACCGCTTCAAGGCTGGTCCCCCCGATAGGGGCGACGCCTTTCAGTTCGCCGATCATCGTGTCAATTTCCTCGAACCGGGTAACCGGCGTCCAGCGGTCACCGCTCTCGTGAGGCAGAGGACTGACTTCGGTATTGAAATGATAAATCTGCACCGTCGAGTCCGGCGCCAGATTGGCAACCAGCCACTCCACCGTGGAAACGGCCCTGAGCCACTTCGGAGCACTTCGGCGACTGGTTTCATCGAGCACTTTCCGGCGAACGACATCGACAACGGTGGTATCGAGCATCGACGCGGAGGCGTCCACCAGGATCAGAACCCGTTTGCCGGCCAGTTTCAGACCGGTCAGATACTGTCTGTTGCCGTCCCCGACAAAGGCCCGCACCTGGCGACCGGCCTGACGCTCCCTGGTTTTCTCGTCGGCTGTCCGGAGCAGTTCGGTTTCAAGCGCCTGCAATTCTGCCTGGGCAGTTTTTATCTGCTCCCCCAGCGCTTGTAATTGATCTGGTAAACGTTCGGCTCCTTGTATCCGTTGACGTTCTTCAAGTATACGGTCGCGACTTTTCTGCAGCGCTGCCAGATTCTCTTCGAGTTCGTTCACCTCAGCTTGCTGTCGCTCCAGGTGATTGCTCCAGAGCCGCTCTTCCATCTCCTGCTGGAGCAGCTCGGAACGCACCGAGGCAGCCTCCTTGTCCCGTCGGTTCAGGGTATTGGTGTTGATGATCAGCACCAGCAGGACGACCGCTCCAAAGCCGCAGAACATGATGTCCAGAAAGGAGAGGCTGAAACTGCTTATGGTCCGCCTGGAAGATGAAGCCATGTGAATCTCAGATCAAAGGTCTGGTGCGCAGCCGGGCGATCAGGTTGTCGTTGCAGTATGCTTCACTGTCAAGCACCAGCCGCTCCTGGAAGAGCTGCAGCTGGTGAATGAAGAACATCAGTACGATGGAGATGACCAGGGCGATGAACGTTGAGTTGAAAGCCACACCAAGGCTCTGGGTGACTCCGGTAATATCGCCGGCAACAGCGCGGTTAGCCTGCCCCAGGGCGGAACCGATGCCGCGCACGGTACCGATAAATCCTATGGACGGAATGGCCCAGGCGATATAGCGGATAATTGACAGCTCGGCTTCCTGGCGCTCCATTTCGGACTCGCATAAATCGCGCACGGCTGTTGCCGAATCCTGGATGTTGCCGGTTACCCCGAAGCGCTGAACGCCCAGCCGCAGAGCCCGGGGCAACAGGTAACTGTTCAGCGGATGGTTCAGTTGGGCGAGATGATCGAGCAGGTTTCTCGTATCTTCAGGGCCGACCGGAAGCGTCTCGGGCAGTTCCAGAATGTCGCGCCCCAGAAGCTGCTTCTGCCGATAGGTCAAGACCCCTTTGTAGCCGAGGATGGCCAACGCCCAGAACATCAGGATAAAGCAGGCCTCCTGTTCGTAGTCCTTGATGACCACATAAAAGTTTCTCTGCTGAACATAGTTGGGGTCGGCCGCCAGCTCCTGCTTTTCCGAGGCGAGGAACTCCGCCGCCTGAGGACGGACAATGGTCACATAAGCTGCATGCACGACGATAAAGGCGATCAGCAGGCTGAAAATCTGGAAGATAAGCTGGGTGGGCAGTTCCTGTCTGTTCATATCGATCTCATATATCGGTGGGAAAGGAAATCTGGGAGTCAGCCCCGATCTTTTCGCTTGGTTTAAATGGTTTGGGCCAGGGAACCGGAGGCGGGGCGCTGTCTGTGCCCGTCGAGCTCTGCTGAGGCTGGCCTTCCACTTCAGAAGCTGCAGAATCGGGCCTGTCCTGGGCCTGCACCAGCGGCGAAACGATAAACAGAACAATGACGAAGATGATCAGTTTCATGGGTATCTGGCAACGCGAAAACCAACATTATTTCTGGCTTCATTATGATAGCCCCGGTAGCTCAACCTTGTTTCGGTCAATGAGCCATCTTTCCAGCTCGATCCTCTAATGACCTTGAGTGTACCCGTGGACGGACCCAGCGGGTCAGAGGTAATGCTGAGACCGGCCGTATGAGCCGAATAGTAGTCATGACACCATTCGGACACATTCCCGGCGATGTCATAGAGCCCTGCCTGATCAGCACCAAAAGAACCAACCGGGGCGGTCACCGCGAAGCCGTCATTATAGCCTGGAATTACCCGCGGTAGAATGGTCCGGGCTGATTCGTCGGCCAGGTTGGCCACCACCGATCGGGGTGGAAATCCGCCAGGCCATGCATAGCGCTGGTCCTGCCGCCCGGCAGCCTGCCGGGCGCTGTAGGCCCATTCCGCCTCGGTCGGCAGCCGGTAGCCGTTATTGGCTGGAGAAACCGCTTTGTATGTGTCGCCTTCCTTGACATAGAAGGGTGCCAGGTTTTCCTGGAGACTGAGCCAGTTGAGATATTCGACCGCCTGGTTCCAGGTGATACTGACAACCGGCTGGCTATCCCCATCAAGCGAATAGCCGCCGACACTTCCCGAGTTATGAGCGTTGTTAAACTTCCTGAAATCAGCGTTGGTAACCGGTTTTTCACTGATGAGAAACGGCCGCGACATGGTAACCTCACGCTGCCGTTCGTTAGCCCGTCGGCCGGGCTCCCGGCGCGGTGCCCCCATCGTAAACGGCTGCGGCTCGATCAGCACGAAACGGAACCCCGCTGCAGTGTTCAGAACATTACTCGCCAATGTTTTTTGCGGAAGCAAGGCGCTGCCGCCCGATTCTGGAACCAGATCGATGGCCAGCTGCTGGCTGAACCCGGGGCTCGGGGTTATGGTGCGGCTGACGCTTGTATAACCGGGCATATGAACCTCAAATGTCTGAGGTCTGGCCGGCAGTGACAATTTGCCTTGTACACCTGTATAGCTCTTGCCATTGATGCTGACCATCGCACCAGCCGGCGTTATGGCCAGATATACTGTTCCGCTCTGCTGTGCCAGCCGCAGTTGCAGTTCTTTTTCTTCTCCCGGCGAGAGTTCAACAGCGTGTTTCAACGATTTGTAACCGGCAAGGGACAATTGTATCGTCTGTTCAACTCCAGCTTTTAGACTCAGCGCCAGCGGTGTAACACCCAGATACTCGCTGTCGATAGTCACCACCGCACCGTCTGGTGTGCTGCTCAACTGAAGCCGGCCGGGCAGCGCTTCCATGGTGAAGCGATATTCTGCATCAGCACCGGCCTCCACCTCAATGATCTGCTCAGAATCGGCGAAAAGTTCTTTGCTGAGAAGAAGTCTGTAGCTTCCACTGAGCAGTTCGGTAGAAAACGGGGTCTGCCCCATTGCAGCGCTGTCTATCAGCACCGCAGCTCCCGCCGGTTCTGAAACAATACCTATCTCGGCCCAGTCGGGAAGGAGGGTGGCACTCAGTTCCTGCTCAACGCCCCCGCCTTCAATAACGAGCTCTGCCTGATAGGTTTGATATCTATCTTTTTTCAGGCTCAGCCGATGCGCACCGGGAGGCACTTCAAGTCTGTTCGGCGGGATAGTACCCAGCAATGTATCCCCCGAATAGACGGCGACACTGTCCGGCGGAGTGATATCGAGGCTGAGGATTCCAGGGAGTTTTTCAAGCTCGACGATGAGACGGTTGTGCCCTTTTCTGGCGATGCTTACTTCCTGCGTATGATCTTTGTACCCCTGCCTGCTGATCCTGGCGGTGTAATCACCGGGCAGTCCGAGGTAGCGGCCGCCGAGTTTTACTAATGGGAAAAGGCCGGATACCGAAATGGTCTCCGCCTCCGGTGTTATCTGCACCTCGAGCGGACGAGCAAGGACAACGAAAAGAACCGCACAGATCAGCAGAAACCCGCTGAAAGCAACGAACCCGAAGGCAATTTTTTTTCCCCGGCTGGTTTGCTTGTGACGCTTCACCTCAACGGGAATATCCGCTCCGCTGTCGCCTGAGACAGACTGATTCGACAATGGAGGTGGAGACAGCTCAGGGAAGGCTGCTTCCCGGTCGGCACCATCGACAGAAAACGTTATCCGCTCGCCGCTTCGTCGATACTCGACAACAAACGATTCAGAGCGGAGCCGATCGTTCGATTTGAGCCAGGCCGATTCGGTCAGCAGACGATCATTATGCAGCAACGGTTTGGTGATGTTCCCGGCAGGCTGGATGAACAGGTGCCCCCGGGCGTCGCCGATATAAGCGGTCAGCGGATCAGCTCCGGGCAGAATGATATGAGAGTCGGCCCGGGAACCGAGCCTGAGCGGAAGATCACGCTCCTCAGCATGGTGCTCGGAACCATCTGCCTGGATGATCAGAATAGAGCTGTTCAAATCGGCTCCTCACACCTGATATCGATCCGGTAGGCAGTGTCGCCCGCTTCAATCGTCACCTGCTTCCTGACATCCCGATAACCGGTCCTGGAACCGACAACCGTATAAGTTCCGGGCAACAGTGAAAGACGATGGCTTAGAAAAGCGCCGACTCTGGCTACGGGATAGATCACCACGTCGGTCTGATTATCTGACTCCAGGGTTACCGGTACCGGTGCCTCGGCCGCTGTGATCAACGTTTCAAGAGCATTTATCCGGGCCGCCAGTTCCGGGCCGCGCGGATCGATCTGCACGGCATAGTCAAGCAGCTGCCGGCCTGCGCTTCGCTGCTCGTGCTCCTGCAGCCGCTCGGGACGGCCTATGGCTTCATCGAGCGCTCTCTGCAGCTGGACCCGCCGTTCAGCCTGCTTTTTTCCGGTCACGGCGAAGAGTGCATCCGGAACAATAGTCAGAATCCTGTCATACCACTCGAGGGCCTGCTGCCACTGCTCTGAATCTTCAAACGCAGATGCCTGTACCCGCAGCTGCTCGATCAAGACCTGCGTTTGTTTCTCAGCTATCAGCGTTTCGGCCTGTTCAACCTGCTCGCTCCTGATGCCAAGGCTTTTCAGTGTTTTCAGAGAACGGTTGGCCGTTGCGAAATCCTGCCGATCAAGCGCTGACAGCAGCACGTTCATTTCCGCTGAAAAAATCGATTCGCCAATTCGTATCTCCAGGCTTTGCAGCCGCTTCGCAGCCGTTTCATGGCTACCGTCAAGCTCGAGGGCCAGTTTGAGCCGGGCAACCGCTTCCTCCAGACGATTGTTCTCTTCAAGCGTCAGAGCTTCCTGGTAATATACCTGGGCTGCCATCGCGGAGTCGGCCCGTTTCAGTCCGTCCCGGGCCTCCTCATCTGCCGGCTCGATCGCCAGCGCCTGGTTGAATCGATCCCGAGCCTCTGCAAACTGACGGTTTTCAAGAAAATCCTGCCCCGCCTGCACGGCGCTGCGCAGGCGCTGCTCTTGTGAATCGATCAGGGTCTGAAGCATAGCGGATGTACGCTGATAGATTTCTGAGGCCGCAGTAAAATTCTCATCCTGAAAGAGCGCATCCCCTTCAGCAAACGTTTCATCTACAGCCCGATATTCGTCCCCTCCCCACCTGCTGATATTACCCGACTCTGCTTCGATCTGAAGCGCCAGAAACGACTCACGGGCGGCAACGGCCACGGGACGAGAAGAATCGAGTGGGGGGTCGGGCTCTATTGCCTCAGGCTGTTCCGACTGGACGACGGCCTCAGGCCCGGAAGACCGCTCTATAGCGTCTTCTCCGGGAAGAAAAAAAAGCACGCCGATCAGGCCGGAAAGCACTACCAGAAATGATGCTGCCACAAGGAGCATATACCTCTTACCCGACACCTCCCTGGCCCTGGCTGAACCCGGAGGAATCAGCTCCTCGTTGCGGACGGAGCTGAAGTTCTGGTCGTCGTTATGGCTGCTCATCCGGACCGGAGATCAATGACGGATCACTACTGGGGATAGCTTCGGGTTTATCGATCAGCCCCGTCTCCTGAGCATAGATCTGCTTGAGCAGACTGCGCCAGGTCGCATACTGCTGCTCCGCCGAGCCGGTAAGCCTGACTGCCTGACCTTCCACCTCTATGGTCAGCGGTTCGGCTTCAGAGGAAAAAGACGTTCCCAGCTCCTCGATGGCCTCTTTGTTTATTTTACTCTCCTGCCGTGTCTGGTGACCGCTGTAAACTGAATAGGCACCTCCCGCCAGCAAAACATCCTGCAGCGGCCGTGTCCTGGAAGCTGTTTCATAATCGCCGGCAACTCCGAGGGCGATGGCCCCGACAATGGCGGTAATCCCGAGAACCTGCTTGGTGAGTGCCTGCCGCTCCAGGCTGCGCAGGGTCGCAGCCTCTTCATGCCGATATCGGCGCCAGTTTGAATATGGCTCCCAGAGATCCTGGTAATACATGTCGTAGTAGTCGTTGATCGTATCGATCAGCAGGTCATCCCGCACTTTTACCGCCTCGACCCGCTCAATCATTGGATCGCCTCTGGCCGGAAGCCGCGCTACCGAAAGCCTGCCTGCTTGATCGCTGACCAGGTAGGGGGCGAACACATCAGGGGCCATCGAACCGGCATATTTCATCGCGGCGACATTGCGTATCTCCTCGATTTCCCTGATTGTCAGGCCGTTTCTATAAAGAGCCAGGTCGTTGGCAATGGTATTGAACAGGTCCTGGAAGACATCCTCTTTCTCAGCCTCGACCCCATAATGATCCTCCGGTCGAGCCGTTTCAGCATAGGTGCGCTCAAACCAGACGACATTTCTTGCATCCGAGGCGACGATATGCAAAGCTGCGTTCTCGCCATCAGAATGCTCAATTCTGCCCCGCACCAGGACTTCCGACCCCGCATCGTTGTCCGGAACGACCCTGACGACCCCCCAGTACCCCGACCGCTGCAGCGTATGCTTGAGATGAATGGGGGCAAAGCGTGACTCTGCCTCCCGAATCTCGGGAGACAAGCCCCGACGTTTATCGGGGTCCTCCGGCAGCTGCCCCGGATCGAAGACCTGAACCGAAACATTGAGCAGAGCCGCGTCAGCCAGCTCTTGATCAGGCGTCAACGGGGCTACCTGGTCTCCCACCTGTTTACCGGGAACCGTCGCACAGCCGCTGAAAATCGTCAAGCTCAAGAGCGCCAGCATCAGCAGTCGGGAAAATGTTAGTGTGCTGGCCGGCTCAATCGATTTATGGATATGAGATCTCATCTGATGCCTTCTTTGTACTTCCGGTACTCTTCCCACAACCGCTCTTGTACCTCCGGGTCCGTCTCCTGCTCGGCCGCCTCGCGCAGCTGCCGGGCGACGATATCATCATCGCCTTCTTCCAGGTCCCTGCGGCCCGCTATCGGGGGCAGTTGTGACTTTTCCATTCTTCCGTCGGCCGATCCCTCAGGCTTATCCAGGGCCGCATCTTCCATGTTTTTTCCCCGCCCCGGTGCGCCAGTCGTCTCGCTTCCCCCGGCTTCTTCAGCTCCGCTCTGCCCGGGTACCGAGCCCTGCATTCCCCCGTCAGAAGCTGTTCCGCCGGACTCCTGTTGACGAGGGATATGAGCGGCGACCTTTTCTTCTTCCTTCAGCAGCATGGCATCGAACCGGCCAAGTGCGGAATCGAGCTCCTGGTCGAGTTTCATAACCTTTTCTGCCCGCGTCGCTCCCCCATTTTCAGGAACGGGCGCGAATCCGGCGGCCTCATCTGAGCCGGTTGAATATAGCGGGCATGGCAGCCCCTCCAAACCAGGCATACCGAGGCTCAGGTAACGCTGCCGGCAATAGTGATAGATGCGGCCGTCGAGATAGGCAGCGAACAAACGTGCCTCATCCCGGTCCCTGGCCGCTTCCGGGCGACCCGAGTTGTCTTTGCCGAGCCGGCCGACAATTGCCTCCCTGGTTTTATAAAGCGAAACGATCGTTTTCACCTGCACATCTTCAGGATTTTGAGCAGCCAGGTTATCAACGATCAGAAAACTGATGCTCTGCAACAGTACAAACATTGCCAACAACCACCGAACACAAGGTATCTGATGCTTTATTATCATGGTGACAACCTGAAAATCCTCTCCAGCGATGAACGCTCAATCTGAATTCTACATGACCACTAATATAATAACGCAGGAGGTGAGCTGCTAATTTTCTTTGTTTGGCATTTTCCCCTCCGGCTTGGTAATACTGTTGTAAAAGGGAGATCATTATGAACACACCGGAGCCAAATGAGATAAAAATCGGTATCAGTTCCTGCCTGCTGGGCAATAAAGTCCGTTTCGACGGCGGCCATAAACACGACCGCTATATTACCGGTACACTGGGCACATACTTCACCTTCGTGCCGGTATGCCCCGAGGTCGAATGCGGCCTGCCGGTTCCGCGAGAGGCCATGCGGCTGGTCGGTGACATCGACAATCCCCGGCTGGTGACCAACAAGACCGGCAAAGATATCACCGGGCAGATGAAGTCCTGGGCCGACACCAAAATGGCAGCCCTCGAAGCTGAAAACTTGTGCGGCTTTATCTTCAAAAACCGCTCCCCATCTTCGGGTATGATGCGGGTGAAAGTTTATGACAAAAACAATGTACCCCAGGCTGTCGGGGTGGGGATTTTCGCCCGGGCCTTCTTGCAGCATTTTCCCCTGCTGCCCACCGAGGAAGAGGGGCGACTGCACGACCCGCTCCTGCGCGAGAACTTCATAGAACTCATCTTTGTTTACCGGCGCTGGCGTGATGTGGCGGCGGCACCGACCTCAGCAAAACTCGTCCACTTTCACACGACCCACAAACTCCTGCTGATGGCCCACAGCGAAAAGCACTGCCGGGAAATGGGCCGGCTGATGGCACAGGCCGGCGCGCTCGACATCGATGAACTGATCAGCCGCTACCAGGAACTGCTGATAACGGCCATGCGGCTGAAGCCGACGGCTAAAAAGCACGTCAATGTACTCATGCACATGATGGGCTATTTCAAAAAGTCAATCAGCGCCGATGAGAAACAGGAACTGCTGACCATCATCGACCAGTTCAAAGACGGCATCGTTCCGCTGATCGTGCCTGTCACGCTGTTGAACCACTATATCCGTAAATACCAGGAACCGTACCTGCTGCAGCAATACTATATAAACCCGCACCCGTTGGAGTTGAAACTGAGAAACCACGCTTGAAATTATTGGTTCGCCCGGCTGAAAACGTATGTTATCAGTGGTTTTACCGTGATCACAAAGCGTATGACGGCACAAACATAATAATAGTTTTTACTATCGTATCACCACTCTTTTGCCCCTGTTGATTCTGCTGGTTAACACCTTAATTTTTCTCTTAGCCAGCACCTTGGATTGAGATCGATTAACAAAGTTTCAGAGGGACACCATGAAATTCACCTTTTTAATAGCGATTACTGCATTGCTCTTCGGCTGCTCCAAGGTCGATCTCGAGCACTACGCCGATAACGAGCCCAAACTCGATATACTCTCCTACTTCCAGGGTGAGACTACCGGGTGGGGGATCGTTCAGGACCGCAGCGGTAAACTCCTGCGTCAATTTGTCGTTGATATCACCGGCACCATGCGGGATGAGAATACGATTATCCTCGACGAAAAATTTCGCTGGAGCGACGGTGAGCGCAGCACCCGGGTCTGGACGATCAGCAGATCGACTGACGGGACCTATACCGGCACTGCCGACGATGTCGACGGACCCGCCATCGGCTCTGCCTCCGGAAATGTGCTGAACTGGCGCTACCATCTCAATGTCGAGGTTGACGACACGACCTGGAAGCTCTACCTCGACGACTGGATGTTTCTTCAGCAGGACCAGGTCCTGATAAACCGCACGTCAATGAGCAAGTTCGGCTTTCATGTCGGCGATATAACCATAGCCTTTACGAAGGATTAATCATGTCGATTCCAATCAAAAAATATGTAGTAACCGCTGGTCTAGCAGTAACTATACTGTTGCTGGCGATACCTGGTCAGTCGAGCGCCGCCATCGACCGGATGGTCGTGATCGGCACAGGTGACGTCTATTACCTGGGTTTCATCAAGGTCTACGACGCCCACCTCTACGCGGAGAATGAGACAGACGGCACGCGCATACTGAGCCCCGAGGTTTCCAAGTGTTTGAAGCTCACCTACGATGTCAAACTCAAACCCGAGGACTTCGTTACCGGAGCCGACACGGTCCTGAAGCGTCAGCATGCCCCGGAGCACCTCGAGTTGCTCAAGCCCCAGATCGACGAGTTGCACAATGCCTACCAGACTGTTGAAAAGGGCGACTCGTATGTGCTGTGCTACGAAGCGGAAACCAGGCAGACGTCACTGTCGCTCAACAATCAGACACTTGCGGTTATCGAATCGGAACCATTCAGCTCAACCTATTTCGGCATCTGGCTCTCAGCCGACCAGCCGCTGAGCGATTCCCTGCAGAAAAAACTGGTTCAATCGGCTGCACCAGCCAGCGGAGCGGTACAATGAAGGAATTTCTCGATCTCTATCGTATTCTGAACCGGAATAACGTCGACCGGATTGACGAAATTTACTCCGAAGACATTCACTTCATCGATCCTGCCCATGAGATCAGAGGCCTTGATAACCTGCTCGGCTATTTCAAGAACCTCTATGCCAACGTCGAACAGATCGAATTCGATTTCTTCGACCAGATCTCGGACAAAGACAGCGGCTATGTGTGCTGGAATATGACTTTCAATCATCCCCGCCTGAACAGCGGAGCTGACATTGTCGTTCCGGGCTCCACCCACCTGAAATTTTCAGCGGACGGAAAAGCACATATGCACCGCGATTATTTTGATCTGGGCAGCATGCTCTACCAGCATATTCCGGTTCTGGGGTACATGATAAAATCGATTAACAGGAGGCTGGGAACATGAGGATATTGATCACCGGCGCAACCTCAGGCATCGGCAGACAGCTTGCCCTCGATTATGCAGGCGATGGGCACCAGGTCTGGGCTGTCGGCCGCAATGAAGCAGCGCTGGCTGAATTGTCTGAAAAAGGTATCAACCCGGTTCGGCTGGATCTTGAAAACCGGGTCGAAACGCTGGCCTGGTTTGCTTCGATGACGCCGCTCGACTGCGCCATCTTAAATGCCGGCTCGTGTGAATATGTCGATCTGCCTGAATTTGACAGTGAGCTGGTGCGCCGCGTCATGCGCACCAATGTGGAGTCCATGGCCGTCTCGATAGAAGGTGTTTTACCCCTGCTGAGAAAAGGCGAGAATCCCCATCTGGTAGCGGTCGGTTCCTCGGCCGCCTACCTGCCGCTGCCCCGTGCAGAGGCCTATGGAGCGTCCAAAGCTGCAATCGAATACATGATCAGAACGCTGCGGGTCGACGTGTTTAAAGAAAACATCGATGTCAGCCTGGTCTGTCCCGGCTTCGTCAAGACGCCGCTGACCGATCGCAACGATTTTCCGATGCCGTTTCGGGTCAGTGTCGAGGAGGCGTCAAGCCGGATCCGGAGCGGTATCGACAAACGCTCGCTGGAAATCCATTTCCCCAAACGGTTCACCTATTTTCTGAAGATGCTCTCTCTTATTCCGGAGTATCTCTGGATCAGGATGGGCCAGCGGCTGATCAAAAATGAAACCTAAGGATATCGCCATCGTCGGCACCGGCATCTCGGGCCTGAGTGCCGCCTACTACCTCAACAAAGCCGGCCACCGGATCAAACTGTTCGAGGCAGAAGACTATATCGGCGGCCACACCCATACCGTGGATGCCGAATATGGCGGGGAGCAGGCCAGGATCGACACCGGTTTTATCGTCTTCAACAATCGAACCTACCCGAACTTCATATCCCTGCTCAACGAGATCGGCGTCGATTATCAGCCCACCGAGATGAGTTTTTCGGTGCGCAATGATCGTGACGATCTGGAATATAACGGCACCGATATCAACGGCCTCTTCGCCCAGCGTTCGAACCTGGTGCGGCCTCGGTTTTACCGGCTGCTCAAAGATATCATGCACTTCAACAAGGTGGTCAAAAATCAGGCTGAAACGGGCGCCGAGACGACCATCGGCGAATTTCTTGACCAGTCGCGCTATTCCGCCTGGTTCTCCGACAACTACCTGCTGCCGATGATTGCGGCAATCTGGTCGATGGGAGCGGAGGACAGCCGCAACTTTCCGCTCGCATTCTTTGTCAAATTTTTCAGCAATCACGGCCTGCTGGATCTGGTAAACCGGCCGCAATGGTATACCATCAAAGGCGGTTCGAGCAGCTATATCGGCCCGCTGACCGCCGGGTTCCGGAGTGACATCATGCTCAGTACAGCGGTTGATCGAGTCGAACGCAGTGCAGACGGGGTCGTCGTACACACTGCAAAAGGGGCTGAGCGCTTTGACGATGTTGTCCTTGCCTGCCACGGCGACCAGGCGCTTGGTATGCTGCAGGACCCAAGCGAAAACGAGCTTCGCGTCCTTTCAAATTTCGAGTTTTCCAGCAACCGGGTCGTCCTGCACACCGACCAGACCCAGCTGCCCCGGCGTGAAAAAGCCTGGGCAAGCTGGAACTACCGGGTCACCGACGGTGGTTCGAAACGCTCCACCCTGACGTACAATATGAATATCCTGCAGCGGCTCGACAAGAAGCACACCTATCTGGTCACCCTGAACCAGGATATCGATCCGGCCCGTACCATCAAAGAATTCACCTACAGTCATCCGCTCTACACGGTGCCGATGATCGCGGCCCAGCAGCAGTGGCAGACGATTTCCGGTGTCGACCGGATTCATTACTGCGGCGCCTACTGGTTCAACGGCTTTCACGAAGACGGCGTGAAAAGCGGCCTTCGTGTCGTCAAAATGCTGGAGCAGAACTGATGGGACCGGCAATCTACAACGGCACGATCGGCCATGCCCGCTTTCTTCCGAAGAGCCACCGGTTCAGGTATCCCTTCTTCATGTGGTATCTGAATCTCGATGAAATCGGGCAGATTCCTGACCTGGGTCGCTGGTTCTCGACCAGAAGGTGGGCGCTGAGCAGATTCAGACGTTCGGACTACCTGGGTGAGTCCAACCTTCCGCTGTCTGAATGCGTCAGAGCTGAAATGAAGCGGCTCACCGGTGTTTCGGTAGAAGGCTCGGTTTTCGGACTGCTCAATCTGCGTACACTTGGTCTCTATTTCAGCCCGGTAAATTTCTATTTCGGCTTTGCGGGCGATGGAACTCCAACCCATATGCTCGCCGAAGTGTCCAACACACCCTGGAACGAGCGCCATCATTACGCTCACCTGCTGAGCGGCCCGCAGACCGAGGCTGCCAATGATAAAGCGTTCAAAGTCTCGCCGTTCAATCCCCGTGACGGCCAGCAGTACCGCTGGCGCATCGAACCGCCGCACGAGTCGGTGGCGATCAACCTGGGTGTCCACGACCGGCGCGGCCACATCTTCGAGGCGTTTTTAAAACTCGACCGGCTGCCGTTTACCAGCACGTCCGCCCGCAGGCTCCTGCTGCGCAAACCGGCGATGACCGCCTTCATCCTCGCAGGAATTCACTGGCAGGCGCTGAAATTGTTTTTGAAAGGAATACCGTATGTACCCTATGTCAAGGAGAAGGTATGAGTACACTGACGACAACTATCGATAAGGACAGGGAATCAAGCGCATCGCTGTCGAGTCGGCTTGCCAAAAGCCTCTTCGTGAAATTTCTCAAAACAATCGAGCACGGCCGGCTGATTGTCCATGACGGCGCTGAAGTCATGACCTTCGGTCCGAAGAGCAGCCTCAGCGCCCGCATCACCGTACTTGATCAGCGCTTCTATGGAAAGGTTGTGCTGGGGGGGTCGGTGGGCGCCGGCGAGGCCTACATTGACCGTTTCTGGGACACCGGCGACCTTGTCGCCGTGATTCGGATCATCGCCAGAAATATCGATCTGCTCAACCGATTCGAGAAACGTTACGGCTGGCTTTTCCGCCCCTATCAACTGCTGCAGCACCAGCGCAACCGCAACAGCAGAGGCGGATCAAGACGCAATATCTCCTCCCACTACGACCTTGGCAATGATCTCTACAGAAGTTTTCTGGACCGCACGATGATGTACTCGTCGGCCATCTATCCCGAACCGTCGAGCAGTCTCGAGGAGGCGTCCACCCACAAACTCGAGCGTATCTGCAAAAGACTCGACCTGCAGCCCGCCGATCACGTCATTGAGATCGGTTCGGGATGGGGCGGTTTCGCGATCCACGCAGCCGCCAACTATGGCTGCCGGGTCACCACCACAACCATATCAGAAGCCCAGTTCCAGGAAGCAAAAGAGCGGATCCAGGCTGCCGGTCTCGGTGATAAAATCACCCTGCTGAAAGAAGATTATCGCGATCTTTCGGGTGAGTACGACAAACTGGTGAGTATTGAGATGATCGAGGCGGTCGGCCACGCTTATCTGCCCGAGTATTTCTCGACCTGCAGCCGCCTTCTCAAGAAGACGGGCAGGATGCTGATCCAGGCCATTACCATCAATGACCAGGAGTATAAGCGTTACATCAGAAGCGTCGATTTTATCCAGCGCCATGTCTTCCCGGGCGGATCACTGGTAGCAAACCGTACCATGGTTGATCTGATCTCAGAAAAAACCGACATGGTCGTCAGGGGGCTCCATGATTTCGGCCTTGACTATGCCCGAACGCTTCATGACTGGCAGGCGCGCTTCAATCGCAACTTCGAGTCCCTCGAACCGCTGGGCTACGACGAGCGCTTCCGGCGCCTGTGGAATTTCTATCTGGCCTACTGCCAGGGGGGCTTCATGGAGCGTACCATCAGCGTTGTTCACCTGGTTGCGAACAAACCGAGTCATGGTTTACAGGAGTCCTGAATGGCACTGGTCATTAATGTTCTCATTTACCAGATCGTCTGGTTTCTCTGCGTCTTCGCAGGCAATACCGGCGCCTTTTTGTCCCTCTTTCTGCTGGCCTTCCACCTGGTCAGATCAGCTAACCTGCGTGAAGACCTGAAAATGATGTTCGTCCTGCTCCTGATCGGCGTGGTGGTGGATGGCGCCATTCGATATGCAGGGCTCATCTCCTACACGGTCGACGGGTTTCCGATTCCGCTCTGGCTGGCGGTAATCTGGCTGGCATTGGCCATTCTGCCCCATCACAGCCTCAACTGGCTGAAGGGCAGGCCGCTGCTGTCGATCGTTTTCGCCGCCGTTGGCGGTCCGCTGGCATACTGGGCAGGAGTGCGGTTCGGTTCAGCCGAGTTCAACTACCCGCTGCTGTCCTCGCTGGCTCTGCTGGCCGCGGTCTGGGCCCTGATGTGGCCTCTGGTCATGGTCGTTGCCGACCGCATTCTTCCCAGAGAACGCGGCGGCAGAGCCGCATCGAAAGCCGGTTTGGCGTTGCCATGACCATATCAGCGGCCAGAGCCCAGAAACAAATCCTGATCACCGGAGCCACCGGCTATATTGGCCGCCGGCTGACCCACCGGCTGCTTAAGGACCAGCGCTGCCGGGTGCGCCTTTTTGTCAGAAACGCTCGTAAGGTTCTTGCCTCGACTGCAGAGGTTGCCGAGATTCATGAGGGAGACACCTTTGATCACGACGCCATGCTGAAGGCGTTGACCGGCGTCGACACCGCTTTTTATCTGATTCATTCGATGGGCTCGGACAAGGATTACCGCCGGCTCGATATCGACAGCGCCGAAAACTTCCGGCGCGCCTGTATCGAGGCCGGAGTCAGGCGCATTGTCTATCTGGGCGGTCTTGGCAATCGCGACAGCGCCAGCAAGCACCTGCTCAGCCGGATCGAGACCGGTGAGACGCTGTCGGCTGAACCTGAAAAGATCAACACCATCTGGTTCAGGGCCGGGGTGATCGTCGGCTCCGGCAGCGCCAGTTTTGAAATCGTCCGTAATCTCTGCCAGAAACTGCCGGCCATGCTGACGCCGACCTGGGTCCGCACCAGAACCGAAGCAATCGGCATCGAGGATGTGCTTTCGTATCTGGAGAAATCGATTTTTATTGAAATCGATACAAACCTGATGGTCGATATCGGCTCCGGCGAGATCACCTTCCAGCAGATGATGGCCCAGGCGGCGGAAGTCATGGGTCTGCGCCGTTTCCTTATCCCGGTCCCGGTGCTCTCGCCCAGACTTTCCTCCTACTGGCTGATCCTCTTCACCTCGGTGCCCTTCCGGGTGGCGTCATCGCTGGTCGAAGGGCTGAAAAGTGAAACGGTGCGCCAGAACGACCACGCTGCGACCTTTTTCCCCGAAATCGAACCCAGCCCCTATCGCGATAGCGTTGCCGAGGCGATGGACGAACTCGAGCGCGAGCAGATCCTCAGCCGCTGGTGCGACAGCAGCAGCGATATCGCCTGCGATATCAAAGATTTCGATAACCCGGCCGGAGCGGTTTTAAGAGATACGCGGATCGTCGGGTTTGAACAGGGCGAAGACCAGACAGCCGTATTCAAATCGGTCTGTGCACTTGGCGGCCCTAACGGCTGGTTCAGGTATAATTTTCTCTGGCGGCTGCGCGGCGCTCTTGACAAAATAACAGGCGGATACGGCCTCTCCAGAGGGCGGCGCGACAAAGACCAGCTGCGCGTCGGCGATGCTCTGGACTTCTGGAAAGTTGTTGATATCAAGCAGGGCAAACGGTTGCTGCTGTACGCCCAGATGAAAGTGCCCGGTCAGGCCTGGCTCGAATTCGACGTCCAGCCCGACCAGCTCGTTCAGACCGCCCACTTCATTCCCCACGGCATTCTCGGCCGACTCTACTGGTATTCGATTCTGCCGCTGCATTACCTGGTGTTCACCAATCTGGCTCGAACGGTGGTAAAGGCCTCGCGTAAGTATGAGGCGAAATAAACTCCGGCCAAACGATGACGGCGGCACAACACGTACTCGATTCTATAGTTATTTCTACAAAGGTACCTACCATCTGCTATCATTGCCTTTTTATCTTTTCTATTTAATATTTATCTTAGGTTTGAACAAAAATCATCCTTACAACCTCAAGGAGAAATGATATGAAACTCGCCGAATATATCGATTTTACCACCGGAACTGGAATTCTCTCCACCGCCAACAGCAGCGGCGAGGTCAACGCTGCGGTATACAGCAGGCCCCATATCCTCGATCGCGATGTCGTTGCCTTTATCATGAGGGAACGGCTCAGCCATGCCAATCTTCTAGAAAACAAGCATGCTCACTATCTCTTTCTCGAAGAGAACAGTAAATCCAAAGGTATACGGCTGCACCTTGACATGATTGACGAAACCGACGATAAAGAAGAAATCAAATCGTTTTCCAGAAGAACGAACGTGGCCGATGACGACGAGAATCGGTATCTGGTCACCTTCAGGGTAACCAAGGTGCTGGCCCTGCTCGGCCCCCGGGAAATCGAGCTGGAGTAATTCTATCCGCCACCGAAACAGCAATGCTTTATACATCAATCAGGAAGCTGATGAAACGGGTGCTCCCGTTTCTCTTTATCTCGCCCATGCTCTTTGGCTGTGTTAAGATTCCGGCCGGAATTACACCGGTTGATGATTTTGACATCGATCGCTACCTCGGGCGCTGGTATGAAATCGCCCGTCTCGATCATCGCTTCGAGCGCGGTCTCGAGCAGGTAAGCGCCGAATACAGTCTTCTTCCCAACGGCGGCGTCAAAGTGGTCAACCGGGGCTTTTCAACGGCTGAGCAGAAGTGGAAGGAGGCTGAAGGCAAGGCCTTTTTCGTCGACGCCCCCGGCGAAGGCCACCTCAAGGTGTCGTTTTTCGGACCGTTCTACAGCTCCTATGTGATATTCGAGCTGGATCAGCAGAACTACGAATATGCCTTTGTCTCCGGAGCCAACAGGTCTTATCTGTGGTTACTGGCCAGAACCCCGGAGATTGATGAATCGATCAAAAATGATTTCATCAGAAGAGCAGACGATCTTGGCTTCGATACCAGCGAACTGATCTGGGTGACGCAGAAATCAAACTGATTTGTTATCGTCATAAACGTTCATGATATCCTTTATTTTTATCAACCATGTAACCATTGAAAACCATGATTAAAAAAGTTTCCCGCCTGATCCTCGCAACCCTGATACTCACCGTACCGGTTTCCGCTCTTGCCCAGAATGAACCGGAAAAACCTGCCGCCGGACCCCCGGCGGCGGGCTGGACCAGCTTCACCCGGGGCGGCGCCGTCTATCAATTTGATGCCGAACTGGACAACGGGGCGGAATTCAGTTCCAGCAGGTTCAATATTGAAGCAGGCACCGGCTACAACTGGACGCGGCGCAACGCGGTCGCCCTGGCATTGAGCTACAGCCTCGATGATTATTCCTTCTCAAATGATTCAGCCGGAACCGGCTCGCTCAATCCGTGGGACGAGATTCACACCATCTCACTGAGCCTTCCGGTGCGCTGGGGCGTCACTGACAACTGGTCATCGTTTTTCATCCCCTCGATAAGCTCGACCGGGGAAAACGGAGCTGAATTCAGCGATACGATAACCGGAGGATTTCTGGGTGGTTTCGCCTACCGTTTCGGGGATAAGCTGAGTATCGGTCCGGGCCTTGGCGTGGTTTCACAGCTAGAAGACAGCGCCACCATCTTTCCGATCCTGATCATCGACTGGCAGATTACCGACAAGCTCAGCCTCGAGACCGGCCGCGGCCTGGCGGCGACGCTGGGACCCGGCCTGACCCTGAATTACCAGGTCAACCCGGCATGGAATGTGGCAATCGGCGGCCGTATTGAAAAGCTGCGTTTTCGTCTCGACAGCGATGGTGAAACACCTGACGGTATTGGTGAAGACAGTTCGTTTCCGCTTTTTGCCAGCGTCACCCACCGCTTTACCCCGAAAGCGGCCGTCAGCCTGGTCGGCGGACTGGAACTCGACGGCGAGCTGCGCCGGGAGGATAAGGACGGCAACAAAATTGCGAGCGAATCCTACGACCCGGCAACGTTTCTGGGTCTGACCTTCAATATCCGCTGGTAAGTTCATGCCGCGTATCATCCTGGTCAGCGCCTGTCTGGCGGGCCTGCGCACCAGATATGACGGCAGGGTGATCGATAATCCCGATTGTCTCGCCCGGCTGGACGGCTGTATCTGGATTCCTCTCTGCCCGGAGCAGCTTGGCGGCCTGCCGACCCCGCGCTGCCCGGCCGAAATCATCGGCGGTACCGGTGATGATGTCCTGGACGGCAAGGCCCGGGTGATCGACTCGGAAGGCTGTGATCTCACCGAGGCCTTTATCCGGGGAGCCGAGATGGTCGTTGAAATCGCCAAAGCCCAGCGGATCGATGGAGCACTGCTCAAAGCCCGCAGTCCGTCCTGCGGCGTTGAAAAACTCGGGGTAACTGCGGCGCTGCTGATCAGAGACGGTATCAGCGTCACAGAGTTCGGTTAACCTCCCCGCCTTCCAAGCCCTGTTCAAGGGATGCGCATCACCCGCAGAATCAGAATACCCGCCTCATAGAGGATATAGAGCGGACCGCCCATCAGCAGCATGTTGACGATATCAGGCGTCGGGGTGAGCAGAGCCGCGGCTATGGCAATCAGCAGCAGGGCGTATTTGCGGTTCCTGGCAAAGAAACTGCGGGTAACGATACCGATTTTGGCGACGAAAACCATCAGAATCGGCAGTTGGAAAATGAAACCGAAGGCCAGAATAAAAATGGTCACGAAATTGACGAACTTACCCACCGAGATAACCGGCTTGAGTTCTTCCGAGCTGAAACCGAGCAAAAAATTGATACCGAACGGCAGCGTGACGAAATAGCAGAACACCGTCCCTGTGTAAAACAGCAGGCAGCTGAAAAAGCTGAATAAAAAGAGCTGTTTTCTGGTAACCTGAAACGGCTTTCCCACCGCCCTGAGCATGACCGTCACGATCCACGGCATCAGCGCGAACAGGGCCCCGAACAGGGCCAGCTTGACATGGGCCAGAAACGGGCCGGCCACCGTATAAAAATAGAGTTTTTCGGCCAGGTGCGACTGCACCAGCTCAAGGAGCTGCGGGGTCAGAAAAAAAACCGTCGCGGTAACCAGGATAATGGAGAGAAACAGCGCCCGGATGGAACGCCGCAGCTCATTGATAAATATTATCAGGCCCGGCCGCGACTCAATCATCTGCTTTCGGTGTGTATTTCATTGTTACTTGGTTGATCATAATTGCCATTGTCCGTTCAGCGTCCGAAGAAAATATCAGATGCGCTGCCGAAAAGCAATTTGATAGATCTTGCGTTCGCCCCGGTGCCATGCTAAACAATGAGATTCAGTAAACATACCCTGCAAATCTCAGCTATCACAAGGACTCATGCTGGAACTACGATTCATACGTGAACATATCGAACTGGTAAAGGCCAAAACGGCCAAACGGGGACTCGACACCTCGATGCTTGACCGTTTTATGGAGGTCGATCAACGCCGCCTCAAAATTCTCGGCGAGGTGGAGTCGCTGAAGAATCGGCGCAATACCGTTTCCAAAGAAATAGCGGCGCTCAAAAAGAGTAAGGATGAGCAGGGGGCCGCACCGCTTATCACAGAGATGAAGGATGTCGGCGGCCGCATCAAAGAACTCGATGACGAGCTGGCGACGATCCACCAGGAGCTGGACGATATCGTCATGTCGGTACCGAACCTGTGCGACGACAGTGTTCCCGAGGGCGCCGATGACGAGGACAATATCGAGATCAAACGCTGGGGGGATAAACCGCAGTTTTCCTTCACCCCGAAACCGCACTGGGAGGTCGGGGTCGACGGCGGCTTCCTTGATTTCGAGCGGGCGGCCAAACTGTCCGGGGCCCGGTTTGCGCTGCTCTCGGGTTTCGGGGCCCGGCTCGAACGGGCGTTGATCAATTTCATGCTCGATGTCCAGACCACCCGGCACGGCTATCAGGAAATCCTGCCGCCCTTTCTGGTCAACACGCCGACGATGACGGCCACCGGCCAGCTGCCCAAATTCGAGGAAGACCTTTTCAAGATCAAAGACTGGGACCTCTACCTGATACCGACCGCCGAGGTGCCGGTTACCAACATTCACCGGGACGAAACCGTTGAAGAGAGCGAACTGCCGATTAAATACACCGCCTTCACCCCATGCTTTCGCTCCGAGGCCGGTTCTTACGGCAGAGACACCCGCGGCCTGATCAGACAGCACCAGTTCAACAAGGTCGAACTGGTCAAGTTTACGACACCTGAAACATCTTCTGAGGAACTGGAATCGCTGCTGGCCGATGCCGAAGCAATTCTGCAGCTACTCGGCCTGCATTACCGGGTAGTCACGCTGTGCTCAGGTGACCTGGGTTTTTCAGCCACCAAAACCTATGATATCGAAGTCTGGCTGCCGGGCCAGGAGGCCTACCGGGAGATTTCCTCCTGCTCCAATTTCCTCGATTTTCAGGCCCGCCGCGGATCGATTCGCTACCGGCCCGGCGGAGAAAAAAAGAGTAAACTGGTGCACACCTTGAACGGCTCCGGCCTGGCGGTCGGCCGCACCCTGCTGGCTATTGTTGAAAATTATCAGCAGGAAGACGGCAGCATAGACATACCGGACGTGCTCAAGCCCTACATGCAAAGCAGAATCTAATCTCTTTCCAGCGGGTTCCCGGCAGCGGAGGATTCCATGAGTCGAACAGATCGAAGATCTATTGCCTGTTTTGGTTGCCCTGCTGTTCACGGCTATGCTGGACCTGTTCCATTCTGGCCCCGACCTGGGGCGAAGCAGCAGGATCGGCATCGGCCGATGCCTCGGTCGAGCAGAAGATGGCCGGACTCAGCGACGAACAAGTCCGCCAGCTGCTCATTGAAGAACTCAGAAAAGAAGCTCTTGCAGATCCTCCGGACCTACATAAAATGAAGGGTCCGGCTTTTTTTCTCTCCCGCCTGCTGAATCTGCTCAGCAATGAGCACGACGACAGCAAGAATGAGGTCAAAGCCCTGTTCGCCTCGCTGCCGGAAATGGGGCCGGATCTGCACCGGGTCTTCGTCAAGCTCTGACCATTCGGCACATCGCAGGGTGCGATGCTCAACACCTTCTGGATCGCCTGCTTCATCGGTCTCGGCTTTCTTGTCGAGATGATCCTGCGACGCGCTTTTCTGAACAAGTATCTGCTCAGCATCTCGGCTCCGGAACTGAAGAAAACCGGCAACCAGGAAAAATTCTCCGGCCTGATCGCCCAGATTCTGCCCGACTTCATCGGCCTGCTCTTTTTCTTCGGCGGTGCCTATTTCGCATATTCGCTCTTTTTCTGGGTCGATTCGCCGTGGGTCCAGCTCGTCTTCATGGCGACGCTGATAGCTGTCAGCTGTATTCGAGCAATCCAGATACTCTCGAAAATAGTTTTCTCTCCGGCACATGAACATCTCAGAATCATCCCGCTGACCAACCGGGCCGCGTCGTTGTCTCATCACCTGCTGGTCTGGACCAGCAGCTACATCATCGCCGGCCTGATGTTTGCCGTCGTCGCCCAACGTCTCGGAGCGGAACTGCAGACAGTCAGGATGCTGCAGCTTGTCATCGCTACCCTGCTGATCGTTCTCACCGGGCTGGCGATCCTGAACTATAAAAAACAGATACACAACTATATCATCGGGGTCGATTCGGTTGATCACGATGGTCCGTCCTGGGGCAAAAAGCAGTTCGCCAGGATCTGGCACATCCTCGCTGTTCTCTATCTCGCTATCCTCTGGCTGCTGCTGCTCAGCGATCTGGCAGATCCGGGAGTGAAAGGAGGCGGCGCGTTTATCCTCAGTTTCTTCGCGGTACCCATCTGGATGGTGGTTGACCAGCTCATCCAGTGGGTGGTCAGATATGCGATGAGTACCCTGCGGATCCATCAGGAACACTATTCAGATGAGGCTGAACCGACCGAGGAAGAGCTGATCCAGCGGGGCGCGGCAGACAGCTCTACCTCAAGGTCAAAAGCGCCGCCCGCGCCGCTGTTTTCGGCGCCGTGATCGTCTGGCTGGCCAGCCTCTGGCATATTAAAATACCGTTCTTCTCAGGGCTCGCCAAATTCCTGCTCGACTCGATCCTCATCCTGACTGCGGCTCTCGTTTTCTGGCAGTTTCTGAACGCCTGGATCGAGAGAAAAATTCAGGAATCAATCCCCGAGGGCGAAGACGACGAGGAAAGCGAGGACGAATGGGGCGGTGCCGCCAAAAGAGGACGGGCTTATACGCTGCTGCCGATGCTCAGAAAATTCGTCGGCTCCGTGCTCGCCGTTATGGTCACCATGACCCTGCTCTCCTCACTCGGCGTCGATATCGGACCGCTGCTCGCCGGCGCCGGTGTGATCGGCCTGGCGATCGGCTTCGGCGCCCAGAAACTGGTGGCGGATGTCTTCTCGGGATTTTTCTACCTGCTCGATGACGCCTTCAGGGTCGGAGAATATCTGACCGCCGGCAGTGTTTCGGGCACCGTCGAAAATATCACCCTGCGCAATGTGATGCTCAGGCACCATCGCGGCATGCTGCAGATCATCCCGCACAGCGAACTTGGCGCCATAACCAATTTCATGCGGGGCGGCATCGTGGTCAAATTCAACCTCGACTTCCCCTACGATGCGCCGATCGACAAGATTCGCAAGGTCATCAAGAAGGTCGGCCAGAAAATGCTGGAAAATGAAGAGTACGGCAAAGACTTCATCAGACCGTTGAAGTCCCAGGGGGTCAGGGAAATCACCAATTCAGTGATGACCATCAGGGTCAAGTTCACCGCCCAGCCCGGCACCCATTTCGTCATTCGCCGGGAGGCCTACCGCCTGATCACCGAGGCCCTCAGCGCCCAGGACATCCACTACGCCCATCGCAAGGTTATCGTTGACGTACCGGAGCTTGACCACCATGAAAGTGGAGCGCTCAGCCCTGAGCAGAAAAAGCAGATCGCCAATGCTGCCGGCGCCGCGGCCATACGTGAAATAGAAGAGGAGGAGAAGGCGGCAGCCGGAGGCCAGGCCAAAGATGACGATCCGATGGGATAGGGTGAGGAAGGATACGCTTCAGAACTTGATTCTCAGTTCGATCTCTTTGATTTCCTCACCGGTCTTCAGGGTTTCGACATAACCGGCGACGACACCGGCCAGAGATTCCTGAATAAATTTCTTCAAAATGATTTTTCTGCCGTTGACCAGCAGAGCGGTTTTATCAGGCCTTCTTTTTTCGCTGTCCATGAACCGCTTCTGGATGAAATCGGCAATTTCCGCCGCCTCGCTCAACCTGAATACATAATCCGAGCTGATATCGTGGTCGGTGGCCAACGCAATGACCCCGGAGACCTCTTTGCGCAGCCGCTGCTCCGGGTCTCTGATCACCTCGATCTTGGCGATCTGGCGGGCATCCTTGAAACCTTCTCCGATAACGATGTCAACATCGGGGAAGTAACGATGAGCCAGGGCCGTCAGGGAGAGTTTTTTCGGATCCGCCTGGAGCACCATCTGATCGGGCGCCACCAGCATCACCTCATCGGCGCCGGCATGACGATGGGTGGACGTATCGGTATCTTCAGTGTCAAAAGCAATGCCGGTCTTGTCCGTCGATTTAATAACGGCTACCCGGAGCCCTGCTTTTTTCAAATGGGTCACGACCTGAGCGGCCAGCGTTGTTTTGCCGCTGTTGTGCCAACCGATAAATGAGACGATAGCCGTCATCGATTCCTCTCTAGCCCGCATATTGGTCGTTCCCCCCTCTGGTGCGGGGCCGGGGGACCGTGTTCGGGTTCCCCGTTATTTGACAGAACAGGCTGGAATAAATATGAATAGTTGATACATTTCGGGTGCGCCGGTCCCCGATGGGAAAAGCCCATCGGCAAAGCCTCCCGCCTCCAGGATAACAACTAAAATAACATGACCGATAACACCACCTTAGTCTACAATACTACCATCGTTACCCCAACAGGAAAAAATGAGGTGCAGGAGCATGTTGCGGTGGAGACGCCCTACACGATCATGCTCAACGAGGTGGTGATCGGGGCATCGATGGTGCTGCCGGTCGGGCTGGAAGAATTCGGAGTCGGCTTCCTCTTCGGCCAGGGCTATATCGAGCGGCCGGAAGAGGTCAAAGAAGTACTGGTCTGTCCGGAAGGACGGATCTCAGTCTATGCCGACGTTGAGAACACCGAGCCAAAGGACGTGATTATCACCTCCGGCTGCGGCGGAACCGGCAAGATTCCCAGGGAAATGCTGGAAGGCCATATCGACAGGCCGGCCGACTACAGCCTCTCATTCGACGAGATCAAACCCTTTATCACCCAGGTCTATCAGGAATCACCGCTGGGACCGCTGACCCACTGCGTGCATGCCTGCGGTTTCTGGTCTGCGGGGGAACTGAAACTCTATTACGAAGATGTGGGACGCCACAACGCCGTCGACAAGGTGATGGGCGCTATCCTTCTGGGGAAAGCTGAACCGACCGGCGCCGTCTATACGACCGGACGGCTGACCTCTGATATGGTGCTCAAATGTGCCCGGATGGGCATTCCGATTGTCATGTCGAGGACCTCGGCATCATCATTGGGCATCGCCATCGCCGCCCGGGCGGGTCTGACCCTGGCCGGCTACGGACGCCAGGACCGGCTCAACGTGTTCACCGGCCCGGAACGCATTCTGATATCTTAACCCGCTCTGCCTACCTTCTCTTTGCCTCCAAACCCAGTTCGATGAGGCGCTCCAGCAGCATCGGATAATCGAGACCGTGGGCGGCTGCCGACTGGGGCAGCAGGCTGGTGCGGGTCATCCCCGGAATGGTATTGGTCTCCAGGATGTAGATCGTCTGGTCATTCTCGTCGATAATCATATCGGAACGCGAGTAGCCCAGCAGCTGCAGTACCTGGTGGGCCTTGACCCCGTATTCCTGGACGGTGCGGGTCTGCTCTTCATCGATCTCAGCCGGACAGATTTCCGTTGCGGCGCCCGGCAGATATTTGGCGTTGTAATCGAAAAACTCATATTCATCGCCCGGAATGATCTCGATCACCGGCATCGCTTCCGGGTTTTCGTTGCCCAGCACCGAGACGGTAACTTCGCGGCCCTTGATATATTTCTCGACCATGACCCGGGTGTCGTTCTGCAGAGCCTGTTCGACGCCTCTCTTGACGTCGTCAATGGAGCGGGCGATGGTCAGCCCCAGACTCGAGCCGTCACGCACCGGTTTGATCACCAGCGGCAGCCCCATCGATTCTGCCATTTTTTCACACTGGCGCTCGTCCAGTTCACTCACCACCTGCCAGTCGGCAACCGGTATTCCGGCCATCCGGTAGAGCAGTTTGGACAAGTTTTTATCCATCGCCACGGCGCTGCCCAGGATGCCCGATCCCTGGTAGGGAATGTCGAGCAGGTCGAGCATCCCCTGGACGGAACCGTCTTCACCGTAGAGACCGTGCAGCAGTATAAAAGCGAAATCGATCTCCTCGCTGTCCTGAGCGAGCCTGGCCAGATCAAAAGCGGGATCGTAGCGTTTGATCCGGTATCTGTTCTGATCCAACGCCGCTTCGAAAATTTCAGCACCGCTCAGCGAGACCTCGCGTTCCCCGGATTTCCCCCCGGCCAGCAGGGCAATGCACATCTTGGAGTTGTCTGTCATGGGAGCACCTTTGCATCAGAGATGAGAATGGTTAACGTGGCCATAAATCAGCCTTTCCTGTGGCAGCCCGAAAATAACTCAGGTATGGTTGCGGACCTTACAGATAATAACCCCTGCTCTCACCCTAAATCGAAAATTCGATGACTGCAATACCTTCTCACCTGATAGAAAAAATCAGCGCCATTGTCGGACCGGAGGGCTTGACCACCCGGGTCGAGGACCTGCACTGCTACAGCTATGACGGCAGCGCCCGCTCGCATCTCCCGGGTGTGGTGGTCTTTCCGCGCACGACCCGGCAGATCTCTGAAATAATGGAGCTTGCTACAAGGTACCGGGTACCGGTGGTTCCCCGGGGCGCCGGGACGGGTATGACCGGCGGCATCGTCCCGGTCAAAGGCGGCATCGTGCTGGCCATGAGCACATTCGATACAATCATCGAAATCGACACCGACAATCAGGTGGCCGTCGTCGAACCGGGCGTCATCACCGCCGAATTTCAGCGCGAGGTCCGTAAAAAGGGACTTTTCTATCCGGTCGACCCGGCCAGCATGAAATATTGCTCAATCGGCGGCAATGCAGCGGAATGCGCCGGGGGGCCGTCCGCCGTCAAATACGGGGTGACCAAGGATTACATCATCGGCCTCGAGATCGTCCTGGCCAGCGGCGAAATCATCACCACCGGGGCCCGCACCGAAAAAAGCGTCGCCGGCTATGACCTGACCCGCCTCTTCGTCGGCTCCGAAGGGACGCTTGGCATTATCACCAAATTGATCATCAGGCTGCTGCCCATTCCGCCTCACCGGAAAACCTTTCTGCTCACCTCGACATCACTGAAACGAACCACCGAGATGGTTTCTGAGATCCTCAACCACAATATCAGACCCTGTACCCTCGAATATATGGACAAAACCGCCATCGGGGTCGTTTCAGGGTTCATGGACAACCCACCGCCGGCTGACAGCGAAGCCCTGCTGATTGTTGAAATCGACGGCGACCGCTCGGCTGTCGAGGAGCAGGTCAAGGCGTTTTGCGCGCTTGTTGGGGATCAGCCCGAATTCACCCTGCACCAGGCCGCCGATGACCAGGAAGTCGAGCAGATATGGCAGGCCCGGCGGGCGATTTCACCCTCGGTCCATAAGCTGCGCCCCAATAAAATTGGAGAAGACGTGGCCGTCCCACGCTCACGCATCCCCGAACTCGTGGAATTCATCGAAAACCTGGCCAGAGAACTGGGTCTGCTCATCCTCACCTTCGGCCATGCCGGCGACGGCAACATCCATGTCAATATCATGCTTGACCGCACCAAACCCGAAGAGGTCGAACGCGCCGCCATCGCCAAAGAGCGGCTCTTCGCCAGAACCATCGAACTGGGCGGCACCCTGTCGGGCGAACACGGCATCGGCCTGAGCAAGAAGCAGTTTATGCGCTATGAATTCAACGAGGCTACACTTGGCCTGATGAAGCGCATTAAAACGCTGTTCGATCCGCACGATATCCTCAATCCCGGGAAAATTTTCCCCAGCTGAGCCCGCATCGCTAATTCACCAAAAATGGTTTGACAGAATGTGAGTATCGTTTTATATAGAGAGATTGTCGTTGAAAATTTTGCTCAGCCGCTCAGCCGTTAGTCTGAGCGGTGTGAGCGCAAAGCATAAACCCAAACGGAGACTCAGATGATAGAAGTTGAAGTTCGAGGCGATCTCGAGTTTGCCATCAGGCAGTTGAAGAAAAAACTCCAGATCGACGGAATAAAAAGAGAGTTGAAGCGGCGTGAATATTACGAAAAGCCCAGTGTCAAAAAACGCCGCAAGCAGGCCGAAGCCCGGCGTAAACTGCGCAAGTTCAACCGCATGAGACGCTCTGCCTGATCCGTTTTAATACAGCCTGCCTGGCCACCAAAGTGCAGGCAGGCTGAACCTTCTACACGATCCGCAAGACCGATAAAATCACCCGCCCCTCCCGAACAGTTCAGCGCCCTGCTTGAACGTTTCCTGCTCTACCTTATTTCTGAAAGAAGACTGGCCGACAACACGGCTGCCGCTTACGAGAGCGACATTCGCTTTTTCCTGGGCCATCTCGAAGACAAAAACGTAACCGATCTCGACGCCATCGAACTGGCAACCATTCACGGTTACCTGGTCGGCTGCCGGCAGAAATCGATTTCCAACCGCTCCAACGCGCGGCGGGTATCGGCGCTTAACGCCTTTTTCTCGTTTCTGACATCGCGGGATCATATCGAGAAAAACCCGTTTGCCCTTGTCGATCTGCCCAAAAGCGGGCGCTCATTGCCCAAAGCACTCGGCGTCGAAGAAATCAACCGGTTGCTTACCCTGCCGCCGAACCCGTCAGCACTTGTTCGGCGCAACCAGGCCATGCTGGTGCTGCTCTACTCGACCGGCCTGCGGGTCAGCGAGCTGGTGAACCTGCCGCTGAGCGGCTGCAATCTCGACAGCGGCTTTCTCAAGGTCCTCGGCAAAGGCAGCAAGGAACGACTCGTTCCCTATGGCCAAGTCGCCAAAGAGGCCATTCAGAGCTACCTCGAACAAGCCCGCCCGCACCTGCTCAAGGAAAGAAAATCAGCCTATCTGTTTTTGACTAACCGGGCAAAACCAATGACCAGAGCCCGTTTCTGGCAGATCGTCAGGGAGACGGCCGCGGCTTCGGGGATCAGCAAAACCATCTCGCCGCACATGCTGCGCCACTCCTTTGCAACGCATCTGCTGGCCAACGGCGCCGATCTTCGGGCCGTGCAGATGATGCTCGGTCACGCCGATATTTCCACAACCCAGATTTACACGCATATCGACCAGGATCGGCTCAAGTCGATTCACCGCTCATTTCATCCCCGCGGTTGAGCGCCATTGCAATAAACTACCGCAAACGCTATACTTTATTTAGTTTCAGGCTGAAGCAGACGTGTGTTCAGCCACAAACCGGCAATCACCGGATGTTGTCCATAATCCGTTTCCAGGATTGAGCGCATGCGCATCATAACCACCCATATCAACGCCGATTTCGACGGCATGGCGTCGATGATTGCCGCCCAGAAACTCTACCCGGACGGCCTCCTGGTGTTTCCCGGTTCCCAGGAAAAAACCCTGCGGGACTTTATCTCCCAGACGCTTCTCTACCAGTACGATTTTATCAAGGCCAAACAGGTGGTTTTGCGTAACGTCACCTCTCTGGTGATCGTCGATACCAGATCCTCCGCCCGTCTCGGTGCGCTGGCGCAGTGTCTGAAAAATCCCGGGATATCGATTCATATCTACGACCATCACCCGAAAAGCGACGCTGATCTGAACGGTGAGCTTGAAGTTATCAGAGATGTCGGTTCAACCATGACCCTGATGGCAGAGATTCTGCAGGAAAAAAAGATCCACATCAGCGAGGAAGAGGCCACTATTTTCAGTCTCGGCATCTATGAAGACACCGGATCGCTGACCCATTCGACCACCACCCCCGACGATCTGCGGGCTGCGGCCTGGCTCCTTGAAAAGGGCGCTAAACTCGATGTCATCACCCAGTTCATCAGCCACGACCTGACCTCGCAACAGGTCGGCTATTTGAATGAACTGGTAAAAAACGCCAGCCGCATATCCATTCAGGACATTCCGGTCGTTGTCGCGACCCTGTCGCTGCCCCACTATGTCGATGATTTCTCCCTGATCGTCAAACGTTTCCTGACCATGGAAAATCTCGATGTGCTCTTTACCATCGTCTCCATGGGTGGCAGGACATACCTGATCGCCCGCAGTCGGATTCCCGACGTCAATGTCGGCGCTATCGCCCGGGATTTCGGCGGCGGCGGACACGCAACCGCGGCGTCGGCAACGATGAAGCAAATGAGCAGTGTCGAGGCGCACGAGCAGTTGATCAGAAGTCTGCACCGCCACATCAGACCCCAGGCCATCGCCCGGGAGATGATGACCTCGCCGGCGATCACTGCCCCGGAAAACGCCACCCTGCATCACGCCAAGGCGCTGATGGGCCGCTACAATATCAACGCCATGGTGGTGGTGCCCAGAACGGATCCTCCGGCCGGCAGCAGTGAACCCTTCATCCTCGGTATCATTTCCCGGCAGGTCGTCGAACGGGCCATCCGGCATGATCTCGGCGATCAGCCTATCCAGGATTATATGGCCACCGACGTCGAGGTACTCTCGCTCAACGCCACCCTGGCCGATATCCAGGAAATCATCATCGAGCATCGGCAGCGGCTGATCCCGATCGTCCATGAACGGGAACTCAAAGGGATTATCACCAGAACCGATCTGTTGAACCGGCTGGTCAACGACCCGGCCAACCTGCCTAAAAACCTGCTGCACGAATCGGAGTTTCCCTCGCTTGAACGCAGCCGCAACCTGACCCACCTGCTGACCAGCAATCTGCCCAAAAAATTGATTACTCTGCTGCAGCGGATTGGCGAGGTGGCCGATCGGTTCAATTTCAACGCCTTTGTCATCGGCGGCTTCGTCCGTGATCTGCTGCTCAAGAAAGCGAACATGGATCTCGATATCGTCGTCGAGGGCGACGGCATCGTCTTTGCCCGCCGGCTCGCCGACGAACTGCAGGGAAGAGTCCGGGTACATGAACGCTTCGGCACCGCCACCCTGATACTTGCAGATGAGCTGAAGATCGATATCGCCACCGCCCGCCTTGAATACTACGAGTACCCGGCAGCCCTGCCCACCGTTGAGTTGTCATCGATCAAGCTGGATCTCTACCGCCGGGACTTCAGCATCAACGCGATGGCCATCCAGCTCAATCCCGAGCAGTTCGGCAAGCTGATCGATTTTTTCAACAGCCAGAACGATCTTAAGCAGCGGGCCATCAAAGTTCTGCACAATCTGAGCTTTGTCGACGACCCGACCAGGATTTTCAGGGCCATCCGTTTCGAGACACGGATGAATTTCACCATCGTCAAACACACCGAACGATTGATCAGAAACGCGGTAAAGATGAATCTGTTCGGCAAGGCTGACGATCCGCGTTTTTTCACCGAGTTGAAGATCCTGCTCAGCGAGGAACACGCCTTGAGTGCGATCAACCGGCTCTACGAGTTCGGACTCTTTCCCTACCTGTGGCCGGACCTCAAACCGCATCTGAACATCGACCGACGCTTCAACCACTGCCTGGCCCAGGCTCAGAAGGCGATAAACTGGTTCAAGCTGCTCTACCTGGGCGACCCGTTCGAGTCCTGGATCGTCTACCTGCTGACCATCATGGGCCGGTCACCAGGGACGGTAATGATCAGTTTCTGCAACAGGTTCCAGCTGGCGCCAAGGGCAAGAAATTTTCTGATCAACGAAAAAACCCAGGCCGACAAGACTTCGCGTTTTCTGAACCGCAGAACCAATCTGAAGAACAGTGAGATTTATACAGCCCTTCAAGACCTCAGCATCGAAAGCTTACTCTATCTGATGGCGGTCGCCAGGAAGTCGGAGGTAAAAAAACACGTCTCGATGTTTGTCACCGCCATGCGCTCCGAGCAGTCACTGCTTAACGGAGACGATCTCAAGGAAATGGGCTATAGGCCGGGACCGCTGTTCAAGTCGATCCTGGAAACGCTCCTGCTCGCCCGTCTCGACAAAAAGGTTGTCACCAGGCAGGATGAGATTGAGCTGGTAACCCGCTCCTTTACCACTGATCCCGCCAACTAATACTCAGTCAAACCAGTTTCTGCCTGCTTGCAAATGATTTAGCGCTCATTCGCTGATTTACTTAAAGGTAGGAATGATTACTACTAATGAGCAATGCTACGATATTAAGAACATCTTCTTTGAACAGGTTTTACAGAGCTTATGAACGGTATTTCTCAATTGATTATCATGGCGCCGCCGCTGCTGCTGGCGCTCACCCTGCATGAATATGCCCACGGCTATGTGGCTTACCGTCTTGGCGATCCGACCGCCCGCGATGCGGGCAGATTGACGCTCAACCCGCTGAGCCACCTTGACCCGATCGGCACCATCGCTTTCTTTTTTATCAGATTCGGCTGGGCCAAGCCGGTTCCGGTGAACCCGAATTATTTCAAGAATCCCCGCCAGGATATGCTCTGGGTCGCTCTCGCCGGCCCGGTGACCAACCTGCTGCTGGCGATAACCAGTGCCGTGCTGCTCAAGGCACTGATCTCCACCGCAACGGTAATTCCCTACTCGACCGCGCTCGAGGCGATCCTGGTACCGCTTTACAATATGCTGGTGGCCTCGGTCTGGATCAACCTGGTACTCTGCATTTTCAATTTCCTGCCGATCCCGCCGCTGGACGGCGGCAGGATCCTCACCGGGCTGCTGCCCGAAGATCTGGCCCGGACGTATGCATCGTTCGAGCGCTACGGCTTCATCGTCATCCTGATCCTGGCCTTCTCGGGCGTACTTGGAACCATCATCTTCCCGGTCATACGCTTTGCCAACAACCTGCTGCTTTCCTCCTGACGCAGATTCGACCGGGAGGCGATACGGAGCAATAAAAAAACCCGAACCTCGGAAGGCTCGGGTTTTTTTAATTGGCTTCTCAGCGTGTCTAGAATGTATAGCTGAAACCGACGGATACCAGCAGGGCTGAGGCATTCTCGAATTCACCGGCAACGGTTCCGTTATTGACGGTACGTGAGTCTTTGTAGTCGTAGAGCAGACCAATTCCACACTCCATCTGATCGTTGATCGTGTAACGGCCACCGATCGAGAAAAGCATCGCATCTGAATCGGGCAGCTCGAAACTGAGTGTTTCATCGGGCACCGGGTTGGCATCAACCGCAAAACCGAGCATGCCGGTGAAGGCTTCATTGAAGGCATAGGCGGCACCGATCCTGAAGGCATCGGTGTCATCCCAGTTCTTTGGCGACGGGGTGCCGAAAACGGCTTCAGCCATCGGGTTGTCAAACTCGAAATTCAACTCTTCATACTCTGACCACATGGTCCGGTCCCAGGCGATTTCAACGGTCAGGTCATCCCAGCTGTAGGCGGCGGCAAGCGTAAATACCGCCGGCGCCGGCAAGGTTACATCGGCATCGGTATCGAAGGAAAATGGAGCCGGGACACTTGAGCTGCCTTGGGCGTTTCCACTCAGGTCAAGGTCTACATTGGAGCGATAGGTTGCCGACACATTGAAATCTTCAGTCGGTTTAACCGCCAAAGCAACGTTCCAGCCAAAGTCGGTGACCCAGTCGCCTTCAAGATCGAGGTTGGCGGTAACTCCGGTCGGATAGGTGCCGCCATAGCGGGCCGTGGCGGTGGAAAAAACCGCTCTGACGCCGCCGCCGACGGAGAGGTATTCATTGATCTTGTAGGAAACGTTCGGATTGAGATCGAAAACCTTTAGTTCAAATTTTTTGGCGAACAGCGCGGGATAGTAATCGTTCCACCTTTTTGCCAGACCGTAAGGAGCGGTCAGGGACAGGCCGAAACGAAAATTCGAATAATCGGGCGAGACCACGAAGAAGGTCGGCAGGATAAAGTTTTCGGTTTCGGTGCTGCCGTTGAATGTCGGCGTCCGGAAATCGGTATAGTCGATTGACGACAAGCCGATATAGGTCAGATTGACCTCCGTCAGCCAGCTGTCGGCGGTCCAGGACATGTTCGCCGGATTGTAATAGCTCGAATCCGCCCCGACTGAAGAGGCGATATGAGCCCCGGCCTTGGCGACCGAGTCCGAAGACTGTTCCGGAATACGATACCCCGAAGCGTAGGCGGTACCTGCGGCCAGAATCGACGCTAGTGCCAGTAGTGATATCGACTTTTTCATACGGTTCTCCCTTTGAATGATTAATGTGCCGTCCCGGTTTCGATACCGGGACAGAGACTCAAGCTGATCGCAAAAATCAGCGCCTTACGCTATATGCGCATGTCTGTCGTACAGATATCGCTTAATCTTGTGGGTCGCCGTTTTGATGAACGGTTCACGCCGTTCAAAAACCTCCGTCAACTTGGCCGATGCAGCCTGGGTAGCGTTTACCCCGCGGCGCAGCTCATCGAACAGGCCGTCCAGGTATTCCCGCCGCTGACTCCGGGTTTTACCGGCGGTGACCTCGTCGACATACTCATAGTCCGGATAAATCCAGGCGTTTAGTTTGCCGTTATCTTCAACCACCAGAGACTCGACCACCCAGTTATATCCATTTATCTTATGCTCGATTGCTTCAGGATAGATATTTTCGCCGCTGGACATGACGATGATATTTTTGCACCGGCCTTTGATATGCAGGTTGCCCGCATCATCGATTATGCCAAGATCACCGGTAGCCAGCCAGCCGTCCGGGGTTATGGTTTCGGCAGTCGCATCGGCGTCATCGAAATAACCGACCATGACATTGGCACCCCGGGCATAGATCTCGCCAATCCCGGTTTCGGGGTCAGCTTTTTCGATTTTCACCTCCACGCCCGGCAACGGTTTTCCGGTTGAACCGATGGTGATGGTCTTATCCTTGAACGGACCGCCGGCAATCAACGGCGAGGACTCCGTCTGGCCGTAACCGACCAGATAGGGAAATTCGGCATCAACCAGGAATTGCTCCACCTCAGGGTTCAAGGAGGCTCCGCCGATACCCATCATGGCCAGGTTGCCGCCAAAGAATTCAAGCAGCTTTTTCCCGGCTTTTTTATGAACGAGCTTTCTGCCGAAGCTGAATGTGCAGAGAAAACGCAGCAGTCTGCTTTTCTCGATATTGGGCAGCACCCGCTTCTTGTAGATCTTTTCGAGCACCAGCGGCACCGCGAAAATGATATAGGGCTGCTCATGTCTGCAGAGATTCTGCAGGATTGCCGGAGTCGGTGTTTTTCCGGCGTAGGCAATCCGGGCGCCGGTAAGCAGCGGCAGGATGAAACCGGTGGTGAACTCGTAGGTGTGCGATATCGGCAGAATGGAGAGAAACACGCTGCCCGGTTCGATATCCATCAACCCCGATGCGGCGTAGGCATTGGATGTCAGATTGCGGTGGCTGAGCATGACAGCCTTTGAAAAGCCTGACGTGCCCGAAGTATAAAGGATCGAAGCCAGATCATTTTCGTCGATTTCGGGAAACGTTACCGGTTCGTCGCTATCCTTCTTTTCCCGAAAAGAACTCAGCGATTCTTCCAGAAACGCTGAGAATGGCTCTGTTTCGGGCAGTCCTTCTGCGCCCTGGAAATCGTCGAGGGTAATGATGATGTCGGGAAGATTTTTGCCCAGGTCATAAATTTTTTCGACCTGGCGCTGGGTGGTAAAGAGTGCCTGCACCTTCATTTCACCGAGGATATGGTGAACATCGGCTTCGGGCAGTTCCGGCAGGATCGGCACGCCGACGCCACCGAATCGCACAACCGAAAGATAGGCTGTTCCCCAGTTGTGGGAATTCTCGGCCAGAATCGCCACCCGGTCGCCGCGCCCCAGCCCCCGCGCCGTCAGGCCGGCGGCCAGCGCACAGATACGCTCGTGCAGCTCCGCATAGGTGAGCGGGTTTTCCATGGCCATACCGATGGCACCAAGATCACCGAACTTCTCTCTGCTGGAATCGAGAATATAATTCAGCGTCATCCGAACATCGGACCCGTCGGGCATAACGACCTTCCTCAGCTAAAAATTATCTTTCTGCTGCCCGGTTCCGTAACCGTGACCGGAAATACTTACGATTACCTGCAATAACATTAATTTAGGTATACCACAATCATATATGAGAGGTCAATTATCAAGGCACCGAACGTGCTGATTTGCGATGATTCAGTTTTTTATCCGACATCGTGGTATCAAGAGTCCGAGAAGTTTTTTATCAATCTTCGGGCTGCGTCTGAGCGGTTCAACTCAGATATTGATGGCGCCTATCAATTTTTCAGCTGTCTGACCCGTTCAACGGTCAGGGTCAAAGCGCCGAAATCTTCTTCGACAAGACCGCTGAGCAGATACGGTCGATGCGATGTCAGGATATGGGCATAGCGGCGGTATACCTCCGGGAAAAACGTCGTTTCGATAATGGCCGTTTCATCCTCGAAGGTCAGAAATTCCATCACCTCACCGGTTTTTGTCGAGACGACCTTGCCGCTAAGCAGCCAGCCGATGAACTGGACTACCCGGCCGACATGGGAGTCGAGATCGCACCCCTTGACCGTCTTCATACCGCTCTTTTTAATCAAAGTGACAGGGTGGGTCCGACAGAGAAAACCAAGGGCCCGGTACTCCCGGCGCAAGCGCTCGAGCGGCTGCTGATCCCTGAGCGGAGGTGGAGCAGGCGGTAAACTTGTAAAAAGCTCTGCGTTGCCGACAGCGCTTCTTCTTACATCTCCGGCAGCAGCTTCCCAGAACAGGCTGCTGCGGTTCCCGGAAGCACTGAGATGGTCGAGTGAACCACTGTCGATCAGAGAGCGGATTTCATCCTCTGCCGGCCGTACCCGCGCAAGAAAATCTCTGAAGCTGGAGAAACCGCTCTGCCGGCGGCAGCTGATGATACGTTCGCTGGTCTCTTTTGCCAACCCGCTCAGGGACTGCAGGCCGACCCTGAGCCGTTTTTCCTTGCCGGACCAGCAGTAATCACTGACCCCGACATCGGGCGGCTCGATAACAAGCCCCATCCGCTTGGCCTCCGAAACATAGGAAAAGGTCGAGTAGTAGCCCCCCTGATTCGATATGACCGCGGCCATGAACTCAGCCGGAAAGTGGGTTTTCAGGTAGGCGGCTTGAAATGAGACCCGGGCGTACGAAGCTGAATGTGGTTTGCAGAAGGAATAACCGCTGAAGCTCATGATCATCTCCCAGATCCGGTTGATATCGTCCTCCCCGATCTCCTTCTCCCTACACCCGCGATAGAACTGCTCGCGGTAGTCCCTGAGCTGCAGTTCCCGGTCCTTCTTCGACATGACTTTGCGCAGGCCGTCGGCTTCGCTGTGGTTGAACCCTGCCAGAGCGACGGCCACCCGGGAAACATCCTCCTGGTAGACCATCAGGCCGAAGGTCTCATCGAGCACCTTCTCGAGGGCCGGGTGCAGCGGCTCCCAACTGCCGCCGTGCAGCCTTCTGACATATTCCCTGACGAACTCGTTGGCGGCCGGCCGGATGATCGAAGACTGGATCACCAGCTGTTCGAAATCCCCGCTCCCGGCCTTTTTCTGGAGCAGCCGCATGGCCGGGCTTTCGATGTAGAAACAGCCCATGGTCCGGCCGGCGCCCACCGCCGCTTTGGTGTTCAGGTCATCTTCGGGGTGCCATTTTTGTTCGGAAAAATCAGCCCCGTTTTTTGGAGGTTGGCGATGGCGTCGCGAACCACCCCGAGGCTGCGGTTACCGAGCAGATCGATTTTGACCAGGCCGGATGCTTCGGCGCCGTCTTTCTCCCACTGAATGATCGGCACCCCCTTTGCTGCCCGCTCCACCGGCACATGATTTTCCACCGGGTCATCGGTGATGACCACGCCGCCAGGATGAACAGAGAGGTATCGGGGCAGGCCGATCAGCTCCGCGGCCCGTTCGATGATCTCCTTCCAGGGACCGGAAAAGTCCTGATCCTTGAGAGCGGGCAGCCGGCTGATCTGCTCGTCGAGGCTGAGATCGCTGCGTTTGAAGAACCAGGGCAGCCGCTTGGTCAGCCGGGAAATCTCGTAGCCCGGCAGGCCGAAGGCCTTGGCCGTTTCCCGGATGGCCATGCGCGGCTTGAAACAGACATGATTGCAGACCATCGCCGCCCGCGTGCCGAACTGCGCAAGCACCTCGGACAGTACCTGGTCACGCTCGTCCCAGGCAAAATCGATGTCGATATCGGGAGGGTCACTCCGGCCCGGGTTCAGAAAACGCTCGAAATAGAGATTGTAACGGATCGGACAGACATTGCTGATGCCGAGACAGTAGGCGACCAGAGAGGCCGCCCCGGAGCCGCGCCCGCAGATGCGGCGCTGTTTTCTACTGCCGTCACGCTGCAGCGGGGCAACGATGTCGCGCACCACCAGAAAGTAGGATGAAAATCCCATCTGCTCGATGATGCCAAGCTCATAGTCGAGACGTTTTTCAACCTCCTCCGGCAGCCGGCGGCCATATCGGTTTCGAGCACCCTCATACGCCTGACGACGCAGTACTGTTCGAGCGCAAGTCGCTTCCCCGCTCTGCCAGGGGGGCATCAGCAGCCGGGCTGCCGGCCGGGTAAAGGAGCAGCGCTCGGCGATCTCCTCGCTGGCCCGCAGCGCTTCCGGCCAGATGGCAAAACGCTGCGCATAGACATCGGCGGACTCCAGACAGTTGACGTCACCAGTCTTCTTCTCTTTCACTCGATCGAGCACTGCTCCCTGCTCGATCGCCCGCAGAAGATCATAGAGTCGCTGCTGCTCCCGTGTTCCCAGATCGCTGTCGGGGGTTGCCACCGCCGGGATACCAAGGGCTGCAGCCAGATTTCGCAGACGGCTGGACTGAGCGGTTGGCCGGCTGCCGAGATCGGCGGCGGCCTCCAGCTCCAGTTCCCGGCTGCTCCTTAACACACTCTCGGAGCAGCTCAACAGGATCAGGTCGGTGAACATCTCTGCCGTGTCTGGACCAAGCCTGATTGCGTCTTCCCTTTTCCTGCGGCTGATCAGTCGGCAGAGGTTACGGTAACCGGCGTCACTGCCGACCAGCAGCACCAGCTGATCGGTTCCGTCGCTTGTGTCGATATCGATTTCGGCACCGACGATCGGCCTGATGTTTTCCCGGCTGCAGGCCGCCTGAAAAGCCCACAACCCGTAAAGATTGTCCCGGTCGGTCAGGGCCAGACGGGTATAGCCGAGCTCCCCGGCCCGGCGGCACAGTTCAGCGGGTGAAGAGGTGCCGCGCAGCAGCGAGAAATATGAACGAACCCGGAGCGGAACCATCTCAATGTGAGCATCAGTGCAGAACCGGCTGACTGCCCATCCTGAGTGCACCAGACCCGAATCGGCGGCGTATCCTGTCCATGGCAGAAAGCAGCTTTTCGTCTTTTTCTTCAGCGCCGGAAACGGAGAAAAGAGAAAGCTGGGTGGAACCTGAATGGAGCCGGTCCCCAATCAGGCGGCAGCTCCGCACCCTGGTCCGCCGTGTCAGTCCCCGCTGCAGGGCCAGCAGAGCCAGCTGCTTCAGCGAGCGGTCAGCGGACACCCCGCGACGTACCGAGGCCTGCCGCGATACACTGGTCCCGTCACTGTACTCGAGCCGCAGGCCAACCCGCCGGGCCGCCATCGATGTCGCCCGCAACTCCATACCCAGCTGCCCCGCCAGCGCACCCACCACCCCTTCGAGTATCGCCCGGTCGGCGCAGTCATCCTTGAACAGATACTGCCGGACGATCCGTGGCGGTCTGCTCTGCTCGGGACTGACCGAGCTGTCGTCAATGCCGTGGCTGAGCAGAAAAAGCGGCTCCGCCCGACTGCCGAACACGGCATGCAGCTGTCCTCTGCTCAAGGATGCCAGCTCGCCGATGCGGACGATATTGAATGCTTCCAGGCGCTGCTTTTCCACCCTGCTCAAACCGGGCAGCAGATTCAGCGGCAGCGGCGCCAGGAAACCCTCTTCTTCACCGTCGGCAACGATATACTCACCCACCGGTTTGACCAGACGTGAGCCGACCTTGGCAACCAGCTTGTTGCCGGCAAGACTCCAGATCGGGTCGATATCGAGCTTGGAGCGGATCTGTCGATGCAGCCGCCAGCCCACATCGGGGGCCGCTCCGAAGAGTCGATGGGTGCCGGTGATATCGATATAGAGGTGGCCGTCCTCGCTGCCGTGCTCTAAAAGCGGGCTGTAGGAGCGGGCCTCTTTGACAAAGGCGCCCATGGCCCGGCGGTAGAGATCGAAACGGGGCGGCAGTACCCGGGCCGTGCGGCAGAGCCGGGCCGCCCGGTTCAGCAGCATGCCTTTGCGCACCCCGTCGCGGTAAGCTTCCTCGCTCATGTCATAGACGGCGGCCCGGGCGGCCTGCAGCGGGGCGACGATGACCGGCTTGCGGCGCAGCGTTGTATCGACCACCCGTTCCACGGCGACGGCAAAATCGGCGACGTTGAGGTGCAGGATAAAACGATGCTGATTCATGGTCTTGGCTGCGAAACCTGTTTTTTGATCAGAGAATCGAGCAGCAGGGCGTTGCGCGGCGCCTGGGCCCGCACATGATTGTTGAAAAAAATCACTCCCCGGCCGGCCCTGCTCGACAGGGCAGACAAATCCTCTTCACACCACTGGCCAAGCTCGTCCTCGGTGTAGTCATAATCGAACTTTTTCTGCATATTGCCGGTTCTCCAGCCGCTCTTGTTCCGCCCGTGGAAGCGGACATAAAAAAGGGATGGATTGGTGACCACGTCGAGCCGGGGGAACAGGCCGGGCAGTTCGGGTTCATCGACACTGACCAGGGTTATCCGCCGCCGCTCCAGTTCGGCAAAGACCGAATCGAGCGCCCAGGAGACGTGGCGAAATTCAACGGCAACGGGCAGTTTCTGCAGACAGTCGAGCAGTTCGGCCAGAAAGCGGCGATTGGCGATCGTCCGGTCAAAGGTGGGCGGCAGCTGCACCAGCACGGCAACAAGTCTTTTTCCAAGGGCGACGATCCCCTGACAATAACGGTGGACCTGCTCCCGCCAGTCTTCTTCCCGCTCATGGGTCACCGTCCGGGTCAGTTTGGCGGCAAAGACGATGTGCTCAGGCGCCGCGCCCAACATTCTGGTCAGGACATCGGAGCGGGCCATCTGATACCAGGTGTAGTTCAGCTCGACCACCGAGAAGCTGCGGCCGTACAGACCGAGCATCGACGCCGTCCGCGTGCCGGGCGGGTAGAAACCGCTGTCCACCCACTCCTGGTAGGAATAACCGCTGGTGCCGGTCATCACGCGGCAGAAAGACACGTTCGGCGAAGACGGGACCAGGTTCGTTGCCGGCCCGCTGCTTTTCTCAGCCTGCATCGGAGTGGAAAATCAGTCCGGAAGCCGGGAAAAACTGGGATGCAGGCCCCGGACGATACCGACCACCTTGCCCTGCACCAGGACGTCGCCGTAGCTGTAGCGCATAACTTCATAATCGGGGTTTTCGGGGTGCAGCTCGATACTGCCGGAACGCCGGAAAAACCGCTTTACCGTAGCCTCCTCCTGGTTGATAAGAACGGCAACAACTTCACCGTTCTCGGCATACTGACGGGGTTCACAGATGGCGATATCGTCATCGAAGATACCGGCGCCGCGCATCGAATCACCGCTGATGCGCAGACAGAATAAGCTCTCCCCCCCGAACATCGTGTCGTCAACGACCACACTGCCGTCCCATTCCTGCTGGGCGTACATCGGCAGACCGGCCGTAACCCGGCCGATGATCGGCAGTTCCCGGCCCAGCGGTCGCCGGGGCCGCGATTTTTCCGGCAAGAGCCGCACCGTTCGGCTGTAGCGCCCCTCCCGGGCGACCAGCCTTTTCTTCTCGAGCTGGGCCAGAAGCTGGGCCACCGCGTTGTGGCTGATATCCAGCTCAGCGGCCGCCTGCCGCAGGCTGGGCAGTTCCCCCTCTTCCCTCAGCCGCCGTTTCAGGTAGTCAAAAAAGTACTGCTGTTTTTCGGTCAACATGATCTCACCCATAACAATTAATGTACATGTACATTAATTGTTATATGGAAAATTCCAGCCAATGTCAATGTACATTTTCAGAATAGTTTCAGCCTTAATATTTCTCGAGTTGAGACGACCTGCCAGCCAGGGAGACTTGTTGGAGGCTATATAATTAATGTGCCTCCCGCAAAAGCGACACGGGATAGCAGAGTGTATCGACTCGAGAAATGTTGGGGCTAGTTGTTTATTCGGGAAACGGCCAGCTTCAGGCCCAGGAGGACAAACAGCGTTCCGTTGATTTTCCGCAACAAGCCACCTCTGTTGCCGCTGCCTCGCAGCCGCCGGCCGAGGCCCGAGGCAAAAAGAGCGACAAGTACGCACCAGATGGTGCCGGTGGTGATGAAAATCATACCGAGGATGATGAAAGACAGGACCTTGTTGGGGCTTGTCGTTGAGATGAACTGGGGCAGAAAGGCCAGAAAAAAAATCGCCACCTTGGGGTTGAGCACATTGGTCAGCACCCCCTGGCGGTAGATACGCAGCAGTCCGGAGCGGGGCTGGTCGTCAATTTTCGGGTCGCCGGACTCGGTCCTGTCGAGAATCAGCCTGATCCCCTGATAAATCAGGTAGGCGCCGCCAAGATACTTGAGAACGGTGAAGGCGGTGGACGAGGCGGCAAGAACGGCTGAGAGCCCGAAAGCACCGAGCAGGGTGTGAATCATGGCGCCGCTGCTGATGCCCAGGGCGGCGCAGACGCCGGCTCCCCGTCCCTGAGCCAGACTGCGGCCGATGATGTAGAGGGTATCGGGGCCGGGGTAGAGGTTCACCAGGATTCCGGCACCAACGAAGACCAGCGGATTTTCAAGGCCGAGACTGATCATTGCCGGTCGTTTCCGATCAAAAAATGGACGGATCTCAGCGGAGTGCCGATAGAGAAACTCATTTCCAAACAGCGACGTTAAGGAACAGCGGCACCGGTATCATCGAGGTCGAAGGTGCCGGCCTCGACTTCCTGGTCGATCTCCCTGAGACTCTGGCGCATCTGTTTCAGCGCCTGGCGGATCCGGTTCTCGTTCTCGACCAGCGCCAGCCGCAGCCAGCCGTCGCCTTCCTCACCAAAGCCGGCGCCGGGGGCAACCGCGACATTGGCACGATTCATCATCTCCACCGCAAAACGAACCGAGCCCATACGGCTGTAAGGCTCGGGTATTTTCACCCAGAGAAACATCCCGGCTTTGGGTATATCGACCTCCCAGCCCATGCGGACCAGTCCCTCACAGAGGACATCCCGGCGGTCCTGGTAGGCCGCCGCCTGCTCGCTGATATCGTCGTCGCAGTCGCGCATCGCCACGATACCGGCGATCTGGATGGCCGAGAAAATACCATAGTCATAGTAGCCTTTTATCTTGGCCAGCCCTTCGATGATCTGCCGGTTGCCGACGCAGTAGCCAAGACGCCAGCCGGCCATGTTGTAGGACTTGGAAAAAGAGCCGAATTCGACGCCGACGTCGAGCCCGCCCTCTACTTCGAGAAAACTCGGAGCCACATAACCATCGAAGGTGATCTTGGCATAGGCAAAATCGTTGATCACCATGAAACCGTATTGCTTCGCGTACTTGATGACTTCACGAAACAGTTCGGTCGAGGCCAGGGTTCCGGTCGGGTTATGGGGGAAGTTGAGCATCAGCAGCTTCGGTCCGGGATAAAGCGAGCGGCACATGCCCACGAGCTGGCCCAGGAACTCATCTTCGCTGCCCAGCGGGATGCGCAGCACATTGGCACCGGCGATCACCGCCGCATAGACATGGATCGGAAAGGCCGGGGCCGGAACCAGAACCGTATCGCCGGGCCCGAGCAGTGCCAGACACATGTGCGAGATGCCTTCTTTCGAGCCGATGGTGCAGATCACGTCGTCTTCACCGCTGAGCTCGACACCGTAGTTGCGCTTGTAATAGAGAGCTATCTCCCGCTTGAGGTTTTTCATGCCGCCGGCAACGGCCGGGTAGCGGTGAATTTTCGGATCAGCGGCGACCTCGCAGAGCTTCTCGGTGACGGTGCCGGGGGCAGGGTCGATCGGATTGCCCATCCCCAGGTCGATCACATCATCGCCCTGCCAGCGCTTCTCCATCTTCATCTTGTTGATCATGCCGAAAAGATAGGGCGGCAACTGGTTCATGCGCTCGGCAAAGCGGACCTGAAACGAATCTGACATCACTTACTCCTCCTCAATCGATCAGCACGGCAGCCTCTCAGCCACACCGAATCAGAGATTATTCACCATTGACACCGGCATTGTGCGGTGTTTGATCACTGAAGTCAATACCATAATGGGCGCTGCCGAAATGTGCCTGGTGATTCGGCTATCTGAGACAGATGATCAAAAGAAGTTCGAACTGGGATGCCGGGCGTAAAAATGACTGCTTGAAGAATCTCGACTGGTCAAATACTGATCATTGCAGCTTCAACGGAAGATGTACCCGGTGGTGAATTGCTCCTGGCTGCGGTTCTCCGGCCTTATCGCCGTCTCAGTGAAAAGTCGGCGGGAGGTCGGCCTTCGGCCTCTTTTACCGCCGACAACCATTTTCACTGAGCCGACGGGCCTCCGCAATGCAGCCAGGACCAACACCCCACCGTTCTCAACCGATTCGTTTTTTCGCTTCGGCGGGGAGGAGGACAGGAATATGGCGGAGTGTGCATTAGCGACAGGCCCTGGAGGCCGCTGAAAAAAGGCCCGAAGGGTTGCGCAGCAACCGGCTGCAATAGGCCGCAAAGCGGCCGTCATCCAGCCGGCCTCAGCGGCCGGAAGATCAGGCCGAAAGCGTAGCACACGGAGCCATGTTGCTGTCCGGACAATCGTTTATTAACAGAAAGCAGCCAGGAACATATAACGTGTGTCTTTCTATATACTCCTGCACAACCTGCCGAAGCCGCCCGGAATGGTGCCGGAGCTCCAGAAGATTCGGCCGTGCTTGTAATCGACGAACCAGTAGCCGCCGGGCGTGCGCTGGGCCGAGGTGAAGATGAAGGGCTGTTCCTTGGAGAAGTTGGTATCCAGATGGATGTCCTTGATGTTTGCTTCGGGCTGCATCAGCGACATGGCCTCTTCGACCGAGGGCAGGCGCCAGTCGTGGTAAGCGTGCAGACCCTCTTTGTTGAGCTGCTCGAGCTGCCGGTTCAGCGAACGGCTCGAGGTGATATCGAGTCCGCTGCGCTGCCACATCAATCCCGTCCTGGTATCGACAATGATATCGGGACCGTGATGGTACAGGTGATTTTCAAAGCTGCCGGAGCGATTCAATTCGCCATCGTAGAAGTTGTTTTTCCTGATGATGTTCTCGACGTCTTCATCGGAGAGTTCAACCTGCTCCGACGGCAGGGTAGTCCGATTCGGTTCAGTATTTTCCTCAATCCAGACAGGAAGTTTCGTACCCATATCTTCATGGGCAACCTTTTCAACCAGAGGCAGGACCAGGCTGTTGTCACCGTCGTCGAGGACATGCTCGATCAGCCAGGTTCGAATCTGCTCGTTAATCGCAAAGCTTCGTTCAAAAAAAGCGACCTCTCCCTGACTGTCGACGCAGGACGAGATCAGATCGGCGGGAGCATCGATTTCAGCGACTATCCTGGCATGTTTGACACCGCGCTCCATCAGGCAGAGTTTAGGCTTATCCCCCCAGTTGTCTATGAAGAAGTAGTGAATCCGCTCGTCGTTGTTGCGCACCCGCTCACGGCCGCCCCAGGACTCGAATGTTCCGAAGGTCAATTCCGGAGTCATTTCCCAGTCGATGGATTTAATGACCGTGTCGCCGACTCTGATCTGATGAAACGTGCCCATGGTGTCTCCCTTCCGATGATTTTCTGGTAATCTTGCCGGTATGCTGCAATTCCTGGCCAACGGCGAAGAATGTGGTACAATCACGCCACGTACTTCCAGACAATTATAAGAATCATTCTCAATCTGTCCATGAGTGCACGAACTCCGCATACCGAACCAGGCAGCCCGCTGCCGATGGGACCGACATGGTCTGCCGGCGGCATTAATTTTGCCCTCTTTTCACGCCATGCCCAGTCGGTAACGCTGGTGTTTCACGCTGAAGAGAGCGGCCCCCTCCAGGAGATAGAACTCGACCCGCTGCTCAACAAAACCGGAGACATCTGGCATATCTTTTTAAAAACTGAAGGGCAGCAGATCTGTTACGGCTATCGCATCAGACAGCAGCCGGAACCCGGCTGGCCGGATGACACCGCTGAGTACATTGTCATCGACCCATATTGCAAACAGCACCTGCCGCGCAGTTGGGGGGTGCCGTCAGAAGCCGGCAAAGAACCGGTCTGCCTGGCGATTCCGCCGGACGACTTCGACTGGCAGGGAGATCGGCCGCTGCGCACACCGGCCTCTGAAACCATCATTTACGAACTGCATGTGCGCGGCTTTACCCGTCACTCGAGCGCGCGTGTCGAGTATCCGGGAACCTTTGCCGGCATCGTCGAAAAAATACCCTACCTCAAAGATCTGGGCATCACCGCCGTCGAACTGCTGCCGGTCACCGAGTGGGATGAAACGGACAACCGCTTCATCAATCCAGCGACCGGGGAGCATCTGCTCAACTACTGGGGCTATAACCCGCTGTCGTTTTTCGCATTGCGCTCGGGACTTGCTGCCAACCCCGGCGAAGCGGTGAACGAGTTCAAGTACATGGTTAAAAGTCTGCACCAGGCCGGTATCGAAGTGATCCTGGATCTGGTCTTCAACCACACCGGCGAAAGCGATCTGAACGGCACCACGACCGGTTTCAGGGCCATCGACAATCAGATCTATTATCTGATCGACCCGGAAGCACCCGGCTATCTTAACTTTTCCGGCTGCGGCAATACGGTCAATACCAATCACCCGGTGGTGAGCCAGATGATCATCGAGGCGCTGCGCTATTTCGTCGGCGAATTTCACATCGACGGCTTCCGCTTCGATCTGGCTGCAATTTTCAACCGTGATACAGACGGTATCCCCATCGACAACAGTGCCCTGGTCGAGATGATCGCCGAAGACCCGGTATTACGGGACTGCAAGCTGATTGCCGAAGCCTGGGACGCCGCCGGGCTCTATCAGGTCGGTTCTTTCTCATCGAGCAGGCGCTGGAAGGAATGGAACGGCAGATATCGCGACGATGTGCGCACCTTCATGGCCGGCGGCTCCAGCTCGGTCCATAACCTGGCCACCCGGATCGCCGGCAGTTCCGATCTCTATCAGGGTGACGGCAGAGGGCCGCTCAATTCAGTGAACTTTATAACCTGCCATGACGGTTTCACCCTCTACGACCTGGTCAGCTACAACCAGAAGTACAACAGAGCCAACGGCGAGGAAAACCGGGACGGTGAAAACCATAACCTGAGCTGGAACAGCGGTTTTGAAGGCACTCCGGCACCGGAGCGTATCGAGCGTCTCAGGCGGCGGCGCATCAAGACCATGGCGGCTCTGCTCTTTCTGTCCCAGGGCATACCGATGCTCTGGGCCGGGGATGAGATGGGCAGGTCGCAGCACGGCAACAACAATAGTTGGTGCCAGGACAACGAGATCAGCTGGCTCAACTGGGCCTGGTCCGACGTCGAAGACGCCCTGCTCGCGTTTTTCAGAAAATGCATCGCTTTGCGGCGCCGCTTTGCAGTCTTCAGACGTGAGGATTTTTTCAAGAATTCTGACACACTGCCGGAAATCTCCTGGCAGTCCCTGCAACCGGGGGTGGAAGACTGGAGTCCCCATTGCCGTGAACTCGGTTTCCTGCTCAATGGCGATACATCAGCTCATCATACAACGCCCGCCTTTTTCGTCATGATCAACGGCAGGCGCCAGACCCGGAAATCGTTTACCATCCCCCACCCTGCTGCCCCGCACGCTGCATCAGGCTGGGTTCGGATTGTCGATACGGCGCTGACCGGTCCAAATGATTTTGTCGAAGTCTGCAACGCCCCGCACATCTCCCCCGGGTCCGATTACCTGGTCGAGCCGATGGCCCTGGTAATCCTGCAGTCCGAACCCCACAGCTCGTGAGTTCCATGGACGCACCAACTTTACTGATGCTGGGCGACTCGCTGATCGATTATGGCGAATGGCATCGGCGCATGCGGAACTACCGGATTATCAGCAGCGGTGTCCCCGGAGAGCGCACCGAGGAGCTGCGGCGCCGACTCGACCACCAGGTGCCGGGCAAAAGCAGCGGCGAGATACCGAGCGCTATCATCATCATGAGCGGTACCAACGACATCGTCTTCGGCGACCTTGGTTTCGTCGAGGTGCTCAGAGACATCACCCTCACTCTGCAGCAGCGCTGCCCCGGCTCTCAAATCCTGTTGACCAGTCTGCTGCCTTATGAGTTTCCCGGCCTGATCGATGCTGTTCACGCAGCCAATGAGCAGATGAAAATGATCTGCGCTGAGACCGGCTGCCACTATGTCGATCTCTGCACTGAGTTTGAGAAGAGTCCCGAGAGACTCTTTGACTATGACGGGGTTCACTTGAGCAACCTCGGCTACCGGCTGTGGGCCTCCGAGCTGGATGAGTTCTTAGCTAATCTGCTTGCAAAACAAGGCGATTGATTTATCGTTGCATCAGTTTATACAACCAGTAAACCCTCATCATGTAACGACACGTTAAAGGAGATTTTCCATGTTTCACCGATTCATCAAAACCATTTACTTCGCAACGTTCTGCACCCTGCTTATCGCTCTGACATTGCTGCTCTCTGCCCACGACCGGGCGGTGGCGGCAGATATAACCGGCACGATCAAAGAAACCATGGATGCCGCCGGCTACACCTACATGAACCTCGACACCGAACAGGGCAGCGTCTGGGTCGCCATTCCCCAGAGCAGTGTTGTACAGGGAGAAAGCATATCGGTGCGCGAGGGCATGGTCATGACAGATTTTCACTCCAACTCGTTTGACCGCACCTTCGAATCGATCGTCTTTTCCCCGGGCGTGGTCGGAGCAGGGCCGGCGAGTCCCCATGGTATGGCGACGAAGAAAAAGAACGGTCAGGCAGACTCCTTTGCCGCAGCGGTAGAGGCTGAGCGGGGCAGCACCGGTGCAGGCGCTGCCGCACCAATCCAGCCCCAGCAGGGCAGCGCCGGAAGCATGGGGGCAATCGCACCCTACTCTGAGACGATGGTTGAGAAAGCCGACGGCGAGAACAGTTACACCGTGGGCGAGATCTTCGAGCGGGCCAAAGAGCTCGACGGCCAGAAAGTTCGCATCAGGGGTCAGGTGGTCAAATACAACGCCAACATCATGGGCAGGAACTGGCTCCACCTCCAGGACGGCAGCGGCGACCCGATGCAGAACACCCATGATCTGGTAATAACCACCAGCGATGATCTGAGCAGCCCGAAAGTCATCACCGTCGAGGGTGTCGTTGCCGCCGACAAGGATTTCGGGGCCGGCTACACCTACGTGGTGATCGTTGAAGACAGTACCATCGTCAGTGAGTAGCGGCTGCCGAAGGCGAGGGCACCGACCATGACCAGGCCGATGATCCCACCACTTGCCCCCGCTCATATCGGTTTTGACTTCGACGGGGTTATCGCCGACATCGGTGAGGCGTTTGTTCGTCTGGCCTGTTCAAAATACGACTACTGCGAACTCGAACTCGACCATATCAGCAGCTTCCAGGTGGATGAGTGTATCGATCTGCCGCCGGCTGCCATCGAACAGATCTTCGATGACATCCTCCAGGACTCGATCGGCACCGGGCTCAAACCGATAGACGGCGCCCTCGATGCACTCAAACTACTCGGCAGCCACGGACCGGTGACCATCATTACCGCCCGCCCCCTGGTCGAACCGGTGCGGGACTGGCTGACACATCATTTTGACCGCCACCAGCTCGACATCACCCTGGTCTCCTCGGGCCATCATGACGACAAGGAGCGCTTCATCCGTGAGCACAATATCTTCTATTTCATCGACGACCGGGTCGAAACCTGCACCATGCTGGCAGAATCGGGGCTCAAACCGATGGTTTTCACCCAGCCCTGGAACCGCGGCCGGCATGATCTGCCGTCGGTGAGCAGCTGGGCTGAGATCGTCGATCTTCTCGGTATAGAGAAAAAATGAACTGCCCGAACTGCAACCAGGAGATCCCACCACGCAACCCGATACCGACGGTCGATATCATCATCGAAATCGATGCGCAGATCGTCCTGATCAAGCGGAAAAACCCGCCGTACGGCTGGGCCCTGCCCGGCGGCTTTGTCGACTACGGGGAATCATACGAACAGGCAGCTGCCCGGGAAGCGCTCGAAGAAACCGGCATCATCGTCGAAAACCTGCGCCAATTTCATACCTACTCGGAACCGGGACGCGACCCCCGGATGCAGACCGCCTCAACGGTATTTACCGCCTCGGGAAACACGCTGCCCCGGGCCGGTGATGACGCCGCCGAAGCGGCGCTGTTCAGAAAAGATAACCTGCCAGATCTGGCCTTTGATCACGCCCGCATTCTCAGCGACTATTATTCGTCCGGAAAACAAGCAGGAGGCTGACGGCGTTTCTATTTTCGACTACCAGGTCATGCAGCTGCTGCAGATCGATAAGAACCTGTTACCGGCAGGCAGTACCAATATCAATCCTGCCGATTTTCTGCCGTCAGCTATACGCAGCAAATACGTCAGCGATAACTCCTCGATCGGTGGTCTCGCGCAGCAACAGCCCGAGCAGTACCCGCGCCTTGAGCCCGGACAGATGGCCGGCAGGCACGAGTCCCCGGCCGATCAGGTCGATTTCTGCGCCGGGGTAGCCGTAGGTGTTGGTGAAAACCGGCCCGGTCATGACCCGCGAGGCGAGAACGACGGGGATTCGCTCAGCCAGGGCGCCCAGAACTGGGGCCGCATCGGCATGGACGTGGCCCGCGCCCATGCCTTCGATTACCGCCCCCTGATAGCCGAGGTCTGCGACCGCCGCCATTAACCTGGTGTCGTCGCCCATTGCGGCCCGCAGCAGGGCTACCGGTTTCGGCGGGCCGCCGGCCATGGGACGCCATGGATGGCAAGCGACCCGGGCATAGTAGCGGGGACGACCCTCGATGACCGCGCCGATCGGTCCCATCAATGGCGACAGAAAGGCCGAAGGCAGTGCGGTGTGCGACTTCTGCACGAAACGGGCAGCGTGGATGTCGTAGTTCAGTACCACCAGCGTGCCGAGGCCCCGTGATGCCGATGCCGCCGCCACTCGCGCCGCGGCAAGCAGGTTGGCCGGCCCGTCCGCCCCCGGGGCGTCGGCACCGCGCATCGCCCCGGTCACCACCACAGGCTTGTCACCGGGCAGCAGAAGATCGAGGAGAAAGGCAGACTCCTCGATGGTGTCGGTGCCCTGGATGACCACGGCCCCATCGACCCCGGCGGCGAACGCCGCCTCCAGCTGCTCCGCCACGGCGACCAGGTTGGTAAGCGTCAAGGACGGACTCGCCACCCGAAACGGTGACCGGGCCTCGATCTCTGCGACCTCGGCCAGGCCCGGCACCGAGCCTACGAGTTCGTCTGCGCCCAGCTTCGGCGAAATGCCGCCCGCAGCGCTCGACTGCATGGTGATTGTACCGCCGAGCGAAAGAATCAAGAGCCGCGGTTTCATGCCTGATCCGCCTCTGCAGCGTCATAAGCGGCGGCGATCCGGCGTTCCTCCTCGGCCGTCGGGTCCGGCGGGTTGGCCGGGATCTCGCCGGGCTTGTACCCGGGCAGGCGCCCGGCCGGTATGATTGTCAAGGCGGAGAGCCCAGCCATGATGAGCAGGCCGATCTTCAGAGCTCGAAGCCTGGCACTGGTATTTATCCGCACCGCCTCCTCGACCTGGGCAGGTGTTGCCGAGGTGCCCTCGAGGATGACCAGAAGCTGGTCGTTATTGACGAAGTTGATATTATCGAGGTTGAGTTCGGCCTGGATCTCCTGCGGGAACTCGGGATTGTCAGCCAGATAATTGAAGACCGCAGCACTCAGGAGCCCAACCATGAGGGCGCCGGCAACTGCCGTTCCGACGGCGGCGGCAAGGTTCTGGGTTGTTCCCCGCAAGGCACCCACATCGCTTGCCAACTCTTTGGGAGCCGCAGTGACGAGGACATTGAAGACAAGGGTGACCAGCGCTCCCTGGCCGAGTCCGAAAAAGAAGAGTCCGATGAGAACCGGCAGCTCGGTCCAGTCGTTGTTTACGACGAAGGCGAGCCAAAGCAACGCCAACGTGCAGACCATGAAGCCGGCCCGACCGATCTGTCGGGGCGAAAAGCGGCTATAGAGCCGAACCACCAGCAGTGCCGTGAAAAATACCGTGAGGTTGAAAGGCATCATGGCGATGGCGGTGGCTATCGGTGTTCTGCCCTGGACGATCTGGATATAGAGCGGCACCGAAAAGTTCAGCGCGGCCTCGAGCGCCACCACTGCAAACATGGTATAAACTGCGGCCCGCTCCGATGGCGACATTACCACCCGGAGATCGAGCAGCGGGGTCTTGCCCGCAGCCGCCACCCGGCGGGACCAGGAGATCAGCGACTGGAGCAGGATGATGCCGATGACGATCATGAAAGGTGCGGGGGACATACCGAGGATATCGAACGGGGCGTTGGGGCCGGCAGCGCCCAGGCCCCAGCGGTTGAGATTGTTGAAGCCGAAGCTGATCAGGATGATGGCGGCAGCGGCCAGAACCACGCCGATCCCGTCGATCTGCACTTCGGGTCGAGCCTCATCCTTCTTCAGTCGGAAGCTGAGCAGAAAGACGATGGCCGTAACCACGATCAGGATGCCGAAAACGGGTCTCCAGCCGATGAAGGTGCCGAGTATGCCGCCGATGAGGAAGGCCAAGGCACTGGCGCCTGCCCTGGCTGAGCCCAAGGCGCCGATGGCTGTCGCCTGCTGCGTGCCTTTATAATGATTGGCGATCAGCGCCACCAGTGACGGCACAATCACCGCCGCGGCCATGCCAGAGAGCCCCTGGGCCGTCAACATGAGCGTGGCGGTGGGGCTGAAGGTCATCAGCATCTGAGCAAAGAGATAAAGTCCGACGACGATCTGGAACATCCGCGTCGCACCATAGCGCTGGGTCAGCTTGGAGCCCAGCATCACGAGGCCGGCGACAGCCAGTGAATACATGACGATACCGGTCGCGACGGTAGTCGGGGGCACGCCGAAACTTGCCACCATGCCGCTCATCGACACCGGCAGGGCAGCGACGTTGAAAGACATGATGGCCTGGCCGAGAGCGATGGTAATCATCGGCAGCCAGGATTCGCGAGTCTCCGCGCCGCTGCCGGACATTGCTGTGGTCTGAGTACTCATGCTTGACTATTCCTCATTGATGCGCTGCCGCCTGGCGCGGCGCTGGTTTCATATTACCGGCTTTGAAGCGAAAAGGCTGAGGCCGAGCGTTTCTGAAAGGTACTTGGTTACCCGCTGCCCCTTGACGCTGTTGCCAGCCTCGTCGAGCGGCGGGGCAAAGGTGCCGAGCCCGCCTTTGCCGGGTGCAATGGTGACGATGCCGCCGCCGACCCCGCTCTTGCCCGGCAGACCGATCTCGTAGAGCCATTCACCCGAGCGTTCATAGAGCCCGGCGGTGGCCAGCAAGGCCAGGACCCGTTTGCAGATCAAAGGATCGATCACCCGCTCCCTGGTCAAAGGATTGACGCCGCCATCGGCGAGCGTAGCGCCCATGACCGCCAGGTCGTGGGCGGTGACGAGCAGCGAGCACTGCCTGGTGTAGACATCCGTGGCCTCGAGCGCGTCGAAATACATCCGCCCGTAGCCTTCGAGCAGCTTGGCGATGCCACGGTTTCTGAAGTTGGTGGCCGCCTCAGATTCATAGATCTCCTGATCCAGCTTGAGTTCACGGCCCGCAAAGCGCGACAGACCCTCCTGGATGAAGCGCCACTTGGCCGCGGCCGTCTCACCCGGCGCGAGGCTGGTAGTGGCGATGGCCCCGGCATTGACCATCGGGTTCATGGTCCGGTCACGGTTGAGTTCGATCGCCATCACTGAATTGAATGGGAGGCCGGTGGCATTGACCCCGATCTTCGCGCGCGCGGATTCGGGTCCGATCGCTTCACAGATGAGCGCGAAGACGAAGAGCTTGGACACACTCTGGATCGAGAATTCGTGGGTCGCGTTGCCGATCTCAAAGATTCCGCCATTGACCCCGACGATGGCAAATCCAAAGAGGTTCCGGTCGACCCGTGCAAGGGCCGGAATGTAGTCGGCGACAATGCCCTCGTCGTTGTCCTTGTAACGCTCGTAGGCTTCCTGTACAGAGCGATCCACCATTGCCGGGTCAGGCAGCTGACCGGTGGAAACGGCGGCGATGACCTCGGTCTCGGAAAGGTTCAGGGATTCGAGCATCATAGCTGGCCCTCCAGCGCCCATAGAGATGGCGAAAGGCAGGAAGAGCATGACCCACCCATAACATCGCTCAGGGTCTGACCCGTCTTTACCAACTCAGGCTCGAAACTGGCTTCTGCAGAGGCAACAGTGTCTAATGCCGGCGCAGAGAAAATTCTTAAAATCATAACCTTCATCACTGACTCCTTGTTTGCTTCAGTTAACCGTAACGGCCACCCCGGAACGAGACCTATTACGAAAAGCTCTGTGGACATGAACGTTCGATTGCAGCCAACAAACAATCGGTGAGACGATATTTTCAACCGGCTGACTTATTTTATGTATCATCCTCGCGGAGTGCAAACGGCGCGTACTGTTTTTTTTGTTATGAATTCGTTTGTTTTTGGTTACGAATTTGCTTTTAGGCGATGGCTGAAAAGGCAACAACCGGAAGTATGCAATACAACTGACCAGAATATTTCATGGAAAAGCAAATAAAAAGTATTAACAGCAAGGGTAACAAGATTGTTAAGATCCAGTCTGATTTTTCAGACTGCATTCTGTTTCGCCCATGAGAATTCCCTGCATCTGTGGTAATACGATATTCAGTTCAGCGTTGTCTGCTGGTTGAGCGTCTTTCGCAACTCTGGTCTGCTATTTGCAAATAGTCAGGACATGGCCATGTACCGTCTTTCCACATCTTCTTTTACTCTGATCCTGCTATTGGTCCTGTCGATCATCCGCTGCCCGGGGACCGCTCCGACGGCTCATGCTCAATCTGATAAAAAAACGATTCTCTACCTCAACTCCTACCATGACGGCTACCAGTGGTCGGACACCATTCTCGACGGAATCCGCACCGAACTCGCCCGGAGCGATTTCAAAGTTGAGCTGCAGGTCGAATACATGGATGCCAAGAAGTACAACATCATCCCGGTCATTGACAGCCTGCTAGAGCTTTACAAAAAGAAGTTCACCGAAGAGAATTTCGACGTGGTCATCGTCTCCGACGATGATGCTTTCAATTTTGCCTTGAAATATCGTCATGAACTTTTTCCTGACGTGCCGGTCGTATTCTGCGGCGTCAACGATCTCAGCAGCGAAGACCTGCAGGGCGGAAATCTCACCGGAGTCGTCGAGAGCTTCGATCTGGCCTCCACCCTTGACATCGCGCTGCGACTCCATCCCCAGCGGCGTCATATGATCGTCGTCGGAGATACCTCCACCGCCGGACTGGCGATCAAACACCAGATCGAGGAAATGGTGGCGGCTTACCCTGAAAAGCTCGATGTTTCCTATTGGACGCAAGCGGGCCTTGAAGAGGTCCAGCAGCGGGTCAAAACACTGCCAGACGATGTCTTTCTATTCTTCATCCCCAATTACCAGGAGATAGGGGACCGCTTCTATTCGGCTGAAGAAGTAATGGAGGCGATCTACAGCCACTCCCCCGTTCCCCTCTATACCGCCTGGGAATTTCTGCTCGGCCATGGAGCTGTTGGCGGCAACATGATCTCCGGTCTGGAATACGGCCGCCAGGCCACCCTCATGGCCCTCAGAATTCTCGATGGGGTGCAGGCTGATACCATACCGGTCAGCTTCAAGCCGGACGGCGTCTATCTTTTCGACTACCGGGTGATGCAGCAGCTGCAGATCGATGAGGAGTTGCTGCCGGAGGGCAGCACCATGATCAATGCGCCCAGAGCTTTCTACGAGCTGCCCCGCAAACTTTTCTGGGCCATCATCATCAGCTGTGTCCTGCTCCTCTTCACCGTATTTTTCCTGGGAACAAACATGATCGTCAGGCGCCAGGTTGAACGCCGCATGAAAGAACAGCTGACCTTCCAGGAAACCCTGATCGACACCATCCCCCAGCTCGTTTCCTGGAAAGACGGCCGCGGCCGCTACGTCGGGGCCAACCGCACTTTTGCGTCTTTTTTCGGCCTCCGTGAAGTCGGCGAGGTGGTCAACAAAACGACCAGTGATGTGGTGCAAGATGAGAACTATGTAAAATGGTCAATCAGTGCCGATACGGCAGTGGTTTCGGGGAACGAGGCCTTACGCAAGGTGCGGCGCAAAATCGTCGCCCCCGACAGCCAGGAGTCCTGGCTCGAGGTCAACAAGGTGGCGCTGCGCGACCAGCACGGCAGGATCAGCGGGATCCTGACCACAGCCGAAAATATCACCCGCGAGTGGAACCTGGAAAAACAGCTGCTGCAGTCCCAGAAGATGGAGGCCATAGGTACCCTTGCCGGAGGTATCGCCCATGATTTCAATAACATTTTAACGTCGATCATCAACTCGACTGAACTGGCGGTCGGCGATGTCCCGCCGGGTTCCCAGACCGAACAGGATCTGGCCCGGGTGCTGAAAGCAGCCCACCGCGGCGGACGGGTCGTCAAGCAGATCACAGCCTTCAGCAGACCCACCCAGGAGGGTTTCAGATCTACCGATTGTGCTGCGGTCATTTCCGAAGTCATCCACCTGATGGAAGTATCACTGCCTTCAAACATCGACATCAAATCCTATATTTCACCTTCCATTGAGCCTATTCATGCCGATCCGACTCAAATTCACCAGGCCCTGATGAATCTATGCACCAATGCTTTTCATTCTCTGCGTGAACAGGGGGGCTTACTGGAGATTCGCCTTGAGGAGGCAGCACTTGAAAGCGACGAGGCGGCTTATCTGGAGCTGGAACCCGGTCCGTTTATCAAATTGACCGTAACCGATAACGGGCCTGGTATCCCTCCCGGCATCATCGACAAAATCTTCGACCCGTTTTTCTCCTCAAAAGATAAAGCCGAAGGAAGCGGTCTCGGCCTCTCCGTCGTTCATGGCATTGTCAAAGGTCACGGCGGTGGGGTGCGGGTCCGCAGTGAAGCGGGTGCTGAAACCGTGTTTGAAATTTTTCTGCCGAAGATCCCTCCCGTCGATGAGGGGCTCGCGGTCGAAAATCTGATTAACGGCGGCCGTGTGGGTCGTATCCTGTTCGTCGAAGATGATCTCGACCAGTTGCAGAGCACCCCGCGTTTACTCGAGACGCTTGGTTTTCAAGTTGAAGCGGTGGCCGAAAGCGAGCGGGCTGCAGCCCTGGTTGCAGCAAATCCGGCCGCTTTTGATCTGCTCATCACCGACTATGATATGCCCGGCCTCAGCGGAGTTGAACTGATCAGGACGATAAGAAAATGGGCCGCCGATCTGCCGGTACTCATGGTCTCCGGCAGGGAGGAGGCGCTCAGCGCTGCAGCCGGTCTTTCCGGGGAAGTGAGTGTCTTGATCAAACCGTATGACAAGGCGGAAATCGAGTCCAGAATTCAGCTGATTCTGCAGAAGGATTTACCATAATGAACACCATACTGATCATTGATGATGATCTGGACATCTGTGAAACGATGGCGAGCCTGGTGACCCGCCTCGGTCATCGTTGTACTGCAGTCCGGAGCCTGAAGGAAGCGCGTCGGGTCATTAACGAAGAACCGCATGACGTGGTCTTTCTCGATGTCGGTCTGCCGGACGGCAATGGGCTCGAACTCCTGCCGGATATCAACGAACGCAGCAATCGCCCCGAGGTGATCATTCTTACCGGAAAAGGCGACCCTGATGGCGCCGAACTGGCCATAGAGGGAGGAGTCTGGGAGTATCTGCTCAAACCATCGAGCGTCAAGGAGATCACCCTGACCCTGAATCGGGCGCTAAGATACCGACTGGAGCGGGCAGAACTCGGTGAAGAGCAAGACCCTGTCTTATTCGGCATCATCGGTGAATCTCCGGAAATCAAGGCTGCCTGCAGGCAGATGATGCAGGCGGCACAATCTGAGTCCAATCTTCTCATTTCCGGCGAGACAGGTACCGGCAAAGAGATCTTCGCCCAGGCCATTCATCGAAACAGCAGCAGGTCATCGGGAAATTTCGTCGCGGTAGACTGCGCCTCACTGACCGAATCACTGGTGGAATCGACTCTTTTCGGGCACCGCAAAGGCGCCTTCACCGGCGCCCATGACAACCGCCAGGGGTTGGTCAAAATGGCCGACAAAGGAACGCTCTTCCTCGATGAAATCGGCGACATGCCGCTTTCCATCCAGCGTTCCTTTCTGCGCGTGCTCCAGGAACGCAGGTTTCGGCCGGTCGGGGATACCAGCGAGCAGACCAGCGACTTTCGCCTCATTGCAGCAACCAACCGCGATCTCGGCGAGATGGTTGAAGCGGGAACCTTTCGCAGCGACCTGCTGTTTCGCATCAAGACAATGATGCTCCATCTTCCGCCGCTACGCGAGAGAAGCGGTGATGTCCGCGTACTGGCAGCTCACAAATCGGCCGAGCTGTGCCGCCAGATGGGACGCGAGGACAAATCCATCAGTTCAGGTTTTTTCGAAACACTGGAGCGTTACAGCTGGCCCGGCAATGTCCGCGAACTTTTCAACATGGTTGAACGGGCCATTATCGACGCTGGAAACGAAACCCAGCTCTTTGCCATGCACCTGCCGCGCAGTCTGCGCATCCAGGTGGCAAAAGAGCAGATCAAGACAATGACAGGCTCAGCGGCTTTTGCAGATCAACCGCCGGACGCTCCTGACTTCTCAGTCCAGAAAATCGGACACGATATTTTCAGTGATATTTTTGATCGTGACCTCCCATCGCTCAAACTTTTCAAATCAATGGCGGAGAAGGTCTACCTGAGCGAGCTGATCCGCCAGGGCGACGGCGATATTGGCAAGATCCTGGAGATTTCCGGATTGTCACGCTCACACTTCTACGCCCTTTTGAAAAAACACCGCCTCACCGTGCAAACCGACTGAAGTCGAATCTCCTGCTCTCATAAATCTGCAGCGTCCTCCCCAGTCTTTTTTTTCGGACTTTTGGGATTATCGTCCATGACTGTTTTTTCGACTGGCAATTAAGAATTTGTAATCATGTAACAAATTATTTCCTGAGATATTGGCACAGGTGTTGCTAGCAATCAATGAGACGCGCCATTTTCAGAAATTTCCCCGAATCGGCGCTTTGGCGGGTAACACGGTTCCCGTTGTTCCGAGTTTCAGAATGCGTCCGGACACTTTGTTTGTGATGTACCGGAGAATGCAGAAAACCCAACCCCTCAACAAGGAGTTAACTATGCAGGAACAAGGACAGAAAAAAGATGTTGCAGAAGCAAAACCCACGAGCAGCGAGCGTCGTAAATTCCTCAAAACCGCGGCAGCGGCCGGCGCCGCTGTAGCGGCAAGTTCAGCTGTCGGACCGTTCATCAAGACCAGTTCCGCAGCCCAGGTCTGGAAAGTCCAGTCTACCTGGGATGCCGGCACCAGCGGCTACACCCTGTTTGAAGCCTGGTGTAAGAGCTTCATCGAGCGCTCAGGCGGCGAACTCGACATCAAGCCGTTTCCGGCCAAGTCGGTAGCAGCCGACAACAACGCCCTGTTCGAAGCGGTCAAGACCGGCGTTCTCCAGGGTATGAATGCCTTCACCCTGTACTGGGCCGGTAAAATTCCTGCTTCCGTTTTCCTCTCATCCTATCCGGTCGGCCCGGATCAGCCGGCCCAGTGGGATATCATGTTCGACGCGCTGGGCATGAAAGAACTGGCCCGTGACATCTACGCCAAGCACGGCCTCTTCTATGTCGGACATATCCATCACGACGCCAATATCATTCATTCCAAGAAACCGGTAAACTCGGTCGCCGATTTCCAGGGCATGAAGCTGCGTGTTCCCGGCGGTATGGTCGCTGAGGTATTCCAGTCATTCGGTGCCTCCACCGTTTCCCTGCCGGGCTCAGATATCTTCCCGGCCCTCGAGAAAGGTACCATCGACGCCGCCGACTACGTTGGCCCGGCCGTTAACTGGGATCTCGGTTTCGCCCAGGTAACCAAATACATCCTCTTTGGCCCTCCGGGTCTGATGTCGATCTACCAGCCGGTCGACCTGATGGAATTCACCGCCAACATCGGCGCCTGGAAACGCCTCTCACCGGAGATGCAGACGCTGGTCGAAGAGCAGGTGAAAGTTTTCTCCAGCCAGCATTTTCTCGGTATCCAGAAGCGTAACGTCGAGGCTCTTGAGAAGTTCAAGGAAGCCGGCAGCATCGTCAACCGGATGAGCCAGGATGACGTCGATCAGTTCCGTAAAAAGGCGATTCCGATCTGGTTCAACTGGGGCAAGAAGAGCCCGGAGGCAGGACAGGTCCTGCAGCTGCAGCTCGACTTCATGCTCAACGACCTGATGGGTTATATCACGCCGGACGACATTAAGGGTCTGAGCCTGTAATTCATCATTGAGCAGTAATCTATTCTGACAAAAACGGAGGTCTTCGGACCTCCGTTTTTATGCCTGATCCACGCACGGGAGTTTTTCTACCATGAATGAACAAATAGATTTTGGGTTTGTGCTGCCCCACTGGTTCTACTGGGGCTGGCTGGCAGTGATGCCCATTGTGATGATTATCTGGTGCTATGCGCTGGAGAGAAGACAGTTTGAACGAGACGGCACCCTGCCCGATTCGAGCAAACACGAAGATCCTGATGAAGTTAAGGTTGAAGGCAATATCGTGGTCAGGGCCATCGACTGGATTTCGGAGCATTCCGGTCAGTTCGTCGCATTCTGGACGATCAATGCGGTCTTTGCCTACGCATTCGAGGTTATCGCCCGTTATATTTTCAACAAGCCGACCATCTGGGTGCACGAGTCCTCTTTTCTGCTTTTCGGCATGCAGTATCTGCTCGCCGGCGCCTATGCCTATCTGCACGGCTCCCATGTGGCCGTAGATATCGTCTACAACAAGTTTCCAAAACGCGGCCAGTATGGGCTCGATATCTTCACCTCGGTATTTTCCTACATATTCTTTATTGTCCTGGTCGGCACCTCCTACGGATTCATGATGGATTCCATCGGCATGCGCGAGCGCACCATGGAGACCTGGCAGATCCAGTATTACCCGGTAAAAGCGATGATGCTGGTTGGCGGCATATTGATTGTGCTGGCCACTACTTCCAAGCTTTACAAGGATATCAAACGGTTCAATCAACTGGGTAGGAGTGCGTAATCATGGAAACGACAATGGACAATAAAATCAAAACCACGCCGCCGCCTAAAAGTTCCGGCCTGGGCTGGAGCATCATCGTTTACGGGGCAACGCTGTTACTTGCCGCCGGTGTTCTGGTAGAAATGATCAACATTTTTTTCTACGATCCCTGGGGCGAGGAGTATTTTCTCTTCAGAACGGCCGGCATCCTTGCCGGTTACGATATTTCAACCCTCACCTGGATCATGTTCGGTTCCCTGGTGGTGTTTCTCATGGCCGGACTGCCGCTGGCCTTTGTGACCGGCGGGCTGGGCTGTGTGTTCATCTACATGGTCGGTGATCAGGCCATGCTCAACATCCTGCCGAGCCGTATCTTCCCGATGATGACCAACTCGGATCTTTCGGCCATTCCGCTCTTTATCTTCATGGCGGCGATGCTCGAGCGGGCCGGTATCATCGAGGAGATGTTTTCGGCGGTCTATAAATGGATGGGCGGCCTGCGCGGCGGTCTTGCAGCGGCCACCATCGTTGCCTCGACAATCCTGGCGGCGATGGTTGGCGTTATCGGCGCCGCCGTCGTAACCATGGGCATCCTGGCCCTGCCGGCGATGCTGTCGAGAAATTACGACGAAAAGATCGCCCTGGGCTCGATCATGGCCGGCGGTACGCTGGGTATTCTGATTCCGCCGTCAATTCTGGCGATTCTCTATGCCGTTGTTGCCCAGCAGTCAGTCGGCGAACTCTACATGGGATGTCTGATACCCGGTCTGCTGCTTTCCGGTATGTATGTCACCTATGTTCTGGTTCGCTCGTACATCAACCCGTCGCTCTGCCCGGCTTTACCAAAAGAGGAGCTCATCAGTTTCGTTGAAAAACTGAAACTGATGAAAGGGCTCATTGCCCCGATCTTTCTGGTATTTCTGGTTCTCGGGCTGCTCTTCGGCGGTATCGCCACACCGGTCGAGGCCGCCGGAATCGGCTCCTGTGGTTCCGTCTTCGTGGCCATCATCCAGCGCAAATTCTCCCTGCTGGTACTCAAGGAAGCATCTTTGACGACGCTCAGAGCGGCGACCATGGTTCTCTGGATCATGTTCGGCGCCTCCGTGTTCGTCGGTTTTTACATCCTTCAGGGGGGGCAGGCGTTTATCACCGAGACGATGCTTGGTCTTGGTCTTGGACCGTACGGCATTCTCTTTTTGATGATGTTTCTGCTCGTTATCCTGGGCATGTTCCTCGACTGGGTCGGTATCCTGCTGCTGGCGGTGCCGATCTTCGTGCCGATCGTAAAGTCGCTGACCTTTCCGGGACTGTTCGGCCTTCCCGGACCGAATGCGGCAGATGTCGCCCTCTGGTTCGGCGTGCTCTACATCATCAATATGCAGATGTCGTTTCTGAGCCCGCCCTTTGGTTACGCGCTCTTCTATATCAGGGGTGTTACGCCGCCGCATATCAAGATGGGGACCATTTTCAAGGCGTCCCTGGTGTTTCTGGCCATGCAGTGTATCGGCCTTGCCATCTGCGTGATTTTTCCCGTTATCATCACCTATTTTCCACAGCTTATTTATGGTTAGAAAGAGGCCCCCTGAATTGGCTCATCTGCCGGTTGGCGATCTGATGATTGGCCGGCAACCTCTCACTGCAGGCCCTTTTATCGGGCGGCCCGCTCTCCTCCTCCGGCGGGCGGAAACATCCCGGGCAAAGGGCCTGCAGTTTAAAAAATAGATTCCAAATACTGAAGGGTGCCTTGCAAAATTAGGATTTTAGCTCAAAATCAAGGCGCACATGAAAATCTTATCGCAGGCATATGGTTGAACTCTACGCCGACAGCTTTTGACCTTCCAGCTTTTATGCCAATGCTCCACTCCTTCCAAGTTCTCGTCCTTCAAACCGGTTGCATTTTTGCTGCTGGAAATTCTTGACTAATTTCGTAATCATTTAATAATGTTACTATTGTAATATCAACCCGCCTTTTTCAAGCTTACTGAAGTTCCTGAAAGTCAAACGGTTGAGCGCAGCGCCACCCGAGTGTACTCGATTGGAGGTAAACAGAATCGTGGATATGGATATTTCAGCATGGCAAGAACAGCTTGACCAACCGCTGGCCCTCTTCATCTCCTGGTTAAGCAGCCCGCAGCTTTACGCTCAGCTGGGTTTGATACTGGTGGCAATTGCCATCGCCTTCTCGCTGGCAGCAATATTGAAGAAGCTCTTGCCGGTTCTCTCTGATCCACCGGAATCGGGCCCCTGGCTACCGCTTAAAAAACTGGTCCATCGGCTCAGCTATTTTTTGTCTCCGCTGCTGATTATCGTTTTTCTGGGCTTCTCCATAGAGTTCAGCGAGATTGCAATGCAGCAAAGCTGGCTCGTTCGTCTGGCGGAGAGTCTGGCCATTGTTTTTCTGTTTTACTCGGTGATCAACCGCTACCTCACCAATTCTTACCTCGAGTTTATCTTCAAGTGGCTGATAGTCCCGATACTGGTCTTGCAGGTATTCGGCTGGCTCGATGACGTCACCGCTTATCTGGACTCCCTCGATGTCGAGATTGGCAATATCAGGGTGTCCGGCTATGGTCTGGCACGCGCGGTAGTCTTCGGCTCGATTCTTTTCTGGCTGGGGCGCTTTTCCAACAAAGCCGGCCAGCAGATCATTCGCCGCCAGGAAAAACTGGATGTCGGTACCCGCGAGGTGTTTGCCCAGCTTTTCCAGGTTTTCCTGCTCGCCTTTATCTTTATCCTGCTCCTGCAGATAATGGGAATAGATCTGACCGCGCTGACGGTGTTTGGCGGAGCCCTTGGAGTCGGTCTCGGATTTGGCCTGCAGGCAATTGCCTCCAACTTCATTTCCGGAATCATCATATTTCTCGATGGTTCCCTGAAAATCGGCGACTACATAGAACTCGATGACGGGCAATCGGGCACGATCGCCAAAATGAACATACGTTCGACCCAGCTTGAAACATACACTGGCAAGGACATCATGGTCCCCAATGAGCAGTTCATTACAACGCGTTTTATCAACTGGACGCACAACAACAAAAAGCAGCGCTATTCCTTTGAGTTTCAAGTGGCCTATAACACAGACATACCCGGGATGCTTGATATGATCAGAGAAGTGGTCCGTTCCCACCCGCAGGTCATCGACGGTCCCGGGACGCCGGTTGAGGAACTGGCCGATGTTGAAATCAGCGGATTTGGCGATTCCGGTATCGATATCATGGTGGAATTCTGGATGGAGGGAATCGATGACGGGGCCAATCGGGTCGGGGCGGATCTGCTGCTGATGATCTGGCAGGCGCTGCGAGACAACAATATCGAGATACCCTTCCCCCAGCGTGAAGTTAAAATTCTGAATCCGGACAAAGACGGCTCTGATGGAATCAGCTCAACTAGCTGAATGACTACACAGCAGCGTGGCTGTTCTCATCGTCAGGTTCAATGGTAGCCTCGCCGGGCCATTGATGAGAATTGCCGGGGGACTATTTTACGGGGTTATGCCGCGCTTTCCATGCCGCAGGATCAAACGATGATGCCCTGTCATGATAGTTATGCGGCGCAAAAGCCGTGAGGAAGAGGACCCGGACTTCTTCTGCGTCAACCAGCTGGGCATCCGGATAGTCCCGCCTGATCAGCTCTAACCGTTTGAGGGCCATGGTGCGCATGGCATCGAGTCGACCGAAATTGAGGCAGCCGGTCGGGCAGGTGGTCACGCAGGCCGGTTTCATTCCCTTTTTGATCCGGTCGTTGCACAGGTCGCATTTAGCCAGCCTTCCATCTGCGCCGCTGCGCGGTACATCGTAGGGACAAACAGCGGTGATCTGCTGCGCGTTCAGCTCTTTTGTCTGCTCGGTGTACAGCACGGCACCGGTCTTTTTGTCCTGATAAATTGCCTCCGCGTTCCCCGCCCAGAGCAGGCACGGCGCGGCAAGGCAGTGCCGGCACTGATCCGGAAAAAAGAGCCAGCGGACCGCGCCGTCAATGATCTGCTCCTGCATGCGGACCAGCTTGTAGGTGCTGTGGGAAAAATCAGGCGGGTTTTGAAAACTGCCAAAATTTTCGGTTGCTTCCGCAGGCAGACTGTTCCACTTTTTACAGGCGCTCTGACAGGCCTTGCAGGCAATACAGCGCGTCGTATCGATAAATATCCCGTAACTCATGGTTCTACCCTTGGCTCAATTTCACAATATTCACCATAAACGCCTTGTATTCCGGAATCTCGGCAGCCGGGTCGGTGGCGGTGGAAACCAGGACGTTGACGCTTTCCTCGGAGCCGCCGACCGGCCAGCGCCAGCCGAAATGAAAGGGAATGCCGACCTGATGGACAAGCTGGTCAGCAATTTTCAGCGGCTCCAGCCGGTGGGTGACGATCGCCGTACAGTCCAGCCTGCCGCGGGAGCTTTCCACCCTGACCCGCTCACCATTTTCGATGTTATGGTCGGCGGCCAGTTCGTGGCTCATCTCGACAAACACCTGCGGCTGCAACTCAAGATTCCACGGAACCAGCCTGGTCACGGTATGGAAGTGTTCGGTTACCCGGTAGGTCGTACAGACAATCGGAAAGCGCGGGTCCGCCCGGGCCGGCAGGTCGACCTTCGGTGCGTAGCGCAGCAGTGGCGGTCTGAGCTGGGCGCTCAACGGATTCTCGGTAATGGGGCTCTCGAACGGTTCATAATGTTCCGGGAACGGCCCGTCCCTGAGCCCGGGTGTAAAGATCTGGCCGAGGCCGTGAGTCAGCATGATAAACGGGTAGCGGCCCTGGTCATTATCGCTGCCGTCCGGATGCAGCAGCGGCATGCCGCCGCCGTCGATGATATCCCCTGACCACCTTCCGCCGACAAACCTGCCGTCTTCAACCTCACCTTCGAAGCGCACGACCCAGCGCTTGTCATCCCAGGGCTGACCCTGAGGGTCGACGGCGGCGCGATTATAGATAATACGTCGATCCAGGGGCCAGGCCCAGCCAAATTCGGGGTAGCAGCCGATCTCGTTAGGACCGTCGTGCTGTCCCCGGCGTGCTGATTTATTGCCCGATTCGTTATAGCTGTTGCAATAGAGCCAGTTGCCGCTGGCGGTGCTGCCGTCGTCTCGCAGATAGAGAAAACTGGGCACCAGCGTGCCCTTTTTGAAGGTTTTCCCAGCGATGGTCACGTCTTCGACAAAATAGCCGTTGATCATCCTGGCGACTTTGTGCGGATCGTAATCACCTCTGGTGGTGTAGTCCCAGATCAGGTTGCGGATGGGTTCCGGGAAAACGCCGTCATAGGCGTACAGTTCTTTCAGTTTTTTACCCAGATCCATCAGAATCCGGCCGTCGCATCTGCTCTCGCCCAGTGGCTCCGGCCCCTTGTAGCGCCACTGCATCCAGCGGCCGCTGTTGGTGACGCTGCCCTCCTTTTCCACCGAGGTGCAGGCCGGCAGGCTGAACACCTCCGTTTTTATATCCTCGGGAACCATGCCCGGGCCGTGCCAGAACTCGCTGGTTTCGGTGTCGAATACGTTGACGTGAACCATCCAGTCCAGCCGCGTCAAACAGTCGCGAATGACGCTGACATTGCCGCTGGAGGCAGCAGGATTCATGCCCCAGGCGAAAAAGCCCTTGATGTCGCCGTGCCACATGGCATAAAACATCTTCCACCATGAATAGCTGCGGTTGTCGTCGCATTTGGGCAGCCACTGGTAGCCGAAGTCATTGTCGGGCGTGGCGGTCTCGCCGAACATGGATTTGAGAAAACTGACCGAATAGTTGGAAAAGTTGCTCCACCAATTAGTCGAGCGAGTGACCCGCGGATCGAGGCCGGCAGGGGTGTGGCTGCGATTGTAGGTCAGCCAGATCCTGATCGGATTCCCGCGGTATGCCCAGATAGCCGGGCCAGTTCCCGAACAGCAGGGCGTGGTCGGTCGAGCCCTGCACATTGTTGTGTCCCCGCAGCGCATTGATGCCGCCGCCGGCCAGGCCCATGTTGCCGAGCAGCAGCTGGATGATGCTCATGGCCCGGATATTCTGCACTCCTGTCGTATGCTGGGTCCAGCCCATGGCGTAGAGCACGGTGCCCGCCCGGGCGGCAGCGCCGGTCTCGGTAAAGGTCTCGTACACGGCCAGGAGCTGTTCTTCGGGGGTTCCGGTTATGCGGGAAACAGTCTGCAGGTCATAACGCTCGTAATGCGCTCGCAACAGTTGGTATACAGAGCGCGGGTGGCTCAGCGCGGGATCGCGCCGGGGCACTCCGTCAGCATCGGTTTCAAACTTCCACAGCCTGGTGTCGTAGCGCTGTTCGAGCGGATCGAAGCCGGTAAACAGGCCGTCTTCGAAACCGAACCGGTCGTTGACGATAAACGATGCATTGGTGTAGTGCGTAACGTACGATTTCTGGAGGCGGTCATTATCCAGTATGTGTTTGATCATGCCGCCCAGAAAGGCGATGTCGGTGCCGGGCCGCAGGCGGGCATAGATATCAGCCACCGTTGCCGAGCGGGTGTAGCGCGGATCGACGCAGATGATTTTGGCCCCCGCGTCTTTGGCTGCCATCAGGTAGCCAATCGATATCGGATGGTTTTCCGCCGGATTGGCTCCCATGATGAGAATACAGTCGCTGTTCTTGATATCGATCCAGTGGTTGGTCATGGCGCCGCGCCCGAACGACTCTGCCAGAGCCGTCACCGTCGAGCTGTGTCACAAGCGTGCCTGGTGCTCGATATAGACCAGCCCGAGGGCTCTGAGCAGGGCCTGGTAGAGCCAGCATTCCTCGTTGTTCATGGTGGCGCTGCCCATGGAGGCCATGTTGTTGACCCGGTTGACCGTATTACCCCGTTCGTTGCTGTGCATGAAGCCGCTGTCACGGGTCTCTTTAATGCGTTTGCCGATGGTGTCGATCATCCATTCCCAGGAAACGGTTTGCCATGTAGTCGAATAGGGGGCCCGGTACCTGGGCTTTACCAGCCGCTCTTCATTTTCAACGAGCTGGTAGAGAGTTGCGCCTTTAGAACACAGGGCGCCGCGATTGATCACGTGATCAGGGTCGCCCTCGATGTGAATGCAGCGCCGGTCTCCGTCTCGCCGGGTATGGACGATTGCCCCGCAGCCGACGGCGCAGTAAGGACAAATCGTTTTCGATCTGCGCGCGTTGGCAAATTTCAGCTCTCGCGCCTGCGCCGCCGCCGGCGTCACGTCGAAACCGAGGCCGCCGATTTTCAACCCGGCTATTCCCGAGCCGCTCAGTTGAATAAATTTCCTGCGTGTCAATGCCATGGTGTTTTCCGCTCGTTTCTTGGGTTATTCGCCTTGTGTCAATGCTCTTTCAGCCACGGCTTCTTCATCAGCCAGAAGAGTACGGAGAAGAAACAATAGGCCATCGCCGTACCGAGATGGACAAAGATCAGAGCCATCAGGCCCGCCAGGGGCAGATCCGGGAGCGGCAGGTTCTTCAATGCCGACAAAACCCCGGAAACGAGAGCAAGGCCCAGCAGTGTCGCCCGGATCGCGCCGCTCAGAGACAGGTCCATGCGTCGATTGGGGCGCCCGCTGTAGAGTATGATGTAATAGGTCGATATGGCCAGCAGCAGAGCGCCGCTCAGATAGTGAATATAGAGGTTGATAAAAAAATTACCCGACCAGCCGAACCCCGGGATGTCGGCCACGAAATAACGGCCCCACATGGGCATGTTGCCGATCCCGGTGAAGAGAGAAACCGCGAGCGCCGCCAGAAAGGCTGCCTTCACATAAGAATCAAAACGATCCTTGACCATGATCAGCCCTCCTGTTCATCTGCTTTATCGCCGAAGCGCTTCAGTCTGCCGGCAGCGACAAAGGCGCCGATCACCGGCCCGGCGATCAGCGTCAGCCCCAGTTTGTTAACCAGCGCCATCGGATCGGCGACCTCTTGCAAATGAGGTGCTCCGGGCCCGGTTTCGATGGCGTCGCTGAGCACATCGAAAGGCACCGGCGAGACGTAAATCGTATTGGTTCCGCCGCCCTCGTTTTCTCCATAGATAAAACCGGCGGTCTCTGCGGCCAGCGCATGCGCCTTGTTGATGATCTCTGCTCTGGGACCAATGATCTGTACCTCCTTGGGGCAGGCTTCGATGCAGGCGGGCAGCTCTCCCAGCGCCACTCTGTCGTAGCAGCGGTCGCATTTATACATCACGCCATTACCGGCAAAGTTGGGCAGCAGGTTCAGATATGATCCCACGCCGGATTGGCGCTTGGGAATCTGCCACGGGCAGACGGCCTGGCACTTGCCGCCCCCCATGCACAGCTCCGGATGAATCCGGACGATGCCGTTACGCTGGGTAAAAGCCACGCCAAAAGGACAGAGATTGACGCACGGGGCATTATGACAGTGCATGCAGCGGCGGGGCAGGTGGACTTCAAAGTCTTTTCCGCTATAGGTGCCCCTGGCCGTCTGAATCATCAGCCAGTTGAAGGGGGTCAGGCGGTCGCGAACCTCCCGTTTTTCAGGAGAAGTCCAGTCTTCAATCGTCACTTTGCTCTGCGGGAATTTAATCGGTATCGGGCCATCGAGAACGGGAAATTTCTGCTTGTTTATATCGCGACAGGCTTCCACACAGGCGCCGCAGGCCACGCATTTACGCAGATCGAAGAGGGTGCACAGATTGGCGCCCCTGGACGCCTGGACCGATGGGGGAGCCAGCAGACCTGAGGCGGTCGCCATGCCCCCCAGCAAACCCGCCTTCAGGAAGGATCGTCTGGATAGAGGTTTCTGCATGTAGCCGGTCTCCCTGCTGGTGTACAAGAACAATCCCGGTTCGTCGTTTCAGCGCTCAGTTGCGCACATGGCACCGGGTGCAGCTTATCGGTATGCTGCTCTGCTGGTTGATCAGGCGAACATCGAGATGGCAACTGATGCACTGGTCATGCAGCGCCACCAGGTAATGTTGCTTTCTTTCTTCCGAACTGAGGGCCCGGGCTTCCGCAAAGCGCGGGAACCCCTCTCTGGTATGGCATTTTCTGCAGGAATCGCTGATCCGCGTGTCCGGGTCTTTCAAGTAGTGATGACAGCGCAGACAACTGATCCGGTAGTCGACGATATGCGCTTTGTGGGCAAAGCGGACGGTACCCGAGTAAATCCTTATGGGATCCGCATCGGGAAAACGGTATTCGAAAATATCAGGGATTTCACTGTTCGCCCATGCACCTGAAAAGGTCTTGAGTAAAACAATGAACAGCACGACAAGACTTGGAATGCTTCTTGGCACCATAGCGCTGACTCCTGCAGGCCACAAAGTTGCGCGGGACTTTTACGGACACCATATAAAACCGGTCTGTAAAGAATACTCAATTTAACAGAATTTTCACTTTTTTTGAAGAAGGATGCTCAGGCTGATCAGCTCAACTCCTGATCCATTCAGGCTGGAAGGAGTAAATGTCCATGCCAGCCGGCGTATCTAAAAGCGCGTCAGCGGCCCGTGGGAAACAACAGCTGAAAGGTCAGACGAACAGACCATTCGGGGCCGATATTGTCGGGTTTTTCAACGTTATAAAAACTCTGCAGGGAAACGTTGACCGGCTGCCTGCCGATGGGAAATATACGTCCAAAGCCGCCGCCGACGGGAATCGTCCAGGTGTCGTCGCTGTCTGCTTCCCAGTTGGCTGTGATGATCGGAGCACTGACCAGATACCAGCCGCCGTCGAGGTTGTAGTTGATAAAAGGCTGCCAGGTGAAGAGATTGACCCTGGTCTGGTCGCTGTCGGCATTGATCGACCAGATGTTGTTAAACAAGGAACCGATTACCCAGCGTCCGGGCATGGTAAGAAACACCATCGATGGTCCGAGACCCCACTCACCGGGGCCCAGGCGGTCGTCGCTGCTGGTGGGCAGCAGGACCGCCGGTCCGGCGCCCCAGAGCCAGTCGCCAAGCCACAATTTCTTGTTGCTGGGCGAAAGGAAAGCCGTAAAGCGCGTATCTCCGAGACCGAATTCCCGATCGCCGTCCGGAACGAATTCCGGCTGGGAGACGACCGGTAAGATCGTCCGGGTGATCACCAGCCAGTCCTGACTCACTTGAAAAGGAATTATGGGTTGGATATTCAGAACGTTCTGGGTCTTCTCCTGCGGTCCGAAATTAAAATTGGTGTTGTTCTGAAAAGGCAGGCTGATCATGTCGGCAACCGGATTCTGGGCCGCCCGGGCCAGCTCCTCCGTGCCTATTTCGGTCTCCTGGGCGACACCTTTGTCCTTACCCTCTTCCGCCCCGGCTGCGTAAACCGATATGGCGGCGATCGTACTGAATATCGACATGACCATGAGAACCATGGCAAGCCACAGCCCTGCCGGTTTGCCTGTGGTGATCTTCGATCTGCTCATAAATACTTCCCCTCGGCGTGCGGGTTTAAACAGCTGTTTAAACCCGCACGCGTGTTATTTCGCTCATCAGCTGCCGGAGATGTTACCGATCCGGCTGACTTTTTTCTCAGACGAGCGTTTAGTGGAGACCCCCCGGTATCAGTCGCCGCTGAGTATGGGGTTGACGAGGTCGCCAACCTCGAACGGCTTCGGCGCCTCCACGGCCGATTTCGCGGCCGTGCCCGGCATGATCTCGAAATCCGGGGTGAACGGCACCAGGATCGAACGCAACTGGTCGAATCCTGCCCGATCACCCTCGAACGTCGCCTTGCCGGCGGCGATCAGATCATCGAACGAGGCCAAACCCATCATCACCTGATTGAGGTCGGCGCGGTTCACCGTCACCGTCAGGTCCGCATCCTCCGCCAGGAAACCCTCGATGTTCGTCAGCGTGGCGTTGCTCATCTCGACCACGAATTTTTCACCGTTGTCCGGCGTCACCAGGTTGATGGTGAACTGCATGCCTTCGGCTCGCTTCGGATCGATGGAGATACCGATGAAATTGAGCCACTGTTCGGTCGACATGGCCCGTATTACGTCCGGTCCCGAGGACTGCGCCGGAACACCGCCGGGCAGACCGTGGCGCAGTTCGAAGGCGCCCTGCAGGAAGCTGTTCCGGGTGCTGGAGCTTTCACTCTGGTAGCCAAGCTGCTCAAAGGCATCGGCAAGCAGTCTCCGCCCCGCTTCATTGCCCGGCTCGGCAAAGACCAGCCGGTTGAGGATCTCGGTGGCGTGCAGGTATTTGCCCTGGGCGATCAGCTCTTCCCCCTTGGCAATGATCTTCTCGGACCCGCCCATCATCTCGACATAGAGCGGCGCCGAATCGGACGGCGACAGCGGCACCAGGTTGGTCGGGTTGCCGTCATAATGGCCGAGGAAACGGTTGATCACGCCGCGGACATTGTTGCGCACATCACCGTGGTAGCTGCGGGCCGCCCACTGATTCTGCAGGCTCTTGGGAACCTCGTAGACGTTGTGGATCTCGTTGATGGTAACCCCGAGGTTCGCGTGATGCAGCGACTGGTTGTTCAGGTTCGCATAGGCATCGCGCTGAGTGCGGATGACCTCCTGGATACGATCATTACCCCAGCGCGGCCAGCTGTGAGAGGCAAACAGAACTTCCGCTTCCTTGCCGAACCTGTAGAGCGCCACGTTCAATTCCTTGGACCAGTTGAGGGCGTTGCGTACGGCAGCCCCGCGAATGGTGTAGATGTTGTGGATCGTGCCGGTGCAGTTCTCCGCCAGCCACAAGGCCTTGAACTGCGGGAAATAGGTGTTCATCTCCACCGGTGCTTCGGTGTCGGGCGTATTGTGGAAAATCATCTCCACGCCGTCCAGGGTAATCTCCTCGAAGTCCTCGCTGATCAGCCGGTTCGGCTGGATGAGCCCGACACTGCCATTGGCGGCGTTCTTGCCGATCGCCTGGTCGACATGGCCGTTGGGATGACGGTCGAGAAGCACCGAGTACTGCCACTGGGAACGTCGCGACATGGCGTTGCCGGCGAAGACGTTCTCCGAGATGGCATGGTTGAGAAAGCCCTCCGGCGCGATGATCATGACCCTGCCGCTGACAACGTCGGCCTCGTCCACCACCCCTTGCACACCGGCCCAGTGGTCAACATGGGAGTGTGAGTAGACGACACCGACCACGGGCCGCTCACCAAGTTGTTCGTTGATGAACTTCAGCGCCGCCCGGGCAGTCTCCTTGGCGGTCAGCGGGTCGAAGATGATCCAGCCCGTGTCACCCTTGATGAAGGTGATGTTGGCGAGGTCAAAGCCGCGCACCTGGTAGATGCGATCGGGCAGGACCTCATAGAGCCCGTAGGCCATGTTGAGTATCGCCTGACGCTGCAGCGAAGGATTGATACTTGCAAAATCCTGGCCCGACAGCAGCCAGTCGTAGCTCTCCATGTCCCAGGCCACGTGACCGGCGTCCGCCATTATTTTCCTGAAAGGCGGCTCGGCGATGAAGCCCTTCTTGGCCTCCTCGAAGTCCCGCTGATCAGCGAACGGCAGCGTGGCTTTGATACCATCGCGCAACTCGAGGGTGAATGTGGAAGGTTCCTTGCCCAGCGGGTCGAAGTGCTCGAAGGCGGCAGTTTTGACCTCGGGTGCGGTCCCTTTGTCGGAAGCGCTCACGCCGGTTACCACGGCGATAAGACTGAAAGCACCCGCCAGGCAGGCGGCCTCCAGTCTGGTTATGAATTTACTGTTGTACCTCATGTTTGCGTCCTCTCCAATTGAAGTAATGGGTTGTCCTTAAAAACGATTAAAAATCAACCGCATCGCGGATCAGGGGGCAGGTCATACAATGTCCGCCGCCGCGACCACGGCCCAGTTCGGCGCCCGAAATGGTAATCACTTCTATTCCCTGCTTGCGCAGCGCCGTATTGGTCGTTGTATTCCGGTCATAGGCAACGACGACGCCCGGCGACATCGCCACCAGGTTGTTGCCGCTGTCCCACTGCTGCCGCTCTGACGCGTAATGATCGCCGCCGGTTTCGACGATGCGCAGCTTCTTGAAGCCGAGTGCCCTGGCAACCACTGCGGTGAATGCATCTTTTTCACGAGTCACGGTGATGCCGCCTTCCTGGCTGTCATCCGGGCGCAGGGTAAAGGTTACTACCTGGTTCATGATTTCAGGATAGAGGGTCACCAGATCCCGGTCCGCAAAGGTAAATACCGTATCGAGATGCATGGCTGAACGCAACTTCGGCATGGCCGCGACGATCACCTGCGTGGCCGCCTTGTTGGCGAACAATGACGCCGCGACCTGGCCGATTGCCTGACGCGACGTTCTCTCGCTCATGCCGATCAGGACGGCGCCGTTGCCGACAGGCATCACATCTCCACCCTCGAAGGTGGCGGTGCCGTGATGTTTAGTCGGATCTCCATACCAGGCCGTGACAGCTCCGGCGAAATCCGGGTGAAATTTGTAAATCGCCGCCGCCAGCACGGTTTCTTCGTGCCTCGCCGGCCAGTAAAGCGGATTGAGCGTTACGCCGCCGTAAATCCAGCAGGTGGTATCACGGGTGTAGAGGGTGTTGGGCAGAGGCGGCAGCAGATAATCGATAAATTCCGGTGAGTCACGGTACAGTTTCAGGGCCGCCCCGCCGAAGTCCGCCGGCAGATCCCGCGGCGAAAGGCCGCCGATAAGATACTTGGCAAGCTCTCTTGCCTCCATTTCATCAAGGTAAGAACGGACATCCTTGAGGATGCCCACCCCGACCTCATCCGGGGTAATCTGCTGATCCAGCACCCATGCCCTGGCTTCGGGAATCGCCATCGTCTCGGCCAGCAGGTTGTGCATTTCAACGACTTCTACGCCACGCTCACGCATTTTGTTCATGAAATCAAAATGGTCGCTTTTGGCCTTTTCCACCCATAAAACGTCATCGAACAACAGCCGGTCATTGTTGCTTGGCGTCAGTCTTGTGTGGGCAAGTCCTGGTGCACAGACCATGACTTTGCGCAAGGTCCCCACCTCAGAGTGCACACCGTATTGTTTAGTTGTCATTTGAGTCCCCTTTTAGATGAAACATTGTATCCTCGTCGATCTGTTTGATATAGTCGATTTCTGCTGAAACCCCTATGGCCGTATCCTCATCCTTGTAATCGACTGTTCCTGAAAACAAGGCAACTATGCCGGCGATGGCTCCGGTCACCACCAGCACAAAAAGCACTTTCTCCCGGTTGTTGAAGAGCGCCAGATTCTGTTCTCTTCGGGCTTTGACATAGAGCACGATGCCTGACGAATAGATAATGCAGGCGAGGAGCAGCAATGTCGCCCCGGCTGCATATATAAGGAAAATGCCGTACAGGGTCGCCAGTGCAGCCACAAGCAAGTCCTTCTTGTGGGTGGACTGATCGGTTTCATATGTTTCCCTGGTCAGCGTCAGCTTCAGCGCGTAGGCCCCTGAGAGCAGATATGGAATCAACGAGAGTGCCGCCGCCAGGGTCAAGGCCAGGGTCAGCGCATCATCCGAGAATATCGTGATGACCAGGATCGTTTGAATCATCGCACTGCTCAGCAGAAGCGCGTTGGATGGAACCTTGTTGGCGTTTTCCTTGGTCAGAAACCTCGGCATATCCTTATTTTTAGCGGCCAGAAACAGAACCTCAGCACACATGAGGGTCCAGGCCAGATAGGCGCCCAGAACGGAAACGATCAACCCGGCACCAACGAAAACAGCTCCCCAGTCCCCGACAACCGTTGCCAGCACAGAGCCCACCGACGGGTCTGAAAGCGCGGCCAGTTCGGAACGCGGCAGAATGCCGAAAGACAGAACCGTAATCGATGCAAACAGGGCGAGAACGCCCAGAAACCCGATGACCGTTGCCCTGCCGACGTCACGACGGTCCCTGGCGTAACGGGAATAGACACTCGCACCTTCAATACCGATAAAAACGAAAACGGTGACCATCATGGTCGCGATGACCTGCTCGTAGATACCGCTGAAGGTCAAGCTTTCCATGCTCCAGAAATTGGCCATGAACACAGCTGGGTTGAACGCAAACAAGACGACGACAACAAAAAAGAGCAGCGGCAGGATTTTGGCGATGGTGACGATTTTATTGATCGATGCGGCTTCCTTGACGCCGCGCAGCACCATGAAATGAAAGGCCCAGATCATGACTGAAGAGATGGCCACGGCTATGACCGTATTGCCGTCGCCAAAAGCAGGAAAAACGGCGCCCAGCGTTGCCTTGATCAGCACCCAGTAAAAGACGTTGCCGACGCAGGCGCTCGCCCAGTAGCCATAGGCCGATAAAAAGCCGGGAAAATCACCGAAACCTTCTTTCGCATAGGCAAAGACACCGGCATCGATATCGGGCTTGCGGCTGGCAAGATTCTGAAAAACCAGCGCCAGCATGAACATACCGACCCCGGCAATCAGCCAGGCGATCAGTGTTGAAAAAACGCCAGCCGATGCGGCAAACCGATGCGGCAGGGAAAATACTCCCGCACCGACCATGGAACCGACAACCATGGCAATCAGCATGGTCAGGGTAAAATTGCCCTGACTGCGCTCTTCGTTTTCTTGCATGAATCCCTCCCCCGGGCATTCAAGAAAAATAGACAGATATTCTGATAAATATAAGTGCTGCCCACATTAAGGATTACTTATCAATCGTCAAGCGCTCAGCCCACAATTTTTCGCCACTGAAAAGAAAGGGGAGGGACGGTAAATTTTGACAACGTTTTCAGTGTCATCACATCTATAATCTGGTAGATTACAGCGTTATCGGTATCGTCTGAAAACTGATGCCTGAAACGGCATAGTCGCTTGTTGTATCGATCCTGTTGTGCGGATAAAATTGCATCCTTGTAGCAGTATCATTATGGATAAGTTCGAATTCCCGCCCTTCCCCTGAGTCCGGCCCCTAATCCCTTTTGCAGGACGCCCTCATGAATCCAGTCTACTCGTTTACGGTTGTCATGCTTGTCTGGCTTATCAGCGATTATGTTTCGAAAAAATCGAAATCGCTATTGTCTTCCCTGCTGGTCTCATCGCTGATCTTCCTGGTCGGTTTCAAGACCCATGGTCTCGTATCGGCCGCGTTCTCCGGAACGTTTCTGGAGCCGCTGGGCAACACCTTCTCCCCGGACCTGCTGCCCAGTTCTTCGTTGCTGGCACTGGGAAAAACTATCGTTGGCTTCATTATCGTTCACCTGGGAACCATGATCAGCCTCGCCGAATTCAGGCGCCAGAGCCGGACCTTCACTGTCGGGGCGGCTGCAGTGCTGGGGGTTTCGGCGGCGCTGTTTCTGATCGGGCCGTACTTCAAGGGAATCAACTATACCATAGCTGGAATCGGGGCCCTGACGGGCGGCACGATCTCCATTATCATTGTTCAGGAGGCCGCCCTCGAAGCCGGGCTGCTGTCGGTAGCAGTGCTGCCGGTATTGATCGCGGCATTCCAGGGGCTCGTCGGTTTTCCGCTCACCTCGATCATCTTGAAGAAAGAGGCCCAACACCAGCAGCTGAGATACCGCAACGGTCAACTAACGGTCGAAAAGGAAGGTGATGAGAAGACTGAAGCCCGTTTCAAGGCCCTGCCGTTTATGGAGACAACGTCCGGATCTCTTTTCTGGATCGGCATTGTGGTTCTGATATCGCAGTTTCTCAGCACCCACGCTACCGCCGGTAAACTGCATCCTTTCGTCATCGCCCTGGTGCTGGGTATGATTCTGAGGGAACTGGGGTTGTTCAAGGCGAATGTCCTGGATGGAATTGATGCCTTCGGCCTGATGATGCTGGGCGTTCTGGTCATAGTCTTCGGGCCGCTGGCAGCCATTTCGCCAAAAGACCTGTTCTATTTGATCTGGCCGTTGACCGTCATCTTCCTTGTTGGAGTAACGGGCAATGTCTTGTTCAGCATCCTTGCCGGTAAAATGATGGGATATTCGATCCCGATGTCCGTTGCGATTGGCCTGACCAGTCTCTACGGTTTTCCCGGAACGATGATTCTCAGCCAGGAAGCCGCCAAAAGTGTCGGCCAGAACGAAGATGAAATCGCTGCCATCGAAGCCCAGATTCTGCCCAAGATGATCATTGCAGGATTCTCCTCCGTTTCAATTACGTCGGTCATCATTACCGGATTTATCGTGCAGTTCATGGGCTGACATCGGGCTGAAGCCGATAAACACCAGCCGGCCGCGTTGGCTCGGGTTGGCGGCGTTTAATGATTTTTCATCTGGGGGGCGAGGAACAGCTGATTCGTTTTGAAAACCTCTTCGTTGACCGATCTGCGCTCTCTGCTCTGACGTTTTTCTTCGACACGCTGAAAGGATCGATAATACAGATAAATATTGCGGACAAACTGGACCGTCTCACGGCCGATTTCGCTGGCAGCCACAAGCTCGACATTGTGCAGCCAGACGTTGGGGTCCAGGCCTTTCTGCTCCGCTTCCCGGCGCAGCCGTCGCACTCGGGTTTGGCCGGCATTGTAAGATGCCAGCGCAAAGAAAACCGTGTTCAGCCCGTCAACCTCCGGATTTTCGACGAGATCGATCAGAGACCGGAGGTAGCGCGAACCGGCTCGAATGTTCGCTTCGATCTCAGTAATATCGCCGGCCTGCATCGCCGCTCCGGTCTGCGGGAGGAGCTGCATTACGCCGATAGCGCCGACCCGGCTTCGTGTCGCCTGGTCAAGCCGTGATTCCTGGTAGCCCAGAGCCAGCAGGAGCAAGGGATCGATATCAGATTCTTCGCCATATTTGCGAAACAGCGGCATTGTCTGGTCAAACCTGTCACGGTCTGTGGTGGTCTGGGTTCGCAGCGCCCAGGTGTCGTTCTGGAGGTAGCGCCGCAGGATGATGTTGCCGAACTCGGTCCGGTGGCGATGAGTGGCGAGGAATTCGTTTACCAGCTCTTTCAGCAGCGGGCTGTTCTTCCTGAAGGCCCAGGCAATATCGCGCTCTGCGGCGACGACAAGATTGTCGTGAACCACGAGGTTCGGAAACACCCGGCCCCAGAACTCAGCCAGGTGGCGATCAATCACGGTCATCGGCAGAAAACCCGCCTGGACAAGCGCAAGGATCTCGTCAGGTTCGAGCGTTTCACTTACTTCATCGATGGCTATCGGAGCCAGGCCCTGCTCGGCAAAGGTTTTGTCGAGCTTCGCCAGCGACTGGAAATAACTGCGCGAGGTTTGAACGGAGATCTGCTGCCCGGCGAGGTCTTCCATGGACGCAAGATCCGGCGCACCGGGGCCGCTCACCACAAGTTCCCTGGAATTTCGGATGAACGGTATGGAATAGTCAATGGCCTGGCTTCTGCTTTCGCCGATACAGATATTACCCATGGCAATGTCCGCCAATCCGGCAGACAGGTAGGAGAGCAATTGAGTCCGCGGTGTGGGAATAAAGATGACATGCAGCCGCCGGGTACTAAATCCTTCCTGCCGGTTGATTTCCTGCTCGAGCCGACGCCCCATGGCGGCAGAAATCCCGCGTTCGACCGCACCATCCAGAAAATAGTGAGTCAGCGAGTAAGGGACGGCGATCCGAACCAGCCGCCGCTCGAGCATGCCGTCATAGTCGCCTTTCCAGGGCTTTAGAGCAACATGATTATCCACCCCGAGGGCTGCCCGGCCAGACGCTGCTGCTGCGTCCAGGGAGGCTGATTGTTCCTGGGCCTTTGTTGTAAAAGGCAGACCCACGGCCAGGACTAAAAAAACAAGGAGTGGTGCTGCTACTCTGGACAGATAAAGAGGCTGCATAGATGGACTCTTAATGGATATTCAGATTACAGCAGTGCATTGAGCAGCCAGAATACCAGAGCCCCCGTGCCCACGGAGGAATAGAGCAGCAGTCAGGGGATGCAGTCGCTGCCGTAGCGCTTGGCGATAATGGCCAAAGACGCTCAGCCCGGCCAGCACCGAGATGATCAGGATGACGATCGTTTTCATCGTTTCAGCGGGTCCCCTTGGTGGAACTCCTCTTGCGGAGCCTGATCGATTCGGGGGTAACCTCGACCAGTTCATCGTCGTTGATAAACGACAGACAGTCTTCCAGGCTCAAAATCGTCGGCGGAGTCAGGATGACCGCGTCATCCGAGCCGGAGGCCCTGACGTTGGTCAGCTTCTTGCCCTTGGCCGGATTCACCGTCAAGTCCCCTGCCCGGCAGTTTTCACCGATGATCTGTCCGGGATAAAGAGCGAGTCCCGGGCCGATGAAAAGCGTACCACGATCCTGAAGATTAAACAAGGCGTAGGCCACCGAGGTGCAGGCCTCCTTGACGGTCAGGACGCCATTGATGCGGTTGGCGATATCTCCGGCGTAGGGACCGTAATCTTCGAAAACATAGCTCATGGTGCCCATGCCCTTGGTGTCCGTCATGAAGCGCGGACGATAACCGAGCAGGCCGCGGGTCGGAATTTTGAATACCATCCGGGTCATCCCGTGGGCCTGGCTCATCTCTTCCATCTGGCCTTTGAGGATGCCGAGCCGCTCGATCACCGCTCCCTGCACCGTCTCATCGACATCGACGGTCAGCCGCTCGTAGGGCTCGAGAAGCTGCCCGTTTTCCCGGCGCATGATCACCTCCGGCCTGGTCACCTGCAGCTCATAGCCTTCCCGGCGCATCTTCTCGATCAGAATCGACAGGTGCAGTTCTCCCCGTCCGGAGACCTTGAAACCGACGCTTTCCTGCAGCGGCGCCACGTTTAAGGCAACGTCGGCGAGTGTTTCCCGATCAAGGCGCTCCTTCAGGTGGCGAGACGTTACATATTTACCCTCGCGGCCGGCGAAGGGCGAATCGTTGGGGATAAAATCCATCGAAATGGTGGGCGGATCGATCTCGATCAGCGGCAGCGGGCGCGGCGAATCCGGGTCGGTAAAGGTGACCCCGACGGTGACATCCTCCATACCGGCAACCGCAACGATCTCCCCGGTCGAGGCGGCCTCGACGGCGACTTTTCGATCCTGTTCGAAGCGGTATATCTTGGAAATTCGTACCGGCTTGATGGAGCCGTCGCGACGGGCCACGGCGATCGGCTGATTCAAGGCCAGCCTGCCGTTCACCACTTTGCCGATCCCGAGCCTGCCGAGATAGGGAGAATAGTCGATGGTGCCAACCTGCATCTGCAGCTCGGCATCGACGGAACCGCTTGGCGGCGGGGTGTGATCGACAATCATTTGCGATACCAGGGTCATCGAGCCACCGTCCTCGATCGGCTCGTCGGGTTCGGCCAGGGCATACCCCTGTTTGGCCGAGGCATAGAGCACCGGAAAGTCGAGGGTCTCATCGGGTGCGTCGAGTTTGACGAACAGATCGAATACCTGATCGACCACCCAGGCACAGCGGGCGGCGGGCTTGTCGATCTTGTTGATGACGACGATGACCGGGAGATTGTTCTCCAGCGCTTTTTTCAGCACGAAATAGGTCTGCGGCATCGGTCCTTCCTGGGCGTCGACCAGCAGCAGAGCGCCGTCCGCCATTCTCAGGACCCGTTCCACCTGGCCGCCGAAATCGGCATGACCCGGGGTGTCGATGATGTTGATCAGGTATTCGCCGAAGCGGTATGAACCGTTCTTGGCAGTGATCGTGATCCCCCGTTCGCGCTCGAGATCCATCGAATCCATCAGGCGCTCGGCAACTTCCTGGTTGTCCCTGAAGGCTCCCGAGTGCCGGAAAAGCTGGTCGATCAGAGTCGTTTTCCCGTGATCGACGTGGGCGATGATTGCCACATTCCTGATAAAGTTCTGATCCATGCTGGTACCACCTGGCAGCCGCTCGGCCGCTTGAAATAAATTGTCAGCCGGCTGGATGGATAACCGCTGACAAAAGGTCGGCCACCTTACACCAGGCGTGATGAGATGTAAAGGACGCTGAAAAAGGTTGCTCGGGCCGGTTCAGAGCCTGGCCAGGATTTTCTGCCGGGCCGCGGCCGAGCGACGCAGCGCCGCCACCTCTTCATCGACATAGTCATAAACCAGCGGCACCTTGTTTTCGGCCGGCCTCAGGATTCTGCCGATGACCTGAACGAGGCGGCCCTCGAAGGTGATCGGCGTGGTCAGAAACAGGCTGGCAAGGCCTGAACAGTCAAAACCCTCGCTGATCAATTGAAGTGTCGCCACCAGCACCTGGATCTTACCGTTCTGGACATCGGCGACAATCCGGCTGCGCTGCTCGGGGGGAATCTGGCCGGTCAGCAATGCCACCGATACCCGATGCTTCTCGAGCAGATCGACGAAAACCCTGCAGTGACTGACCCGGTCCGAAACCACCAGGGCGGTCGAGCCGGGATCGGCGGCAACACAGTCGAGTATATCGGCGGCGATCTGCCGGTTGCGCCCTTCATGTCTGGTCAGCGCCGTGATCAGTGCCTGGTAGTCGCCCCGGTAGCCGTAGGTGAACTCGGTGGTCGAGCGGATGATCTTGGGCTTGAGCACCGCCCCCGAGACCTTGAGCTGCATCGGGTCCACCGAATGAATCCGGTCCCCCATGAAGTAATAGATCAGCCTGGTCATACCCTCATCGCTGCGAAACGCGGTAGCGGAAAGCCCGAGCAGGAAATAGCTGTCGAAACGGGAGACGACGTCGGTGAAAAGCGTGGCCGGAACCCGGTGACACTCGTCGACGATCAGGTGACCGAACTGCGGCACCAGTTCCTCGGTAAGTTTTCGGGCACTGTTGACAATCGCCACCGTCAGCGGCCGCACCTCGAATTTGCCGTCGCCGATCAGACCGGCCTCGATGCCCATGAACTCGTTCGATGCGGTCCCGCCACTGGTAAAGCAGTTCCTTGGTGTGGACGATGACAATGGTCGGCTGGCGTCGCCGGCTGATTGCGGCCAGGGCCATGACCGTCTTGCCGCTGCCGGTGCCGGCCTCGAGTACCCCGAAGGAGCGCGAACAGATGGTATCGACCGCCTGAGTCTGATACGGACGCAGAGTTGCAAGAAACTTAAAACCATAGTCGTCGAGCCGGCGCCGCTCATCGATAATTTCCGGCTCGATCCCCTGTTCCCGGCACAACTCGATTGCCCGATTGGCAAATCCCCGGGGAAAACGCAGCCCCGTTGGCTCCTGTTCAAAATAGTAGAGTCTGGGCTTCAGCTTTTTGCCGATCCAGCGTCCATAACGTTTGGCGGCAGTGTACTTGGGATTGTCGATGGTCAGCCGATCCTTGAGTTCCTTCTCCAGGTCCCGGTCGATATGCTCGACAAGACAATCGGCGGAAACGGTGAGCCTGACATTCTGCTGATTGCTCATATCGTCCGCTCACCATACTTCATTTTGTTCTCCACCAATTTATAAATCTGTTTACCTGCGGCGATACGAAATAGTATTGTTGCGTAGTATTTTTGAGTAGTACTCTCGTGTACTGTTTTTACGTATTATTCTTGATTAGCTCAGGCTAACGATATTAATCATACCCACACTGTTTGTCGTCATGAAAAAATTAATGCTGATCGCTCTACTCCTCCTCGCTCTGCCCACTGTATCAGCTCATGCTGAACAAAGCGGTAACGACGCTATCCTGCTCAGGCTGCCTGAATCGGTCATCGCGGCCATTGTCGAACAAGCCCTCCCCTTTGACGTCAATCAGGAGTCGAGCAGTCTGGCCGGCTCCATTTCGGTCATCGACATCAGCAACCTTACATTCAAAGACGGCTCAGTTGCTGCCGCAGTCTCGATGCAGGGCCGCGACATGCAGCTCAATACCAGCTTCGGCGGACACCAGGTTCGTCTCAACGTCGGCAGCGTGGATCTCAATTTCGACATTGCCACGGCGCTGCGTTTTGACCGGGACAGCCAGACACTGTTCATCCGCCCCACCGTCAGCGGGCTCGACCAGCAGGAAAACAACGAAGCCGGACAGCTTATTGTCGCTCTGTTCAATGATCAGGAAATCCCGCTCCCACTCGACACCATACAGCCGATCATAACCGATATCGGCAGCAGCGAACTGGTTATCGATACCCGGGTGCACGATGTTATCGTCAAACCCGGGTCCATAGACATTCTGCTGGAACCAAAAACCAGTGTCAGGAAAAAGTGAAATCGGAAATTGGTGGTATTGACACGACCCGAGGCTTCGCTATAATCAATTCTCACTGGAATGCCAGGTGCTTGTAGGCGTTTATTTCGATTCGAAGAAACTGCCGGAGATCAGCCGATTTATCGTTGTTCTTTTTGATAAAAAGAATTATTATCAATTACTTTTTTCGCAGCAGAATCCGTTAACGGGTTCCTAATTAACCATTTTTCATGGAGTGGATTATGAGCAAGACAAAAGAGAATCTGGAAGCCGCCTTTGCCGGCGAGTCAATGGCCAGGAACAAGTACACCTTCTTCGCCAAAGTTGCCCGTAAGGAAGGCTATCACTACATTGCCCGTATCTTCGAAGAGACGGCAATCAACGAGATGCGCCATGCCAACGATCATTTCAAGCTCCTGGACGGAATCGGCGACACCGTTGCCAACCTGCAGGAAGCGATCGACGGCGAAGATTATGAAACCACCACCATGTACCCCGATTTCGCCAAAGTCGCCAAGGAAGAAGGCAACATGGAAGCGGCCGTGAAGTTCGAGCAGATCGGCAAAGTCGAAGCCGAGCACCGTGAACGCTACAGGAAGCTGCAGGCCCGGGTCAAGGCCGGTACCGTCTTCACCAGAGACGAGCCGATCACCTGGAAATGCAGCCTCTGCGGCTACAAGCACAACGGCACCGAGCCGCCGGAAAAATGCCCGGCCTGCCAGCACCCCAGGGAATACTACGAGCCGGCTAATCTTGAACAGGATCTTTAGGAAATAGCGGCGGGAAGCTGCGCGCTTCCTCCTGTGCTATTGAAAAGGCGTTTTGGGCTTTCAGGCCGAAAACGCCTTTTTTTCATCTCTTCCGCTTTTTCGATACCTGCTTGGCGACAAGCCGGTCCAGCGTTTGAAGGAGCGGGAAAAGGTGGAAAGATCGGCAAAGCCCAGGATAAAGGCAACCTCGGTCAGGTCATTGCTGATGTCTCTGACGTAGCGCTGGGCCAGTTCCTGGCGGGTCCGGTTGAGCAGCTCCTGGTAGGTGGTTCCTTCAAGTTTTAGTTCCCGCTGCAGTTTTCGGGTAGACATTCCCAGCTCACGGGCTACCGCGTCGACGCTGACCATTCCGTCGGGCAGCTGATTCACCAGGACTTTCTGAACCGAACGTATGAGCCGCACAGCCGATAAAAGGGAGATGTAATCTTCCATAATCCGGTCATGATACTGGGCCAGGTGTTCGTCACCGCTTCTGAGCGGCTTGTCTGCGTCACCCAGCGAAAAGGAGATCAGCGGAGCCGGACGTTCCAGTCGGACCCTGCAGTTGAAATATTTCTCATAGGCAGCGAGACATGCATACTGGTCATGGGTCAGCTCGACGCGCCGGGGATCGAGCCTCTTTTTGAAATTGATACGGCAGCTGCTCAAAATAAAGGTCAGGGCGGCGTCCTCGCGGGCGGCCGACCAGGGCTCCTCTTCGTTCCAGTTGAGCTTGACATGCATCAGGCTGTTGTCCGGGTCATCGATAATCTCGCCGAACCGGGCATCTGATACAACTCGATGGTAGCGCATCAACCGCTCCAAACCCAGTCTGACCGAGCCGCTGGCCAGCATGGCGTAGCCGATCGTGCCGAAATGTGACGGATGGTAGTGGTCGGCCGTTTTCAGACCGAAGCACGGGTCATCGATCAAGCGCTCCATTTCGCGCCACAAGCCGGCAATGCTTGCAAGCGGATAGCGCGCTCCCGACTCGAAGAGCAGGTCAGGGTCGAGATTCACCCGGCGAAACACCGGGTCCGGGTCGATGCCGTACTCTTCGAGAATCTCCCACAAGATGTGCTGAATGCTCGCAAGTTTGGTTAGCAGCATCGGCTCCCCTCCCCGTTGCGTATTTTGTCGTCAAATGCCAAAAAATAGCCGCCAAAAGCAAAGATTTGCCATGAAGAGGAGTATATAGTGCCAACAACCGAATCGAGGTGGCCGGGCGGCAATTCCTTCCCCCTTTTCACCGGTCATATATACCCCATATTGCCGTCCGGCTTCATTGCGCCTTCCCGGCAGAGCTTTCACGTACCATTCGAATTTCTTCAAGAACCGGCGTCAACGCGTCAAATAACAGAACAGACGTGTAGACACATCCCGGACCAGACCGTGCAGGCGGCATTTTCTCATCATACAGGAGATCTGGCGCCTCCTCAAGCCCGATAGCAACACCTTCAGGGCAGCATCCAATTGTCATTTGCCGGGGACAGTGGTAGAGTGCCGGCATAAAATCTTTTTAGTTTAAAGAAGGTCCTCAATGAAATTTCCGGCTCTTAAAAAAGAGATCCACATACTTCTGGTCAGGCGAATCACCGCGATCAGCTTTCTGGCAATGCTGGTGATTCTTGCCGCTATCTGCTACCTGGAGTACGGAAAAATCGAGACCACCCTGCTCAGAAACGCCGAGAAAGAGGCGCGCATTTTCCTGCCGCTCTTCAACGATCAGACGATGGACGTCACCCCCGCATTTCTCGAGGCAGTCGGCCAGACATCATTTCTCGAGGCCAGGCTTCTGACAGCGCAGAATGAGCCGTTTTTCGAGTATCGCCGGTCCGCCACTGATGCACCAGCGGAAGCAAAAACCGAAGATACCCGGACATTCGTCTCTGCCGATGAACCCGTTGGAAGCTGGACATTTGTCGACAAACAGATCGTGCTTGATGCGATCATGCCGGTCAAAGGCGGGCCAGATGGTGCGCTAATCGGCTGGGTCGAGGCTCGCTATCGCAGCCCGCAGGCGGATACCAGAACCATTGCGTTGAATATCCTGCTCTCCTGTCTGTTTGGCGTCGGCGGCATCATGGTCTGTGCCCTGCTGATGTACCCCGGCCTCGTCCTGCTCCACAACCGGCTGATCAACAACAGTGCCGATCTCAACCGGGCCAACAACTTTTTACTCAAATACCTGGGCAGCGCTCTGGCGAAAAGCGACGTCGGCACGATCGGCCACAACTACCGGGTTGTTATCTACGGCGTCCGCCTGGCGGAAAAACTGAAGCTGAACCGGGCCCAGATACGAAGCTTCATCAAGGGAGTCTTTCTGCACGATATCGGCATGCTCGAGGTGGACAGCGAGATATTGATGAAGCCGGGGCCGCTCAATGGAAAAGAGCGCAAACGGATGCAGGAGCATGCCAAAAGGGGGGCAGCGCTGATCAAACCCTATCGCTGGCTCAAGGACACCAGGGATCTGATTCGCTGCCATCACGAGAAATATGACGGCAGCGGCTATCCCGCCGGCCTCAGTCACGACAAAATAGCTCTTCAGGCCCGCATCTTCGCGATCGTCGATGCCTTCGACGCACTGACCTCGAACCGCCCGTACCGTGCCGCCCAGAACCTGGGCTCTGTTATCGAAACACTGGAACTGGAGTCAGGGGCGCACTTCGACCCGGTCCTGCTGGCAGCCTTTATCGAGATAGCTCCTCAGCTGCTGGAGATCATTGGAAAACTGGACGATTCTGCGCTTGAGCGTGAACTGAACGGGGTTTTGAAGAAGTATATCAAATTCTGATCTAATCAGATCACAACAATCTCATCACCGGGGCCGATCGTCCCCCCTTCGATCACTTTGGCAAAGAGTCCCTCCCGGGGCATGATGCAGTCGCCGGTGGCTTTTTTTATCGCGCAGCCGCTGTTGTGGCACTCCTTGCCGATCTGGGTGATTTCCAGCACCGCCGTTTCACCAAGTTTGATCCGGCTGCCGATACCGAGGCGCTCGAGGGCTATCCCGCTGGTGATGATATTTTCGGCAAAGGCTCCCTTTTTCAGGGTCGGCAGCACCTCCCGCACCACAGTGATCGATTCCGAAGCCAGCAGGGAAACCTGTCGGTGCCAGTCTCCGGCATGGGCGTCTCCTTCTATGCCATGGCCGGCTTTGAGCGTTACCCGCTGCTGCTCTTTTTTAACGGTACCCTTCTTGGCACTGGTACAGACGGCTTCTATTTTTGACATGAATAGACGGTTCCCGATTAGTTATGGCTACCTTGAAAAGTTGTCTTTTCTCTCGAACTCTGCGTTACACATGAAAATTTTATCCTCGGAATATCATCTATATGCCTGCGGCAAAATTTTCATGTGCGCCTTAATTTTGAGCTAAAATCCTCATTTTGCAAGGCACCCTTTGGTAAGAATTTTATCAGCCGCCGATCGAGGCCATGGAGGGCTGTTCGGAGCTGCCGTTGGCAGATTCGCTCTGGTGCCCGTCAGCAAAGCGTTTATTGAGGCACCTCCTGATGCTGCTGCTCAATTCCTCATCTGAGATCCCTTTTCTGATCAACCCCTTCAGATCGAGTACGCCGCTGTCATAGAGGCATACCTTGAGGATACCCTGAGGCGTGATCCGGATCCGGTTGCAGGTGGAGCAGAAATTTCTGGAACTTCCCTCGATGACCCCAAGCGTCCCGACAAATCCGGGTACGCTGAATTCTCTGGCAGTAGAAACCTGCGTGGGCTGACTCGGCCGCAGGCCCGGAAATAATGATGCCAGACGCTTCGGCAGCGAGTATTCAACCTGCTCCGTGCGTTTCTGATTACCTGAAAACGGCATCTTCTCGATAAAGCGCATGCTGAGCCTGTTTTTTTCCGCCAGCCTGCCCAGCTCTAAAATCTCCGTATCACTGGTTTCACTGGAAACCACACTGTTCACCTTGAGGAGAATATTCATCTCCAGCGCCCCGTAAAGCGTCTTTAAAACCTCATCAAGACGATCCCGCCGGGTAATCGAGCGAAATCGATTCGGATCGAGCGTGTCGAGGCTCAGGTTAATACCGGCAATCGGCAGATCCCTGAGGCGCTCCAGGTAGCGCCAGGTCTCGACACCGTTGGTGGTGATCACCAGCCGGCGGACATCGAGCTCGTTTTTCAGCCGTTCGAGAAAATCCATGCAGCCGCGCCGGACAAACGGCTCCCCGCCGGTGATTCTCACTTTTTCGATGCCCATATCGAGAAACAACCGGACCAGCCGCTCCAGTTCCTCATAACTCAGGGTATCTTCGTGGGCTACGGTCTCCACACCCTCTTCCGGCATACAGTAAGAACAGCGCAGATTGCAGCGGTCGGTGATAGCAAGCCGCAGGTAGTCTATCACCCTGCCATGGTTGTCTATCAGCTTGTTTACACTCTTCTGCTCAGGATTATCAGAGGTTGATGGCTGGTTGTTGGACGGCACGTACATGAGACTCCTTTTCAAGTTCGGAAGGCAGCACCGTTTCCCGTCCTGCCCTGTCGGCATCAGTCCCTATCTTCTTGCTTTGTTCGCCTGAATCTTTGAGGAGGGTGAACAGCATCAGAAAGACGTAGGGCTTTCAGCTCGGAGTAATGTGTTATTGCAATACTAATACTAATAGAGCGGGGCAGAGGAAATGACAACTCAAAAATTCTGTTCCGCCGGTGCTGAAAGACTCAAGCAGGCCCAGGGCCAAGCCAGTCGATCAGTTCAGTCTCTTTGGGCACCCTGCCGACACTTTTTAACGTACCGTCGACGACCAGGCCGGGGATGGCATAAACGCCAAGTGCAAGCACCGCATCAAAATCCATTACCCGCTCGACCGTGCAGTTGAGACCGTGGTTTTGGATTGTCTGCTTGATCAGCGTATGGGCCTCGTCGCAAATCTGACAAGACGGCCCGACAATCAGAACGAGAGACATCAGACACCGTAGAACAGTTTCAGCATGGCCAGCAGGATAATCGTGTAGAGGACCGAGGCGCCGACTCCGGCCTTCATGTAATCTTTGGGTCGGTAACCGCCGGGGCGCATGATCAGGGCGTTAACCTGATGGGTTGGCAAAATGAAGGTGTTGGAAGCTGAAACCGCCACCACCAGAGCCGCCAGGATCGGATCGGTTCCCAGCTGAGCGGCCATGTTCATGGCCAGCGGCACCATCAGCACGGCGGCGCCGACGTTGGAGGCGACCAGCGAGAAAAAAGCGGTCAGCACCGAAACCAGAAAGAGCAACAGCAGCGGCGTCATCTGCGCAAACGAGCTGAGTACCTTGTGGGCGATGAAGGCCGCCGCTCCGGTGTTCTCGAAGGCGGTGCCGAGCGGGATCAGCCCGGCAAGCAGGAAAACGGTGCGCCAGTCCACCGCCTCGTAAGCCCGATCGGCGCTGATGATTCGGGTGATGATCATGCCCAGGGCTCCGGTCAAAAGGGCGATGGAGAGCTTCACCTTGAAGCCCAGGACCAATGCCAGCGACATGAACAGAAAGAAGAGAGCGCACTTGGTCCGCTCCGGTTTGAACTCCTCGCCGCGTATCTCTTCCACGAAGGCGATGTCCATCTTTTCGGCGATCAGCTTGAAGCGGTTCCATTTGCCCTGCAGCAGCAGGGTGTCTCCCTGGATCAGCTTGGTGACGTTGATATTTTCCATGATGATCTGGTCACCGCGCACCAGCGCCAGCGCGTTGACCTTGTAAAGTTCCCCGAACTTGAGCTCCTGCAGGGTATGGCCGGCCAGGTTCGAGTGGGGAATGACCACCCCTTCGATGATACCGCTTTCATCGATCGAATTGTCGTCGGCAAAGAGCTCGGGTTCAGCTCTGAGCTGCCAGTGCAGCTCTTCGGTAAGCGCCCGAACTTTCTCATCGGAGCCGATGATCCAGAGTATATCGCCGGGCTCGATGGTGTCCTCCTTGCCCGGAGCGAAATTCTTCGTGTAGCGCTCTTCGCCTTTGGCGATACCGACGACGGTAACATGATATTTGGGGCGCAGTTCCAGTTCGCCCAGGGTCTGGACCGGGAAATAGGATGGCACCACCAGTTCGTAGCCTTTGCCGACTTCATCCCCGTAAATTTCCTGGAGCCGTTTGTCCATACAGTCTTCATCGATCAAACAGGCGTCCACCGGCAGCAGCTTCCGGCCGAAAACGACGAAATAGACAAGGATACCGATCAGCAGGGCGAAACCGATCGGCGTTACCGAAAACAGTCCGAGCGGATTGAAGCCGGCACCGCCCACCGCTTCGGGGTTATTGGCCCACCAGCTCTGCATCAGGTCATTGAGCATGATCAGCGGGGAAGAGCCGACCAGGGTGAGACAGCCGCCGGTAATGGCGCAAAAGCCCATCGGCATCAGGATCTTGCCGGGCGAGATGTTGAGCTGTCGGCCGATTCTCATCGTCGCGGGCAGAAACAGCGCCGCGGCACCGATGTTCTGCATGAAACTCGAGATAATCGCCACCGTGGAGGAGACGATCACCATGATCCGGGCTTCACTGGAGCCGGCGATTTTGATAATCTGCGAAGCAACCAGATTCATGACCCCGGTTTTGTTGAGACCGGCGCCGAGAATCATCACCGCGATAATCGACACCACCGCGTTCGAACTGAGCCCGGCGATGGCATCCTCGGGCTGGATCACGCCGCTCAGCGGGAGCAGGACCATCATCAGCAGACCGACCAGGTCGACCCGGAGCAGATCGAAGACGAACAGGACAATAGCGAGGCAAAGCAGACTGAAAACGATAATCATGTCAGTGGTCAGTACGGTCGGCTCCATCCTCTCCTTCTCCCTCTGCCTCTGGTTACATTGTGACGGCTCGAACATCTTCCCTGAACGTGGGCATCGAAACCCTGGCGAAGATAGTAATATGGATTTATTATCCTGCTCAAGCGGTGAAGTCAACAAGTGAGGGAGTAATCCATTACGCTTGCTCTTGATCCCTGATTGCGATTAACGTCAAAGGCGGCACGATCCATGCTGAATTATTATCCCTACAACCAGTTTTATGGAGCCAGGTATGCACATCCAGCGCCAGAATAAACTTGCCCGGATTCTTGCCGAAAAAGGCACTGACGGAGTGGTGCTCAATGGTGGTCCCAGTCTTTATTATTTCAGCGGTCTCAATTTTCACCTGATGGAGCGGCCGGTTCTGTTTTTTCTGGTATCAGGGCGAAAACCGCTCATCGTTTTGCCTGAACTCGAAAGGGCGAAGCTCGAACAGCTGAACTTTGAAATCGACTCCTTTGCCTACCCCGACGACCCCGCCCGCTGGCCGGCTGTGTTTGTTTCGGCCGTAAAACACCTTAACCTCAAGGAGTGCAGAATCGGCTATGAACCAAGGCAGCTCAGGCTCCTGGAATACCAATATCTCAAAGATTCTGGAGGCAGCGTGATTTTTCAGAACAGCGACCAGGCCATAGCCGGATGCAGAGCTCTCAAGGACGCAGAGGAAATCGAATTGATGAAAAAAGCGGCCGCCATCGCCCAGGACAGTCTGGCCGCAACGCTGCCGCTTATTAAAACCGGCATAACTGAACAAGAGGTGGCAGCCGAACTCATTATTCAGCTTCTGCGCCACGGTTCAGAGCTGCCCCTGCCCTTTTCTCCAATCGTCTCGGCCGGCGCCAACGGCGCCAACCCCCATGCCAAACCTTCCGAGCGACGCCTGGTCAATGGTGATCTGCTGGTGATCGACTGGGGCGCGAACTGGAACGGCTACGCATCTGATCTGACCAGAACTTTCGGCATCGGCGAAATCGACGAGCAGAGCCGACGCATCTACACCATCGTCCGGCAGGCCAACGCGGCCGGACGCGCGGCGGCCCGGCCGGGTAAGCCGTGTGCCGCCGTCGATCGCGCCGCCCGTTCAGTAATCGAGGCCGCCGGATACGGCTCCTTTTTTACCCACCGTACGGGCCACGGTATCGGCCTGGAATGTCATGAAGAACCATACATTCACGGAGGCAACAGCCGGAATCTCGAGCCCGGCATGACCTTTACCGTCGAACCGGGGATTTATCTGCCCGGAAAGAACGGCGTCAGGATAGAAGATGATGTTTTGATCACTGAAGACGGCGTTCTTTCACTGAGCGATTTTCCCCGGGATTTGACTATTATTGATGGATCGTAAAGAGCTTCTCTATTATTTTCATCGTACTGATATTAAAAGAAATAGATCTATAATACCTACCTATTTCACTACCCTTTTTTATCAATTGATTCGAAAGATTTTAGCCATATATGATAATTAATTTGTTGAAATATTTATTCTCATTAATATATTAATTTGTAAATTTTTGATATATTGGGTATCAATTGATGCAGCACATGTGATTGGATTCTAAAAAACAATAAAGCGTTCAACTGAGAGGGAGAAATGCCGCGAAAAACAAAATATGATCTAAAAAAATTCAGGGACCTGGTTATCTCCGGAAAAAGCAAGACTGAAATCATGAAGGGGATGGGCATTAAAAATCATCCAACATTCAAGAATCTGATGCTGAAATTGATGGACGAAGATAAAAAATATTATCAGGTACAAGAACCCAAAATGGCACGGCAGAAAAGACAAGCTACCGTTAAAATAGGAAAAAATAACACCATCAGCCTCTCATCAAAGATTCTGGCCGGATCAGATTTCAAGCCCGGTGATACGTTTACGGTCAAGTTTTTCAAGAACCGTATCAACCTGACGCTGACGGAAAAATAGCCTGAAGGGTAGCCTGAAAATCTATCAAAGCGGTGCTGCCTGCCATTGCAGTGAAATAAAAACGCGTCTGAACTCAGATGCGTTTTTATTTTGAGATACTGCACCAGGTAAAACAGAATCCGCCCCTCCCCTGAGGAAAAGCTGCTGTATTAATTCAAGGGTGTCTTAAGGCATCAGGCGGCGCAGGTCACTCAAATCGAATCCATCAGGCTGATCGTCACCAGTTCCCCCTTTCGATAACCCCTTTGACCGGCACGGTCCGGCTCCAGCATGATCAGGCAATTGAGCTGCTGGTGACGTCGTGGGCTCCTGACAAAAACCTGCCCCTTCTCAAGACGAAAGCATCCATCTTTGAAACAGAGCACGCCGTCTGCTTTCAGCTCCATATCATGTTCCAGAAACGCTTCTGTCCGCCGGGGAAGATTTGCTGACAGCCCCTGCATTTTTTTCAGAGGCGGGCAGATCAGTTCATTGAAAAGAATGCGCACCGCAGACGGCGGACCGGGAAGACCGAAGTACAGTTTTGGTCCGGCAACGCCGAAAAGGGTCGATTTCCCTGGCCGCACCTGCAGTGAATCATAGAGAATACGAACTCCTGCAGTGGGCAGTATCTCGCTGAACAGGTCATACTTCCCCGGTCCGACACCGCCAGTGGTGATAATGATATCGGCATCTGCACCGATCATTGCAGCGATGGTCTCTTCGATGGCTGTCGGATCATCTGCGACGGTCCCATAATATACAGGCCGACCGCCCTGCTTTCTGATCAGGTTTTCCAGAACGATATGATTGGAAGAATACTTCTGCCCTTTTGCGACCGCACCATCGGCAGACACCAGTTCGCTGCCGCTGCAGAAAAATGCTACCCGGGGCCGGCAATGAACGCTGAGCGTCCAGGTTCCGGCGTCGGCCAGCAGGCCCAGATGATATTCATTGAGCCTTGCTCCGCTGCTGACGAGTTGTTCCCCGGCCCGGAAATCGCTGCCGCTTTTTCTGATGTAGCGCTGCCTGGCGGCCAGCAAACGCTCGGGAACCCGAAGCTCTTCTCCGGCAACAAGGCACTGCTCCTGGAGAACGACCCGCTCACAATGCCGGGGTACCAGCCCGCCGGTCATGATGCGATAGGCCTCGCCGGGCTCTAAGGTGAAATCGTGACAGAGCCCGGCGGCAATTTCTCCTTTGATAAAAAACGTCCGCTCATTTGCGCCGCCCACCGACCCGCTGCCGCACAGAGCGTAACCGTCGCGGGTGGACTGGTCATAGCAGGGAATCGGCAGTCTGGCGGTGTTAGCTCCACTTACCCGTCCATAGCCTTCGTTGAGCCGAACCGATTCACAGCCGAGAACAGGTGTCTTATCGAGAATCAAGCCGAGCGCGTCATCTAGGAGCATCATGGTTCCCCGTTCCAGAAAGTATTTCTTCGCATCATGATATTCAGGGCGTCTTGCAAAATTAGGTTTTTTGCATAGCACCCTAAATTATTTGACACAAGCATTCATGTGTGTTTATTTAGTTTGTTTGGTATTTTTGCTTTTTCATAGATGCGGTTCCTCCTCTCCCGGCGCCGCACACGATAGTGATATTCCGGCGTAAAGCAGCGTCAATAACAGGCACCCCGCGATCACTACGGGGGACGCCGTAAGAGGATATGAACCATGAGTAAAAGAACATTTCAACCAAGCAATATAAAGCGTAAAAGAAGCCACGGCTTTCGGGCCCGGATGAGCACCAAAGCCGGTCGTGCCATTATCAACGCCCGCAGAGCCAGGGGCCGTAAGCGACTCTCCGCCTGATATCGTTGCGGCATTTTGGTCTTCCGAAATACTGTTTATTGCGGAAGAACTGGGAATTCGACGCGGTATACAGACACGGTACGCGGCTGCACGGGAAGGGCTTCAGCCTCATCTATCTCGCCAACGATCGTGACTACAACCGCATCGGCATAAGCATCAGCAGAAAGTTGAAAGGAGCGGTTACCAGGAACCGGATCAAGCGGATTTTCAAAGAGTCGTTTCGACTGAACCGGGGCTCTTATCCGCGCAAGGCCGATATCGTCATAGCGGTTAGACCGGGATTTTCACTTGATTCGCCGGATCTCATAACAGAAGCAGTCGTGGAATTACTACCGCCGCACATATCACAGCCATGAAATCCGATAGAGCACAGAGCCTTGTCACCCGGATGATCGTCGCCCTTATTCGCGGCTATAAATACATTCTATCGCCACTGTTTCCTCCTGCCTGTCGTTTCTATCCAACCTGCTCTGCATACACACAAGAGGCCATTACAAAATACGGGGTCATTCGCGGAAGCCTGAAGGGGATGTGGAGAATTCTTCGCTGTCATCCCTTTTCCCGCGGCGGATACGATCCGGTTTAACTGCCACTGACTGATAAACGGCTTCGTACCGCCCCTCCGGGCGGCGGCTAACAAGGATCCAACAACTATTATGGACATGTACAGAGCCTTTCTGGCTATTCTCATTTCTTTCGTCATTCTACTGGGCTATCAATATTTTTTCATCGGCCCGACCCAGCAGGTCCCGGTCGAAACCCAGCAAACGGAAGCTCCAGCGGAACCCCTCCAGCAGACGGCGCCGGCCCAGATAACAACGGCTCCTCAGCAGACCCAGGTCCAGCCCGCTGCACCGACAGCGCCGGTCGCAAACCAGCGCCCTGCAGAAGAAATCAGTATCGAAACCGACCTCTACACGGCCACCATCAGCGAGCAGGGCGGGGTAATCACCAGTTTTTTACTGAAGAATCATCGTGCTGAAAGAAGCGATGACGCCCCCGGCATTGACCTGGTCAGAACCGATGCGAATCAAGGCCTGCCCCTGTCCTTCTCCTGGGGGGCATTTTTTGACCGTAACACGCTCTATACAATCGATTCCACCGAGGTCGGGTTCGATCCGCAGACAAATATGGCCAGCGTGGTCATGCGGGCAACCAGCCCTGCCGGACTCGAAGTGGTTCGCACCTATCAGTTCAACCGCGATAGTTATCTGATCGAGCATGACGTTGCGGTGATCAACAGCAGCGGCCAGACCCTCCAGGGCGAAGCCGGGCTGCACCAGATGAACCTGCCGTTCACTGAACTGACCAAGGCCTCCAACTGGCTTTTCAGAGGTCCCGTTGTCTTCAGTGAGGCGGGACTGCAGCAGTTCAAACTGAAGAAATTCGAAGACGGACCCCTGACGCTCAAGGACTCTTTCGATTGGGCGGCCTACATGGGGACCTATTTCGTCATGGCGATGGTGCCGGCGGACGGACCTGTCTCGGTCACTATGGATGCCGAGGATGAGCTGGTCAGCATCGATATGCTCTCGCCGCTGGAAACGCTGGCTCCGCAGGCCAGCAAGACCTATCAGTACAGCCTTTTTTACGGCCCCAAGAAGCTGACCCTGCTCAACGAGGCCGGCAGCAATCTCGGCAAGATCGTCAATTTCGGCTGGTTCGATGTGATCGCCAGACCGATGCTCTACCTGCTCAACTGGTTTTACTCCGTAGTTCACAACTACGGAATCGCGATCATCCTCGTTACCATCATCTTGAAAGCGATCTTCTGGCCGATCACCCAGAAGGGGCTCAAGTCGATGAAAAACATGCAGAAACTGCAGCCCAAGGTGGTCAAGCTCAAGGAAAAATACAAGAACGACCCGACCCGGATGAACCAGGAGATGATGAATCTCTACAAGACCTACAAGGTCAATCCGCTCGGCGGCTGTCTGCCGATGGTTCTGCAGATCCCGGTATTTTTCTCTCTCTACAAAGTGCTGCTCCAGTCCATCGAACTCCGGCATGCGCCGTTCATGCTCTGGATAAACGACCTCTCCGCCCCTGACCGACTCTATCTGGGTTTTGATATTCCCTATCTCGGCGGGCTGCCGGTCCTGACCCTTTTGATGGGTGCATCGATGTTTCTGCAGCAGAAAATGACCCCCACCACCGCCGATCCGACCCAGGCCAAGATCATGATGTTTCTGCCCCTGATCTTCACCGTCATGTTCGTGAATTTCGCTTCCGGTCTGGTTCTGTACTGGTTTGTCAACAACCTGCTCTCCATCCTTCAACAATATCTGATCAACCGGCAGAGCAAGTCTGCAGCGGCTGCCAGTTGAGCTGGAGAGTGTGACAATTCCAGGGCGGACAACATGTTCCAGGGATAGACAATGTCATCTAAAATTAAAGATTTTTACGGAAAAGATGTAGCAGAGGCCATCAAAGCGGCCTGCGATGATTTTGGCGTTGCGCAAGAAAATCTTACCATCGAAGTACTGGAAACCGGCTCCAAGGGAATCTTCGGCCTGATCCGTCAGAAGGCGCATATCAGAGCCCAGATCCAGGAAGGCGAGGAGAGACCGGTCCAGCGCCCGAAGAAAAAAGCGGAAAGGAAACCAGCCCCACCGGCAGCAAAAGAAGAAGTCAAAAAACAAGAGCAGCCGGTCGTTCTTCCTGAACAGGTGGCGGAACCCCCGGAGCAGCCTGAAGAAATTGTGCAAGCAGCTGAGGCAAAAGCTCCTGAGCCGAGTCCGGCAGATGCGAAACCGGCAGCAGCTCCGGAACCTGAGCAGCCCACCGAGCTGCCCGAGGAATGGCTGAATACCGTTAAGGACGAACTGAGTACCATTCTGGAGCTGATGGGCTGCCCTTCGACGGTCACCGTTGAAAATGATTCGGGTACCGCCCACTGCCGGGTTGGTGATGAACACCAGGAGCTGCTCACCTCCCAGGAAGGGCGGGTACTGGACAGTCTCCAGTATCTGCTGCGCAAGATCATTGCCAAGAAAATTACCGGCCGTATCCAGTTGAGCATCGATGTCGGGGATTACCGTGAGAAACGCTACCTCGAGCTCAAGGAACTGGCTGTCGAGTACAGCTCTCAGGTTAAAGAAGACGGCAAGACCCAGGTCATCCCGTCCCTTAATCCATCCGAGAGAAGAGTCGTCCATGTCGCCCTGCAGGACGATCCCGATATCAGGAGCAGAAGCGTCGGTGACGGCCTGTTCAAGAAGGTGCTGATCTACAAGCCCGGCAAAGGCAGAAAGAGCAACGGCCGCAAGCGGGGACGCTCCCGAAATCGCAGAAAAAATGACGGCGGAGCCAAGAAAGAGCCGTCATAACCATACTGAGGCTCGGCGCTGCACCTCGTGAAACGCGGCATCTGTGCAGGCCGGGCAGTATTGTCCGGCCCGGTCCGTTCGGCTCGGTCTTTGGTTTTTGTGGTAAATTGCTCATGAGTGGTATCGATCACCATAACTCAACCATCGCCGCCATTTCAACTCCTCCCGGAGCGGGCGGCATCGGTATCATCAGGATCAGCGGCAGCAGAGCACTGACCATCCTCAAGCGTATCTTCGTTCCAGCCGGGTCCATATCCGATTTCAGTTCCCACCACCTCTACTACGGCACCATCGTTGACCCGGATGACGCGAAGATGCTCGATGAGGTACTGGCCGTTTTCATGCAGTCGCCCCGGACCTACACCAGAGAAGACGTGGTCGAAATTCACTGCCACGGCGGCTATCTGGTGCTCCAGTCGGTGCTCGAGCTGATTCTTGGCCATGGTGCTGAACTGGCCGAACCGGGTGAATTCACCAAGCGCGCCTTTTTACATGGGCGTATCGACCTGACCCGGGCTGAAGCGGTCATCGACATTCTCGCGGCGCGAACCAGAAAAGGCGTCGATCTGGCCCTCGAGCAGATGAGCGGAGCGCTCTACCAGTCAGTCGATGCATTGCGCTCGGCGCTGGTCGAAGTTCGGGCCCTGCTCGAAACGGCCATCGATTTTCCCGAAGAAGAAATCGAAATCGCCGATCACGCCGCCCTTCTTGCCCGCATACAAGAAGATGTAGAACTGCCCCTGCGCAGGCTGATCTCCCAGGCCGACGACGGCCGCATTGTCAGGGAAGGCGTAGCCATCGTCATTGTCGGCCGACCCAACGTGGGTAAGTCGAGTTTGCTCAACACCCTGCTCCAGGAAGAGCGGGCCCTCGTCACCGAGGTTCCCGGCACGACCAGAGATACCATCGAGGAGTACATCGATATTGAAGGTATTCCGGTTCGCATTATCGACACCGCCGGCATTCGCGACAATGTCGAAGCGGTCGAGCAGCTCGGTATCGAGCGGACCAGAAACTCAATCAACCGAGCCGACCTGGTGCTTTTTCTCATTGACGGTTCCGCTCCCATCACCTCAGAAGACACGTCGCTGTTCGAGGCGGTCTCCCATAAACCGCTGATCACTGTCATCAACAAGTGTGATCTGAAGGAGCAGATCGATCGTCACAGCCGCCCCCTTCTGCTCGCCAACGCTGTCGACATATCGGCCCGGGAGCAGACCGGTCTCGATGAATTGAAGCAGCGAATCTTCACAAAAATTACCGGCGGCAGGGAACAGTGGCAGGAGGAAGGCTGCACACCGAATCTGCGGCACAAGGCGGCCCTTGAAAAGTCATTGGAAGCTCTCGGCAGGGTCTGTTATGGTCTGCAGGAAGGACTGACCAACGACCTGATCAGTATCGACCTTCTTGAATGTCTCGACAACCTGGGCGAGATTGTCGGTGAGACCACCACCGAAGATGTTCTTGACGTCATTTTTGAGAAATTCTGCCTCGGTAAATAGCTGTTTGAGGATAAAACGATGAATGAGAAGCACATCAGCGTCTACGGCGACATAGACTGGCAACTCCTCTGGCAGCAGAGTCGTTCGCGTAAATCCTGGAAGAGCAAAGACTCGAAAGAGTGGGGCAAAAAAGCCGAAGGCTTTGCCGGCCGGGTGCGGGAATCGGCGTTTATAGACCTGTTTTTAAGGCATATCGAACTTGACCAGGAGATGCGTGTCCTCGATATCGGCTGCGGCCCCGGCACCCTGGCCATCCCGATCGCCCGCCAGGTCAGTCAGGTAACGGCAATTGATTACTCGGAGGGCATGATCGAACTGTTGAATCAGGAGGCCGGACGCCAGCAGATCGACAACATCGATGCCTTCGTCTGCGCCTGGGAGGATAACTGGTCGGACTTCGGTATCACCCACCACGATGTCGCCATCGCCTCACGATCTATGAATATTGAGGATCTCCACGGCAGCCTCGAGAAAATTAACCGCTGCGCCGCCAAGATCTATATCGTCGAGCGTGTCGCCCCCTCACCGTTTGACCCCGACGCCTTTGCCGCCGTCGGCCGGCCCTTTGATTCCGGCCCCGACTATATCTATACGCTCAACATGCTCTACAGCATGGGTATCCATCCGCGCCTCGAGCCTATCGAGCTTGACCGGGAACAGCGCTTTGCCAACATCGACCGGGCCATGCAGAATTATCGCTGGATGTTCAAAGAACTGACGACGGAAGAGGAACAGCGGCTGGAAACGTATCTCAGAAAGCAGATCACCAGGCAGGAAACCGATCATATCATTATCAGGAGGAACCACCCACAGCGCTGGGTGGTGATGTCCTGGACTCCTGAACAGCGTGGCTGATTGCCCATCATGACCGACTCGAACAGATTTGATGTGGCTGTCATCGGAGCCGGCCATGCCGGCTGCGAGGCCGCCCTTGCCGCCGCTCGCATGGGATGCAGAACCCTGGCGTGCGTGATCAACCTCGACACCATCGGAGCGATGTCATGCAACCCGGCCATCGGCGGCCTGGCTAAGGGCCACCTGGTACGCGAGATCGATGCGCTGGGCGGCGAGATGGCCAGAAATATCGACCAAACCTCGATCCAGTTCCGCCGCCTCAACACCAGCAAGGGACCGGCGGTGCGCTCTTCACGAGCCCAGGCCGACCGGCTGCTCTACCGGCTGCGCCTGAAGAAGATTCTGGAGAACCAGGAAAACCTTACCATTCGCCAGACCACCGTTGACTCATTGATTGTTACAAACGGGCGCATCACCGGCCTGAGAACATCGCTTGATGAAGAGATCGAAACGACAGCCGTGGTGGTTGCAACCGGCACCTTCCTGAATGGCCTGATCCATATCGGCCTGAAGAACTTCCCGGCCGGCAGGATGGGCGACAGCCCGTCGCTGAGCCTGGCCGCCTGGTTCAGGGACCAGGGCTTTGCGGTGGGCAGAATGAAAACCGGCACCGTGCCCCGGCTCGACGCCAACAGCATCGATTACGACCAGCTCGAGCCGCAGTACAGCGACCAGCCGCCGGCTTTTTTCTCGTTTACCAACAGCGGTGACTACCGGCTGCCCCAGTTTCCCTGCCACATCACCTATACCAATGAGAAAACGCATGAAATCATAAGAGCATCGATCGATCAGTCACCGATGTATGCCGGTATCATCGAAGGTGTCGGCGCCCGCTACTGCCCGTCGATCGAAGACAAGGTCATGCGCTTTCCGGAAAAACTGCGGCACCAGATCTTTCTCGAGCCCGAAGGAGTCGACACCACCGAGGTCTACCCCAACGGGCTGCCGACCAGCCTGCCGCTGGCGACCCAGGTGGCGATGATACGCTCGATTCCCGGCCTGGAGAAGGCGGTGATCCTGCGCTCCGGTTATGCCATCGAATATGATTATGTCGACCCGCTCGAACTGCTGCCCTCGCTGGAAACCAAGCGGGTCGAAGGGCTTTTCCTGGCCGGACAGATCAACGGCACCTCCGGCTACGAGGAGGCCGCCGCCCAGGGTCTTATCGCCGGCATCAATGCGGTACATCGCTGTAGAGCACAGGAGCCGCTGGTGCTGGACCGCTCCCAGGCCTACATCGGCGTCCTGATCGATGATCTGATTACCAGAGGAACCAAGGAACCCTACCGGCTCTTCACCTCCCGGGCCGAATACCGGCTGTTGCTGCGCGAGGACAACGCCGATTCCCGGCTCTCTGAGATCGGTTACAGGATAGGTCTGCTGCCTGCCGGGCACTATGAAGCCTACCGCACCAAGCAGCAGCAGATCGATGACGGTATCGAGACGCTGGAGAACTGCTGGCTGAAACCTTCGGCTGAGACCAATCGGGTACTCAGGCACATGAAGAGCAGTGATCTGCGTCAGAAATCGAGTCTGGCCGACCTGCTCAGACGACCGGAACTGAAGATTAGCGACCTGGTGCAACTCTGCAGCCAGGAGAACCGCTCCGCAATCGATTCGCTCTGCCGCTCCCCGTTCACCGAGGAAATTCAGCTCAGGGTCAAGTACCATGGCTATATCGAACGCCAGAGCGAACAGGTGGAGCGCTTCAAGAAGCTTGAAAAAACGCGTATTCCCGAAGGAATCGACTACCAGGCACTATCCGGTCTGTCCAACGAAGTGGTTGAAAAACTGACCCGGGTAAAACCGCTGTCCCTGGGCCAGGCATCGAGAATCTCGGGGATCACTCCCGCCGCCGTCTCGATTCTGCAGGTTCATTTGAGAAAGCAGCGGTTCTCTGGAAACAAGGGCGGTCGCGCCGGCAGCGACAATTAGAATAATGCTGAGCTTCCCCGACATCGATCCGGTTCTGCTCCACCTCGGCCCGCTCCAGGTGCGCTGGTATGGGCTCATGTACGTTCTTGGCTTTACGGCCAGTTATCTGCTGGTCAGGTACCAACTGAAACAGCGGTCTTTTCCTGAGCTCGAGAACAATTTCGAAAACCTCAATATCGTCCTGATCATCTCGATCATTATTGGCGGACGGCTCGGCTATGTGCTGTTCTACAACCTTGGATATTACCTCGAACATCCATGGGAAATACCGGCGACCTGGTCCGGCGGCATGTCATTTCACGGAGCGGCCATCGGCCTTGTCGTCGGCGGATGGCTTTTCTGCCGATGGAAAAAGATCGATTTTTTCCGGGCAGCCGATATCTATATCGTCACCATCCCGATTGGCCTGGGGCTGGGCAGGCTCGGCAACTTCATCAACGGGGAGTTGTTCGGCAGACCGACTGATCTGCCGTGGGGCATGATATTTCCCGGTGGCGGCCCGCTGGCGAGGCATCCGTCTCAGCTCTACCAGGCTTTTACCGAGGGGCTTGTCCTCTTTATCCTGCTCTGGTTGCTGCGCAGCAGACCATATCAGAACCTGCGCTTATGGCCGCACGGTTCGCTGCTGGCCCTGTTTTTCATTGGCTACGGAGTTCTCAGGTTCTTTATCGAATACACCCGCGAGCCCGACTCTCAGGTCGGCCTGATTATCGATCTTTTTTCGATGGGCCAGATTCTCTGCTCAGCCATGGTCATCGCCGGTCTGCTGCTCTGGTATCTGCGCATCAGGCAGCAGGAGAATTCATAACAGGGTAGAATCAGTCTTTCATCACCCTGGCGCGCAGTTTCTTCCCCGGTTTGAACTTGACCACGTTATGAGCCGGGATCGAAATGGACTCTCCGGTTTGAGGATTTCTGCCCTTCTGTTCGGCCCGTTCGGCCACATGAAAAGAACCAAAGCCCGAAAAAATGACGCGCTGCCCATCCTCCATCGCCTTGCCCATATTGTTCAGAACGGAATCGAGGGCCCTGCCGGCCATCACCATGGTTATGCCATGTGCTTCCGCTATTTCTTTGATCAGCTCCGCTTTATTCATTGTTCCTTCCCTGTCCTGGTAGAATGGATCGATTTCAAAAGTCCTGTTCACAGAATCCAGCAGAATGCAACGAAAAGAGCAGCAAAATGTAGCTGTTCAAGACCCGCTGGAAAAATGTCGAAGAAGAAATACCTGCATGGGAAAGAAAAAACAATCGAGGCAAATACCCAATTTTTTCTAGGTATTTTTACCTATACGGGCGTCATCGATGATGTGCTGACAAATTGCGACAAAAGCGGGTAAGCGGGAACCAGAGTATGGTATGGGAAAACTTCAGATCACCCTAGTCTTCCAGGGAAACGTAGCCGTTCCTGATGGCGAAATTCACCAGATCGACACTGTTTTTCATCTCAAATTTACGCAGCAGGTTGGCCCGGTGATGATCGACTGTTCGAGGGCTGAGGTTGAGCCGTGCGGCCATCTCCTTTGAGGTCAGGCCTCCGACGACCAGACCGAGAACCTGTTTCTCGCGCTTGGTCAAGCCCCGAAAGGTCTGAGAGGAGGATGGATTGCGGTAGGAGTTGAGCATTTCTTCGGCAAACTCGTTTTCAAGGCCGGGAGAAATATAGGTTCTGCCGTTGCGTATCTTGTGGATTGCCGCAACGATTTCCTGTTCGGTATCGCTTTTTACCAGGTAGCCGTCAGCACCGGCGGCAACAGCCCGGCGCAAAAAGCGGATGGAGTTGTGCATGGTCAGCACCAGGATTTTCAGCGCCGGATAGCGTTTTTTCAATATCTCGGTGAGCTCGATGCCGCTGACCTTCGGCATCGAGATATCGAGGATCAGCAGATCGACGGCCAACTGCCCGAGCATCCTCAGCAGCTCGTCACCGTCGCCGACCTCGCCGACGATTTCAAGACTGTCGTCTCCAGATAGAATGATCTTGATTCCATGCCTGATCAGCACATGGTCATCCGCCAGCACGATCCGGTATGTATCAGGATGCTTTTCCATTGTCTGCTTTTAGCTGATCTCTGACTATATTTTTCTTGGGGTGACGCCGATCTGCGGGCAGTCCGGCTGCAGAACGCATGTATCACAATGGGGTCCGACGGGTTTGCATTTCCCCTGCCCGAAAGCGACCAGCAGGCGGTTTACTTTTTTCCAGTAAGGTTTCGGCAGTTTTTTTCTCAAGGCCGTCTCGGTCTCCAGCGGTGTCCCGGTTCTCACATAGCCCCAGATGTTCATGATGCGATGAACATGTGTATCGACACAGATCGCCGGCTTGTCAAAGGCTACCGTCAACACCAGATTAGCCGTTTTTCTGCCGACTCCCGGTAGTTTGACCAGTTCCTCGATCGTCTCGGGTATGACCCCGCCGCACCGTCCTTTAAGCATCCGGGCCGTTTTGCAGAGGTGCTCAGCCTTGGTCTTGTAGAAGCCCACCGGGTAGATCAACTCCCGAATCCGGGCCGGATCGAGCCGGGCCAGGCTGTCTATGTCGGGAGCACAGTCAAACAGTCGTGATGAAGCCGCAGCGGTAACTTCATCCTTGGTACGTGACGAGAGAATCGTCGCAATGAGTACCCGGTAGGCATCTCGACTCTGAACCCCGATCAGGTCGACCACCGGTACTTGATAGTGCATCACCTCCTGTTCCAATGTGTCGAGAAATCTACCTATATCGATCATCATCCCGACGACACGCGCCCCACCAAAAGTGACCACTGAAAAATATTCCTATCTATTTAATATTACATGTTAATTAATAGAAATCAATAAATATTCTCAGAAATATAGCGGCCTGAGTCATTATAACTCCCCGTTTTCAGCGCATGAGCCGCTCTGCAGCCGGAAAAGTTTCTGGCGGGCACGGTTATTCTGCAGTACTAATGAAATATTCGAGTCCATAAAAAACTGTACACCCGCAAACATGATAATCGATGCTGAAAAGCCCCTGCCGGCAACCGTAGAAGAATGCTCAGACCGAGGCTGGGACGAGATCGATATTGTTCTGGTCAGCGGTGATGCCTATGTGGACCACCCCTCTTTTGGCATCGCTCTGGTCGGCCGGCTTCTCGAAGCGGAAGGCTATCGGGTCGCCGTTCTCCCCCAGCCCCGCTACGACAGCGAGACTGACTTCCAGCGCTTCGGCCGACCCCGGTTGTTTTTCGGCATATCGGCCGGTAACCTCGATTCGATCGTGGCCAACTATAGCGGCAACGCCAAAGTGCGAGACAGTGACGCTTACTCTCCGGGCGGCTCGCCCTGGCGCTCCGATAAACGAGATAAAACGAATCGATACCGACCCGACCGGGCCGTGCTCATCTACGCAAATCTTGCCCGGAGGGCCTACCCGGAAACACCGATCATCCTCGGCGGCATCGAGGCGTCGCTGCGCCGCTTCATCCATTATGACTATCAGCAGAACCGGCTGCGCGGTTCTCAGCTGAGCGATGCCAAGGCTGATCTGCTGATCTACGGTATGGCCGAAAAAGCTATCGTTGAAACAGCACGCCGCCTCGATGACGATGAAGCGCTGGACAATATTCCCGGAACCTGCGTCAGATTTACAGACGCTCAGCTCAGCCAATTTGAGCAGAAGTGTCAGAAAGACAAGATCGAGCCGGTTTATCTGCCGGACTGGGAGGAGATACAAAACGATCGAACCCGGTTCATCGAAGCCGAACGCATTATCGACCGGTATGCCAGATCACGTATCAAACGTCCGCTGATCCAGCGTCAACAGGCAAGCTGGATTGTCCAGCACCCCCCGGCAGAAGTGCTGAGCAACAGCGAAATGGATGCCCTCTACGAACTGCCTTTCAGCCGCCGGCCGCACCCTTCAACACCTGAAATTCCCGCCTACGAGATGATCAGAAACTCGGTTACCATCGTCCGCGGATGCTACGGTAATTGCTCATTCTGTGCGATCACCAGGCATCAGGGGCCGCGGATCACCAGCCGCAGTATCGATTCCATCGCTAACGAGACAAAGACCATCGCCGCAGCAGCTGATTTCGACGGTACCATTACCGATCTCGGCGGCCCCACCGCCAACCTGTTCGGCACGCGCTGCGCCATCGGCTCCTGCGCCAGACATGACTGTCTCTACCCGAAGATCTGCAAAAACCTGATCTTCAATGAGCAACTCTTTCTCGAACTGCTTGAGAAGATCTCAGGTCTCGAGCAGATCAAGCATCTCTTCATCTCCTCGGGGCTCAGGCTCGAACTGCTCCAGAAGACCCCGGAACTGCTCGCAAAGCTGATAAAAGACCACACCCCGGGGAACCTTAAAATTGCCCCGGAACACACCGAGGACGAGGTCCTGGCCCTGATGCACAAGGAAGATCACGCTGCACTGGTCAGCTTTCTAAAGATTTTCAAAAAGATAACCGGCCGCATCAACAAAAAGGTGGGGATAACCCCCTACATAATCAGTGCCCATCCCGGCTGCACCGAGCTGCACACCAGAAATATGGTGCAGAAGATGAAGCTGCTTGGCCTAACAGTGCGGCAGTTCCAGGACTTCACCCCGACCCCGGGCACCCTGTCCACGGCGATGTATGTCAGCGGCCGCCACCGCGACCGCAACAAAGAGATTGTCGTACCCAGAAATCAGTCCGAAAGGAAAAAACAGCGGCAGATCATCGAAGAAACGTTTCTGAAAAAATCGGGGAGCGGCTCAAAGCATCGGTCTCGGCAGGCCGGTCCGATAAGAAAGCGGAACAGGAAGAGAGCCTGACCGGCCCTTTAATTGATCAACGTATCACTCTTTTCGAGATTTTTATCACGCAGCTCATTGACATGACAGGTCAGCGCGTCGGCCAGGGCATATGCAGTCCGGTATTCACGCCGACGGACACTGCCCTCCAGGTGTTCGAGCAGATCGGCGAGGCGATTGAAACCATAGAGCCCGGCCAGACCTTTCAGTCCGTGGCAGGCACTATGCAATGATTCCTGGTCATGCTTCTGCAGAGCGGTTGTGATCTGCCCAATTTCTTCCGAGAACGAATCCAGAACCTGGGGTATCAGAGAATTCAACGTAGAGGCGGGATCAGAACCGTTTTCATGCTGGTGCCGAAGCGCAGGGCTCTGTTCAACGCTTTTCGACCCCAGAATAACATGCTTCAGCACCCCCACCAGCTCGCTTTTGGAAAACGGTTTGATCAGGACCGTATCAAACCCCGATTCCAGATAGTCTTTTTCCTGCTCGACAAAAGCATGAGCAGTCATGGCGATAACCGGTGTCGGCTGAAGCCCCAGCTGAGCCTCCAGGGCGCGAATATGTTCCAGCGCATCGACCCCGCCCATCACCGGCATGCGCAGGTCCATCAGGATTGCATCATAGGAGTTGCCGAGAAAAATCCTCTGGGCCTGTCTGCCGTCGCCGGCATAGTCAAAGGAAATCGATAAATCCTGCAGATAGCTTCTAATCAGTTCAAAGTTCAGGTAGATATCCTCGACGACGAGAACATGCAGTGGGGGTAGAGAAACATCAGTCGCTCCCTGGCTATGACCCGGTCGAATACCTGCCGGAGGATGCTCTGAAAGGGGCAGCCGGAGCTTCACGGTGAAGGTGCTGCCGACGCCGACTTCACTGTAAATACTGATCTCTCCGCCCATCGCCGTAATGAGCCGATGGCTGATTGCCAGGCCGAGACCGACCCCGCCGCCGCTCCTCAGGACGCCATGATCAGCCTGGGTGAAGCGCTCGAAAATCTGCTCGCGCTGTTCTTCGGGAATGCCGATACCGGTATCGGTCACCGAAAAGAGCAGCTCGGCACTGCTGCCTTCCTCTCTACCGTCAACCGCCAGCGTAACCGTTCCCCGGTCGGTGTATTTAATCGCATTGCCGACCAGGTTGATCAGCACCTGCTTGATTTTCCGGCTGTCGCCGGAGCGGTTCGGCTCCAGCGCACCCCGGTTGACCAACTCGAAACGAAGCCCTTTTTCAGATGCCAGATGAGCCCCCATCGCCTCCACCTCGGCGAGGAGCTGGGCAAGGTCGAACGACTCGCTGATAACGGTGACATTTCCCGATTCAATCCGGGAAAAATCGAGTATATCGTTGATCAGCTTGAGCAGATGCTCCCCTGAAAGCCGCAGGCTCTGCAGGTAATGGCGCTGGTTTTCTTCAAGTCTGGTGGCGGCCAGGAGTTCGCCCATGCCAAGCACGATATTGAGCGGCGTGCGGATTTCATGGCTCATATTTGCCAGAAAATCAGTTTTTGCCTGGTTGGCCTGCTCGGCCTGCTGGCGCGCCTGCTCGAGCTGCTGCATCGCCCACCCGGTCTGGTGGCGATTCATATCGTCGAGTTTTTCCTGGCGCAGCAGCCGTTTTTCCATCCGGGCAACGATGCGTTTCAGGTAGACAAGCTCCCGCTCCGCATCGCCATGCAGCGTCTCATTATCGTCGTTTTTGCTCATTAATTTGCAGTATTACGACTCTTCAGGGCCACCGAAACACAGGTGTCACTATGAAATTTTACCGACTGGCCAACACTGAATGGACTGATCTCACCGTAACAATAGAAACCAAAAAACGGTACCGGCTGAACGTCCTTGCGCAATACGGCAAGTTCCTCATCGGTGCGCGATCCCAGCACATGCCGGCGGGACGTACAGGAAAAGAGCAGCACAAGATCTGGATGCTCCCCACCAAATGCCGACAAGATTCGTTTGGTTCCATCATGTGCGGAACGCAGTGTTTCTTCCCGGGTCACCTGGGTCAGCCTGACCCGGCACGGTCCCTCTATACGGCCGACAAAGGAAATGGAGCCGTCTTTCCGGTCAACCTCTATTGAATCTCTGAGAACGAAGTATTCGCTGTCTCTGCTATACACGGCAAGAGGAAAAAAAGATAACTCTCGATCTTCGATGTAGGTACCGTAAAAGCGCTCGTAAAACTCGAGGGCGGGAACTCCGTCAATTTTGTAAATAATATTATCTTCAGCTCGGTCAACAGGGTAGTAGTCACCGTAGGGTACCGGTCCTGTTGCAATATCAACGGCTATTTCGAGCTCCCCTTCCAGGAGAAGAATCGGCATCGCGTCACTGTACACCTGGTGGCCGACAAACTGAAAGGTCTGCTCAAGTCTGAAGCCGTCCCCGGCGGAACCGCCTATTATCGCCATCGAGTCGCCCATTTCCGATTTAAGGATCTCATCGATCGAAATTCCCATCGTTGTCATACCATCGGGCAGCACCAGAGCCGCGGCCGGCTCTGAACTCAGCTTTTCCCGGGCTTTATCATATGCGTTTTTAACCGAACGGGTGGTATCTTCTGAAAGATGCTCTGCAACCGCAGCGCTGAAGGTGATATCATCGGAACTCAACAGCAGAAGGGCCGAGGAGTCCTCGGTAAAACCCCGCAACGGGGTGATTTCGCCATCGGTCGTACAACCGACCAGCTCGATTCCGGGAAAGGCTTCGTTTATTAAGGCCAGCATCGGCGCATAGTCCACATCCAGACAGGAGGTGAAGAAAATACCGGCCTGCGCTGTACGGCCGTCCAGCTTCTGCTTACAATCCACGACAACCTGACGAACACCAGCCAGCGGGTCAAGGTCGTCGCTGACACTGCACACACTTGTTAACATCGAGTTATCCCCCTCACCAACAACGGATGCCAAACTGCGAAAAATACTGGAGCTTCATGAGGTGCTGCAACAAGATAGCACACTGTTCAGCAAATACTGCATTGTAGCGTTATGGCGATAAAATTTCAGCAACTATAACAAAGGTGACGTCGGCATGTAAGGTTTCCGGAAACTATCACGCATGTATGAGTATATTGAACAAGCCGCCCGGTATGAAAAACTGGATCACAGGGGCCAAAACCTGAAGGCACTGAGCACCCATCTTGCAACTCTGTCAGATCAGTAAAGCACGATTAATGTATAGATAAACTTTCAGATTGAAGCTCAAACCCAAAGGCTTGCTTCCGATTAATAACATCAAGACTACTTTACTGGTTCTCACTCCAGTCGTCTGGGCAGAAACTGACCGCCTCATTGATCGACTCTGATGATATGAGCAGCATAAAGAACCGGTCAAGGCCAAAGGCGATGCCTGCCGCTGCGCCGAGACGGTCGAGCTCAGCGAGGAATTTCTCCGGCATCTGCGGCCGTATTCCGCCACTCTTTTCAATGGCATCGAGCTCTATCTCGAAACGCCGACGCTGTTCGTGCGCATCGGTCAATTCGCTGAAACCGTTGGCCAGTTCCACCCCGTCTATGTAGAGTTCGAAGCGCTCGGCAACTGAGGGATCGTCCCGCCTGAGCCGAGCCAGAGAAGCGCGGCTTGCGGGGTAGTCGTGGAGAAAAGTCGGGCTCGCGATACCCAAGTGCGGTTCGATATCGAAGCTGATGATCTCATCGAAACGACCGGATTGCAGTGCCTCTTCAAGACTCAGTGAAGACCAGCGGGAGAAAGCTTCTGTCACTGTTATGCGCTCCCATTCACCGCTCAGATCGATCTTCCCCAGACAGGAGCCATCGATATATGGCCTGAACCGGGGATCGTTCTGCAGTTCATTGACAACGGAGCAAACCAGCCGGCGGCAGTCTTCCATCAGGTCAAGATAGTCACCCCCGTTCCGATACCACTCGAGCATGGTGAATTCTTCGAGGTGCTTCGAACCTCGTTCTCCCGCTCGGAAGCAGGGACAGATCTGAAAGATCCTCTCACAGCCTCGGGCCAGCAGCCGCTTCATGCACTGCTCAGGGGAGGTCTGCAGGAACCAGGTGCCGGATCTGAGCGGCTCAATCATGCTTTCCGGGATCAGAACCGGCTGCCTGATCGGCGTATCGACCTCGAGAAAGCCCTGTGCACAAAAAAAATTGCGGACCCCATGAAAGAGGGCTGCACGGAACTGCAGCCCTTCGACATCGAGCACTGCTATTCTTTGACGCGGGTGACGTATGCCCCGGTGCGGGTGTCTATCTGGATCTTGTCACCCTCTTCTACAAAGGGTGGGACATTGAGCTGATAACCGGTCTCCACGGTAATCGGCTTGGTATCGGTACCCGAGGTGTCGCCCCGGGCCCACGGGTCAGCCTGGGTAACGGTCAGATCGACGAAGATCGGCAGGCTGATATCGATCGGACGCGGTCCGAAGAAGAGCACCTGGACCTCCATATTGTCGACCAGGTAGTTGATATTGTCGCCCATCTGCTCACCGGTCAGGAAGAGCTGCTCGTAATTATCGGTATCCATGAAGTGATACTCGTCATCCTGGCTGTAGAGGAACTGCATCTTGCGTTCTTCCAGCTCCGCCTTTTCGAACTTATCGTTGGATCGGTAGGTATTGGAAAACTGCGAACCGGTGATCATGTTTTTCAACTTGCAGCGATAAAGGGCCTGGCCCTTGCCGGGTTTTGAAAATTCGAAATCAACGAGAATATGTGGTTCGTCATTTATTAATATCTTCAATCCTTTACGAAGATCTGAGGCACTGAACATAAATTCTCTCCATGGTGTTTATCAAACGATAGCTGAACGAGCCTCCTGGCCGGAGACTGAAGGGCACCGTGCAAAATTCGAGATTTTGTCTGGTGACCTGAGTTAGTGTCTAGAGGTGCAACTATAACTGCAGGCGCTCTTTTTTGACAATAGATAAAATCCATGCTCTTTTGGACCACCCTATCCAGGCGGTGTTTACATCCCATTCGCTGAATCAGGAGCAACCTCAAACACGATCTTTACTCCATTGGGCGTTGCCGCCGGAGGATGAACGTTATATATATAAGCCGATGAGTTCCGCCCCCAAAATGACACCGATGCTCCGACAGTACCTGGAGATCAAAGAGCAGTATCCCAACGAGATCCTGTTCTACCGGATGGGTGATTTCTACGAGATGTTTTTCGAGGACGCCGAAGTCGCCTCCAGAATTCTCGGTATCACCCTGACCTCTCGCAACAACAAGGCGGACAGCGTCAGAATCCCGATGTGCGGGGTTCCCTACCATGCTGCTCAAACCTATCTGGCCAAGCTGGTGAAGGGCGGCAAGCGGGTGGCCATCTGTGAACAGACCGAAGACCCGGCCCAGGCCAAAGGAATCGTCAGGCGCGAAGTAACCCGGGTGGTTACCCCCGGTGTAACCACCGATGATCAGATCCTCGATGCAAACGAGAACCGTTACGTCTGTTCGCTCTGCCGCTCGACAGCGGAATCTTCGACGATCTGGGGAATCGGCTTTCTCGACTTGAGCACCGGTGAATTTCTGACCGGCGAAGTTGTAGACCAGACCGCCGTACCGGAACAGATCATCGATCATCTTACCAGGATGCTGCCGGCCGAGATTCTGGTCAACGAACAGCTCCAGTCCGAATTGAAACCGCTGCTTGAAAATGTTCGCCTGCATCTGCCCGATATCTGCATCACACCCCGCGATGAAGACCTCTTTCATCTCGAAGATGCCAGCGAAGAGCTTATCGATCATTTCAAGGTCGTCAATCTCGACGGCTTCGGCCTCGGCTCGATGAGCCAGGCGGTCATCGCCGCCGGGGTACTGCTCGATTACGCCCGGGAAACCCAGAAAAGCGATATCGCCCATATCGAGAAACTGACCCCGATCAACACCGATGAAGTGCTGCTCATCGATGACTCTTCCCGCCGCAACCTGGAGTTGACCAGAACCATCATCGGCAACAAGCGCGACGGCTCACTGCTCTCCGTTCTCGACAAGACCAGAACGCCGATGGGCAGCCGGCTCCTGCAGAGTTTTCTGCTCCAGCCGCTGCAGGACATCGAGACAATCAACGAGCGCCTCGACTGTGTCGCCTTCTTTTTCAACAATCCGTCAATCAGAGAGCGGTTCCGCGAATTGCTCGAGGCGATTTACGATCTCGAGCGCCTCAATTCGCGGATGGTGCTGGGCCAGGGCAACGGCCGCGACGTCGTCGCCCTGCGGCAGTCTCTGCTCAAGCTGCCCGATATTCATGACCTTCTTGAAACGTGTACGGTCGCCGGCCTGAAAAAGATCAGCGACGAATTCGACACGCTGGCCGACCTGGCCGGGCTGCTCAGCGAATCGATCGGCGACGAGCCGCCCATCACCCTGCGTGACGGCAATCTGATCCGGGAAGGCTACAACCCGGAGCTGGATGAACTGATCCATCTGCTGCGCGACGGCAAAGAGCTGATCCTCGGGCTCGAGAGCAGTGAGCGAGAACGAACCTCGATCCCGAAGCTGAAGATCGGCTACAATAAGGTGTTCGGCTACTATATCGAAGTCAGCAACGCCCACCTCGACAAGATCCCGGAGCACTATATCCGCAAGCAGACCCTGGTGAACGCCGAGCGCTTCATCACCCCTGAGCTCAAGGAGTTCGAGAGCCGGGTATTGACCGCCCAGGAGCGGCGGCTCGAGCTGGAGTATCAGCTCTTCATCGAGATCAGAAACAGGGTGGCTCAGAACAGCAGCCGCATCCTGCAGACCGCCCAGTTCCTGGCCCGGATCGATGTCTTTTCGTGCCTGGCCGAGATTGCCCGGCAGTATCACTACAGCAGACCGGAACTGAGCAGCGACGGCCGCATCGCAATAGAAGAAGGCCGGCACCCGGTCATCGAACGCTCGATGGCTTCGGCTAAATTCGTCCCCAACGATATCAGCCTCGACCAGAGCAGCAACCAGGTCCTGGTCATAACCGGGCCCAACATGGCCGGCAAATCAACGATCCTCAGGCAGACGGCGCTGATCGTCCTGCTGGCCCAGATGGGCAGCTTCGTGCCCGCGGAAAAAGCGCTCATCAGCGTGGTGGATCGTATCTTCACCCGGGTCGGCGCCATGGACGATCTGCGCCGGGGTCAGTCGACCTTCATGGTGGAGATGACCGAGACCGCCAACATTCTCAACAACGCAACGCCGAGAAGCCTGGTGATCCTCGATGAAATCGGCCGCGGCACCTCAACGTATGACGGCCTCTCAATCGCCTGGGCGGTGGCTGAATCCCTGGTGAACAAGGATGATCTCGGCGTCAAAACCCTGTTTGCCACCCATTACCACGAACTCACCGAGCTGGCCAGGAGTCACCAGCGGGTACAGAATTACTCGGTCGCCGTCAAGGAATGGAACGACACGATTATTTTCCTCTACAAATTGATGAAAGGCGGCACCAGCCGCAGCTACGGCATACAGGTCGCCGCTTTAGCCGGGGTACCGTCTGATGTGGTTGAAAGAGCCGAAGAAATTCTCAAACGCATCGATCAGAGCGACTTCGATCACCGCTCCCTCGCTGCCCGGAAAAAGGGCAGCGCCGGTAAAAAGACCCACCCCAGTCAGCTCCAGCTCTTTCAAGCACCGCAGGAACCGCTGAGCGAAGAAATCGAAAAAATTGATATCGACTCGATGACTCCGCGCCAGGCCCTGGAAAAACTTTACGAGCTCAAAGAATCGATCAGCAGAAAGTGAAGATTTCGTTGAAGTTGTTTTTTTTCCCAGGACGGTATATAAACAAGAATGATTCTGTTAATTGCCAGGAAACATTATACTTTCTGTAGCCGCTCAGCACCTTTGAGACGCTCGTGATTGATGCAGTGAAAAAATTCTCGTCTTTTGCAGTTGTTTTCTTCCTTCTATTCAGCCTGGCAGCAGTAGTCCCCGCAAATGTTCCCAGCGCATCAGCGACCTCGCCTGCTGATATCAATGACCAGAAGTTAGACCTCGATGCTCACTACCAGAAAGCCAAGTTCTATTATAATCAGTTGCTCAATCCATCATCAACTCTGAGTTCGGATAGAGAAAACTGGCTCAAGGGCATCAGGAATTTCAGGCGCATCTATCTGGCCGAACCGAAGTCGGAGCTGGCTCCGGCCTGCCTGTTCATGCTCGGACGGCTCTATTACGACACGTTTAAAAAATTCGGCAAAGGCATCGATCTTGGTGAGGCGCTCTCCTATTACCGGGATGTCAACACCCTGTTCCCCGGCAACCGGCTGGCCGATGACGCTCTTTTTGCGGTTGGCCAGATTCTCTACGAGGATGTCAACGACCCCGGCCGGGCTGCCGACACCTTCAGCAAAATCATTGGCGAGCATCCCAACGGCGACATGCGCTCTGCGGCGGAAACGGAACTGAAACGGCTGTCGAAGTATCACGACATTCCGCTGCCTGAGGAGATGCTGGATGACACACCGGTGGCGACACTGACCAATATCATGCCGCCCAAATACTGGTCATCCAAGGACTATACCCGAATTGTCGTGCAGACCTCGGGGCCGACAACCTATCGCGAAGAACTGCTGGAAAAGGTCGGGAACCGGCCGCGAAGACTCTACATCGATTTCCAGAACAGCTATATTGAACCGCGCTTTCGATCGCCCATTCCAATCCAGGACGGCCTCTTGAAACAGGTGAGGACGGGTCAGTTCAGCCCGGACACCGTGCGGGTCGTGCTCGATATCGAATCGATTTCAGACTACAAGATATTCTCCCTGCCCGACCCCTTTCGGGTGGTCATCGACGTCAAGGGCCAGAGTAAGAGACAGGAAATCGCTTCGGTCGCCCCCCTGGCACCGCCGCCTGCGCCACCGCCGATAGCGGCGCAACCGCCTGCCCGGCCGGATCTTTCCGCCTCGCCGCAGAAAACACCCTCGGAACAGAATCAGAACAACAGCGTCGAACCCGACTCTACCCAGAACCTTACAGTTACTGAACAAGCGCAAAAACAGCTTCCTTCAGAGCAGGAACCGGTTGTTGAGATACCCACGCCTGGTACCGCGCCGATTATTGTTTTAAGAGATACCAGGAAGATCGTTGCCCTGTCTGAATCAAAAGAGCCGCTTTCCGAGCCGGTACAGTTGCCGCTCATCACCGAGCCGGAGCTTTCCCTGGCCCAGCAGCTTGGGCTCGGCATACGAACCATCGTCATCGATCCGGGTCACGGCGGCAAAGACCCCGGAGCCATCGCCTTCGGTATGAAGGAGAAAGATATCGTCCTGAAGACCGGGCAGCGGCTGGCGGTTCATCTGCGCAATAAACTGGGAGCTACCGTAATACTGACCAGAGAGGCCGACACCTACCTGCCGCTTGAAGAACGCACCGCCATTGCCAACACCAATTCAGCAGATCTGTTCATCTCGCTGCACATCAACGCTCACCCTTCACCGGATATCAGGGGGTTTGAAACCTACTTCCTGAACCTGACCACCAATGCCGAGGCAATGCGGGTGGCTGCCCGGGAAAATGCGACTTCTTCTCATCAGCTCAGCGAGTTGCAGGATATTCTCTCGGATATCATGCGTAACTCGAAAATCAACGAATCTTCACGTCTTGCCGACCGGGTCCACGAATCGATCGATTCCGGCCTGGCTCAATCCGGCTTCGGCGTCAAGGACATGGGGGTCAAACAGGCTCCTTTTTATGTGCTGATCGGCGCCGAGATGCCGGCCATCCTGATCGAAATCGCCTTTATCAGCAACCCCGACGATGCCGACCTGCTCGGTGATGACACCTTTATCGACAAACTTGCCGAACGTATTTCCGACGGAATCAGCCACTACGCCCGCACCAATATCGCGGCGGCCGATGCACAGTAGGTAAAACCGTAAAAGATACGCAATAAAAAAGGCCGTCCCCTGTGGGACGGCCTTTTTTATTGGTTAGTAGAAGCTGATTGGTTGAAACGTACTATTTGAAATCTGCCGCCTTCAGACGAACAAGGGCGCGCTGCAGAGCGGCTTCAGCTCTGACCACATTGACAGAGTCATCATGAGCGGCAGCCTGAGCCAGCCTTTTTTCGGCCCGTTCTTTTGCTTTCATTGCCCGCTCGACATCGATTTCGTACCCGAAATCCGCACTCTCCACCAGAAAGGTAACTTTATTGTTCGATACCTCGCAAAAACCGCCGCTGACCATCAGGTATTCACGCTTTTTTCCCGCTTCGTAGGACAACAGACCGGTCTTAATGGTTGAGAGGAACGGGGCATGATGTGCCAGAACACCGAAGTCACCTCCGTATCCCGGTGCGTTAACGATGTCAACGTCCTCATTGACCACCGCACCGCCGGGGGTAACCACTTCCAATGCTATCTGTGCCATTATTCTACCTCTCTTCTAGAGTACGACAGCGCCTACCGGGCTGCTTTTTCAATGGCTTCTTCTATGGTGCCGACCATATAGAAGGCGCTTTCCGGCAGTTCGTCGTGCTTGCCTTCGAGAATCTCCTTGAAGCCCTTGACCGTATCCTCGACCTTGACGAATTTACCGGCGATATTGGTAAATACTTCGGCAACGTGGAACGGCTGGGACAGAAAACGCTGAATCTTCCGAGCCCTGGAGACGGTGATCTGATCTTCTTCGGAAAGTTCATCCATACCGAGGATGGCAATGATGTCCTGTAGATCTTTATATTTCTGCAAGGTAACCTGGACGCCGCGAGACACCTGGTAGTGCTCTTCACCGATGATATTCGGATCGAGAATTCTCGAGGTTGAATCGAGCGGATCAACCGCCGGATAAATGCCCAGCTCTGTAAGTTGCCGGGAGAGAACAACCGTCCCGTCGAGATGGGCAAAGGTGGTTGCCGGTGCAGGGTCGGTCAAGTCGTCGGCAGGGACGTATACGCACTGAACAGCGGTAATTGATCCCTTCGTGGTCGAGGTGATGCGCTCCTGCAGGGCGCCAAGATCGGTCGCCAGGGTCGGCTGATAACCGACCGCTGAAGGAATACGGCCGAGCAGGGCCGATACCTCGGAACCTGCCTGGGTGAAGCGGAAAATATTGTCGACGAAGAAGAGGACGTCCTGGCCTTCTTCATCACGGAAATATTCGGCCGCGGTCAGACCGGTCAGGCCGACACGAGCGCGCGCTCCCGGAGGCTCGGTCATCTGACCGTAGATCAGTGCCGCCTTGGGCAGAACGCCCGAGTCCTTCATTTCGTGGTAGAGATCGTTACCCTCACGGGTACGCTCGCCGACGCCGCAGAATACGGAAATACCGCCGTGATGCATGGCGATGTTGTTAACCATCTCCATCATGACAACGGTCTTGCCGCAGCCCGCACCGCCGAACAGTCCCATTTTACCGCCGAGCGGAAACGGAACCAGCAGGTCGATGACCTTGATGCCGGTGACCAGAACGCGGACTTCGGTATCCTGCTCGGTGAATGCCGGCGCCGGACGGTGGATCGGCATGGACTTGTCGGAGGTGATCGGGCCGAGACCGTCAACCGGACGGCCGACCACGTTCATGATCCTGCCAAGGGCAGGTTCACCGACCGGGATGGTGATCGGGGAGCCGCTGTCGCGCGCTTCCATGCCGCGAACCAGACCATCGGTCTGATCCATGGCGACGCAGCGACAGACGTTGTCGCCAAGATGCTGGGCAACCTCGACCACCAGATTGTCAGCCACGTCGGAAATGGCAGGGTTGCTGATCATCAGCGCGCTCATGATGTTCGGCAGGTTGCCGGCATCGAACTCCACGTCAACTACAGGTCCGATAACCTGTAAAACTCTTCCTATTCTCTGCTCACTCATCGGGCCTAACCTCTCCTGTAAGTTTTTGAGATTATCTGTAAAATCATCTAATTATCATTTAAGGGCTTCGGCACCGCCGACGATATCCATCAACTCTGCAGTAATTGCAGCCTGACGAGCCTTGTTATACAGGATAGTCAGGTTCGAGATCATATCGTTACAGGCGTTGGTGGCGTTGTCCATGGCCGTCATTCGGGCGGCATGCTCACTGGCGCCGACCTCGAGCATGGCATGATAGATCATGACATTGAGGTAGAGCGGCTGGAGAACATCCATGATTTCTTCCGCCGAAGGTTCGTAAATATATTCCCCGGAGATTTTTGGCTCAGCCTCTTCACCCTCGACCTCTACCGGCTGAACCGGTAGAAAATCTTTACTGGCGGGGCGCTGAATCGCAACCGACTTGAACTCACCGAAGAGTACCTCGACCTTGTCGGAACCGCCCTCGGAGACAAAATATTCGGCGACCTCGGAGGCGATCTCGCGGGCGTTGAACATCTGGAAGGTGCCCATGATATCGCTGTAGGTCTTTCTGACCTTACCGGTTTTTTTCAGTATCTGAAAACCCTTCTTGCCAACGCAAACGAAGCTGACGGTTTTACCTTCGCTTTCGTATGCTTCCATCTTCCGCTCGGCGAGCCGGATGATGTTGGAGTTGAAGGATCCGCAAAGACCCCGATCGGAGGTGACAACAACCAGTTCAACCGCCTTGACGTCGCGCTTCTCCATCAACGGATAGCTGCCGCCGGAGCTGGCACCGGCCGAGAGATTGGACATCGCCTCGTTAAACTTGGCGGTGTAAGGCCTGAAGGCCTCCATTTTCTCCTGGGCTCCCCGCAACCTGGCGGAGGCCACCATGTTCATGGCTTTGGTGATCTGCGCGGTCTTCTTGACACCGACGATCTTTGTTTTGACTTCTTTTAAGCTCGGCATAGCGTGACCTTTGCTAAATTAGTTAAGACCTTTTGTTGCCTTGAACGTTTCACCAAAGCTGGTCAGGGCCTTTTCGAGTTTCTCTCTGAGATCATCGTCAAACTCCTGTTTTTCCTTCAGGTCGGAAAAGATCGACGCTTCGTTCGATTCGATATAGTTGTAGAGTTCCGCCTCGTAATCGGCCAGGGTCTCTACCGGTAGTTTATCCAGGAAACCCTTGGTGCCGGCGTAAATGATACAGACCTGCTTTTCCATCGGCAGCGGCTGATACTGCGGCTGTTTGAGGATCTCGACCAGACGCTCGCCACGGGTCAGCTGAGCCTGGGTGGCAGCATCGAGATCGGAGCCGAAGGCGGCGAAGGCGGCGAGTTCGCGATATTGGGCCAGATCGAGACGCAACGTACCGGCAACCTGCTTCATGGCTTTGACCTGAGCGGCGCCACCAACACGCGAGACCGACAGACCGACGTTGATCGCCGGACGCACGCCGGAGAAGAACAGATCGGGCTCGAGGTAGACCTGGCCGTCGGTGATCGAGATAACGTTGGTCGGGATAAAGGCCGACACATCACCGGCCTGGGTTTCGATGATCGGCAGTGCGGTCAGCGAACCGGCCCCGAGCTCGTCGTTGAGCTTGGAAGCACGCTCGAGCAGGCGCGAATGGTTGAAGAAAATATCTCCGGGGAATGCCTCACGTCCCGGCGGACGACGGAGCAGCAGGGAGAGTTCGCGATAGGAAACGGCCTGCTTGGAGAGATCGTCATAAATGATCAGGGCATGCTCGCCGTTGTCGCGGAAGTACTCACCCATGGAACAGCCGGCAAAGGGCGCGATATACTGCATCGGAGCCGGATCGGAGGCACAGGCGGAAACGACGGTGGTGTAGTCCATCGCACCGTGCTTTCTGAGTGCTTCAACGACCAGGGCAACCGTCGATTTTTTCTGGCCGACGGCAACGTAGATGCAGTGAACATCGGTTTCTTTCTGGGCGATGATGGCATCGACGCAGAGAGCGGTCTTACCGATCTGGCGATCACCGATGATCAGCTCACGCTGGCCTTTGCCAACCGGCGTCATCGAGTCAACCGCCTTGGCACCGGTATACATCGGTTCATGGACACCCTTTCTGGCGATAACGCCGGGGGCCAAGACTTCGATCTTGGAGGAGTGTTTGGCATTGATCGGTCCCTGACCATCGATGGGATAGCCGATGCCGTCAACGACGCGGCCTTCCATTTCGGGGCCGACCGGAACCTCGGCGATTTTGCCGGTCCGTTTGACGATGTCGCCTTCCTTGATACCGACCACGTCGCCGAGAACAGCGCAGCCGACGTTGTCTTCCTCGAGGTTCAGGGCCAGGCCCATGACACCGCCCGGGAACTCGAGAAGCTCCATGGCCATACAGTTCTGAACTCCGTAGACACGGGCAATACCGTCACCAACGGAGATAACGGTTCCGGTCTCGTCGAGATCAACCTTGGTCTCGTACTCACCAATCTGGTCCTTGATAATTTGACTGATTTCTTCGGCTTTGATCTGCATCTATTCTCTCCCCTTAATGGAACCTTTTAAACTAGCAAGCTGAGTTCTGATGCTGCCGTCCAGAACCAGATCTCCAACCTTGGCGATCATACCGCCAATGATGGAAGGATCGACTGATGCAGTCAGCTCAACCTTCTTGCCCGTTATCTTTTCTAATGTTTCCTGTATCTTGTTTTGTAAATCACCATCAAGTTCAACGGCTGAAACCACCGTGCCGTGACTGATGTTCTTGTCCTCATCAACCATGACCTGAAAGACTTCGGCAATCTCAGGCAGTATCTCGGCCCGTTTTTTCTCGACGAGCAGCTTCAGGAAATTGCCCATGATCTTGTCGGCTTCCATCGAGTCAACGATGGCGGCCATGGCTTTTTCTCTGATATCGACAGGATAGAGCGGGTTGGTCAGGGCGTCTTCAACTTCGGGGTTGGACGCAAACAGGGCCGCCACCGCTTTCAATCCCTCGCTGTAGGCCTCATACGTGGAGTTTTCCTTACCGATGGCGAACAGCGCCTTGGCGTAGCGTTTGGCGAGGATAGTCTGTTTCACTGTACGGCCCCCACTTTATTGAGATAATTTTCGATGATCTTAACCTGGTCTTCCTGGTTCAGATTCTTGACGATCAATTCCTGAGCCATCACCGCGGCCTGGTCGGCGACCTCGTTTTTCAGATCGCGCCGGGCCTCGCTGATCTCATTTTGTATACTCATCTCGGCCTGACGCTTCATGTCGTCAACGGCCTGCTCGGCCTTCTCGAGAATCTTGGTCTTTTCAACCTCGGCCTGGGCGACCGCTTTTTCGACGATTGAATCGATATCTTTTTCCACCGTGGCCAGCTTGGATTCAAATGCGCGGTATTGTTTTTCCGCTTCATCACGCCGGGTTTCCAGATCGTCGAGTTCGTTTTTGACCGTGGCCTGCCGGCTGCCGAGCGCGGAAGCGATCGGCTTGGCGCCGAATTTGACCAGGATGATCATCAGGGCGATAAAGTTGATAACCCGCCAGAACAGATCCTTCAGCTTGGCCGATGACAGACTGCCTTCACCATGACCGCCGCCATCGCCTTCGGCGGCGTGAGCGTCGGTTTCGCCGTGGGCCGCATCCGTACCATGTTCCGTTGCCGCCGCATGGGTTTCCGCGGTTTTGTCAGCACCGTAGAGCGTCGTTACCGAAGCAATCGAGAATGCGAAGCTCAGTGCCGCCAGCATCATTAAAAGTCTGGCTATCACTTTGAATTTCTTCATGATTAGAGGGCCCTCCCGAGAATCTTGCTAGCCATGTCCCTGGCAAACCCGTCGAGGTTGGCTTTCAATTGCTGCTGCGCCTCACCCACCTGGGTGCTGATCTGGGCCAACTGTTTTTCCTTGTATTGATCGACTTCCGCCTTGATCGACGCCATCTTCTCATCGCCGGCCGCCTGGGCTTCGGCTCTGGCGGCATCGAGCGCCGCTTTAGCCTTGCCCGAGGCTTTGGACATTTTGGCATCCACCTCTTCCTGGCGCAGACGTGCATTTTCCTCGAATTTCGCCACGTCATTCTGCATTCCCTGCATCCTTTCAGACCGCTCCCTGAGGATCTTCTTGACCGGCTTGTAGAGAACCTCATTGAGCAAAAACATGAGTACCACCATGTTTATCATCTGAATCACCATCGTGATGTCAATTGTGACCATGTGCTATGCTCCTGATTTGCAGAAATAAAAAAACAAACATCCCTGAAGGAATGAAAGCTGAACTCGCGACTCTTCTCGTGCGCTGCGGCCTGACCATTTCATCATCAGACAGAAAATGAATGGCCATTCACAACAGCTCAAAATCTTTACTGCAAATATTTTGTCGTGTCAACTACTTTATCGCGGTCTGAAAGCCTCAATATCAGTCATTTTTCAAAACTTTTAACCCACCCGATTCTCACCAAAAAAAAGGACCGGGCACAACCGCCCGGTCCCGAAGAAATTGGCTTGAATTCAGCTGCAAATGAACCTGCCGGCTGAAGCTGTCTATTGTTCTATTTTTTGGCCGCCTCGGCGACGATTTTTGGAACTTCAGCGATCGCCTCGGCCACCTTGTCGGCCAGCGGACCGCCGGCCTGGGCCATATCGGGCCGGCCGCCGCCTTTGCCGCCGACAAGCGCTGCCACACGGTTGATCAAATCCCCGGCCTTGAAACGTTCCGTCAAATCCTTGGAAACGATCACCAGCAGAGCCGCCTTGCCTTTGATGGCGCCGCCCAGCACGGCGATACCCGATCCCATCTTGTCGCGCACCCGATCACCGACTTCGCGGAGTGTTTTGGGACTGTCGAGAACAATTTCAGCGGCGATCACCGTGACCCCATCGACCTCGACACTGGTGTCAAAAACCGAATCAAGGCCCGAACTGGCAAGCTGGGTCGACAATTCGGCGACCTGCTTTTCCAGTTTTTTCTGGGCTTCGAGCAGACTGTCGAGCTTGGCCACTACTTCGACGGGCGCGGCATTGAGCCTGGCGCTGACGGCCTGTTCACGCTCGGCCATATCCTGCATCAGGGCCACCGCTTTGCTGCCGGTCAATGCTTCGATCCGGCGCACCCCGGCGGCGATCCCGCCCTCGCTGAGAATCTTCAGCAGACCGATATTGCCGGTGGCATCGACGTGGGTGCCGCCGCACAGCTCCTTGCTGACCGGATCTATCGAGACGACCCGTACCGCGTCACCATATTTTTCGCCGAAAAGAGCCATCGCCCCCTCGCCGAAGGCCGCTTCACGATCAACAATCTTGACGCCCACCGAACGATTTTCTCTGATCTGCTCGTTAATCCTTGTTTCGATTTTTTTCAACTCCTCAGGCTCGAGGGCGGAGAAGTGAGTAAAGTCAAAACGCAGCCGCTCGGGGCTCACCAGCGAACCGGCCTGTTTGACGTGATCGCCGAGAATCTCTCGTAAGGCCGCATGGAGCAGGTGCGTGGCGCTGTGGTTGGCCTCGGTGTCACTTCGGGCAGCCCGGTCAACGCTCAATTCGACCTGGGTGCCGAGCGTCAGCGAGCCTTCTTCTATCTTCATATGGTGAAGCGTAAAGCCATCGGTTTCGGCCCTGGTAGCGAAAATCTCCGCCCGGCCCCCGGCCCAGGATACGCTGCCGATATCACCGACCTGGCCGCCGGCCTCGGCGTAAAATGGCGTTCTGTCAACCAGCAGCCGCACCGATTCTCCGGCCCCGGCACTGTCGACGGCCCGGCCATCCTCACTGACCAGACCAATCACCAGAGCCGATTCCTTAACTGACGTGTAACCGATGAACTCACTGCGCAGCCCCGAATCGATCAGCTGCTTGACGCCGGCATCCTTGAGCTGCAGCCCCTCGTCCTTTCTCGAGGCCCGGGATTTGCTGCGCTGTGCCTCCATGGCCTCATTAAAACCTTGGTCGTCAAAAGCGATACCGCGCTCCAGCGATATATCGCGGACGATATCCACCGGAAAACCGAAGGTGTCGTAGAGCTTGAAAATAAAATCGCCGCTGATCAGCGGATTATCTCCGTGCTGCTGCCGGCCAATCTCCTCATCGAGCATTGTCAGGCCATGCTCGAGCGTTTCGCCAAAGCGCAGCTCCTCGTTGTTGACCACCTTCTCCAACAGCTCGGCGGTGTCCTTGAGTCGCGGATATGCCCCGATCATCGAACCGACGACGGCAGTGCAGGCCTGGTGCAGAAAAGGACCGTTTAAACCGAGGTTTCTACCGAAGCGGATCGCCCGGCGCAGCACCCGCCTGAGAACATAGCCTCTGCCCTCGTTGGACGGCAGAACCCCGTCGGCCACCAGAAAACAGGTCGCCCTGACGTGATCGGCGATAACCCGCATGGCGGTATCATCACCATCGTTGCCACCATAGCTGCGGCCCGAAAGGGCCTCTAATTTTTCGATTACCGGAGAAAACAGGTCGGAGTCGTAGTTGTTCAGTTTCCCCTGCATGACCGCAGCCACCCGCTCGAGTCCCATGCCGGTATCGATGCTTGGTTTGGGCAGCGGCTCCATGGTGCCGTCCTCGAAACGGTTGAACTGCATGAAGACGAGGTTCCAGAGTTCCAGATAACGATCGCAGTCGCAGCCGACGGCGCAATCTTCGCGCCCGCAGCCGGCCTCGATTCCCTGGTCGATATGAATCTCGGAGCACGGCCCGCACGGCCCGGTGTCACCCATGGCCCAGAAGTTATCCTTTTCATCGAGGCGGACGATGCGGCCCTCGGGCAGGCCGTCAACATTTTCCCATAACGCAAAGGCTTCGTCATCATCCTCGAACACCGAAACCCAGAGCTTGTCCTTGGGCAGCTTCATCTCATCGGTCAAAAACTCCCAGGCATACGAAATGGCCTGCTCCTTGAAATAGTCGCCGAAGGAGAAATTGCCGAGCATCTCGAAAAAGGTGTGGTGCCGGGCGGTATAGCCGACGTTTTCCAGATCGTTGTGCTTGCCGCCGGCCCGCATGCAGCATTGACTGGTGACGGCTCTGACATAATCGCGCTTCTCCTCGCCCATGAAAACGGTCTTGAACTGTACCATTCCGGCGTTGGTGAACAGCAGCGTCGGGTCATCCTGGGGAACGAGGGAAGAACTGTCCACCATGGTGTGACCGTTGCGCTTGAAATACTCCAGGAACCTGGTCCGAATTTCGTTTCCAGTCATACGCTGATTTCCGTCTTTGATATTGTGCAGCAAGAGATTCAACTGCCGTTTTTCATCCGGCCCACCCGGCGCGGCGACCCAATGTGCAAAAACCTAGATTTTAGTAAAGGAAACTATTTTGTCAAACCAAATACTTCACCCCTGTCCAACGACTGCGTCAGCGCTCGGCCCGAATATTTCATCTCCAGAAGCTGAATATGCACAGCTTAGAAACCGTCCAGCTTTTTGCCTGTCCAATCGACCTCTCTGGTGGCTCCGAACAGATCCTTGATCGTGGTGATGCCGGCGCTGTGCAGTTTTTTGACCAGAAAGATAAACAGGTAGGCGGTCTGCAGGGCGTCCTCGAGGGCATCGTGAGCTTCGAAATAGGGCAGATTCATTTCGGCACTGAGGCGCTGCAGGTTGTACTGGCCGTCGGCGACCTGCTGAGAACCATGATAGTCGCCGACAACCACTCTCCTATAGATCTGCGCCATGCGCATGGTGTCGAGGCTGGGGTTGGCCACGGTGCCGTTGTAGAGCTGCCGGATTGCCCGGTTCAGGAAACTGGTGTCGATCACCACATAATGGCCGACCAGCAGATCGTTCTCGATAAACTTCAGGAACAACGGCAGGACTTCTTCAAGCGGTGGTGCCTGCTCCAGTTGCTGCGGGGTTATCCGGTGAATAAGGGTGGCTCGGGTGTGGTCGATATTTCTGGGCTTGACATAGTAGTGGAAGGTTTCGCTCAGGTCGATCTGCAGATCTCTGATGCGCACGGCCGCGATGGAAACGATTTCGTCTTTTTTCCAGTTCAGGCCGGTCAGTTCGGTATCGAAGACCACGTATGAACAGGCTCTCAGTTTCCTGGTGATATCGAAGCGGGCAAAACGGCGATTGTTGGCGATTATGATCGGGTCCCGGCCGCGTAGCCAGGGAAATCTATCGAGCACTGCCACTTATACCCCTTTGTTGCGCTGCAATCCCTGCAGCTCCTTTCTCATCACCTTCTGCATCGTGGAGATCACGCTGAAGCCGTCCTTGAGCATGTGCTTTTCCAGATCGCTGAGCTGTTCGGGAACGATCAGGTCATCCGGCTCACGCCCATCCTCAATCTGGCCGAGTTGGTGAATCACCCGGAGCTGCATCTGCAGTTCATAGGCTTCGGCCATTTCCTCATAGAACGTCTCTGAAAGCTTTATCTTCCTGGATAATCGTTTCAGTCTGGCCAGGGTGTTGGTCTGCCTTATGCCGTATCTAAGGCTGAGTGCCCTGGCAAAATCGACAAATGGCGCCAGGCCCCGCAACTTGATGTCGAAGCGCTCGGTATGGTCGCCGTTCTGCTCGACAATGACGTTGTCGAAAAAGGAAAGCGGCGGCTTCATGGCCAGGAAGCTGCGGCCGAGATTTTCGATGATGCGGCTGTCCTGGCGGCAGTTCCTGATCACATAGTCACGCAGGTCAACGGCCAGCTGTTCTGTACCGTGCCCGTACCGCAGGTCGAAAAAGATCGCTGCCCCGACCTGCTTGTGGCCCTCAGCCTTATTGATCCAGTAGGAAAATCGCTCTTTCCAGCTCGACAGCGAACGGCAGCAATCCGGGTTGCTGGCCATGACATTGTCCGGACAGGCCGGGTAGCCGCACTTGAGCAGATGATAGGTGGCCTGCTCTCCGAGCTGGCTGAAGTAACGGTCGACCGGCTCCTGCTGATCCGCTTCGGGGTCGCTGTAGACGATGCCGTTGTCCTGATCGGTTTTGAAGGCCTGCTCGTTTCTTCCTTCGCTGCCGAAAAGCAGCCAGCAATACTTCACCGGCGGCGGCCCCAGATTTCGGTGAATAAGGGTGAGGATCTGGGCCAGAATGCGCTCGTTGATCAGGGCGATCATCCTGGCGATGTCGCCGGCCTTGGCTCCTTCGTTGATGATATTGCGGACCAGCCCGCTGACTTTGTCCGAGAGCAGGTAGAGTCCCTCGAAAGTATCCTGGGCGGCGATCTCCTTGAACAGGTAGTAAGGCGAATTGCCCTGCTGGACCATGATGTCGTGGCTGGTGATCACTCCGGTGACCCGGCCGCCCTGCTGGACGCCCAGATGGTGAATGGAGGTGGTCATCATCTTCAGCAGCACATCGAAGCAGAGCATGTCGGCGGGTACGGTCTTCAGCGGGCTGCTCATGATCGAGGAGACCGGCTCCCTGATATCGCGCCCTTCAGCGATAACCTTGCTCCTGAAATCGGTGTCGGTGATGATGCCGATCATCGCTCCCGGGTCCTCATCGACATAGACCAGCAGCGAACCGATCCGCTGACGGGCCATGATCTGGCCGCTCTCCCTGATCGAGGTGGTGGCAGAAACCGAATAAAGAGGTTTGCTCAGCTCACCGGCCTTGACGTTGAACAGAAAGAGCTCTTCGCTCGAGCGTCTGGTCAGCCGGTTCTTGCGCAGCTCGGTGTAAGCCGTGGCAACGACGTTGTCGGAAAAACTCTTCAGATAATAGTGGGATATCGCCGAAACAGTGCGAACCAGATCCAGGAAGATGCCGCGCGGGATCAGATAACAGAAGGTGTCCTCGATGGTCTCGATATTGAGGTTCGCCCTGGTCCCTCTGATAATGCCAAGGGCCCCGATATTGGAGCCGATGCCGCGATAATCCTTGAGAACGATCTCACCGTCCTCATCGGTGATAAAGGCCCTGACCCCACCCCGCTGAATCAGGTAGAGGTGGGTAATTTCTGACTCATTAAAGGTCAGCAGCCGGGTGCCTTTCGGGAAAAAATCGATCTTGCAGTGCAGCGCCAGTTCCCGCAGCGTCTGGTCGTCGAGCTCCTGGAACGGCATAGTGCTTTTCAGAAACGCCACCGCCACCTCGGGGGCCACCGCATTCTCGCTGCCGTTTACCGACGGCACCATCGGTTTATGCTGGTTTCTGAAATCCGCCATGGTCGTCGTTATAGCCGATTTGGCTAGAAGTACTCATTCTCCAGGGTCTTTTTGCCGTCGATCAGGTGATCGACGACGGCGGGATCGGCAAGGGTTGAGATATCACCGAAATCACCGAAATCGTTGGCGGCAATTTTACGCAGGATACGGCGCATGATCTTGCCGCTCCGGGTTTTAGGAAGACCTGGTGCGTATTGAATCGTGTCCGGCGAGGCAATTGGGCCGATCTCGGTGCGCACATGGACGCGAAGCGCGACCAGCAGCTCGGCGTTTTCAACAACGTCGGGACGCAGGGTGACGAAGGCGTAAATGGCCTGACCTTTGATCGGATGCGGCATGCCGACCACGGCCGCTTCGGTGACATCGGGATGGGAGACCAGGGCCGATTCGATTTCGGCGGTACCGAGCCGGTGCCCCGAGACATTGATCACGTCATCGAGCCGTCCCATGATCCAGTAGTAACCGTTTTCATCGCAGCGGGCCCCGTCTCCGGCATCGTAAAAACCTGGGAATTCGTCGAAATAGGTCTGCCGATAGCGCTCCGGGTCAGCGTAAATCCCTCTGAACATGCCGGGCCACGGCCGGCGGATCACCAGATGACCGCCTTCATTGAGGCTGGCTTCGTTACCCTCTTCGGTCAATATCGCCGCATCGACGCCAGGCAGGGGCAACGCCGCCGACCCGGGTTTGAGCCTGGTTGCGTAGGGCAGCGGCGAGATCATGATGCCGCCGGTCTCGGTCTGCCACCAGGTATCGACAAGCGGCAGCCGGCCGCCGCCGACATTGAGATGATACCACATCCAGGCCTCCGGATTGATCGGCTCCCCGACCGAGCCGAGAATACGCAGCGAGGAAATATCGTGTTTCTTTATCGGTTCGGCACCAAAGCGCATCAGGGCACGAATCATGGTCGGTGCGGTATAAAAAATGGAGACCTTGAATTTTTCGATGATCTGCCAGAAACGATCCGGTCCCGGATAGGACGGCACTCCTTCAAACATCAGCGTGGTGCCGCCCAGACCCAACGGTCCATAGAGCAGATAGGAGTGGCCGGTAATCCAGCCGATATCGGCGGTACACCAGAAGATATCATCTTCCTGAAGATCAAACACCAGCTCGGTGGTGTGCAGCACATAGGTAAGGTAACCGCCGGTGGTGTGGACCAGGCCTTTGGGCTTACCGGTGGACCCCGACGTGTAGAGGATAAAGAGCGTATCTTCAGAAGCCATCGGCTCGGGGTCGCAGGTCGAGTCAATGTCGTCCGCCGCCATCTCGTCATGCCACCAGCTGTCACGCCCGGGCTGCATGGCCATCTCGTTTCCGGCTCGGCGCACGACGACGCAATGATCGATCGTGTCACACTCCTCGAGCGCTTCATCAGCGTTGGGCTTCAGCGGGATACTCTTGCCTGAGCGCAGCACCGCATCGGCGGTCACCAGAAGCGATGCCTCGCAATCTTCGATCCGGTTCTGCAGACTGACCGCCGAGAAACCGGCAAAAACTACCGAGTGCACCGCTCCAATTCGTGCACAGGCAAGCAGGGTGATCACCAGCTCAGGCACCATCGGCAGATAAATGGCCACCCGGTCGCCTTTTCCGACGCCTTTCTTTTTCAGGACATTGGCACAGCGGCAGACCGCCGTGTAAAGCTCCTGGTACGTATAGGTTTTAACGTCATCTTCGGGCTCGCCCTGCCAGATCAGCGCCGTCTTTTCCCCCCTGCCGTTCTCCAGGTGGCGATCGATGCAGTTGTAGCAGACATTGAGGCTTGCACCGTCAAACCAGCGCACTCGCGGCTCGTGAAGATCGGCCTTGACCACCGTGTCCCACGGGGAAAACCAGCTTACCAGCTCCTGCGCCCGCTCGGCCCAGTACTCCTCCATATGCGTCATGGAGCGGCGATAAGCAGCTTCATAAGCGTCCATCTCACTGATATGAGCGCGTTCCCTGCCTTCTGACGGCGGCTCGAAATAACGCTCCTCACTTAACAGACTGGTAATTTTATCATCAACTTCACTCATCGAAGTCTCCTGGTATCCGTTTGTTCTGCGATCGGGGTACAGCAGCACCTTTAGAGCTTTCCAAGTATAAATTAATCACAATATCAATATAAATGATAAATGAAAGAATGCATACTGTTTCCCCGGCATCCGCTAAAGAGACGTTATTGGAGCCGAAAATAATAACGGTTCATAACAAAGCGTCATGAAGCGCCATGTTGCCAGTGTAAAAAACTCTTTACACTTTATTAGTTGAAAATTAAATTAAACGCTAAAATAATTAAAGGCGGTTTGCAAAATCAAAATCCCGGCTCAAGACAAAGACCGGCGGGATTGAGCAAAAAGCCACCCTGCGAAAGCAGCCAGAGGCGGAGGAGATGATGCCATGCATGATGATATGAAGGATGAACAAATCGATGTGATATCGAAGCTGCTGAAGTCGATGTCACATCCGATCCGGCTGAAGATACTCTGCCTGCTCCAGGAACAGGAGATGTCCGTCGGAGATATCAGGGAACAGGTAAAGACCACCAACGCCAATGTTTCCCAGCATCTGAACATACTCAGGAGTCAGGGTATCATCGACTTCAGAAAAGACGCCAACTTCATTTACAACCGAATCACTGATCAGCGCATCCTCGAGCTGATTTCCAAAATGCGGCAGCTGTTCTGCCCGGAGCCCTGAACATTACAACCTCACACAACCTCGCCGAGAGACCGTCATGATCATTACAGACTGGATTCACGCCGTAGCCGGCTTCTTTATCCTGCTCAGCCTGTCGCTGGGAGTCGAGGCCAGCCCGATCTTCCACAGCCCGTACTGGCTGTTCTTCACCGCCTTTGTCGGACTCAACCTGCTGCAGTTCGGTTTTACCAAATTCTGTCCGATGGGCCTTATTCTCAAGGCGTTCGGCGTTCCCGAACGCCGATAAAGGCTAGCGGTCGATCATCTCGGCTTTGCAGGAGCGCTGCCAGCAGCAGCTCAGCTCGCTGCACTGCTTCTTCTTCCGAAAGCAGCTTTGATGCCCCTCGGTTTCCTGAATCGCATGGATAAGCTCTTCGAGTTTCAGGCCGGTCGGCTCGATGCCAAGCCCACGGGCCTTGGACCTAGCCATTGCAAACAGTGAAGATCCGATTTGATAGTTCTCTTTTTTCATGGTTGTCATATAACCTCGCTGTACCCAGACGGTACATTTTTTTGTTTTGTTAACATTAGATCGGCAGGATATGCATTTCTTCCTTGACCGGATGGCTGCCTTTGAGCAACAAGCCGTTGCGGCCGTCGATGGAGACGTGATCACCAAACTCGATCCGGTGGCCATCCACCTCCGCATAGCGTTCGAAGACCCGCAGCTGCTTACAGCCGACCACACAGGTTTTCTCCAGCCGCACCGCCACGACCGAGGCGTGCGACGTCTGACCGCCGCGCGAAGTCAGCAGACCGTCGGTTAAGGAAATAATGGTGATGTCTTCGGGAACGGTATCCTGTCGGATCAGGATCAGGGGTGTTTCCGGCTCCCTGGCGCGCAGGGTGGAGATATCTTCGCTGGTGAACACCGCCTTGCCCGACATTGCCGACCCGGAGACGCCGATTCCCTTGGCCAGAACCGCCTGTTCGAACTCATCGGTTTCGACAAACACTTGCAGGAGTTCCTTCTGCTTGATGGTGATCATATCTCTGGTCTGCAGTATGTAGAGATCACCGGCGTCGGGGCCTTCGAAAGTGAACTCAATCTCCTGGGGGCTCCAGCGCTTGTCGTAGACAAGTTCTCTGGAGATGGAGAGAAGCTCCTGGTAAATGGCGGGAAATTTCACTTCCAGAGTCTCCTCGGCTGAGCGGCCGTCAAGCTCGGCCTGCTCGATCGAGATCGGGTGCGAGGTGACCAGACCCGAGACGATATCCTCACCCTGATCCTGGTAGGCGTAATCGCCCCACAGTGCCACCCGCTGGACCTTGCGGTAGGGATGAGCGGTGAACAGCACGCCTGACCCGGAACCTTCGCTGCGGTTGCCGAACACCATGGCCTGGACAATAACCGCGGTTCCCCACGATGGGGAGACGTCCATGATCCGACGATAATCGATGGCCTTCTGGTTGTCCCATGAATCGAGAACCATCTCGACCGCCCCGATCAGCTGCAGCCACGGGTCGTCGGGAATCCCCAGCCCCCTTCGGCGGACCAGCTTCTGGTAGCTCAGGGCCAGTTCCTTCATCTGCTCCGGGGTGAATTGCCGCTTCAAAGCGACGTTGTGACGTGCCTTGGCCTCATCCATCAGCTCCTGGAAATCCTCGCGCTCGACACCTGAGATCATGGCCCAGGACTGCAGAAAGCGGCGATAGTTGTCCCAGGCAAAATATTCATTGCCGTGGGCGTTGATGAATTCCTGCACCAGGTCGCTGTTCTGGCCGACATTGTGAACGGTCGCCATCATGCCGGGCATCGAGATGGCACTGCCGCTGCGTACCGACAGCAGAAGCGGCTTTTCAGAAGAGCCGAAAACCTTGCCGGCCTTTTCTTCTATATCGCTCAATGCCTGCCGGACCTGCTGCATGAATTCCTGCCGGGCCTGGGAAAACCCGAAAATTACCTCCCGGCAGCGGAACACCTCGGTGGTAATCACAAAGGCCGGGGGGATCTGCTTTTTGTCCGCCACCAGAGTGATCAGGTTATAGCCCTTGTTGCCGAGGTGAATCAGATCGTGGGTATAGGGGTTGACCTCGTCGAGCTTGGAAATCGCATTCTCAGGGTTATAGGTCATCAGCAGATCAAGAGTCCGCTCGTCGAGAACCTCGCGCTGACTCTCCAGGGTCTGGATGATTCGTAGGATGAAATTGTCCAGGTGCTGGAGGCCGAAGGCTGAAGCAATCAGGTCCCGCAGGAAGCCCTCTGATATCGAGTGGACGGTGTTGCCCATCTCGGCTTTATTCCACAGCGTCTGATAGCGCGGCAGCAGATTGTCGCCGCCGATCTGGGGGATGATCAGCGACAGGTTCTTCTGGTGGATATTGGTATAGTAGGCGTAGATAACGTCTTTCACGCCTTCGGACAAACCCCGGAAAATATCGAGGTACTGGGTATAGGAAAAACGCCTGATCTTCAGGGAACTGACCAGCAGCGACAGGTAGGTGTCGAGTTTGCGCGAGGCGATACCGTCAATATGCAGCGCCCGCCGGTAGAGTTTGAGACAGCGGGTAATCGAGTAGAATGTCGCCTTGGTGATAAACGACAGATTCACCGTCGCCGGCAGCATCTCCAGATAGATATTGGCCAGGTTTTCGAGCCTGAAGGTCAGTGACAGCGAGTCGAACTTTTTTTCCCGGTAGCGACCGTACACTGAGGGGATATCGACCGCGATGTGGCGCTTGTAGTAGATATCCTCCCGAGCTTCGAAATGCTCGTTCGACAAGATGATTTCTTTTAGTTTCTCCAGCGCGTCCAGGGTCGCCTCGACAATCCCGATGGTGTCCTGCTCATCGAGGGTGGCCAGCAGCGGTTTCATCTCCGGGAACCCTTCAGCCGCGGCCTGCTTCAACTCGGAGCGCAGCTCCTGAAAACCGAGGTTGTATTTCTTGTGGATCAGCCGGAACATCCTGACCAGCAGCAGAAACCGGCGGCGTTCAGCCGAACTGCAGACCTGCTGCTGGTTGACATACTTTTCCAGACGTTTTGCTTCGACATTGAAAACATCATCTATCTGGTCAAGTTCGAAATGCTCGAACACCCGGTTGACCAGCAGGTGCTGGTCATCGGTGAAAATACCGTGGCTTCTGACCTGGGAGAGGACTTCGGCGGGCAGATAAGCAGCCAGGAGGCGCTTGTCGAGCGACTTCCAGAACTCGAAAATAGCGCGGATGAAATCGACGATCAGGTTCGAACTCTCGACGTGGCTCTGTTTCCTCAGAAAATGGATCAGCACGTCCTTGCGCCGATGGATCTCGTCAAGCTCGGTGGAAACGTCGCGCAGTTCGCCTTCCGCGCCGATCTCGTTGAAAAATACCGGCATCAGCTTGGTGAACTGCTTGGTCAGGTTGTAGATCGGCTCGATGGGCTGGTTGAGCAGTTCCGTTATGTCGCGCTGGAACAGATCCGTATCCTTGACGCAGGTCCCGGTCAGCTTGATGTGGATGATCAACGCTGAAAAAAGCGTCGCGCACCACTTCGGCTCCTGCATGATCAGGTTGAGCCAGACCCTGATATTGTTCAGGTGAGCCGGATTGATGATCGGCTGCCAGTCCTCGTCGACACCGGCCACATTGGCCCGCTGGAAACCAAAACGCACCGCACCCCATAAAAATGCTTCGACCATCCGGCTGTTTCCACGTCTAAAAACTTCTCCGCCAAGAACCTGGATGCACTGCAGCGAGGTATGGGGGTATTTGCGGACGTTGGCTTTGAGCAGCTCAAAGGTGGTCAGCAGAAAATCCTCGATCTCCTCGAAACTCTGCCGCCTGACCAGAAGAACCAGGCTCGAGTTGATCTCCCGCAGCGTCTCCTCATGGATAAGGTGCAGCCCGGCGGTGTCCATGATCTTGAAGAGAAAAAGCAGTTTCAGGTTTTCGGCCGGATGACCAGAGCCTTTATCGTCGCTGATGTTTGCCTTTTTTTTCTTCTTGTCGAATCGGTCGAGATAGGCGGGAATCTCTTTATAGAGGCGGACGAGCTCGATATGGGACGGCAGTTTGAGCAGTTCCCTGAAGGCTGCATCGGTATCATTTTCTCTGGCGATGGTATCGAGTGCCGCGCAGTGATCCTTCATTGCCCGATGTGATATGCTCGAAAACACCGTCTCGTCGACTTCCGCTTCCGAAACCGGCTGAGCATGGGTGGTAAACCAGACGAACGGATCGTCCTCCTGAAGCCAGTACTGGTAATTTTTCCTCAGAACCAGCCCCACCAGTTCAACGGCGGTGCCCATGTCATAGTCGGCCCCGGTCCGCTCAACGAGCCGATGGAACTTGGTTATGACCCGTTTGACCGACTGCCTGCCGTGAATGAGGCTGAGCAGGGAATGCTCATCAATGGTGCCCAGCTTGATATATCGTGAAAAACAACTGTTAAGCGACTTTTCAAAGGTCTGCAGATGGTCGCCGTCCAGTTGGGTTGTCAACTTGTCGATCCAGTCCCAATGGGCTTCAAAAACCTGGGACAGCAGAAGTTCGTTTCTTATGGAATCATCCACCGCCTCGAAAAAGAGCTTTGAAAATTTGCTGAATGCCTGCGGTCCGTAATCGGTTTTCAGGTAGTGATGAAAATTTTTCAGAACAAAACTGCGCAGCAGCGGCAGAATGATATTCCAGTTACGATAGGGATGGCAGATTTCCAGGAGCAGATTCTCGAGGCGGGTGTGGATGCCGCGGTAACGCTCCACCGCCTCCAGCAGGCCGACAAGATCAGAGCGGATTTCGACAGCTTCGGCGGTCTCCAGAAGATTGGCCTTGAGGGCGTCGGAATCGATGCTGCGTTGGGGCACGATATTCATGATTAGGCGTTCAACCCCAGTTCTGCCCGCTCATGTGGAAAAACGACCGGACAGAACTGTTGAGGATATCAGAAGCCGGCAGTTACACCGGTTTCTGCGCTTCCATGTGAAGAATCAGGTCGAGCATCCGGTTGGAGTACCCCCATTCGTTATCGTACCAGCTCATCACCTTGACCGTTTTGCCGATCACCTTCGTACACTGGCCGTCAACGATCGAAGAACGCGGATCACCCTGGAAATCGATCGAAACCAAGGGCAGGTCGGTGTAGCCGAGATAACGGTTGGCGGCTTCCCGCAGCGCCTGGTTGACCTCGTCGACCGTCGTCTCTTTTTCGACCTCCATCACCGCATCGACCAGAGAAACGGTCGGTGTCGGCACGCGTACGGCCAGGCCGTCGAATTTCCCCTTCAACTCGGGAATAACCAGCGAGACGGCAGCAGCCGCTCCGGTCTTGGTCGGAATCATCGACAGCGCCGCTGCCCGGGCCCTGCGCAGGTCGGAATGGGGAAAGTCGAGAAGCCGCTGATCTCCGGTATAGGCGTGGACCGTGGTCATCAGTCCCCGCTCTATGCCGAAATTGTCCAGAATCACCTTGGCCATCGGCGCCAGGCAGTTGGTCGTGCAGGAGGCGTTGGAAACGATGTGATGGCTGGTCGGATCATATTCGTCTTCATTGACTCCCATAACAAACGTCTTCACATTGCCCTTGGCCGGGGCCGAGATGATCACCTTTTTGGCACCGCCGTCCAGGTGAGCCCCGCACGAATCAGCATCTCGAAAGATACCGGTACACTCCGCCACGTAATCGACGCCGAGGTCCCCCCAGCCGATATCCGCCGGGTTCTTATGGCTGGAAACGGCAATCTCCTTGCCGTCAACGCTGATGCCGTCGGCGCTGCTCGACACCTCCCTGGCAAAGGTTCCCATCACCGAGTCGTAGGTAAGCAGATGAGCCAGGGTGTCGTTGTCGGTGAGATCGTTTATGGCGACAACCTCGATCTCGCTGAAAGCCGGGTCCTGGCTGAGCGCCCTGAAAATGTTTCTGCCGATCCGGCCGAAGCCGTTAATACCAATACGAACTGTCATAACATGTCTCCTTCTTGGTTGGTCCCTGAGTGAGGCAGCGCTCCACTCGATATTGTACCTTGTTACATTATACGATAGTATCGATCCTGCTCGATTTGTAGAACTGGATATAGGACCGCATGACCTGTTTCCAGGTATGGTGTGTATCGATTTTTTCCACCGCTGCCCGCTGCATGGTGCGGATGCGGGTTTTATCGTCAAAGACCGCCAGCGCCCGCTTCAGCGTTTCACAGAGAATCTCCGGGCTGTTTTCAGCATAGGTAAACCCGGTCTGGTTGTCGAGAACTTTGACCAGACCGCCGATGCGGTGCACAATCGGCAGATTGCCAAACAGCTGGGCGATGAAATCGGTCAGGCCGCAGGGTTCGTATCGTGATGGAATTACGAAAAAATCACCGGCTGCGTAGAGACGATTGGCAAGTTTGGGATCGTAGGCGCGCAGGAAGCAGACCCGGCCCCGGTAATCCGGGTCCTCTGCCAGGGTGGTCAGGGCATACTCGAGTGCGGCAGCACCGCTGCCCAGACAGACAAAGGTCGCCTCGGCCTGATCGTCAAGAAACAGTCTGATCGCCTCGACCAGGATATCGACCCCCTTCTGGGCGCTGATCCTGCCGATAAATGTGAACAGCGGACGCGAAAAAACAGGGTCGAGAAAGCCGATCTGCTGCTCATCGTCAGGTCTCTGCGAAAGCTCCGCCAGCAGGTCTTTTTTAGACAATGCTTTGCCGGCCAGTTCATCGACTGGATCTCTGACATCGAACCCTGCAGCGATTCCGAGTGATCGCCCCTTCTGCGGGTTAAACGCTGATGGATCGATACCATTGGTGATACCGGTGATCAACACGCCGTTTTCCAGCAGTCGATGACCGAGCCAGCCGGTCAGGTAGTCAGCATCGGTATACTGCAGTTCATGGGCGTAGTTTTCACTCACCGTGTTGATGGCAGCATAATGGGCGGCGGCGAGAAACGGATCGAAGCTGTGTTCGAGCAGGGAATTATTGATTACCTGCCAGGGCAGTCCGCTAACGGCACGAACAAACGGCAGGTCTGATACTTCCTGGTGATAGCCGACACCGGCGTTGTGAATGGTGACAACGGGGGCACTGCTTCTGAAGTGGTTCCGGTACCCGGCGCATTCTCTCATCATAGCCGGGACGACAGCGGTATGACCGTCGTGACAGTGGATGATCTGCGGTTTTTCCTCGAGCAGCATGATCAGATCAAGGCCTGCCTTCTGGAGCAGGATATTCATCGCAAAGTAGTCGATATGACCAAGGCCTTTGACCTTCCAGGACTCACGCTGGAATTCTTCTTCGGTATAGGTATAGACCCCGTTCTTCTCGAGAAACCGCTCCGCCTCGAGCAGATACAGATGAACCTTGTCCAGACAGTGATACCAGACCCCGACCCGTTCCCGGCGTTCGAGATTGGTATAGTCCATGGCCACATCGAATTCCAGAAGTCTGTCCGGATCGAGAGGATCGCTCAGCCGCACAAACCCGAGTCCGGCCGGATCCATGAAACCATAGTACGGCAGCACCACGCTGACCCTTCGGTTGTTCCACCGGGCCAGGGCGGCCGCAAGCTGCGAGACCACGTCCTTGACCCCGCCGGCCCCGGCCAGTCCGTCATATTCACGGCTGAACATCCATACGGACGTTATCGGCTTCTGCTTCACGACCACTCCTTTATACTGCTCTTCTCGACAAGCTGATACTGAATGAGCGAAATCACGTTATTTAAACTATTTATAATCATTAACCGGCTCATCTCCCATTGATTACAACATGCATCTAACTATCGGTTACGATCCCGATTCTGTCAAGATAATCAGTGCTGATTGAGTACAGCTGTAAGCCCCTCTGCCAGAGCAGAAGCAGGAAAAAGACGTGATCACCTCACTGCGACCGCCTCCGAGCTGCATTGACGCCGTCGGCTTGTGTCTCTATAGTATCGGCAGCGCTGAACCTATTAAACCGGAGATATCAAGATGATAAGCGGAACTGTCACGGTGCGTACCTCGAAAATCATGGAGCTGGTGGATATCACCTCGCTGCTCGCTGCCGAAATCAAAAATCTAGCTTTCAGCCAGGGAGTCTGTCTATTATTCAACCCCCATACCACGGCGGGGCTGACCATCAACGAAGGCGCCGATCCCGATGTCCGAACGGATATCATCGACGGCCTGAGGAAGATCGTGCCGCTCAACCACCCGTTCAGACACATGGAGGGCAATTCACCGGCTCACATCATGGCCAGCCTGATGGGCTCCTCACTGACCGTCGTGGTCGAGCGCGGCCACTTCAGGCTGGGCACCTGGCAGAAAATATTCTTCTGCGAATTCGACGGTCCGCGCACCCGAAACGTACATTACCACCTCCAGGAATCATGATGAGCGACAAAGGTAAGGACACCTCTGCAGGCCCCGACCCCGGCATGATCTGTTTCGGGCTCAGCCCCGAGCTGGACAGGCAGTCGCTGGCCTCCTATCTGCAGCTTCTGGGTCATGTCGAACTCTCAACTACGCTGGCCGCACGAATGTCGTCAGCAGAGATCGAGGAATTGATCGATCTGATCGGTGCATTGATGCGCCAACACCTCTCAAAAAAAGAATACCACCACCTTTTTCTTGGTCAGGGAGCTGCCCATGACCAGGCGGATTAATCATGAAAACGACACCACTGCACGACCTGAGCAGCTTTTTGAAGCTGCTCGAGGATGAAAACGAGCTGCTGGTCATCGACGAAACGGTCGATCCCAACCTCGAAATAGCCGAGATTCATCGACGCGTGATACAGAAACAGGGTCCGGCCCTGCTGTTTAATAATGTCAAGGACTCCGCCTTTCCGGTGGTGACAAATCTGTTTGGTACCGGCAAACGGCTCGACCTGGCTTTTGGCACCAAGCCCCAGGAGTTCGTTAAAGACATCGTCAATCTGGCCGAAACAATTATGCCGCCGACGCCCGCCAAGCTCTGGCAGAACCGCGGTCTGTTTCTGGAGACCACCCGAATCGGCCTGAAGAAAACCAGCCGGGCGCCTGTTTTGGATAACTGCCAGGATCCGCCGCGGTTAAGCAGCCTGCCGATGCTCACCTCCTGGCACAGCGACGGCGGCCCCTTCGTCACCCTGCCGCTGGTTTATACCGAACACCCTGAAAACGGCAGCCACAACCTGGGCATGTACCGCATTCAGCGCCACAGCGAGACGACCACCGGTATTCACTGGCAGATACACAAAGGCGGGGGGTATCACTATTTCGAGGCTGAAAAGCGAAACCAACCGCTGCCCCTGACCCTGTTCATCGGCGGCCCGCCGGCGCTGATGCTGTCCGCCATCGCCCCGCTGCCCGAAGATATCCCCGAGCTGATGCTGACTTCTCTGCTGCTCGGTTCTAAACTGCCGATGGTTGAAGACCCGCGCGGCGGTCATCGGCTGGTTGCCAGCGCCGAGTTTGCCGTCAAAGGCAGCGTGGAGCCGCACCTGCGCCAGCCCGAAGGCCCGTTCGGCGACCATTACGGATACAATTCACTCGAGCATGATTATCCGGTGTTTCAGGTTTCACACCTCTACCATCGAACCAATGCGATCTACCCGGCCACCGTGGTCGGCCGGCCGCGTCAGGAGGATTTCTTCATCGGCGATTATCTGCAGGAGCTGCTCTCACCGCTGTTCCCGCTGGTCATGAAGGGTGTCAGGGAACTGAAAACCTTCGGCGAAACCGGGTTCCACTGTCTGGCCGCAGCCCGGGTCGCTGATCGCTACCCGCGCGAGGCCTTTGCCAGCGGCCTGCGCATCCTGGGAGAAGGACAGCTGTCGCTGACCAAGTTTTTAATCGTCACCGACGGCAGCGTCGACATCACCGATTTCAAAGCGCTCTGGACCCATGTGCTGGAGCGGGTCAACTGGCAGCGGGATCTGTTCGTCTTTGCCAATGTTTCACAGGACACCCTGGATTATACCGGCCCATCGGTCAACAAGGGATCCAAGGCGATGCTGATGGGCCTTGGCCCGGAAAAAGTGCGGGACCTGCCCCGAAGTTTCAGCGGAAATCTGCCGCCGGGCTGCGACAAGCCCCGGGCCTATCTGCCGGGGACGCTGGTTCTCCAGGGAACTCCTTACGACCAGGACGCTGAGCTCGGAAGAAGAATCGCCGGGGCCACGGAGCTGTCCGACTGGCAGGTCATTGTTCTGGTTGATGACAGTGACGCCGCCACCGAATCGATCCAGGAGTTTTTGTGGACCTTTTTCACCCGTTTCGAACCGGCCGCTGATATCCATGGCGCCGCCACTTCGGTGCACCGGTTTCATGTCGGCCTGGACGCACCGGTGGTCATCGACTGCCGGATGAAGCCGTGGTACACCGAGGTCCTTGAAGTCGACCAGCCGACCAGATCCCTGGTGGATGAAAAATTCGACCGGATCATTCCTCGACAATGGCGCTGAAACCGACCACGCGACTGCAGAAATATCTCGCCGAGTGCGGCATCGCCTCTCGAAGAAAAGCGGAAAAACTGATCAGCGACGGCCTGGTCAGCGTCGACGGCACCGTAGTCACCGAGATGGGCATCAAAATCGATCCGTCGCGCCAGCTTGTCCGTTACCGCGGCAAGACGGTCAAACCAAAGAAAAAACACACCTACATCCTGCTTAACAAACCACGCGGCTATGTGACCACGATGTCGGATCCGCAGGGACGCCCGATCGTCACCTCGCTGATAAAGGATCTGCAAACCAGGCTCTTCCCGGTCGGCAGGCTCGATATCGATACTGAAGGGGCGCTGCTGCTGACCGACGATGGGGAACTGGCCAATAAAATCCTCCACCCTCGTCACGAAACCAATAAAACCTACGAGGCACTGGTCAAAGGCATCGTCAGTAAAGAAACGATCACAAGACTCGAACGCGGCATCGACCTGGAGGGCAGGAAAACCTGGCCGGCAGAAATTTTCAGAACCGCACAGCTTAAAACGGCGACTCGCCTGAGAATTACCATTCATGAGGGCCGTAAACGCCAGATTCGAAAAATGTTCGACGCCGTCGGCCACCCGGTCATCAATCTTAAACGACTCGCTTACGGTAAACTGCAGCTCGGCTCGTTAAAAGTCGGGGCCTATCGATATCTGGAGCCCGGGGAGCTGAAAAAGGCGCTGATGTAAATATTTCTTTACAAACAGACAATTAGCTGATTAAATCTAAATAGTTACGCACCCAATAGTGCTCCCTTGGCGGCCGGCATAAAACGGCTAAATAGCTGATATTCGTGCGTTTAATTGGTATTTGTACTTGCAATTACAACCAATTGAATTTATTCTTGATTTGGCCTTATTGACAATGACGCGTATGCAGCCCGCCCAACCGTCAGCAGGATTAAAACCGGTGGATTGGATCCGTGTCATTGCCTGTAATCCGCAGATAACTGGGGCGTTTGTTCGCAGAAGACCCTGATAACGCATACACCTTTGCAGACAGGAGTATCCACATGAACAAATCAGAATTGATCGAGGCTCTGGCTCAGGAGATCGGCATTCCTCATCGGGAGGCGGCAGCTATCACCAACACCGTCATCGATACCATGACCGATGCCCTCGGACGCGGCGAAAGTATCGAAATCAGGGGTTTTGGCAGCTTTGTCATCAAGCAGTATGGATCCTATGAAGGGCGCAACCCCAAAACCGGCAAAAAAATCAAGGTCAGCCCGAAGAAACTGCCCTTTTTCAAAGTTGGCAAAGATTTACGGGAACAGGTAAACAAGAGCAAAAAATAGGTGGCCCCTCAGACCACCCTGCCCACCAGATCATACGTCTGCGCTTCGGTGATCTCGACCGAAACGATTTCACCGGAGCGCGTCTCACCCTCGTTTATCAGAACACAGCCATCGATATCCGGAGCCTGAAATCTGGTTCGCCCCTGGAGAAGCAGATCCGTCTCACTGCTCACCCCTTCAATCAGAACCGGCTCGATGGTGTTGACGAAGCGCTTCAGCCGGCGCTTGGAAATCTCTGACTGGAGTGCGATGATGCGCTGCAGCCGCTCTTCTATCTCAGCTTCTTCGACCTGCGCCTGGAGCTTTTCGGCCGCACTCCCCTCCTCGTTGGCGTAGCCGAAAACCCCGACGTGATCGAGCTCATGCTCGACCAGAAAGGACTCGACCTGTGTTACATCACCCTCCGTCTCTCCCGGAAAACCAAGCAGCAGCGTGGTTCTCAAAGCAGCATCCGGGACAACCCGGCGGATCTCATGTATCAACATGTTTATGTCCTGACGCCCATAGCGCCGATTCATTGCTTTGAGGATTCTGCTGCTCACATGCTGCAGGGGAATGTCGAGGTAGGGGACGATTCGCGAATTATCGGCGATCAACTCAAGCAGCTCACGACTCACTGTTGATGGATAAAGATACATCAGCCGTATCCAGTCGATCGAAGTGTTGTCGAGCAGGCGCCTGAGCAGTGATTCAAGCCTTCGCTCCCGGTAAAGATCCATACCGTAGGCGGTCAGATCCTGGGCCACCAGCGAAAGTTCCCGGACTCCGCCCTGCTCGAGCTGCTGCGCCTCCTGGACCAGGTCCTCTTCACTGCGGCTGCGCAGCCTGCCGCGAATCGACGGAATCATGCAGTAGGAGCAGCGGTTGTCGCAACCTTCGGTGATTTTCAGCCAGGCCCGGTAAAATGGTGTTGAGAGCCGGCGCGGAAGGGTTGCATTCATCAGAAACGAATCGGGAACGACCAGCGACTCCAGCGTATCACCATCTATCAGTTGATTAAGCAGCGTGGGAATCATCGCTACCCCCTCGGTACCGATAAAGAGATCGACCTCATCGAGCTCGCCCTCGAGCTTTTCCCGATACCGCTGAACCAGACAGCCGATCACCACCAGTTTCCGTTCAGGGTCACGATCCTTGAGCTCAGCCAGCTGCAGAATCTCCTCGATGCTCTCCTCTACCGCCGACTGAATGAACCCGCAGGTGTTAACCAGCAGAACGCGTGCCTCCTCGGGAGCATCAACCCCCTGCCAGCCGTGAGTTTCGAGTTGACCGTAAATGACTTCTGAATCGACCAGATTTTTAGGGCAGCCGAGACTGGTGAGATTGAATGTTCGCTGCATCATCGAGACTCCTCGGCTAAACCAAAATCTATGATCCTGCGGATCAGCATGTTATTCTTTTTCCTGAACTCTGCGGAACCGAATCCGGGCTTCCAGTTCCTGGTCCAGAGCAGGTCGGAAACCACGAAAAGGCCGCCGAGGCTGATACCGCGAAACTCTGCTACCGCGCAAAGGGCGCTGAACTCCATGTCCACGCCGTTGACCCCGTACTCCTCCCTGAGACTGACCAGATTGGAGCGCTGCTCGCGATAGGGGGCATCGGTCGACCAGATTACACCATCGCCAACCCTGTCAGCAAGCTGCCCGGCCAAAGCGCGAAGCTCGCCCGAGGCATCATGACCAGGTTCCCCAGCGAGCCGATCGGTATAATATTTCGACACACCTTCACCTGAAACATAGCGGTACCCCACTAACAGGTCGCCAAACCCAAGAGCAGGGTCGAGAACACCGCAGCAGCTCACCAGCCAGACCTTTCTGACGCCAAGCACGATCATTTTCTCGAGCAGAAGCACGGCGGCGGCAGCTCCAAGAGCCGGGCCGGCCAGGCACAGCCGCCCGGCTGCATCGACCTGTACGCAGCTTTGATGAAGCGTTTTTGTAGCTCTGCTGCCAGCTTTGAAATGTTTGAAGGCCGAATCCGCCTCGGCGGGATTAAGCACCAGGACAGCCGTTTCAGGAAGCATCCGTTCCTTTTTTCCGCGTCGCGGCTCTATGATCAGATCGTTCTCGCCCGGCATCGTTCAGACTATCTGCAAACAGTATCGACTATTGAAAGCCACTGTAAATATGTATGTTCAACAGACAATACATATACATTAAAAACAAAAAGGGCCGCAGAAAATCTGCGGCCCTTTCATGCACCCGTGTGGATGCCGATTCGTGCAACTCTGCTACATGAGCGGATTTGCGTAAAGCAGAATCAGAGAGATAACGAGTCCGTAAATGGCGACTGACTCGGCAAGTGCCATACCGAGAATCATGAAAACCATCAATTTCGGCTGTACTTCGGGGTTACGGGCAAGACCGGTGGTTGCGCCCTGGCCGACAAGACCGATACCGATACCAGCGCCGATAGCGGCAAGACCGATGGAGAGTCCAGCGCCGACACAAATCAGTGCTAATTGCAGATTACCTTCCATGTTGTTTTCTCCTTGTAAAAGTTAGTTTGTTTGGCCTTCTTCCTTACATTTTATGCAAAACTAATCCGGTGCAAAATCTCCGGTGACTGTCAATGCGCGTGTTCCTGAGCCTGACCGAAGTAGACAACCGCCAGCAGAACAAAAACCATCGCCTGAACCAGGGAAACCAAAACGCCGAGCAGCATGATCGGCAGCGGCGCGAAGAATGCTCCGGCCAGCATGAAAAGAATGCCGAGTAGCGCTTCTTTGGCCATGATGTTGCCGAACAGACGGACAGAGAGTGAAATCAGGCGGGCGAAGTTACTGATCAGCTCGATCGGCAGCATCAGCGGAACCAGCCACCACATCGGTCCCATGAAGTGTTTGTAATAGTTGAGGCCGTGCTCTCTGAAGCCGATGAAATGATGGGTGGCCCAGACAATAACGGTGAGTGCCAGCGTGGTGTTCAGGCTCGAGGTCGGCGACATGAAGCCGGGGATCAGGCCGATCAGGTTGGCCACCGCGATATAGAGCCCGAAGGTGGTGAGCATCGGGAAAAACTGGTCGGTCAGTTTCCTGCCCATGTTGTCGGCGAAAAAGTCGTCGAGACCGCCGATAACGATTTCCCAGAAGTTCTGGCCCTTACCGGGGACCATCTCGAGATTTCCCACGGTCAGTTTGGCCACGAAGAAAAGAAAAGCCATGACCAGCCAGGTATAGGTCATGTACGGAGCACAGATCTGCTCCAGGAAGCTGTGCCCGACCGGCCCGTGCGGAACCGGCAGTCCCAGAGCCTCGAGAATGACGGAAATGAACAATATCGGATGTTCCATAACCCTAATTACCTCCTACTGAAATAGTATTGCCAGACGACTCCGACAGCGGAGAAAGTGATGGCGAACACTACCGTTGTCAGCCCCAGAATCAGACCGAAAATGTTGATGCCGGTGAATCTGATAAACAGAAACAGGATCAACCCGATCAGAAACAAGCGAAGCCAGAACTTTACAATTAAACCCTTATTCGTCTTTTTGACTGTCGTGTGAGCCGGTACCTTTTCCGATTCCAGGGTCTTGAAAAAAACCAGTATATCCCGGTATGCAAACCAGAAACTGGCGATCGACACGATCCCGCCGACCAGTACCCCCCAGGCGAAGGACCATGAACTCATCACCCATGCTCCCAGCACCAGAGCGGCCAGATAGAACCAGCTCACAGCCAGCATTCTTTTCAGGGACAGCCTGTCTTCCACCGCTACTCTTCCGGTTCGTCCTTATCCTCCTCCATATCCCTGCTGCTTTTCCAGAGAATATCGAAGAGACTCTTGAACCCGGCAGCTATTCCGAATGCCAGCCCGATAAAGGTGAACCATGGTGCTGTCCGACCGTCAAAGACTTTCTGGTCAAGCAGTATCCCGCCACCCATACCGATAAAAATCGAAGCGACGAAGGTGATGCCGATGTGACCGTAATGTCCGAGAAGAAACATCATCTCTTTCTTGAAATCGGACATCTCGTTCAACACTCCCAAACACTGGAATCAGCGCTTCAAATTTCAAAGCGTTTGGTAGCACGCCTCCTGTTCAAAGTCAATGGATTTTTTATGTATCCGCTATTTTTTTGAATGACCATTCAGTCATTTTTTGCAGCTTTTCCAGCTCTTCTGAACCGTGCGCCGCGGAGATGAAAGCCACCTCGAATTGAGACGGTGCCAGATAGATTCCCCGGGACAGCATATTGCAAAAATGGGCAGCGTAGCGATCGGTGTCTGCACGCATCGCCGACTGAAAATCGACCACCTCCTGATCGGTGAAAAAGGCGGTCATCAATGAACCGATATGGTTGAGCCGGACATCGATTCCGGAGCTCTCGCCGATCTCTTTGAGTCTTTCGGCGCACGCACCTGCCTTTTCATTGAGCTCGCGGTAGAAGTTCGGTTGCTGCAACATCTTCAGGGTAGCGATGCCGGCGGCCATGGCCAGCGGATTGCCGGCCAGGGTCCCGGCCTGGTAGACCGGTCCGTCCGGGGCGATCTGGTCCATGATTTCACTTCTGCCGCCATAAGCGCCTACCGGCAGCCCGCCGCCGATGATTTTACCCAGACAGGTCATGTCCGGGATGATGCCGAAATGTTCCTGGGCACCGCCGTAGGCCAGCCGAAAACCGGTTATTACCTCGTCGAAAATCAGCACGATCCCACGCTCTTGCGTCAAGGCACGGACCCGCTCGAGGAAGGTGCGATCGGGAACGATGCAGCCCATGTTGCCGGCGACCGGTTCGATGATGACGCAGGCGATGTCGAGCGACTCGTCCGTCAGCGTTTTCTCGAGCAAACCGATATCGTTATAGCCGATTGATATGGTGTTCTTGACGATATCTTCGGGCACCCCGGGGCTGCCCGGAATACCCAGCGTAGCGACACCGGATCCGGCTTTGACCAGAAAGGAGTCGGCATGACCGTGGTAACAGCCGTCGAACTTGACCACGATGTTGCGTCCGGTATAGCCGCGGGCCAGCCGGACGGCGCTCATCGTCGCCTCGGTACCTGAGTTTACGAAGCGCACCTTGTCGATGGACGGCACCGCTTCGACAACCATATCCGCCAGGGTGATCTCGGACGGCGTCGGCGCCCCGAAACTGGTACCGCCGGCGGCCGTACTCTGCACCGCCGAAACCACATCGGGATGGGCGTGACCGCCTATCATCGGCCCCCATGAGCAGACGAAATCGATATATTCGTTATTATCCACATCGGTGATGTAGGCACCTTTGGCGCTTTTGATAAAGAGCGGGTCGCAGCCGACCGATCGACAGGCCCGCACCGGACTGTTTACACCGCCCGGAATGACCCGGCAGGCTTGTTCAAACATTTTTTGAGATTGGTCGTTTATCATCGGTAACTCCCGTATCGGTTAGTATCGAAGAGCCCGCTGTCCCGACCCGGAACGGAGCTCAACTGTCTTTCTGGCTTCCTGCTCTGACTGGTTTCCAAAAGACGAGGCGGCTACTATATCATGACCGACTTTTACCTGTCAAACCGGCTGCTCCCCTTGATCTTTAACGTTTTGTGCACAAAGTAACAAACCATATTGATGAAGCGGCTCCTGCTACTTTAGTTTTTTTCTTGTCAGTGTGCTGGTCAGAAGGTAAACTGGAGCAGCATTTTCAGTTAAGATATTGCACTGTAATTATCCAAAAATAAAGAATATTTACCCCTCAGGAGATTCAAAATGGCAAGTGATAAAGTCCTGCAGTTAAGCGATGCTGATTTCGACACAACCGTTGGCTCGGATCAACCCACGCTGGTCGATTTCTGGGCTCCCTGGTGCGGCCCCTGTAAGGCAATAGGACCGGTTGTCGAGGAACTGGCGGAAGAGTATGAGGGCAAGATCTCGATTGCCAAGATGAATGTCGACGAGAACCCGGTAACACCGGGCAAGTTTGGCATTCGTGCCATCCCGACGCTGATCATGTTCAAAGGCGGCGAAGTGGTCGAACAGATCACCGGAGCCGTCGGCAAGACCCAGCTGGTCGATCTGATCAATAAAGCCATTTAGGCGCTGACGCTGCCCAACTCGGTCGTTTCGTTCTGCCGCGCTGTATGGCGCCTGGGCAAAACTCAGCATTGCGCCCCGTTAGAAGCCGGCTCATTAATTTTCTGCAAACGCAACAATTATGGAAAAAAACCATTACGAACTGGTTATACTCGGCGCAGGGCCGGCCGGGCTGACCGCAGGCCTTTATGCTTCCCGAGCCAGGATCGACCATGTTCTGATCGAAAAAGGCGCGCCGGGCGGTCAGGTCCTGACCACGGACTGGGTTGATAATTATCCGGGTTTTCCCGACGGCCTCTCCGGCTTTGACTTAATGGAAAAGATGACGAATCACGCCAAACGATTCGACGTCAATATCGTCACCAGAGAAGTCACTTCTCTGGATGTCAGAGACCCCTCGGTTAAGCGCCTCAATTTCGGCGACGGTTCAACAGTGACCTGCGATTCGCTGATCATCTGCACCGGCGCCAGCCCCAACAAGCTGGGAATTCCGGGCGAAGCCGAATTGGCCGGCAAAGGAGTCTCCTATTGCGGAACCTGTGACGCCCCGTTTTACCGCAACATGCACGTGGCGGTCATCGGCGGCGGTGACACCGCTGTTGAAGAGGCCGAGTACCTGACCAGGTTTGCCAGCAAGGTAACGATTATCCACCGCCGGGACGAACTCAGAGCCACCAAAATCCTGCAGGAAATAGCCTTTGCGAACGAGAAAATCGATTTTATCTGGGACACTCAGGTAAAATCCGTCGAGGGCGACAAAGAGGTGGAGCGCCTGCAGTTAGTCAAAAAGGACGGGACCGCCTCCACCCTTGATGTGCAGGGCGTTTTCATTCTCATCGGCATCACCCCCAACAACCAGGTACTGCCGCTTGACCAGTTGAAGGCCGATGCGTGGGGTTTCATCGAAACCGATTCAGAGACCGCCACTTCAGTTGCCGGCGTCTTTGCAGCAGGAGATATCAGGAGCAAACTGATGCGTCAGGTTGTCAATGCCTGCGGCGAGGGAGCCAATGCGGTTATTGCCGCTGAACATTACCTGATGAGCAGAGCCGAAGTATCATAACGATTCCGCCATGAACGACCAACACCACCGGGACACGCGCATGAAATCACCACTGTTCAGACCGATCTTTTTGGTCAGTGCCCTACTGGCCTTTGTTCTCGTCAGCGGATGTGCAAAAGTAAAAGAGACACTTCGGATCGAGGAAAAGGCAGAAGTTCAGGTTCCGGCGGAACAGCTCGTTATCAAGGGTATGGAAGAGTTCAACGTCGGGAAATACTTTCTGGCCATCGAATATTTCAACGAAATTCTGGACCGCTACCCGTTCAGCCCGCAGGCCCCGCTGGCCGAGTTGAAAGCGGCCGACAGCAATTACTACATGGAGCGCTACGAGGAGGCGCTGGTGCTCTACAACGAATTCGAAGAGCGCCACCCGACCAACGAGGCCATAGCCTACGTGATGTACCAGCAAGGCATGTGCAGTTACAACCGCATCGATCGGGTCGATCGGGATATCACCGGAGCAATCGAATCGATCCAGGCCTTCGAAGAGCTGCTCCGGGCCTTCCCCGACTCACCATACACCGAGGAAGCCCGGGCCCGAATCAAGGCGGCCAATGAGTTTCTGGTCAACCATGAATTCAACGTGGTCGAATTCTATCTGCGCTCCGAAAAGTACAGCCAGGCGGAAACCAGGCTCAACTATATTCTGGCCATGTATCCCGATTCAGCCGTCGCCCCCCGGGCTCAGGAAATCCTCGACCTGATAGAAGCCGGGACACCGCCGAAATATGGCATCGGTTACTGGTTCAAGAATCTGTCGCTGCCCGACTGGATGAACTTCATGGATTGAGACTCGGCCCGGCTCAATCCCCTGTCTCTTAGGAAATCAATGGCGCGCCGGACGAAACATCCGTCTCCAGCCACTCCTTGCCAAGCGACATCTCCATCGCCCTGACCGGGCAAATCAGCACACATTGACTGCAGCCGGTGCATTTCTCGGCATCAAAGATGACGGCCATATCCGGGCGCCTGATAGAGAGGGCGCCGACCGGGCAGACGCCGGTACAGGCTCCACACTGAAAGCAGCGCTCATCGTCCCGGCGAATCCGTGATGCCAGCCGCTCGATGACGACACCGAGCTTTTCGAGATAGGCAAGGCTGTCGGCTATATTTGATTTGGTACCGGCCATTTCGATGATCAGTATGCCTTCCCGCTGCGGCAGAATATCGGCCCGGAGAATGTTGACCTCGACGTCATATTCTTTGATTAATCGATAAATAACCGGCTTGTCGCTGATATCTTTAGGGTACCTGATGTAATAGTTGCGTCTGTACACTCAATCACCTTACGCAGCTGCCGAACCTGTCAGTGCTGCAATTTCTGATATTATTTCAATTTATTACCGGCGACACAGCGATCGACCTCTTCGATCAGTGCATTGATATGAGCATCGGTATCGAGACAACACAACCGCGCTCCTTCAAGCCGGCCGGGCACGAAGAAATGCTCTTTCTGCCTCTGGTAGATTTCCCAGCGCCCATCCGAAACGGCCTGTCCGTCCCGGGAGCGCAACTCGAACCGTTTGCCGGTAACCGACTCTGAGCAGCTGCAGAGGATAAAATAAATCTGAGCCCGGCCGCTGAACCGATCGATAACCGCCTGCTGCTGCTCGGCGCTGCCGAATGCGGCGTCCAACACGACACCTTCAACTTCTGCGCCGGTTATTGAAGCTGCAGCGCGATCGAGCATCTCCCGGTAGGTACGGCGGCTCATCTCAATGCTGTAGAGACCCTGGTTAAACGGCACATGATGTCTGCTGTTCGGTGCCTCTCCGGCCAGATCCTTGCGGACTTCATCGCTGTTGAAATAGTCATAGCCCCTTGCCGCCGCCCAGCGGCTGCCCAGATAACTTTTGCCGGAGCCGCTCAGACCGAAGAAGACGACGACTCTTTCAAGCATCGTTTACCGCATAGCGATCGGCCAGCTCGAAATAGCGGCCGGCCTGCTCCATACACTGCGCCGCGGTCTCCTGATCGAGCCCGTCGTCAGCGGCGGTGAACAGGTTTATCTTGGCCCGTACATAGGCCCGGTAGCATTTGTAAAAGTCAATGAGATCCAACAATCCACTATCTTCCGACTGGCGGGCAAAATGCTCGACGACATAGTCGGCCATCGCATCCAGGCCGTGATAATCGAGGTCCATCGCCAGAAAACCGATATCTGCGGCAACATCGCTGTAGCGAAAACGGTCGTTGAACTCGATACAGTCGAATATATGAACCGGTTCGTCCAGGCAGATATTGGCCGAATAGAGATCGCCGTGACAATCCCTGATACGCTCATCCTCGATGCGTTTCAGGAAACGATCCTGCTGCTCCAGCACGCCTTTTGCATACCCGCTGATACGGTCGAACTGCCCACGGGACAGGGCCGGTCCGCCGACAAAGGTTTCGGTCTGGTCGAAGTTTTCCAGCACGTTTAGTGCCACCGCCTCGGGACGGCCGTACGCCCTTATCTCAGCGTCCGCCTCAGCGCCTGCGTAAAAGGGTACCAGGGTATCGACAACAGCGTCGAGATGACGTTTCTGCAGTGCACCCGCTTCTATCACCCGGCCCATCATCCGGCGCTCATCCATGCGCTTCATCTTCACGCCGTACTCGATCAGCTCGCCATCGCCGTCGAGACTGAATCCCTGAGCCGATCGATTTACGCTAACGCGATTTAGATAGATATCGGGACAGAGCCGGCTGTTCAGGGTGAGTTCCTGCAGACAGTAGTGACCGCGCTTTTCAAGCGTGGAAAAATCCAGGAAACCGAAATCGACCGGTTTCTTGTATTTATAGACATAGTCCCCTGCGATCAGCACGTGGGAAATATGGGTTTGAATATGCCGAATATGGTCAGCCGGATGCGGATAAGACCGGGGATCCAGCAGAGCATCTATATAATCTGGAATCGTCTGTGTTGGCATCAAGAATTCCTCTCAGTCCGTGATCAAATAGGCCTGGTTCATGTTGTGCCGGGGCCGACAAAACCCTGGTGCAGCCCACCTGCATCGAACAACCGAGTAGTGTAACAGAATCACTGAGACTGGTAAACAGTACAGGTTTTCTTTACGTTGATTTGTGCACATGCTAAAGTGATGGCGCTCGGATCCTGAAACAGCGCTGATCTCCAGACAACCGCCACTCAACCGTACGGACTACGATGGACAGAACCTATTTGAAAAACCTTCTTGAGGCCTTACAAAATGGCAGTCTCGATCTCGATGAGGCCATGGCCAGACTCGTGCACTTCCCGGCCGAATCGGTCGATGGGGCCTGCATCGATCACCAGCGTCAGCTTCGTACCGGTCTGCCCGAAGTTATTTACGGAGAATCAAAAAGCGCGGAACAGATCCTCACCATAGCCCGCTTGATGCTTAAGCAGCCCACCCCGATTCTGGTTACCAGGGTCGATGCAGAAAAAGCGCGGCGGGTCTGCATCGATATTCCCGAATTCACCTACCATGAAACAGCGCGAATCCTCCAATTTCGAGCCGCCGAAGTCGACGAAAAGAGAATTCGCGGCGAGATTGTCGTCATCTGCGCCGGCACCTCGGACCTCGGTGTCGCCGAAGAAGCCCGAATCACCACCCGGGCACTGGGTCACCCGGTGCAGACAATCTATGATGCCGGGGTGGCCGGACTGCACCGGCTCCTGGCCCATGAATCCCTCTATCGGCAGGCTTCGGTGATCATTGTCGTCGCCGGCATGGAGGGAGCCCTGCCCAGTGTCGTCGGCGGACTGGTCAGCTGCCCGGTGATCGGCGTACCGGCCTCGGTCGGCTACGGGGCCGGAATCGGCGGCTTTGCGGCCCTGCTCGGTATGCTTAACAGCTGCGCGCCGGGGCTGGCGGTTGTCAACATCGACAATGGTTTCGGCGCCGCCTGTATGGCGGTTAAAATAAATACCAACCGATAGATCAGAGAGAGCCTTCGTCAACCACTGTAAATATAACCATATCGCGGCCGGCCAATTTAGCTAAAAATGTCTTCGTAACCTTGCAAGATTCGGGCATTACGGTATAATCGCGAGGCTGGTTTCCCGGCATAACAGACAAAGATGAATTCCCTTCGGAAAATTTTATGAACACAGCCCTCAAACTGAAACTCGGATTTCTGCTCTTCATGATCACCCTGGCCGTGGTTACGGTCGTCCCGTCGTTCTACGCCAACACCCCGTCCTGGTGGAAAACATATATGGCGCCCGAGGGTCTGCGGCTGGGCCTCGACCTGCAGGGCGGCATGCACCTGGTTCTCAAGGTAAATCTTCAGAAAGCAGAAGAAAATACGCTGGAACTGGCTGCCAACGACCTCAAGGACACCCTGGCCGAGGAATCGGTTACTGCGGTTCAGACCAAATCCGCCGACAAGAATACGATCATTTTTACCCTGCCCAACGCCAGCGCCATCGATACCGTCAAAGAACTCATTGCTGACGGCTTCGATGAAGAGCTCGATGTAGAAGTCGATGCCAAGGAGGGGAGTTTTCCTCGCATCATTCTCAGGTTAAGCGAAGAGAGAAGGGAGTACATCAAGAACAATGCGGTCTCCCAGTCTCTTGAAATCATAAGGAATCGTATCGATCAATTCGGTGTTGCCGAGCCGGTCATCATCCGCCAGGGCACCGATGAAATCGTTATTCAGCTGCCCGGAATCAGAGACCCGGAACGGGCCCTGAAACTTCTGGGCGACACCGCTCAGCTGGAATTCAAGATCGTTGCCGAAAGCGAAGGAGTCAATATCGACCAGCTGATCAGTGAGGCCATCGAGTCCGGTCAATGGTCCGGTAAATGGCAGGAACGCGATCAGGTGCAGGAGTTGAACCGACTGCTCAGCAGCGTCCTGCCGGCCAACACCTCGATCTATTTCGAGCGGCTCGTCGATAAACAGACCGGTATCGAGCGTTCCCAACCGATCCTGCTCGAAAACAAAGTGCTGATGACCGGCGATATGGTTAAAAACGCCCAGGTCCGGATCGGCGGCACGTTCAATGAGCCTTACGTCAGCCTCGATCTGACCTCGCGCGGCGGCAAGGTTTTCGGCACCCTTACCGAAAAAAATGTCGGCCGCCGGATGGCCATCGTTCTCGACGGGGTGGTCAAATCGGCCCCGGTTATCCGCGAACGCATCCTGGGCGGCTCAGCCCAGATTTCAGGCAGCTTCTCCCACGAGGAAGCCTCGGACCTGGCGATTGTTCTGCGGGTCGGTGCGCTGCCGGCACCGGTCGATGTGATCCAGAACATGACGGTGGGCTCGAGCCTTGGCCAGGATTCAATCCAGAAAGGGTTGATGTCGGGCATCTTCGGCGCCCTTCTGGTGCTCGGCTTCATGATCATCTATTACCGGCTCTCCGGCGTCATCGCCAACTTCGCCCTGACCCTGAATATTCTTTTTCTGTTCTCCGGGCTGGCGGTGCTGAACGCCACCCTGACCCTGCCCGGCATCGCCGGTATCGTCCTCTCGATCGGCATGGCGGTGGACGCCAACGTCCTCATCTTCGAGCGGATGCGGGAGGAGTATGCCCTGGGCAAACCGGTCAGGTCAAGTATCGACGGCGGTTTCGGCAAGGCCCTGTGGACCATCGTCGACTCCCAGGTGACAACCTTGATCACCGCCCTGGCCCTGTTCCTGTTCGGTACCGGTCCGATCAAAGGCTTTGCGGTAACCCTGTCCCTGGGTATTATCTTCAACCTCTTTACCGCCCTGTTCTGCTCCCGGCTGGTGTTTGACATCCTGGCCGCCAAACGGGTCATTACCAATCTCAAATTTCTGCAGTTCACCAAAAAGCCCAATATTGACTTCATGAAGGTACGGACCATCACTTTCTCACTCTCCGGGGTGATGGTGCTGATCGGCCTGATCGCCTTTTTCCAGATCGCCCGGGGACAGGCCAATATGGGCGTCGATTTCTCCGGCGGCTCGCTCCTGCAGTACCGGGCCGAGCAGCCCTTTTCGATGGCGGAAGTCCGTTCCGCTTTCGACCGCAGCACCATAGCAGGTATTGACCTGCAGGAAGTGGAAAACGAAAACCGGCTGATCATCAAAGTAAAAAAATCCGAGGCGGTGGTCGCCAACCTCAGCGATCAGGTCAACGATCTGTTCGACCGCGAGCTTGGAGACAAAGGCTTTGTCCTCGAGTCCCAGTCGGAAATCGGTTCAAGCGTCAGTGCAGTTTTGCGCAACAAGGCGATCCAGGCCATCCTGATCTCGCTGGCCGGGGTTATCGTCTATCTCGCCTTCCGCTTCGACATCAGCTTCGGCCTGGCCGCAGCGGCCGCCACGTTCCACGACGTGCTGGTCGTGCTGGGAATCTGCTGGCTCTTGAATGTCGAGATCACCCTGCTGATCGTCACCGCCCTGCTCACCCTGGCGGGCTATTCGCTCAACGACTCGGTGGTCGTCTTCGACCGCATCAGGGAAAATATGAAAAAGCTGGAGAAGTTCCGCCTTACCCCCCAGGTCATCAATCAGAGCGTCAACCAGGTGATCAGCCGAACTATCGTCACCTCACTGACCTCGGCAATGGTGCTTCTGGCGCTCTTTATCTTCGGCGGCTCAGTTATTCATGATTTCTCTTTTGCCCTGCTGATGGGCGTTTTGGTCGGAACCTACTCGTCGATCTTCATAGCCAGCCCGCTGCTGACCTTCTGGAAGCGCAAAGAGGCCTGAACCTTGACATGAACAGCCGTGATCTGCCCGAACACGTCTCCCGGATCGTACCGGGGGACGTGTTTACTTTTCTGTGCCATAAACAGATCAGCTGTTTCACCCATTGCTGCCGGGAACTCGAACTGATCCTGACCCCCTATGACGTGCTGCGGCTGCGGCGTGCCACCGGGCTGAGTTCGGCCGAGCTGCACCGGCGCTATATTATTGAAGAGTTCACCGAGGCTGATGCTTTTCCCCGTTACTACCTGAGCATGGTCGATGACGGCCGGGCAAGCTGCGTCTTTGTCAACGACCGGGGCTGTTCAATTTACCCCGACCGCCCCGGTGCCTGCCGGACCTATCCACTGGGCCGGGGAACGGTTTACGACCGGAACACCGGTACCGTCAAGGAGCAGTTTATCCTAGTGCGCGAACCGCACTGCAGAGGCTTTGCTGAAACGAGCGAGCAAACCGTCGAGCGCTTCACCGCCTCCCAGGAACTCGAGGTTTACAACCGCTTCAACGACCTGCTCACCGCGATCACCCAGCACGAGAAGGTCAAAGAGGGAATGCGCCTGAGTGAATATCAGGTGAACCTCTACCGGACGGCCCTCTACGATCTCGACACCTTTCGCGCCGGGCTGAAAGAGGAAGGTGGCGGCCTGTCATTCTGCGATGCACTGTCAGAAGAGGTATTCGCTGATGATGAAACCTTGCTCGAGTTCGCCCTGGGCTATGTGCAGAAAGCACTGTTTTTCAGCTGACTGATTACTTCTCAACCTTTTTGACTCTGAGATGACGCTCAAACTGATCACTTTCGACTGCGACGGGGTTCTGTTCGACTCCCGCGATGCAAACAGAATCTTCTATAACGATCTGCTCACCGCCTTTGACCGGGCCCCCATGGATGAGGACGAACTTCAGTTCGTTCACTCTCACAACGTTGACCTGTCAGTTGCTCATATTTTCAGAAACCATCGAGACATCGATTTGGACACGGTACACCGATACCGCCTGGAAAATGACTACACTCCGTACCTTTCCCACATGAAAATGGAGCCCGACCTTGTTGATTTCCTCGAACTGGTCAGGCCCCATTTCCGACTGGCGATTTCGACCAACCGGACAACAACGATGAAAGCGCTGCTCGAGACTTATGGATTGAGCGGCTATTTCGAACTCGTCGTCACCGCTCTGGATGTCGAACATCCCAAGCCGGCTGCAGACGCACTGCTGAAAATTTTCGATCACTTCAACTGCACCCCCCGGGAAACGATCTTCATCGGCGACTCCGAAGTCGATCGCCGGCATACCGAAAATGCTGGAGTCGAGCTGATTGCCTTCAAAAACAAGAATCTGGCTGCTGCCTATCATGTCGACAGTTTCATGCAGATTCTCGACCTGGGACCGTTCCGCCACCTTGCCCGCGCCAACCCATAAAAAACTTTTTAATGTTGTTGAAAATGCTATAATATTAAATCGATAAACTCATTGTTATCCCTGCACACCACTCGGAAACTCTATGGCCATTGCGACGGAACAGCTCGAAGCTATCAATCAGGAAATTACGCAGGCATTCTCCGATGATCCCCGTATCAATGTCGTAGCGGTCGATGGTAATCCTCCTGAGAAATATGAAATAACCTACCTGGTGGAAGGCCTGCAGAAAACCGAATCGGGGGCAATCGAAAAAACCGACCGCCACACGATTGGTGTATCAATTCCTTTCGGCTACCCTCATTTCCCGCCCAGCTGCAAGCCCAAGAGCCCTATTTTTCATCCCGACTTCGATCCCGCCGCCATCTGTATCGGTGATTTCTGGGAGAAAAACCGCTCTATCGTCAACCTGATACGCCATATCGGCGAGATGATTACCGGTGCCTTCTACTCAACGACCAACGCCTTCAACGAAGAAGCCGCCGAGTGGTATGCAGAGAACTTCTCTGATTCACCGGGAAAGGAGCCCGGGACAATCGACGACAGTCTGCTGGACCCGGCTGGCCCCGCCCTGGCAGCAGGTTCCGATGATGACTTCACCTCTTTGCTTGAAGACGATGAGGACGATGAGGACGATGGTCTTCAGGACGACCTGCTGGAGTCGTTCGAACCGGAGGGGGGGGATTCCGTCGAACCGGCACTGAGTTTTGTCGATAACGGCGACATCAGAACTGATGACGCCGATGCTGATTCACTTGGCGACATTTTCCAGGAATCGGACTTCGATTTTGAAGAATCCCCGCAACACCCCGCCGCCGATGACGAACTCCTGCCGCCGGGATTCGACAGCAGCAGCCCTGCCGAACTCAGCATCGATAATGCCCTCGATGTCGAAGACGAAATCGATATCGACCACTTTCATAAACTGGTTAACCAGAAACGCTTCTTCGGGCTCGACAAAGAACTGTCGATGCTCTCTGCCGAGACCACCTTCGACGGTAAAGAGGCGCTCGCCGAGCAGGCAGCTGTTGCCCTCGAAGAAGCTCAGACACTTTATACCCGGGCTCTTGAATTCGAGCACAAAGGAGCACCTGAAGAAGCTCTGAAGTTTTTCAAGAAGATCGAATCATGTACCACTGATTATCCCGGCCTCAACGACGATATCAGCAGGATGACCCAGGCGCTTGAGCTGCTGGGCGGCTGGACGGAACAGCTTGAGCCCCCGACACTCGAGACCGAGCCCCCCGAGCGGCCAACATCTGCGGCACCTGAAAGCAAAAGACCAGAGCGCTTTTCATCCAAAACGAAAGAGACAGGCATCCCCGAATCGACAGCAGCGGAGATGTCTTATGACAGCTCATCGGAATTCGACTCCGGACGAACTTTTTTCGAAGAAAAGGAAGCGCAAAAATCGCGGATGTCTCTTTATGCACTTGGTGCCATCCTCATACTGGTAGGTGGAGCAATCGGACTCAATTACTATTTCAGCTCCTCTAAACTGGCCCAGGCCCAGCAGCGATTTGCGGAGTGCACTTCATCGCTTGGTGAGCACAAATTCACTGATGCCGAATTACAGTGCGAGTCTGCCTTGGGGCTTGCCAAACAAGTCAAGCTGTTCAAGAGCGGTGAGCGCGACAGCCTGATCATGGAGATCGAAAAGTCCCTGCGATCGAGATATCTGCAGGAAGGGCTGGCCGGAAATCTATTACTGGACGGTCAATACTACCCGAAACAGGTTGTTATGAACTTCCTCGATTTCGAGAAATTCAAAGAAAAAGGGGATGAACTTTTTGGTGCGTCGAAATGGCAGGAAAGCGTGTCCAATTACGAGCAGGCTCTCGCCATTGCCGAGGAAGTCAAAGCCATCGACCGGCAGACGCTTTTCGATATTTCAGAAAACATCAAAATAGCTCAGTTCAATATCATTTATCAGTCCGGTATTTCTTTTATCGATCGTAAAAAATGGGTCCTGGCTACCAAGGACTTGAATAATGCGCTCGAAAAGCTCAAAGCAATCGACATTCCCGACAAAACCGAACTCATCGACAGCATCACCGGCCGGCTGGCAGAAATCGAGCAGGCCACCGAAAAGGAAAAGGGGGATACCGCCTTTGCCGAAAATCGCTGGAGTGAGGCTGCCGGCTACTATCGCGCAGCTCTGATCATGGCCAGACAGTCGCTGGGCCCGGAGGATGATGAGATCTACGAACTCAAACAGCTGATCGTCAAGGCCGATCTGTACAATATCGTTTCCGCCGGTAAATCAGCCTTCCGGCAGTCACGCTGGGATGAAGCGATCAACAACTACGATAAGGCCATCAACCTGCTCGAAGACAACCGCGAACTTCTCCGGCAGACCAGCACCGAGGAAAACAGAAAGAAACTGGCCCGTATTATGCTGCAGGCTTCGGTGATCAGGGACAAACAGGACGCTGCCCGACATCTCAAGGAGAAGCAGTACAACGAGGCAGTTGAGAAACTGACAGCAATCATTGAGTCGATTTCAGCCAGTGAATTCAGCAGCGATGATGAATTCAGTGCGGTTCTTGACGAGGCGCAGCAGTCAATAAAACAGGCCGAAAAGGATAAATCTCTCTCTGATAAAATTGCCTACCTCGAAGCCAACTTCGAAGAGCTTTTTACCAGACACTACGCAGGCTCGCCGCCGGAGTCACTGGTTGAGAGAGAGGTGGTTTTCGAGAAACAAATGGACTCAAAGCTTCTCTTCAGGCTTCAGTGCGTTGAAGTCGGCCGGGGCCGCCCCCTGCAACTGGTGATGAAATATACCTACGACAAGAATAGCGGTGCCTGGCACTTCTACAGTGACAGCCCGTAACTTCTGAGCTGACAACGGCCGTCACCATCTCACTGGAGAGGATGTAGCGAAATCTATTCAAGCGCAAGCTCAGAATAAAAAGCGAAACTCCCCTTTCCCGAGCAGGTCGTGGAGATGCAGAATACCGATCATTTTCCGGGATTCGTCGACCACCGGCAGGACGGTCACCTCGTGATGCTGCATGATCGACAAGGCATCAACCGCCTGCTTACCCACGCTGATGGTCTTTGGCTCCGGGGTCATGGCCCGGCGCACCGGTATCGCCTTCGGGTCAAGGCCTGAGGCCACGAAGCGTCTGACATCCCCATCGGTAACAATACCCTCGACCCGGCGTTGTGCGCCGGCCACGATCACAGCGCCGAAACTCTTTTCATTGAGTTCCTGGATCGCTTCCTGCATAGTCGCACCATCACCGACGAGTGGAATACGATCACCGCTCAGCATGACCTCTTCCACCTTGACCTTGAGCCGGGCACCGAGGCTGCCGGCAGGGTGGTTGAAACGGAAATCCTCGGCCTGGAAACGATTGCGCTTCATCAGCACCACCGCCAGCGCATCACCCAGCGCCAGCGTTGCCGTCGTGCTGGCGGTCGGCGCCAGTCCCAGCGAACAGGCCTCCTTCGGAACGGATATATCGAGCACCACATCCGCCGCCCGGCCAAGGGTTGAATCGACTGCTCCGGTCATCGCAATCAGCGATGCGCTGCGCCGCTTCAGATTACCCAGCAGGCTGTTCAACTCCGCCGTCTCACCGGAATAGGAAATAGCGACAACCACATCGGTTCGATTGACGATTCCCAGATCCCCATGCATCGCTTCGACCGGGTGCAGAAAAAAAGAGGGTGTGCCGGTGCTGTTCAGGGTTGCCGTTATTTTCTGGCCGATGATGCCGGACTTACCGATTCCGGTGATGATCAGCCGACTGGGGCAGGCCTGAATCAACTCGACCGCCTTGATGAACTCGGCACCGATACGGCCGCGCACGGCGGCCAATCCCTGTTCTTCGATCAGCAGTACTTCCCGGGCTTCTTCAATGCTCATGCTTATCTACCTTTAATACGGGCCGACAGGCTCTTCTGCAACCCTTTCATGACCCTGGCAGCCCTTCTGTCTCATTGACCTGCTCCAATTTTGCATTTCCAAAGGCCAGGCTTTGGCCGAGACACTGGGCGGCCCGCTTTTGCGTTCATCGTCTCAGCGCCGTCTGCTCCACCCCGCCCGCTATTTAAGATAGCTGAATATGCTTGACAAGGTGAACAGTGGGGGGTCATATAACTTGTTTGGCAAATTGGTGCATCATGCATACAGTAGCAATCAGCAAATTGGAACAATAATAACTACGTAAACGGAAAAATCATGTCAAATTATCTTTTTACCTCAGAGTCGGTCTCCGAGGGACACCCGGACAAGGTCGCCGATCAGATCTCTGACGCCATCCTTGACGCTATACTGGATCAGGACAAACACGCCCGGGTAGCCTGCGAAACGATGGTGACCACCGGTATGGTATTGATTGCCGGCGAGATTACCACATCGGCCTGGGTCGATATGCCCGACGTGGTCCGCCAAACCATCAGAGAAATCGGCTACAACTCTTCAGATATGGGTTTTGACTGGCAGTCGTGTGCGATTCTGACCTCGATAGATAAACAGTCCCCCGATATCGCCCAGGGGGTTGACGAGGGCAGCGGCCTCGATCTCGATCAGGGCGCCGGCGACCAGGGCCTGATGTTCGGCTATGCCTGCAACGATACCGAAGTGCTGATGCCGATGCCGATCTATTACGCGCACCGACTCACCAAACGCCAGGCCGAAGTACGTAAATCCGGCCGCCTCCCCTGGCTGCGTCCCGACGCCAAAAGCCAGGTGACGATCGGCTATGTCGATGGCGCTCCGAAACGGATCGACGCGGTTGTTCTGTCGACCCAGCACGATGAAATCATCGAATACCATGACCTGAAGGAAGGTGTCATGGAAGAGATCGTCAAGCCGGTTCTGCCCGCTGAGATGATCGACAAGGATACCAAATTCTTCATCAACCCGACCGGCCGCTTCGTTATCGGCGGGCCCGTAGGCGACTGCGGGGTCACCGGCAGAAAAATCATCGTCGACACTTATGGGGGGAAGGGTTCCCATGGCGGCGGCGCTTTTTCAGGTAAAGATCCGTCCAAAGTGGATCGCTCTTCTTCCTACATGGGCCGCTATATTGCCAAAAACCTTGTGGCTGCCGGCATCGCTTCGGAAATCGAAGTGCAGGTTGCTTATGCCATCGGTATCTCGCAACCGGTATCGATCACCGTAAAAAGCTTTGGAACAGGCCGGCTGGCCGATGAAAAAATCAGAGATCTGGTCGCCGAACATTTCGACCTGCGGCCCAAAGCCATCATCCAGCACCTTGATCTGCTCCGTCCTATCTACCGGGCCACCGCCGCCTATGGGCATTTCGGCCGGTGCCGGGATGACTTCACCTGGGAACGGATCGACAAGGCTGAGGAACTGAAAAACGCCGCCGGTCTCTAAACCGACCATAACCTTATTACTCAGAGATCAACTTATGACTGCATCGAACAGCGATTATAAAGTAGCCGACATCTCCCTGGCCGACTGGGGAAGAAAAGAGATAGCCATTGCTGAGACCGAAATGCCGGGGCTGATGAGTCTCCGCGAACAGCATGCTGACGAAAAACCGCTCAGTGGAGCCCGAATCGCCGGCTGCCTGCACATGACCATCCAGACCGCCGTACTTATGGAGACCCTGGTTGAACTCGGCGCCGACATCCGCTGGTCGTCTTGCAACATCTTTTCCACCCAGGATCACGCCGCAGCAGCGATGGCCGCTGCAGGTATTCCCACCTTTGCCTGGAAGGGAGAATCGGAAGAAGAATTCTGGTGGTGCATAGACAAGACCATTTTCGGCCCCGACGACTGGCGGCCGAACATGATTCTCGACGACGGCGGCGACCTGACCCTGATCATGCACCAAAAATACCAGCAGGACATGAAGCAGGTCAAAGGCATCACCGAGGAGACCACCACCGGGGTGCACCGCCTCAACGAAATGGCTGCGGCTGGAACGCTGCTCTGCCCGGCTATCAACGTCAACGATTCGGTTACCAAATCGAAGTTCGACAACCTCTACGGCTGCCGGGAATCATTGATCGACGGCATTAAACGGGCCACCGACGTGATGATAGCCGGCAAAATCGCCGTCGTTGCCGGCTACGGCGATGTGGGTAAGGGCTGTGCCCAGGCCCTGGCCGGCATGGGAGCCACCGTGCTGGTAACCGAGGTTGATCCGATCTGCGCCCTGCAGGCGGCAATGGAGGGATACCGGGTGGTCACCATGGAGGAAGCCGCGTCAGTCGGCAATATCTTCGTTACCTGCACCGGCAACGTCGACGTCATCACCCGGGCCCATATGGAACAGATGCCCGACGAAGCGATCGTCTGCAACATAGGCCATTTCGATTCGGAAATCGATATTGCCTCAATCCGCGATCTGGAGTGGGATACGATCAAACCGCAAGTGGACCATGTCACCTTCCCGGACGGTAAGAAGATTATCATTCTGGCCGAGGGCCGGCTGGTCAATCTCGGCTGCGCCACCGGCCACCCCAGTTTCGTGATGAGCAACTCATTCACCAACCAGGTGCTGGCCCAGATCGAGTTGTGGAAGCACAGTGAGAACTATCAGAACGAGGTCTATTTCCTGCCTAAGAAACTAGACGAGATGGTCGCCCGGCTGCACCTCGATAAAATCGGGGCAAACCTGACCGCGCTCAGCAAAAAACAGGCTGACTATATCGGCGTCGATATCGAGGGGCCATACAAACCCGAGTACTACCGGTACTGATTATTGCCTGAAACAGTTGCAGAATAAAAGGGGGGTCCTGGTAACCGGCCGCCCCTTTTTTTCAGAGACGCCGATATCAAGGCTTATTGTTGCCCGCTGCTGTGACTTCTCCTGAAACAATGTGGTGGGTTTGTCCATCGCGATCCCGCACCAGCAACGCCCCGTCTTCATCAGGGCCGAGATTTTCCCCCTCGAGCTTCGTACCGTCCGGGCAACTCCATGCCATCGTTTTTCCACGGAAATGATCATAGCGCGACCAGCAGGTCAGAACTGATTCAAAGCCCTTCCTTTCAAATTCGCTGATCATTTCAATAAGACACACCCGAAGATCATTGAACAAACGAGAAATCTCGATTGCAGTTCCCCCTTCTATCAACAGCGATGTGGCAATTGCACGCAGCTCTTCAGGCAGATCGGTCGGACTCATATTGCAGTTGATACCGACACCGACGACAGCGAACGGTTCCCCTGAGCGGTCGATGGAAAACTCGGACAAGATGCCGCCGCACTTTCTGGAGCCGATGAAGAGATCGTTGGGCCACTTCAGGGTAATTCTGATTCCCGGGAGGTTGTCAAGGCATTGTGCGGCTGCAGCACCGGCTATCATCGTCAGTTTCGGGTAATGCTCGACATCAATGGACGGACGCACGATATAGGAGCAGTAGAGATTTGTTCGTGCCGGGGAAAACCAGTTCCTGCCCAGCCGGCCGCGTCCGGAATCCTGCCGTTCAGCGATAACACCACTGCCGTGACAGGCGCCACTGATCCCAAGCTCCATGGCGACCCGGTTTGTCGAGTCGGTACTACTCAGGTGCAGGTCGGAAATATCCACGAATTAAACAATAATGAAGCGATAGCGGAACAATAAAAAAGCGCAAAGCTCTGGTGAACTTCGCGCTCAAAACATAATCACTACAACAGCAGGTCTGCAGTCTTACTTCTTCTTCTCCTCGTTCTGGATACGGCTAGGATCTGCATACATGGTGGTGGAGCCGGACGACCAGAACATCAACCGGCCTTCACGAACGAGTTCGTTGGCAACGTTTTTGATCTTTCGCGGCTTGGAATCCGGATCGCACTTGTAAAAGTCTTTGATGTAAAGCTGTGGTTTTGGTGATTTCGCAGCTTTCTCGCAAATCGCATCTTTTAGTTCATCATCACTCAGAGGCATCTTCTTTCTCCTTTTTTAATGTGACCAAAAGGGCATCAAAGCCCGCCACGCGATGCGTAGCGGGCTCTCGATCAGCAGAAAACCAGTCAACTATTTGATATGGCTGGTGAACTTGAACTGAGTGGTTGTACGCCAGGTGTTGTAGGCCAGGCGATAATCATCGATGCTCTTCTCAGTAAATGGGATATCGCACTTCTCGAAGAAGCTTTCCCAACTAATCCTTTCGGCCCATTCACCAACACGCTCATACTTTTTGGCGTCTTTGGCATAGGCTTCGAGAATCTTTTTAACGGCCTCAACAGTTTCCGGCCAACGCGGTGTGTTGTTGGGCAGAAACGGAATAACCAGTTTTGAGAATTTTGGAGCGGAACGGGTGTTGGACACCTTGCCGCCAACCAGAATCGCAATTCCATCGCCTTCCGGGTCTGCCATCGGCATGGCCGGACACATGGTGTAGCAGTTACCGCAGAACATACAGCGCTCTACCGTTACTTTTACGGACTTGATCTCTTCTCCGTCTACCGTGGCCTTGGCGGGCTTAACTGCGCCCAGCGGGCAGGAAGCAATCGCCAGCGGCAATTCACAGACACCGGTGATACGTTTGTGATCGATCATCGGCGGCTTGCGGTGAATACCGAGAATGGCGATATCGGACGCATGTACCGCACCGCACATGTTCAGACAGCAGGCCAGAGCAATGCGCACTTGGGCCGGCAGGGTCATCGAGGTGAAATACTCGAACAGCTCGTCCATGACTACCTTGACCGGTCCCGAAGCATCAGTGGCCGGGGTGTGGCAGTGGATCCAGCCCTGGGTGTGGACGATATTGGTCACGCCTGCGCCAGTTCCACCTACGGGGAACTTGTTGCCGCGGCTGGCGAGATCGTCGAGCAGAGGCTGAACCTTGTCTTGTGCATCAACCATGAATTCGATGTTGTTCCTGGTAGTAAAACGCAGGTGGCCGTCGCAGTGGGCATCGGCGATGTCACAAATTTCGCGAACATGAACGGCACGGTCATCAGTCGGGCGGTGACCCAACGCGAACTAGTATAGACTTCGTCACCGGTCTCCGATTTGTGCATCAGAACGCCGGGCTGCACAATTTCATGCCACAGCCATTTACCCTTGTTCTCCCTAATGACCGGCGGCATAGAACTGTCCGTAATGTGGTGGACCAAGATCAGTAATCCGGCCTTCCATCGGTTTGTCCGGATTATATCCCATGATAACTCTCCTTATATAGTTAATTTAATCTGAATATTAATAATGCCGATTAGGCAGCATGACGTGCACGGAACTCGTCGATGTCACGATCAAAGCCACCTTCGACCTCTTCCTCAGCCCAGAATACGTAAGGATTCTCACGCGGTATCCTGATCATCTGCGGAATCGGGTCAAGCCCCATGATCTTGATGAAGTTGTTCAGACCGATGCGCTGCATAGTTTCACCGACGCGCTCGCGGTTCTTTCCGACTTCCATCCACCAATCCCAAACAGTTTCGATAAACTCGATCAATTCTTCGAAGTCGTTCTCTTTCTCTACCTTCATGAACGGAATCATCAGGGTCGACATCTGGGCGCCGTCGAGGATCGGCGCTTTAGCGCCAACCAGGATGGAAGCACCCTGTTCAGCACCGGGGCGCAACGCCCGCGGCAAAACGTTGATGCAATGCATACAACGGGTACATTCCTTATCGTCGATCTTCAGCTCATCACCTTCCATCCACATACACTCGGTCGGACACAGATCGATAACTTCTTTCTGAATATCGAAGGGACCCCAGTCACGGCCGCTGTGGGAGCCGCCGTTGGCGGGATAATTGCCGGCCATGTATTCTTTGACGGCAGCCTGGTCGATGCGGATATTGTCTCTCCAGGTACCGATAACGGATACGTCGGAACGGGCGATCGCGGCCACACAGTCGTTGGGACAACCGGAGAACTTGAACTTGAACTTGTACGGGAAGGCTGGGCGGTGAATCTCGTCCTGGTAATGCAGGGTCAAATGATAGCAGGCTTCCTGCGTATCGTAGCAGGACCACTCGCAGCGTGACTGTCCCAGACAGCATGCCGGGGATACGCAGATTGGATCCGGAACCACCGAGGTCCTGTCCCATCTCGTGGGTGAGATCCCAGAAAAAAGGCTCAAGAGCCTCCGTCCTGCATCCGAGCATAATGATATCGCCGGTTGAGCCGTGGAAATTGGTTACGCCGGAACCGTGCTTTTCCCAGAGGTCTGAGAGCTTGCGCAGGTTCTCGGTGGTATAGTATTTTGATGCCGGCTGGGCAACGCGAATGGTGTGAAAATGCTCTACACCCGGGAATTGCTCAGGAACATCTGAATAACGGCCGACAATACCGCCGCCGTAACCGAAAACGCCGACGATGCCGCCGTGTTTCCAGTGAGTGATCCGATCCTTGTAGGACAGTTCAAGCTGACCAAGAATGTCGTAAACTTCCGGCTTGGTTTCTGCCATCGCTTTCAGGTCGCTCACGAAACTCGGCCAGGGGCCGCCTTCCAGCTGGTCCAACAAGGGTGTCTCATGTTTTGCCATGATTTCCTCCTTTGAATTTCTATTAGTACTGCTACCCTATCCAGATATTCTATCTTATATACAGATCACGTATCATGAACAAGTGGACGGATGCCGACTCCTTGTACCGACCTCCTCGCCCCCTGCCTATCTTTCAACTGGCATATCTTGCACAACGAAAGCACAATACACTGAACTCGGCGAATAATTACGTAGCAGATGAGGATATAACCACAGGTTCTTTTTGTCAACAAAAAAGCAACCGCTTTCAGGCCCGAAAAATGAACACTGATTCACCGCTTTTTGAAGCGGTTCATCCCTTAATTTTCAAGCACTGCAAGGAATTGGTCTTCGATCGATGTACCACATTTTTTACGATCAGCCATGCGCTCCAGGAAACGACCTGCCAGGACCTTGCCCAACTCGACTCCCTCCTGGTCAAAGGAGTTGATATTCCAGCCAAAACCCTGCATGACAATCTTGGCCTCATAGAGAGCCAGCAGACGCCCCATGTTCTGCGGATCGAGTCGTGTGAGCGATGATCATCGAGCTGGGACGATTGCCGCCAAAGCGCTTGTTCGGGTTCTGATGGCTTCTGCCGACGGCCAAGGCCACCACCTGAGCCATCAGGTTGGCGAGCAGTTTCTGCTGCGAGCTGGTTTTGTCGATAATGATGTCATCCCCGTACTGACTCTGACGAAAACCGATGAATTCTGCCGGTACTATTTCGGTTCCCTGGTGCAGCAGCTGGTAGAATGCGTGCTGTCCGCTGGTGCCCGGCTCTCCCCAGACCACCGGCCCGGTTTTGGTTCTCACATCGTCGCCGTCAACAGTGATCGATTTGCCGTTGCTCTCCATATCGCACTGCTGGAGATGAGCGGTGAACCGGTGCAGTCCCTGACTGTAAGGCAGAACGGCAAGGGTCGGACAACCGAGAAAATTATGGTTCCAGATCCCCAGCAGGGCCAGAAGCAATGCCATATTCGAAGTCGCTCCGGGCTGCTCGGCGGCGTCGTCCATCTCGTGTGCGCCCTGTAAAAACTGGTGCAGCTGGTCCATGCCCAGCGCAAAACCGAGACTGACACAGCCGACCATCGAGGTGACGCTGTAGCGGCCGCCGATATAATCATACATATAAAAGGAGCGCAGATACCGATTCGGGTTGTCCAGCGGACTGCCTTTTCCGGTAACGGCGACAAAATGACGGGCCGGATCGAGGCCTGCATCAACGAATCTCTGCCGCACCAGCTCTTCATTTGTTCGCGTTTCAAGGGTCGAACCGCTTTTTGAAACCACCGCCACCACTGTCCTGGCCGGATCGATCGATTTCAGCACCTGAGCCGCGTCGTCGGGGTCGACGTTGGCGATGAAGCGCACTTCCCTGTTCTTTATATTGAATGCTTTAAGCGCTTCATAGACAGCCCGGGGACCGAGGTCGGAGCCGCCGATGCCGACATTGACCATGGTGGTAAAACGATTGTCCTTGTTCAGACCGGTCAAAAACTGATCCAGTTTGGTGAGCTCATCTCTTGCCTGCCCCGAGGATGCCGGTTCTCTGGGCGAGGAGGAGAAAACATCCCGGCAGGACGTGTGGAGAACCTGTCGGTTTTCGCTTTGCCAGCCCTCAATCCTGTTGATTACGGCGCCCCTTCTCATTTCCCTGAAGCGCTCGACCAGTCGGTGCTCATCGGCGAACTCCTGCAGCGCCGCCAGAACCGGGGAATCGATTCGCTGGGCAGCATAGAACAGCTGCAGTCCCGCACTGCAGCAGACCATCTGGGCTATCCGGCTGTTCTGCTCAAAAGCCCCGGGACTGGTCAAGTCGTAGGGTGCCCGGGCCAGCTCCGCCAGCTTCTTCCAGGACCGGCTTGCGGTTATATCCTTATCCATAGATTGCTCCTGCTGTTTTAAACAAGCATGGTGAGGGACAGGGATCAATCCTTTTCGATGATCGGACTCGTCGCCTCTTGCGCCAGCCGGCGAAGTTCAGCGATGGTATCTGCATAGGAGTCGCTCCGGTAAATTGCCGAACCGGCCACGAAGATATTGGCTCCTGCCGCTGCGGCGGCACCGATCGTGACCTCGGAGATGCCGCCGTCCACCTCGATGCCGATGTCGAGGCCGCGGCTGTCGATCATCGATTTCAGTCGATGGATCTTCTCGATGGTTGCCGGAATGAAAGACTGGCCGCCAAAGCCCGGATTGACGCTCATCAGCATCACCAGATCGAGATCTTCGAGGACATAATCCAAGGTCTGCAGCGGGGTTGCCGGATTCAGAACAGCGCCGGCCATCAGGCCGTTTTTGCGTATATGGGAAAGGGTGCGCTGCAGGTGCGTGCAGGCTTCGACATGCACCGTAATCCAGTCGGCACCGGCATCGACAAAGTCATCGATGTATGAGTCGGCATCGCTGATCATCAGGTGGACATCAAGCGGTTTGTCGGTGACCGCACGTACCGCCTCCACAACCAGCGGCCCGATGGTGATGTTGGGGACGAAATGTCCATCCATCACGTCGACATGGATAACATCGGCGCCGGCTTTATCGGCGGCTTCTATTTCTTCTTTCAATCGGGAAAAATCTGCCGAGAGTATCGACGGGGCAATAAATATGGCATTGTTCATGAACGATCCTGTTGTTCAATTTCGTTTTATATCAACTTGTTACCCTGCGAATTCGATCACCGGGAAGGAGTTCGATCAACCCTTCGAGCTCAAGCAGGAGGAGTAATTCCTGCAGTTTTGCTGCAGAAAGCGTCGATTTCTGCAGCAGTTCGTTGCGCTGCAGCGGGTACGGCTCAATGATTGCCAGCAGGGCCGCCGAGCTGCTGTCAAGACGAGGCGATCTGCTGTCCTTTTTCGACCCGGCCGCCATCGGGGCGGCAGGGCGCAGAGACAGCTGGTCGAGAATATCGTCGGCCGAAACGGCAAGGCTCGCCCCCTGCTGCACCAGCCAATGGGCTCCAGCACTTTTGGCAGAATCGACCTGGCCCGGAATCGCAAAAATCTCCCTGCCCTCCTCAAGGCCAAACTGGACGGTGATCAGCGACCCGGATTTTTTTGAAGCTTCTACAACCACGACGCCCCGGCTTAATCCGGCAATGATTCTATTGCGGGCCGGAAATCTCCAGGGTTCCGGCGGAGTACCCAGCGGATATTCACTGATCAGCAGCCCGTGGCTTCGTATCTGCTCGTAATAGACGCGATTGGTCTTCGGGTAGACCACATCGAGTCCGCAACCGAGCACCGCCGCCGTCGCACCGCCGGCTGCCAGAGCACCGCCGTGGGCCTCTCCGTCGACCCCGAGCGCCAGCCCGGATACGACGCAGACATCGGCCAGGGCTAAATCCTTACCGATTTTGTGCGCGACCCTTCGGCCATAGCTGGTGGCCGCCCGTGAACCGACGATGGCGATACAGGGTTTGTCCAGCAGTTCAACCTTACCAAGAACATAGAGAACCGGCGGCGGCTGACTGGTGTGGCGCAGGAGTTCCGGATAGCCGGTCCGACCGCACATGAGCGCTGAACCACCGATTTGGGCAAGTGTTCGTAACTCAGCCTCGGCCCGTTCCCTGAGCCGGTCGGCCCGGGCCAGATCAGCGCGAGCCTGAGACTGTAACACCTCCACCCGTTTCAACTCGGCAGCAGACGCCGTGAGCGCTCGTGCCGGGGAGCCGAAACGCCTGACAAGGGCATAAAACGAGGCCGGGCCGATACCGCCGGCCATGCTCAGGGCGACCCAGTCTCGTATATGTTCACCAGCTGACAAAGAGGGCACGAAAAAAATCAGATAAAAATCAAAAAGATATCAATCGGTCATAAAGACCTTCAATTCTTCAATCCTGGAGGGATGCTTCAGTTTCGAAATGGCCTGTGCCTCGATCTGGCGGATACGCTCACGGGTCACCTCGAAGCACTTGCCCACTTCTTCAAGGGTATGGTCATAGTCAACATCGATACCGTAGCGCATTTTGAGCACCTTGGCCTCCCGGGGGGTCAGGGTCGACATCACCTGGTTCAAGCACTCGCTCAAACTGGCGGTAATCGACACATCCTGGGGACCGGGCCGATCCTGGTCTTCAATGAAATCGCCAAGAAAGGTCTCCCCGTCATCACCAATGGGCGTGTCGAGAGAAATCGCGTCTTTAGCAATTTTCAGAGCACTTTTCACTTTGTTGACTTCGGTGCCGAGCTGCTGAGCCATTTCTTCAGGCGTCGGCTCCCGATGCTCTTCAATCAGAAATTCTTTTGAAACCCTCAGCAGCCGGTTGATGGTCTCTATCATGTGCACCGGCAGCCGAATGGTCCGGCCCTGATCGGCGATACCCCTGGTGATCGCCTGCCTGATCCACCACGTTGCATAGGTACTGAATTTATAACCGCGGTGGTAATCGAATTTATCTACCGCCTTCATCAGACCAATATTTCCTTCCTGAATCAGGTCGGAAAACTGCAGCCCCCGGTTGACGAACTTTTTCGATACCGAGATGACCAGCCTCAGGTTGGCCCGAACCAGTGATTCTTTGGCGTGCCGGACCATATCCCGGCCGGCTTCTATCTCAGCCTGGATAAAGGTGAGTGCCTCGCCGTCAAGTCCCGACTCCATCAGAAACTGCCTGTTGACCTGGGCCTCAACAGCCTTTACAAAGACCGGGTCACCCTGCTCAATCAGCGACAGGTTGGCCTCCTTCATCACGGTAACCAGGACCTGTCTGAAACGCCTGGCCAGTTCCTCGACGGCGGTGGCCATCGAATTGATGCACTCCTGGCAGATCAGCCGCTGAGAGAAGAGCAGCGAAATTTCCCCGCCGGTGGCCAGTATTTGACCGCGTAACTCATCGTAGCGGGCATCCTCCTTGGCGTCGACCAGTTCGCTGATCAGCCGTTCTCGATTTTTATCGAGGCTGACAGCCATTGCAAAGCGGTTGACCAGATTTTCGGTCTCGGCTTTAATTTCATCGGGCTGGTCTTCGGCTACTCCAGGCAGAACCTGATATATTTTGAGACGCCCGTCTTCGATCTCTGCGAGGAGTTGCTGCAGGGCGGGCAGAGCGAGTTGGGCCGAAAGGACGGCACTCTGGATACGAAACTTGCCGTTCTCGATCATCTGGGCGAGTTTCAGCTCCTCTTTATGGCTCAGCAGTTTCAGACTGCCCATTTCACGCAGGTAAATGTTCATCGGGTCGGCGGATTGCGGAGTATCGCGCCCGGATGAACGTGACACCCGCCGCCGGTCTCCTCGTCGACGATCGGAGAACGGGCTGCGGCGCCGATCAGCGCTGCTTTTCCTGCGATCAGCCGGTACCGATTCGGGAAGGGTATCCGGCTCCTCCCCGGCAGCATGATAGATGCCGGTCAAATCCCACATAGACGCGTCATCACCAGAAGCCAGGTTCTCTTCCTCGCCTTCGTAATCGTCCGATTCGTTGTCGATATAGTCATCAGCAGCCATTGGTTACCCCGTCCTCATTCGAGATTGAAAAACACTCTGTGAATGAGAAATTCACTTCGCGCCAATCCGAGACAATCCATTATTAGATGATTGATCCAATAAAATCAACGAATCATCGCATTGTTACTCGTAATTCCATCCTGAGAATCTCAGCCCTGCTTCAGGTCGCGATCCACCTGCATCTTCTCGAGCAGCAGCGCGCTGACGGTCTCTGCTTCTCCAAGCCGCTCCGCTTCCCTGATCTGCAGCATCAATTTCTCAGAGCACCGTTTCAGCCGCTGCCGATCAAGCCAGCTCAGCACTTCGCCGAGCAGATTATCCGCGTCTTCGCTTTCTGCACCGGGAGTCTGTTCAACTTCGGTCAAGATCGAAGCGACGATGGAACGCTCCTCGCCGGGCGGCAGTTCACTGAACAACTCCTCCGGCGCAAGGTGCTCGAGCCCCTGATCTTTTAAAGCAGAGAGCTGCAGACAGATGGTTTCACCGACGGTACCTGCCAGGGTCTTGTCAATTTCATGCTCGACAAGCTGCTGGAAATATACGGGATTTTTAACCATAAACCCCAGAACACTGCGCAGGGCGGGGTCGAGTCCGGCAGACTCCGGATTGCGCTTGTTCCGGCTGGGAGGAGGCGTATCCGGTCCGGAAGATTTCTGCACCTCGGCCAGGAGCCTCTGGGCATCAACATCCAGCACAGAAGCAAAATGGCGGGCCATCGTATCGCGCTGCACGGCAGTGGCGGCGGAGGTGAGCAGCGGGCGAAGATTCTCGATAACCTTGAATTTTCCATCCAGGCTCCTGCCAAAACGATCGATAAGCTGCTGGAGCATGAATTCGGGCAGAGGGCCGGCCTCTTCGATAGCTTCCTCCAGACGCTTGGCACCGAATTCGGCAATGAACGTGTCAGGGTCGTGATCCGGCGGCAAGAGAACGACCCGGCCGCTGACCTGCTCTGCAAGAAAGAGCGGGACCGAGCGCTCCGCGGCCTTGAGTCCCGCCTCATCGCCGTCAAAAAGCAGGACCACGTCATCGGTCAGCGGCTTGAGCAGACGCAGCTGCTCTCTGGTCAGCGCGGTACCGAGCGGGGCCACGGCCTGGTCGATGCCGTTGACCACCAGGGCGAGCAGATCGAAATTACCTTCCACCAGAACGGCCCGGCGCCGGCGCCGGATCGCATCGCGCTGCTGGTAGAGCCCGAAAAGCAGCCGACTTTTATTATATATGGGACTTTCCGGTGAATTGAGATACTTCGGTTCACCAGGACCCAGTATCCGGCCGCCAAAGCCGCACGTCCGGCCCCGAGCGTCGGCGATGGGAAACATTACCCGGTCCCTGAAACGATCATAACTCCTGTTTTCCTCTTTGCTGACCAGAAGACCAGTTTCAAGGGCAATGGAGCGTTCTTCTTGGTCGAGACGGCCTGCCAGGAAGTTCCAGCCGGCCGACTCCACCGCCGGGGCGTAGCCGAGGCGGTAGCGCTTCAACACCTCTGCAGAAATCGCCCTTTTCTTCAGATAGGCACGGGCCGGAGCAGCGTCGGGCTGGTTGAGCAGATAGTCGTGATAGATGTCTGCAGCTTTCTGGTTGAGCTGAAACATTTTTCCGCGCCGCTGCTCCCGTTCAACCTCTTGAGCAGAGCGCCGTTTTTCCGGAAGCTCGATCTGGTATTTCTGAGCCAGCGTTTTCAGCGCTTCGGGAAAATCCATGTGGTGGTATTCCATCATGAAGGAAAAGACATCCCCGGATGCCTTGCAGCCGAAGCAGTGATAAAACTGCTGGTCAGGGTGAACGGTGAAGGAGGGGGTCTTTTCCTGGTGAAACGGACAGGAACCCAGGTACCTGAAGCCGCTGCGCTTCAGATCGACATGCTGACCGACGATTTCGACCAGATCAGCCCGTTCCTTGATGAGATTTTTGGCCTCATCCCATGAGTCGGAATTACCCATTTACCGGTGCCGTCGAGTCTAGGTCATTGCAGGGCTGCTTTGCTGCACAGCCTTGACGATGGAAAGAAAAGACCGGGGCCGCAGACTGTCTTCAGCGACCATAAAACCTGATATCTGCGGTACCGCCAAAAGCGCCGTGTAACTGCTGCGGCCGGCCCTGCCCCCGTAAATAACCGGCCGGGCCGGGTAAACCTGGGAAACATAGGATGCCAGCCGCGCAACCGTTTCGACCGGCGGCGGCTCATGAAAATCCGCATCGTCTGCCGCGTTGAAAGCGATGACAAGACTGTCGCAGTCGATATCGCTCAGAGCGGTCAGCTGTGACATTGCATTTTTATCGTCGACACAGACAATGGGCACGAGACCGGAGTCGGCGGCCTCGCTGACCTTATTGACCACGTCCCGAGCGGTTTCATGAAAATAGCGGCGGCGCTCAGGATGGCCGATAATGACGTGGCTGCAGGTGCTTTTGAGCATGTCAGCCGAGATTGCCCCTGTGTAGTTTCCCGACGGAAAGGCGGAGACATCCTGAGCGGCAAGAAAAAAACGGTGCATATCTATTAATTTGAGCTGATCGGACAGCGGAATCAGCAGCGTCATAGGCACAGCGACGACCACCGAGACACCTTCAACCGGCTCGTAGCCTTCGTTGAATTCGGCCAGCCAGTCATAGGCCTCGGCCGGCGACTTTCTGCATTTCCAATTGCCGACGACCAGGCGGCCGGATACGGGGCTCCGCTTCTTCATAGCATGGACTGATGTTATTCCTCGCTCAAATAGGAAATCCCGCCGTCCTTCAGGGTGCTCCGCAAACGATCCTCGCCGTCTTCGCCTCCGCTCTGCTCGCTGAGCGGATCATCGAGCAATGCATCGCTTTCGTCGCCAAGATCAAATTCCACCAGTTCGGTGAAATCGATTTTCTGAAACAGTTCGTCATGGACACCCGGGCTCGATTCAGTGTCTTTCGCCGGCTCTTTATCGAGCTGCTCCATATGGGTGTTGAGCACCTTTTTCAGATCTTCTGTAACCTGACTGCGCTGATTTTTAAGCCGGTCGATATCTTCTCTGAGCCCGACGATCTCCTGTACAGCCCGGTCGCGATGCTCCTCTATGCGCTCTCTTGCTTTATCAATAAGCTGCCGGGCGCGCCGTTCAGCATTTTTGACCAGTTCATCCGCCTGGCGGCGAGCCTGCTCCAGCACCTCTGTGTGACGCTCGTTATTATTGTTCAGATTACGTTTATCGGTTTCGAGCTGCACCACGACACCGCGCAGTTCCTCAACGGTTGCCCGCGACAATCGCAAGGTACGCTCCAGCTCCGAAACCGCTGTCTCGGTGTCGCTGAGTTTTTCCGCCAGCCGCTCCCGCTCCTGTTGAACGGTGTCACTTTTCCTTTGCAACTGCTCATATTCAGCAGTTCGCTGCCGGTTTTGAGCCCGCAGCCCATCGAGTTCGCTTTTGAGCTGTCCGATATTACCTTTATAGACCTCGATTACGTCTTCAAATGATTTCCTGTCATCGGCGCCCAGTTCGAGCTCTTTTTCCTGCTCCTCGATTGTTCTGTGCTGCTGGGCTATCCGGTCCTGCAAGTCGGCGCATTGCGCCGCAGCACTCTTGAGAAAATCGCGGACCTCACCAAAGTCAAAGCCTCTGAGCCTGGTCGAAAACGACTTCTCACTGATTTCTTCAGGAGTCAGTGTCATGCCCACTCACTTCGAATAGTTTTAGCATCTGTACTGCCATGGATATGGCCTCACCCGAGCCCCATGGCCATCTGCTTCATGGTCGGGACCAGAAAACTCTGCAGAAACATGATCACAATAATCAGAATGACCGGGGAAAAATCCATCGCCCCCATGCTCACCGGCAGTATTCGCCTGATCCTGCTCAGCACCGGTTCAGTGATTTCGTAGAGAAAACGGACAATCGGATTATGTGGATCTGCATTCACCCATGAGATCACGGCCCGGCCGATGATGACCCACATGTAGGCGGTGAGCAGAAAATCGATAATTCCGGCCAGTGCCATGAAAAAATTCGATGCTACGAACATAGAAAAACCCCTTTTCTCAAGCTATCGGACAACCCGGCTCCGCTCCGTCCGCACTCACCAGGACCAGCTTCACCGTTCCCTGGTCGCCCTGGCTCTCTGCGGTCAGCACCATACCCTCAGATACAATTCCCATCAGCTTGGCCGGTTTCAGATTGGCGACGATGACAACGTTTTTACCCACCAGCTCCTCAGGTTTATAACTACCGGCAATACCGGAGACAATCGTTCTCTGCTCCGGCGCCAGAACCTTCAACTTCAACAGCTTTTCAGATTTCGGCACCGTTTCAGCCGCGATAATACGGGCGACTCTGAGGTCTACTTTTTTGAAATGATCAAAACTGATCCGCCCATCGGCCGCTTTTGCCTGCGTCTCTTTTTTGGCGGGTGCCGCCTGTTTTTTAACCACATCGGCTGCTTTTTCCTGTTTGGTGTCAATGCGCGGAAACAGATTCGCAACCTTTCTCAGCTCCAGCCCCGGTTGCAGCAGACCCCAGGTTTCACCCTGCTCAAGGGTCTGCATTATTTCACTTTCCTTTTCAATACCCAGGCTCTGCATCATCTTCTCGGCGGTTTGCGGCATTACCGGTTTTAACACCAGAGCCAGCATTCTCAGACTCTCGCCCAGATTGTAGAGCACCGTATGCAGGCGGGCCGTGTGTGCCTCGTCTTTAGCCAGGGCCCACGGCTCATTTTTGACGATATAGCGATTCGCCGCTCCGACGAATTCCCAGACCGCCTGCAGTCCCAGATGAAACTTGAAATCCCCCATCTGCTCCCGATAGACGGCAAGCATCTGCGAAGCTGCCTGACGCAGCTCAGTATCGCCGTCTTCAGGGTCCGGTTCAGGCAGTACCAGGGAGCAGTATTTCTCGATCATCGACAATGAGCGGCTGCACAGGTTGCCAAGATCATTGGCCAGATCGGCGTTGTTGCGGGCCACGATTGCTGAACTGCTGAACGAAGCATCGAGGCCAAAGGACATCTCCCTGAGACTGAAATATCGAAACGTATCGACACCGTAGGTTTCGACCAGCTGGGCCGGCCTGATAACGTTGCCAAGACTCTTTGACATCTTCGTCTCATCGACATTCCAGTAGCCGTGTACATGCAGCTTTTTATAGAGCGGCACGCCCGCCGCCATCAGCATCGTCGGCCAGTAGATAGCGTGGGGCTTGAGGATATCTTTGGCAATCAGATGCTCCGCCCCGGCCCAGTAATGCTCGAACTGCTCCCCGTCGGGGTAGCCGATGCCGGTCAAATAGTTGATCAGCGCGTCGAACCAGACATAGGTCACATAATTCTCGTCGAACGGCAGCTTGATGCCCCAGTTCAGCCGACTGGCCGGCCGCGAAATACAGAGATCATCGAGCGGATCACTCAAGAACGAGAGCACCTCGTTACGATAGCGCTCGGGCGTGACGAATTCGGGATGCGTGCTGATATGATCGATCAACTGCTGCCGATACTTCGACATTTTGAAGAAATAGTTCTGCTCGGTGATCTCTTTGGGCTCGACCAGATGATCGGGGCATTTGCCGTCGACCAGTTCCCGCTCGATCAGAAAGCGCTCGCAGCCGGTGCAGTAGAGACCGCTGTACTCGTCAAAATAGATATCGTCCTTGTCGTAGACATCCTGGAGAATCTTTCTCACCACCGCCACATGGTCGGCGTCGGTGGTCCTGATGAATCGATCATAATCGATATCGAGCAGCGGCCAGGTCTCGCGAAACTGCGTCGAAACCGTATCGACGTACTGACGGGGCTCAACACCCTCTTTAGCGGCCGCTTCGACAATCTTGTCGCCATGCTCGTCGGTCCCGGTCTGGAACCGGACCTGGTCACCGCGCAGCTTGCAGAACCTGCTGTACGTGTCGGCCACCACCGTGGTGTAGGCATGGCCCAGGTGAGGCTGAGCGTTGACGTAATAAATCGGCGTAGTGATATACGTTGTTTTCTGGTTCATCGTTGCTCAGATCTCTTGCTCAGGCTTTTTCTGTTCCGGCTTCTCACCTGTACCATTTCTATCGCTCTTCTTCGGCGTCTTCTGGGGCTTATCGCTCTTGAGAATTTCCGCAGCCGACCACTGGGGCTTGAGCAGCAGCTTCTCCTCGCCGGACCCGTCGATGGCGACAATCGCCTGCTGCAGCGGAATCTGCCGCTTGACCCGGTATATCTCATCATCGACGCGCAAACGGCGGCCGACCCGGGGCATTTTTCTGCGCTGGCTCTTGTACGTATCGTACTCATATGTGAGGCAGCAGAGCAGCCGATTGCAGACGCCGGAAATTTTGGTCGGATTGAGCGGCAGATCCTGCTCCTTGGCCATCTTGATCGATACCGAGTCGAACTTTTTCATAAACGACGAACAGCAGAGCTCCCGGCCGCAGACGCCGACACCGCCGATCATTTTCGTCTCGTGGCGAACACCCACCTGGCGCATCTCCACCCTGGTTCGAAACTCCTGAACCAGATCCTTGACCAGGGCGCGGAAATCGACCCGCGAATCGGCAGTAAAATAAAAAATCATTTTGCTGCCGTTGAAGAATTTTTCCACCCGGATCAGCCGCATGGTCAACTGATGCTTGGCAATCAATTTCTGGCAGATATCAAAGGCCGAAGATTCGTGGGCGTCAAGTTTTCCATATCGGTTTTCCTCGTCCGAAGTGGGTCGCCTGGAGACCTCGTAGCTCGCCTTTCTGGTGATTTCCGGATCAGGACTCGATGCGGCGGAGCCATAAATCGCCGCCGGCTCAAGGCCGTGGTCGGTTTTAACCATCACCGTCTCACCCCGCTCGAGGCCGGTGACCCGGGAAACGGCGGTAAACTCCTGAGCGTCGGAACGAAAACGAATCCGGTAGAACTGCTTCTCTGTTTCAGCCTGATCCGTGTTCGGCTCTGCTTTCTGTTCATTCATAGCTGTTTCATGACCACTGCTGCATCTTTACAATAAAGTGCAGACCAAACACATTAAACTACTGCAGGCTCTGGCGATTGTAAATTAAAAAGGAGAACCTCGCAAACCAGCGCCCTGTTGCAGTTTCTGTCCAGCTGCCGTTCTGCTTTTTCAAGGGCAGCCAGGCGCCCGCGCAACCGGTAGAGATCATCTCCCGAGTTGTCCGCCAGCATCTGATTTCGGACCCAGACCCTGAGCAGACCCAGAATCAGTCCCAGATCCTCCTTTGCTGCTGCCAGGGCGGCGGCAGCTTCTAACACCGGCGTCACCCGGTCACCACCCCGGGCCATTTTTACCTCGAGCAGTTCCTGGACCAGATGATACAGAGGCAGCAGCTCCTTGTCTTTCAAGGTCAATGCCTTTCCAGGGCTGCCCCCTGCCAGCTCAGCCAGCAGCAGCGCCTCCTCATCAGTTGTTTCAGGCTGTTGTGCGCTGATCACCCGGACGCATCGTTCAGGCGTCAGTGCATAAAACGGGATTGTCTGACAGCGCGAGACGATGGTCGGCAGCAGTTCCCGACTCGACTCCGCCGTCAGAATCAGCAGGTTTCTCTCGGGCGGCTCTTCCAGGGTCTTCAGCAGACAGTTGGCCGCCTCTACCGTCATGGTATGCACATCTTCGATAAGAACCACCCGCTGGATCGATTCATACGGCGGATATGACAGCGAGCGGCATAACTCTCTGGTACGCTCGATTTTAATACTACCGTTTTCCGGGCAGATGACGACAAAATCGGGGTGATTCCCGGAGCGCAGTTTTTTGCACGACGAACACCTGCCGCAGGCCCCTTGATCATCCGGCTCAACGCAGTTCAGCCGTGCCGCCGTCAGCACCGCAGCACGCTTTTTCCCGACCCCGTCCGGTCCTCGAAACAGATAGGCATGGGCCTGACGGCCAGAGCTGAACACCCTGCCAAGAAGGGCCTTGGCCTGATCCTGGCCGGTCAGAGAAGCAAAGCTCAGGTCGTCTTTCATCATTTAAAACAAGCTGTGCTGTTTGCTGGAACCACCGCCAGATTCGTCGTCCGCCGGCCCATCGCTGCCCGCATCATCAACCGTGTATTTTTCACCGATCTGTTCTCCAGCCACCGGTTTCAGCAGCAGATAGCGCTCCAGGATGCGCTGATAATCACTCCAGGCCGGTTCATCTGAGTTGAGTTTGGCGCGCAGCTGCTGCACCAGATTCATCTTGGCGTCCATATCATCGATAAAGCTCAATAACAACCCTTCCGCCGTCATCGGCACCACCGGGGAGCCGAATTCCTGCCGGCCGTGATGGCTGAGGATCAGGTGTTGAACATGAACCAGCAGCTCAGCGGAAAACCCCTCGATGGTCCCGGCCACTTCAGCGACGAACTCGCTGCCGATCACCAGATGGCCTTTGAGCCTGCCGATGTCGGTATAGTCAATAACGCCGACTTCGTTTTCAAGCTCAACGGTCTTGCCGATATCGTGCAGCAGAGCGCCGGCGACAATCACATCCTTATCGATACCCGGATAATGGTCTGCCAGCAGGCCGGCGACCCGGGCCATGGACAGCGAATGCTCGAGCAACCCGCCCCGGTAGGCGTGATGGATGCCTTTGGCGGCTGGTGCGCTTAAAAACCTGGCGCCGACCTCGGTGCCTGCGAAAATCGTCTTCAACAACTTTTTCAGGTAGGGGTTGCCGACAGAGTCAATCAGCTCATCGAGCTCGCTTTGCATCGACTCCGGGTCACGGCTGCTGGCGGTAACGAAATCGGCCGCAGCGTAAGATTTTTCCGGCACGGCTTCGATATGACCCACCTTCATCTGCAGTTTGTCACGGTAGATCTGCACCGCACCCTGCACCCTGACCACTGCACCGACTTTACAAATCTTCTCCAGTGCCTGGGCATTGTCCCAGGCCGGACCATCGATTTCACCACTTTTATCAGTAAAAACCAGAGACAGATACGGCTTGCCCGCCCGTGTTTCACCCAGACGTGCCGATTTTACCATGAACAGGTCATCAACCTGATCACTCTCAGATAAATCCTTTATATATCGATCTTTTTTCATATTATCATAGTTGAGTAAACGGCCCGACACACCATTAGCCGTCAATGTTCTTCCAGCTTTTATCGGCCTCGAGCCGATAGGTTCCAACAAAGGTAAAGGCAGGCTCGGTGATCCATTCATCCGGTGCGATCATCGAGAAAACCAGGCTGCCGCCGGCTTTTCGATAAAGATGATAAGACTGTCCGGTAATCTTGCTGAAACTGCATTGAGCCCGGTGCAGTTCCTGGTTTTCCCTGGTTTGAGCCAGGATCTTTCTGGCTTTTTCCCGTAGCTGCTCGATCTGCTCGGCCAGCAAACGCAGCTGCGCCGACGCCTGCTGGGTCAGCGCATCATCGGCGGCGCTGATTTCCTGCGCCAGCTCAACCAGTTCAACAGCCGGGGCCAGCCGGCTGACCGGGTAAGGGGAGCGATGCTGGAACTCCCTGATATTTTCACCTTTATATTTTGCAGCCATGCTCATATAATCCGGCCGATACTGTCTCGGCCCAAACGGATCAATACAACCGTTGTTATAGTAACGCCTATGGGGCAAAACTCACGCAGTTTTTGACACCCGTTCCCGATCGATGACCAACAGAATTCTGATCACCGGCTGCACCATCCTGAAAGATGCTTCGGCGACGCTGCTTCATGACTGGTACATTGCCGTCCAGGGTTCGCGTATTGTTTCGCTGGGCCCGATGCACGAATGTCCGGAGCGTTCTGCATATTTTGTCATCGAGGCGAACGCCAAGCTGGTCATGCCCGGTCTGATCAACGGCCACAACCACTGCGCGATGACCCTTTTCCGCGGGATCGCTGACGATCTGAACCTGCATGACTGGCTGCATAACCATATTTTTCCGGCCGAAGCTGCCCACGTCAGTGACGAGATGGTTTACTGGTGCGCCAAACTGGCTGCCGCCGAGATGATCATTTCCGGAACCACCTGCGTCGGCGACGGCTATTTCTTTTCAGGCCGGGCTGCAGAGGCGTTTATCGACGCCGGAATGCGGGCGGTGGTCGGCCACGGCATCGTCGATTTCCCGGTCCCCAGCGTTCCCGACCCGGCAAAAAACATCGGCACCGTGGCCCGCTTCATCGAGCAGTGGCAAAATGTCAGCCCGCTGGTCCGTCCGGCGGTTTTCGCCCATGCACCATATACCTGCTCGCCGGCGACCCTTACTAACGCCAAAGAGCTGGCCGAACGCACCGGGGTACGCTTTTTCACCCACCTGGCAGAAACCAGAGACGAGCTGCAGCAGATCATCGATCCGCAGGGCGACTCACCGGTTCGACACCTCGACGCACTCGGCCTGCTCGACACCAATTCGACCCTCATTCACACGGTCTGGCTCGACGAAGAAGATATCGACATCCTGGCCAAGCGTGGGGTTTCGGTGATCACCTGTCCTCAGAGCAATGCCAAGCTGGCCGCCGGTGTGGCCCCGATAAACGAGCTGCTGGCCGCCGGTGTCAGCGTCGGTATCGGTACCGACGGCTGCGCCTCGAACAACAGTCTCGATCTGTTTCGGGAAATGGATATGCTGGCCAAGCTCCAGAAGCTGGTGCGTGGTGATGCGACCGCCATGACCGCTGAAGATGTACTGCACTGCGCGACGGATTCCGGGGCCGCCGCCATCGGCTTACCCGGCTGCGGCCTTCTGGAAATTGGAATAGCGGCGGACCTGATCATCATCGACCTCGATCAACCCCGCCTGACACCTTTTTACAACCAGGACCTGCTGGTCTACGGAGCCGCCGGCAGCGACGTGAACAGCGTTATCATCGACGGCAGGCTGGTTTTGCATGATCAGAAAATTCTCACCTTTGACCTCGATGAAGCCGTTTCGGCGGTCAACCAACTGGCCCGTGCCATAACAGACGCATAACCCATTAGAATAATACTAAAGATGCAGAAACAAGGAGAATTATCATGAGTATACAGATGATCATTTCGGTCATGTCCAGGGACCGTACCGGCATTGTCGCCGATGTTACCGGAGCGATTTATGAGCTGGGCGGCGATCTGGCTGATCTCAACCAGTCGATCCTGGGCGGCTATCTGACCATGATTCTTTTCGCCACCTTCGACAGCCTTGTCACTCCCGAACAGCTCAGGGAAAAGATCTCCTCGCTGAACAGCTCGACCACGCTCGACGTGGCGGCCAGGGAAATATCCATGGCCAACGCTGACGAGCTCTCCGAGCTGCCGCGGAAAACCTATATCATGACGACCCAGGGAAAAAACAGAAAAGGACTGGTGTACGGCATCAGCTCATTCTGTTGTGAGAATGATATCAATATCCTGGATCTGGCCACCACGATACGGGGAGAAACCTACACCATGGTGCTCCAGCTCGACCTGAGCCGGGTCGCCTCGATCGCCGATGTGCGCACCGATCTCGACGCTTATGCCACAAAGAACGATCTTCAGATCGTTCTTCAGCACCACGATCTGTTCAAGGTGACCAACGAAATTCCATTTTAACCCGAATTTTTCATGGAAAAACGCCGGCAGCCCGGCTGAACCGGTGAACTACTCAAACTAAACCCACATTTACCTTTTCAGGGAGTAACGATGCTGCGCTCAGACCAGATCCTGGCCACCGTAGAGATGATCCAGAAGGAAAACCTCGATGTCCGTACCGTAACCATGGGCATCAACCTGCTCGACTGCCGCTCTTCATCGGTTAAAAAGACCTGCAGAAATATCGAGGAGCGAATCGCCGACAGAGCCGGTACCTTCGTCGAAACCTGCAACCTCGTTTCCCGAAAACTGGGGATCCCGGTGGTTAACAAGCGCATTTCGATCACCCCCATCGCCTTCGTCGGCGCCGGTTTCAAGCGCGATGACTTCGTCGAACTGGCGCTCAGCCTGGACCGGGCCGCAGTCGCCGCCGGGGTGGACATCCTGGGCGGCTTTTCAGCCCAGGTGGAAAAGGGCATGACCGAGACCGACCGCCAGTATATCCTCAGCCTGCCTGAAGCCCTGCACCGCTCGAAAACGGTCTGCGCCTCAATTAACATCGCCTCGTCACAAAAAGGCATCAATATGGACGCGCTGGCCATGCTCGGTTCTACCGTCAAGGATATCGCCGAACAGACCGCGGATCAGGGCGGCTTCGGCGCTGCCAAGTTCGTGGTCTTCTGCAACCAGCCGGGTGACAACCCGTTCATGGCCGGGGCGATTCACGGCCTTGAGGAAGCCGACACCGTGTTAAATGTCGGCGTCTCCGGCCCCGGGGTAATCGCCCGCTCGCTGGAAAAGCTGATTTCATCGCGGAAAACGGCCGGAAACGGGCTTAAACTGGACGAGATAGCCGAAGAAATAAAACAGACGACGTTCCGCGTCACCCGTTGCGGCGAACTGGTCGGCCGCCAGGTTTCAGATATCCTCGGTGTCAGCTTCGGAGTCGTCGATCTGTCACTGGCACCGACCCCAACCGTCGGCGACAGCGTCGGCGAGATCCTCCACATCCTCGGGGTCGACGCCATCGGCGCACCGGGATCGACGGCGATTCTGGCGATGCTCAACGATGCGGTGAAAAAGGGCGGAATCTTTGCTTCTAAGACCGTCGGTGGACTTTCGGGAGCTTTTATTCCGGTTATGGAGGATGCGGTGCTGGCCGATGCGGTCGGTAAGGATCATCTCTGCCTGGAAAAACTCGAGGCCATGACCTGCGTCTGTTCGGTCGGCATCGATATGGTGGCCATACCGGGCTCGGTCGACGGCGACACCATCGCCGCCATCATCGCCGATGAGATGGCGCTGGGCATGATCAACAACAAGACGACGGCAGTCAGGATCATTCCGGTACCCGGAAAAGAGGTGGGCGACTCGGTCAGTTTCGGCGGCCTCTTCGGAGCCAGCCCGATCATGGCTGTCCGTAACGCGGGCAAGTCGTCGCGCTTTATCAGCTGGGGCGGCCGTATTCCGGCTCCGGTGCACAGTTTCAAGAATTAAAAGATCTTCATATCAGCCGGCAGCTCAGCGGCAAAGGACATACGTTCACCGCTCTGCGGGTGTTTGATCTCCAGCCGTCTCGAGTGCAGGTACTGGCGACTAAACGTCAACGCAGCCAAACTGCTGCGCCCGCCGTAGCGGACATCGCCCAGCAGGGGATAGCCGGCTTCCGACAGGTGGGCCCGGATCTGGTGGGTTCGGCCGGTTATCAATTCGAGTTCGACCAGGCTGATCTTCCCGGGCTGCGTCCACGTTTTTATCACCCGGTAATGAGTCAGCGCCGATTTACCTCCCGCGGCCACCGACTTCATGATACCGCTGCGCCGGTCGCGGGCGATGTTCGAGCTGTATGATCCGGCTGCCGGTACAGGCTCGCCCTCAACGAGTGCCAGATAAGTTTTTTTCGCCGACCGCGACTGCATCTGTTCGGTTATCGATTTGTGGGACCGGGGATGGATCGAAAAAATGATCACCCCGCTGGTGTCGCGGTCCAGGCGCTGCGCCATGCCGATTTCCAGCCGGCGGCCGAAACGTCGATCCCGCTGCAGCCACGCCTGCAGCGCCTCGTAAAGCGTTCCACGGTAGCGGGCCGGAGTGGGCTGGGTCTCGATACCGGACGGCTTGTCTATGACAATGATATAGTCATCCTCAAACAAAATATGATCCGGCTGCAAGCGAAACGGTGTGAACGAGCCACGGTCCTGATGCATTTCAATCCGGAGGCCCGGAGTCAAAGCAAGCCCCGCTTTGCGGACCCGCCTACCGTCAACATGGACGCCGCCGATGTCGATGATGGAGCGGATTCTGGTACGGGAAAGATCCGGGCTGTGCTCGGCCAGAAATTGATCGAGCCGCCGGCCCTCGTCTTTTACATCTGTCAGGTAACGCTCAACCATGGTAATCCATTCTGCTGCTCTGTCTGAGTCCGCGACGGTTTCTTCTGTTGGTGTCTGCCGATTCTTCTGGTACTGTATCGATCCCTTTCGTGCTGTCAATGGTGGTAGTTTCGTTCTTGATCATTTATGAAATATGAGTCTTCCATGAATTCAGATTCTTATGACCAGCGGTTGGTTCCGGTTCCCGAATCACTGAAAACCGCCTACCATGAGCTGACTGAAGAGGTGGACCGTACGATTGCTCAACTGAGCACGCGGCTGCAGAACTTCCTGCGCTGTGCTCCGGGCTGTTCTTCCTGCTGCCGATCTTTTTCGGTTTTCCCTCTCGAAGCGGCGCTGATCAGAGAGCAGAGGGAGAAAGCACCTCGGCCCCAGCAGCCGCAACAATCTTGTCCGCTGCTCGTCGAGCAGCGCTGCTCAGTCTATGCTCAGCGGCCGCTTATCTGCCGCACCCAGGGACTGCCGATCGCCTACGTCGACGAGATAAGTGAGCAGATCGAAGTTTCCGCCTGTCCACTCAATTTCAGCAGCGACCACCCTTTCGAGCTCGACGATCTATTCTTTATCGATCCCTTCAACGCCCGCCTGGCTGCGCTGAACACGACCTATTGCGAGCATGGTGGTCTGCCGCCTGAAGCAAGAATTCCGATAGGGTAGCATGTCACCGAAACAGGCCGCACAGCTGCACCTCTCTCGGTTTTCTCCGCTACCCTTTTTCGGCGGGACAACCCCTTGACCTCTGTCAGGCTTTTATCTATTGTTCACAGTATCAGGAGTAAAATTGAATGATAGACGAAATTGACCTGCACATTTTGGATATCATTCAGAACGATGGCAGAATAGCCAACGCCCGGCTGACCTGGTGCCTGCGCATGGCGCGCCCTCCAGCATACTCAAGCGGGTCCGCAAACTCGAAAAGAAAGGCAGCCCTGAAGGCTGCGAAGTCCGCCTCAATCCCACCTGACTCCAGCGCATGATAACCGTAACCAGATAGAGAAAACGCCATGAGTGACAACAACCTTGACAGCCGCATCAACGCAAAAAGCAGGGAATTCCTGCAGAGTATCAGCGGCGAAGAGCCATCGGTCTTCAACAAGAATTTCTGGACCGGCAAGGTGATGGACTGGTGCATGAAAAATGAACCGTTCAAGGTTCAGATGTTTCGTTTCGTCGATGTGCTCCCTTATCTGAACACGTCAACTTCACTGACCCGGCATATCAAAGAATATTTCAGCACCGGCGCTGACGATATTCCCTCGATCCTGAAATGGGGCGCAAAAAGCGCTTCAATCGGGGGGAATCTCACCGGGGCCATTCTCGGCCGCACCATCAGGTCCAATATCGAAAAGATGGCCCGCTCTTTTATCATCGGAGAAAATGGTAAAGAAGCGATTAAATCAATCCACAAACTGCGCCAAGACGGCTTTGCCTTCACCGTCGATATTCTTGGCGAAGCCACCGTGAACGAGGTGGAGGCAGAATCGTATATGCAGCAGTACCTCGATCTGCTCGACACCCTGGAAGAAGCCCGGAAGAGCTGGCAGCCGCTGGGCGGCGGTGAAGAGAAAGACTGGGGATGTGCAGCGCCGATCAATATATCGGTAAAACCCTCCGCCCTCTTTTCCCAGACCGACCCGAAGGATTTTGAGGGATCGATACGGGGTATCTTAAGCAGGCTCAAACCGGTCTACCAGCGGGTTAAAGAGTTGAACGGCTCGATGTGCATCGACATGGAGTCCTATCACTACAAAAGCATCACCCTGGAGCTCTATCGCCGCCTGCGCGCAGACCCGGATTTCAGAGACTATCCGGACCTGCGCCTGGCGCTGCAGTCGTATCTCACCGACACCGACCAGGACCTGGCTGAGCTGCTCGACTGGGCCCGTACCCGGCAACTGCCGGTCTCGATCCGGCTGGTCAAGGGAGCTTATTGGGACTATGAGACGGTAATCGCCCGACAGCACGGCTGGGAAATCCCGGTCTACACGATCAAGGCTGAAACTGATGCGGCCTTCGAGCGGCATACCAGGATGATCCTGGAAAATCACGATATCTGCTCATACGCCTGCGGCTCTCACAATATCCGCTCCATCGCCGCGGCCCTTGAGATGGCCAAAGATATCGGCGTACCGGAGGACCGCTATGAGTTCCAGGTGCTCTACGGCATGGCCGAGCCGGTACGCAAAGGGCTGCTCAACGTCGCCAGACGGGTACGGCTCTACGCCCCCTACGGCGACCTTCTGCCGGGTATGGCCTATCTGGTCAGGCGGCTGCTGGAAAATACCGCCAACGAGTCGTTTCTGCGCCAGACCTTTGTCGAAGAAGCAGATATCGACACCCTGGTCGAAAACCCGCTTGTCACCATCGAGAAGCAGCAGCACGTTGAACAAAAATCGTCTCCCCAGCCCTCCTCCGTACCACCGTTCAGCAATGAGCCGCTGGCCGACTTCTCCAGAGCCGAGGTCAGGAGCAGTTTTGAAACGGCCCTGGCCGAAGTTTCAGAAAAGCTGGGTCGCACTTATCCGCTCTCTATCGGCGGCAAAAAGATTGAAACCGACGACCTGCTCGAATCGGTGAATCCGGCCGAACCGACTCAGGTAATTGGTGCCATCTGCCAGGCCGGAACCGCTGAAGTAGATCAGGCCATCGAGGCGGCTCGTACTGCCCGACAGGACTGGGCGGCGCGAACCGCCTCGGAGCGGGCGGCCTATCTGTTCAAAGCCGCCGATATTGCCCGCCGGCGTATGTATGAACTCTGCGCCTGGCAGATTTTTGAGGTCGGAAAACAGTGGGATCAGGCTTACGGCGACGTCGCCGAGGCGATCGACTTTCTGGAATATTACGGCCGGGAGATGATCCGCCTCGGATCACCGCGCCGGATGGGCCGTGCCCCGGGCGAGGACAACCGGCTCAGCTATCAGCCCAGAGGGATCGCGGCGGTGATATCGCCGTGGAACTTTCCGCTGGCGATCGCCTGCGGGATGTCGTCCGCCGCCATCGTTGCCGGTAATCCGGTGCTCTTCAAGCCGGCCGGACCGGCCTCGGTGATCGGCCATACCTTACAGGAGATTTTCGCAGAAGCCGGCTTGCCCGGCGGGGTATTCAACTATATTCCGGGCCGGGGCTCGGTCATGGGCGACTATCTGGTCGAGCACCCCGATATCTCTTTGATCGCCTTCACCGGTTCGATGGAAACCGGCCACCGCATTTTGAACAGAGCCTCCTCGGTCCACGATAGTCAAGCCCAGATCAAACGGGTGATAGCCGAGCTGGGCGGTAAGAACGGTATTATCATCGATGACGACGCCGATCTCGATGAGGCGGTCGCTCAGGTGATCTACTCCGCCTTTGGCTTCCAGGGTCAGAAATGTTCAGCCTGCTCGCGGGTCATCGTCGTTGAACCGATTTATCAGCGCTTCGTGGAGCGCCTCGTTGAAGCGGCACGTTCGATCGCCATCGGTCCGGCCGAAAACCCGGCCTATTTCATGGGCCCGGTCGTCGACGCCCAGGCCTATAAAAGTGTGGTCGGTTATGTGGAACTGGCCAAGCGGGAGGGTAACCTGCTGCTCAGCCGGGATGTACCCGATACCGGCTACTTCGCTCCATTGACCATTGTCGAGGGGATCACCCCCGAGCACCGGATCGCCCAGGAAGAAGTGTTCGGACCACTGCTGGCAGTGATGAAGGTGAAAGATTTTGACCAGGCGCTCGACTGGGCCAACGCCACCCGCTTCGGCCTGACCGGCTCGATATTTTCACGCAGCCCGGAACATCTGGAGCGGGCGCGCAAAGAATTCAACGTCGGTAACCTCTATCTTAACCGCGGCTCCACCGGGGCCCTGGTCGAACGTCAACCATTCGGCGGCTTCAAAATGTCCGGGATCGGCTCAAAAGCCGGCGGACCCGATTACCTGCTCCAGTTCATGGACCCGAAACTGGTATCTGAAAATACGATGCGCCGCGGCTTTGCCCCGATTCAGGAGGATGACGACTGGATCACCTAGGGTCGCCCAGGCTGGCCATGGCCTCGAGGCAACCACCATGCCGCGCCTTTCAGTCTGTTTCGGGCCGCTGCCAGGGTATTTTCTCAAATGCAATGCTCGCGATCGGCTGATTGAATTTTACATGCACACTGTAGTCGTTGTGCAGATGAAAACTGACTTTGGTTACCTGGCCGCGGATATCAACGGCCGCTTCCGGGGTTTCATCAAATTCAAGGCGCATTCCAGCCGTTTTAGCCAGCAGGAAGCGGGCCGTTTCCTGCTTCGAACATTTGATCTCAAAACAGAGACCGGTCGGTGAAATATCGGAGATCGGTCCCTTGAAACGAAGTTCGGTCGGCTGACCGGCCTTATCGAGGACCACCGCCCCGGCGATTCCGTTCACCCGGTAACGGGGCGTCGTCCGCCGGTCGAGATTGCTTGCAGCGATCGCCACACCGCTCTTGCCGGCGGACCGGCAGAATCGATCGAGCTTTTCGTAAAGCCCCGGATATGGTTCCTGCCATTTCTCGGCTGCCGCACGCGTCAGGGAGTAGAGCTTGACCTCCGACTGGGTGGCGGCCGAGAGCGGACAGAGCGAGATTTCAAAAAAACTCAGCTCGCCGACGATATCACCCCGCCCCAACGTGGCGACGACGATATTCTTGCCGTCTTTGGGGTAAAAAAGCGCCACTTTCCCGCTGTCGATAAAAAACAGACGACTGCTCATTTTACCCTGCACCTGCAGCAGCTTTGAAGCAGCGATATCAACCGCTTCAAGGCTGTAGAAAAGAGCGTTGCTCTCTTCTTCACTCAAATCCTGGTAGAGTTCCTTCCAGATTGCCAGATGGTCCTTGTCAAGCAGTCTGGTTTTCTGCGCCTCGATCATTTCTCCGCTGGCAACGATCAGCTTCAGGTTAACCGGATCGATACGGATGAGTTCGTCCCGGAGCTGTTCCGCCTCGGTGAATCTGCCCTTCCCCGCCGCCGCCTCGATCTTTGCGGCCAGCGCCTCACTGGTGCCCGCCGAGGCAGGCTCAGCACTGTCTGCACGTCCGTTGTCTTCTGTTGACATAGCTGACTCCTCTGCTTCTCTTCTATCCGCGTTCAAACTGAGCGATCTCTAACATTATTGCACAACAAGCTGAAATATGTCAAAAAAACATAACCAGAAGAGCCCCTGAACACTTACCTCCACCCCAGATTACTGCCATGCTCCTGATCATTAATTCAGCCAAGACCCAAAACGTCCTTCCCCGACCCGACCTCAGAACCAGCCAGCCGCCACTGAGCGACCTGGCCGAACATCTTGCCGAGCGCTGTAAAAAGCTGCAGGAAAATGAGATCAGCTCACTCATGAAGATCAGCGAAAAACTGGCGGGGAGTACCTGGCAGCGCTTCCAGGAGATCAGCTTCCCCCATGCGGAGAACGTGTCCGGACCGGCCCTGGCCTCCTTTGGCGGCGACATCTACAAAGAGATTGATGTCGATCATTACGAAACCGATGATTTTCACTATGCCCAGCGCCGGCTGCGCATCCTCTCAGGTCTCTATGGTATCCTCCGGCCGCTCGATCTGATGCAGCCCTACCGGCTGGAAATGGGCTGCAAGATCGATGTCGGCTCTGCTGCCAGCCTCTATGAGTACTGGAGCGAGTCGATCACCGAGGTGCTCAACGATGATCTCGCCCAAACCGGCAGCTCGATTGTCCTGAACTGCGCCTCGAAGGAATATTCGCGCTGCGTACTGAAGAAAAAACTGAACGGATCGCTGCTGAACCTGAGCTTCAAACAGGAAAAAAAGGGCGCAACGCGAGCGATTGCGATCTACGGAAAATGGGCCCGGGGAATGTTTTGTAACTGGTTTATCACCAACCGCATCACCGGGCCGGAGCAGCTCAAAAATTTTGACCGGGGCGGTTACCGCTTTGTTGAAGCACTATCCTCGGATAATGAATTTGTTTTCGTCACCGCGCTCACCGGCTGATCAGCGCAGATAGCTGCCGAACTCCTCCTGGACCCGGGAAAAATCGATGGCAAAACCGAGTCCTTCGAACTTTTCGGTGATCTGTTTCATGGTGTTGACGCCGACCACCCGGCCGGTCTCAGTTACCAGCGGACCTCCCGAATTGCCGGGATAGATCTCGGCATTGGTCTGGATAAACTCGCCGCGACTGCCCGAAATAACGCCTGAGGTTACCGTGTTGCTCAGTTTTAACGGCGAACCGATGGCAAAAACCCGCTCTCCCAGGCGCAGGGCGCCCGGTTGAGGCGGCTCAAGGAAAGGTGTTTTGTAGCCGTTGAGTTTGAGCAGGGCCAGATCAAGTGTCTCGCTTGTCCGGTAAAACACAGCCGATTCCCGACGGCCATCCGCCAGGACGATCTCGAATCGGGTCTGGGCGGCCAGCTTTCTGCCCCGTTGAACGTACTGCTTTTTGTTGCGGGAAAACTCCGCCTGCGCCGCGTTGAATTCTTTTCTTCGAGCGTCGTAGTCGGTCTGCCAGCCGTCGAGATAATCCTGCCGCTCTTTCAAGCCCGAGGCAAACGCTGCTTTCTCCTCTGGATCGATCCGCCTCCCCCGGCTGCTGCTGAGCACCTCATTGAATTGTGTTCTGCTTTGCGACAGCTTTTTTCTATAGCTTTCAAGCCGGGCCTTTTCCCGGTTCAGGGCGGCCTCGATCTTCTCCAGCCGGCTGCCGGCTGCTTCCATCGTTTCTTTGGCGGCGCGATCGGCAATTTTGCTGCCGCGAACCACATGACGGTTGGTGACGATCAAACCGTCCTCACTGATGAAAAAACCCGAGCCGTGTCCGGCCTCGGTGACGATAGTCACCACCGCCAGATTGGCCTCTTCCACCGGCGTTGCCGGAACAAGCTTGTCGTGAAGCTGGGCGGCCAGGTCTGTGGTATCGGCGACAGCTGCCTCAGCATTCATCCCATCTGTCCGAGTGCTGCCCGCACCACGATCTGAGGGCTGCTCATACTGAATTTTTTCAACCTCGCTCAGATCAATGGTAATCGTGCCGCCGTATTGCTGGTAAATGAGCTTGGAACCGCTTCTGGTTATCGAGTCGGTTTCGATCACCCGGCCGTCTTTGAGGTGCAGCTGGTGGGCTGTCGAAGTCAGAGGGAAAAGAGGCAGCGTGAGAAGACACAAGAGCCGGCAGAATCGCTTGTTGAACTGAGTAGGTGCCATACGTAATTACGGTGGTTGTCGATCCCCCTCAAACACCGGCGCTTGGGTTACACGCCGGCTTAAAAATGACAGTCTGCCGGTGGTCAGCACGAACCAGTGAGATCAGCCCGCACTCAAAGAAGATATTTGACCAGGACGAAACCGCCAATCAGCAGGATCATGAAAACGATGGTGATGATGTTGAAATATTTGTCGATATATGCCTTCACCGGTATGCCGAATTTCCAGATAATGGCCGCCACCAGAAAAAAGCGGGCCGATCTCGAGACAATCGAGGCCAGCACGAAGGTGATGAAATTTATCTCGAAGGCTCCGGCGGTGATGGTGAACAGCTTATAGGGCAGCGGCGTAAAACCGGCAGCGCCGACCGCCCAGGCGTCATAGCGCTGGTACAACTCCTGAACCCGGACAAATTTATCCTCAAGGCCGTACAAGGCAATGATATGCTGTCCGATCGATTCCATGAAAAAGAGGCCGAGTCCGTATCCGAACATTCCGCCCAGCACTGAACCGGCGGCACAGATCAGCGCATACTTGAAGGCCCGGGTCGGGGCGGCGATACACATCGCGATCAGGAAGACATCGGGAGGGATCGGGAAGAACGAGGACTCGACAAAGGCGATGATAAACAGGGTCCAGGCCCCGTAGGGACCGGCGATCCAGTCCATACAGTAGTCGTAGAGGCGTTTCAACGGACCGCCGCTCTTCAGCGCTGCACTATTTCCAGCCATATTCTCCTACCAGATCGACAAAACGTACCTGCTCAAGCGCCTGAACTTTCGTTTCTTCGCCTTGTTTTTCCGCCAATTTGAGTGTTTGTACACGCTGGTCTCCAACCGGGATCACCAGGCGCCCGCCGTCACCGAGTTGTTCGAGGAGCGGTTCCGGAATTTCCGGACCTCCGGCGGTTACGATAATCGCATCAAAGGGTCCCTGTTCGGGCCAGCCAAGCGTTCCATCGTCGAGCTTGGCAACGATGTTGAAATACTTCAGCTGGTCAAAAACCCGTCTGGCGCCGGCCAAAAGCGAGTTGATCCGCTCAACGGTATAGACCTTGCTGCAGAGCCTCGATAAAATCGCCGCCTGATAGCCGGAGCCGGTGCCGATTTCCAGCACCCGCTCCGAACCTTCAAGCGCCAGCGCCTCGGTCATCAGGGCGACGATATAGGGTTGTGAAATCGTCTGACCCGAGGCAATGGGCAGCGGAAAATCGCCATAGGCGCGCGAGCGCAGCGCATCATCGACGAAACAGTGGCGCGGCACCTCACGCAGCGCATTTAGGACCCGTGCATCTGATATGCCCCGGGGGATGAGCTGTTCCTGCACCATCCGCTCGCGAATGGTGCCAAACCGATCGTTCACTGCGCTGTCTCTTCTGCGGGCTGCTCGCCGACCGGTTCGAACTGGCCGGACTCAGAGGCATTATATTGGATATCGGCTACGACATCGCCCTCGAAGGTGACGATAATCCGGGAAACGCTTTTAGGATCGAACCACTTTCCCACAAAGAAGGTACGCTGAGCAGCAGACAGCTGTTCTTCGTAATATAACCAGCGTTCCGGTCCGGGACCCCTTTCCTGGCGCTCATCGGGGTCGCCAAGATACGTCAGCACATCGCTTCTGGTTGATGTTCCCGGGGTGATCAGGCTCGCATCCGAGGCCAGATGCCGTACCGGATTATTGACGCAGCCGGAAACCAGCAGCGCCAGCAGGCAGAACAGCAGCAGTCTTTTCATGGAAAGCATGGCATTTTCCCTTCGATGAAATGGCGGACGGGCGCTGCTGTTGCTGCATGCACCACCCTCTTCATGAGCGTTATCGGCGGACGGCGGGCCTCGAAACTATGTGGCCGCCGCCACGACATACCCCTGCTCTATATCCTGTAGCTTATTATTTTTCAATGGTAATGAGCCGCCCAGCGCCTTGCAGTGCAGGCCCAGAAGCCGGTCCGGCTTACCGTTTCAGTCGAAAGGACGAGATATCAGGATCTGCTGAAAAACGATCAATGAACCGCTTTCTGTAGAATCCTATAGTTGCGCTCGACCATTTCCAGCGGATCGACATTCAAGCCGGCCTGGATCATTGCGTTGTCGTAGATCTGAAAAGCAACCTCTCGGGCAAACGACTCGTCCGACTTGATCAGTTCCGCCAGCCGACAGACCAGTTCGTTGCCGGTATTGATCTCAAGGTTCTTCTTAGAGATCTCACCCAGCAAACCTTTTTCCATTCGGCCGGCAGCCATGACCCGCTCCATGGATGAGGTCATATAGCTGTCCGGGTTGACAATCATCGCCGGCGCGTTGACCAGCCGCGAAGATTTGGACACGTCGGCCACTTTGTCTTTCAGCGTTTCTTTGAGCCAGGTGAGCAGCTCAGCGGCCGCACCCTGATCGAGTCCCTGATTCTGCGTATCCGCCTCATCCCCGGATTCATCGGTATCCTTAAGTGAGAGATCTGCCCGGTCGGCCGAGACGAACTTCTTGCCTTCGTATTCGGCCAGGTGACTGAGAACGAAATCGTCGATCGGTTCGGTCGTATAGATGATCTCGATATCTTTTTTCCTGAACATCTCCACGTAGGGACCCGCCTCGATTGCCGTCCGGCTGGGTCCATTGATGTAGTATATTTCTTCCTGGTCGGGGTTTAAGCGGAGCAGATATTCATCAAGGCCGATCGGGGTGTCATCTTTTGATTTGGATGACTGGAACCTGAGAAGTTTGCCAAGTTCGGTACGGAACTCAAAATCGCTGGTCACCCCTTCTTTTAGATAAATGCCAAATGTTTCCCAGAAGTTCAGATACTTCTCTTCATCTTTTTTGGCCGCCTCGGCCAGGAACTTCAAGAACCGCTTGGTCAGCACCCGTCTGATTTTGGCCACCAGGGCGTTGTCCTGAAGCGCCTGCCGGGAGATATTGAGCGGCAGGTCTTCACTGTCGACCACACCTTTGAGAAAACGCAGCCACTCAGGCAGAATCGATTCCGAGTGCTGATCGATCAGGATCTTCTGGCAGTAGAGGTTGACGCCGGGACTGACGCGGCCGAATCCCATGATTTCCAGGTTTTCTTTGGGGACGAAGAGCAGAGCATTTATTGCCAGGGGCGCATCGGTCGAGAAATGGAGTTGATAGGTCGGATCGTCGGTTGCGTTGGCGATGAACTTGTAGAATTCGACATACTCATCATCCTTGATTTCAGCCTTGTTTCTGGTCCACAGCGCCTGGACGGTGTTGATCGTCTCGCCGTCCAGTTTTATCGGAAAGCCGACAAACGCCGAGTACTGCTTAACGATCGATTCGATTTTCCACTTCTGGGCGTAATCTTTGCACTCGTCTTTCAGGGCAATGACAATTCTGGTGCCCCGGTGCAGTCCCGGACACTCACTCAGAGAAAACTCGCCGGCACCATCAGACACCCACTCATAGCCTTCGGATCCGTCCCAGGAGCGGCTCTGCACCCGGACCGTGGAACCCGCCATGAAGGCTGAGTAAAAACCGACACCGAACTGACCGATCAGGCTGACATCCTTACGGGCCGCCTCGGCCAGCTCGCTCAGAAAACTGCCGGAGCCGGAGTGGGCGATGGTGCCCAAATCATCGATCAGCTCCTCCTTGGTCATGCCGATACCGGTATCGGTGATGGTCAGCTCATTTTTTTCTTCATCGAGATCGATCGTTATTTCCAGCGGGACGTGCGAGTCGAACAGATCCTCCTGGTTTCTGGTCAGGCTCTCATGGCGATACTTCTCCAGTGCATCGGCGGCGTTGGAGATCAGCTCTCTGACAAAGACATCTCGCTCGGTGTAGAGCGAGTTGATAACGATATCGAGCAGCTTTTTCGTCTCCGCCTGGAACTCATGGGTTGTTGCGTTGCTCATATTCACCTCTTATTGTCCTCTGATAGATTGAAATAGTTTGGAGTCAGGTCGCCCGGTTCGTCGATAAACAGTACCGGGCGACCTGATACTGTTCATTAACAGGCCCTTAAATTAACCATGTATAATTCGCTGTCAAGCCTTGTTACAAAAGGTTTTCAACCGTATTTTACAAGCCTGAAAATGGAGCTTGGCCAATGAAGGTGATAGCCGTTGGAGACATTCATTCGGATACCTCCTTTTTCCCGAAGATCGGTGAGATGGCCTCAGCCGACCTGCTTATCTTAAACGGGGATCTGACCAATTTCGGCGGCGCAGACGATGCCCGAAAGGTCATCAGTGCGGCCTCGAACGTCGCGCCGCTGGTGGTCGCCCAGTTCGGTAACCTCGACCGGCCGGAAGTGGACGACTATCTTGAAGAATCAGGAATCAACCTGCACAACCAGGCCCGGCTGATCGACGATTCGCTCTGCCTGGTCGGGATCGGCGGCTCTAATATCACCCCGTTTTCAACGCCGTCCGAGTTTTCCGAAAAAGCGCTCGGCCACATTGCCGAGCATGGCTACCGGCAGGCGCAGCAGCTCTGTGCGGCAGCGAACATGCTTGCAAAAAAACCAATTCCTCTTATTCTGGTCAGCCATACACCGCCCCGAGGAACCAGCGTAGATCGTTTGAAAAGCGGAGAGGCCGCGGGATCGACTGCAATCAGAGAGTTCATTATCAAACGCCGGCCTGATCTCTGCATCTGCGGTCACATCCACGAAGCAGCCGGGATGGATATGCTCGGCCGGACACCGATCTACAACCCGGGTATGGCGGCCCGCGGCGGCTGGCTTGAAATCGACATCATTCATTCAAATGTGAGCGTCACCTTACATGACTCATTCTAGCGACATCGATACCATTATCATCGGCGGCGGCATCAGCGGCCTGGTTATCGCCCAGAAATTGAAGAAACGACAGCCGGACCAGCGGCTGCTGATACTGGAGAAATCTGCCTCCACCGGCGGCGTCATCAAATCATTTTCGGACAGCGGCTATCTGGCCGAATACGGCCCCCACGGCTTTCTGGACAATTGTGCTGAAAGCCGGGAGCTGCTCGAGGAGAGTGGTCTTGAAAACGAGTGCGTGCGGGCTTCTCTACAGACCTTTGTGCGCTATGTCTGTATCGATTCGAAGCTGATGATGATCCCCCAGTCCCCCCTGAAGATCATCACCGCACCGCTGATCCCCTGGCCCGACAAATTCAGGGTTCTGGGTGATCTTTTCAAGAAGCCGCTGGGCGGAGAACCGACTGTTGCCAAATGGGCCCAGTACCGCTTCGGCAGCGCCCTGCTCCCCTATGTCGATGCGGTATTCACCGGGACCTACGCTGGCGATTACGATGCCTTAAAAATTGATGCGGTCATGCCCGGACTGCGCCAGATGGAGAAAGAGCACGGCTCGATTATCCGCGGCGCCGCCGCCCGGGCACGGGCGGCAAAGAAAAAGAGGGGCAAAGGGGAAAAGCTGCAGATGCCGTCGATGACCAGCTTTCCCGAAGGCATGCAGCGGCTGCCCGAGCGACTGAGAGAGATGCTCGGCGATGCGGTGATTCGCTGCAATACGGCGGTCACCGGGTTAGAGAAAAAAGATAACGGCTGGCTGGTGACGACAGAGCAGGAGACATTGACCTGCACACGCGTGGTTCTGGCGCTGCCGATCAACCAGAGTCTCGAACTGCTCAACCCGATCGAGGCAGCACCGCATAAAGGTGTTCCGGAGGCCTGGATCACCAGTGTGATTTTTGCCTTCGACAGCGGTTCGCTGCCGCCCGGGTTCGGCTACCTGACACCGGAACGGGAGCAGCGCTTCAGCCTGGGCTCCCTGTTTTCTTCCAACATGTTTCCCAACCGCGCTCCGGACGGCCATATCCTCTTTGAAACCCTGATTGGCGGTAAAAGGCATCCTGAGCGCTGCTGTCTCGATGACGAAACCCTGATCAAAGAAGCCCTGGCAGACGTCCGCGGACTCATCGATTTGCCCGCAGATCCGCATTATACAAAAGTGCTGCGTCCCTCCGGAGGTATCCCGCAGCTGGAAAAAGGCTATCTCGACCTGCTCAACTGGAGAAACAGGCTCGTCAGTGAAAATCACGGCCTCTATGTCTGTGGTTTCGGCTGGGAGGGGATAGGGCTCAACGACATGATAAAGGCGGCCTGCTCGGTCAGTGAAACGATCATCGCCCAGCAGAGTCAGCAGCAGGAAGAGGCCGAGGCCAGAAAGATTTATTTCTGAGCGACAGCAGTTTCTTCAAGAGAAGACGAAGAGGCTGGCTGGTTAAAACCGGCCTCTTCAGGTGCGGCGCACTTCAGAGTTTTTCGAGCTTGTCGCTGAGTATCTTCAACTGAGACGACACCGTCGTATCGCGCCGGTTCAGGTCGGAAACGACCTTGACCGCATGCATGACCGTGGAGTGGTCGCGTTTGAATATTTTGCCGATATCGGCGAGGGTGTCTTCGGTATGCTTGCGGCACAGGTACATGGCGACCTGGCGGGGAAATGCGATGACCCGTTTACGCGAGCGCGAGCGCAACTCATCAAAGCTTACCCCGAATTTTGAACAGACCAGCTCACTGACCGTTTTGGAGCTCAGATCAGCCGCTGTATCGGTTAGAAACTTGACCACTTCCTCGACCAGTTTCTCGTCAACCCTGTTATTGTTAAGAGCCGCCCGGGCGCCGATGGCGATGATGGTCGATTCGAGCCGGCGAACATCTCCTTTCACATGGCCGGCGAGATAGTCGATATACACCTCGGGCAGCTCGATGTTCTGCTGTTGGGCCTTCCTGCTGATAATGCGCCGGCGGGTGTCGAGGTCAGGCTGCTGAATCGAGGTAATGAGCCCCGAAGACATCCGGGAGCGAAATTCGTCATCGATGCCGCTGAGTTCGCGGGGAGAGCGGTTGGCAGTCATCACCACCCGCTTGCCGGTCTTGATCAGACAGTCGAGTACCTCGTTGAGTTCCTGCTGGGTCTTGTTCCTGCCGGTCAGGCTCTGCATGTCTTCGACCAGCAGGATATCGCACTGCTCCTGGTACTTGCGTTTGAACCTCTCCATCGCATTGCCCTTGATATTAACAACCATTTCGGAGGCGAACTGCTGGGCGGTCAGGTAATGGAGCCGCATCATCGGCTGGCTTTCGAGTATCTGATGAGCGATGGCGTGGGTCAGGTGCGTTTTACCAAGGCCTGTTGCACTGTTGATGTAGAGGCATGGGCCAACCGTATCGTCGAGCAGCGAAACCGAGCGGCAGGCGGACTGGGCTAAAATATTCGACTGGCCGACCATGAAATCATCAAACGTATAGCGGGGGTGCAGCGAACGAACCGATGAGCCGCCGGCCGGCACCGACGGCAACCGCATCTGTACCGGCTCTGCATGAGTCGACCTCTCAGCGCGATCACAGACCAGAACGGTATCGATGGAACCGTCAATTTCGGTGACGGTACGGGTAATCAAATCAAGATAGTTCTGCTTGACATAGGCACCAAAATAACGGTCGGGGCATGAAAGAACGAGACTGGAGTTCTCCTTGCCGTGCAGTGCAAGCGGCTCGATCCAGAGGCTGTAAATAGACTCGGACAGCGTATCCTGTAAGACGATTTTAGCTTTTTCCCACACCATGAGCGTACACAAAAATACTGGTTAACCACTGTTTCAGGTCGTTTGGCAGGAAACAGAGCGGCACATGGATCAGGCAGGACTAATCAGAATCCTGCAGATTCTAAATACTCAAACAGACAAAGACAACTGATAAGTTTCTCTCCTCGAAGGCAATCGAGGATACAGAATATGTCTGCTGATAAACCTTATTTTGAGGCTGAGGTCAAAGACGATTTATCGAGATTTTTCCAAGAGGCTGGCGTTTTACAAACATTGCCGAAAAAGACGCAAAGGTCGCGGGGTAAAGACCGTCACCCGGTTATATCACCTGTTGCAGAAGGTTTTTCAAAGACAGGTGCTTTTCAACGCTATCCTAACATTTTAGAGCCAAATCAAATAGTTTTTCAACATATTAAGAAAATAGTTAAACACAAAATAACTAAATTTTTACGAATATTACTGAATTTTTCGCCGTATTTCTCCTCAAAAAAATGGTCTTTGCCCTGAATCAGTGAGCTTCAGCCGATAACCTGAATACAATTTTTTTTATCACGTACAAAAAAAAATCCGGCGCTCCTGTTCAGGCCCTTGCACAGGTTAGGATATCGACGCTATCTGCGCCATGTTTCTTTAAAATACGTGTACATTCGGTTGCCGTTGTACCGGTGGTAAAGATGTCATCGACCAGACAGACCCTACCTGCAACTGGCGCTGAGCCGGGGTTGATCGCAAAGGCGCCGCGCAGGTTTTTTCTTCGTTCTTTGCCGCTGAGCCGAGTCTGAGGAAGGGTGTTTTTAACCCTGATCAGCAGCCTCGGCTCGATTTTCTCTTTCTGCTCGGGAAAAATCGTCTTTGCCAGTACCAGCGCCTGGTTCAATCCTCGTTGGCGCAGACGAGACCGAAACAGCGGCACCGGGATGATCAGGTCATATGCTCTTTTTGAACGCACCACCCCTGTCTGCTCGATCAGGCTGCCCATCGTCAGCGCGGCTCTTGTATCAGATGCATATTTAAGCCGGTGCAGCAAAGTACGCACCGGGCCCTGATAGACGAACAGCGAACGTGCCGTATCGAACACCGGCGGTTTCTTCAGGCAGGAACCGCACCAGCGGTTCCCAACTCCTGCATCCGGACTCAACCCCGCACCGCAGCAACAGCACAGCGGAGAGTGGAGAAACGTGATCTGGTTGGAACAGGAGGTGCAGAGACAATCTGACTGCTTTGCGGAAACAGGACTTCCGCAGCAGCCGCATCGGGGCGGGTACAGAAGCTGCCAGAAGCCGGTGATGAGAAGCTTTGGGATAGATTGCATTTTTCAACAAACGTGGCATAATGGCCACGTTGGGCATTGCCAATTATTTCCCGTTTTATTATCGAGATATAGATACAACCATTCAGCCTTCACCAAAGGGTATGTATATGACCGCTGAAAAATCATGTTTGAACCGCTTCCTGCGTGGTAATCGTTTTATCTCTTCCGCCGCTGCGGTCTGGCTATTCTCAGCACTGGTGATTGCCTCTGCGGCGCAGGCGGTAGAACAGAACACTGCCTACCTGCCCTTTCAGATCATAGCCCAGGAAGTCGATTCAACATTAACCCAGCGGGTTGACGAAGCTCTAACCAGTGTTCTGCAGCTCAACGATTTTCAGATGATCGACCGCGCCCGCGCCGAGGAGTTGGTCAATTATGATCAGTGGCCCCCGGACGCCGCCGCTCTGGCCGCCGTCGCCGAGGCCACCGGTTTCGACAACGTGGCCGCGGGCTCACTGACGATGATCGGCAGCCAGATCAGTGTCGATCTCAAAGTCTACGATCTGCTCAACCCGGACAACCCCCGCTATTTTTATAAAGAAGCCGGCTCAATGGCGGAACTCGAACTGATCATCGACCAGGTCATCTCCGACGTTGTCGGCTATGCCGAACGCGATCAGCTGATCGGTGCCATCGCTCCCGAGGGCAACCGGCTGATCGATTCAGGCGCGATACTAAGAAAGATCGAGACTAAAACCGGTGACACCTACAATCCATCGACACTTCGCGACGACCTGAAGGCCATTTACCAGATGGGCTATTTCGACGACGTGCAGATCGACGTCAAAGATGGAGAAAGGGGTAAAATCGTTACCTTCAGAGTTGTTGAAAAACCGGCGATTACGTCGTTGACCTATACCGGTATCGACGAACTCGACGATGAAGATGTCACCGGTGCGGTCAGCATCAAGGAAAACGCGATCCTCAACCCGGCCCGGGTCAATGAGTCGGCCGCCGCCATCCAGGCCCTGTATAAATCAAAAGGGTACTACAACACCCAGGTTACACCGGAGATTACCTATCCTACCGACGAAACCGCCGCGGTGCGCTTTGTGATCGAAGAAGGTGAAAAAATCTATATCAGAGAAATCAGCTTCGAGGGCAACACCAGCTTCGATGACGGCGATCTTGAAGATGTGATCGAAACATCAACCAAAGGGCTCTTGTCCTGGCTGACCGAATCAGGCCTGCTCAACCGTGACAAGCTCAACCAGGATGCTGCCAGGATCGTCGCCTTTTACCATAACAACGGCTTTCTGGAAGCCCGGGTTGGCGAGCCTGAAATCACTCAGGAAGAGGAGTGGCTCTACATCAAATTCATCATTGAGGAAGGCCCCCGCTTCAAAGTCGGAACGGTCGACATCACGGGCGATCTGATCAGCGACAGGGACGTCTTTCTCGATATGCTCGAAATCAGAAACGCCGAATATTTGAGCCGCAAGACGTTGCGTGACGATATCATCAGAATCACCGATTATTATGCCGAACAGGGTTACGCATTCGCTGAAGCCCGGCCTCAGCTGGATAAATCCGAATCAGGATCACGAGTCGATATCAGCATTGATATCGATCGCGGTGATCTGGTTTATATCAACCGTATCTCCATTCGCGGCAACTCCAGAACGCGAGACAACGTCATCAGGCGCGAGCTGCAGATCGCCGAAGGCGGAGTTTTCAACACCAAGGGCATAAGAGAAAGTACCCGAAAACTGCAGCGCCTCGACTTTTTCGAGGAGGTGAATATCAGTCCGGAACCAGCGCTTGACCCTTCCAAGATGAATGTTCTCATCGACGTAAAGGAAAAAAGTACCGGACAGTTCAGTATCGGCGCCGGCTACTCCTCGGTCGACAATCTGATCCTGCTGGGTGAAATCTCTGAGAACAACTTTCTCGGTATGGGACACCGGCTGGCCCTGAGCGCCAATATCGGCGGCAGGAGCAGCAGATACAACCTGAGCTGGACCAACCCACGCATCAACGACTCCCAGGTATCGGTGGGCACCGATCTGTTCAACTGGGAACGCGAGTATGACGACTATACCAAGCAATCCAAAGGCGGTGCCCTGCGCTTCGGCCACCCGCTCTGGGAAGAATGGCGGATGTATGAAAGTTACAGTTATACCGATACCGATCTGAGTGATGTCGATGATGACGCCTCATTTATCATCCGCGAATCGCAGAATATCCCGGTAACCTCGGCGGTCAAGCTGAGTTTCGTCCGCGATACCAGAGACCGGCTCTACGGTGCTACCGAAGGCTCGCGGAACTCGCTGTCGGTAGCTTACGCCGGCGGTATATTGGGAGGTGACTCGGCGTTCACCAAAGCTGAAGGTAAAACGAGCTGGTACTTTCCGATAATCTACGGCACGGTCTTTCACGTTCTCGGTGCCGCCGGCCAGGCCTGGGAAAACGAAGACGGCAAACTGCCGGTCTACGAACGCTTCTATCTGGGCGGCATCAACACGATCAGAGGGCACGAGTACGGCAAAGTCAGTCCAATCGACCCGGAAACCGGCGACCGGGTCGGCGGCGATCAGATGTGGTATATCAACTCGGAAATCGTCGTCCCTCTCCTTAAAGAACAGGGATTCTACGGCGTCTTCTTTGTCGATGCCGGTGAGTCGATCGCCACCGATGTCGACTGGGACAGCCAGGGCACCGCAGTCGGTACCGGAGTCGAGATACGCTGGCTCTCACCGATCGGGCCGCTTCGGCTGGTCTGGGGTTATAACCCGGACCCGCTTGATGACGAACCCACCAGTGTCTGGGACTTCACCATCGGCGGTCAGTTTTGAACCTGATATCGTAAATCATCCAATACCCGGTGCCGGCTGCAGCCATGCAGCCGGCGCTTTTTTTTATGAATCCAGTTCCTTCGTTACTGTCTGACAACGCCCGCCTCGTAAGTGGTCTGCGCGGTTCGGCAATTTCCTGGTTTGCAGCCGCCCATAATCCCGATGCGCCCACCTGCTGCATCCTCGCCGACGAGGAGATGATCGACGGCTTCGAGCAGGATGTCGCCCTGTTCACCGGTCGACCGACCATCACCTTTCCCGGCTACGAGATCCCGCCTTACACCCCGCTATCGCCTGACCAGCGCACCACAGCTTCACGGCTGGGCACCCTTTTCCACCTGCTTGATACCAGGGAACCGTTTATTCTCATCATCTCGATCGAGGCTCTTGTCCGCCGGGTTATGGGCAGAAGGCTCCTGCAGGATCATGCCCAACTGGTCATGGAGGGCGAAGAGTGCGATCTGAACGAACTCCAGGCTGCGCTTGGCGCCATGGGCTATGAAGCCGTATCACTGGTGAAGGGTTATGGCGATTACTCCATCAGGGGCGGCATCGTCGATGTCTACCCGCCGCCGTTTCTGCTCCCAGATAAGCGCCTGATCGACAGTCCGGTCCGGCTCGATTTTTTCGGCGACTTTATCGAATCGATCCGGTTATTTGATCCACTCAGCCAGCGCTCAACTGAGCACTGCGAAGAGGCGCTGCTCCTACCGGTCAGTGACGTTTTATTGCAGACCGACCCCACCGGTTCGGTAACGCGCCGGCTGTCGCGGCGGTGGTTGGAAATGGCTGATCAGCGCAACTGGTCTGCGGAAAAATCGAGCGAACTGGCGGAGCGGATCGGCAACGGCCAGCGCTTCGCCGGCATCGAATTTTTTCTACCGTTTTTCAACGGCGATCATGTCGAGACAATTCTCGATTTCCTGCCCTCCAACACGTCCCTCTTTTTCATCGAACCAGAGGCGCTAAAAAACCAGGCAACCCTGATCCAGGAGCGCATCGAGGCCAACTATCAAAGTGGTGTGTCGAGCGGATCACCCTGTCTGCCGCCTGAAGAAATCTTCCTGCTCGGCAATGAGCTGAGCAGCTGCCTGGACAAGTTCGAACACATTGGTCTGAGCGACATCCATCTGGAAAATGATGCGGCTGTCACCATCATCAGCTCAGGCCACCAGCTGCTCAAACAGGAGATCGCCTACAGCCGCAAACAACACGGCCTGCTCAAGGTCCTGGCCGGCCGCATTGACGAATGGCTCGAAGAGGGGGACGCGGTCCTTATCTGCTGCCGATCCTCCCAACGCAGCCGCAACCTGGCCGAGCTGCTCAGCCGTTTCGACTTCAGCCTGGAGCCGATCGAGGCACCGGTCGATCTTGACCAATTGGCCCGGGATCACCGCAAGCGTACTGTCTTTCTGAGCCAGCACCCGCTTCAAAAGGGTTTCAGCCTCAAAGACAAGCGGGTGCACCTGATTTCCGAGAGTGAGCTCTTCGGCGAGAGAAGAATCGGCTACAAAAAACGCAGCGCCGCGCCGGTCGGGGAGCCGGTCTCCTTCGCCCAGCTCCAGCAGGGCGATGTGGTTGTCCACCGTGAACACGGTCTGGGCATCTATCAGGGTCTGGAAACCATCACACTGCAGCAGGTTACCAACGACTATCTGCTGATCGAGTATAAAGACGGTGACAAACTCTATGTCCCGGTCGATCGTTTAAACCTGGTGAGCCGCTACGAAGGGCTTTCCGACAAGCAGCCGAAAATTGACAAGCTGGGGGGCCAGGCCTGGAAATCGACCAAACAGAAAGTTTCCGACGAAGTCTGGAAAGTCGCCCAGGAGCTGCTCGATATCTATGCCAATCGCGAAATCCGCAGCGGCAGGGCTTTTTCCCCTCCCGGGGAACTCTTCCAGGAACTTGAAGAGTCCTTTGCCTTTGACGAAACCAGCGGACAGCACCAGGCCATCAACGACACGATAAGCGACCTGACCAGCGCTCAGCCGATGGACCGGCTCATCTGCGGCGATGTCGGCTACGGCAAGACCGAAGTGGCCATCCGGGCGGCTTTCAAGGTGGTCGAGGATTCGTGCCAGGTGGCTGTTCTGGTGCCGACAACCGTGCTGGCCGAACAGCATGTCAAAACGTTTCGTGAACGGTTCAAGGATTTACCGGTCCGGATTGCCTGTTTAAACCGCTTCAGAACAGCAAAACAACAGAAAGATATCCTGGCCGGCCTGGCCGACGCCTCGATCGATATCGTCATCGGCACCCATCGGCTGCTTTCAAAAGACGTTGCCTACCACGACCTCGGGCTTCTGGTCATCGATGAAGAGCACCGTTTCGGTGTCGCTCACAAGGAAAAGATCAAGCGGATCAAGGCCGAAGTCGATGTTCTAACCCTGACTGCCACCCCGATCCCCCGGACCCTGCAGCTTTCCCTGCTCGGCATTCGCGATCTCTCGGTCATCTCCAGTCCGCCGGAACACCGGCGCCCGGTCAAGACCTTCGTGGCCCGCTATGACGACCTTGTTATCAAGGAAGCGGTAAACCGTGAGCTGCTCAGGGGCGGTCAGGTATTCGTTGTCCATAACCGGGTCAAGTCGATCCACCGGATGGCCCGGACCGTTCAGCAGCTCGCCCCCCAGGCCCGCGTCGCGGTAGCCCACGGGCAGATGGCCGGCAAGGAACTCGAAGATATCATGGTGGCCTTTGTCAACAACCAGATCGATGTGCTGATCAGCACCACGATCATTGAATCGGGTCTCGATATCCCCAGTGCCAACACGATCATCATCAATCGGGCCGACCGCCTCGGTCTGGCTGAAATTTATCAGCTTCGCGGCCGAGTCGGTCGCTCGGCGGTCCAGTCTTTTGCCTACCTGCTGGTTCCCTCGCTTGACCATCTCTCCAAGGAGTCACGCGAGCGCCTCAAGGCCCTGATGGAATATAGCGAACTGGGCGGCGGCTTCAAACTGGCCATGTCCGACCTGCAGATCAGGGGCGGCGGCAATCTGCTCGGCGTCTCCCAGAGCGGCCATATCGCCGCCATCGGTTATGATCTCTACCTCGACCTTCTGCAGAAAACCGTTGCCGATCTCAAGGCCCGCCGCGATGACCAATCCTCCGGCCGGCTCAGTGAAGATTTCGACCCCGAGATCAATCTATCCATCTCGGCGTATATCCCACAGAGCTATATCAATGATATCGAGCAGCGCTACATCATGTATCGGCGCATCGCCCAGCAGAGCAGAGGCGATGCGCCCCCTGACAATGATTTGCGCGATGAGCTGCAGGATCGCTACGGGCCGCTGCCGGCCGAGGTGAACAACCTTTTTGACGTGGTGGCGATAAAGAAGAAACTGATCGAGCTGCGCATCAGCAAAGTAGAACACGGAGCCTCGAATCTGGTATTTTCATTCATGCATGATACGCCGGTGGAAACCGAACCCCTGCTGCAGAAAATATCAGCCAGTAAAAACGGTGTCCGTCTGACCCCTGATGGTCGCTTGATCGCTGCCGCTCCCGGTGACTCGGACCAGCAGATCTTCAATCACCTGGAACGCATAATCGACGACTTGAATGAGCTGAGCAGAGCCTATGAGAACTGAAGCGCCGGAGCAGGCCGCCCCCGATAGAAACCCGCTTTACTGGGCAGAAATAAAGACCGTGCTGCTCGACATGGACGGCACCCTGCTCGACAAGTATTACGACGACTACTTCTGGGAGCACCATCTGCCGCAGGTCTACGCTCGATCAGAGCGTATCGATATCGATACGGCAAGAGCAGAACTCTATCGCCGCTATCGCTCAGTCGAGAAAACCCTGCAATGGACCGATCTTGATTACTGGACCAAACAGCTCGGTGTCGATATTCTCAGGCATAAATATGAACTCAGACACCTCATCGCCGTCCATCCCCACGTAACCGATTTTCTTGGTTTTCTCGAACAGCAGAACAAAGATGTCTACCTGATAACGGCGGCCAACCGCGCCTCGCTTGAGATCAAAATGGACACGGTCAAGCTGAACGGCTACTTCAATCAACTGATCTGCGCAGAGGAGATCGGCCTGGCCAAAGAAGATGTCGGATTCTGGGGAAAACTCGAAAAAAGGCTCGGTTTCGACCGCAGCCAAACCCTTTTTGCCGATGATACGGTGGCAGTGCTGCATGCCGCCCGCAGCTACGGCATCAGATATCTGCTCCATATCGCCCGTCCGAGCAGCAGAATATCGACACGTTACAGCTCTGAGTTCACCTCGATCTCTGCTTTCGACGAACTCCTCCAACCGCCGCTCGAACTGAAAACTGATTACAAAAACTGAGTTTCTCTGGGGCGGCTGTAGAGCGGATCGGCAGGTTTATTTGCAACTGGAACAGATCCCCGACTCTAGCACGTAAACAGATCAGAACATTGTTCTTTTCTTCTCATATGCTACTTGTATTACACAGTTTTTCTCCATATACACTGTGGTAATTTAATTTTACTTCAGCACTTGAAGTCATTGTAAATATTTAGTATATGTGACCAGATCACATCTTTATTTTCACTATCCCGGAGGTCTCCAACAGATGTAACAAGCGTAGAAGAACACCGCAACCAACGAACCTTAAAATGAGGTGGAAACATGGCAAACTACAACGACGTCTTTGCAGAAAGTGTTGAAAATCCGGAAGGATTCTGGGCAGAAGCCGCAGAGGGAATCGACTGGTACAAAAAATGGGACAAGGTCCTCGACGACTCCAACCCTCCGTTCTACCGCTGGTTCTCCGGCGCCACCATGAACACTTGCTATAACGCCGTTGATCGCCATGTCGAGGGCGGCCGGGGAGATCAGGTCGCCATTATTCATGACAGCCCGGTTACCGAAACGATCACCAAGGTAACCTACAAAGAGCTTCAGGAGAAGGTGGCCACCTTCGCCGGGGCGCTTCAGTCGATCGGCGTCAATAAAGGCGATACGGTCATCATCTACATGCCGATGATTCTCGAAGCCGCCTACGCAATGCTGGCCTGTGCCCGGATCGGCGCTATTCATTCTGTCGTTTTCGGCGGCTTTGCCGCCAACGAGCTGGCTATCAGAATCAACCACGCCGAACCCAAAGTCATCATCACCGCCTCAGGTGCGCTGGAAGGCAAAAAGACCCTGGCCTACAAACCGATCGTCGACGAAGCCATCAATCTCGCCGACCACAAGATCGAAAAGTGTGTCCTCTTTCAACGCCCTATTGCCACGGCAGAGATGCAGGAAGGCCGAGACATCGACTGGAATGAATTTGTCTCAGGGGCAGCGCCGGCCGAATGTGTTCCGGTGGCCGCAACCGATCCGCTCTACATCCTTTACACCTCCGGAACCACCGGCATGCCCAAAGGGGTTATCCGCGACAACGGCGGCCATGCCGTGGCCCTGCACTGGAGTATGAAGGCAATCTACGACATCGATGCCGGTGATGTCTGGTGGTCGGCCTCAGACGTCGGCTGGGTCGTCGGCCACTCCTACATCGTTTACGGCCCGCTGCTCAAAGGGGCGACCACGGTGTTCTACGAGGGCAAGCCGATCGGCACTCCGGACGCCGGCGCTTTCTGGCGGCTCATTTCCGAGCACCAGGTCAAGTCGCTGTTCACGGCACCGACCGCTTTTCGGGCAATCAAGAAAGAGGACCCGGACGGAACCTTTATCTCCAAATATGACATTTCCTGCTTCGAGTGCCTCTATCTGGCCGGTGAACGGCTCGATCCGGATACCTATTACTGGGCTTCGAACCTGCTCAAGGTGCCGGTCATCGATCACTGGTGGCAGACCGAAACCGGCTGGGCGATAGTCGCCAACTGTCGCGGCATCGAAGAGCTGCCGGTCAAACCGGGCTCGCCGACGAAATCGGTCCCCGGCTACAACGTCATGGTCCTGGACGACGAGGGCAAGGAGGTCGGCCCCAACGTCGAAGGCAATATCGTTGTCAAACTGCCGCTGCCTCCGGGCACCCTGCCCACCCTGTGGAAAAACGACAAACGCTTTGTCGAATCGTACATGTCGACGTTCCCGGGGTATTACGAGACCAGTGACGGCGGCTACATCGACGAGGATGGCTACGTTTATGTCATGGGCCGGATGGATGATGTCATCAATATCGCCGGACATCGCCTCTCTACCGGGGCGATGGAAGAAGTCCTCGCCACCCACCCCGATATTGCCGAATGCGCAGTCATCGGTACCGAAGACCAGCTCAAGGGTCAGTTACCGGTCGGTCTTTTCGTTTTAAAGGCAGGCGTCGACCGCGATATCGAAGAGATCCAGACCGAACTGGTCAAGATGGTCAGAGAAAAAATCGGCGCCATCGCCTGTTTCCGCGAATCCAGCGTTGTGGCCAGGCTGCCGAAAACCCGTTCAGGGAAGATTTTACGCGGAACCATGCGCTCTATCGCCTCAGGCAAGGAGTATCGCATGCCCTCCACCATCGATGATCCGACGATTCTCGATGAGATAACCGGTGCGCTGAACGATATGGGTTACCCGCCCAAGGAGTAACCCTCTTCTTTTGCCGGGAGGCACTCCGGCGGTTTTCCGCCCGGCGCCTCCCGGCTCATCCGAGTGATCACATCGTTTAATGATCCGGCTGATCCAGCCACCTGCACCAGGAAGGAGTTTGCAACGACCATGAAGATTCACGAATATCAGGCCAAAGAACTTTTCAAGAATTTCGATATTGCGGTGCCCAACGGCATCTTGTGCGAGACAGTGGAAGCGGTTGTCGACGCCGTCGACACGCTGGGACTGCCGATGGCGGTCAAAGCTCAGGTTCACGCCGGAGGCCGCGGCAAGGGCGGCGGCGTCCGACTGGCAAAAACAACCGAGGAGGCCAGAGAGGCAGGGGAAGCGATTATCGGCATGAAGCTCGTCACCCTGCAGACGGGGAGTGAAGGACGGCTGGTACGCAAAGTCCTGGTCGAGCAGGGCGTATCGATTAAAAAAGAACTCTACTGCTCATTTATCGTCAACCGCGACGATACGACCGTCACCATCATGGCCAGCCAGGACGGCGGTATGGATATCGAAGAGGTAGCCGCCGCTACCCCTGAGCGGATCATCAAGGTCGGTATCAATCCACTGCTCGGAATCCAGGGCTACCACGCGCGTGCGGTATGCACGGGCCTCGAACTCGAGCCACCGCTGGCCAAAAAATGCGGAGCCATGCTGCGAAACCTCTACCGGCTGTTCACCAGCCTCGACTGTTCGCTGCTGGAGATCAACCCGCTGATCATCACCGGGGAGGACGACCTGGTCGCCCTCGATGCGAAGATCGACATCGACTCCAACGCCCTCTTCCGTCACCCCGCCATCGCCGACATGCGCGACCCCGACGAAGAGGATCCCCATGAACTCGAGGCTGCCCGATACGACCTGAACTATATCAAGCTCGAAGGCACCATCGGCAATATGGTCAACGGCGCCGGCCTGGCCATGGCGACCATGGACATCATCAAGCAGGCCGGGGCCGAGCCGGCGAACTTCCTCGATGTCGGCGGCGGCGCCAACGCCGAAAAGGTTGAAAACGGTTTTCGGATCATTCTCAGCGACCCCAATGTGCGCGGCATCCTGATCAATATTTTCGGGGGCATTCTGCGCTGCGACGTGCTGGCCCAGGGCGTCGTCCAGGCGGCCCAGTCGATCGGCCTCAATGTACCGGTCGTGGTTCGCATGGAAGGCACCAATGTCGATGAGGGCCGCAGAATACTTGCTGAATCCGGGCTCGATCTGATTAACGCCGTGACCCTGGCGGACGCCGCCGAAAAAGTCGCGGCCATTGCCACGGCCGGGGCCAGGGGCTAACCACGACGATGCTCGCCTATCGATTCATCGCCGGGCTTATTGTGTTTAGTTTTTTTATTGCTCCAGCGACACCAATCCTGGCTGAAACACAGCAAACAACGGCCGCTGCCGATGACAGGTGGATAATCAACGACGGCGGCGTCTCATACCTGCCGGCCGGCAGTCTGAGCGGTCTGGCCCTGGCCCTGGAGCGAGGAGCTGCAAGCGTTCGGGTAGACCTGGTTCTGAGCAGCGACAACCAGGTAATGCTCCTCTCCGATACCAGAATCGACCGGATCACCGATGTTGCTGAACGCTATCCTGAGCGTTCCCGCCCTGACGGGAGCTATTATGCATTCGACTTCAACCTCGATGAACTCAGACGGCTGTCTCTTCTTCAGAAGACTCGGCAACCGGCGGCCAGTGCTGTTTCCTCTGCCTCTGACATGCATGTTCCGGTCGCCGCTCTCAGCGATTTTCTTGGCTATCTCGACCTGCGCTATCGCAGCAGCGAACAGAAGCCGATCGTGATCTGCACCCTCAGACAGGGGTGGATGCACAACGATGAAGGGAAAAACCTGGGAAGTTCGGTTTTAGAGCTTCTTGATTCACACCGGGCCGACTCGGGCAGCGCCCGCTTTTATGTCGCCTCCCTTGACCCCGAAGAACTCCAGAAACTTGCCGAAGCAAGGACTTCAGCAGGACAGACGGGGATTGAATTCATGCAGATGATCGGCGGCAGCGACGGCTCAGAAGCGCGCCGGCTCGAATTCGGCAGCCGGCAGCCCTACAGCTACGATCTTTTGTTCACCAGGGTCGGGATCAAACTGGTCTCAACCTACGCCTCGGCCGTCGGCCTCTATGGGCCGGCCATTGTCGACGGCTCCGGCACGGTCATACGGCCCCGATTACTGGAAGATATCAAGACACTTGGCATGAAGGTGATTTACAGCCGGGCCGACACCGAACCCTACCGTACCGATGACAGCGCCGGAGATGATGATTTTTACGAACAGATCTTCTTCAGTGCCGGCTTTGACGGAATGCTCACCCGGGCCGACGCGGCTGTCCGGCAGTGGCTTGAGAACCGGGCCGGTGCAGCGGCAGATGAACAGCAGCAAATGATTGAACGTCTGATTGACCAGCTCGGGGAGAGCGGCATCCAGCCGCCCGGACCCGTTCAATCAGGTGCAACCAGGTAACTATCACAAGGCAGAAAGACCATGGCAATTTTTGTAGACAGCACCACTCGACTGATTGTACAAGGCATTACCGGACAGGAAGGCCAGTTTCATACCCGCCAGTGCATTGCATACGGAACAAATGTTGTCGGCGGCGTCACCCCGGGAAAGGGCGGCCAGAAAATGGATGATGTCCCGGTGTTCAACTCGGTGGCAGAGGCACGTCGGGAAACCGGGGCCAATACCACGATGATTTTCGTTCCACCGCCGTTTGCCGGCGAAGCAATTCTCGAGGCTGCCGATGCCGGCATAGAGCTGATCGTCTGCATCACCGAGGGTATTCCGGTGATGGATATGCTCCGGGTCAAGAATTACCTGGCCTCATCCACAAGCCGGCTGATCGGACCCAACTGTCCCGGAATCATCACTCCGGGTGGCTGCAAAATCGGCATCATGCCGGCCTCGATCCACCGCGAAGGCGGACCGTTCGGTGTGGTCTCCCGCTCCGGTACCCTGACTTACGAGGTCGTCCATCAGCTCAGCCAGGAAGGCTTCGGTCAGACCACCTGCGTTGGAATCGGCGGCGACCCGGTCAACGGTACCGGTTTTATCGACTGCCTCGAGGCCTTCGCTGCCGATGACCAGACCAAAGCCGTGGTAATGGTCGGTGAAATCGGCGGCAGCGCGGAAGAAGAAGCCGCAGCCTGGATCAAAGAACATATGGGCAAACCGGTAGTTGGCTTCATCGCCGGCCTGACCGCACCCCCGGGCAGAAGAATGGGACACGCCGGCGCCATCGTCAGCGGCGGTTCCGGAACAGCGGCAGCCAAAATCGAGGCCATGGAGGCCGCCGGCATCTATATCTGCCGCGATCTCGGCAGCCTGGGCAGACTCTGCAAAGAGGTGTATGAGTAACACTCGTTTCAAAATCTCCGCTTTCTGACTGCGATCCGGCGTGAATTTTCTCTTAAATTCACGCCGATAACGATATATAGCATTGTTTTTATTGATTAATTTTTTATCATTGCCTTGTCACAACATCGTTATATTTTACATTTAAAACCACCTTTCCTAGACTATTCGTATCGATGTTGCAATTCTTCTTTTCAGTCCTCGAATGCAATTGGCTAATCCAGGAATATTTCCTGTTATCTTTTTGGAATTAATAGTTTTAATAACTCACTCCCTGGCTGTCCTGACTTTTTCCCTTGACAATATTCGGCCGATTGCCTAAAAATGGCAGTGTAACGATGTTCTTTTGTTTAATTGCTGCTTGATTTCAGTTTATTTTTTACCATGTCAATACAAATATTTAGAGACAGTAAAGATGATAAAATCAGCAACAGCCACCGGTTCCACGCCTGTCCCTTACCCCAGCATTTTCTTACCAAGGAGAGCCCATGGATACTATTGAACGACTCGAGTACCTGAAAAAACTCAGAGCAGAAGCCAAGCTCGGCGGCGGCCAAAAGCGGATCGACAAGCTCCATTCGCTCGGCAGAATGACCGCCAGGGAACGCATAGATCTTCTTCTGGACAAAGGATCATTTGAAGAATTCGACATGTTCAAGACCCACCGATGCAGCGACTTTGGTATGGAAAACCAGAAATATCCGGGCGACGGCGTCGTCACCGGGCACGGCACCATCGACGGCCGCATCGTCTATGTGTTCGCCCAGGATTTCACCGTCCTCGGCGGCTCCCTGTCCGAGACCTTCGCCGAGAAGATCTGCAAGATCATGGATCTGGCCCTGAAGAACGGTGCCCCGGTCATCGGCCTGAACGATTCGGGCGGTGCCAGGATCCAGGAAGGCATCGAAAGTCTTGCCGGCTATACCGACATCTTTTTGAGAAACGTAATGTCATCGGGCGTGATTCCCCAGATATCCGCCATTTTCGGCCCCTGCGCCGGCGGTGCGGTCTACTCCCCGGCCCTGACTGATTTTGTCGCCATGGTCAAGAACAACTCCTATATGTTCCTGACCGGCCCCAAAGTCGTCAAATCTGTCACCCACGAGGATGTTACCGTCGAGGAACTGGGTGGTGCCGATATGCACTCGTCGCGCAGCGGCGTATCCGATTATGCTGCAGAAACCGGGGCCGATGCGATCAGCTTCGTCCGCAAACTGGTCTCTTTTCTGCCCCAGAACAACATGGAGGATCCGCCGGCCATCAAATGCTCGGACCCGGCGTCGCGAACCACCGATGCGCTCAACACGATTATCCCGACCAATCCAAACGAAGCCTACGACATGAAGGAGATCATTCTCCACACGGTCGACAACGCTGACTTCTTCGAGATCAAAGAGGACTTCGCCCCCAATATCATCGTCGGTTTCGCCCGCTACAACGGCCGCAGCGTCGGTATCGTCGCCAATCAGCCGGCCCACTACTCGGGCGTTCTCGATATCGACTCGTCGGTAAAAGGGGCGCGGTTCGTCAGATTCTGCGACTGCTTCAATATTCCGGTCGTCACCTTCGTCGATGTTCCCGGCTTCCTGCCCGGAACCGCCCAGGAGTATGGCGGCGTGATCAGAAACGGCGCCAAGATTCTCTATGCCTATGCCGAAGCCACGATTCCGAAAGTTACGGTCATTACCCGCAAGGCTTACGGCGGCGCCTACTGCGTCATGTCTTCAAAACATTTGCGCGGCGACATCAACTACGCCTGGCCGACCGCGGAAATCGCGGTGATGGGCGCCAAGGGAGCCGTCGAGGTGTTGTACGGCCGGCAGGCCAAGAAAGAGGAAGATCCGGTCGCCTTCCTGCAGGAACGCGAACAGGAATATGCCGATAAGGTTGCCAACCCCTACGTCGCCGCCCAGCGCGGCTATATCGATGATATCATCGAACCTGCCCGCACCCGGATACGGATCATCAACGCATTGAAGATCACCGAAAATAAGCGTGATACCAACCCCATGAAAAAACATGGAAATATTCCACTATAAATGAGAAGGGGAAAATCATGAGCGTTAAAATTTTTATCAAGCGTACCGCTTCCGCAGACAAGGTCCCGGAACTCACCGTTCTGCTCAAACGCTTGAGAAGCGTCACCCTGATGCAGCCCGGTTACATCTCAGGGCAGACCCTGAAACGACTCGACAAACCAGATGAGTGCATGGTGGTCAGCACCTGGCGTTCCATCGATGACTGGAACGCCTGGGTCAAGAATGCAAAGCGTATCGCCATCCAGGCCGAAATAGACGAGCTGCTGGGCAGTGAGACCGACTACGAAATTTACGAATGATCGACCGAGCAGAAACGGCAGCCAACCTGAAACCTCAAGGTTAAAAAGAGACCATGGCAGAAGACAGAAAGAAAATGGCGGCGGCGCTGGCAGCGGTAAATGCCTACATACAGATGGAAGAGCAGGCAGCGGCTCAGACGTCGGCCCAACTGGCAAATGACTCGGCCCCACAGCAGACACAGAGCGGCTGGAGTCTGAGCGGACGTCAGGACATGATGACCATGCGCAGGCTCATTCAGCTGCGGACCTTTACCACATTTCGCTAAGTTATAAACGCCAAAGATCAGGCATAAGGAGATAGAAACGATGAGCGACCAAGTGCACATGACCGAAATGAATTATGGCAGTGATCGGCCCGCAGCGGAAAATCCAGTCAAGATCATGGATCTGTCCCTCCGCGACGGCCACCAGTCCCTGTTCGCCACCCGGGGTAGAACCGAAGATATGATTCCGGTGGCTGAACTGATGGATGAAGTCGGCTTCTGGGCCCTGGAAACCTGGGGCGGGGCGACTTTTGACACGATGCATCGATTCCTTAACGAGGATCCATGGGAACGCCTCAGGACCCTGAAGCGCTATATCAAAAAAACCCCGTTTTCGATGCTGCTCCGGGCCCAGAACCTGGTCGGCTACCGCAACTACGCCGATGATCTGGCCCTTGCTTTTGTTGAGCGGGCGGCGGAAAACGGCATGGATATCTTCCGCACCTTCGACGCCCTCAACGACTATCGAAATTTTGAAACGGTGGTCTCCCAGATAAAAAAATGTGGTAAGCACTTTCAGGGCTGCATCTGCTACACGATGACCGAACCACGGCTCGGCGGCGAGGTATACAATCTCGAGTATTACATGGCTAAGGCCAAAGATCTCGAGGGCATGGGCGCCGATTCTATCTGTATCAAGGATATGGCCGGTCTGTTGGCTCCGTACGATGCCTATAACCTGATCAAGGCGATGAAAGAGGCTGTTTCCATCCCGCTGCACCTGCACAGCCACTTCACTTCAGGCATGTCGCCGATGACCCACCTCAAAGCCATCGAAGCGGGTGTCGATATCATCGATACGGTGATGACGCCCTACGCCTATCGAACCTCCCATGCGGCGGTGGAACCACTGGTCATGACCCTGCTGGGAACCAACCGAGACACCGGCTTTGACATACGTAAGCTAGCAGAAATAAACGAGATATTTGAAAAAGAGATCCTCCCCAAATACAAGCATCTGCTGGACGACTCCAAGGTCTCGATCATCGATATCAACGTCCTGCTGCATCAGACCCCCGGCGGCATGCTCTCCAACCTGGTCAATCAGCTGCGCGAGATGGATGCGCTGGACAAAATCGACGAGGTATACAAGGAACTGCCCCGGGTCCGCAAAGACCTCGGCCAGATTCCGCTGGTCACTCCGACCTCGCAGATCGTCGGCGTCCAGACGGTCAACAATGTCCTGCACGACACGCCCGATGAACGCTACAAGATGATCACCGGGCAGGTCAAAGACCTCTGCTACGGCCTCTACGGCAAGACCGCCACCCCGATCAACCCCGAAGTCCAGAAAAAAGCGCTGAAAGGTTACCCGCGCGGTGAGGAACCGATCACCTGCCGGCCGGCGGAAGTACTCGAACCGGAGTTGGCAAAAGCCAAGGAAGTGGTCGGCGATCTTGCCAAGGACATGGACGATTTGATCCTCTACGCCCAGTTCCCGGTCACCGGTAAGAAGTTTCTCGAATGGAAGTACGGAATCACCCCGGTACCTGACAGCGTCAAGCCGATAACGCTTGATGAGGTCAAGAAAAAAGACGAAATCCTCAAGAAAGCCAAAGCCGGTGAACTGGTCGAGAAGAAAAAGGATGCCCCGGCCAAAAGCGAATCGGCGCGAACCTTCAACGTCTTCGTCGACAGCGAGTTCTTCAGCGTCGCAGTCGATCCGGTTGGCGGTCCGCCGGTTATCATGCCGCAGGCCGGTGCTCTACCGGTTCAAACAGCCAACCCGGCGCCTGCTGCTCCTGCCGCGGCTCCGGCATCCCCAGCCGCCGCCCCCGCACCAGCAGCGACACCCTCGGAATCGACTTCCGGAACCATGCTGGTGGCGCCAATGCCCGGCATGATCGTCAAATATGAGAAAAAAGTGGGCGACAGCGTCAGCAAGGGCGACACGGTTGTCGTTCTCGAGGCCATGAAAATGGAAAATGCGCTGCCCGCGCCGTGTGACGGCACCATCAAGGCCATCGATTTCGACAGCGGCGATTCTATCACCAAGGGCGCGGTGCTCTGCGTTATCGGGTAACGATAAAACAAAAAAAGACTGACCATGGCAGATTCATTTCGACCAGATGTCCATCAGCGGCTAGAGAAGGCGGTTCTGGAAATATTTTCCAACTCGGACTTCCACAAGGCCAGCATCAGGGATGTGGCCGAGCAGGCCGGGGTCAGTTTCACCACCATTTACAAGCATTACGGCAGCAAGGAGCGGCTGGTGTTTGCCTTTGTCGATGTCTGGATGGGCAAACTCACCGACCGTATCGTCGATCATCTGCAGGGAATTGAGGACCTCAAGGAGAAGCTGCGCAAAGTCTTCTGGCTCCAGCTCGACTACTACGAGCGCCATGTCGGACTTGGCCGCATCGTCTTCATGACCCTGCCGATGAACACCTGGATGGGCGACAAGACCTTCGCCCAGCCGCGGATGATGGGACTGATGATCGACGTTCTCAGGCAGGGGCAGAAGGAAGGCATTTTGAATCCCGATGTCAGGGCCGGGACACTGCTCGACTTTCTGATGGGTTTTGTGCAGCGTTCTTTTTTCATGTGGATATTGCGGGGCCAGAAAGAGAGCCTCTCCGCCCAGGCCAACGATCTGTTCGAAATGGTCTGGCGCGGTATGCTCAACCCCGATTACAAAAATGGTCAGAACAACCGTTAAAGCCAGCATCGTCTATTCAAAAAGATTACCAACAGTGCCAGGAGGCAGCCATGAAAATACTCAAGATCGACCACCTTGGAATCGCGGTAAACAGTATCGATGATGGAAAGAATTTCTGGTCCGAGGTTCTCGGTCTCGAGTTCGAAGGGGCCGAAACGGTCGCCGAGCAGAAAGTGACCACCGCCTTCTTTCCGGTCGGTGAAAGCGAGGTTGAGTTGCTTGAATCCACCGCTCCCGACGGCCCGGTGGCAAAATTCATCGAGAAAAAAGGCACCGGTTTCCAGCATGTCGCCTTCCGGGTTGCCGATATCGACGCAGCTCTTGAGGAACTCAAGGAAAAAAACATCCAGCTCATTGACCAGACCCCGCGCATCGGCGCCGGCGGTGCACGCATCGCCTTTCTTCACCCCAAAGCAACCGGCGGCATTCTGGTCGAGTTGTGTGAGCGCACGTAAACCTGTCGGCTAACCTCATTTTCGTCTGTTCCCAAGGAGTCAACCATGGCACAACACAAGGATTTTGATAAATGGCAGGAACTGGCCAGCAAACTGATGAAAGGCAAGCCGCTCGATTCTCTCGACTGGCAGACACCGGAAGGAATCAAAGTAAAGCCGCTCTACACGGCTGAAGATATCGAGGGACTGGAGAGCACCAACACCCTGCCCGGTCTGGCTCCCTACGTCAGGGGACCGATGGCCACCATGTATTCGGGCAGGCCCTGGACCATCAGGCAGTACGCCGGTTTCTCCACCGCCAAGGAGTCAAATGAATTTTACCGCAAGGCCCTGGCGGCGGGCCAGAAAGGCCTTTCCGTTGCCTTCGACCTGGCCACGCACCGCGGCTACGATTCGGACCACCCCCGGGTCACCGGAGATGTCGGCAAAGCAGGCGTTGCGATCGATTCTGTCGAGGACATGAAGATTCTTTTCGACACCATCCCGCTTGATCAGATGTCGGTGTCGATGACCATGAACGGCGCCGTTATCCCGATCCTGGCCAGCTATATCGTCGCCGCCGAAGAGCAGGGCGTCAGCCACGATCAGCTCACCGGTACGATTCAAAACGATATCTTGAAAGAGTATCTGACCCGAAACACCTTCATCTATCCACCCACCCCATCGATGCGGATCGTCTCGGACATCATCGGTTTCTGTTCGAAGAACATGCCGCGCTACAACACCATCAGCATCAGCGGCTACCACATGATGGAGGCCGGAGCAAACTCGGTCCTTCAGGTGGCTTTTACGATGGCCGACGGGTTGGAGTACGTGCGGACCGCGATGAATGCCGGCATGGATATCGACGAGTTCGCCCCTCGGCTCTCCTTTTTCTTCGGTATCGGCATGAACTTCTTCATGGATATCGCCATGCTGCGCGCCGCCCGTTTTCTCTGGCACGAGCTGATGCAGCAGTTCAATCCGAAGAATCCGCGCTCCTCGATGCTCAGGACGCACTGCCAGACTTCAGGCTGGAGCCTGACCGAGCAGGACCCATACAACAACGTCATCCGCACCACCCTCGAAGCGCTTACCTCGGTACTCGGCGGCACCCAGTCGCTGCACACCAACTCGTTCGACGAAGCCATCGGCCTGCCCACCGATTTCTCTGCCCGGATCGCCCGCAACACCCAGATCATCATCCAGGAGGAGTCGGAGGTCTGCCACGTCATCGACCCGCTCGGCGGTTCCTATTACGTCGAATCGCTGACCAACTCGATTGTCGAGGAAGCGATGAAGATCATCGACGAGGTCGAGGAACTGGGCGGCATGGCCAAGGCCATCGAATCGGGCATGCCGAAGATGCGCATCGAAGAGTCGGCGGCCAAGAAGCAGGCCCGGATCGACCAGGGACTCGACGTCATCGTCGGCGTCAACAAATATCAGCTCAAAGACGAACAGATCGACTTCGAAATCAGAGAGGTTCCGGCGTCGGTCCGTGACGACCAGGTGGCCCGGATCAACCAGATCAAAGCCGAGCGCGACAACGGTGCGGTTGAAGCGGCGCTGGCCGAAATATCCAGGGTGGCGAAAGAAGGAGGAAATCTGCTTGAAACCGCCCTGCCCGCCATTCGCGCCCGGGCCACGGTCGGGGAAGTGTCGGATGCGATGGAAAAAGTGTTCGGCCGCTTCGTTGCCAACACCCGCTGCATCTCCGGCGCCTACGCCTCTGAGTTCTCCGCCGATTCCGAACCGCTGAACAAGCTCAGGCAGCGAACCGAGGATTTTCTGAAAACCCACGGCCGGCGGCCGCGAATGCTGGTCACCAAGATGGGCCAGGACGGCCACGACCGGGGGATCAAGGTTATCGCCAGTGCCTACGCCGATATCGGTTTCGATGTCGATATCGGACCGCTGTTCCAGACCCCGGAAGAGGCCGCCAAGATGGCCATTGAAAACGATGTCCACGTGGTCGGCGCCTCGAGCCTGACCGCCGGTCACAAGACCCTGGTGCCAGGCCTGGTGGAGGAGCTGAAAAAACAGGGTGGCGATGATATCAAGGTGGTCGCCGGCGGCATCATTCCGCCCAGGGATTATGACTACCTGTATGATCGCGGCGTCGCTGCGGTGTTCGGACCGGGCACCTCGGTGATCGATTCGGCCAACCGGACGCTCGATCTGATTGAGACTGCCGCCTGATCGACAGCCTGGCCTGTTTCACCAGTTAAACGGGAATGCGGCATGCATGTCAGCCGCTTCCGTTTAACGTATTTTCAGCAGAAGCCGGTATCAGAGTCGGCAGGTCACCCCGCAATAGATATGCAGAAAGATCCAGACTATTACATCCAGGGCGTGCTGGACGCTAATCGCCTCATGCTGTCCAGAACCATCACCCTGATCGAAAGTTCGCTGTCGGCCCACCAGGAGATGGCCGGCAAAATCATAGAACAGCTGCTGCCGCATACCGGCAAAGCCATACGCCTCGGTATCACCGGGGTGCCGGGTGCCGGAAAGTCGACCTTTATCGAAAGTTTCGGCACTCTGCTGACCGAACACGGACACCGGGTGGCGGTGCTGGCCATCGATCCATCCAGTGCCCGCAGCGGCGGCTCGGTGCTGGGCGACAAGACCCGGATGCTCGAGCTTTCGGTCAACGAAAACGCCTTTATCCGACCGTCGCCGTCCGGCGGCACGCTCGGCGGCGTAGCAAGAAAGACACGGGAAACGATGCTGGCCTGTGAAGCCGCCGGCTTTGACGTGATCATCATCGAGACGGTCGGGGTCGGTCAGTCAGAGACGGCGGTGGCCTCGATGGTCGATTTCTTCCTGGTCCTGATGATCGCCGGTGCCGGTGATGAGCTGCAGGGCATCAAGAAAGGCATCCTCGAGGTCGCCGACACGATCGTCATCAACAAGGCCGACGGCGACAACATCGTCAGGGCCGAGCGGGCCCGGCGCGAATATGAAGCGGCGCTGCATATCCTGACCCCGGGCAGCGCCAACTGGACCCCCCAGGTGCTGACCTGCAGTTCGATTAAAAAGCATGGTCTGATCGAAATATGGGAGACCGTGATACAGCACCGCTCCGCTCTTCAGGCCTCGGGTGAATTTGAAGACAAACGCAGAAAACAGGCCCTGGACTGGATGTATTTCCTGCTCGAAGAAGGTCTCAAATCATGGTTTTATCAGCACCCGGACATCAAATCGAACCTGCCCGAGCTGACCCGTGCCGTCGAGCGACAGTCGGTTTCACCGACCAGCGCCGCCGGCCGGCTACTGAGCTATCTCAATGAAAGCCATCCCGACTGAACAGGGACGGCACCATCACCCGTTACCTCTGCCCTTTTACCTGCTGTCGCTGTTCGCGGCGCTGACACTCTGCGCTGCGCCTGCCCAAGCCTCTGTTCTGGACGAGATCAAAAGCGGCCTGCTTTACCACGATACCGGGCTCTGGGGCGGGGCCGGAAAAGAAAGCGGCTTCGATGTAAACGTTGAGCTGATTTTTTTCCCGTCGGTTCAGCTCCTGAGCGGACAGCTCAGGCCCAATATCGGCATCTCATTAAATGATCGAGGTGATACCTCCAAACTTTACGGCGGCGGCGTTTGGGAATATGGGGGCAGCAGCGGCTGGTTTTTCGGCTTTGGTCTCGGCCTTGCCGTTCATAATGGGGAGATAGATGACAATGCGGTCGATGACCGCAGCCTGCTCGGTTCACCGCTGCTGTTTCGGCTGGCTTTTGAGGCAGGTCTCAACATTACCCCACATCACCGACTATCGCTGATGTACGACCATATCTCCAACGCTTATCTGGCCGATCCCAACGAAGGCCTCGACACTTTTGGTGTTCGCTATGGATATCGGTTTTAATAGTTCCTGCGGCCCGCAGCTCAAAAATCCCCCGCTGACAAGCCCGCTATTTGATCCGTGGTTACCGATATTTCTTTTTGAGATGCTCCCATAGATCCCGATCAGGAACCATTTTCCCGCCTTCATATCGCCAGATTTCCTCAATGTAGGGGTAATCCCTGTAGGTAAATGAATCGGGCGAATAGGATAAGACGAACGGATGTTTCAGCTGGTACAGGTCTTTCAAACCACCAAGGTACCAATAGGCAGGAACCTCTGAATAGACAATTCTGCTGCTGTTATCCACATAAAAACCGCCGGTGACGTTGTAGCGGTCTTTCAGTGCGTCCCACTTAATGTTCGAGACATGGACGCCGTAAAACATTGAGACGAGCAGCACAGCGGACATAACAAGAATCGTGCGTTTTGACATGGCGCCGACCAGATAAGCGCCTCCGACCAGGAAGAGCAGGTTCAGAAAAAACACCAGCCGATACCATGTGCCCTGGTTTTGCCAATCATTTGAAAGATAGAGGGAACCGGGAAAAATCGTTGCCAGGCTGACAGCGACAAGAAGAGCAAAGAGAAAAACAATCCCCACCCTGACTTTGCCGCGCAGCACCGCATACAGGCCGCATCCGGCAGCACCTGCCAATAAGATATACCCTGAATAGCTGGCGGAAAAAATATAGGGGAGTTTGGCTAGAAAACGAAGGTAGGAAGAAAAATCAGCAGAGGGCATCGGATATTCGCTTGAGAGGCCGATCGCCCATAGACGATAAAGAACATAGCAAAAGCCGACGACTACCGTCAGACCTGCCTCGACAAACTTTCTCCTGCAGGCAAACAATAGAAGTACGAGCAGAAATCCAGAAGTGACATACACCTCTTTGGAGAGCATCGCCAAAAAAAGAAAGACCAGAGCTCCGGCAACGATTAGCGATTTTTTAAGAAACTCTTTCGTCTCGGTACTTATATAAGCAAGGTAGAAGGCACAGAGTAGAAAGAACAGCCCTTCCATATAGTGTCGAGCGCCAATAAACTCGATAATGGTCACTGTAGACGGCAGCAGCATCCAAGCAATTGTAATAGTGAGACTGACCAGGGTGCTCAGGAAAAAGCGGAGCACCGAGAAAAGCATAATCGCGGTGAGGATGAATAGCAAAGCACTGTGAACGTAGGCGAAGGCCGGATTGACGCCCCCCAGATAAAGATCAATCCAGTAGGAAAACATCTGCACAGGGGTCAGTGAAAACCCGGATACAGCTATCACGTCTGGTGCTATGAAAAAGTCCAGCGGATTGTCTACACCGGCGACGAAGGCAAACAATGTCGCATCGTCATCGAACCAGAAATCATCTGTTATCTGAAGCAATAATCCGACCTCAAACAGGCCGACACAGATAATAATCCCAATTGCCCACAGAGCAGACTTTGCAGGAGCGGGGCCAGAAGCGTCGTCAATCATTGTTTAGCGAACGCTGCACTATTCTCAACCACGACTTGTTCTGGAAGCATGGACTCAGAAATGATATAGGTTGGCCTGCCTTTCACCTGAAGAAAAATCTTGCCGATATACTCTCCACAGATCCCGATCGCAGCTAACTGAAGACCGCCTAAAAAATAGATACCAGCCATGATCGAGGTCCATCCCGGTACCGCATTTTCGGTAAAAAATCTGATGTAGAGCGAATACAGACCGTATGAGAAACTGGCGGTCGAAAAAATAAAACCGATGAGTGTCAACACCCTCAGGGGAAAGATACTGAAACCGGTTATACCGCTGACAGCAAGGTTAAACATCTTTGCAAACGAATATTTCGTAACACCATGCGCGCGTCTGGAAGGAATGTATGGAACTTCTTTCTGTTTGAAACCGATAGTTGCAATAATTCCTCGATAAAACAAATCGTATTCGTTGAATTTTCTCAAGGATGTCAAAACTTTTTTATCTATCAGTCGAAAATCAGCAACCCCCTGTTTAAGATCCAATCCCGATATCAGGTTTATCATCTGGTAAAACTGATTCGAGGTGAACCGTTTCAGCAATCCGTTGTCGTTGGTCTCCTTTCTGCACGTGTAAACGATATCATATCCTTCCTGCCAATATTTCAGCATTTCAGGAATGACTTCAGGCGGGTGCTGGAGATCGCCGTCAAGAGAGACAATGATATCTCCCCGGCAGACATCGATGCCGGCCTTCAATGCATTCTGGTGTCCGAAATTTCTGGATAGGGAAATGAAGTAGATATTATCGAAACGCTCACGAGAGCGCTTTATTGCATCAATTGATCTATCACTGCTTCCGTCATCAATGAACAAGACGTTGTAACGGACGATTTTTGACAAAACAAAAGAAAGACGCTCCAGTAAAATGGGAATGTTTTTCTCTTCGTTGTATATCGGAATCAGAACGGTCAATTCCTGATTATCAAGTATTCTCTTCATTGATCCTCATAACAGCAAAAGAATTATCGCCAGAACACCTAAAAAGATGCCAAGGGTTTGTTGCAGCGACAGAACCTCTCCAGCAAAAACTCCGAACAAAACGACGAGCATCACGACACCAACCGTCATAATCGGCGAAACTCTGCTGATGGGAAAGTGTTTCAAGGCCAGGTAGTACATGAAAAAGGATACAGAATAGGAGAAAATACTTAATAATATCAAAGAAATCCACGGAAATCTCAGCACATCTTGGCTGGTCGCGAGCTTCATGAAAATTTGAGCAGCAGATGAACAAATTATACCGGCGCCAATGTATAAAAATCTCACATCAAAAATCATATTTTCGGTTTTAGAATATTGTCATATTTAAATTTAAGATGCCTGGCAAAACTAGTTTAACCTGGCGGCGAAACGCTTCAGGTTTCTTCCTTGATCGGGGGATTCACACAATTGCGTGTCGAATTACTCTTTAACGCCGCGAGCAGGTTTTCAACCGCCAGTTCGGCCATTGCGTAGCGGGTCTCGCGGGTGGCGGAGCCGATATGGGGGAGCACTACCACGTTATCGAGTTTTCGCAGCGCTGATTCGGCCGGCAGCGGTTCCTGCTCGTAAACGTCGAGGCCGGCACCCCGGATGATTTTGTTTTCCAGTGCTTCTATCAATGCCTGTTCATCGACCACCGAACCGCGGCCGCCGTTGATCAGAAAGCTCTGCGGTTTCATCTTTGCCAATTCATCTCTACCGATAAGATGGTGCGTCTCATCTGATAAAGGCAGAACCAGGCAGACAAAGTCGGATTGCTCGAGAATCTCGTCGAGTGAGCAACGCCTGGCCTGAAATTCGGCTTCCGCCTCCTCATTTGCGCTGCGGCCGTAATAGAGAATCTTCATATTGAAGCCGTGATAAGCTCGGCGGGCAACTGCGCGGCCGATGCGCCCGAGCCCGAAGATACCCAGCGTTTTGCCATGCACATCCGTGCCGAAGTGTTCGGGTCCGACCGCACTGCTCCAGCCCCCCTGCTTGACCATCTGATGAAGCTCTGGCCCGCGCCGTGCCGCACAGAGTATCAGCATGAAGATCATATCGGCGGTGGTTTCGGTCAGCACGTCGGGCGTATGCATCAGCATAACGTTGCGACCTGTCATCTCCGCCACATCGAAATGATCGTAGCCCACCGATATGGTTGATGCCACCCGCAGTTTCGGGGCAAGCTCCAGTAATGGGGCACCGACATCCTGGCTCACCCCGATAAGTCCTTCCGCCTCGGCCAGTGCAGATCTGAAATCATCGCCCTGGCCCGGGTCGATCGACTCGAACCGGGTTATCTGACAATGCTCTTCGAGTCGTTTCTGCAGGTCTTCGGGCAGGCCGGCATACTGAATGATTTTGTAGCTCATATTTTCTTTTCCTCTTGTGGGTGCTTATAGCGATTGAAGATATTTCTGACCGAGCATGGCGGCTCCGCGCATCGAGGATTCCGCCTCGAAATGGTAACTGCAGTCCCGCATCCAGCGCTTCTTTGCAGAGATAATGGAATCACTGATCAACCCGCCTGAGACAATGATTTCCGAGTCCAGGCTGACCGTACCACCGATTTCATCAAGGTGCAGGCGCTGATACTCACACAGCCCGCGTACCATCGCGGCGAGCAGCTCTTCCCGACTGGTTTCCTGGGTCAACCCCAGAAATTCAGCTTTCAGCGGCTTCAGCGAGTAGCGCGAACCCATCAGGTACGGGGTATAGGAAACACCGCTTTCACGGTCGATCCAGGCCTCCACCGCCTTCGGGACGAACTCGTTGAAAAACGTATGGCTGTCCATCTCGCTGCAAAACAGCGTTTTGAACCACTCAAACGCTTTGCCGCCGGCGTTCATCACGTAGAATGAAAACCAGCGCTCGGGGATGACATGGGCACGGATATTGTAATTCTGCGACGGTCGGCACTCGTCGAGACAGACCATGGTAATCTCACAGGTACCGTTGATATTGAACACCTCACCGGGACGGCTGATATTTACCGAGTAAGCGGCCAGCACCGCGTCATTGCCGCCGATCAGCACCGGCGGCTGTTTTTTAAGCCCGGTCAGCGAGACCAGTTCCTCTTTCAACCGGCCGGGGCTCTGATAGGCCGGGCACAACCGCGGCAGCAGCTCTGAGGACAGCCCAAAGGCCTCGATGATTTCGCGGTTCCAACTCAGATCGTTTGCGGTGGTGTTGTAGAGCGCGGTCAGCGAAGCCGACGAGGGGTCCATGGCCCGCTTTCCAGTGAGCCAGTTGCAGAAAAAGGTATTGGAGTGGCCGAAGGTTGCGGTTTTTGCATAGACGTCGGGGAGATTGTCTCTGATCCACAATATGCTCGCCAGCGAACAACCGCCGGCAACCGGCACATTTGCTGTACGAGCGAGCAGAAAAGCAGGACCGACCTCGTCAATGATCCTCTTAGCCTGATCTCGTGAGCGCTGGTCGAGCATCAGTATCGCCGGGTAGAGGGCTTCTCCGTTGCGGCCGATGGCCGTCAACCCGGGCGTTGTTCCGGAAAGGCTGATCACCTCGATCGCCGTCATCTGCTCGCCGAGGCTCTGACAGCCTTTGATAAAGGCCTTTTGCCATTTTTCCGGCTCGATGTCGCCGAAGAGACCGTCATTATAGGTGTTGATCGGATATTCGCAGGAAAAACTGTCGACCAGATCAAGGCTTTCCCCACCAGGACGATAGACTCCGATCTTCATCGCCGTCGTGCCGATATCAACGCTGAGAATCATCACCCGCCCCTCCCGTCAGGACACGATTGAACTTTTTCTACTTACCATTGCGCCACTGTTGCAATTAATTGACAATTGTTCAATAGTTGGTCACCGATAACTTCACTACCTCTGACAATGCGTATCGACCAACCGATAAATAAAGATTTTTTTCTCAACACCCGGCTGCGCTTTTTCATACTGGGCCTGATGGTCATCGCCTTCATGTTCGGTTTTACCGACCAGGTCTGGGACAAAAATTTCGAACGGCTGCACATCTTCTTTTTCAATCTCTGTGCCGGCGGTTTCACCATCCTGTATCATACCGAAAATACACCTGAACCGTCACCGAAATGTTACGCCTTTCTGGTGTTCAGCCTGCTCTATGCGCTGCTGGCATTTTTTCAGATCTACACGGCAGCGGCTCTTGCTTCCTTCGGCCTGGGACTGCTGGTAGAGTCGATTCGTATTCGGGCTTTTTCATTTCTGCCAACCGAGCTGTTCGATTTCGAGATATCGGTAGTCGATAAATTCCACCACGCCTCGGTTCTGTGCCTGTCGCTGGCGCTTTTCATTGCCACCTTCGTCCTGCTCAACGATACCTCCCTGCACTGGCTGCCGTATAAAAACCTGACCCTCAACGTCTTTTTCCTGGGCTACTCGTTTCCGGTATCGCTGATCACCATGTCGGTGATGTTCTCGTTTATCAAACGAGACATATCCAAAGAGCTGCGTTACATGAAGCAGACATTTTTCTGGACCGTCAATCTCGGCGTCATCATCTTCTTTGTGTTCATCATTTTCGAGCTGGCAATCGCCAAGTTCATCATTGCCACCATCCTCTTTGTCACCGTAGTGCTGATCTTCGCCTTTTTTCTGCTGCTCGGCGTCAACATCCAGCAGAAGCATTTTCTGCTCTCCGGCATGAGCTTTCTGGTCTTTACCGGCATCACCGGCGTCTTTTATATCGAACTGGCAAATTTTGAAACGCTCTATGCCCACTGGGGCCGGCTGCTGCTCAACAGCCACGCCTATCTGTCGCTCTACGGCTGGAGTTTGAGCGGTTTGCTGATCCTGATACGCTGGAACGATTTCCCGTTGAAGCTCAACTCCTGGGCAATCATCTTCTTTCACTGGCTGGTTATCGGCATTCTTGCGCCATTGGGTAAGACCAATCTGTTTTTCGCAATTGCCTCACTCATTTCCTTCTGTCTGTTCCTGCACCTCTACTTCGCCGAAACAAACACTGATCGCATCACCGAGAGACCCTCTTAAACTCTGCGTCAAGCCAGCCGCAGGAAGTGCCCCGCTTTTTTGACAAGCCCTTCCGCTGTCAGGGCATCGACCAGCGCTGCAACCCGCTCATCGGACTGGTCGAGCAGACCGGCAAGCGAAGCGGCCGGGATTTTTTCCTGCTCGAGCAGGAGATCGAGAATCTTCCCACGAAGCTGACGGTTTGAGCCTTCGAAGCGGGATTGTTTCTGGTAATGACTACTTCTGCGGCTCAGGTTGCCGATGTTCTTTTTCAATATCACCCCGTAATCCATCAGTGCATAGAACCAGTCCCGGGGTTCCCGACGATCCATGGTCTGCTCGACAAGGCTCAGAATCTGGCGGTCATGCACCTTCTTCTGATCCGCAAAAAAGAAATGGATGAAAACCGTCCTGATATTGGTTTCGACAAAAGCAAAAGGTTTGTTGAATGCAAAAACGCAGATCGAAGCAGCCGTGGCGGGGCCGATACCCGGCAGCCGCACTAATATTTCCGGGTCATCCGGCAGCTGCGCGCCGAAATCGTGAACGATTGTGCAAGCCGCATCGTGCAGGTACTTTGCCCGCCTGTTATACCCCAGGCCCTTCCAGAGACGCAGAATTTCGCTCAGTTCGGCAGCGGCCAGCTCTTCAAATGAGGAAAAGCGGGCCGTGAAGGCAGCGAATTTCTCCTCAACGCGTCCGGTCTGGGTCTGCTGCAGCATGATTTCTGAAACCAGAACCCGATAGGGGGTGATGTCATCGCGCCAGCTGAATCGCCGGCCATGATTACGGAAGTAGCTCTTAATCTCCGCTCTGAAAGCATCCACATCGACACCGCTGTCACCATATAAAAGCGATCGTTCCCTCAGCAAGAGCATACGCTCATTTGTAACGGCCGGATTTGTGGACATGAAGCAGTGATTCAGGATCTAATTTTAACGAAAATTTTCTGGGCGGAAACCAGGACGAGGCCCACCGCTCCGCCGATAACCAGGTTGGCCAGAAAGGCGGGCAACATCTCGACCGCATGATGCAGGCTATGCAGATTATGGGTGAACATGCCGCCGCCGACCAGCAGCATCGCAATGGTGCCGATCACCCCGAGCGCCCGAATGACCCACGGCAGTGAGGCGACAAGAGAGGCGCCGGAGAAGGCAGTCAGGCGGGCAAACACCCCCTTGAGCTTCTCCGCTTTTTCTATCATGAAAAAGCCGACATCGTCCATCCGCACGATCAGGGCCACGAACCCGTAGACACCGACCGTCGCCAGAATGGCAATAAGGCTGACTACAATGATCTGCAGAATCAGCGGCTGCTGCATCACGGTTCCAAGGGTAATCATGACGATCTCGACCGAGAGAATAAAATCGGTGCGCACTGCAGAGCGGATTTTCACCTTTTCCTTCTTGAGAAGCTCCTGTTTGCTCAATTGCGGAGCGATCTCAGGTTTTTCATGTTTTTCATGGGAAAAGTAGTGGACGATTTTTTCAACGCCTTCGTAGCTGAGATAGCAGCCGCCGATCAGCAGAATCGGCACGATCAGCCAGGGGGCGTAGCTGCTGAGCAGAAGAGCCAGCGGGACGATAATCAGTTTGTTGATAAACGAGCCCCTGGTGATTGCCCAGAGGACCGGCAACTCGCGTGAGGCCGCAAACCCGGTCGCTTTCTCAGCGTTGACGGCCAGGTCGTCACCGAGAATGCCGGCTGTCTTCTTGGCCGCCAGCTTACTCATCGCCGCCGTGTCATCGAGCAGCATGGCGATATCGTCCAGTACCGCAAAAAGCCCGCCGGTCATATCTTACACTCCTGTATCAACTCGTGAAATATTCAGATTAGAGCTTATACGATACCCATTGGCGTGCTACTTTACCAGCCTCAAAAAAAGAGGCAGGAGAGGTGTGAGGCAGGCAGATCAGGCGTTGGAACGCTGAGCGAGTGAGCGAAAGAGGTATCCGGCCCGGTATGAACTGCGTACATGGGGGCCGGCGGCCACCGCACCAAAACCCATATCCAGGGCAATTTCTCTTAATTCATCGAATTCCTCGGGAGGAACGAAGCGTCTGACCGGCAGGTGGCTGGAGCTGGGTTGCAAATACTGACCAAGCGTCAGTATCTCGCAGCCGCATTCCCGGATATCGTGCATGGTCTGAATCAGGTCGTCCTTTGTTTCTCCTAGGCCGACCATCAGGCCTGACTTGCAGACCAGTCCTGTTTCCGAACCTGCAGCCTTTCGCAGCAGCTCAAGCGAACGCTCATAGATTGCCTGGGGACGAACGAGAGGATAGAGTCCGGCGACCGTTTCGACATTGTGGTTCAGAACAGCCGGCCGGCTTTTACAGATATGGCCGAGGGCCGCGTCATCGCCCTGCAGATCAGGGATCAGCACCTCGACCATGGTCTCCGGGCAGCGCCGGCGAATCTCTTCGATCGTCCGGATAAAATGTGACGCGCCGCCGTCCGGGAGGTCGTCCCGGGTCACCGAGGTGATCACCGCATAGTCGAGCTTCATTTCCTCGACAGCTGCCGCAATCCTGGCCGGTTCATCGATATCCAGAGGCTCCATCTCGCCGTGTCCGACCGCGCAGAAGCGGCAGTTTCTGGTGCAGCGGTCACCCATGATCATAAAGGTCGCCGTACCTTTTCCATAGCATTCGAACTGATTCGGGCAGCGCGCCTCCCGGCAGACGGTGTGCAGATTGGTATCGCCGACAAGACGCCGGATGCGCTCGTAATCCTGCCCCGACGGCAGCCGCTTTTTCAGCCATTTCGGCTTTGGCGTGGAGCGTTTCGGCCGTATACCCGAACTTTTGTGTTCCCCATTCTCCCTGTCTGCAGCAAACGTATGTTCGAGCTGTTCAACCAGCAGCTCCTGCACCGCAGCCGTATCGACCTGCCTGCCAAGCTCCTCTACCATCGATGTCATAGACACGCCCGAGAGGCCGCAGGGATTGATCCAGGAAAAGGGTCTCAGATCGGTGTTGACGTTTAAAGCCAGACCGTGAAAGGTAATCGAGCGCCTGACCGCGATGCCGATACTGCCGAGTTTGCGATCGCCGATCCAGATACCGCGGTTGCGCGGATCAGTCGTTGCCTCGATACCGAACCGGGTGACCACTGAAAGCATGATCGACTCGAGCAGGCCGACAAAATCTACCACGCTGAGCCCGCGCCGCTTCAGATTGACGATGGGATAACAGACCAGCTGCCCCGGGCCGTGATAGGTTACTTCACCTCCCCGCTCGACCCGGACAACCTCGATCTGGCGCTGGTTCAGGTCGGCTTGGTCAGCAACGATATGAGATGGTGAGCCGTTGCGGCCCAGCGTGAAAACCGGCGGATGCTCGAGGACAAGAAAGGTGTCAGCCTCCGCAGAATTTCGCTGGAGCCGCTCCACCAGCTCGAGCTGGCGGCGGTGAGCCTCGCCATAGCCGATCAGGCCCGGCGTTTCAATTCTGATCATTGATCGCCCAGGTCACACGTCCCGATCAGGCAGGGTTTGCGTGCTGCCTGGGTCTCGTCGAGGCGTCGGACCTTGGCGGCCGTCGGGGCTTCCCGAAGCCGGTCGCCGTCGGTCCGGGCCTCAGCGGCGATGCTCTTGAACACCTCGACGAAGCGGTCGAGATCTTCTTTGCATTCCGTCTCGGTCGGCTCGATCATGATGGCTCCGGGCACGACCAGCGGAAAATAGACCGTCGGCGGATGATAACCGTGATCGATCAGGCGCTTGGCCATATCGAGCGTCGTCACCTTGAAGGGCAGCTGCCGGGCATCGGAGAACACACACTCATGCATGCAGGGACGATCGTAGGCCAGCTCGAAGGTGTCTTTGAGCAGCTCCTTCACATAGGCACCGTTTAAGACCGCAAGCTGACTGGCTTTCTTCAGGTTGTCCGGCCCCATGGAACGAATATAGCTGTAGGCCCTGATCAGTACGCTGACGTTGCCGAAAAATCCATGCACCCGGCCGATACTGTCTGCGTAATCGGTCTCGAGCGCATATCCGGCATCGTTTTTAATAACCCGGGGAACCGGCAGAAACGGTTCCAGTTCCGTCGTCACGCAGATGGGACCCGCCCCCGGACCGCCGCCGCCGTGGGGCGTGGAGAAGGTTTTGTGCAGGTTCAGGTGGACCGCATCGATACCGCAGCGCTTCATATCGACGATGCCCATCACCGCATTCATATTGGCGCCGTCCCCATAGACGAGGCCTCCCGAACGGTGGACGATATCATTGATTTCTTTGATGTGCTGCTCGAACAACCCCAGGGTGTTGGGGTTGGTCACCATGATGCCGGCCGTCTCCTCATCCATCAGTTCGGCCACTGCGGCCGGCTCCAGGATGCCGTTTTTGCCAGACTTCAAGGGTACCGATTTAAAGCCGCAGAGCGCCGCACTGGCGGGGTTGGTGCCGTGGGCGGTATCGGGTATCAGGATTTTCGTGCGCTGCTCATTTTTTTTGCGGAAATAGGCGGCGAACATCAGCATCGCCGTCAGCTCTCCCTGCGCCCCGGCTGATGGTTGCAGCGAAACCGCATCCATACCGGTAACCGTCGCCAGAAAACGCTGCAGCTCATAGTGCATCTCCAGGATTCCCTGGGACAAATCGTCTTCGAGCAGCGGATGAGCCGCAGCCAGGCCCGGGGTCGCGGCCATTTTCTCGTTTATTTTCGGGTTGTACTTCATGGTGCAGGAACCCAGCGGATAGAGGCCGGTGTCGATCCCGAAATTCCATTGGGAAAGGCGGGTAAAATGACGCACCACATCGAGCTCACCAAGTTCGGGAAAATTCACTCCGTTACCGATCAGAGATTCATCGACCGGCTCAGCGGGGACATCGCTTTCAGGAATGCTGAAACCACTCCTGCCCGGCTTGCCCTTTTCCCAGAGCAGCGGCTCTTCAAGTATCAGTCCGTTCGTTCCCGGTCCGTGTGTCATCGGCGTACCTCATCGATAATTTCATCCATTATGGCTCTGGAGACGGTTTCGGTCGCACAGAAAAGGTAGCTGTTCTGCAGATCCGGATAAAAGGGCTCGAGTGCAATTCCGGCAGCAATCCCTTTGTCCATCAAGCGCTGACGGACAGGTTCGAAATCTTTGTCAAAGCGCAGACCGAACTCGTTGAAAACCGGGCCGTCAAACGGACTGGAGGCGCCGGCTTCAAGCAGGCCTTTGCGCAGATACGCGGCCTTGTCATAGTTGAGCCTGGCCAGCTCAGCGAGGCCGGTTCGCCCTAAGGTGGCCATATGGATAGCCGCAGTCATTGCGCAGAGCCCCTGGTTGGAGCAGATATTGGACGTCGCCTTTTCCCTTCTGATGTGCTGCTCGCGGGTCGACAGCGTCAAGACGAAACCGCGGCGGCCCTCGAGGTCCAGCGTCTGGCCGACAACCCGGCCCGGCATGTTGCGGACGAATTCCTTCTTGCAGCCGAACATGCCCAGTCCGGCACCGCCAAACGACTGGCTCATGCCAAAACTCTGCCCTTCACCGCAGACGATATCGGCTCCGGCCGCTCCGGGATTTTTGTAGAGTCCGAAGGCGAGCGGTTCACTGAAGCAGGCGATGTAGAGCGCCCCGCGCTCGTGGGCATTCTCAGCGCCACTATCGTGATCTTCGACAACGCCGAAAAAGTTGGGTGACTGGATCGCCACAGCGGCAAGATCGTCGATTCCTTCCAGCGGCGAAAGATCAGTCCGGCCGCTCGCATCCACACCCAGTTCGACGATCTCGAACGGTCCCGGTTCCAGATAGGTCTGCACGACCTGGCGATAATGGGGATGAATCGCCCCGGAAACCGCCACCGTCCGTTTCTTCTTGCTGATTCTCAGGGCCATCAGCAGCGCCTCGGCCAGAGCCGAACCGCCGTCATACATCGAGGCATTGGCCACCTCGGTTCCCAGCAGCCTGGCCGTCAGCGTCTGGAACTCGAAAATGCCCTGCAGCGTCCCCTGGGCCATTTCGGGCTGATAGGGCGTATAGGCCGTCAGGAACTCGGAGCGCCCGGCCAGTGAGCGGACAATCTCCGGAACATAATGGTGGTAACTGCCCGCCCCGATCAGAACGGCCCGGCTGGAGCCGGTGAACATCCGGCTGCCCAGTTCATTGAGTCGGCTGGTAAGATCCCATTCACTCAGCGCAGCCGGCACGTCGATCTCACCCTGATAGCGGCAGTCCTGAGGGATATGGTTGAACATATCGTCAAGGGACTGCTGCCCGGTGACGGTCAGCATTTCAGCTATTTCCTCTTCAGTGTGCGGTAGATAGCGCATCGCTTTACCCCTTCAACATCTCCAGGTAATCATCTCTGCTGAGCAGTTCGTCATACTCATCGATGTCCGTTGGACGAATCTCAACAATCCAGTTTGCATACGGATCTTCATTGAGCAGCTCTGGTGCATCTTCCAGCTCACTGTTCACCGCAGTTACCTCACCGCCGAGCGGCAGGTAAATCTCCGAGACTGCCTTTACCGACTCGAGCGTACCGAACTCCTCGCCGCGCTCGAAGCCGGCCCCCTCTTCCGGCAGCTCGACGAAGACGATATCGCCAAGCTGGTCCTGGGCGTAGTCGCTGATCCCGATTCTGACGAGATCACCGTCCTTTGCGGCCCACTCATGCTCCTTGCTGTAATAAATGTCACCCGGCAGATTCAGCTCATCGATCTCTTTCATGTGTCCCCTCTCCTATGTTCTGTTTCTCATCTGTTTCATTGGACACCGGGCCGTGCGATCCGGCCTGATGTCGTCTCGTATCTCAACTTTCAACGATCTTCTGCCCTCGACCAGGACAACCGTTTCCCCGATCCGGCAGGGCCTGGTGGTTCTGATGAAGCCGCAGCTCAATCCCCGGGGCCGAAATGATTCCGGCCGCCCGCTGGAATCATCAGAAACTGGCGTGGCAACACTGACAATCCGCTCGTCGATCCGGCCGATCGCCATATCGGTGGTACAGGTTGTAACGGAACCGATCTCAGCTCCGTTTTCATCCTCCACGACCGCGGCGCCGGCGTTCTGGATTTTACGCGGATCATAGCCTGCAAAAGCATAGCTGTAATCCCGTCCGGCCTGAAGCAGTTGCTCCGCTCCGACAAATGATTTGGTGAAGGCGGATTGATCCTCATCCCATGGCAGCACGAATGACCAGGGATTATGGCCGAAGACCCAGTCACCGATATCCTGGTGGGACAGCGGCAGCATTGCCCCCGTCCGCAGAGAATCGCGGGCCGCCAGTCCGCACGGCAACAGGCCAAGCGGCCTGCCGACTTCCAGAATTCTATCCCAAAGGGCTGCACCGTTGTCTTTTTCCACAAACAGCTCGAAACCGAACTCACCGGTATAGCCGGTTCTGGAAAGCACGACCGGGGTTTTGTCTGTCAGACGAAGAGACGGGTTGGAGGAAAAAATATCGCCTTTGAAAGAGAAGTAATACAGGTCGCTCAGAACAGCATCGGGATCAGCAAACATTTTTTCAATAATCAGCGCCGCAGAAGGCCCCTGCAGATCGATTTTCGCAAGCTGGTCGCTGTAGTCGGTTATCGATACGTCGGTTTTGGCGAACTCCCTGAGATGCGCAGAGACCCCGGAACCCATACCGCTATTTACAACGACCATGTAACGTTTCGGACCGAGCTGGGAGATGATCGCATCGTCGAGCACGCTGCCGTCTGTTTTCAGGAACAACCCATAGACGCTTCTGCCTTCAGTCAGTGGTCCCGGCCCTTTTCCGACACAGCGGCGAAGGTCCCGGCTGAAACAGTGCTGGAGAAGTTCGAGCGAGCCGCCGCCTTCGACGGTCAGAAGCGCCATGTGGGACGTATCGAACAGTCCCGCCTGCCGGATGACCGCCAGATGTTCCGCCTTGGCTCCGGTGGGATACCAGAGCGGCATATGGTAACCGCCGAATTCGGCCATATTGGCGCCGGCCTGCTCATGGAAAGAATGCAGCACGGTCTGCTTGAGCCCTGACGATGAAGTCACGATATCACCTCGCGGCTGTGTTTAATTTTGAGCGGAACCTTGAGGTTAAAACTCTTGTAGACGACAAAGGTTTCGACCGAGCGGATGTTTTTTATCTTGATCGCCTCTTCGGTATAAAACTTAAGAATGGTGAATTCCTTTTCAAGCATGACGGTGACGATCAGATCGAACCTGCCGGTCACCACGCAGACCGAGATAACCCCGCGCAGTCTGCTGAATTCCTCCGCCTTGGCAACCAGGTCCATATCCGCGACCCGGACGCCGATCAGGACCACCGACTGGTCGGGCAATGCTTCGGGGTCGACCACCCCGGTAATGTCGAGGATGCCCTGCTCGGTAAGCTTCCTGACCCTGTTACGCACCGTCCCTTCGGCCAGTCCCAGGCGGTCCGCCACCGTCTTGAACGACAGTCTGCCGTCTTCAAGCTCCTTGATAATATTAATATCTACGGCATCCATGAATTACCTCGTTTGCTGTTATATTACTACTATTCTAGGCCAATATGAGAGATATGTCAAATATCTGTTGAGTATATAACGATATCGATATTTTTCTCTGGATTTTTAATTGTTTTCGACATTAACGCGCGTTGCAGAAGTAAAACCCATGACCCGGATCCCCACCTTAATTCCACCGTAATATCTGATGATCATTCAAGATAATTCAGCTAAAGTCGTCATAAGGATGGTATTCAATAACTTTGCCAAACCGCGGTCCGAGAATAGACCTGATAAAATATAAACTCTCGAACAAACGAACAGAAAAGGGATAAACAGAGATGACTGAGATCAGCCGAGATGAACTCATCGGAGTCATAAAGGATTTTCTCGAGATGGGCCATGTGGAAAATATCGTGGCGATGTTTGACCGCGACGCCCGCTACTTTTCCTGGACAGGCGCGATCCTGGACGATGAACGCTTCGCTGTTCGGCTCGGAGTTTCCGTACTGTTCGAGGAACTGCAGGTCCGGGGCAACCGCTCTCTGCACCTGGCGGTTCCGTCGCTTGAAAAACTGCTCGACTCCGACCAGCCGCTGCTGCGGGGAGAGGCCCTGAGTGTCCTGGCCATCGTCGGGACCGAGGAACTCGGACGTCAGGCCAGGCGCATGCATACCGACAGCGACCCCCAGGTCCGCGAAATCGCCGCCGATATTCTCGCCTCATTGTAAGCCTTGATAAGCATAATAGCTGGAGCTGCCGCCCGCCTCCCCTCCGGTTTATGTGGACAGACCCAGACCCGTTCCACCATTCTTGCAGAGGTCGTGCGAGCATTACCTGACTGCCACGTTAAGAGTCGATCGTTAAAGTTTTGCAGGAACAAGGTGAACGTGCAGATTTTCTCAAACGGTTAACGCTGCCAACTCAAGTCGCTTCAATTGCAACGACAGGGGGTTCCCTCATAGAGCAGGGAAAAGCCTACATATCGGGGTGTGATGCACTGGCAGAACCTGGCATTGCTGATCCTCGGCAGGTTTTAGCTGAAGACTGGTCATTTAGTGCTTTACCTCTACAAACCAGGACAGGTTTTAATATGGAGAGGCAGAACAAGTGGATGCAGCCTGGCCACATCCACTGTTTGATTACTTCGTCAGCACGATTCGATATCTGGCTTGACCGCTCTTTAAATGTTCAATAGCCTCGTTGACCTGATCGAGGGGGAATTTCTCAATAATTGGTTTGATACCGTGCCGAGCAGCAAACTCAAGCATTCGTGCGATATTAGCAGGACTGCCGACCGGAGAAGCAGATACGGAGCGCTGTCCCAAAAGCATAGGAAACAAGTTCAAGTCAAGCGGCTCAAGTGTCGCGCCAACGAGATGCAGCCGGCCCCGTGTTTTTAGTGTTCCAATATATTTGTTCCAGTCCAGTTTCACATTGACCGTCGATAAAACCAGGTCGAATTGACCAGCAGCTGCCTCCAGAGCCTCGCTATCCCGAGAATTTATGGTGGCGTGGGCTCCCAATTCTAATGCTTCATCGGCCTTGGCCTCGTGAGACGTGAATGCAGTCACCTGGCATCCCCATGCCTTGTAGAACTGCAAGGCCATATGACCGAGACCACCGATACCAATCACTGCGACACTATCGGTCGGCTTGATGCCGAATTGAATAAGCGGATTAAAGACGGTGATACCACCACAAAAAAGTGGCCCCGCGCTTTCCAGATCAAGTCCTGCTGGCAGCTTTAACACACTGGTTGACTGCGCCCGAACCTTATCGGCAAAGCCGCCGTGGTGACCAATTATGGTTGCCTCTGCATTAGCGCACATGTTGTGGTCGCCGTGCAAACAATCCCCGCAAGTCATACAGTAGCCGGCATGCCACCCCAATCCAACGAGGTCCCCGACTTCCAAATTGGTCACACGCTGGCCCTTTGCCGCAACTGTCCCGACTACTTCATGGCCCGGTACCAGGGGATACTGTGAAATTCCCCATTCATTCTCAATCATGCTGACGTCCGAATGACAGATTCCGCAGAAATCCACATCTATTTCCACCTCATTCGAGCCCAGTACTCCCGGATCATATTCATAAGGCTGCAGTGATTGCCCGGCCTCTAGTGCTGCATATGCATGTATCATCTTGTTTCCTCCATTCTAATGGTGAAGGGTTGCGTTACCGGTAGACCATAAGAATGAAAGGAAGAAAGTTAATGGTGCAGACACTTTCGAGACGCCTGGCGGCTATTCTCCGGTGACCTTCAAGAGGAGCGCTCAAAATTTTTCCAGTCTATTTAATTACCTTGGATTAGGGCAAAATTAGTGGATGAAGCGTATCCTGATTTAATTGCACTAGCGATTGGCCAGGGTGGTCCACGATATCTAATCAGCGAAAACAGGAAGAATTATCGAATTCAGGATTAACCTGTGGATCTAGACTTCCAGTGGAGACTTCTCCATTAAAAGCATTCAACCAATTCTCAGATCATCAGGAACCACCCTTCTTTGAGGCTAAAAGAAACCGGCAAGACCCCGGATGAAGCTTGTGAGCAGGCCCGTAAAAGGAATATAGAGCATTTATGGGATGCGGGTGGGGGAAGCTTGTTATCAACATTTTTGGAAAAGAAGTTGCTTACAGCATCAGCCTTTTTTTGATGCCAATTACGTCAGAAAAAAGAATAAAGCTTTTTGGCAATCTGCCAGCTCTTGTGAGGATAAAAGCAGATCATCAGAAAAGTCATGAGTCAGGATTCATGCAGCTTGATTACGAAGTTAAGAATTCATAGCGTGAAACTAACCGGCAACCGACGTTAGGATATTGGACTGAGAGTCTGCCGAGGAGTTTCTTGTACCGATTCATTTATCAATACCGCGAAGTTAAGGTTGTCCGTGTATAGTATTTTGTTATGGTTAATTTTTTATTGCCAACCAGGTTTTTTTAACCAAAACGAACAATACCCCCATCCCCCCAAGAAATATGAACAAAAAACTAAGGGGCATGAACCAACTTTCTTGTAAAATATTGTTTTCATCTATGTATTGATAAAAAGTATTTTCAAAATAGCCAAAAGCTATTCCCAAAACTAAAAGAATAAGACTGATTAATAAGGTTTTATTGTTATATAGTATTTTCATGCTTTTTTATGAGCTCGATAAATAAGTGTACAAAACTGCTTGCACCTGGCTTTTTGGTGAATATTGAGACTGTGTGATAACCACCTGAATTTTCATTAGTTGATAGTGCGACAACAGCCAATCCGCCGAAAATGTTCTGAGGGGAATTTATTACTAGTTTATAACTTTTATCTTCAGCTATTTCTATGATGATTGATTCAGCAAAGATTTCTTTTCAAATTCCACTTTTATAAACAGAAAAAGCTTTTTTTGTCATATATCTGAATAGTAGAGTGGATTACAATCTTCAATGCATGCGCTTGTTGGGCGTCAACTGCGCCGCGCTCAATCGCCAGATTCCGCGGATGCAACCGGTATCAGGATTTCATTGCGACGAAGGAACCAAGGCATGAACGGTGGGTTATATCGTGCCCAAATCGGTTCACCTAAAGGGGTCAAGCGATTATTCGCCATCCAATTCCTTAATTCTGCTAAATTGCGACGGTAACTCTTTTCGCTCCAAAAACCCGAATAGCGCACCGCAGCAATAAGACGTGCCGGAACTTGGCGAATAGATACGTTTGGATCCTTTGGCTCAGGAGTCGTTTCCAGCGTAAATGACGCTGGCATCATGAAGCTGACAACCCATTTTCCATCCTGCTTCTGCTGACCTACCGGCGATGTCATCTCAATCTTCTGACTCGATGGCTCTTGTCCAACAGGCGATGTCATCGCCACTTTCTGTTGCTGTTTGTTGTAGCCGGAAATGTACTTGAACAGGCGGTCGAATGCTTTGTTTCCCGCATCTTCAAACTCTCCATCTACCGTGGTCTCAGCGAGAATATGGGACTCGTACTCCCGGAGTTCGAACCGGTTTTCTTCGCGAACTACGTTGTATTTCGCTTCCTCAGCAGCCATAGCATTTCCCGTCAATAGCAACATCGCAATTGTGACCCAACTCACCCTGGCTATCCGCAGCATTATCGAGATTTCCTTTTTAGACTCAGCCATTCTGGACCTAAACCGAAAACCACCCCTTTCCCGGCACAACAACCAGATATTAAGGCATCGCTATTGACGCCCAAAGCCAAACTCAGCGGCGTGGCCCTTTGCGTGCGCTGAAGTGTCAGGTTGTGCCATAGATTTCTTTGAATTCTTCATTTTTTTTATTGGTCTGTCATAGCGAGTTTTATTCCAAGTGCTGCAAAGGCTGCAGCAAATGTACGTTGTAACCAAATAATGACCCTGGATGAATTAACAACGTACCTGCGAATACCATTTGCCGAAATACCATACAATATGAATACAACTAAAGTCATGGCCATGAACATTAAACTGAGAAGAACCATGTTTAGGGTGGGCGATGAAGCATTTGGATTTACAAAAAGAGGTAAGAAAGCCAAGAAAAATATCGAAAGTTTTGGATTGAGAATGTTTATCAAAAATCCTCTTCTGACTATTTGCCATAATCCAATCTTTGTTAAGTGCGAGCCGAATTTTAATGAACCTGTTTCTCTCCACATACCCCACGCTAAATAAAGTAAATAAGCAGCACCTGTAAATTTAATAATTTGAAATGCGAGAGCACTCATGTGAAGAATAGCAGATAATCCAAGTATGCTTGCAGATAAATGCGGAATAATTCCTGCAGTGCAGCCAAAAGCGGCTGCAATACTTGCTCGCCAGCCAAGAAAGAGACCATTAGAAATGGTGTAAACAACACCTGTACCTGGTATCAAAACAACTACAAGTGACGTTATTAGAAATTCCGTACTTAACATTTTATCTTTTTTTTAGGCATTAGGTGATTTTTGATTCTCAGGCATAACGTCTAAGCTGGACCGAAAGCGCTAGCGCGTTCGGTCCAGCTCCTTGTTCGACAATTTGGTTTTCTGTCCGTTGTAGCAGCTTAGGCCTTGGCCGGCAGGGATTGGTTACAATCAGCGAACAAGCCTCACCTGGAACTTGTTGATTTCGCCTTCCAATTCAAAGGGCCGGCGGTCCATGTAATCGAGTGAGACGGTCGATCCAAGGTCGGCGCCAACGTCGAAGGTTTCACTGGCGGAAAAGGCGGCGGGCACGGTGCGTTTGAGCTCGGTCTTTGCGACCTCCCGCTCATTCACGACCAGGGTGACGGTGCCTTCCCGGCCGGGACCCGCGATGTCGGTGTTCACAACGATCTTGTGCTTGCCGGCCCTGAGCGGCTCGCGGCTGCGCGTCTCGTACTGTTCGATGATCATCATGTTGTAGAGATAGACGAGGTGCCCGTCCTCAAGGTAGAGCGTCACTCCGCCCGCCGAGCCGCCGAGGGCGTAGAGCACGCCGTTGGCCTTCTCCGGCACCTCGAGCTCGATTTCGACGATCGTACTTTCGCGTCCGACACCGGGAGCGGTGAACTCGGGCATTCGGCGGGTGTTGGCGTTGAAGGTCCAGTGGGAATAGGGAGTCTTCACGCGGTCCTCCGGATGCATGCGCAGCCAGTTGCCGGCACCAATCGGGAAGCCCTGATTCTCCTCGGCGAGGGCAAGGAACTCCTTCTTCAGTTCCTCAAGCTTGTCGGGGTGATCGGCAGCGAGGTTGCGGGCTTGGGAGAAGTCCTCAGCCACGTGGTAGAGCTCCCACTCATCGGTTGCGGAGTCCCACTGGGCGATGCGCGGAGCCGAGGCCGCAGTGTTCCACGGTAGCAGGGGGCCAAAGGTGCAGGCGACCCAGCCGTCCTTGTAGATCGCGCGGCTGCCGTTGTTGTCGAAATACTGGATGGCGTTGGTCGACCCGGCGTCGGCGTCGCTGAAGGTGTAGGCCAGGCTGGCCCCGTCGATCTTGATCTGGTCGTGGCCGTTGACGATCTCCGGCGGGTCGATGCCGAGGATCTCGTAGATGGTCGGGGCGATGTCCACCACATGGTGGAACTGCGAACGCATCCGCTTGTCCGGCTGGATTCCCTTGGGCCAGGAAACGACCATCGGGTTGCGCGTGCCCCCGAAGTGGGAGGCAACGAGCTTGGTGGCCTTGAACGGCGTACTGCCCGCCCAGGCCCAGCCGGCGTGATACATGTTGTCGGTCTTCGGCGAGCCCAGCGCCTCGAGCCCGCCAAGTTTGTCCAGAGCGGCGAGCTGCTGCTCGACGGTGTTGGAGATGTTGTTCTGCGCGAGCAACTCGCTGATCGATCCCTCCTGGCCCTCGGCGCTCGATCCGTTGTCGCCGAAGATGTAGAAGATGAGTGTGTTCTCGCGCAGCCCGCGCTGGTCGAGCCCCTCGACCAGGCGGCCGACCTGGACGTCGGTGTGCTCGACGAAGCCGGCGAAGATTTCCATCCCGCGGCGCTGGAAGGCGCGCTGGTATTCGGGGATGTCGTCCCAGGCAGTCATCGTCTCGTCGCGAGGGGTCAGCTCGGTGCCGGGCGGGATGATGCCCGTCTCGAGCTGGCGCTGGTGGACCCGCTCCCGGTAGGCTTCCCAGCCGTCGTCGAACTTGCCTTTGTATTTGTCGGCCCACTTCGGCCAGATGTGGTGCGGCCCGTGGGCCGCGCCGGGCGCCCAGTACATCAGGAACGGCTTGTCGGGGGCGAAGGACTGGTGCTGGTCGAGCCAGGCGAGCGCCTTGTCCACCATGTCCTCGGTGAGGTGATAACGTTCGTCGTGGGGCGGCTCGACGGTGTCGTAGTTTTCGACCAACCGCGGTTCCCACTGCGAGGTTTCACCGGCGAGGAAGCCGTAGAAGTACTCGAATCCGTAGCCGTTCGGCCAGCGGTCCTTGGGACCGATCGCCGTGGTCTCAGTGGCGGGCGTGTTGTGCCATTTGCCGAAGGCCGAGGTGTGGTAGCCGTATTGCTTGAGCACCTCGGCGACGGTGGCGGCCGACTTGGGGATGATGCCGGTGTAGCCGTCGAAGGCGACCGCACGCTCGGCGATCGTGCCGGAACCGACGCGGGTGTGGTTGCGTCCGGTGAGCAGCGAGGCACGGGTCGGCGAGCAGATCGCGGTGGTGTGAAAAGAGTTGTAGCTCACGCCCTCGTCGGCGAGCTTGCTCAGGGTTGGGGTGTGCACCTCCCCGCCGAAGGTGTCGGCGACTCCGAAGCCGACGTCATCGATCAGCACGATCAGGATATTGGGTGCGTCAGCGGGCAGGCGGGAGGGTTCCTGCGGCCATTGCATTTTCGAGTCCTGCAGGCGCGGTTTGGCCACGCTGTCGCTCATCGGGGTCGGTGGAAAGGGAAGGACCGAGCCGTCGTTTGGAGTTTCCGCGACGGCCGCGGTGGTCAGTGCGAGGAGGGTGAGAATGAGTAGTGAGTGGATAGGTTTCATAGTCGCTTGCCCTCTATTTTGTGTTCTTAACGGAATTACTATAGGCCTCGATCAGAATTTTACCAATAGCTTGAACCAGATATAATCGCCTTCGGGGCGTTTCTGGGTTTCAAATTCATGGAGCCAGGCAGGTAGTGACCGGAGCCACCTTCCCCGGCTCTTGACGCCGGGCAAATGCGAGGAAAATAAAAGCGAGAGGTAATAATGTGGATTTCATCGCTGGATTATCGGTGTCGAACGCCAAAACCATCCAGCGGCGCGCGCCTTTGGCGCGTTCGCTGGATGGTTTTGTTAGCCTATCCATGAATTTCAAACACCGATCCTACTTTTTTATAAGTGAGTTTCTGATAATAAGCGTCTTCATCAGACAACGCATAAACGGTTAAATGTTTAAAATTCATTTTTACCTTCGCTATGAGCATTCTTCCTATTGTTCTGTTCCTCAATTCTGGTACCACGAAAAGATCACTAATGTAGATAGCGAAGCCATCATCCGGAAGCGCCCTCACGTAGCCGCCGAACGCCCCATTCTCGTAGCAGACATAAGTAATACTTTCAAATAGTCTTTTTCTGTAATTGCCAATAGCTCTTTCATTGGTGAAGACATCCCAGTTGGGATCATTTTTTATTGCTGATATCAAAGCTTCTTCATGTTCACGCTTGTATTTGAATATTTCCATGCGCAGAATTTCGAGTTTGAAGGCTAATGGTAAGTTAAGCGGCAAATACCGCAACACGGATTATCCGAAAAAGTACCTCTTCAGGACTCCGATAAACGTTAAATGGTAAGAATTTTGCGCAGTGGTATTTGTCAGCTCAAACGCTTGGTTAGAATAATTTTCCTATTTCGTGTGCTAACGCAAAATCACGTTTTGATATTCCTTTTGCTGCATGTGTAGTCAAATAAATTTCCACTTTATTATACACATTTGACCATTCTGGGTGATGGTTCGCCCTCTCTGCGATTATTGCCACTTGAGTCATAAATCCAAAAGCCGAAACAAAACTTGTGAACTTGAACTCTCTATAAAGCTTCCCATCTTTAATTTCCCACAAATTTTCAGAATCACCGTTAAGTGATTTCAACGATATATCAATAATGTCTTGACTGCATCGTTCTATCATACCGTCTCTCAGTTTGTTTAATGAAACTATTATTATCGTGCCTTTTCATCCTTCTTTTCGAAAAGAATTAATACCAACGACTGAAAACATCTAACGTTAGAGTTCACCTGGCGCGCGATCACGCGCGTCAGGTGAAACGACTGGTTAGATTATCATTTTAGTTGGTTGTAGACTTGCCTTTTGATATAGAGGATGAGCTGGTTCTCCAGATTTATTTATTTTTAGGCAATGTAAATTAGGTATGAATTTGATAACTTCTTTCGAGCGATTCATATATGATCCGTCATTCCCCCATGCAGCTATAATTAACCCTGCATCTTTTGCTAAATCTCTTAACCATTTATCATTTTCTTTACCTGTTGGATCCTTCACCGCCTTCATTTCTCGCGGGTCAGTAGCCCGATAAGAAAATAAATTTGTCATGCATACCGCACCATACCCCCAAGATTTTGCATAGGTAATACACTTTCTTAAAGTAGGGTCATCTGTGGTTTCATCTGCTGTGGATGGATTTAGGCAAACAAACATCACATAAGGCTTTGAATTATCCCAGGTACGCCATAGAGCATATCGATACTTTCTACATTGAGATAGCTTTGCCGTATTCTTCACTTTTCTTTTTAATCTAACGTTTGATATACCGTTGCGGTTTCTCTCTGGCTTTGTGTTGCTCGTCTTGGCTGATGGCTGATAAATGAAGCATTGAGGCGGCCCCCTCACGCTTTTCTTTATCAGCACGGATTATCCATATGTAATAGATATGTATAAGTTTTCTTGCATGCTAGCTCAGTCATTGCCGACTTGCAAGATTAACTTGTTAGGATGTGCTGCAGCGTCTTTTACCAGGTAATCCCCAATCACAGCCGCTGCAGTATAATTATGAAATTCAATCATACTCATTGATGAAAAATGTGTGCCAGCAATGTGTTCAACGAAGCGGATTTTTGCTGGTATATCCTCGAAAACAGTATCGTTGGTCCTGGTTGAGATGCGACCCTGCAAACGTTCAAATTGGGTCTGATTCTGCAGCGTTTATGCCAAGATCCCCGGCAATTACCGACCAGACCTGATCAAAAGATAAATCAGCAAGATTGTCGGACTCCAGCCAGCGGAGGCGGCTGTGCTGAATGCCGGTGGTCAGCGGCGCGGTATGTGCTCCGTAGAGAGCGAGGCCGCGGCAGCCGAGATGAGCGGCGATATGGGTCGGGCCGGTGTCGTTGCCGACCACGTAATCGGCCTGACGGGCGACCCCGGCCAGGGTGAAATAGTCGAGATAACCGTTTTCCGATACCAGTGACGTGCCTGGCAATGTACGGCAATAATCCATTTCAGCCGGACCGGGAACCATGACCGGCTCCCGTCCGCACTTCCTGAGGGTGCGGGCCAACTCCTCGAAACCGGGCCAGCGCTTGGCGTGGTGCGCGGCGGAAGCGCCCGGGATCAGCAGCACGTAGCCGGGTTTCACCCCGTGCTCGGCCAGCAGGTGATCGACCGGGTCGGCCAGCCACGACACATCTGCCGCCAGACAGTGGCGCGCGGAGATGCCGGCCTTGTCGAGGTGCGCCTGAAAATGATCGGCCGCACATATATTATCTGAACGTTTCAGGTAGACAGTGCAGCCCGGTGCGTCCCCAAGCCACCATGTCTGCGGAAAAAGATAGCGCTGATAGAAACGGGTTCTGCCCACCTGCTGGAGATCATAGACCCGGGCATATCTTTTTTGCCTCAGCCGGCTCCGCAGGTTGAGCATCTGGACCAGGTTGAAGCGTGAGGCCCTGGGGTCGATAAACAGCTCATCCACCCAGGGGCAGCGCTGCATATAGCGCTGATAGGGCGGTGTGGTCATCACCGTCAGGTGGTCGTCCGGGTGGTGCTCCCGGATATCGCGCAGCGCCCCGTCGGCCTGCACCAGATCACCCAGAGCACTGAGCTTGATAATCAGAATTTCGGCCATCAGTATCAGTAGGCTTCGTAGGATTTTTCCTCGACCAGTTCCGAACCGAGCAGATCGTTGATGGCGCGCTTCAGCTCAGCTCGCTTGTCGTTGGTCCGGTAGACCGAACGGGCCAGCTCGATAAAGCGCTCGGAAAAATCCTGCTGCCGTTCGCACTGGCGAATGTCGTCCTCGATATCCCACAACACAACATTTACCTGATGCAGCTCGGCTACCAGGCGCTGCAGCTCTTCTTCAGGCAGCGGATGAGAAGCGGGAATACGCTCAAGAGCACTCAGTTCGGCCGAAATATTGGCCAGCTTGGACTCATTGCTGATGCGCGCCAGCTTTATTCTCAAAATGGTCAGTTTGTCGAACAATTCGCCCCAGGAAACCGGGATCGTTACCGCCATGCAATGCTCCTTTACGGGTAGTGATGATTATAGTATTTTTTTGTACACGATGAGAAACAGCTTTTGTTCTGGTTAATCAACGATTTCATACCATAAAATGTCGGAACTGTCCCTTCAAACACCTTCAACCGTCCGCCGACAGGCAGTGGGCTGATCATGTACCTCGCCACCCTGAACAGCGGCCGGGCCAGACGCTACGAAATCAGGCAGTCGATTCCCGGCCCGGACGATCGCTACCACGACTACCGGACTCTTTTTGATCTCGGCTCTGACCCGAGCAGATATATCGAACAGCTTTCAGATGATATCTGCTACTTCTCGGCAGAGCTCGAAGAGCGTCTTCAGCAGGAAACCGCTGCAGACGCCTCGACCCTTTTAGAAGAGCTGCTCTGGGACTTTCTGCCGATTGAAGAACAGACCCGCCTCAATATCTTTCGCCACCGGGGCAAGGCCCGGGTCTCGCCGCTTTCCAGCGGGGAGCGCTCGGCAATAGAAAAAGATATTCACCTGTTCGATCGGAGGCGTCTCTATTACCTGCGCTACGGGGCCGTGGACCAGAGCAGGATATTCAGGCTGAATCCGAAGCTCTATCGGCCGCTGCTCAACAAGTGCCGAGACGAGCGTGAATTCTATCTGCTCGACCTGGAAAAATCGCTCCAGTACAACGAATTGAAGACCTACGTTTTCGCCATCTTCGATCTGCAGCGCCATTTCAATGAATCATTTTCGGCGACCATGCCGGAAGCGCTCGACCAGATCGATATCGCCGATCATTTCATCAGCGATATCTGCTCGCTGAACAGCGACAAACGATTCTGGAGAAACGGCCGCGGCCCCGATTCTCTCCATCATCACCTGGTCCGCTACATGATCATGTTCTTCGACCATGGCTATGGCAAGCGCTCGCTGTTCGACGATTTCGTCCGCGAATTCATGGGCCGTCACCGGGCCTTTTCCTGGCCGGACAAAAAGCCGACGGTTAGTACCGGCCAGGCGGAGAAAATTCTCAAGGTCAAATGGGCCGCACTGCAGAAAATGAACCGGGCCGAGTTGGCCCGGCTCTACCGCAAACGGGCCAAGGAACTGCACCCCGACAGCGGCGGCGACCACGAAGAATTCATCGAACTCAACAAGGCCTATGCATCGCTTCTGGCCAGAAAAGGATAAAGAGCGGTTATGGTAATCAAGGCTTTGGCAATTGAGCTGTACCGGGCTCAGCAGAGAGTTCACCGGCTGCAGGAACAACTGGATAGTGCTGCGCTTGCGGAAAAAGAAGCACTCAAAGAGGAGATGCGGGTGGCAAAAGCTGAATGCGATCAGCTGCGCCGGCTGGTCGACGGTAAGAAAGCCAAGCCGCTGGCGCGCACCAGTTTCAAGGACCGGCGCAACTTCTGACAGCGCCGCCGACTCTCAGGGCAGCAGCTCCACCGCCTGCTTCGGAATTCGCAGCCTGACCTGCTGCAGCACCTGCAATGGCTGCTCGAGAAAACCTTCTGCCGGCATCACTATCTGGAGTTTCAGACCGATATCGACGGTGATTCTGACCGAGCTGTTTTCCTTTCTGACACCAACCACCGTACCTTCCTGAATCGCCCCATCTCCCGGCCCTTCACCTTTTCCGGCGCTGAGTTCGATTTTCTGCGGGTCGATGTGAATCCTTACCAGTCGATTTTCCCGGGCGCCGTTGCCGGGATCCTGAAATGGCACCGCGCAGGTGTCTCCCAGCAGACATCTCAGTTCTTCGCCGCGCCGCACAACCCGTGCGTGGAACAGGTTGTCTTCCATGTGCCTGGAGAGTCTGCCGTTCTGGAGCAGCAGGGTCTTGTGGGCCAGCTGCCTGCTCTGGGAAAGATAGTGGGTCGAAAAAATGATCGTCGTATTTCTGGTGCTGTTGGCGTGTTCGAGTATTTTTAAAATGATCTCCTGATGCTCCTGATCGACGTTGGCGGTCGGTTCGTCACAGAGCAGAACCTCGGGCTCCAGTACCAGAGCCCGGGCCAGCGCCACCCGCTTAACTTCACCGCCGGACAGCCCATGCACGTCGGAGCGGGCAAAAGCGGCCATGGTAACCCGCTCGAGGGCCTGCTCGACCCTTTGTTCCCGCTCTTTTTTAGGAATTTTCCGGACCTTCAGGCCAAATTCGATATTTCTCCAGACCGTCCCGCTGAACAGAATCGGGCTCTGGTCGACCAGCACCACCCGGCGGCGCAGCCGAACCAGGGAGTTCTGGTCATAGGAGACCGGCTCTGATCTGAAGCTGATCGCACCGCTGCTCGGCTGATCGAGAAAGGCGAGCTGGTTGAGAAGCGTTGTTTTACCGGCCCCGTTGGGACCGATCAAAGCATAAATACGGCGGGCCTCAAACGACAGCGACTCGATTGCCAGAACCGTGCGGCTGCCGAAGGTCCTGACCACATCATTGAGCTCATACAGCATCTGATCTGAGACGTCCCTGGAGAAAGTGGAAGATCATATTGATGATAAACGCGCAGCTCATCAGGACAATACCCAGGGCAACGGCCAGGACGAATTCTCCTTTGTCGTACTCCAGAGCCATGGCGGTGGTCATGGTCCGGGTGAATCCCTTGGCGTTGCCGCCCAGCATCATCGAAATACCGACCTCGGCGATGACCCGGCCGAAGGCGGCAATAAGCGCCGCCATGATGCCGAACCGCGCTTCCACAAAGATGACCCAGCCCATCTGGTACGAAGTCGCCCCCAGCGTCAGTGCCGTATTGCGATAGCGCTGATCGATCCTGCTGATGGCGGCAATGGTGAGGGTGGCGATCACCGGCACGATCAGAATGGTCTGGCCGATGATAATAGCTTTCTGGGTGTAAAGCAATTCCAGCGGCCCCAATATCCCCCGCCGCGAAATCAGTGAGTAGACAACCAGGCCGATCACCACCGTCGGCAGAGCCAGCAGGGTGTTCAGACAGGTCATCAACAAGCGTTTTCCCCGAAAGGTATTGAAAGCAATAAAAAAACCGGCAGGCAGGCCGATCACCGAGGCGAACAGGGTAGAAAAGAAACTGACGTTCAGCGAAACTCCGACGATTTCCAGGAGTTCGGGATCGAAACTGAGCAGAAGCAGCAGCGCCGATTTGAAACTGTCAACGAGTAAATCCAAAGCCTTACCAGATCAGGGTGGAAAAAATCAGAAGCTGCCGGGACGACCCCTCATCCCGGCAGCTCGAGGAGATGCTCTTACACCAGAGAGACGTTACTGGGGTATGGCATCAGGGTAAAAAAGCTGTTTGTCGAGCAGGCGGTAGCCGCCGATCAGTTCCTGGCCCCGCTCGGAGGTAATCCACTCGGCAAAAGCCATGGCCAGGTCGTGATTGACACTGGGAAATTTTTCCGGGTTTACCGGAATGATCCCATACGGGTTGGCCAGCGGCTCGGACCCCTCACTGAGAATTTCAAGCTCGATCGGGGGTGTATTGCCGAATTTATATTTGATATAGGTGCCCCGATCAGTCATCGTGTAGGCTCTTGTTTCGTCTGCATAGGTCAGTGTTTTGCCCATTCCCTGGCCAATAGAGCGGTACCACTCCGAGCTGTCGGCCGGCTCGGTAAATTCAACCATCGCCTTTTCATCGCTTTTGACGATTTCTTTCTTGTTCACCACGACTGGAACACCGGAGTTTTCCCAGAGAAACTGCTCTTTCGTGTGGGTTCCGGAATCATCACCGCGGGAGATAAAGCCGGCCTTGTTCTCTGCAATTGCGGCGAGGGCGTCGTAGACATTTTCGGTTTTGGCAGCGCCTGCCGGATCATCTTTTGGGCCGATAATGATAAAGTCGTTGTGCATGACCGGATATCGCCGGGTACCGTACCCATCAGCGACAAATGCCTCCTCACGCTCCCTGGCATGGACAAAGATGATATCGACGTTGCCGTCCATACCGTCTCTGATTGCCGCTCCGGTCCCTTTGGCAATCACTTTTACCTCGATGCCGGTATCGGCCTTGAACTCCGGCAGCAGCACGTCGAGCAGGCCGGAGGCCTGAGTCGAGGTCGTGGTCGACATCTTCAGCACCTTGTCGGCGGCCGTCAATGGTGATGTGACGGCAACAATCAGCATTACTGCAATAAACATGAACCATTTTTTCAGCATCTTTTTCTCTCCATTGTTAATCACTATAATTTGACATTATCCGGGTAGACCATCTTGCCGCTGGTGGACAAGTCGTACCCGACATATTCTCCGGCAATTTTTTTAAACTGCGGATCATGCAGCAGATTTATAAAGCGCTGCACCGGCGGTTCAAAAAAGCGATCACGATTGATCAACAGATCGAAACGCTCCCAGCGCAGTGGCAGAAATTCCAGTCCCAGCAGTTCGGCAACCGGCCTGATTGCCGGTGCTGCGTCAGCTTTTCCCCCGAGAACGGCGAGACCGGCCTCGAGGTGCCTGCCGACCTCCACATCGTAGCCGCTGATCTCATCTGCACTGATATCCGAGCGGCTGATCTCGTAGTCGAACAGGAGCCTGGTTCCAGTGTTGAGCGGGCGGTTGACGATACGCACATCATTTTTGCCAAGATCAGCGACAGAACGTATGTTTTTCGGATTTCCCCGGCCGAGGACCAGCCCCTGCTGGCGCCTGCTGAAGTTGATGAAGACCGGAGACCGGTCCATTTCCTGCTCGGCAAAGCGAAAGTTGTATTCCTCCTTATCATCCTGGAGCAGATGGCAGACCCCGATGTGACAGCGCCGCTGCCGCAGCGCCAGCAGGCCGCCCATGCTGCCGACGTTGGCAAAGAAGGCGGTGTCGTCCCGGTTCTGGCTGTTGTAGAGGGTGATGACCCGCTGAAAAAGCAGATCATCGCTGCCGGCAATCAGCAGTCTGCCGCTGTCAAGTGAGGACACCCCGACTGACGGAACATTGACGATGGAAAGATCAAGCCACTCCTCGACAAAGTGACGGGGAAAAAGCCATTTGCCGGTAACCTTCGTGGCCGGAAGCCCCTTCTCGCTCACCAGTGTATAGACCCCTTTCTCGTTGATCTGCAGGAGTTGGGCTACTTCTTTGGTAGTCAGATATTTTTTTGATGAAGACATGGTTTTCTCTGGTATCCTCCGGCCTGCTGAGCCTGTCTTTTTTGATCATTCTGGTTGATTCTGTCAATGTTTAAGCATTTCAATGAACAAAACAACCGATAATAACTCATAAGAACCTCGGACAAGACTCACTAGATTGCATCAATCAACGGGTTTATGTCGGCGTGGAATCGGTGTATGGTAAAAAATACCAATCAGGGAGGGGTCCGTGATAGAGAGCGTCTCGACCATTACAACAAAAACCTGGGCAGTATGCAGCCGGAACGTTCCGGCTTTTCTGGTGGTTCATCTGTGCTTCACCGCCCTGACCTTGCTTCTTTTCATCCCCCTGCTCGGTCTGCTCTTCCGCCTTTTAATGCAGTTCTCTTCTCGTCAGGTATTGGCCGATACCGATATCATTTATTTTCTACTGAGCCCTTACGGGTTATCTGTTCTGATCATTTTCAGCGCTTTACTGCTGACCATCGTGATCTTCGAACAGGGCGCTATGATGGCGACCTACATTGCTGCGGCAGACGGTAGCAGAATCCCGATAATTGATCTTCTGCGCGGTACGGCGTCGAACTGGTTCTGCATCCTCAGATTTTCGATATTCCTGACGTTCAGGCTGCTCCTGATCATCGCACCGTTTCTGGCTGGTGCTGCGGCCATTTATTTTCTGGCTCTGGGCCGTTACGACATCAATTACTATCTTAGCACCAGGCCGCCGGTTTTTATTGGTGCCGCCATTTCGATTGGTTTCATCCTCCTCCTGATGCTGTTTGTTCTGATCGTCAAACTGCTCTCCTGGTCGCTGACTCTTCCCTTGATCCTTTTTCAGCGGCTGGAACCAAGAGAATCCTTTGCCAGAAGCGCGGCGCTCGTTGCCGGCGGTAAAAAGCTGGCTGCGCTCGTGCTGATCGGCTGGGGGGTGAGTATATTTATACTCGGACTCCTGCTGGCTTCGATCTTCCGCCTGCTGAGCTATTACCTGGTCCCGCCTTTCTATGATTCGATGCCCCTGCTCCTCGGCGTCATCGGTTTGCTCGCCTGTCTGCTGTTTCTCGCCAACTTCATCCTGACCGGACTGGCCTCGGCCAGTTTTTCGGGCCTGATTATCGAGTTGGGCAGGTATTTCTCCGTGCCGATAAGCATCGATTACCTCAGTACCTCTTCAGACAGGAAACGACTGAATCTTTCGTTACCTGAAGTGGCACTACTATCGATAGTGGTGCTCGCCGCTTCAGCGGGAATCGGATTCTGGCTGGTCAATTCGGTGCAGCCGCCTGGCGATGTTGCCGTTATCGCCCATCGCGGAGCGGCAGGAAGAGCACCGGAAAACACGATAGCTTCAGTTAAGGCGGCAATCGAGGACCAGACCGACTGGGTAGAAATAGATGTGCAGGAAAGCCGCGACGGTGCAATAGTGGTCATCCACGACAGCGACTTCATGAAACTCGCCGGGGATGAATTGAAAGTCTGGGAGGGCAGTCTGGCGCAGATCGGCAGCGTCGATGTGGGGAGCTGGTTCGGATCGGATTTCAGTGATGAGCGGGTGCCGACGCTGGCCGACGTCCTTACGGAGTGCGCCGGCAAGGCCAAGGTGCTTATCGAACTGAAATATTACGGCCACGATGAACAACTCGAACAGCGGGTCATCGATATTGTCGAAGAACGTGAGATGGTTAACGACGTCGCAATCATGTCGCTGAAGTTCGATGCCACTCAGAAAGTCAGGGAACTTCGGCCTGACTGGACCGTGGGCCTGCTCTCCGCTCAGGTCATCGGCAGTATGGCGAAACTCGATGTCGATTTTCTGGCGGTCAACAGTGCAATGGCCTCCCGGGCCTTTATCAGATCCAACCAGGAGGCGGGGAAGAAGGTATTTGTCTGGACGATCAACGACAGAGCGGCGCTGTTCACCATGTTGAATCTTGGCGTCGACGGTATTATTACCGACGAGCCGGCCCTGACACGCCGGGTCATGGCAGAGTATGGCGGGCTGAACCCGGTCGAGCGGTTGCTGTTAAGTACGGCAGTTCGCCTCGGCCAGCCGCTGCCCAAAAAACGCTACCGGGACCAGTCACCCTGAGGCCGGCGCTTCATGAAATCGATCAAGGCGATAGCTTTCATAATCCTGATGTTACCCCTGCTATGGTATCTGATTGACAGGTGATAGCACATCGGTAAAATGTAGTATTCGAAGAATGTTAACAGGTGACCGATGAGTAGAGAGTACTGTTTTAACCTGAGCGTACCGCTGGCGGACGTCGCCGAGCTGAAGAAACTCCTTGGCCGGGCACAGCAGAATTGCCCGCCCATGCGCATCGGCCAAAAGCCTGAGCGGCACGGCTGCGCCCGCTTTTATCTGAGCTTTCCGTTTTCTGAAAGCCGCCCCGACCTTCAGTTTCAGCAGTGGCTTTCAGAATACTTGAAAAACGACTGGGAATTGTCTGGTCCCACTCCGGGACGCTGGGGGCTGAGTTCGTAACGGCAGCGCTCAAATAGTCAATCCTCTTTCTTCCCTGCACTGCCTGGAGTAATGGTAAACAGAGACAGCACTCACCAAATTAATCACTTAACGTTGAGAAAATGAGAGATAAAAACAGTTTTTTTGAGGCGGGTAAAAAAGATGCCGAACAGTTTATCAAAAACGAGCTGATCGATTATGACCCGTTTATCGCGATCAGCGACCTGCACCTGGTTCGCAAGACGGTACCCATCAGTTTCGAATCATTCAAACAGACGATACACGACATGGATATGCAGTTGTGGTCTTCTGTGGAAGAATCGGTAAATGGACGGGCCGCAGCCCACCACACGTCGTTTGATTTCGACGCTTACGCTGAGGGCTTCTCAGAGGGTGTTGCGGCGGTCTGGGAGAAGATCAGGGACAGCGTTCTCTAGCGCGCCATCGCTTGACTCTCAAAGCTGCGCTTCGAGCGGGCGGCGGAATTTTCTGCCGATGACCATATAAAGACTCACCGAACCAAGGATGAGGTAGCCGAACATCTCCACATTCCTGGTCTTGAAGATAAACGACAAGGCCACAACCATGAAGGCGCACATGGTGAAAAAGAGCGGCCGCGGAACCCGTCGAATGATCACCCGGCCAAAATGGGCGAAGTGGAGATGGCTGATCATCAGCCCGATCGAAACAGCGGTCCCCGCCCAGAGCAGCGGCGGGTAATCAAATACCAGCGCACTGCCCAGGACGATCAGTGCCCCGGCGGGGCTGGGCAGGCCGTTGAAAATCCCTGCAGGCAGGTCGGTACGCTGTTTGTCGACCGTGACGAAACGAATGAGCCTGAACCCCACACCGACAAGATAGAGCGCGGCAAAGAGCCAGGCCAGCGGACCTCCCGATTTGATGATCATATAGGCCGGCGCCAGACCGAAACTGACGAAGTCGGCGATATCGTCCATCAGCGGACCATACTTCGTGCCGCCGTGCTTTTCGGCCATTCTGCCGTCGAACAGGTCGAACAATTGGCCGGCGATGATGACGCAGATGGCCCAGGCAAAGTAGTTGTGATAGGTCAGCACCAGGCTGGTAACGCCGCAGATGAAGTTGAGGGTCGACAAAATATCGGCGTAGAGCCGGTTGGGAACGAATTTGAAGATGATCGAAGCGGCCGCCAGGATGATGCAGGCGACCAGTATTTCATCGCTGAAATTGTAGAGCGGCGGTATCTCGTCAATGTCGTCGAGCAGGGCACAGAAGATAACCAGGCCGAAGCAGATGATTGCCTTGATCTTACCAAAATTATTGGCGGCCCCGGAGGTCTTCAGCCTATCGAGAATCCGGCGGGCCAGAAACTGGCCGAAGAGCTCGATGACCACCAGCACCCAGACCAGGTTGACAGAGAGAATCCCCTTGTAGGCAAAACCAATGAGCGGCGGCAGGTAGGTGAGCTTGTCACAGAGCGGATCGAGCCACTCGCCAAGTTTTGAGCCAAGCCCGCATTTTCTGGCGATGACCCCGTCAACGCCGTCGAGCATGGCGGCAAAGGTGAAAATAATTATGGCCATGTTCTCATGGCCGGTTAAAAAGTAGAGCAGCAGACCGACCATCGCCATACCGGTGCGCCAGTAACAGACCGAGTTGGGATGCAACAGCCAGAGATTGTTGTGGACAAATTCCTGGAACGGTTTCTTATTGATCGCCCGGGAGAACCAGATGAAGAAACCGAGACCCAGCAGAACCGCGAAGCTAATGACCGTAATTCGTTCCATTTATGTATCTAAATGACCGGATAACCTGCACGGCACTCAGACCGAGCGGCCGGCGGCATCGGTCATTTCCATGGCAAGTGCAGAGTTCGGGCGAAAAAACAATTTTTCAAGGCAGCCTTATGTTGTTGAGCCGATAGAATGAAGCAGCAGATCGGCCAGCGTGGCGTACTCGAGTGTCGATTCATGGGTGGCCATCAGATCCACCGGCGGCGCCATCCCGTGCTCCAGCGCCTCTTTCCAGCGCGGCGCACAGAGGCACCAGCGATCGCCCGGCTGCAAACCTTTGAAGCCGTAGAGCGGCATCGGTGTACTCAAATCATTGCCGACCCGTCTGGAAAATTCGAGAAATTCCTCGGAGACGACGACACAAACGCCATGGACACCGATATCCTCCTCGGTAACCTTGCAACTGCCCTCACGGGTAAATCCGGTAAGCGGGTCCATGCTGCAGGTTTGCAGCGCTGATCCCAGCACATTTTTATGTTCGCTCATGAGTCCTCTGTTTTTGTATCGTGGTGCGATTTATACAGGATTTCAGCAAACTATCAGAAAATCCTCTTATCGATTATTTGACAAGGTACAACACCGACCGTGGCGGGTCAATCAATCCGAACATCAGAACGTTGCGATATCTTCTCTTTGCTGATAATCGCAAATATGTTAGGCTGTTCTATGCGTTTTACTCCATGCGACGGACAGTTTCCAAGACCAGGTGCTTCAGAAAGCTTTTGATGAGGAAAAACGATGCCGGTAATTACGCTGAAATACAAGGATACGGTGCTGGATAGATATCAGATAGGAATCGGCCAGACCCTGACCATCGGCAGAAGCGAGGCCAACGATATCGTCATCGACAACCTCGCCGTCTCTGCGAACCACGCCAGAATTGAATCGGTCTCCGCCAGCTTTGTCATCAAGGACCTGCAGAGTACCAACGGAACCTTCGTCAACGAAAAACTGGTATCCGCCCACGGACTGAGAAACAATGATGTAATCCTGGTCGGTAAACATACGCTGCATTTCGACAGATCCGATCTCGACCGGCAGCGTGAAGCTGACGAGAGAGGGGATCTCGACGAAAAGACCCGCTATCTCGATACAGCCGAATACCGTGAACTGATAGAGAAAGCAAAAGGCGGCAGTTCAAGCGCCGTCAGCGGTGCGGCGATAAGCAGGGATATAAGCGGCGGACTGCTGAGCAGGCTGTGGAGAAGATTGTTCAGCTGAGACTCAAGGTTGTCTCAAGGTAGCCTCAAGGGTGCCTCAATTCGAAAATAGCCGGTTCATTTTTTTCTTCACGCTGTGCCCGAAACGCCCCAGGTCGCTGCGGGCCAGATCCTCTTTCAACGACAGCAGATAGTAATGATCCGGGACGATCTGCAGTCCTTTTTTTACCAGACGATCCGCCGCCTCATAATCAAACCGGTTAAAGGCCTCATCACCGAGTTGTGCATAGCGGTCACCAATCTTCTTGTATCCCCTGGTAACGATATCGTTGCCGGGATCGATGTGCTTGATCTCGTTGTAGTAGAAATAGGCCGAATCGTCGGCAGGCGTCGAAAGCTTGTCGGCATCAAGACAGAGCCTGGCTTTCTCGGAAAGCTCGAAGACATGTTCCCGGCGTTCCTTCTCGATACGTTTCCGGATGTCAAGGAGCCTCGAATGGTCGTAGATAACGCTTAATCCCTCCGCTACATAATCATCTGCCTGGGTGTAGCGTTTAGCGGCCAGAGCGTTTTCGGCCAACTCGCTGTACTTGTCGCAAATCAGCCTGAGCCCGTCCTTGGCCATATTGTCCTGCGGATTAATCGCTAAAATATCGCGGTAATGCCGATAGGCGCTCTGCTCTTCCGGCACCACCAGACGCCCCTGCTGCATGGCTTCCCGGGCCTTTTTATGCAATCCATCTATCTGCTTTCTCCGGGCCAGTTGAACCGTGTCTTCCTCAAAACCAAGGGTCGCTCCGTTCAGGTCGATCGGCTCCACCGACCCGATTGGTGCGGTAATTTCGGGCTGTGCGGGCAGTGGTGTGGGCCGTAGCGATGCAACGGCAGTAGGACGAACCTGCCTGGCAGTCGGCTGAACTGTCGGTCCGGTCGCTTCGGCAAGCTCTTTTTTTCTCTTCAGCTCTCTGCCTTTCAATACCGGAATCGTTGCCGCCTGCTCAGCGGAAACGATATCAGCAGAGGGTTTTTCCGGGGCATCAAGCTTTACCGCAGGGTCCGGCCGCTTTGCTTCCGACTGCTCTGCCGGCGGCTCAGAGACCGCAGAAAAAGCAGTCTGGTCAGCCGCGGCAACCACAAATTCAGTGGGCCCGGTTTCGAGTTTTTTTCCAGCGGATTCTCCGGAGGATGGCTCGACGGCACCAGTCGCCGAATCTGCCGCCCTCGACTCCACTACGCTGCCGGAATCGCTCTCGCGGTTCGATGCTGTCTCAGCCGTTTCATCATCACCGCTCAACAGCACAATTCCGCTGACGGCCATGAGCAGGAAACCAGCACTGACTCCAAGGTAGAGCGGCTTGATTTGCCAACGATCGACCAGATCTCTGGCCTGCAGACAGCGCTGCCGGACCTGGTCGACCAGTTTGGCCGCGTAGAGCAGCGCGACCTGTTTGGGCGGGCGGCGCAACAAAACGGTTGTTTTATCCGCTGCAGCGACGCTGCCGTCTCGCCGATCGATGTTTATGGTAACAGTGCCCTCATCTCGGCCGCCGGCCGCATCCTCATCGATATGCAGAACCTCACTGGCTTTGCGTCGCTCAACCTCATACTCTTCAGCAAACAGCGAGTTGATCGACTCTTTCAGCAGCCGCGAGCCGCTGCGCTGCTGCATGTCAAAGAGCAGATCGTCGATATCAGCGAGCATTTCCGCACAGCTCTGGTACCGATCCTCGAGCTTGACCGCCAGAGCCCTGTCCAGAATCGTATGGACCTCCGGCTCCAAATCAGGCAGAAGATGCTGCAAACTTTCATATTCTGCAGTCAAACATTTTCTGATCAGTTCGGCGGTGTCGCCCTGATACATCCGCCTTTTGGCAATCATTTCATAAAGCAGAATACCGATCGAGAAGATATCTGAGCGGTGGTCGATCGGCTCGCCGGAGAGCCGTTCGGGCGACATGTAGGAGATCTTGCCCTTTACCACCCCTTCTCTGGTCTTGTTGTCGAAAAGCTCGGCCTTGGCGACGCCAAAATCGAGTATTTTTACTTTACCGTCGTAGGTGATGAAAATATTGTGCGGCGTCAGGTCACGATGAACCAGGTTGAGCGGCTTATTCTGCAGATCCCTGAGCTTATGGGCATATTCCATGCCGTCGCAGATTTTCGAGCAGACCGCCAGAGCCTCGGTAAGACCGAAGAGCTCCGGCTGCTCTTTGACGCGAGCCATAACCGCATGCAGATTCTTGCCGAAGAGATACTCCATGGCCAGGAAGTACTCGCCCTCGATCTCACCGAAATCGTAGGTTGCAGCGATATTTTCATGCTCGAGCAGGGCCGCCAGCCGGGCTTCGCGAATGAAGATATCGATCATCTCGCGGTTGCGGTTGTGCTCCGCCAGCAGCTTTTTGATGACGATCAGCTTTTCAAAGCCCTGATCCCTGGTCAGCTTGCCACGGAACACCTCGGCGACACCACCGGTTCCGACCCGGTCAAGCAGGATATATTTTTCTCCGAAATGCTGCGCTCTAACGTCGCTCATTAACGAACCAGTGAAGTGAGAGAACACTGCGGTGCACGGACGCATATAAAAAGATTGCCCGCGACCGGCATATTTATTATCATCTTTCTGATAATAATAACGTTTTCAAGGCCATACATTCATCAAGGCAGCACTGTTCCTGGTGACCCTGCAGCCACCCGATCTTCGTGAAATGAGACCTTCTCTTAAAATCAGCGCCTGCTGCGAAAGTGATAAGGGGTTAGTACGTTCTTATAATGAGGACACCTGTCTTGTCAATAATGAAGATTTTTACTACCTGGTCGCCGACGGCATGGGCGGGGAAGCAGCCGGCGAGATCGCCAGCGCCCTTTTTCGTGATACCGTCGTCGAACTATTCTCCTCCACTCCCGGGCGGCGGCTGAGCAGCGAGTCTCTGCAGGAACTTGTCGCTGAATGTTTCCAGTCAGCCAACATGCAGATCCTGGCCCATGTCGACGCGGAGCCGGCCCACAAAGGCATGGGCTGCACCGCGGAACTGCTGGTGTTTCGGAGCAATCATATCGTCATCGGCCATGTCGGCGACAGCCGCACCTATCGCTACCGGAACAGTGAACTCGTGCAGCTGACCACTGATCACTCCCTGGTTCAGGAACAGGCCGACCTTGGTCTGATCAGCCGGGAGCGGGCCCGCACGCATTCACTGAAGAACCTCATTCTCCGGGTTGTCGGAGGCGGGACCGAGCTTGAGGTTGACCTGATCGGCAGCGACGTTTGCGCCGGGGATACTTTTCTGCTCTGTACGGACGGATTGACTTCGATGGTAACAGATGAGCAGGTGGCTGAAATTCTTGGCTACGATATGGAACCGCAGATCAAGACAACAATGCTGACCGACCTGGCCAAATTCAACGGCGGCGCGGACAATATCACCGTGGCCCTGGTTGAGTTCAGCACCCCGAAAGCCGGCTGATCCGGCTCCGCTCACTGATAGGTACTCAACTCGATCAAATTCCTGTCGGGGTCGCGAATATAGACCGAGTTAATCGTCCCGACAGCACCTGTTCTCTGCACCGGGCCCAGCTCGATGTTCACCCCAAGCCCATCCAGGTTCTGAACGATTTCTGAAATCGCCATATCGGTAATGAAGCAGAGATCGGCCGAACCCGCTGTCGGCTGGTCCGCGCACGGCTGTATCTCTTCTTGCGCCTTGTGCAGATTGATCTTCTGATCACCAAACCTCAGCGCCTTTCGATTGTCGCCGAAGGTGACGATGTCCATGCCGAGAACCCTGCGATAGAATGCACAACTCACCTCGATATCTCTCACCGTCAAAACCAGGTGATCCAAAGACTGCATGCGCATCGCCTTTCCTCCATACCGGCCACGTTTGCTCAATTCTTACCATAGTCCAGTCAACGAAGCGAACAGCATAAGCAGATGAACCACTTGAGAATGGTCCAGGTGCAGAAGAGAAGCGCTTGATGGACTGCCCCGGAATGGAAATCCACGAGAAATTCATTGCTGTTTAACTGTTAATAATTACATAGTAATTATCCTTTTGACCGGCATAAAACAGTGTAACCGTGACGAACTATGCGAGCAGTCGTGCAACGGGTTTCCGAGGCCCAGGTGTCAGTAAACGAGACCATCATCGGATCGATCTCCGAGGGGCTGGTGGTTCTGCTCGGCGTCCAGGCACAGGACACGCCGGAGGCCGCCCGCTGGCTGGCCGATAAAATCGTCAACCTGAGAGTCTTTGAAGACACACAGGGTAAAATGAACCGCTCACTGATCGATATCGATAAGGAGATGCTTATCGTTTCGCAGTTCACCCTCTACGGAGACTGCAGAAAAGGCAGACGGCCCGGCTACTCGAGTGCCGCCCCTCCGGAAACGGCCGAACCGCTGTATGAGAAATTCATCGAATATGTGCAGGAACAGGGAATTAAAGCGGCAACCGGAAAATTTCAGGCGATGATGCAGCTGAGCCTCACCAACCACGGACCGGTCACCCTGCTGCTCGACTCGGATAAAACATTTTGAAGGTTAACGAAACCATTTGACGAGAAAGCTTATGAATATTGAGAAAGGCACGACCAGAGCCGGATTCCGGCTCATGGAACATCAGCGCATCGATGAAATTCATGCGGATGTATACCTCTTTGAACATGTACTCCTGGGCTGTCCGCTGATGGCGGTCAAGAATGACGACGTCAACAAGACCTTTGCGGCGGCCTTCAATACGACACCGACCGATTCAACCGGGGTGGCTCACATCCTCGAACACTCGGTGCTGATGGGCTCGAAGAAATATCCGGTGAAAGATGTTTTCGGGGAGATGAACAAAGGCGGTCTGATGACCTTTCTCAACGCGATGACCGGCTCCGATATCACCTATTACCCTTTCGCCACGCGCAATCTGAAAGAATATTACAACCTGATGGATGTTTATTGCGATGTGGTTTTCAACCCGCTCCTCGAAGCCGAGACCTTCGAGCAGGAGGGCTGGCACTACCACAAGGAAAGCCAGGAGAGTCCGCTCCAGTTTCAAGGAGTTGTGTTCAACGAAATGAAAGGTGCTTTTTCAGACCCGATCCGACTGATCTTCCACCATATCTTCGGCGGTCTGATGCCGGGCTCCACCTACGCCCACGAGTCAGGCGGCGACCCAGCCGCGATCCCGGATCTGAGCTACCAGGAGTTCTGTAATTTTCATGCCAGGCACTACCACCCGAGCAACTGCACCTTCTTCGTCTACGGGGACGCTCCGCTCGAGGATGAACTGGACTATCTCAACGACAACTTTTTACGGGCTTTTCCAACCAGCGGAGAACGTGCCGGGGTCGAGCTCGGAACCATGGCAACCGAGCCGGTCACCGTTTTCGACCGCTACGGGGTCGAATCGGACGATCTTCAGGAGCGCACCTACCTGGCCGTCGGGACCCATGTCGGGACGGTAACGGATCGTGAGCTCAACAGCGCTTTCCAGATCATCGCCAATATCTTATTCAACTCCGACGGCTCGCCGCTCAAAAACAAGATTCTAAGCGCCGGTATCTGCAAGGACTTTGGCGGTCTCTACCTGTCCTCGTCCTGCTTCAACACGGTGATGATCACCTACCTGGTCGGCAGTGAAGCCGCTCATATCGACAGCTTCACCGAGGTTTATGAGCAGGCTCTTGCAGAAATCGTCAGCACGGGGCTCGATCGGGACCTGGTCATCGGCGAGCTGAACAAGTATGAATTCGGCGCCAGGGAAGATGCCAGCAAGGCTCAGCGCGGGCTCGATCTGCTCAGCAAATCGCTGGCCGCATTCAAGTACGAAACCGACCCGTTCGAGTCTCTGCAGGTGGAAGAAGTACTGCGCTCAATCCGGGAAAAAGCCCTGAACAGCAGATACTTCGAGGAATTGATAGAAACCCGCCTGATCAAAAATCCGGCAACCGTCACGGTCGTGCTCGAGCCGGACCCGAAAAAAATCACCGAGACGGCGGCCCAGGAGCAGCAGCGCCTCAAGAGTTACGAGGACACGCTGAACCCGGATGACATCAATGCACTGATCAAGCGCACCGAAGAACTCATCGCCAGACAGCAGCGGGCCAACGATGATGCAACGCTGGCCAGGCTGCCCCAGCTCAGCCTTACTGACCTGCCCGTGGAGGCGAACTTTCACAGCGCCGCCCCGGAAGAGCTGTTTGGAAGCCAGGCCCTGATCAGCGAGCTGCCGACCAATCGCATTTCCTATCTCGATATCGGCCTGGATCTCTCGGCGCTGCCGCCACGATATCTGCCACTGCTCGACCTGTTTGGGACGATCATCACCGAGATCGGCACCAGCAAGATGAATTACATGCAGTTTGCCAAGGAAGTCGCTGCCTGCACCGGCGGACTGAACCATTCCATCAACTGCTATACCAGATTCGGCGAGCCGCATTCAGTAAGACCCATCATGTGGGTAAGCGTGAAAATGCTGCCTGAATATCTCGAGCGGGGAATCGATCTGCTGACTCAGATTTTTTCCGACTTCTCCCTGCAGGACCGCACCCGCATTGCAGAAATCGTCCGCCGGGAATTTGCCTGGACCGAACACAGTGCCCAGAGCGAAGGCTACTCGCTGGCGGCCTCCAGGGTGCAGTCTCATCTTAGCCCGGCCGGAGCTTACCAGGAGCAGTTCAGCGGCGTTACCGCCTATCGTACCCTGAAGCAGACAGCCTTGGACTATCAGGGTGAGGAAGAGTCCCTGCTGAGTGCGCTCGAGCAGATGGCGGCGATTCTGCTCAACCGCTCAAACCTGATCATCTCTTTCACCGGGGAAGCCCAGGATATTGAGCGCTTCAAGAGCGTTGGCTCCAGCATCGCAGACTCTCTAGCCGAATCAAAAACTGCTGCCCAGCCGCAGCCCGAAATCGATTTTGTCCGCAGCGAGGCCTTCGTCACCGCCGCCGAGATCGTTTTCGCCGTCCAGGGAGGAAGTCTTTTTAAAACTCCTGCTGCCTACAGCGGCTCGTTTGAAGTCCTGAAGACCTACCTGTCCCGTGATTATCTGTGGAACAACGTCCGCCAGATCGGCGGTGCCTACGGCTGCTTTATCCAGTTCAGCTCGATCACCGGCAATATGGCGATGATCAGCTATCGCGACCCCCAGGTCAGAAAAACCTACAACACCTACGACCAGATTCCCGCGGCGGTTGCCGGCATAGCATTGTCGAAACCAGCCCTTGACCAGCTGATCATCGGCACCTACGGGAACTTCGATCCGCATCAGAGCGCGGCGGCAAAGGGAGTGACTGCCAGAAACGAGTTTTTATGCAACATCACCGCGGAACAGAAACAGCGGCGTCTGAAAGAGATCAGGGAAACAACCGTTGAAGACTTGCGCTCATTTGCGGAACCGCTTGCAGCAATGACGAAAAACAGCTACCGGGCGATTATCGGCAACCGGGCGAAAATCGAAGCGGATAAGGATCTGTTCGAACTGATCTCGGATCTGTAAGAAGACAGGGCGCCAGGTCAATCAACGGCCGGGGCGTAGTGAAGCCCGCCCCGGCTCCAGATTTCATTGAGATTGCGATCCATTTTGAGGTCTGATTCGCTGCCCAGATTCCTGGAAAATATCTCACCATAATTTCCAACCCCAGCGATCATCTTCGCAACCCAGTCATTGGCCAGACCAAGCCCTTTGCCGATGTTGCCGCGAAGACCCAGCAGAGTCTGTATATCAGCGTCCGGGGCAGCCTTCATATTTTCGATATTTTCGGATGTCAAGCCTTCCATCTCGGCGATTTTCAACATGAACAACACCCACCTGACGGTATTGAACCAGCCGTCATCGCCCTGTCTGACGGCCGGCCCGAGCGGTCGCCTCGAGATCGTTTCCGGCAATATCCGGTAATCGCCGGGTTCAGCAAGCTGGGTGCGCAGCCGTGCAAGATAGGAGGTGTCGGCGCTGACGACATCACAGCGCCCTGATTCAAAGGCCTCAATTAACCGGCTGCGGTTTTCCGTACTTTCTCGTTTGAAACTGAGGTCGTGATTACTGAAAAACGCCTCAAGGCTGCCCTGATCACGATGATTCGGACTGCTGCAGATTACGCTTTTGTCAAGCTCCAGCGCACTCTGCACTCCCCGTTTGACCGGCACCATAAAGCCGGTGCCGTCATAGAACGTCACCCCGCAGAAATTTATGCCGATCGTCGTGTCATAACGCAGACTCCAGCCAAGATTCGTCGAGAGCAGATCGACATCGCCGCTGAGAAGCGCACCAATCGAGTCTTTCTCGCTCAGGGGCACGAATTTCACTTTGCTGTCATCTCCAAGGACAGCGGCTGCAACGGCTCTGCAGACATCGACATTGAGCCCATGCCAGCTGCCTTCCGAATCAGCTCTGGAAAAACCGGCCAGGTCAGGCGTCACACCACAATGAAGCTGATCCCTTAAACGGACCTGCTGCAGGGTCATTGCCGAAGCGCTGCTGCCGAATACAAGGACCAGCAGCAGAACGGTTGTAAACAGGCTCTTAGTACTTCTCCATGGTTTCGTTTTCATTGGCCGTTTATCTTAACAGCAAGCAGACCGACTGTCCAGCAGCAGCGCATATTTCGGTTCCCTCATCTGCAGCCTGCCGGTCGCCTGTACCCGATTAATGATTATACTGGCTGAGCGATTTACCAGCGCGATTATCGGTTCACACACGCTCTGGTTCAGCGACATGGATAGACATTATCAACGAAATGTACATGACAAAAAGCGCTCGCACTACAGCAATCGAGATTCTTTGCGAACAGGACCGCACCAGGGTTGCGGTCCCGGTTTTAATGGAGCAGTCTGAAAAAATCAGCGGCCTGCAGGGAAAAGATCGTCAGCTGGTTATGAAAATCGTCTACGGTGTTCTCAGAAACCGTGACTACCTGGACCGGCTCATCGATCTGCTGAGCAGAAGATCCACCGGCAGAATGAAACCGTTTATCCGTCAGGCGCTGCGTTCAGGTCTTTTCCAGATTTTTTTCCTTGACCGTATTCCCGAATCGGCAGCCGTAAACGAAACCGTCAAAGCCATCCAGGAAAAGCGATTTCCGAAACAAATACATGGGTTTGTCAACGGTGTGCTGCGGGAAAGCATACGCAGTCGGCAGCTGCTTCCCGGCCCCGACGACCCCGATGAGCGCGGCCGACCGATCCTGAACCACCCGGCCTGGCTGACAGAGCGCTGGAAAAGACGTTACGGGCCAGAGAAAATGGAGCAGATCTGTCGAAATAACAATCAGGAACCAATCCTCTGTTTCAGAGTCGATTCAGCTGAAGCCAGGCTCAATCTCGCCACTGTTCTGCAGGACCACGGCTCTGGAACACAATACGGTTCCTACGCTCCGGACGCACTGCTTGTCGAAGGTTTCCGGGGGGCAATCGGAGAACTCGAAGCGGTACAGACCGGAGCCGCTCAGGTCCAGGGCCAGGCCAGCCAGCTGGCCTCACTGCTGCTCGGCCCGTTTTTCAGCGAATGCAGGGTTTTAGACGGATGTGCCGGCCTGGGCGGAAAAACCAGCCACCTTGCCGCTATGCTGCAATCCCATGGCGGCAGCATCATCGCTGTTGAGCCGGATGCAAGGCGTTTTCAGCTTCACCTTAAAAACCTCGAAACAAGCAGCAGCACGTGCCGTATTGCTGCCATCAGTCAGAGCCTGCAGGATTTCTCCCGAACAACTTCTCATAAATTTGACAAAATCCTCATTGACGCGCCCTGTTCGGGAACCGGGGTGATTCGCAAGCACCCTGAAATACGCTGGAACCGAAGCGAAAAAGAGTTGCAGCGCTACGCCGCAACCCAGCTCGAACTGCTCGACTGTGCAGCACCTCTGCTGGCCCCCGGCGGTGTCCTCGTGTATGCGACCTGCTCGATCGAGCCTGAAGAAAACGAACGGGTGGTCGAGTGTTTCCTTTCATGTCACCAGGATTTTCAGCAGACGGACTGCGCCGCAATGCTGCCCGCCGCCTGTGATGTGCTTATCCGTAACGGCTTTCTGGCCCCGCTGCCGGAACAGCAGATTGACGGATTTTTCAGTGCCCGGCTTACCAGGAGGCAGGAATGAAGCCTTTTTTCTTTACGCCAACGGTAATCCTGAGGTACATTTTAGCCAGCTAACCCCAGTAATTTATGGAAAAACAAACACTCCCCCGGTGGGGATACCGGGGCTGACAGACAACCTCTATCGTATATGAGATAATTCAGATGGCAGAAATACGAAGCACCATGGACATGGTCATGGAACGGGCTGCAAAGCTTGCCGCCGAAGCAGATGAGGTTTCCTCGGACGAAACCCTGGGAAACGAAGGAATGAAGCTGGCCGCCGCCTTTCTCAACCAGGAGGAGAGCAGCCTGCTCGAGCTTTTACAGAGCCGGGCGACAGAAGAGCAGATGGCGATTCGCGCCGGAATGGCGAAGACGCTTCTGAGAAATATCGTCCTGCCCCGTGATGAAGCAATTTCCGAGCAGTCACTGCTCAGCCTTTCGGCCTTGCAGGAACTCAGCGGCAATTCCGCGGACATCGGTTCGATCTGCTCCGAGCTGAAACAGATCCTCGAACAGTACGGACAGCATCTCGAACAGGTGAAGCAGCAGTTTGACGAATCGATTCTGAACCAGCTCAAAATGCAGCTCCAGCAGCAGGGCCTGGCCGTTGATGATGATATGGCCCTGAACCCGACCATGCACCCGAAATACCAGGAGGAATGGTCCCGAGCCTCGGCCGAGCTAAACGGCCAGTACAACGATGCGCTCGATCAGCGCAAAGCACTCATCGGGCAGCGCTTTGGCATCTGAAGCTGAATCAACGCCGGCACCACCGCTACCTGTCATCGATTATCAGAGTCGAATCGAGACGCTGAAAAGGCGGCTCAGAAGGAAAAAAATCGATGCGCTGCTGGTCAGCCGGCCGGAAAACCGCCGCTACCTCTGCGGCTTCCGGGCTCCTGATCACGGTATCAATGAAACCTCGGGCCTGCTTTTCCTTTGTGCCCGCGGTCCGGCCCGGCTGCTCACCGATTTTCGCTACCAGCTCCAGGCCGAAGCTGAAACCAGACTCGATGTTCTTCTCTACCGTCGGGGAATTCTCGCTCTGCTCAGTGAACTGCTCGGCGATAACTCGATACGCCGGGTAGCTTTCGAGAGCCACTACACCCTGCACAGTTTCAGCCTGAAGCTGCAGGAAATGGCCCGGAAAAAAGAGGTTGAGCTGGTACCGATCACCGATTTTATCGAAAAGCAGCGACAGCTGAAAAGCGAAGTCGAAATCGAGCTGATGAAACGCTCCACCGCGCTGAACGAAACGGTTTTTCAGCATATCCATCAGCGCTTGACGCCGGAGATGACCGAAATCGAGGTAGCATCGACAATCGAGTCGAGGATGCGCGAATTCGGTGCCGAACGCCCCAGCTTCGACACCATCGTCGCCGCCGGAAAAAACGGCGCCCTGCCCCATGCCGTTCCGACTGACAGAAGACTGGGCAATAATACAGCCGTTACCATCGATATGGGGCTGGTTCTGGACGGCTATTGCTCGGATATGACCAGAAACATCATCCTCGGCTCAGCCGCCGAAGAATACCTGAAGATCCACCGGATCGTCCGCCGGGCCCAGCTGGCCGGGATAGCCGCCGCCAGGCCGGGCGCCCTGATGAAGGACGTCGACCGGGCCGCCCGCTCCATCATCAGCGACAGCGGCTACGGCGCCTATTTCGGTCATTCCCTGGGGCACGGCGTCGGCCTTGCCGTCCACGAGGCGCCGAGCCTCTCCTATCGAAGCCGCCGCAAACTGCAGCCAGGGATGATCGTCACGGTGGAGCCGGGTATATACATCCCGGGCCTTGGGGGGGTACGCCTGGAAAATATGGTCGTAATCCGCGACGACGGCTGCGAAGTTCTCAACGAAGACACAACCGATCTCGATATCTGAAAGACCGCATCAAAAGCTTTTCCTCAACCTGAAACTATGAGCCATGAGACAATTTGTAATCGATGAGTTATCGATTCTTGAACGGGACAACCTTGAATCGTACCTGAAAAGAAGCCTCAAACCCGGCCCGATGGCCGGAATTTTCTGGATCGAACTGCCCGGCGACCTGCTCGCCGAAGCGCAGCGCGGCCATGAGCAGTGCGGACCGTTCTACCTCGGAGTCGAATTGGAGGAGAAAAAACTCTGTTTCGAGCTGCTGGTGCGCTCCCAGTCGAATCTGCACTGCACCTGTATCGCTTACGCGACGGGCATACAGAGACAGTTTGTTCTCGATTTTATCGACAGGATGCTCGACGAGGAGCAGATAAGAGCCTGAACGACGCCTCTGGAGCCTGAACGACGCCTCTGGAGCCTGAACGACGTCTCTGGAGCCAGACCGATGGCGCAGAATCCAGAAACACCACCGGTCAGACAGACTATTTGATCAGCGCTCCTGTCGGGCAGGCACCACCAGCAGACGCGGGATCAGTACCTCCTGCGGCTGCTCGAGGATAAATTCGATGCAGCGGGCGATATCGTCGGCTTCGATCAGCCCGTTTTCCGGTTTGAACTTCTTCTCTTCCGGCCAGTGGCTGAACAGCTCGGTCTTGGTTCGTCCCGGCTCGATGGCGGTTACCTTGACGCCGGTGCCGGCCAGTTCCATTCGCAAAGCATCGGTGAACGCCTCGACCGCAAACTTGGTGCCGTTGTAAGCACCGATCTGGGCAAAGGCCTTGAGGCCGGCCAAGCTTGAAGAATTGATCAGAAAACCACTGCCCCGCTCTTTCATATGGCGCAGGACCAGGTAGCTCATCCGCACCACCGACTCGAAATTGAGCCGCACCATTTCGCACAATTCCTCGACATCGACTTCGTCTATGGCGCCGATATGCATCACCCCGGCGTTGTTGAACAATATATCGACCCGTCCGAACTCACCATAGGCCGCATCGAGAATTTTCTGCGGCGTATCGGGATCGATCATGTCCCCGACTACACAAATTGCGCTGCCCAGTTCCGAGGCCAGTCTTTCGAGTTTTTGGCCGCTGCGCGCATTCAAGACAAATTTGATCCCGGCTTTGTTCAGCCTCCTGGCGGTTGCCATGCCAATCCCTGAACTTGCCCCGGTGATTACCATTACTTTTTCTTTCAATTCCATAGCCCCTTTCCCCTCGCTGTGAATGTTATTGTGGATGTTATCGTGAATAGTGCCGTGCAGGTAGCGATGCTCACATCCGTAGCAAACATAATTATGTACCTTGATCCATTATGTGCAATTTTCAAGACTTTTCTGGTATATTAACCTTCATGAACAGATTCATCATACCCATTCTCCTGCTCTTTCTCGTTGGCTGCGCCACCAGCCCCACCGGCCGGTCCCAGCTGTTGCTGGTGTCGCCTGAGCAGGCGATCGTCGCTTCCCAGAAAGCCTATGCACAGACGATAACGTCGCTGGCCCGTGAAGGCAGGGTCAATCCGGACCCGGCGATTGCCGAGCGGGTACGGACGATTACCGGCCGCATCATCTACCAGGCAATTAAGCTCTATCCCTATTCCGAATCCTGGGATTGGAGCGTAAAAGTGATCGATGATCCGGAAATGATCAATGCCTGGTGCATGGCCGGCGGCAAGATGGCAATCTACACCGGCCTGCTCAGCAAGGTCGAACCAACCGATGACGAGCTGGCCCAGGTCATGGCCCACGAAATTTCACATGCCCTGGCGAATCATACCGCGGAGAAAATGTCCATTGCCATGGCTTCTCAGCTTGGCATACTCGGTATCGGCCTGGCCACCAAAGATACCGATTACGGCAAGGCGGCCTTCGCCGGCAGTGCCCTGGCGGCAATGCTGGCCATTCAGCTGCCGAACAGCAGAACCGCTGAACAGGAAGCGGACCTGATGGGAATGGAACTGGCCGCCCGGGCCGGTTATGACCCGGAGGCCGCAGCACAGCTCTGGGAAAAGATGGAGCAGGCCGGCGGCGGCGGGCCGGTCGAGTTTCTCTCTACCCACCCGTCCCCGTCGAACAGACAGGCGGTTCTGAGAAACGCGGCTCCGCGGTATATGGATCTTTACCGCGACCCCCACGACCGGCCGATATATAAGCTCAGCGAGTAGTCATTTTCCAGATGCACATTGTTGCTACCCACAAGAACACCGATTTCGATGGTCTGGCCTCGGTCATCGGTGTGACCCTGCTGCATCCCGAAGCTATCGGCGTTATCCCGACCTCGGTCAACAACAATGTGGCCAAATTCCTGTCAACCCACAAAACCGCCTTCGACCTGATTCTTCCCCGGGAGGTTGACTATGAAAAGGTCACCCGGCTGACTGTCGTCGATACCGACCAGTGGAGCCGCCTGGACCGGATCGACCAGCTGAAGAATCGTGACGATCTCGAAATCCATCTCTGGGACCATCATCTGAACGGCGGCGATATCGACGCCGATGTCCGCTGCCAGGAGGCGATCGGCGCCACCGTTACGCTTCTGGTCCGGGAGATGAAAGAGCGCCGGATGAGCCTCAATCCGCTGGCTTCAACAGTCATGCTGATCGGCCTCTACGAGGACACCGGCCACCTCAGCTACCCGTCCACCACAGCCGAAGATGCGGCAGCGGCGGCCTATCTGCTGGAAAACGGGGCTGATCTCAATGTCGCCTCCTTCTTTTTGAATCCGCCTTACGAGAAGGTGCAGCGCGACATTCTGCTGACCATGATTCAGAACACCGAGAAAATTTCTCACCAGAACCTGACCATCGGCATCAACATCCTCGAACCGGACAAGAAGGTGCCGATGCTGGCGGCGATGGTCAGCATGTACCGCACCATCATCAATGCCGATGCGGTTTTCGTCATCTGCGTCAATGACGAGAAGTCATGCACGATCATCGGCCGGAGCGGGGCCGCCCGGGTTATCGATGTCGGCAAGATATTGAAAAAATTCGGCGGCGGCGGGCATCCCGGAGCGGGCTCGGCGACAACTAGAAACGGCGACTACGAGCCCGGCGAGATCAAAAAACAGTTGATCGAGATCATCGAGCAGAGCAAAAGCAGCGGTGCAACCGTTGCCGATCTGATGTCGTTTCCGGTTACCTTCGTCGACGGCTCGACCCCGATGCGCATCGTCAGGGAGATGATGCAGAAGCAGAAAATCAGGGGCATCCTGGTCGGCGGCGAAGATAAGCTTGAAGGCATTATCGTCTTGTGGGATCTGAAAAAACTGACCCTGGACAAACAGTGGAAAAGCCCGGTGAAGGCTTTCATGGCCCGGAATGTGGCAACCATTGCCCCCGACTATAAGCCCGCTCAGGCCGCCCAGATGATGATCGAGAAAAATATCGGCCACCTGCCGGTGGAGCATGAAGGCAAAATTATCGGCATCGTCACCAGGACCGATATCCTCACCTACTACTACGGGCTCCTGCCCGATTAGCCTGACGTTCGCCTGTCGAGACTGCCTGCTGGAGCAGATTTCTCTTCAAAGCAACAGCGCTGATATCATCAAATTTCTTGAAGCGGGGATAGATGCAGCAGGACGGATCGGTTTGCTGGAGCCGGCGGACATGGTTTCTGACGTTTTCCATACCGCCCGCCAGGTAGAGTTCAACGAGTTTTTCTGCATCCAGCGGCCTGGCCGGATCGCTTGAAGGCGGAAACAGGCCGTCTGAAAAGAGCAGAATATCGCTTACCCGCCCATCATCTTCGAGGCAGCCGCAGGAAAGGAAAGCAATGGCATCAGGCTCGCCGTTCAGGGAACCAAAAGCTCGGTTCATGGTCTTTCGTACATCGATGATATCTCCGGCCAGTTCCTGATGAATCGTTTTACTCGACCCGGGCCCGACCCGCTGCCAGTGGTTCAGGATGTCTTTGTCCTGGTTCGGCACCTCGGTCAGCAACTCGCTGGAGCCGTCATCAAAGACCGCGACCACCGCACAGTCACCGATCTGACACCAGCGTATCGCTCCATCTCGGATCTGCACGGCGGCAAAACTTGTCGACCAGAGGTGCTCACGCCGGTATACATTCACCTGCTCTGCGATCATCGCTTCTCTGATCAGGGAGTTGGCGGTGCGGGCTGAAAGGCTGAGATCCTGCTCAGGGTTATCGGCGAAAACCGAAGCAGTTATCGTTGCCGCCTTCTGACCGCCGCTGCCTGGATACCCTGAAGCAGCCTGAGCACCTGAACCGGTCAGGCTGGTGGCACCGTCACAGACAATGCTGAGCCGACTGTCTGCCCGGAGCGCGTCTTCATTCGCGGCGCTGCTGCCCTGTTCGAGCAGGATTTCGTGCACCAGGTAAGACTCCGTTTCGGAACTGCCTGGCATAGCCGGCGCGGGACCGGTTGAAAAGCGGGTCGCGGAATTTTTTTCTGAATGTGCCTGCATGATTACTGTGGTCCGATTATCATTTAATTGGACTCACGGTAATAGCAGGGACCTGATCAATCAAATTGGAAGATCGGATTGGACGATCGGATTCTATCGGAAATAGTAATAGCGGGTGTCTTCAGGTATAAAAAAAGATCCGCAGTCCGATAAGACTGCGGATCTTTTGGAGGTAGGTCAGAAAAACAGGGAAAGGGTAATACCGGAATCAGGAAATCGCTTTTTTCCCCGCCTCGGTAACCCCGTATTTACATCGAACCGGGCTGTCCACCAGCCCCTTCTTCTTCATTGCCGCGACTTTGCTGCTGACAACCTTTTTGTCGAGCCCGGTGGCTTCGACAATGTCTTTTGAGCCGCAGGGTCCATCGCTTTGGGCCAGCGCTTTTAATATTTTCTTCTGTTCATCTGTCAAATCCGCCATGTTCAGCCTCCGCTGTCTGAGGGGGGCGTATCTCTGCATGTTGAGCAGATACCGGTAAATTCAACCCGATAGCCGGTAATCCGGTAACCTTTGTCGGAGACGATGGCAGTTTCGTTGACCATCTTCCGATCAAAATCGATATTATCGACCCGGTGGCACTGCACGCAGTAGATATGGTCATGGGGATGGGTGTCGGCATCGAACCGCTTCTGGCGCCCGCTGATCTCGAGCTTGGTGATCATACCCGCCTCCGAGAGGGTCTCGAGATTTCGATAGACGGTTGCCAGACTGATCCGCGGCATGAACTTCTTGACCCGCTCGAAAAGCTCATCGGCACTGAGATGCCGGCGGCTCTCCCGAAGCTCGGTCAAAATAATTTCACGCTGGTTCGTCATCCTCATGGGTGTGGCTCTCCCCTGTTAATAATGATTATCAATTCTAACGGGCAACGTCACCGCTGTCAATCCTGCTGAGTATTCACGACAATATTGGTCTGAAGAAGAATAAAAATACCGAAATAGCTAATCCTGGATCGTCAATTCCGATTTTCTGATTATGATTATGGCCATGCCGATTCTCGAAGTTCATAACCTCCAGAAACATTTTCATAAGGTGGCAGCGGTCAGAGATGTCTCCTTTTCGGTCGAGCAGGGGAACTGCTTCGGACTGCTCGGTCCCAATGGTGCCGGTAAAACGACGACCATGGAGATGGTCGAAAACATCATCGAGCCGTCGGGCGGTACGATCTTCTACCGGGGAAAACCGCGCGACGACACGTTTCGCCAGGAGATCGGCATCCAGTTTCAACACACCTCCCTGTTGAATTTTCTGAGTGTCAGGGAGACGTTGGTCTGCTACCGGCAGCTCTATAATAACCCTGAAAATATCGACTGGCTGATCAAGCGCTGCGATCTCAACCCGCTTCTTGGCCAGCGCAATAACCAGTTGTCCGGGGGTCAGTATCAGCGGCTGATGCTGGCCCTGGCCCTGGTAAACCGGCCGGAGCTGATTTTTCTAGACGAGCCGTCAACCGGTCTCGATCCGCAGTCGCGCCGCTATCTGTGGGAGATCGTCAACGACATAAAGGCGGACGGCAAGACCATCATTATGACCACCCATTCGATGGAAGAAGCTCAGTACCTCTGCGACACCATCGCCATCATGGACGACGGCCGGATCATCGCGGAAGGCACTCCCGCCGAGCTGATCTCCAACCACTGCAAGACCAACACGATCAGCCTGCCACACCCCGACAACCTTGACGCGCTTGATAAAATGGGATTTGACTACCAGGTGACAAACGGCTCGCTGATTATCAGAACCGACGATGTCGATACCATTCTCCATCATCTTCTTACATCTGGTATCGATCTCTCGGGGATGCGTATTCAGTCACCCAACCTCGAAGACGTATTTCTCACCCTGACCGGAAAAAAGCTGAGGGATTGATGATGATGCGCCTGCAGCGAATCTGGATCATGTTCCGGGCCAGGAACAAGGAGTTCTTCAGGGACCGGGCCGCTTTTGGCTGGAATTTCGCTTTTCCGTTTCTGATCATCGTCGGTTTCGGCGTTATCTTCAGCGGTGAAAACATCCAGCGCTACAAGGTCGGGGTCTTTCCCCAGTCCGGACGAAGCGTAAGCTTTGAAAATACATCGCTGCCGTCTTCATTTCAAAACGATCCGGCAGTCGATTTCGTGCCGATCCCGGACCAGAAAGACGGGCTGAAAAAAATCACCCACCACAAGATCGATCTGCTGATCGACGGTTCCTCCGCCGACTTACGTTACTGGGTCAATGACGCTTCTCCGAAAGGCAGAATCACCGAGCAGCTCTACCAGGCGGCGCTTCTGCCTGAAGAACAATACCAGGCCGCCAGAAACGTGGTGGATGGAACCCGGGCCCGCTACATCGACTGGTTTTTTCCGGGCATCATGGCAATGAACATGATGTTTTCGGCCCTCTGGGGGGTCGGCTACGTGGTGGTGCGCTACCGCAAGAACGGTGCGCTGAAACGGCTCAAGGCAACACCGCTGAACGCTCTGGAGTATCTCAGTGCGCAGATGCTGTCGCGCATCTTTTTGCTGATGTTTACCTTCTGCGTGGTCTGGTTCGGCTCCGATCTTATTTTTGATTTCCGTATGCAGGGTTCGCTGCTGCTCTTTTTTTTCACCTTTTTTCTCGGCGGACTCAGCCTCTGCTCGATCGGCCTGCTGCTGGCCGCCCGGGGGACCAGCGAGGAGTTCGCCAGCGGCACCCTCAACTTCATTTCCTGGCCGATGATGTTTCTCTCCGAGGTGTGGTTCTCCCTCGAGGGCGCCCCGTACTGGGTCCAGCAGATTTCCTGGCTGTTTCCGCTCACCCACCTGCTCAAGGCCGCCCGCAAGGTGATGAACGAGGGTGCGACGTTTGTCGACATTCAGCTCGAGTGCTCACTGATGGTGCTGACCACCATCATTTTCCTGATGCTGGCGGCGCGCATCTTTTCCTGGGTGGAATAGCAATGCACACCGGACTCGTGGACGCCCATCTGCATCTGCAGGACCAGCGCTTTTCAGCCATACTCGATGCGGTAATCGGCAGAGCTCAAAATTGCGGGGTCACAAAAGTTTTCTGCAACGCGGTCAATGAAGCCGACTGGGTGCCCATTACCAGGCTGGCTGAGCGCTACCCCTCTGTTGTCCCTTTTCTTGGCATCCATCCCTGGTGCGCGGACTCGGTCGGCGACGGCTGGCGGGAGCGATTGATCGAGGCGGCAACATCGTCTGCACGCTTTGGCGGGATCGGTGAAGCCGGGCTCGACAAAAGCTGTGCGGTTGACTTTGATCTTCAAAAAGACCTTTTTACAGCCCAACTCGAACTGGCCGCTGAAAACGGCTGGCCGCTGAGCGTCCACTGTGTCCGGGCCTGGGGGCCGCTGCTTGATCTGCTGGTGAAATACCGGGACAATCGTCCGCTGCCCCGGATCATGATTCATGCCTTCAACGGCTCGGCCGAGATCATGAAACGGCTGACTGGTCTCGGCTGCTGGATCTCCTATGCTGAATCGCTGGCCGATCCGCAGCAGGATAAACTGCGGACCACCTTCAGGCAGACACCGCACCATCTGCTGCTGCTCGAGACCGACGCCCCTTACGACAAGAACCCGAACAGACCCGAAAACGACCGGGAACGAACATTTAATCAGCCGGCCGATGTGGCCGACCTCTATCTTTATGCGGCAGATCTGCTCTCGGTTTCCACAGAAAACCTCAGTACCACCATCTGGAACAATGCAGCGCTTTTCACGCACGAAAATGCTTCTCGGTGAAGCCGGCTTCGCCAAGCTGAGCTCCAGTCACGTGGCGGTTGTCGGCCTTGGCGCCGTCGGCGGCTATGCGGTCGAGGGGTTGGCCCGGGCCGGACTCGGCCGCCTCACCATCGTCGATTTCGACATCGTTCAGCCGACCAACATCAACCGCCAGATCGTCGCGCTGGAATCGACCATGGGGTGCTCCAAGGCAGACGCCGCCAGAGAGCGGGTGCTCGACATAAACCCCGCCTGCCGGGTTGAAGCCCTGCAGCTCTTTGTCGACAGCGAATCGGTGGCTCAAATTCTTGACCGGTCTCCGGATGTGATCATCGACGCAATCGACTCGCTCAATCCCAAGATTCAGCTCCTGAAAGCCTCTCACCTGAGCGGAATACCGACATTTTCGTCGATGGGAGCGGCGCTGCGTACCGATGCCCGGGCGATCCGAATCGGCGACCTGGCCGAATCGAACCACTGCCCGCTGGCCAAGCGGGTGCGCAAGCGGCTGCGAAGAGAACATATCGAATCGGGTATCACCTGCGTCTATTCGGTCGAGCCGGTGAATTTTGATTACACCCGGGAAATTGAGGAAAACCTGGTCGAGACCGGCACCGACCGGGGCAGATCCCGCAACGTTCTGGGCAGCCTGCCGACCATCACCGCCATATTCGGCCTGACGCTGGCCAATGAAGTCATCAAAACTATCTGCAAGTGACCATGATCAGACTCTTTGTCGCCATAACCATGCCTGAAGGCGTCCGCCGCCTGCTCAGCAGCCTGGGTTCAACCGTACCCGGAGCGCGCCCGGTGCCCGAGGAACAGATTCACCTGACCCTGCGCTTTATCGGTGAAGTCGAAGCCAACCAGTTTCATGACATCAAAGAGCGGCTTGTTGAAATCGATTCCAAACCGCTGACAACCGCGATCAAAGGAGTCGGTCATTTCCCTCCCCGGGGCAAGCCGCGCATTCTCTGGGCCGGTCTCGAGTCAGCAGGCGACATCATGATCCTGCGCAACAAGGTCAACTATGTGCTGAGACTCTGCGGCGTCGAGCCGGAGCGACGCAAATTCCATCCCCATGTGACCCTGGCCAGGCTCAACAACAGCCCGCCCGAACGGGTCGCCGCCTTTCTGCAGACCAATGCGCTGCTGCAGTCTCCGCCACTCATCCTCGACCGCATCAGCCTCTATTCGAGCCGGCTCCACCCGGACGGTGCAACCCACATTGTCGAAGGCGTCTACCCGCTATCTGAATCCGGCTGATCTCCGGCGCGTGAAGACTGTATCAGCAGTGACATCGCCGCCAGGGTCAGCGCAATGCCCGGCATGACCCGCAGCGGCGGCCAGCCATTGCCGAGCAGAAAGTTGAGGACCATGACCAGCAGCGGGTAGAGGTAGGAATAGGAAATCGTTCTGGTCGGCCCGATGTGTCTGGTCGCATATTGGGTGATATAGAAGCTCACCACGGTTGAAAAAAGCGCCAGGTAGACGATCCACAGCCAGGTGGCAGGAGCGGTGTCGAACAGCACGATCGAGTTCAGTTTATAGAGCGTCACCGGCAGCATCCAGAGACAGCCGCTCACCAGGACCCAGAAGGTCATGATCTCGAGTGGCTCCCCCCGGTGCACCAGCCTGACCAGCGGCGTGTAGAGAGCCATGGCCAGGCAGCCTCCGAAGAAAATCAGATCACCGCGGTTCCAGGCAAGAGCTGCCAGAAGAGCGAGGTCGCCCCTGAAAATTACCCAGATCGCTCCGGCCAGCCCGATTACCAGAGCACAGATCAGACCGGCGGTTATCCGCTCACGGTTGATGAAAGCGGCAAACAGAGCGGAGATCGACGGCACCAGCGTGAAAATCACGCTGACGTTGAGCGAGGTAGTGAAGCGCAGGGAAAAAAACATCGACCAGAAGAATATGACCAGGCAGCCGCTGATCGAAGCATAGCGAAAGAAGGCTTTTCTTTTAATCTTCAAGCCATGCCTTACGCCCACCAGCGGCAGCAGAATCAAAGCCGCCAATACGAACCTGACAAAGGTCAGAACCATCGGGTCGAGGTTTCTGGTGATCAGTTCAGCAACGATAAATGAAGTCGAAACGATCGTGGTACTGACAAGCAGCAGAAGATGAACCGTTATATTCGAGCTGGACCGTTCATTTTGCATTGCTTAGATCAGTTCTGGAAAGAGTTTTGATTTATCCGGTTCTGACTTCACCGGATTGACGCTTCATTGCCTCGACCTCACTCAGGCACTATAGTACCTGTCATCGTTCATTTCTCAATAGACTCTTTACAATAAGGAGCACGTATCGTGGAAGTAATCATTGTCGTCGCCGTCGCCAGAAACCAGGTGATCGGCCGGGACGGGAAACTGCCCTGGCACCTGCCTTCCGATCTCAAACATTTTAAAAAGACCACCATGGGCTACCCGCTGATCATGGGACGCAAGACCTTCGAGTCGATCGGCAGGCCGCTGCCCGGCCGGGACAACATCGTTCTGACCAGGGACCCGTCGCTTGAGATTCCCGGCTGTATCGTCGTCCACACCTTAGAAGACGCCATCAGGCACTGCTCGAAGGAGGAAAAAGCCTTTATCATCGGCGGCGCGGAGATCTTCAACATCGCCCTGCCGCTCACCGACACGATCGTTGTTACCGCACTGGAGCGCGATGTCGAGGGTGATGTCTACTTCGAGCCGATCGACTCTGAAATATTTGAAATCGTCGATCAGCAATCCTATAACGAAGAAGAACCGTATCGGATTCTTACCTACCGCCGAAAAAGAAGCTGAGATTACTGTTTTGTATGGACTTTTGAGCCGGAAAATGGCTAAACTGGCCAGGTCCGCACGATCGACACGACGAGACTGAGGAAAAATCGTCCCTTGCTGTTGATCTGATCATCGACGCTCCGGTCCAGCCGACCGGAAATGCTTCACCAATCGCTTTTCTGCACGCAAACGAGGGAGGAGACCCTCACAACAGAAGGAGGAGATGATGAAGTTAATATCTAAAGTAACCCTTGCAATTACTGCCGTCGCACTGATCGTCGGCATGTCAGTGAGCGTTCAGGCCAAGGAGTGGCGGGGCTGGAACATTCACGTTCCCGGCTATCCTAATACCGTGGCCATGGACAAATTCGCCGAACTGCTCAAAGAAAAATCAGACGGCCGGATGACGGTCAAGATGTATCACTCCGGCACGCTGGGCAGCCAGCCCGATGCCATCGAGCAGCTGCGCATCGGCGGAATCGAGATCGGCAACTTCAACCTGGGACCGCTCGGCCCCATCGTTCCTGAAGCAAACGTCGTATCACTGCCCTTTATCTTCAAGGACGTCGAACATATGTGGCGGGTCCTCGATGGTGAAGCCGGCGACATGATCAACGAAGGCATGACCAAGTTCGGCATCGTTCCGCTGGCCTGGTACGATGCCGGCTCCCGTTCGTTCTACAACTCCATAAAGCCGATCATGCAGCCTGGAGATGTCGAAGGCATGAAAGTACGGGTCATGAACAACGATCTTTATTCGGGCATGATTGCAGCCCTGGGCGGCAACCCGTCACCGATGGCCTTTGCCGAGGTCTATCAGTCACTGAAGACCGGTGTCGTCGACGGCGCCGAGAATAACTGGCCGTCCTACGAGTCGACCGGTCATTTCGAAGTCGCCCCGTTCTACTCACTTTCTCAGCATCTGATCATTCCTGAGACGCTGTGCGTCAACGCCAAGGTTTACCAGAGCCTCAGCCCTGAAGATCAGAAGATCCTCAAGGAAGCGGCTGTCGAATCGGCGATGCTGCAGCGCCAACTCTGGAAAGAAAGAGAAAAGGCCAGTGAAGAAAAGGTTCTTGCCGGTGGCGTCAAGTTCAACGAAATTCCGGACAAAAGCGCTTTCCAGGCTGCCATGAAGCCTGTCTATGACAAGTACCTGGAAGCCAATCCGGACCTCAAACCCCTGGTAGAGCTTATTCAGAACACTCCGTAAGCTTATGGGTGCCTTGTAAGAAATCAGTCACCGGAACGCATCTCATCCGGTGACTGATTTTCCATCTCGGACCAGCATCCCGGAACTTTAATTTCCCTGACACATACACATGACCCAGGATAACCAGTTGAACGGCAGATCCGCGTTTGATCGTCTGCTCGATGTCATCTGTCAGATCAACGTTGTCATCACCGGCACCATGCTGGTTGTACTGACCGTGATCTTCGGCTGGCTCGTCTTTGGCCGCTATGTGCTCAACGCAACGCCCACCTGGGTGGAGCAGGTCTCTCTGCTGCTGATCGTCTACATCGGTTTTCTCGGAGCCTCGATCGGCGTCCATAAAAAAACGCACCTGGGCGTGGCGGTTTTTCGGGAAATGAGCCCGCCTCCGGTTCAACGGCTGTTCGATTTTATTACCCACCTGACGCTGGCTGTTTTCGGGCTGGTGATGATCGTCTACGGCTATCAGCTGACCGCCTTCAAATGGGCCACAAAAATTCCGCTGATCAACGTAACCGAAGGGTTGCGAGCACTGCCCATTTTCATCAGCGGCATTTTCATCTTTTTATTTTCGATCGGCCACCTGATTCACTTTTTCCAGAAAAAAGAGAACGGTTAGCCACTGATTCCAGGAATGTAAAATTATGGGTCTGCTTGTCCTGATAGGGTTGTTTGCGTTTTTTGTCGTTATCGGCATGCCGGTGGCGTTCGCACTCGGTGTCGCCTCGGTTGCGACATTTTTCTTCGAAGGGCTGCCGCTGATGATCGCCTTTCAGCGGATCATCTCCGGAATCAGCATCTACGCCCTGATGGCGATCCCGTTTTTTATCTTCGCCGGAGAGCTGATGTTTCACGGCGGCATTGCCATGCGGCTGGTCCGTTTCGCCTCCTCAGCCGTCGGTGCGATGCGCGGCGGACTCGGCATCGTCAACGTCTTTTCATCGATGCTTTTCGGCGGTATTTCCGGCTCGGCGATTGCCGATATCTCGGCGCTGGGTTCGATCCTGATCCCGGTTATGAAGGAGAAGGGCTACGATGACGATTATGCCGTCAACGTTACCGTGACTTCGTCTCTGGCCGGCATTATCATTCCCCCGAGTCACAACATGATTCTCTATGCGGTCGCGGCAGGCGGCGGCATATCGATTACCAAGCTGTTTCTGGCAGGTTTTTTACCCGGCGTCCTGATGTGCATCTGCCTGGCTGCCGTTGCCTACCTGGTGGCCGTCAAACGCGGCTATGCCTCAGAGAAGTTCCCCGGTTTTATCGTCTTGTTTCAGCATTTCATTTTCGCGCTGCCGGGTCTGATGACGGCGGTGATCATCGTCGGCGGCGTGCTGAGCGGTATTTTTACCGTCACCGAATCCGGAGCATTCGGAACGATTTATGCCTTCCTGGTGACGATTATCGTCTACCGGGCATTGACCTGGGAAAAGTTCAAGCTCGCCGTGGTCAATTCGGTCAAGACCACTGCGATGGTGATGATCCTGATCGCCTGCGCCAGCGCTTTTGCCTATCTGCTGACCTTTTACCAGGTACCGATTAGAATGGCGGAGCTACTCACGGGCATTTCCGAAAATCCAATCGCAATCCTGTTGATGATCAATCTGATGCTTTTGCTGCTCGGTATGATCATGGACATGGCGGCGCTGATTCTGATCTGCACCCCGATATTTCTGCCCATCGCCATCTCCATCGGCATCGACCCGTATCAGTTCGGTATGATTCTGCTGATGAACCTCGGCCTCGGCCTCTGCACCCCGCCGGTGGGCTCCTGTCTGTTCGTCGGCTGCGTTGTCGGCCAGGTAAAGATCGAGGATGCGGTCAAGACAATCTGGCCCTTTTATATCGCCATCCTGATCGCCCTGATGCTGGTTTGCTTCGTACCGTCCATTTCGCTGTTTCTGCCCAGCCTGGTAGGCTGATTACCCACGAACCCGCCCAACTCAACAAACGGCCCCACTGAAAACGATGCTGTGCCGAGTTGAGACGGTCTGCTAGTCAAGGAGACTTGGGTGAGGCCATAGTCTTGCTATGCCTCCCCCAAAAGCGACGCAGGATAGCGGGCCGTATCGACTCGGCACGAGACTCTGCAAATTAGTCCATGTGTAGACCGCCGTTAATATCTATGATTTCACCGGTGATAAAGCCTGCCAGCGGCGACACCAGAAACGAGACGACGTGGGCCACCTCCTCGGCCTCGCAGAAGCGGCCGACCGGAATCTGATCAAGCAGGATCCGCTGCTGCTCTTCATCGAGAAAATCGGTGATCATCGGCGTCTTGATATAGGCCGGCGCAACTCCGTTGGCGGTCACGCCAAAGGGTGCGGCTTCCCGGGCAATGGACAACGTCAGGGCGGTGAGGCCGCCTTTGGAGGTTGTATAGGAGGTTCCGGCGGTGAGGCCGCCGGTTTTCATGGCCAGCGAGCTGATATTGACGACCCGTCCCCAGCCCCGCTGCTTCATCGAGGCAAGCCACTCACGGCACAGGTAGAAGGCGCCGTCAAGATTGACGGATAACAGCGCCCGCCACTCTTCATTGCTGGTTTCAGTCAGTTTCTTGTTCGACAGCAGGCCGGCGTTGTTGACCAGCACCGAGACATCGCCGTGGCGAGTTCTGATTTCCTCCGAAACAGCTTTGATATCTTCAGGCCTGCTCAGGTCAAGCACCAGCGGCAGCGCTGATTTGCCGAGCTTCTCTGCACTGATTTCAAGCTTTTTCCGGTCGATATCGACTATTACCACCCGATAGCCGTCCCCAATCAGCGCCTTGCTGATCGCCAGGCCGAGCACACCGGCCGCCCCGGTAACCAGGGCCAGTTTCTGCTGGTCGGCAGCCGGATCGGCCGTCATCGCAGCGACTCCATGGGCACGTGATCCATATCGTCAAAATCCTGGTTCTCGCCCGCCATGCCCCAGATGAAAGAGTATGACGCCGTGCCGACCCCGGAATGAATCGACCAGCTCGGTGAAATGACCGCCTGTTCATTTTTCAGGATCAGATGCCTGGTCTCACTCGCTTCACCCATCAGGTGAAAAACCCGCTGGTCCTCGTCGATATCGAAGTAAAAGTAGGCCTCCATGCGGCGCTGATGGGTATGGGTCGGCATCGTATTCCAGACCGAACCCGGCTCCAGCACGGTAACGCCCATCACCAGCTGGCAGCTTCTGACCCCGCCCGGGTGGATATATTTGTTGATGAAGCGCCGGTTGCAGGTGGACCCATCGCCAAGAGCGACTGGTTCGACATCGGCGGCACGGATCCGGGCCGACTCATAAGTTCTGTGGGCCGGTGCGCTGAGCAGATAAAAGCGGGCCGGGTCGGTGCTGTGCTTGCTGCTGAAGGTTATCGACTCGACACCTTTACCGAGGTAGAGGCCGTCCCGACACGGCAGTTCCCAGTCTGTTCCATCAGCATTGACAATACCGGTGCCGCCGACATTGATAATGCCAAGCTCACGCCGCTCGAGCAGATATGAGGCGCCGATGATCTCCTTATCGATTTCCAGCGACTGGGGAGTGAGCGGACAGATGCCGCCGACGATCAGCCGGTCGAAAAACGAGTAGACCAGTTTGGGTCGGTCCGCTACGAATAAATCTTCGACCAGGAACTGGTCCCGCATCTCGTCGGTGTTAAACAGGACAAAATGATCCGGATGTACCGGGTGTCTGATCTCCATCTTCTAATCCTCTCTGTTGTTTGCTATTTGAGAAAATCTTCACGCAGCGGGGTAAAACAGTCCACCAGGCGCACATGCTCGGTCAGGAGTTGAACCGTGTGATCCACATCGGGGGGTACGCTGAACATATCGCCGGGGCCGAGCTTTTCTTTGGTGTCGCCGATATGAACGATAAGTTCGCCGGAAACCACATAGGACATCTGCTCGTGCGGGTGCGAGTGGGGCGGATCCGGCTCGGATGTCGGTCCGTCGTTGAAGTCGATAACCACCGTCATCAGGTGATCGGTGTGACCGAGATAACGCTCCCGTTTGTCTGCGATTGACTCTTTTTCTACTTCGTGCTCTTTGATGAATCCCATAATCTCCTCCTGATCTGTTATTTCATTAAACCCGATTGAATGGCCGCTTATTTGAGACAGCTGCAAGGTCTTAGTTCCCAGCCGGGAATCGACTGGAAAATGTGCTGGATTTAGCTTAATATGAAGAGCACAATAACACTGATATCCTGTTTTTCATCTGATCGATTATCGCTTTTCTGCTTTATCGACCTTTCAGCAGCAATGAATGGTGTCGGTTCAGCCTGTTTTTATCGTATTCGTCTCTATTTTACGGGGCTCAGTTCCTATGAATTCCAATCAGCGAGTAAAAACGGTTTTTTCCGGGGAAATACCCGATCGCGTTCCGATCGGTGAATTTGCCATTGACTTCGATACCGTCGAAAAAATCATCGGCCGGCCAACGTATCTGCGGGCCAAAGCCAAATCCAAGGTCGCCTTCTGGGAAAATCGTCATGATGAGGTGATCGACAGCTATATCAAGGACCATATTGAACTGCATGAGAAACTGGGGTTCGACATCATTAATTTCCCCATGGCGACATGGGCCATTCCTCTGCCCTCGGACGATCCGCCGCCCAGAAAAATTGATGACAACACCTGGGAAGACCATGCGGGCAGAGTGTTCAAGTATTCCGAAATTACCCAGGATGTTGTCTGTATCAAAGATCCGCTGGCGGAGCAGACCCTCTACACCATGGATCATGAAGTACTGGCCCAGGTCGATGACGTCGAGTCGGGGGATCTTCCCGCTGAACCGCCGGGACTGGATCCCCGGTCATGGGATATTCTGGATGCGGTTATCACTCATTTCAGCGGACGTAAGTTTATCGTCGGACCCTCGGGCGGTGAGATCGGCATCGTCCTGCAGGGCGATATGCAGCAGGGCATGATGGCCCTGATCACCAAACGGGAATTTATCGACAAAGCCACCGACTACCTTGTTAAAAAACAGAATCTGCTGGACCGGCGGATGATCCATCCGGAAAGTGATGCGATCATCTGGGGAGCTGATTTTGCATTTAATTCCGGTGGCTTCATCAGTCCCGATATGTTTAGGGACATCTTTTTTGAAGCCAACAAAGCCCGGGTCGACAATGTCAAGCAGAACCATGGGAAATATGTGGTCAAGCACTGCTGCGGCAACGTCAACAAGTTTCTCGATCTGTTCGTCGAGCTTGGCTATGACTGCTACCAGTCGATTCAGCAGTCGGGAGGTATGGACCTGGCCGAGGTCAAGCAGAGAATCGGTGACACCATGGTTCTCTGGGGTGGCGTTCCGGTCGAGTTGATCATCGGCGGCAGCATGGACGAGGTGCGCCGCGAAGTCAGAACCGCCATGGCCAACGCCAAGGACGGGGGGCGCTTCATTCTGGGAACGACCCATACCATCGCCGTCGGCTCCAACTACGATAACTTCATGGCCATGGTCGATGAATACTGGAGTTGCTGTGATTATTGACAGGAACCAGATGACAGATCTTTTTTATAGTGCTTTCATCTGGACGGTATAACGGTTGTTTAAAGAGAGGAAAACAGTATGGCAAACGCGATAAACGGGTACGGAGATCCTGCGGTGACGCTTACATCGAGCCAAATCAGAGAAATAATAAGCGATTCTCTCCCGGCTCAGCAGGTACGGGGTAAGCGTATTCTGGTTTTGACACCCGACGCGACCCGCACCTGTCCGCTGCCCGACATGGTCCGAGCCCTGCAGGAGATCGTCGGCAGTCAGGCTGCTCGACTGGACTTTATGGTTGCCCTCGGCACCCACACTCCGCTCGAGGAAGAGCAGATTTTAGAGCTCTACGGCATCACCGACCCGGACAAGTACCCTAACAGCTCCTATTTCAACCACCGCTGGGACCTGCCCGAGACGCTGAAAAGAGTTGGCTGGATCGAGCAGGACGAGATCGAGGAGCTGTCCGGCGGCAGGCTCAGAGAACGGGTTCCGGTCGACATAAACCGGGCCATTTTCGACTATGACCTGATCCTCGTCCTCGGTCCGGTCTTTCCGCACGAAGTCGTCGGCTACTCAGGAGGTGCCAAATATCTGTTCCCCGGCATATCCGGCGGCGAGTTTCTTCATGCCTTTCACTGGCTCGGCGCCGTCGTGACCTGCGCCGGAACCATCGGCATCAAACACACGCCGGTGCGGGAAGTGATCAACAGGGCCATGCAGCTGATCGATGTCGAGGTGCGCTGCCTGGCCATGGTGGTCAAGTCGCAGACCGAGTTATATGGTCTGTTCGGCGGCGACTGCATGCAGGCCTGGTCGACGGCGGCGAATCTCTCCGAAAAGGTCCATGTTGTCGAAAAAGATCGTGCCTATCCCACCGTATTCGGGGTCTGTCCACCGATGTACGGCGAGATCTGGACCGGCGGCAAGGTCATGTATAAACTCGAGCAGGTGGTTGCCGACGGCGGCAGACTGATCATCTATGCCCCCCACATCGCCGAAGTTTCGAGGACCTGGGGGGTCGACATCGAACGGATCGGCTACCATATCGTCGACTATTTCCTTGACCAGCCCGGCCGCTTCGATGATATACCCCGCGGCGTTCTGGCCCACTCCACCCATGTCCGCGGTACCGGTGTCATGGACAACGGCGTCGAGCGGCCGCGGATCGAGGTCATCATCGCTTCACAGATCTCCAAAGAACTGTGTGAAAAGATCAATCTCGGCTATCTGGACCCGGACAAGATCGATCCCGATGATTATAGAAACCGGGAGGGTGATGGAATCCTCTTCGTGCAAAAGGCCGGTGAAATTCTGCATCGCGTCAAAAAATCGGGCTGATTTTTATTACCCTGAATCCGGAAGGAACAACGATGAAACCCTTTTTATCTGAAGATTTTCTGCTGGAAACCGAAAGCGGCCGGCGCCTCTACCATGAATATGCGGCCGGGATGCCGATATTTGACTACCACTGTCACCTGCCGGTGGAAGAAATTGCCAACGATGCAACATTCGACAACCTGACCCGGATCTGGCTCAACGGCGATCACTACAAGTGGCGGGCGATGCGGGCCAACGGGGTTGATGAGCGTTACATCACTGGAACGGCCTCGGACCGCGAAAAATTCAAGGCCTGGGCGGCGACCGTACCCAAAACGCTGCGCAACCCGCTCTATCACTGGACCCACCTGGAACTGAAAAAGCCCTTTGGCATCGATAATGTTCTGCTCAGCGGCGACAACGCTGATGAAGTATATGATCGCTGCACCGAGATGCTGCAGGAGGATGGCTTTTCCACCCGCGGAATTCTCAAGCAGATGAAGGTCAAAGTGGTCTGCACCACTGATGATCCGCTCGACACCCTGCAGTTTCACCAGCAGATCGGTGACGATCCCTCCTTTACGATTAAAGTCCTGCCCGCCTTTCGGCCCGACAAAGCCATGGCGGTCGAGGATCTGCACAGCTACAACCAGTGGCTCGATACACTCGCTGTTATTACTGGAAGTGACATCACCAGCTATAACGAGCTGCTCGAGGCGCTGGACAAGCGTCACGCCTTTTTCCATGAGATGGGCTGCCGGCTCTCCGACCACGGTATCGAGCAACCCTGCGCCGAGGAGTACCATGAACGGGAAATCGCTGACATTTTTATTAAAGCCAGGCAGAACGTAGCGTTGGACATAAACGAGATTAATACATTCAAATCGGCCCTGCTTGTCGATCTGGCCGTAATGGATGCAGAAAAGGGCTGGACCCAGCAGTTTCATCTGGGGGCAATCAGAAACGTCAACAGCCGGGCCTTTAAGGCGCTCGGACCGGACACCGGTTATGACTCGATCGGCGACTTTACGATGGCAGCCTCGCTGGGGCGCTTTTTCGACCGTCTCGAACGGCGGGACAAACTTGCCAAGACAATTGTCTACAACATCAATCCGCGCGACAACGAGATGATCGCCGCGATGATCGGTAACTTTCAGGGCGGCAGCGTCCCCGGTAAGATGCAGTTTGGCTCCGGCTGGTGGTTCAACGACCAGAAAGACGGGATGGAGCGCCAGATCAACGCCCTTTCGAACCTGGGCCTGCTGTCCAGATTCGTCGGCATGCTGACCGACTCCCGTTCGTTTTTATCCTATCCGCGGCATGAATATTTCAGGCGCATTCTCTGCAACCTGTTCGGCCGCGATATTGAAAACGGTGAACTGCCGGCCGATTTCAACCTGGTGGGTGAAACGATCAAGGACATCTGTTACCGTAACGCGGTCGACTATTTCGGCATCAGCCCGCAGGAATAGGATTATGATCATCGTCGTCATCGGGCCGATGGGATGCGGCAAGAGTACCATCGGCAGCCTGCTGGCCCGGAAACTTAACTGGACATTTTCAGACGGCGACGACTTTCACCCGCCGGAAAATGTTGAAAAAATGAGAAACGGCATCGCTCTGGAAGATGAAGATCGCATCGGCTGGCTCGAAGCACTCAGAGATCACATCAAAGTACAACGAGAGCTGAACAGCGATCTGGTCCTGGCCTGCTCGGCACTCAAACAGTCGTATCGCGACCTGCTTGGCATCGACCAGAAGACTGTCGTCTCGGTGTACCTCAAAGGCTCCGAAGCCCTTTTACGAGAAAGAATCTCGCGGCGGACCCATCAATATATGAACGATTCGCTGCTCACCAGCCAGCTCCAGACCATGGAAGAGCCCGAGGGCGGTATCAGCGTATCCATCGATCAGACTCCAGAGGAAATCTGCAGCGATATAATCAGACAATTGGGAATAACACTATGAGCAACAAAGCGGAAATCGGCGTGGCCGGCCTTGCAGTGATGGGCGAAAACCTGGTCATGAACATGGCCTCAAAGGGATTCGAGGTGGCGGTGTTCAACCGCACCGGCAGCAAGACCAGGACCTTTATCGAAGGCCGGGCCCAGGGCCAGTCGATCCAGGGCTATTACGACCTGAAAACATTCGTCGGGTCACTGGCCAAACCGCGCCGGGTGATGATGATGCTCAAGGCCGGTACCGTGATTGACGACTTTATCAAACAGCTTCTACCACTGCTCGAACCGGGCGATATCATCATAGATGGAGGAAACTCCAATTACACCGATACGATCCGCCGGGTCCGGGAGATAGAAGCCCACGGCCTGCTCTATATCGGCTCCGGTGTCTCGGGTGGCGAAGAGGGAGCCCTGAAAGGCCCGTCCATCATGCCGGGCGGCAGCAACGCTGCCTGGCCGTTCGTGGAACCGATATTCACCGCGATAGCGGCCCGGGCCGGCAATGATGAACCGTGCTGCGGCTGGATGGGTCCCCAGGGAGCCGGCCACTTCGTGAAGATGGTACACAACGGCATCGAGTACGGCGACATGCAGCTCATCTGCGAGTCCTACCAGATCATGAAGGAGATGCTCGGCCTCGACAGCGACACGATCGGCTCGATTTTCAGCCGCTGGAACAAAGGCGACCTGGACAGCTATCTAATCGAAATAACTGCCGAGATATTCAGCTACAAAGACAGCGACGGCTCACCGCTTGTTGAAAAAATACTCGACACCGCCGGCCAGAAAGGAACCGGTAAATGGACGGTCAACACGGCACTGGAGCACGGCATTGTACTTTCCCTGATCAGCGAATCGGTCTTCGCCCGCTGTCTCTCGGCGATCAAGGAGTTGCGGCTGCGAGCCGCCGAGCGGCTGAAGGGTCCGGCCGCCACGCAGATCTCTGATCCGGAACAAGTTGTCTCTGCCCTGGAACAGGCGCTCTATGGAGCCAAGATCATCTCCTATACCCAGGGTTTTTCGCTGATGGCCGAGGTCTCGAGACAGTATGAATGGAACCTTGACCTGGGGCTGATCGCAAAAATCTGGCGGGGCGGCTGCATCATCCGCTCAGCCTTTCTCGACCGAATCGCTGCGGCGTATGAGCACAAACCCGATCTTGAGAATCTGCTCTTCGACGACTATTTCAGCCGGACCATCAATGCAGCGCAGGATGAGTTGCGCACGGTCGTCGCCGCGGCTGCGGCCGCCGGTATCTCAGTTCCCTGCCTGAGTTCCGCCCTGGCCTACTACGACGGCCTGCGCTGCGGACGGCTGCCGGCCAACCTGCTGCAGGCCCAGCGCGACTATTTCGGAGCGCACACCTATGAGCGCATCGATCGCCCCCGGGGTGAGTATTTTCACACCGACTGGACCGGCAGCGGCGGTGACACCACCTCGACGCCCTACAGCACCTGATTACGTCGACTATTCAGAACGTTATGAATCGACTCCTGATCCTTGACAGCGATGCTCTCCTCTATAAAAAGATTATCGCCGAACGGGACTTACCTGATCTCGAGATTCTGGTTGCAGAAAATCCCGACCGGGCAAAATCTTTTTTAGCAGAGGCCAATATCATTTTCGGCACCCCTGCCCTCGTCGCCGAAGTTGTCGATAATTGTCCAAACCTTCAATGGGTGCAGTCCACCTATGCCGGCGTCGAACAGCTCTGTACCGAAGATCTGAACCGCCGGTACCAGCTCACCGGCATCAAAGGTCTGTTCGGCACCTTTATGCGTGAGTATGTCTTTGCCTATATTCTCGGCCGGGAACGTTCGTTATTTAAAACCCGCGACAACCAGCAGCAGCAGATCTGGTCCAGAATCAGCTACCGGAGCCTTGCCGGGCTGAGCATCGGCATCGTCGGCCTGGGATCGATCGGGGCTGATATCGCCGCAACGGCGCGCCATTTCGATATGCGGGTTCTGGGCATGAAAAGAACCAGAGCACCCATCGATATTGTCGATCAATGCTACACTGGTGCTGAGCTGCCCCAATTCCTGGCGGAGCTTGACTATCTGGTGCTGGTGCTGCCGGACACCGAGGCGACCAGAAATTTTATCTCCATGAAGGAATTACAGATGATGAAACCGGATGCGGTACTGATCAATGTCGGCAGAGGCAGCAGCGTCAACCAGGATGAGCTGATCAAGGCACTTGAAAATGGTGAGATCGGCGGCGCCGTTCTCGATGTCTTCGAGCAGGAACCGCTTCCCCGGGACAGCCCGCTATGGTCGATGGAGCAGGTCGTCGTTACCCCGCATAACGCTGCATATTCCTTTCCCGACCAGGTAGCGCACATTTTCTGCGATAATTACCTGCGTTTTATAACAGCAGCACCGCTTGCCCATGTTGTTGATTTCACCAGAGGATACTGACCTAGATGCAGTCATGGAACATCAGGCAATACCTGCGCGACGCGCAGATTCTGATCATGGAGAATACCATTGTTATCTGGTGGATCGCGCTGATCGGCCTGCTCAGCAGCACCACCCTGCTGCTCAAGGATACGGCGCTGTTCTGGCCGATGAACGTCCTGGTGACAATCCTCTCGATCGTCTCGACACCGGTTATTTATGGTATCTTTTATGAATTGATCGAGGATCGATACAGCTCCATACCCGCAATCGCCAAAACCTTCGTGCCCGGCTACATCTGGCTGATCATTCGAATGTACCTGCCGCCGATCTTCCTGGCCAGCATGCTGATATCTCTTATTGCCGGAAATGTCGACTCGTTCGGCGGCGGCGGCTTTCTGGAAGTCACCCTGGTGCTGTTCAGCCTTCTCTACCTGTTTGTCATTCCCTTTTATTATCGCAGCGGAACCGGCAGCGGTACGATTACCACCGGAATCTCATTTTTGCTGAAGAACCTGTCCGGCGCTACTCCGATTATTCTTACCGTTTTGTTGCTCGAATCGGGCATGCTGCTGCTTCAGCACCAGAGAAACGTCATCGGAGACGGGGCTTCTACCATCTTTATCGCAGTCGATTTTCTGATTTTCTGCGTCGCCTCATTGATCGATTATGCGATATTCATCATATTGATCCTGATCCTCAAAGAGCATAACAGGCCGATTGACCCTGTTTCCTGACGGCCACTCTCAGGCATTGTTTAAAAGGCCTCAAAATACGAGGGTGAGCTCCTCATTATTAGAAGATTTGGCAATTTCGGGGGTGGCTATATCTACCTGAAATCGTATAAAATCAACTTCGGGTACAAATTTTTATACATTTTCTTTGATTTCACCTCGAACGAACTATCATGCTTGTATATATCCGTTTTTAAATGAAAAATAGTTTTAAAAATTCGCCTGATTTGTCTCAAACAGCATCTTTTCGTCTCCTATCAAGCATCTGAGCACTTAAATTTGCTTGATTTATGCGCAATGAACGTGCTAGTCTTTTAACATTGCTAGACAAAAGGGTTTTTCTGGCTCATCGCCAACAGAGATGGGACGACGCAACGAATCCTGAAGATTGTGAGGCTTTCCATGAAAACAGTTCTTTCTGTATTATGCTGGATAGGTATTGCTGTGATGATCAGTGGCTGTGACAACGGTGACGACGACGGCGGTACGGCCGGCGGTCGGGGCGACTGGCCGGTGGTCAGCTTCCGGGTCGATGACAACGACAATGTCACCTGCTTCAACGCCGACAGTAATGTCGTAACCACCAACCAGACCTGCACCTGGAATTGCGGCCTTTACGCCGTCAACAACCCCGGCAACGCACCCCGCAAGGTCGTTCTGGTCTTTGACGATGCTCTGGTCTGCCGGGACAGTGGTATTGAAATAATTGAAGACCCCGACACCGGTGAGCAAGTGGAAACCATCACCCAAGAATGCAGCAACGAATTGGCACTGGTCCGTGAGAATTTCTCCCCCTGTCAGATCTAGCCGAATCGGATAGACCGTCAGTTAACACATATCAAGGCTGCAGCACCCGCTCGACGGTTGCTGCAGCCTTTTTTTATTGCACCCCGTCTTCGATGGAAAATGAGTTGGTCAATACCAGCTCATCGTCGAGGTAGGTCTCCACGCTCCACTCCCCAAAATTTTTTTCGTGAAAATCCTGGTTGGTGAACATCGACGCCATCGGCCCCTTTTTATTGAGTTTGAACCAGAAATAAATTCCTCTCTTCTCCGAGCTATCAGCGACAAAGATATGCTTGTCGGAACGGACCACACCCCGTGTATTGTGAACCCAGTTAACGTGCATGGTAAATTTCCCGGGAACAAGGCCTGAGCACGAAACGATCAGGTACACCGTATCATAGGGCGAAAACAGAGACGTCTCCTCGTCAAAGGCGGTCGAATTATAGGTCGCCCCGCTGCACTCTGCACCAATCGCCCCCTGGACAATTACCTGCAGAAGCAGCACGGAGCCGCAAAGACCCGAGCAGATCCTGCGTATACTGCGTGCGCTCAACATTCTTTCCAGTTCGGCTTTCGTTTCTCGAAAAACGCCTGCACCCCCTCCTTGGCGTCCTCGCTGGAGCAGAGCCGGGCGAACGCCTCGTTCATTAGATCGAACTGATGCAGATAGTCCATATCCTCTGAGGCGTAGAATGACTTCTTGGCAATCTGTACCGCGAGCGGACTCTTGCGGCCCAGTTCAACGGCCCAGGCCATTGCCGCTTCGTCCAGTTCATCTTTGGGGGCTGTTTTGTTGATAAGTCCCAGCCTGAGTGCTTCATCCGCTTTGATCAGATCGCCGTAGAGCAGCAGTTCCAGGGCTTTTTTACGCCCGACGCAGCGGGCCACCGGCAGAATCGGGCCGACACAGTTGAGCCCGACGTTAATGGCGGTCAATCCCATTTTCACGTTGTCCGCGCCGATGGCCAGATCCGCTGCTGCCACCAGCCCCATGCCGTTGGCAGCAGCTACACCCTGTACCTGGGCGATAACAGGCTTCTTCATCTTCGCAACGGTGAGCAGCGGCTGCTCCATGTGTTCGATCCAGGCACGGTATTCGAGGGTGGTTTTACCGGCCAGCTCATTGACATCGATACCGGCGCAGAAGGCCTTGCCGGCTCCCCTGAGAAGGACAACCCGAATATCCGGGTCTGCATCGTAGTCGAGCAGCGCCCGCGCCAGTTCAGCGGCCATCGGTGTGTTGAAGGTGTTGAGATTGTCGGGCCGGTTCAGGGTAATCGATCCGACGAAATCATCATGCTTTTCCAGAATCAGGTGCTCGGCCATAGCTTCCTCCGTCAGTCATTGATGAGCCGAGACGCTCAACTGCGAACGTCAAGGCAGACAAAATGGGAATGAAGACTACTTTAGGGTACCTTGCAAAATTAGGATATTTGTTCAAAATCAAGGCAAGCGAGAAAATTTTACCGCAGGCATATAACAGATATTCCGAGGATAAAATTTTCTCGCTTAACGCAGAGCTTGAGCAAAAAGACAATTTTTCAAGGTAGCCTTTAAAACTACCACGTATCTTTTAGCACTATATGAAAAAGTCTGTCAACGGGAGGAGGCGATGAAAAGATAAGCCGTCTTCGGGGCCGGCTGATCGCCTGACTCCGAAGACGGCAGAAGAAAGAGACTTGTCTTGTGCGGGGCCCCTAGCCGACAAATGACTCGATCACGGGTGATGCGCTCAGAACAGCTCAGCCGGCCATCTTCAGGCCGGCATCAACCGCTCTGGCAACCGCTTCCCGCCCGTCATAATACCTGACGATATCGCGGGGGCACTTGGTCACGCAGATTTCTTCACAGGACGGGCCATATTCGATACAGGCCTTGTGGTCGATTTTGACCAGGTTGTCCTCGTAGGTCACCGCATCGGCCGGACAGACCTTGACGCACATCTTACAGCCGATGCAGCCGACCTTGCAGACGCCCATCACGGCCTTGCCCATATCTCTGGTCGAACAGGGCACCCAGACCCGGGCCTTCATCGTCTGAAGCTCGATGATATTTTTCGGGCAGGTCTTGACACAGACACCGCAGCTCACACATTTATCCGGGTCGACCAGCGGGAAATTCTCGACCATCTCGATGGCGTCGAACGGACAGGCCTCAGCACACTCACCGAGGCCGATACAGGCATACTGGCAGTCCGAAGGACCGCCGAAACCGAGGTTCGCCGCCGTACAGGACGAAAAGCCGATATAGCGATGCTTGTGGCTGACCCGGCCCTCGATTCTCGAGCAGCGGACCACGGCCATCGTATCTTCGACGGCGATCATTTTCTTGCCGGTCAGTGAGGCAACCCGTTCGGCCACCGCTTCTTTGCCGGGAAAGCAAAGATTGGGCGGGACATCAGGATCGGTGACCACTTCAATGGCGTAACCCTCGCAGCCGGGGTAACCGCAGCCGCCGCAGTTTGCCAGCGGCAGGGACTCGAGCACCTCTTCGATCAGCGGATTGGATTCAACTGCAAATTTATGGGCCGCAATGGCCAGCCCGATACCGAAAAAGAGACCGATACAGCCGAGAAGTACGAGGCCTCCAACAGCCAGTTTGATTAATTCAGGATCCATATTATTTACAACTCCCGTTCAGACGAAATGTGGACAGCATCGATTAAAACAGCTGCAGTCCGGAAAAACCAAGAAATGCCATGGCAAACTGCCCGGCCACGATAAAAGCTATGGGCAGTCCCTTGAATGACGGCGGTACCTTCGCCAGTTCCACCCGCTCACTCACCGAACTCATCAGGTAGAGGGCCAGCAGAAAGCCGCCGCCGGCACCGAGGCTGAGCATTAAGGTCTCTAAATAGTTGTATTCGTTGCTGGCCATCAGGAGCGGAACGGCGATGATGATACAGTTGGCGATAACCAGAACCAGATAGATGCCAAACGACTTGAACAGAACCGGGTTGACCTTGCGCAGCACCGTATCCACCGCCTGGACGGTGAGCGATGTGAGCCCGATGAAAATGACGATCTGCAGATAGTCGAGATGAAAGGGTTTCAGGAAATACTGGAAGAGCACCCAACTCATCGAAACAGCGACGACGATGACGATGGTGAATACCACACCCATGCCTTTGGCCGTCTCTTTTCGTTTGGCCGTACCGAAGAAAACACACAGCCCCAGATACTTGGTGAAGACGAAATTGTTAATCAGCAGGGCTGATATCAGCACCGAGATCAGGTAGCCGAAGTAGGATTTACTGACCGCAAAAGAGGACTGCTCGTAGCCGCCGATGCCGGCCGCGTTGACGATATGCGTTGTAGAGGTGTTAAGCGGATCAGCAAAGCTCAGGGTCGCCTGCCTGCGATCGTCTGAAAGGGCGACCGCGGTCACCGTGAGCCTGATGTCGGGATCCTGCTCCTCGAAGACGGTGTAGCGCTCGGGGTCGGCGGCGACTGCTTCGTCAACCGGCACATTGAACTGAACGATGATTTCATTGTCTGCGCCAAATTCGGTCCCGGCTACCAGAGAAGCCGACCAAGCCGAAGAGGCCATGGTGCAGAGTGCGAGAATAGTAAACAGAAAGGTAAAACAGCTGAGACGTTTCATTACTTACCCCTTCTTGCGCGCCGCGTAGTACGCTTCGATCCAGTTGAAAAAGCCCATCATCAGGCCGACCACGAAAAATCCGGCACTCGGCAGGATGAAGAACAGCAGCGGTTTGAAACCGAGTACGTCATGACCGAGAATGGCTCCGGAACCGAGCAGTTCACGGACAAATCCGATGACCACCATACCGAGCAGAAAGCCAAGTCCCATCCCCAGGCCATCAAAGAATGAAGCGTTGACCGGCTCCTTGCAGGCAAACATTTCGAGCCGCATGGTGATGATCGCAAAAGCGACGATGATCTTTACGAAAATACCCATCTGGGCATAGGCAGCCGGAAAATAGGCAGCCAGAGTCAGATCGATGACCGTCACCCAGGTGGCGATGGTCAGTGTATAGGTGGGTATGCGGATACGTGGATGAATGAAGTCTTTGAGCAATGAGATGGTAACACTGGAAAAGACCTGTACGAATAGTACGGCAATGCCCAGCATCACCCCATTCATGACCGTTGTCGAGATACCGACCGCCGGGCACATCGACAGTGCCAGCTTGAAAATCGGATTCTCTGCGAGAATGCCGTTGGTAACCAGTTGCAGACTGTTTTTTTCGTTAGCCACGCTAAACTCCTTTCAATTAAAACGGTACACCGATTTGCTGTTCTTCGAGCACGTTGTCGAGAATATCGAACCGGTAGGCAAACTTTTTCGTCATGCCTTTGACCCCGGAGCTGACCGCATCAGCCGAGATCGTCGCTCCGGTCAGCGCATAGATATCCTGATCGCTGTACTGCTTCATGATCTTATAGGCAGCCTCTTCCTCGATCCTGCCCTCGAGGGCATCGACATATTCGGTCGGCATCGGCTCCTTGATCACTTCGATGGTCTTGATTTTGTCAAAGGGCTTGAGGGTGAACTGTTTCTTGAAATAATCCTCTTCGATTTCCGCACCCAGCCCTGGATCTTCCTCATGCTCCATGACCTCGAGGCCGATGATCGAGAAGGAGGGATCAAGGGCGAGCATGATGGCGATATTGGTTTTGAAACCGGGGAATTTACCGTGCAGCAGATAGGCGGTACGCCGGCCCTGGTCGGTGACGACAATGGTCTGGTCGGCAAATCGAACCTGCCGGGCTGCCCCGACGGCGGTCTGTATCGCTGCGCTGCGCACGCCCTGGTCAAGCACCTCTTCCTCGCTCAGCTGAATCTCGGTACGGTCGATGAAACTGCCGTCGAGGCTGATGCGGATGAAGGAAAAACCGCCTTCGCCGTGGCTGCCCTCCGGGACCAGGTAGCCGATGGTCTGAACGTCACCTTCGGTAACGACGTAGCGGAAGATTTCATGAATACCCATGGATTCCGGGATCGGGTTTTCTTTTGAGTAGCCGAGCAGGGAATAGACGACCTTTTCCTCCCGGGCCAGCTCATTGGCTTTTTTGGCCTTGCTGGTAAAAACAAAGGTCATGCCCATGATCGTCCCGGCTATCAGACAGGAGATGGTCAATCTGAATATGATGGTAAAAATCATCTTCATTTTTCACCTCCCGCCGGCGGCGCAAAGCGCTTCGGCTTGAACCAGCCGTCCAGAACCGGGCTGAGCGGATTCATCAGCAAAATGGCGTAGCAGATGCCTTCCGGGTAGCCGCCCTTGAGCCTGATGAGTACTGTCAATGCCCCGATACCGGCGCCATAGATGAGCTGCGCCGTCCTGGTGCTCGGCGAGGTGACATAGTCGGTGGCCATGTAAAAAGCCCCGAGCATCGCTCCGCCGGTTAAAACGGCCAGCAGCGGATCGCCGGAGAACATGGTCTCTCCACCGAAAATCCAGGTCAGCACGGCCATGGTGCCGAGCAGTGAAACCGGGATATGCCAGGTGATATAGCGCCGATACATCAGGTAGAGCCCGCCGGCCAGGATCAGCAGCCCGGAGGTCTCGCCGATACTGCCGGGGCGCAGCCCGATAAAGAAGCTCGAATAGAGCGATGCGCCGGAGCCAAAAGCTTCTCGGAAGGCCTCCATTCCCTGTTCGCTCATTATCGCCAGCGGTGTTGCGGTGGAGACCGCATCGATCGAGCTGCCGATATAGCTGAAGATAGCCCCGTCGGTGAGCGGCGGCAGCCAGGCTGAAGTCATCGCCACCGGGAAGGTGGCCAGTAGAAAAGCGCGGCCCAGCAGAGCCGGGTTGAAGATGTTGTAACCCAGGCCGCCGAGCAGATGTTTACCGATATAAATGGCCATGACCGCCCCGAGAATGGGTATCAGAAACGAGACACCGGGCGGAATGATAAAGGCCATCAGCATGCCGGTCAAGGCAGCGCTGCCGTCTCTTACCGTGACCGGACGGCCGAGCATTTTCTGGCTGATCGCCTCCATCGCCATGCAGCTGAGCATCGAGACAACGGTGATCAGCAGCACCTGGATGCCAAAGACGAACACCGACAACACAAGCGGCGGCACCAGACAGGCCACCACGGTCCACATGATTTTGTCAACCGATTCACTGCTGCGCACATGCGGGGAAACGGAAACGTTCCACATGGCGGCAGCAACCGGTGCCTGGTTCTCGCTTACTTTCGGTTCGATGACGAAACTCCTTGCTTGGCTGGGTTACTGGTTGCGGCGCTATGAACGCTTTGCTTTCATCTTCGCCAACCGGACAAACTGCACGAGCGGACGCTTGGCCGGACAGACATAGGCGCAGCTCCCGCACTCAAAACATTCAAAGACACCGAACTGCTCGGTATCCTCTGGCCTGCCTGCTTCCACGTAGATGCCGATCTCCTTGGGTTCGAGACCCATCGGACAGGCGTCGAGACACCAGCCGCAGCGGATGCAGTTGGACAACTCGTTGGTATCGATCTCATCTTCCGTCAGAAAAAGAACCGACGAGGTCGTCTTGGTGATCGGAATATCGAGGGTGGAAACGGCAAACCCCATCATCGGTCCGCCCAGAACGACACGGGCCAGATCTTCAGTAATGCCGCCGCAAAAATCGACGATGTCCTTTACCGTGGTGCCGACCTTGACCAGCAGGTTGGCCGGCCTGACAATACCGCGACCGGAAACGGTAATGACCTTTTCGATCAGCGGTTTATCGAGCACCACCGCGTCGCGGACGGCTTTGGTGGTCGATACGTTGTGAACCACGACACCGACTGCGGACGGCAGCGCCATGGCCGGCACTTTGCGACCGGTGATCGCCTGAATAAGCTGTTTCTCAGATCCCTGCGGATATTTGACTTCAAGCGTCTCGACCCGGATATCGACATCTTTATCAGCTGCCGCCGCAACCGCCGCCTGCATCGCCTCGATGGCGTCGGGCTTGTTGTTCTCGATACCGATCACACAGGTTTTGATAGCAAGAATCTTCAGTAGAATCCTGGCCCCTTCAACGACTTCTGCAGAATGCTCGAGCATCATTCGATGGTCTGCGGTGATGTAAGGCTCACATTCAGCACCGTTGAGCAGCAGGGTGTCCACCGGCGTGTCGGCCGGCGGTTTGAGTTTGACATGGGTCGGAAAACCGGCGCCGCCGATACCGATGATACCGGCATGATGAACTTTCTGCAGCAGCTCCTCGCCGCTGTTCTGGCGCCAGTCGCCGACCGGCTGCCAGTCGCGGGGAGAGGCGTCAGGATCGGTTTTAATGGTTATCGACGGGGAGCTGACCCGAATCGGGTGCGCCGACGTCGAAACGGCCTTGATCGTTCCAGCCGCAGGTGCGTGCAGCGGTACGCCGAGTCCGCGTTTGACTTCAGCGATCAACTCGCCTTCGGTCACTTCCTGCTTACGTTTGACGGTCGGACTGCAGGGCGCGCCGATGTGCTGGCCTAAAATCAGCTCGAGCTCGGCCGGCAGCGCCATCGTCTCGATGGCGCATTTTTCCGTCAGCGCTTTGGACTCGGGCGGATGCACACCGCCTTTTGGAAATGTTAGATATGCAGACATGTGAGATTTTCCATGTTTGGTTAAGTGCTTCCCCTCGATGCTCAGGCGATGCCGGAATAGTGTTTCATGAACTGGATCCGCTCAAAGGCGGACTGGTCGTCTTCGAACCGGTACGACAGCCGTCCCCTGAAATCGTTGACAGAGCTGAACGACTTGGTATCCATCCAGGTCTGCAGGCCGTCGATGATCGCGCCGGCCTGTTGGGGACCGTTATCATAGAGCGTCGATACCACCTGCACGGTCGTGGCGCCGGCGAGCAGCATCTTGACAAATCCGTCACTGTCATGGACACCGGTGGAAGCGGCGAAATCACTCTCGATGATGCCGGAAAGCAGCGCGATCCAGCGCAGCGGTAGAGATATGTCGGTCTTCTGGGAGAAAACGCTGGCCGAAGTCAGCTCCATTTTATCGATGTTGATATCGGGCTGGTAGTAGCGGTTGAAGAGTACGAAGCCGCCCACCTTACCGGTCCAGAACAGGCGCGAGACGAGACTGGCCAGAGACGATGAGTAGCTGCTCATCTTCAGGGCGATCGGTATCGAAACGACCGAGCTGACCTTGTTGATCACATCGAAATAGACCTGCTCATAATCAGCACACTCAAGCTTCGGATTGCTCGGCAGCAGGGAAATATTGATTTCAAGTGCGTCGGCCCCGGCTTTTTCGAAGCGGCCGGCAAAGGTCGTCCATTCTTCAGCGGTGACACAGTTGAGACTTGCGATGACAGGGATATCGACCTGCTTCTTGACATCTCTGATCATATCAAGATAATCGGTAACGGCCGAGTCTCTGGTGTACTGTTTGACGTAGTCGTAGGCATCGGGATAATCGGTCTGGTAATCGTCGAGATTCTGCTGCAGCTCGGCCTCGATCTGTTCCTCGAACAGCGATTTCAGTACCACCGCCCCAGCACCGGCGTCGGCCAGCTCGAGAATTTTCGGTGTCGAGCCGGTCAGACCGCAGCTGCCGACGATCAGAGGATTTTTCAGGGTAAGACCGAGGTATTTGGTAGTCAGATCTTTCATATCTTCCTGCCTCTTCAGATGGGACGCGAAACTACAGCGCCATTGCCCTTGTCGCACAAACCGCACAAACCGGTTTTTTTGGCGAATTGTGCATTTCCACAAAAATCTAACCGTAAGGTCAGTAACAAATAGTTTCCTGAATTGCAAGACGGATTTGCATAAAATGATCGCAAAAAATCTCCATTAACCATGGATATTCACTGTCTTGGCTGGTTGCCGCAGAGCAGAACCGGGCCACCCGGAAAACCTGCCGGCCGCGCTCTTTTCTGCCGCTTCAGCCGTTTTATATTGCACGGCGGTGCGGGATTGCTATGATCCGCTTTCTGTCTTGATTAAATCTTTTCGAGCAACGAAATGAAAACGACCTCTGTTGAGGCATATCGCTACACAGCTCACATTCTGACCGGCGCGGTGTTTATCAGCTTTTCCGGAGTCTGGGTGGCTCTTTCTCAGGTAGAGCCGACGATTTCTGCCTTTTATCGAGTATTTTTCGGTGCCATCTTTCTGCTTATCGCCAGCATGGTCAGCGGCGATCTGCAGCGGGTACGACCAAAAACGCTGCTTTATTGCGCGTTGTGCGGACTGTGCTTTTCAGGCAACTTGCTCTGTTGGCACCAGGCGGTTGACTATGTCGGTCCCGGCCTCGCTACCATTCTGGGGAATTTCCAGGTTTTCGTCTTGACCCTTATCTCTCTGCTCTTCTTTGGCCAATCACCCCGCGTTACCTATTTTCTTGCGCTGGCGCTGGCTTTTGTCGGCCTCTTTCTGGTAATCGGCATCAACTGGGAAATGCTGCCGGCAACCTATCGGGTCGGTGTCTATCTGGGGCTGATGACCGCCATTCTCTATGCGGCATTTATTTTATCTCTGAGAAAAATCCAGCAGCTTGAGGGCAATATCTCGTTCATTTACACACTGCTGCTCGTTTCTGTATTCACCTCGATGATCCTCGGCCCGCTGGCCTGGGTCACGGGCAAGTCATTTGCAATCCCCAGCCTGAGCTCCCTTGGCGCCCTGGTCGCTCTGGCTCTTTTCAGTCAGACCATCGGCTGGGCCTTCATCGCCCGCAGTCTGCCCCACGTCATGCCCTCGCTGGCCGGTTTGATATTGCTGCTTCAGCCGGCTCTGGCCTTTTTATGGGACGTGCTGTTTTTCGACCGGCAGACCTCGACACTCCAGTCGATCGGTATTGTCATCGTCCTGGCGGCCATCTACCTCGGCACCCGCTCCTCGAGAAAAATTCCGTAAGGACGCGGTCCGTGCTTGCGGCTCTGCGGGCCATATCAACTCGTACAATATTCAGGCTGGAGAAATGTCTGGAGAAGAACTATAGTAAAGTGAAAATCAACACGGAAGGAGCATCATGAAAGTCGTATCACATTTTGACACCATAGAATCCCAGCAGTTCGACGGCGACGTCGTCAAAGGCGTCACCGGCCGTATCGCCATCGGCCAGAGCGACGGAGCCCCGAATTTCTGCATGAGAATCTTCACCATCGCCCCCGGCGGCTACACGCCGCGTCACTCACACGACTGGGAGCATGAGATCCTGGTCCACTCCGGCAGCGGCCAGGTCCTGCAGTCCGGCGAATGGCAGGATATTGAAAGCGGCTCGATCATCTTCGTGCCCGGCAATGAGGAGCACCAGCTCCGCAACAATTCAGATGCGGACCTCACCTTTGCCTGCCTGATACCAAAAGGGGCGCCCGAGCTGTAAGTCAGGGCCCCGGCGTGCCCAGCCGCTCAATTGGCGATTATTTTCCCAGCAGCCCGTCGCGCAGTTTTTCACCGACCGGTTTGTCGCCCAGCCAGATGGCCAGGAGCAGGTCATTGAAGTCTCTGCCCGGTATGGTGCCTTTTTCAACTGAGGCAACCGTGACAATGGTTCCAGTCCCCGGTACGTAATCAAGAACGATCCGCTCCCCTTCTTTGACCGTTTCGAACATGGAATTAAAGCGTTCGATCTCGGCGCTCAATGATTCGAGCTGAGCCGGTGTACCATTGTTGTTGAACCCGGCGTTCCAGGCCTCGACCAGATCATCCTTGCCGACTTCCTTGTAGAGAAAATGCATGATGAGCTGCTTGGCCCCGGGGTCTGCTATCACCTGATCCCGGTCGCTGCCTGGATTTTCCAGGTAGAGCATTGCCAGATACACCTTGAAAACGAACTTCGAGCGGATACCGGCGCCATTGAACTGCAGCACGGTACCGTCCGCCTGGCTGACCTGATCCTCGATACTCACCCCCGCCATTTCCAGAGCAGCAGCAGAACTGGACATCAGCATCACCAGCAGGATCCCCGCAAACATTCTTCCAACCATGTTACCCTCCTCATGCAGACGATTCGTATTCGAGCCTGACCAACAGCTCCTTCTCCACTGTGGAAAACAAAAATAATACACAAAAGCAATAAAAAATCGGCGGGTGATCACTCTGTGATACCCCCCTTTTGCTATGCTGAGCCCGTAAGCTACACAACCAGGGGAGAAAAATTATGAAGCCGATGCAGGGAATCAGCGTAGAACCGAACTTTTCGTGGAAAATTCCGGGACAGCAGACAGCCGCCAGGCCGGCCCGCTGGCTCGAGTGGAGCAGAATGCAGCTCACCCGCCTGGCGGCCCGACGGCGCGAGCTGCTCTTTACCGCCCTTGCAACGGCAGCGATCGGTGCAGCTCTGCTGTTGACCAGCTATCTCTTTTTTATTCAGCTGGCTGCTTACGGCTGGTAGAAACTACTCTTTCCAGTCCGGCCTGATGTGCAGTTCGGTGAGCTGCTTGCGGGCCACCGGTGAAGGCGCGTCAGTGAGCGGGCAGGTGGCCTTCTGGGTCTTTGGAAAAGCAATGACGTTTCTGATCGAGTCACTGCCGGTGATCAGCATCAGCAGCCGGTCCAGGCCAAAGGCGATGCCGCCGTGCGGCGGCGCCCCGTACTGGAGCGATTTGAGCAGGAAACCGAATTTTTCCTCGGCCTCATCTTCTGCGATCGACAGGGCTTTGAGCACCTGGAGCTGAACTTTCGGGTCATGGATACGGATCGAGCCGCCGCCGATCTCGCTGCCGTTGAGCACCAGGTCATAGGCCCGCGAGTAGACCGCTCCGGGGTCGCTTTCAAGCTTTTCCAGATCCTCGTCCCGGGGGGCAGTGAACGGATGATGCAGCGCCTGGTAGCGCTTTTCCTTTTCGTCATACTCGACCAGCGGAAAATCGGTGACCCAGATGAAATTGAAACAGTCTTTATCAAGTAGATCGAGGCGCCGGGCCAGTTCGTTGCGCAGCTCTCCCAGTACCTGGAAAACAACCGCCCGCTTATCGGCCCCGAAAAAGAGCAGGTCTCCCGGCTCCGCCTCGAGCGCCGCACCGATCTGTTGGTGCTCTTCTTCGCTGAAAAATTTGGCAATGGGCGACTGCCAGCTGCCGTCTTCTTTGACTTTCACCCAGGCCAGCCCTTTGGCGCCGAACTGGATGGCGAACTCGGTCAGATCGTCGAGTTCTTTTCGGGTAAACGTGGCGCAGTCTTTGGCATTGATCGCCCGCACCGTACCGCCGCTGTCGGCAGCCGAGCGGAAGACCTTGAATCCGCATTCGGCGGCGATCCCGGTCAGGTCGACCAGTTCCAGGCCGAAACGGGTATCGGGCCGGTCGGTGCCGAAACGGGCCAGCGCCTCATCATAGGTGATCCGCTGAAACGGCGGGGCCACATCGAGCCCGCGTGTTTTCTCAAAGAGCACAGCGATCATGCCCTCGACGACCTCGATCACCTGTTCTTCATCGACAAAGGAGAGTTCCATATCGATCTGGGTGAACTCCGGCTGCCGGTCAGCCCGTAAATCTTCGTCGCGAAAACATTTGACGATCTGGTAGTAGCGCTCCATGCCGGCAATCATCAACAGCTGCTTGAACAGCTGCGGCGACTGGGGAAGGGCGAAGAAACGGCCGGCGTTGACCCGGCTCGGCACCAGGTAGTCACGCGCCCCTTCAGGCGTCGATCTGGTAAGCATCGGCGTCTCGACATCGATGAACCCATTGGTGTTGAGATATTCCCGGATGGCCTGCACCGCCTGGTGACGAATCATCAGGTTGGCGCTCATCTCCGGTTTTCTCAGATCCAGATAGCGATACTGCAGCCGCAGGTTGTCCGATACTTCGGTGTCCTCATCGAGCGGAAACGGCGGCGTCTCGCTGGTGTTCAGAATTCTCAGTGTATCTACCAGGACTTCGATGTCGCCGGTGGCGAGTTTGGGATTGGCCATATCGTCCGGCCGGGGCTCCACCCTGCCCTCTACTGCAATGACCCACTCACTTCGCAGCTGGTGGGCCTTGGCGTGAACCTGCGGATTTACTTCCGGGTTGAAAACCACCTGGGTCAGTCCGTGACGGTCCCTGAGATCGATGAAGATGACTCCGCCGTGATCGCGGCGGCGCAGTACCCAGCCCATCAGAGTGACGCTGTTGCCAACGTTGTTCAGGCCCAGCTCGTTATTGTGATGCGTTCTCCGCAGTGTTCCCATCGATTCCATCATCTATACCTGTTCTACATCTTTGTTATGTGAAAAAATCGGAGCAGGCTCTCAGGCTCCGTATTTCTGTTGGATGTATTCGCCGACCTTGCTCAGATCGATTTCGTCCTGGTCTCCGGTTGTCATGTCACGCAGCGGTGCCCGCCCCGCCTGAAGTTCGTCGCTGCCGATAATCAGCGCAGCTCGAGCGCCGGCCCGGTCGGCCTGTTTCATCTGACTCTTCAAGCTTTTGGATTCCAGATCCATGTCCACCCGCAGCCCGTTTATTCTCAACTGATGCATCAGCTTGAAGCAGAAATCTCCGGCATCGTTACCAAGTCCGGCCAGAAACAGATCGATTTCGTCTGCGGTACCGGCCGTTTCCCGGCTCTGCCTGAGCAGCAGCACCAGCCGTTCGATGCCCATCGCAAAACCGATACCCGGGATCTTCGGACCGCCGAGCAGCTCGATCAGGCCGTCGTAACGGCCGCCCGCACAAACGGCAGACTGTGCTCCCAATTGATCGGTAATAAACTCGAAGGTGGTCCGGACATAATAATCGAGCCCGCGAACCATGAATTTATTGACTGTATAGTCGACATCGAGCAGTTCCAGATTGCGCCGCACCCCGCTGAAATGACCCGCACAGTCAGTGCATAGATGTTCGATGATAGACGGAGCCTCAGCCACCTGCTGACGGCATTTCGGCTTCTTGCAATCGAGAACCCGGAGCGGATTGGTGGTGCTGCGCCGCCGGCAGTCGTCGCAAAGCTCGGTGAGACGTTCTTCGATAAAGGTGAGGAGTTGCTTTCGGTACCCCGGTCGGCAGGCAGGGCAGCCCAGCGAATTGATCTCCAGACTGGTCGTTACCCCCAGCTCGGAAAAAAGATGGGCTCCCAGGCTCATCAATTCGGCATCGAGCCGGCTGCCGGCGGGACCGAGCACCTCGACATCGAGCTGATGAAATTGACGCAGGCGCCCCTTCTGGGGGCGTTCGTGCCGGAACATCGGGCCGATGGTGAAGAGACGCTGCACCGGCCCGGCCGCATGCAGGCTGTGTTCTATATAGGCGCGCATCAGCGATGCCGTCGCTTCAGGACGCATGGTCACCTGTTTGTCGGTGAAGGTGTACATCTCCTTTTCGACAATGTCGGTGTCAGCACCAATCGAGCGCGCAAACAGTTCAGTCTTCTCCAGAATCGGTAAACGGATTTCGGCAAAATGAAAGCGTTCAAGAACCGCTCTGGCGGTTTCTTCCACCTGCCTCCACAGCCGTACATCTTCGGGAAGTATGTCTTTAAAGCCATTCAAGGCTTTGATCTTCAAGTGAATCCCTCCAGTTACGAATTGAAAAACAGCTAAGTTAACCGCAATCGTAAATCTTTGTCAAGCAGTGGCGGTTTGCCCCGCCCCCGGGCGCAGCCGTGAGCATCAGACGATAACTGCTTGTAATAGTGCGCTGTAGACCATTCATTGCCCTGTTCTCAGCTCGATTCGCAGGGAAACGCCCGGGCTGAGTCCCTATCCATTGCTTGACAAATATCGTTACAGTAGGCATTATCGATGCTCATCACCGTATTAACTGGTCAAAGGAGTGCTGCCCGCTATGAAATTACCCTCGCTGCAGATCGGCAAACTAACAGCCAAAATTCCGCTTATCCAAGGCGGCATGTCCATTCGCGTTTCGACCTCCGCGCTTGCCGTGCCGGTGGCTGATTGCGGCGGCATCGGGGTGATCGGCGGCTCGGGTATCGAAGCCGATGAACTCAAAGAAGACGTTCTCAAGGCCAAGGCGGCTACTGACGGCATCGTCGGCGTCAACATCATGTTCGCGGTAAAAAATTTCTACGAACTGGTCATTGGCTCAATCGAGGCGGGTGTTGATCTAATCATCACCGGCGCTGGTTTTTCCCGGGACATCTTCAAGATCGGCAAAAAATACAACGTTCCGGTAGCCATGATCGTCTCCTCGCCGTCCCTGGCCAAGCTGGCTGAAAAACTGGGCGCAGCCGCTGTCATTGTCGAGGCCAAGGAGGCCGGCGGTCACCTGGGCACCGATCAACCCCTGCGAACGCTCTTTCCACCGATCAGGGATGTGGTCAAAGAAATCCCCCTCATCGCCGCAGGCGGGATCACCAACGGCTATGAGATGGCCGAAATGATGGACCAGTACGGTGCCGACGGAATTCAGATCGCCTCACGTTTTATTTTAAGTGAAGAGTGCGATGTGGCCGATGAATACAAAAAGGCCTATCTCAAGGCCCGGAAAGACGATATCGTCCTGACCTCCTCACCGGTCGGCCTGCCTGGACGGGCGCTGAATTCCCCATTTGTAAAGGCCGTCGCCAAGGGACTCGATGTCAGCGCCGAAAAGTGCAAATTCAAATGTTTGAAAAAGTGTGATTACCACTACTGTATCAACGATCGGCTCGAAGCCGCCCGTACCGGTGATCTGGAAAAGGGACTCTTTTTTTCCGGCGAAAACGTCTATAAGATGAAATCGATCCTGCCGGTCGCTGAGATCTTTAAACAGTTCGTCAGCCAGGCCGAATCTGTTTACAGGGAAAAACGAGGCTTCACCCCTCCTGCCGCCTAAAAAACCGTTTCTGTTTTGACTAATACCGTCTGCTCAGCACGATGACTGCCCAGCCCACCATCATCGAGCCGTCCGACCACCCGATCCGGCCGGAGATGATCGATGATGACGCCCTTTTCGTCATGCGCAAGCTCAACCAGGCAGGCTTTTCCAGCTATCTGGTCGGGGGCGGCGTCCGCGATCTTTTTCTGGGCAGAAAGCCCAAGGATTTCGACATCAGTACCGATGCCCGCCCTGGTCAGGTACGGCGGCTTTTCACCAACAGCCGGACCATCGGCAGGCGCTTCAGACTGGTCCAGGTCTTCTTTAAAAACCGCAAAACCATCGAGGTATCGACCCTGCGCTCATTGAGCGAGCACGATATCGACGGGCCTGCAGCAATCCTGGCACCTAATAACACTTACGGCACCCCCGATGAAGACGCCCTGCGGCGCGATCTGACCATCAACGCGCTATTTTACGAGATCGAGAAGCAGACGATTCTCGATTACGTGGGCGGCGTCAGCGATCTGGATCGCGGCATCATCAGGATACTTGGCTCCCCCGAAAAACGGATCACCCACGACCCGGTCCGTATGCTGCGTGCCGTCAGGCACAGCGTGCGCAGCAATTTCGGCATCGAGGAGCAAAGCTGGGAGGCCATCTGCTCCCACCATCATCTGCTCCAACTCTGCCCCAGTTCGCGGCTGCGCGACGAAACGCTCAAGGATATCTACAGCTCGGTTTCCGCGCCCTGGTTTGAACTGAGCTTTGATTGCGATATCTTCACCGAACTGTTTCCCGTTTATCAGGACCTGATGACTGCCCGCCTGCAGGACGGAACTTCCTGTCGGGAGCAGCTGCTGAAGATATTTGCCACCATCGACCGGCTCAACACCATGGCGGTCGAAACGGGTAACCACCGGCAACCCGACTATTTCCTGCTGGCATTTATCCTGATCCCCTGGTCAGCAATCACCTTTGACCTGCTCGATCAGAACCCCAAAGGACCGCAGCTCTATCAGACCGCCAAAAAAATTCGCGAGGCGATCAACGAAACGCTCGGCATCCACCTCAACCTCAGACGCTCCACCCGCCAGGAGGTCACCACCCTTCTGACCCATCTGCCGCTGATGATCCACCACCATGATCAAAAAGGCTGGCCGCGCTGGCTGAAGCGCAAAAGCTATTTCAACAAGTGCCGCCTGTTTTATCTCATCTACCGGGAGGCATTCGAAGGTATCGAAATCGAAGATGTCAGTTTCGGCGGCGAACAGCCCGCAGAACGCCGCCCCTCTCCGCAGCGCGGCCGTTCGAAAAAATCCCGCAAAAAGGGCCGACCGGCTTTCGCCGCCAACAAAAAAGGCGGCATCTTCGGCTTTAAGCACTGACCCGAACAATTCACGAGTCGATACAGTCTGCGCTACCGCGTCATTTTTGTGGAAGGCATTTGAAATATATAGCCTCCCACAAATCTCCTTGCCGCGCAGGCCGTCTCAACACGTGAACTATTAGGGTTGAGCCCGACCCACCCAGCAATTCTGTGCAAAAGACGGAAATGAATTGACATTCATCTATGTATCCTCTATCTATACGATTTGTTATTTGTTTAATGGGCAAGAAGAACCTGAAATCCGGCTGTTATCGAATGAATAGGGAGCATTCGCCAGCTGTCCAGGGGTCAGGTTGTTTTGATTTATAACCTTAATTCGCAGAGGTAGATAACCGCGCTTTGCGCCAAATTGTTGTTTCAACATTAGGAGGTTGATATGGCAGACACGGTAAACAAAACTCTGGATCCGCGCGTCAACAGACGTGGTTTCCTGAAGGGATGCACCATGGCGGCAGCCGCTCTCGGGCTCTCTGAATCCATGGTCCCCCAAATGGTGGAGGCTGCAACTTCGGCCCAGCGTCCGCCGGTAATCTGGCTGCATTTCCAGGAATGCACAGGCTGTACTGAATCGCTGCTCCGCGGTGCCCACCCGGATCTGGCGACCCTGATCCTGGACATCATTTCGCTTGACTATCACGAAACAGTGATGGCGGCTGCCGGACATCAGGCTGAGCAAGCCCTGCATGACTCCATGGAGAAGAATGCCGGTAAGTTCATCCTGGTTGTAGAGGGCGGCATCCCCACCGCGAACGACGGCGTCTACTGCAAAATTTCGGGCAGAACCGCCATGGACATCCTCGAGGAAGTCTCCTCCAAGGCTGCCGCAATCATCGCCTACGGCACCTGCGCAACGTTTGGCGGCGTCCAGGCTGCCAAGCCGAACCCGACCGGTTCCGTCGGCGTCGACCAGCTGGTCAGCGGCAAGCCGATCATCAACATTTCCGGTTGTCCGCCGAATCCGGTCAACCTGCTCGGCACCATTCTTCATTACCTCACCTTCCAGAGACTCCCTGCCGTCGATGGCCTGAAGCGACCCAAATTCGCCTATGGCCGACGCATCCATGACCATTGTGAGCGCCGCGCCCACTTCGACGAAGGTCGTTTTGTCGAGCAGTTCGGCGACGAGTTCCACAAACTTGGCTACTGTCTCTATAAAGTCGGTTGTAAAGGGCCTGAAACCTTCGCCAACTGCCCGGTTGCCCGCTTCAACGAAGTAGGTGTCTGGCCGGTTTCCGTCGGTCACGGCTGCATAGGCTGCACTGAGCCTGACTTCTGGGATACCATGACACCGTTCTACGACAGAATTCCTGACGTCAAGATCCCCGGCGCCGGAATCGTCGATGATGCCGACAGGATCGGCACCAAGGTTCTCGGTGTGACTGCTGCGGCGGTCGGTATCCACGCTGTTGTCGGTATCGGAAAACGATTGATCAAAGGCAAATCCGACAGCGACGAAGGTTAATTGCTGATTATTGCTTATTTACGCATTCAACCACTTTTTGGAGGTTTAACAGATGGCTCAGACAATCACCATTGATCCGATCACCAGGATCGAAGGTCACTTACGAATAGACGTTGAAGTCGACGGCGGGGTGGTCACCAACGCCTGGTCATCCGGCCAGATGTTCAGGGGGCTTGAAATCATTCTTCAGGGCAGAGACCCGCGTGACGCCTGGCATTTTGTCCAGCGTATCTGCGGTGTCTGCACCACCGTACATGCACTGGCCTCGGTTCGTGCTGTCGAAGACGCGCTGAAACTGGAAATCCCCTACAATGCCCAGCTGATCAGAAACCTGGTCCAGGGAATTCACTGTCTACACGATCATATCGTCCATTTCTACGCACTCTCGGCCCTTGACTGGGTTGATGTCGTCTCCGCTCTCGATGCGGACCCGGTCAAGACCCAGCAGCTGGCCGAATCTCTGTCCAACTGGCCGGGCAACAGCTCGAAACGTTTCGCCGCCGTCCAGGCCAAGCTCAAAGCATTGGTCGAGAGCGGCCAGCTCGGCCCGTTCGCCAACGCCTATTGGGGCCACTCAGCCATGAAACTGCCGCCCGAGGCGAATCTGATGGCGGTTTCTCACTACCTGGAAGCTCTGGATTACCAGCGCAAGGCAACCACAGCACTGGCGGTCATTTCCGGTAAGAACCCGCATATCCAGAATCTCTCCGTCGGTGGTGTCACCGCTGCCATCAACCCCGACAACGAAGCCACCTTGAACATGGAGCGCCTGTTCCGGGTCAAGCAGTTGATCGAAGATGTACGCGGCTTCATCAACAACGTCTACCTGGTTGACGTCGCCGCAGTCGGCGCCCTGTATGCTGAATGGCTGCCATACGGCGCCGGAGTCACCAACTATCTGGCCGCCCCCGATATGCCCACCAACGCCGGCGCCACCGCATTCGATCTGCCCGGCGGCACGATCATGGGCGGTGATCTGGCCAGCGTCAAGCCGATCACCAGCCAGAGCGATCCCTATTTCAAAGAGAACGTTCAGGAGTCCGTTGCCCGCGGCTGGTACGACGGCGACTGGCAGAAACATCCGTGGGAAAGTGAAACCGTACCGAAAGCCGGCGATTTCGATGCCAACGGCCGCTACACCTGGCTCAAGGCCCCGCGCTTTGAAGGCAAACCGATGCAGGTCGGTCCGCTTGCCCAGATGCTGGTCGGCTACGCCCAGGGTCATGAAGGTATCGTCAATGGCGTCAACGGCGCTCTTGATCTGGTCAGCGCCATCGCCGGTACCAGGGTCGGTCCTGATGCCCTGTTCGGCACCGTCGGCCGGCACGCGGCCCGGGCCGTGCGCTGTTCACTGATGGCTGATCTGACCCTGAAGCACTGGGATATGCTGGTGGACAACATCGGCAGCGGTGATCTGGAGATCTTCAACCCGCCGACCTTCCCGAAAGGCGAGCAGAAAGGTGTCGGTGTCCATGAAGCACCGCGCGGACTGCTGTCTCACTGGATCGTCATCCAGGATGGCAAGATCAAGAACTACCAGGCGGTTGTTCCCTCTACCTGGAACGCCGGACCACGCGATGCCCAGGATCAGCTCGGACCGTACGAAGCCTCCCTGCTGGACAATCCGATCGCCGACCCGGAACGCCCGCTCGAAGTTCTGCGGACTATCCACTCCTTCGATCCGTGTATTGCCTGTGCGGTACACATGCTGGATCCGGAAGGCCGTGAAGTCATGAAAGTCAAAGCTCTGTAATCGTGAGATCAACTAACACTTTCAACTTTCGGTCCCAACCGACAGGAGGTAATTATGGCATATGAAAAGAAAAAGTGCTGGAGCATCCTGCTTCGGCTGTATCACTGGGCCTTTGCTCTGTCAATTGTGACCCTGGTCATCACCGGCTTCTATATCAACAGCCCGTGGACCAATTCTCTACAGGAGGGCAGTGCCTCATGGCCGATGGCCTATGCCCGGTTCATTCATTTTGTCGCCGGCTATACGTTCACCGCCGCAGTATTGACCAGGATCTTTCTCTACCTGTTTGGTAACAAACAGGAGCGGATTCTGGAGCACCTGCCGGTGACGCCCCGCAATATCAAGAACCTTTTCACCACGATATTGCAGTACAGCTACATCAAGGACGGCCATGATCCGGATCGACTGGGTCACAACGTCCTGGCCGGTATCACCTATGTAATCACCATTATCGCAGCCGTTTTCCAGCTGATCAGCGGTTTCTACCTGCTCTTTCCGGAGGTCGCCATCTGGGAACAATATGGGTTGATGATCTTCGGCAGCCAGCAGATGGCACGCTATATTCATCACCTGCTGATGTGGTGGTTCATGATTTTCGCCTTCATTCATGTCTATCTGGTTATCTGGAACGACGTGAAGCAGCCGGAAGGATTGATTTCTTCCATTTTTACCGGTGTCAAATTCACCCATAAGGCGTAAGTCTCTCAAAAACGGGGTCGAAATTCTCGTCCGGGGCACGGTCCAGGGCGTGGGGTTTCGACCCTTCGTTTTTAAGCTTGCCTCTCGTTTTTCCATCTTCGGCGACGTCACCAACACCAGTGATGGCGTGGTTATCAAGGCTGCCGGCCCGGATCTCAACCTGTTTATCGAAGCTCTCTCGAGCGAAGCACCGCCGCTGGCCAGAATAGACAGTGTGCAGCAGCGGCCGCTCGAAACTCCCTTTGAAGCCGACGGCTTCACCATCATCGCCAGCCGCCCGGGAGACGCCTCATCTGCCACTATCCCGCCCGATATCTCGCTCTGCTCAGACTGCCTCAAAGAGCTCAGCGACCCTGAAGACAGGCGCTACAGGTATCCGTTCACCAACTGTACCAATTGCGGCCCGCGATTTTCGATAATCGAAACCATTCCCTACGACCGCCCCAAAACATCGATGAAACATTTTCCGATGTGTGCGGTCTGTAAGGAAGAATATCTCGATCCGCTGAACCGGCGTTTCCACGCCCAGCCAAACGCCTGTCCGGTCTGCGGCCCGACGATTTCCTGGCATGACAACCGGGGCCGGCATATTGCTCACTGCAGATGTTATCCAGGCAGCCATCGGTGCCATTAAACAACGGTAAAGTCGTGGCGATCCGAGGCCTCGGCGGTTTTCATCTGTGCGTCGACGGCTGCTCCGAGACATCGGTGCAAACGCTTCGCAGTCGCAAGAATCGGCCGGACAAACCGCTGGCCATCATGGTCAAGGATATCGACAGCGCCACGGAGCTCTGCTTTATCTCAGAGATTGAAAAACAGACCCTTATCTCGCCCCAGCACCCGATCGTTCTGCTGCAGCCGCGGCCGCACAACCCGCTGGCCCGAAACCTGGCGCCCGATATGAATGATATCGGCTTGATGCTGCCCTATACGCCGCTGCATCATCTGCTTTTTGCTCAACCCGGCTGCCCGAAAGCGCTGGTCATGACCAGCGGCAACGTCAGCGGGGAGCCGATCTGCACCTCCAACGCAGATGCTCTTGCTCGGCTGGCTGGTATCGCCGACTATTTTCTGCTGCATAACCGCGATATCGTCACCCGGGTTGACGATTCGGTGGTCAAGGATCTGGCCGGCAGGGTAAGACCCTTTCGCAGGGCCCGGGGGTATGCGCCCGAAGCCATCCATATCGGCCATGAACTGCCGGAAATAATCGGCTGCGGTGGGGGATTGAAAAGTACCTTCAGTCTGGCGCGCGGCAGCTCGATCTATCCGAGTCAGCATATCGGCGATCTTTTCAATACGGCATCGCTTGAATTTTATCTCGAGTCGGTCGACAACCTCAAGCGGCTCTACGAGATAGAACCGGTGGCTGCGGTCTGCGACCTTCACCCCGATTATCTCAGCTCCCGCTTTGCTGAAGAACTCCAGCTGCCGCTCTACAAAGTTCAGCACCACCACGCCCATGCAGCCGCGGTCATGGCCGAACATAAACTCGACGGTCCGGTCCTGGCGATCGTTTTAGATGGTACCGGGTACGGTCCCGACAAGACCATCTGGGGCGGGGAGATCCTCCGGGCGGACCTCAATTCTTATCAGCGGCTCGGCAATCTCAAGCCTGTCGCTCTTCCAGGCGGCGACGCCGCCGCCGAGCAGCCCTGGCGTATGGCGCTGTCTCTGCTCCATGAATTGTACGGCCCTGACTGCATCAGACAGAATCTGCTGCCTGATATCGACACCGCCGACAAAAAGATTCTCGTCCAGATGCTTGCGAACCGTTTCAATTCCCCACTCACTTCGAGCTGCGGCAGGATGTTCGACGGTGTCGCCGCGCTTCTTGGCCTGAGGATGGTCTCCAGTTTTGAAGGTCAGGCTGCCATGCAGCTCGAGACCCTGGCCCGCAAATCATTGACATCCGGATGGGAAGATATACTGGTTGAACAGATAGAACTGGCGGATCGATATCTGGTTCAAGAAAATGAGAGAAGATGGGAGATAAATTCGACGAAATTTGTTAAACAGATTCTGGACGATATATCTTCCGGCATGGACCGGTCCGCAATCGCGCTTCAGTTTCACTCCTGGCTGATCAGTTGTATTTCCCGCCTCGTCGAGAAACTCTCTTCAACCACAGGAATCAGGGATATCGTACTCTCAGGCGGTTGCCTGCAGAACGGAATCCTGCTGGAAGGTTTGATTTACCGCCTGACCCAGCTCGAACTCCGCCCTTACAGCCCGGTAGCCATTCCGGTAAACGACGGCGGCGTCTCGGTTGGCCAGGCACTTATTGGAGGTTTGCATCATGTGTCTCGCAGTACCCATGAAAGTTGAACAGGTTGAAGGCGATCCTGAGGATTTCACCCGGGATCAGGTTGCCGTCGTCAATATGGACGGCGTCAGCAGAAAGGTCAGGCTCGACGTTGTCGACCGCTGGCCCGAGGTGGGCGACTATGTCATCGTCCACGCCGGTTTTGCCATTCACTCACTGGTCGAGGAAGAGGCCAAAAGAAATATCGAACTGATCAGGGAGTTGGCCTCGCATATGCCGGAAGAACTGCTGCTGGCCGGAGATGATTCTTGAAGTATATCGATGAATATCGCGACAGCAGCCTGGTAAAACCCCTGGTTACCGAGCTGAGGAGATCACTGACCAAACCGGTTCGCCTTATGGAGGTGTGCGGTACGCATACCATGGCCATTTTCCGCACCGGCATCCGGACGATTCTACCCAAGCATATGGAAATCGTTTCCGGCCCCGGCTGTCCGGTCTGTGTCACCTCGGCATCGCATATGGATGCGTTCATCTCCATGGCCGAGCTCCCCGGCGTCCGGGTTGCGATCTTCGGCGATCTCTTCCGGGTGCCCGGCAGCAACGGCTCACTGGCCAACGCCACCGCCCGCGGAGCACTGGTCGATGTGGTCTACTCACCGATGGACGCTCTCGAACTGGCCAGAAACAACCCCGATGACCTGGTCGTATTCCTGGGTGTCGGCTTCGAAACGACCACCCCGGGCATTGCCGCGACCATTCTGGCCGCCCACAATGAAGATATCGACAATTTCTGTGTGTTTTCGACCCAGAAGGTCATTCCGGGCCCGCTCGAAGCCCTGCTCAAGGATCCCGAACTCAATATCAACGCCCTGCTCTGCCCCGGCCACGTTTCTGCCATCATCGGCGCCGGCGCCTATCAGCCTTTCGTCGACCAGGGGCTGGCCTGTGTGGTCGCCGGGTTTGAACCTGCCGATCTGCTCAACGGGCTGATCCTGCTGGCCAAACAGATTGACGCCGGCAAGCCGGCGGTGGAAAACATTTACCCCCGGGTGGTCTCCTGGGAGGGCAACCGGCGCGCCATGGCGATGGTTGACGAAATTTTCGAGCCCGCCGACATGGAATGGCGCGGCCTGGGAATGATCGAAAACAGCGGCCTGGCAATCCGCAACAAGTACCGGAAGTTCGATGCAGTCAAACGTCTTGATATCGAACTTGTCCCGGTGGAAGAACCAAAAGGCTGTCTCTGCGGAGCAATCCTCAAGGGCCAGACCATACCGCCGCAGTGCCCGCTGTTCGGCACTCGCTGCACCCCATCGACACCGATCGGCCCCTGTATGGTCTCCAGCGAAGGAACCTGTGCGGCCTACTATAAATACGGCCGCGAAGCCTGATCTTTCAAAGAGCCCATCATGGCAGAAAACACCATCCTTCTCGATCACGGCAGCGGCGGACTGGCCAGCCAGGAGCTGATCAGCACCCTCTTTCTGAAGTATCTGGACAGTCCTGTCCTGAAAGGACTCGAGGACAGCGCCGTCATCGACAACCAGGACGGACGCCTGGTTTTTACCACCGACAGCTACGTGGTCGACCCGATCTTTTTCCCCGGCGGCGACATCGGCAAACTCGCCGTCCACGGCACCATCAATGACCTGGCCATGCGCGGCGGCAGACCGCTCTGTCTGAGTCTCGCCCTGATCCTCGAGGAAGGACTGGCGCTCGACGAGCTGGAGCAGGTAATCATCTCCGTTGCCGAGGCCGCTGATGAAGCCGGCGTACCGATTGTCACCGGCGACACCAAGGTCGTCCCCCGGGGCAAAGCCGACAAGATCTTTATCAACACCTCAGGCATTGGCGTGGCGGACGAGTCGCTGTCGCTTTCCTCGAAAAACGGTCAAGCCGGCGACGCGGTTATTCTATCGGGCACCATGGGTGATCACGGCATCACGATCATGACCCGGCGGGCCGGCATTGCCCTTGATGGTGATCTGAGAAGCGACACCATGGCCCTGCACCGACTCGTTGATGCAATACTTTCCTGCGCGCCCGGTGCGGTCCGAACCTTCAGGGACCCGACCCGGGGGGGGGTCGCCACGACCCTGAACGAAATTGCCGGAGCCAGCGGCCTGACCATAACGCTTGACGAAGCATCGCTGCCGATCAGGCCAGAAGTCCGGGCAGCCTGCGAAATTCTCGGTCTCGAACCGCTTTATCTGGCTAACGAAGGAAAATGTCTGGCGGTGGTCGCTGCTTCTGAAGCAGAACGTATCGTCGAACTGATGCGCAGCCGCGATGAGGGCCGGGATGCAGTTATCATCGGCAAGCTCGAAGAAGGCAAGGCCGGCCGCGTATTGATAAACACCCCGATCGGTGGATCGCGGATCATTTCGCCGCTGCACGGCGAGCCGCTGCCGAGAATCTGTTAACAGGAAATACTCTCACTATGGAACAAGACCAGAAAAAAATCGGTATTCTCGGTATCGGCAACCTGATTGTCGCTGACGAAGGTTTCGGCGTCCACGCGGTACGTTACATCGAGGAGCATTACGAATTCCCCGACAACGTCGAAGTAAAGGACGGCGGCACGGCAGGAATCTACATGAGCCCCTTTCTGGAGGAGTGCCACACGGTTCTGGTCATCGACGTGGTCGATATCGACGCCGAACCCGGCTCGATGCACTACTACTCGAGCGAGGATGTCAAAGCCGGCAAATTTTCCACCCGGATGTCGCCCCATCAGCTTGGTCTGCTCGAAGTCCTGGAGATCTGTAAGCTGCGCGATGCGGCGCCCGAGGTGCTCGAGTTTTACTGCGTGGTTCCAAAAACGCTTGAAACCAGTACCGAACTCTCCGATGTGGTCGCCCCCCGGGTCAAGGAAATCAGTGAAATCGTCATGAAGCGCCTGGCCGAACTCGGCGTGACGGTGACCAGAAAATCAGCCTGATCCGGCTCTGTCATGCATGAAATTTCACTCGTTCAGGGACTGCTCCAGCAGCTCCACGATATTGCCGCCCAGCACAATACCAGCCGGGTTTTGAAGGTGACCATGGTCGTAGGACCGCTCTCAGGCGTGGTTGTCGATTCGTTTACATTCGGCTTCGATATCCTGACCAAAGATGATGAACTGGTAAAAGACGCCACACTTGAAATCGTCATCCCCGAGGTGGCCTATCGCTGCAGCAACTGCAGTACGGTGCAGAAGACCAGCGGCGAGCGCCCTGAACGGTGCGAATCATGCGGCGATAACCTGCTGATCGCCGAAGACGGAAATGATTTGATTCTCCAGCAGGTCGAAATGGAATAAGCTTCACGAGCCGTGACGATCTACTATCCTGCGTCGCTTTTTCGGAAGGCATAGTGGACTATGGCCTTCCGAAAGTCTCCTTGGCTAGCAGGCTGTCACGGCTCGTGAATCTACAATAACAAATATGACTCAGATGTAATAAAGGTGAAGCTATGTGCGATGCATGCGGTTGTCAGACCACCCATACTCACTCACACTCCGATGGACATGATCATGGGCACTCCCACAGCCACGATGAAGCGCTGGTCGTCGATATCAACCGCTCCTTGTTCGCGGCCAACGATGCGATGGCCCGCTCGAACCGGGAACACTTCGACGAGGAGAACCTGGTCGTACTCAACCTCATCTCCAGCCCGGGTTCCGGTAAAACGACGCTGCTCGAGCACACCATCGACCGCATCGGTAGTGAGATCAGGATCGGGGTTATCGAGGGTGATATCGAAACGGAGCGCGATGCCGAGCGCATCAGGGCCAAGGGCGTACCGGCCGTCCAGCTGACCACCGGGGGCGCCTGCCACCTTGACGCCTCGATGATCCACCGCGGTTTCCACCAGCTCCAGAAGGAACCGGGCGGCGACAAGCTCGATCTGCTGGTCATCGAAAACGTCGGCAACCTGGTCTGTCCGGCCACTTTCGATCTGGGCGAGCATCAACGGGTCGTTCTCGTTTCGGTGCCCGAAGGGCCGGACAAGCCGGCCAAATACCCGAAGGCCTTTACCAGTTCGCAGCTCTTTCTGATCACCAAGACCGATCTGCTGCCCTATTTCGATTTCGAGGTTGCAGAAGCCAGCAGAGAGGCGCTGACGCTTAACCCGAAGCTCGAGGTGATGGATTTTTCAGCGACCACCGGTGAAGGCTTCGATGCCTGGCTCGATTACCTGAGAAAGCTTGTCCAGCAGGCGAAAGAGAAATAAAGCGGACCTTTTTATCAGATCAGTCTGCCTGTTCGGCCTTGATCGCACCCAGGACTTCACGTCCGTTGTTGTCGAGAATATAGGTGCCCACTTCCTGCCCCAGCGCTTCGGGTGCATCGATCGACCCGCTGCGTGTTTCCTGCAGCAGCCAGCTGCCGTCCAGGTTGGCGAGCCCGGCTCTCAGGCTGATCAGATCACCTCTCAGTACCGCATGCCCGAATGCCGGAATTGAGCAGCCGCCCTCCATTTTCTTCAGAAAGGCCCGCTCGGCGCGCAGGCAGTATTCACTCTCCTGATTATTTAAACAGTCTCTGATCAGCACTTTTTTGGCGGCAGAGAGCGAGGTTGCCGACTCGATGGCTATACAGCCCTGGCCCACCGGCGGAACGAACCGCGCTTCGTCGAAATGATGGACGATCATCTCATCATAGCCCATCCGGGTCACCCCGGCGTAGGCGAGCATCAGCGCATCGCAGTCGCCGGCCTCGAGCTTGGCCACCCGGGTCTGCAGGTTGCCGCGCATCGGCACCGCAGCGACATGCGGATAGTAGTGACTGAGCAGCGCCACCCGGCGGACCGACGAGGTGCCGACCCTGATGGGTGTTTCGGTGTCGGCCAGATCGATCTCACCGCGAGCCAGCAGCACGTCATGACTTTTTTCCCTTTCGGTAAAAGCGATCAATTCGAACCCTTCGGGCAGGGTCGACTGCATATCTTTGGCCGAGTGCACCGCTATATCGACTGAGCCGTCCGCCAGCTGCTCTTCGAGTTCCTCGGTGAAAACCCCTTTACTGCCGATCTTGGCGATCGAACGATCGAGAATTTTATCGCCTTTGGTCTCCAGGGCGATAATTTCGGTTTTGATGCCCCGATCGTTCAGCAATTCGCAGACCGTTTCAGTCTGCCACATGGCGAGTTTGCTTTTCCGACTGCCGACGGTGATGGTTGTCATGCTCCTATTCCTTTGGCTGCGTTAGGTGATTGTGGGAGGGCACCATACCACAGGTTTTTGCGCAAAGTAACCACTCTTACCCATTGTCTTCCAATTTTCTGCAACACTCCGGCTACATTGCACGAGCCTTATCAGCCACGCTCCTGATCAAGCATTTCGGTCGACGCTCGACCGCCGCTATTCGGACCTGAGGACATACCCCATTCCTCTGACGGTATGTATCAGTTTCTGCCGGAAATCCCGGTCGATTTTATTGCGGAGCCGGCAGACCAGCACATCGACAACATTGGTCTGGGGATCGAATGAGTAGTCGTAGACCCGCTCCAGTATCGAGGTCTTGGAGACAACCGTTTCCGGGTTACGCATCAGATACTCGAGCAGCGCATATTCCTTTGCCGGCAGCTCTATTCTCTCATTATTGCGCCGGACTTCCCGGCGCAGCAGATCCATGCTCAGATCGTCATAGGCGAGGCTGGTCGGATCGTTGTGTTTTCTGTCGCGGCGAATCAGCGCCTGAATCCTGGCCAGTAGTTCACTGAACGAAAACGGCTTGATCATATAGTCATCGCCGCCCTGCTGCAGTCCCTTGATCCGATCATCGACCGACTGTCTGGCGCTGAGGATCAGAACCGGCATCGATACCGTATCGGCCCGCAACCGCTCGATAACCTGCAGCCCGTCGATACCGGGCAGCATGATATCGATAACGGCAGCATCGTAGCGGTTGGCTAAGGCATACTCGAGCCCTTGTTCACCGTCATGACAGACATCGACCAGAAAGCCTGCTTCCCGCATTCCCTTTTCGATAAGGGAGGCGATTTTATGGTCGTCTTCAATGATCAACAGTTTCATCTTCAAAATCGAGCTCAGCTTTCGTTCAGGCAGACCACCGAGCCATGCCGTCCGCAGACCGGGTCCCGCTCCCTGACGGCTCGGCGATAGCTGAAATAGTCTGGTGAGCAGCTCGTGCAGATGTCGGGAAGTTCAATCGCCGCCCGACTCACGCCTGCCGCCGTCAGCTGGTAGGCGGAAATTCGCCAGAAATCGAAATGGTGCTTACCGGTTTGAAAGGGTTGAAAATCGGCAGGCAACTCAGATTTGTAGTTGACGAACTCGGCACAGCACGGTCCCAGGGAGGGGCCAATACGGGCCTGCAGATCGCCGGCGCTGCTCCCGTAGCAGCGTCTCATCAGATCGATGGTTGCCCCGATAATATTTACAACGCTGCCCCGCCAGCCGCTGTGTACCGCACCGATTGCCCGGTGGAGAGGGTCATAAAGCAGAACCGCCTGGCAGTCGGCCTGCTGAATCATCAATGCGGTTCCCGGACGATCGCTGATCAGGGCGTCATAGCCCTGCGCTTCGTGTGAACCGGCTGCTTTACCGTCATCGATATAAACACGATTACCGTGCACCTGATGGGCACTGATCAAGCGTTGTGTGCCGATAGCTTCTTTAACTATGGTCCGGTTACGCTCGATATTTGCGTCGCTGTCCCCGGTTTTATAGCTGAGGTTGAGGCTTGCGAACCTGCCTCTGCTGACCCCGCCGTGCCTGTTGAAAAAGTGGTAGGAAACCATCGTCTCTTACATTCCCTTTATTCACCAAAAGATCAGCCCTTTACCGGCGATAATACCGGTAGTGAGTATCGTTAGTTTCTGCGACCACCCATAAACCGTTAAAACAGAGTCAATGATAATTCAATAAAAAAGGGGTATGCCCTTTTTCAGCGGCATACCCCGATTGTCTACTCAGCTCGGTTCGAGTTTAGAAGAAGGCCTCGAACGTCAGGTAGATCTGGTGGGCATTATCCAGCGGATCCAATCCCATGCCCTGCAGTTTCATCAGGTCCATGTCGTTGTCCAGATCATAGGGATACATGTTCCAGTCACCGGACCCGGCATGGGTGTAATCGTAGTACTGATAACCAAGCCTTATGAAGGCTCTGCCGTACTGGGAAATGGCCTCGCCCGCGGGGAGGTCGTAGATCGTATAGAGTTCGAACACATGACCGCGGGTCGCAAGCTTGGATTGGTAAATATCGTCGTGCGCCGGCGCAAAGGCAATCCAGTATTGGGAACCGTAGTTATATTCGGCGCCGAGCTTCAAGCCGATATCGTCCAGGTCATAGCGCAGACCGGCGTAGACCAGATAGCCGTTTTCACTGCCGGTATTGGGCCCGGCCTGGCCGGCGAACATTGCGGCAAAATCGTTGAACATGCCGTTGTCGTTCGGCTGGGTATTGGACCAGCCGCCCGAGAAAAAGTAGTTGAAGCTGGCAACTTCATCCTGCCAGACCACGTCAGTGTGAAAGATGTTACCCAGGTTCGCGCGAGGCCCGAATTCTTGGGCGGCAAAAGAATCCGGAATATCTTTGAACTGGGGATAGTTGAAGGCATTGAATACCCCGAAGGACTGTACATTGAGCAGCCTGTTGCCGCTGCTCAGTACATCCCAGTTAAATCCGGCAAAATCGGCATCGTTGATGTCATTGTCGACCAGCAGCCCGTCTTCAAAACCGCGGCCGTAACATAACCGTACCTTACCTGAACCGAGATCCTCGTTACCCCAGTTGTAACCATAGCCAAGGGTCACTCCGTCAAAGGCATAGTTGAAAGCAGCGACCGGTGTAGCCATGAGTTCATCCGAGCCCATTCTGATCTGCGACGGAGGACCGTCGGTGGTCGGCCGGCGGCCAATCGAGAGCCAGACCGGAGCACCGCCGATATTGTTCCAGTTCACATAGGCCCGGTCGACATACAGGGCACTGTCGTCGGTCGTTCTGGTCACATTCCCGTCAAAGACAGGAAAGGCCATCGGGTTGCTCGTGTCATTTGTAAACGGTGCCTGCATACCCCAGGCTTTGAACATCGCCAGCCGGCCTTTGAACTCCACGTTCTCGGTAGCCTTGACGCGCATGTTCAGGCGGAAACGATTGGTCCACAGGCTGTCGTTTTCAAGGGTGTTGCCAAACACCGTGTCCGCATTGTAATAATCGAGACGAGACCTGAAATCGCCATTGAACTTGAAGCGGGCGGCCAGGTCCCAAGCATCGGCGCGGTCATCGAAGTCGTCCAGATCTTCGGCCAGATCAGACAGCTGCTGCGAGGTGGCGGCATCGACTTCCTGCTGTTTTCCCATCTGAGCTTTAAGCTCATTGAGCTGCCGGCTCAATTCCTCGATTTTCCTCTCCAGGTCACTCACATCGGCCCCGCCGCTGCCGCCCGCCAATGCTGCAGCAGGAAGTGCGATCAGGCCGGCCAGAGCCAGAACTGAGATTTTTTTTACCATCCTTATCCTCCTCCAATTATGATGTACACATCGCACCGGGAAGCACCCTGACCACGATCCAGATCAGGATTCTCCATCGACACTGCTGCAAGGTTTCTGCCTTCGCGTAAGTATTTTATTTAAGGCTTAATTTCTAGCCGATTCCAGAATACTTGTCAAGCATTCCCAACAGCCTAATGTTGTATCACTTTCTGTCGGTAAAATTGCTTTCCCATCCAGGGTTTACGGACCAGGATGAAAATATCGCTGAAATTATTAATTTTTATGACAAGAAACCGGCGAATCCGTTAAACTTCAGCAAATCAGAAACACTGCTGAACGGTTTTCCTCCCTACTATGAAAAATCATATCATATTATGCGCTTTTGGTACAACCTCCAGAGCCAGAGAGACCTATCAAAGGTTTGAAAAACAACTTGCTCCGCGTTTTCCCGACTGCCTGATTCACTGGGCGTTTTCATCGCCGACGGTGCGCAGAGCAGCTACCGGTAAACCCTCACTTTCCATAGCAGAAACAGCAGCCTCCCTGCGTAGCCCTGATAAAATCGTCGTCCAGTCACTACATCTTTTGCCTGGTTATGAATTTCACCGCACCGTCACGGAAACGCGCACGCTGAATGTACCGGCAGCAATCGGCCGGCCGCTTCTCGATCAGCCGCATGACTTCGTCAGGACCGCTCAAGCCCTGAAAAATGTATTTCAGAGATCAGGTCACGATGCTGCTCTGGTTCTCGGCCACGGCACCGACCATCCCTGCCGTTACCTGCTTCTTCAACTCGAAAAAGAACTGCGCCGTCAGATCGGCGACCAGGTGTTTTTCACCACCATAGAAAAACCGCTGGTACCCGCCGGGGAGATCGTCGAAAAGATAGCTGCCGCCGGTTATAAGACGCTGTTTTGTATTCCATTTCTGATGGTGGCCGGGATGCACTTCTACAAAGACATTAGCGGCGATTCAGCCGGTTCCTGGAAAAACCGCCTGCTGCAGCAGCAGATCTATCTCGACACCCCTGACCAGGGCATCGCGCTGCTGGATCAGACGGTGTCTATCTTCGCTGATCATATCGAGGAAGCGTTTGCCACTTTTGATTGACACTCAAGAGCATGTTTCAAACCTTACCTTTCAGTCCCACTCCCCGAACAGTAGTCTTATAAATTCATTGCATCGCTTATTTCGTCCTTCTTGGTAAAAAACCAGATCGGCAGCCCTGATCTCAGCGGAGCCGATGCTGCTGACAGCCTCGGTTCCAATCATGGCGGTGGTGATCAGAAAAAATATATTGACGAATCAGCCTGGATCTCATATTGTGTGCATATACACAGTAATTCTCTGCACCGAGCTGAGCTGCGCCAACAATTCCTGACGCGAAAAAAAAGAAGATCTGACCAGCTATATCCAGCAGCTCAAAAACACCATTTCCGACTATCACAAAAAATTTCATGCCCGGCAGGCGGATAATCGTCTGTGACGAGGAAACGATCATGGCATTTACGGTAAAAGACATTCTGCAGATGGAAGTAACACCGGCACTCGGCTGTACCGAACCAGCCGCCATTGCTCTGGCTGCCGCTGCCGCGGCATCACTGCTGCAGACCAAGGAGATCACCCGCATCGACTTGTGGGTCGATCCCAATATTTATAAAAACGGTATGGCCGTCGCCATTCCCGGCACCAACGGCATGACCGGGCTCGATGTGTCCGCCGGAGTCGGCGCTTTCGGCGGCGATCCGCATCTTGGCCTCGAAGTACTTAATACGGTGGATGATGAAGCAATTGCTGCCACCAGAACACTGATCGCCGGCAAGGGAATGCACATCAATCTCTTCGACGAGTCGGGCCTGCACATCAGAGCCGTGGTAACCGATGGCGCCAGTACCGGTGAAGCGGTAGTCAAAGACCTGCACAACAATATTGTTTCGCTCAGCCTCAACAACGAACCGATAACCGATTCACAGCTGTTGTCCCCGGCTGCCGACGGATCGGGCAAATCAGCCTTGCAGCTTCTCGAAGCCTGGCTGATGGACCTGACTCTGGACGATATCTATGAAATGATCGATCAAATCGATGAAGACGACCTTGCCTTTCTGAAAAAAGGGGTCGAGTTCAACGTCCGACTGGCCGAACATGGCCTCAAGTACGGCAGCGGGCTCGGGATCGGCAAGGCGATCGAGCGCCAGCTCAAGCAGAAACTGCTGGTCAAGGATATGGCCACTTCAGCCAGGATCCTTACCTCTGCTGCAGCCGATGCCAGGATGAGCGGCGCCAATCTGCCGGCCATGAGTTCCGCCGGCAGCGGCAACCACGGTCTGACCGCGATTCTGCCGATCTGGGCCATCAAGGATTTTGTCGAACATGATGAAGAGACGGTTCTGCGCGCCATCGGCCTGAGCCACATTATCACCGCCTATGTCAAAGCCCATACCGGCAGACTCTCGGCGGTGTGCGGCTGCTCAGTCGCGGCAGGTGCCGGGGCGACGGCCGGGATCACCTACCTGGTCGGCGGCGACGTCAAACATATGGCCGGCGCCATCAAGAACATCATGGAGGATCTGGCCGGCGTGATCTGCGACGGTGCCAAAGCCGGCTGCGCCCTGAAGCTCAATACGGCAGCAGGCTCTGCCGTCCAGGCGGCCCTCTTCTCCCTGCAGGGCATCAATGTCCAGGACACCGACGGCATCATCGGCCAGTCCACCGAACAGACAGTCAAGAACCTCGGCACCCTGAGCCACCAGGGTATGATGCAAACCGACCGCACCATCCTGCAGATCATGCGGGACAAAGAGAAAAACAGAAGATAGCGTATATAGAAAGCTTTACTGTAGACCCGTTGGGGAGGCGGGAGTGAATTGACTGGGGCTGCTGAAACAGGCCCGCAGGCTTATGCAGCAACCAGTACCAGGCCCGGTTTTAGGGCCGTCATAGCCGGCCTCAGCGGCCGGAAGATCAGGCCGAGAGCGTCGCACACGGAGCTGCTCTGCTGACCGGCCCACTCTCATGATACTGCTTTTAAGTTTTTCCGCACCGCCTTCCTTGGTGAATCCAGCCTGCGCTTCGATCAGTTTTGCTGCATACACCAGTCGTAGGCGTTGCTGAACATTTTCAGCCAGGGGCTGGCTTCAATATCTTTCATCTCTTCGGGCAGCCAGTGGGCCTGCCAGGGGAGGAAGACCCGCTCCGGGTGAGGCATCATGGCCAGATGTCTGCCGTCCGCTGAACAGAGACCGGCGATGCCGTCCGGCGACCCGTTCGGGTTGAACGGGTAGACGGTAGTCGGCATACTGTCATCATCGACGTAGACAACCGGGGCCAGGGACTGATCGATGACCTGCCGCTTGATTTCCGGATCCGGAAAATGCAACCGTCCCTCGCCATGGTCCACATGGATACCGAACACCAGGTCCTGCATGCCCTCGAGCATGATAGACGGGCTGCTGTTGATCTTGAGCGTCACCCAGCGGGACTCGAAGCGATCGGAGTTATTACCGATAAAGCGGGGTTGACGCTGCGGATCGAGACCCGTCCAGGGCACCCAGCCGATCAGGCCGAATAGCTGGCAGCCGTTACAGATGCCGAGCGAGAAGGTGTTGGAACGCTGGTAGAACTGTTCGAACTGTTTTTTGAGACGCTCGTTGAAGCGAATGGTCGCCGCCCAGCCCTTGGCCGACTCAGGTACATCGGCGTAGGAAAAGCCGCCGACCGCTGCGACCCCCTGGAAATCATCGAGCATCACCCGGTCTTCCAGCAGATCGGTCATGCTGATATCCCAGACCTCGAAGCCGGCCAGATAAAAGGCTGAACTCATCTCCCGGTCCGAGTTGGAACCTTCATCCCGCAGAATGGCGACTTTTGGTTTTTCGGCTCGATTCTGCAGTTCAGCAGGCGGCAGCTGCGGATCGAAACTGAGGTGATAGCTCGGACCGGAACGCTCGTAGATCATCTCCTTTTCCTGATCGACGCAGGCCGGATTCGCCTGCAGCCGCTCGAGCTGATAGCTGGTTTCTTCCCACAGCCGGCGCAGCGCAGCCATTGGTTCATCGAGCACCCTCTGGCCGTTGAAAATGAGCTTAATCCTTTTCTCGAAAGTCGTCTGCCCGATTTTTGCAGCAATGACTCCTGCTCCAGCCAGTTGGGCGATCACACCACCGACATCATCAGCTGGACATTCGACCACATAGCCAAGCTCCTCGGCGAACAGGGTTTTAAAAACCGAAGACTCCCCTTCCAGGTCGATATCGAGCCCGCAGTTTCCGGCAAAAGCCATTTCCAGAAGCGTGGTGATCAACCCGCCGTCAGAACGATCGTGACCGGCCAGAACCCGGCCGTCAGCAATCAGCTTCTGGATCGCCAGAAAACCGTTTTTGACCAGACTTGGATCTTCCATGTCGGGTGATATTTCGCCGATCTGAGAAAAAACCTGGGCCAGGGCCGAACCGCCGAGACGTTCCCTGCCGCTGGAAAGATCGACAAAAACCAGGGTCGAGCCCGGCTTCTTGATGTCCGGCGTTATTTTTTTTCTGATATCAGGCACCGCCGCATAAAGCGAGATAACCAGTTCCCGGGGAGATTTTACCGTTTCGCTGCCGACCATGGTCGCCATGGACAGACTATCCTTGCCGCCGTCAACACCGATGCCGATTTCGATCATCGAATCACGCATGGCCTTGACCGCATCCCTGATGGCGGCACCTTCGCCGGGCAGTTTCGGGGCCCACATCCAGTTCGCAGAACATTTGACCTGGTCGATATCCTCGATGACGACCGAAGCCAGATTGGTCAATGCCTCACCGACAGCCATCCGTGCACCGGCGGCCGGATCGACCAGCATCTTGATCGACTGTTCACCGATTGCAGTAGCGATTCCAGTGAAACCGAAATGACTCTGAGCGATAACCGCCGCATCGGCGACGGTAAGCTGCAGCGGTCCGCAGCACTGCTGCTGGGCTACCAGCCCGGTCACAGATCTATCAACCTTGTTGGTCAGGAAACGTTTGGAACCAACCGACACCAGTTTGAAGACCTTAGCCAGCGCCTTTTTTACAGAAATGTCCCGGGGCAACAGAACCGGTTTGGTACGGCCGTTGCTGTGGCCGTCGACAAACGTTTTCTGGGGGATCGAACCAAGCAGTTTATCCAGGTCGATATCAACCGGAGTGGTATTGTCGTGCGAATCGTGAACCACGAAACGCAGATCACCGGTAACCTCGCCGAGCACTTCGCAGTTGACCTTTTCACGTCTGCAGATCTGCTGAAATGCGTCGATATTTTCAGGACTGATCAGCATACCGGTACGTTCCTGATACTCGGAGACGTAAATCTCCAGTACCGACATGGTCGGGTCGCCGACTTTGATCTTGCGGATATCAATTCTGCCGCCCGACTCTTCGACGAGTTCCTTGAGAACGTTGGCCGGACCGCCTGCTCCCTGGTCGTGGATCACATCGATCAGGCTTTTTCCGCCCATCTCGTTGCAGGCCCGGATCACGCGGTTCATCTTCTGCTCCATTTCGGCGTCGCCGCGCTGCACGGCGTCGAAATCGAGCTCAGAGACGTTTTCACCCTGGAGCATGCTCGAGGCGGCCCCGCCGCCAAAACCGACCCGGTAAGCCGGGCCGCCAACCTGGACGATGAGCATGCCCTGCTGCTGCTTCTTTTTCTCGGTCAAACGCGCATCGATCTGGCCCAGGCCGCCGGTAAACATGATCGGTTTCAAGAACCCCCAGCGCTCGCCGTTTTCCAGCCGCATGTCAAATGAGCGGGTAAACCCCTGAATCAAAGGCTCACCGAACTTGTTGCCGTAATCGGACGCACCGTTGCTGGCCTCAATCTCGATCTCCAGCGGGGTGGCCAGGTTGTCGGGCTGTTTATTTTCCAACTCCCATTCGAGGAAGTAACCGGGAATATGGAGATTACCCACACAATAGCCCGCCGTACCGGCCACCACATAGGCGCCGCGACCGGTACCGAGGACGTCGCGGATTCTGCCGCCGGTACCGGTCTCGGCCCCCGGAAACGGGGCAACTCCGGTCGGGAAATTATGCGTTTCAGCGGTGAGGAGCGGATAATAAGCTGACTCAACCGATGCAAAGGCGGACGGCAGGCCCGGTTTTTCAGGTGTTATCGTCTTGATTTGATAGCCCTCGATGACACTCGAGTTATCCTTGAAGGCAATGACCGAGCCCTTGGGATTGGCCTCAAGCGTTTCAGCAACCAGATCGAGCAGGGTCGCTTTCTGCTCGACGCCGTCGATGACCTGCAGCCCTTTGAAAAAACCGTGGCGGGAATGCTCCGAGTTGGCGTTGTTGAGATCCATGATCTCGACGATGGTTGGGTTGCGTCCCTGCTGATTGACAAAATAATCGTAGTAGAGGTTTCGATCGAATTCGTCCATCGATATTCCGGGAATGTCGAGCAGCGCCCGCGGTCCTTTGCTGATCAGATCGACCTCGTATACCGGCTCCGGATCGATGCCGGTTTCAAAGGTGGTGAGCGGCGCCGTATAGCGACATTCGGTCATCCGGTCGTGGGAGCGTTCGACAAAGGCTTCAAGATCCTCGCTCTCCGACACGAGATAACGCCGCGAGCGCTCCACCCGCTCGACCTTGTGCAGTCCTGTCGCCTGACAAATTGACACCAGATTGGACGACCAGGCGGTGGCGAAGTTGAGCCGGGGTCCCACCTCGACGACCCGCTCGCCGGTCAGGGCTGATTCATCAGTAACGGTATCGAGCAAAAATCCGTCGGCGAGAATCAAGCTCAGGCAATCGAGTTCTGCGCTGGTCAGTTCCCCTGACAAAGCGATGTTGAAGCAATATTCTCTGGTTGCATCGATTCGACGGTACAGATGTGTTACTGAATGAATCATGATCTCCTCTGAATGTATCATTTCCGGACTCCACGATCCGGCTCTGCAGGCATCTTCCGGCTTGTCATAACAGAAAATTGTCCCCGGATTTTTTCGCCACCAAGACTAGCACTAACGAGCCAAAATGTCGTCACTAAACTGGCTCAAATCTTGCGATTAAACCAAAAAATGAATAGGATATCCGTGCTTGCCCGAAAGAAATGTTTCTCACCCTATTTCACTTCGAGGATCCATGTCAGAGAGTACTGCAGGCGACGGTGTAACAAGCGGCGGCAGCGGCCCGTCTATTTTTGCCGAACTCGGTGATTCGTATCATTTCAAGATCGACAATCACGATGATCTTCGTACCGTTCTCGATCTCGATGAAGCTCTCTGGGTCGCAACCACGGCGCCATGCACGAACCTCAAAGCCGACCACGTCTTTCTGGAAATGCTCGACAATGATAAAGATGGTCGGATCAGGGCGGAGGAAATCAAGGACGCCATAAAATTTCTGTTCAACACTCTCACCGATCCCGGCTCCATTCGCGAGGCCAACACCAGCCTCGATCTGTCAGTTATAAACCCGGCCAGCGATATCGGCCGGCGAATCAAATCATCGGCCGAAAAGGTCCTGAAAAAGCTCGATTGCGATCTTCAGAGCGTCACCCTGGATCAGGTTCGACAGATCAAGCAGCAGGTGCTCAAAGGGGGCCTCGATCAGGCCGGCATCGTCCTGCCGGAAGCGGCTGCTGAACAAAACGTTGAACAGTTCATCAACGATATCCTCGCCACCGTCGGCGGCCCCGATCATCCCAGCGGCCGCTGCGGCGTCGACAGTGATGCCCTCGACACGTTCACCAGACAGTGCAAGAGCTACCTCACGTGGCGCTTGGAAGCGGGTGAAATCGGCTCCTCGCAGCCGACCGAAATCCTGGTTCTCGGCCCTGATACGCAGCGCGGCTACGAAGTTTTTCGCCAGCTGCGCGATAAACTCTACCAGTATTTCCTGCTTGGTGACATCAAGCGGCTCAACCCCGATCTTCTCGAGCGCGCCCTGGACAATCCGGAGGTCAATGCCGCCTATAACCTGATCAATATCGAAGATGCCGAATCGTATCTTGCCACCGCCCCGCTGTCACTGTTGAGCGACGACGGCAGTCTCGATCTGGACGGCGAGATCAACCCCTATTTCATTACCGTCCTCGGGAAATTCCGTGAAACCGTCGTCAAACCGCTGCTCGGTGAGCAGATATCAAAACTAGACAAAGACGGCTTTGCAACCCTGCGGCAATTGTTCAAGCCATACAAAGAGTGGATCGAGCGCAAACCGGAAACGGCCGTCGAAGCGCTCGGGGATGAAAGGATCCAGCATTATACCAGCACCCCTGAATATGCGGACAGCCTGAAAAGCCTGATCGATCAGAGTCATCAAACGGCCATCGTTCTGGAGAACCTGGCTGAACTGGAGCGTTTGATCCTCTATCAGGCCTGGATGCTTCCCCTGGTCAACAGCTTCGTCAGCTTCCCGCATCTTTACGACCCCGACAAACGGGCACTGTTCGAGGAAGGTACGCTGATCATGGACGGCCGCCATTTCAACATGGCGTTGAAAGTGAACGATCGGCAGCAGCATATCGATACCTGTAAAGGCTCCAGCATCTTTGTCCTCTACTGCGAGCTCTTCGGCAGCAATGGCGAGAAGTTGCACGAAATCGCCGTGCCGGTCACAAGCGGCTGTCGCGGTACGCTTCGTCTGAACAAGTGGGGGATTTTCAACGATCTGGACGGCAACGAGCTGCACGCAAAAGTGGTCGATATTGTCGCCAATCCAATCAGTGTGAGAGAGGCGGTGTCCGACCCGTTCATCCGTATCAGGGACAGCTTTTTCTCACGGCTCGAGGAGTTCTCCTCCAAAGCGGAAGAAAAGGTTTTCAAGAAGCAGGACAAAGAGAAGAAAAAAGAAGCATCCGCGACTCCGCTGCTCGGTATGGGCGGTGTTGCCGTGGCGGCTCTTGGCTCAGCGCTGGCATTCATCACCCAGACGCTCGCTTCGATGAGTCTCAACACCGTGCTCATTGCCCTGCTGGTCATTTTTCTGCTGATTATCGTTCCAACAGCAATTTCAGCCTATGCCCGCCTCTCCAGAAGAGATTTAAGCACAATCCTGGAGGGTTCCGGCTGGGGGCTGAACAGCAGAATGAAACTTACCAGAGAACAGGCGAACCATTTCACTCACCGCCCCGGGCGCTCATAGCGAGCAGATGGAAAGCTAAAATACAGGAAAAAGGAGCCGGCATGCGCCCCGAAATCATCATACCGTTTTTGTTTTTCTCGATCGTCACCTGCGCCTGGCTGATCGGAACATACAACAGGTTCATCAAATACCAGAACCGCATCGAAGAGGCCTGGAGTTCGATCGACGTTGCCCTGAAGCGCCGCTTCAACCTGATCCCCAACCTGATTGCCACCATCAAGGGCTACAGCTCACATGAGAGTGAAATTTTCGAGAGCAAGACCAACCAGATGAAACCTGAAAATTCGGTTGACGAACGCATGGAAACCGAAAGCAAGGTGACCCACGGCCTCAGCAGTCTGCTGGCGGTGGCCGAGGCCTACCCGGACCTCAAGGCCAGCGTCAATTTTCTGGAACTGCAGAAGAATCTCAACGAGATCGAGGCTGACATTCAGACCGCCAGAAATCGCTATAACGGCTATGTAGCCCGCCTCAACACCCTGGTGGAATCCTTTCCGGCAAGCTTCATTGCAAAAAAGTTCGGCTTCACGAAACAGAGCTATTTTTCACTGGATCTGGCAACCCAGCGTGAACTGCCCGAGGTTGGCTTCAGCGAGAAAAGCTGAGGGGCGAATCAGGAAAAAAATTCTGCAGCCCGCAAGCGCCATGCTGTCCGAGCTGCAAATGATGAGTGTGCTATGTTTCCATGAATCTGTCTGCTCAGGCGGGATATTTGCCTTCGATATAGTCCTTCAGATAGCTGATCTGCACCTCGTGGACGGTCAGCTGGGCCTTGACCACGTCACCGATCGAAACGATACCGGCCAGCTTCCCTTCCTTGATGATCGGGATATGCCTGATCCGGTTCTCGGTCATGATCGCCATCAGACGGCCGACTTCCTCATCCGGGTTGGCGACAATCACATTTCGACTCATCACTTCCTCCACCTTCATCGTCGTGATGAGTTCGGGGTCGCGGTGCACCGCCTCGAGGATATCGAACGGAGCGACGATACCCAGGATGTTATCGAATTTATCGACAACGACCAGCGACCCGACCCGGTTGACCAGAAAGTGAGACATCACATCGACCAGCAGGTTGTCCTCATGTATCGTAACGACGCGTGTTCCCTTATCCTCAAGAATATCCTTGGCTTTCACGATCTTACTCCTTTCCTGTTGTCTTCAATTCGGCAGAAATACAACTCTACAGCGCTATGGGTATGAAACTGATGGCAAACACCGACAGGGCCAGCACGAAGGTTCCCAGCGGTGCCAGGGTCAGTTCGGCGACCTGAAAATCTTCCGCCGGCTCTTTGAAGTACATGGCGATGATCAGCCTCAGGTAATACCACATGGACAGAATGGAGCTGACGATTCCCAGAGCACCCAGGGTAACGTGGCCGCCCTTGAAGGCGCCGGCAATGATGTAGAACTTGCCCATGAAACCGGCCGTCGGCGGAATGCCGGCCATTGACAGCAGAAAAATCGCGATGCAGGCGGCCGAATAGGGCCGAATCCTCGCCAGTCCGTTGAAATCATCGAATGAGCGGCGTTTCTCTCCCTCACCTCCCAGATAGGAAAGTGCGGCAAAAATACCTAGAGTCGAGGCGGCATACGCAGCCAGATAGAAAAGAATGATCGAGCCTTTGAACGGTTCGCTGTTCACCGCCACCAGAGCGATAATCAGATAACCGGTGTGGACGATTCCCGAGGCAGCCAGCATGCGCTTGAGATTGTTCTGACCGATGGCAATCAGGTTGCCGACGAACATGGTCAGCACCGAAATATAGAACAGGTAGCTGACCCACCCCTGCTGCAGTTCGGTATTGATCACCAGGAAATTAGCAAACACCGCGAACACCGCCGTTTTCACCGCTGTCGCCATAAAGCCGGTAACCGGCACCGGCGAGCCGTCGTAAACATCGACCACCCAGGCGTGGAACGGAAATGCCGCCGCCTTGAACAGAAAAGCGACCAGTATAAGCAGCGACCCGCCGACCAGGGCAGGATTGGAAAGAAAGCCGGTCTCGGCAATAACCCGGCCGATATCGACAAACTTGGTACTTTGGGCCCCGGCATAGATAAATACCGAACCCATGACGAAAAAAGCCCCGGCAAAGGCACCGAGCATCAGATACTTCAGCGTGGCTTCGGCGCGCAGCACCGAGCGGCGGTCCGAAGCTATCAGGGTGTAGATTGCCAGCGAGGTGATTTCAAGGGCGATGAAGACCGTAATCAGCTCGGCCGCCATGGTCATCAACAGCATGCCGCAGGAGGCAAAGAGCATCATGCAGTAGTACTCGATGACGAAGCCTTCATTCTCGGTGAAGTACGTCTGAGAAGCCAGGGCCGAGAAAAAGCCGCTGGCCAAAATGATCAATCCGGCGACCTTGGTAAAGGTCGAGGTAACGAGCATACCGTTGAAGACCGTGCCGTACGGAGTGATCGGCCCGCCGTTTTCAACGGTGAGCTGAACGAAAAAGGCGAAGGCGAACAGACCGATGCCAAGAATCGAGATCCCTTCTTTCTTGAAACTCTCGAAGGCCGCCACCAGCATGACGAGAATCGCGCCTGCGGCGGTTGCTACAAGCGGAAGAATGGCCATGAGATCGTGCATTATCAGTCTCCCGTTTTCAGTTCTAGGCCCGGTTTTAGCGTTTCACTCCGGTGCTGAGCGATATTTAGTTCGGTGCTGATGGACGCCATCTGCTTTTCTGCCGACGGTACGATTTTGGCAATGAACGGCTGCGGATAGATGCCCATGACGACAATCAGGATGACAATCGGCAGGATCGTCAGAATTTCGATGGCCGAGAGTTCGCTGAAGCCGGCCAGCTTCGGTGACGGTTTCTCGAAAAACACCCGCTGAAACAGATAGAGCATATAGCAGACACCGATAATGAGCGTCGTGCCGGCCAGCGCCCCGATGAGCGGGTTGAACTTGACCGCCCCGAGAATGATCAGAAACTCGCCAATGAAGCCTGAGGTTCCCGGCAGACCAACTGAAGCCAGCATGGCCACCGCGAAGAAGACCGCAAACACCGGTGCCCGGGCGGCCATGCCGCCGAAGTCCTCGATATTTCGGCTCTCGGTTCGCTCTTCGATCAAGCCGAGCAGCAGGAACAGCACGCCGGTGCTGGTTGCGTGGGCGACGATCTGATAAAGCGTTCCGGTCAGGGCCTGCAGATTCATGCAGAAGATGCCCAGGGCAATGATGCCCATGTGGGAAGCCGAGGAGAAAGCCAGCATGCGCTTCAGGTCCTTCTGGGCGAGTGCGGCAATACCGCAGTACATCATGCCGATCACACCCGAGCAGGCGAGAATCAGGGCATAGCGGGCGAAGCTCTCGTCAAAGACCGGAACGACGAAACGGATGACCCCGTAGACGCCGATCTTGGCCATCACCGCGGAGAGTACGAAAGTCGTCGCCGTCGGCGCTTCGGTATAGGCGTCAGGCAGCCAGGTGTGGAATGGAAAGAGCGGGATCTTGATGGCGAAGGCGATCATGAAGCCGATAAAAGCAGCCGTTGCCACCCGACCGGTAAGCGCCAGAGAGCCCAGGTTTTCCATCGCGAAGCTCCACTCACCGCTCTGCGACTTGTAGGAAATACCGAGGTAAATGATTGCCGCCAGCATGAGCAGGGATCCGGCAATGGTGTAAATGGTGATCTTGATCGTTGCCGGCAGCCGTTTCGGCCCTCCATAGAGACCGATCATGAAAAAGACTGGCAGCAGCATCAGTTCCCAGAAAACATAGAAGAGGACCATGTCGGTCGCTGCCACCGCCCCGATCATCGCTCCCTGAACGATCATCAGGTTGGCGTAGTAGCCCCTGGCCTTGGTCTTGAAGAGCAGGTAAACCATCGGAAACAGCGTCGCCGCTGCCGCCAGAACCAGAATAGAGATGCCGTCGACCCCGAGGCTGTAGGCAATACCGAGCGACTCATTGAGCCAGGCATGTTCGACAAACTCGAAAGCGCCGCTCGAGCCGTCAAAAGAGACGAACAACTTGATCCCCAGCAGCACCACCACGACCGAAACCGCCAGGCCGATGATCCGGGCCGCCTCCCGGCTGAGCGGCACGACGAAAAGCACCAGCCCCGCCAGGATGGGAACGAAGATCATGATTGAAATTAAGTTATCAAACATCGGTTCACCCTTGGCCTGAATATTTCACGAGTTGAGACGGTCTGCTAGTCAAGGAGACTTGGAGAATGCTATATGTGCAATATGCATTCTCCAAAAGCGACGATGGATAGCAGGCCGTATCGACTCGCCCGCAGGGTGGGAAATCTGCCCTTTCAACGTTTACTTTAACAGGTATGAACGGCACCATTGGTATATCCATTGCGATATTGATCAACAAATTGATATTGTATGCTTTTTCTACTTTCATGTTGTTTTTCCATGAAATATGCAGGTTAGAGGTTCAATGACCGTGAGATCAGCAGGCTCAGTACCGACAGACCGACCACCATGTAGACCGCATAGATTCTTACATAACCGACCTGAACCACTTTGAAAGCCAGGCCGAACATTCGGTAGAGCCAGCCGCTGGCCTGGACCGGTGCATCGGTGACGTACGGCTCCAGCACTTTGCTGATTGCCTTGCCGACAAAGCGGTAGGGAACGACGATCACCTTGTTATACAGTTCGTCGACATAAAATTTATGATAGGCGAACTTGTAGATACCCGCGTAATCGGGTTCTTCGACCGGCACGGTGAATTTTCTATAGGCAATGCTGATACCGATGACAAAGGCCAGGATAGAGGCGCCGATGGCGAGAATTTCAAGACCGATGCCGGTGTGCGGGTGGTGCTCGACCAGGCTTGGGGCAAGCCAGTGCGTGACCCGCTGGTGACCGCCGAAAATGGCCGGAACATTGGCTGAACCGGCGAAAAGCGACCCGGCCGCCAGGATCAGCAGCGGTATGGTCATCACCTTGGGCGATTCATGGGCGTGGTCGTAGGCTTCCTGATCGCGGGGACTGCCGTGGAAGACGATAAAAATCATCCGGAAGGTGTAGTAGGCCGTCATCCCGGCCACCACGACGCCGATAATCCAGATACCGGCATGACCGTTGGCCAGAGCTGCATAGAGAATTTCATCCTTGCTGATAAACCCGGCAAAGGGCGGACAGCCGGCCAGCGCCAGAGCGCCGATCAGCATGGTCCAGTAGGTAATGGGCAGCTTGTCGCGCAGGCCGCCCATCTTCCAGATATCCTGCTGGTGGTGCAGAGCCATGATTACCGAACCGGCGCCGAGAAAGAGCAGGGCCTTGAAAAAGGAGTGGGTGAAGACATGAAAAATGCCGGCGGAGTATGCCGTAACCCCGACGCCGGCAAACATATAGCCGAGCTGGGAAACGGTCGAGTAAGCCAGGATCTTCTTGATATCACTCTGGAACATGGCAAAAATTGCGGCCACCAGCGCGGTCAGAATACCGGTCCAGGCCACCACGGTGCCGGCAAGCTCAACATGGGCATAGAGAAAGCTGAAGCGGGCCACCATATAAACGCCGGCAGTAACCATCGTGGCGGCATGGATCAGGGCCGAGACCGGGGTCGGGCCGGCCATCGCATCCGGGAGCCAGACATAGAGCGGAATCTGGGCCGATTTCCCGGTGGCGCCGACAAAGAGCAGCAGGCAGACGGTCAAAGCGATGGGGGCGCTGAGAAGGTGAGCGTTCTCCTTCAGGGAGAGATAATCAAAGCCATCCGCTCCGATCCCCCAGAACAGAAAGGCCATCCCCAGCACGAAACCGAGATCGCCGATCCGGTTGACGATGAAGGCCTTGTTGCCGGCCACCACATTTTCTGAATCCTCGCTGTAAAAGCTGATCAGCAGGTAAGAGCAGAGCCCGACGCCTTCCCAGCCGACGAACATGACAACCGGGCCGTCGCCGAGCACCAGTATCAGCATTGAACCGAGGAACAGATTGAGATAGGCGAAGAATTTACCGAAATTCTTATCACCGGCCATGTAGCCGATCGAGTAGACGTGAATCAGCGAGCCGACAAAGGTGACGAACAGCAGCATCAGCGAACTGAGCGGATCGGCCAGAAAACCCATGGAGATGTCGAGCTCGCCGACGGCGAACCAGGTGAAGGCCTTGTGGCTCAGAAAGCGCTCGTCGGCCGGCAGACCGCGGAGTTCGAAAAATACCTTGAGCGCCATGAAAAATGAGAGGATCGGGCCGATACAACCGAGGATTCCGTAGATCTTCTCCGAGAAATTCTTCCTCTGGCAGGTCGACACATACATCAGCCCGAGGATCAGGGCGCCAGCCAGCGGCAGCAGAGGAATGAAGCCCAGGTATGCGACGTTGTGTACCATCCGATCACCCCTTCAGCAGACTGAATATATTGGTATCCAGGTTGCCCTTGTGCTTGTGCAGTAAAATGATCACCGCCAGGGCCAGAGCCGCCTCGGCTGCGGCGACCGCCATCACCATCAGGGCCAGCACATGGCCGTCCATGTTTACATGCAGACGCGATACGGAGACGAACCCAAGATTGGCGGCATTGAGCATCAGTTCGATGGACATGAAGACGATGAAGACATTGCGGCGGGAAACGACGCCAAGTATCCCCAGACAGAACAGGATAATACTCAGTGAGAGATAGTAGGAAATCATCAGTTCACCCCCCGTTTGCCGGCCAGGACAACGGCTCCAACCAGAGCGACCAAAAGCAGAATCGAGATGATCTCAAAGGGCAGCAGCCATTCCCTGAAGAGCAGCTGACCGACCTCCTTGACCCCGCCGAATCCATCATCCAGGACCGTGGCCTTAACCGGCGGCAGCGAATTGGTTATATTGATCAGCAGGCCGGCGATCGGCGCGACAACAATAATTCCGCCGGCCAGGTAGAACCAGCGATTGGGGTCCAGCGGCAGATCTTTTTCCTGGATGTTCAGGAACATGATGATAAAGAGGATCAGCGACATGATCGCGCCGGCATAGACGATCAGCTGAATGGCGAATATCAGCGTAGCCGACAGCAGGGCGTAGAGCCCGGCCAGCGAAATCAGGGTGACCACGAAGCTCATCGCCCCGTTCATCGGATGCTTGAAAAGAATCAGGCCAAGCGCACCGAGTACGGCCAGCAGCGCCAGCCCAAAAAACAGATAGGTCGCAATCATCGATCAGCCGCCTCCCTTTTTGTATTCGGCTTCATCGAACGCTCCGGGGGTCTCGAGCAGCTCCTCGAGGCCGACCAGCAGCGATTCGCGGTCGTAACTGGTGACCGAGAAAATTCCGGTGTCCATCCTGATCGCATCCATCGGGCAGGCTTCGACGCAGTAGCCGCAGTAGATACATTCGAGCAGGTCGATGTCGAAACGGACAGGCATCTTCTCCGATTTACCGTCAAGCCTTTCACCGGCCTCGATCATGATGCAGTTGGACGGGCAGTTGGTCTGGCACATGAAACAGGCCACGCACTTGACGGTGCCGTCTTCATGTTTGGTGAGCCGGTGACGCCCGCGCCAGCGGGCGGTGATCTCCGGCTTAACCTCCGGGTAGTGGCGAACGTACAGCCTCGAGTTATCGAGCAGGTTCCTGAAAAAGTGGCCAAGCGTCACCCGCATGCCCTTGACCACCTCGACCAGATAGAGCTGTTCGAGAAAGGTTCTGCCTTTTCGTTCAACGACTCGTACTTTTATGCTCATAGCGGATTCCTTCAACCAAATGAGACAATGATCGCGCTGGTGATGAAGATATTGAGAAGAGCCAGCGGCAGCAGTTTCTCCCAGCCAATCTTCTGGAGCTGATCATAGCGGAACCGGGGCAGCGTCCAGCGGACCCAGACATAGACAAAACACATCAGAAAGGTCTTGAATAAAAACGTGCCGATCTGCAGAACCACCACCAGGAGGCGGTCCGCCACGCCGCCCGAGGCAAAGATCAGATAGGCGAGCAGGACCAGTTCCAGCAGCGCCACCAGCGACCAGAGCAGGGCGATGTAAATGGTGGCCTCCCTGGCCCGCGGATCATTTTCACGATAGTAGTGGCTGCGGTTGTTTCGCTTCATCCACTCGCCAAAGAAAAAGGCGAGCACCGGCAGAGCGATCATGATCACGATTGCCACCGGCACCGCGTAGTTCAAGAGAGTTTCAGTGTTGAACCAGGGGATCTGGAAGCTGCCGAAATAGAGGGTGACGATCAGCGCCGAGGAGACGAACATGGCGACATACTCACCCATGAAAAAGAGGGCGAATTTCATCGAGGAATACTCGACATGGTAGCCGGCAACGATCTCACTCTCACCTTCGGCGAGATCGAACGGGGTCCGGTTGGTCTCGGCGAAAGCGGCAACGATGAAGATGATCACCCCGAGCGGCTGCAGGACGACGCCCCACATCGGAATAAAACCAAACAGCAGCCGACCCTGGAACTGGGCCATCTCGGTCAGATTGACCGTACCATAGACGGCCAGCAGGCTGACCAGCGCCAGCCCCATCGGTATTTCGTAGCTGATGACCTGGGCGGCGGCGCGCAGGCTGCCCAGCACCCCGTACTTGTTGTGCGACGACCAGCCGGCCAGGATGATCCCGTAGACGCCGAAACCGACCACCGCCAGGAACCAGAGGATGCCGATATCCATCGGCACGGCCTGCATCATATACTCACGGCCGCCGATCACCAGTACGTCGGCAAAGGGTATGACGGCGAAACAGAGAAGAGCGGTGATGAAGACCAGCATCGGCGCCAGGATGAAGTAGAACTTGTGCTTGATATGGGCGGGTACGATGTCTTCCTTGAAAATCAGTTTGATTGCATCGGCGATGTTCTGGATCAGACCGCCGGCCCTGATACCCATGACATTGGCGCGGTTCGGACCGGCCCGGTCCTGGAAGAAACCGGCGCCCCGTCTCTCCATCCAGACCAGCACGGCGACGAAACTGAGCGGCACGAAGGCTCCGAAGGCGATGCGTAAAATGACGAGCAGAATATCAAGCGCCGACATTGTCATCCTCACTGTTGTGCAGTTTTATACCGTCAGCGGGGATCGCTTCCGGCTCGATATCGGCCAGCCGGGGCACCGACGACCTTATGCCCGGCCAGGCGTGCTGGTTATCGGCAATGGCACCGCCGAGCAGCCGGGTTATCTCGAGAATATCTTTCGGGTCCTCATTTTTGAAAAGCGCCTTGCTGAAACGCTGAACGATGTAATCCTCATTGACTATCGTACCGCTGTATTCGGTGTATGAGGCGCTGGGCAAGACGATCGAACATTCAGCAAAAGCGGCCAGCTGATGGCTGCAGACGCCAATCGACTGGGTTTTGGCAAGCAGCTCCTGTATCTCTTTATCTTCTTTGTGGAGGAACAGATCGTTGTTGAAATTGACCAGCAGGTCGGTGTTCTGCAGGGCGCTGATGAATGTTTTCCTGGTGGAGTCGATATCGAGCAGTTCCAGGCCCCGGCGGTTTGCCGCTTTGTCGTCGTTGATCAGGTAATCGTCCCCGTCACCTTCGTTGATATAGCTGTCGCTGTAGCCGGACAACTCGGCGCCGTACAGGGTGGCGATGCGTTTGACCGCCCACATCTGTTCCAGCGAGCAGTCCGGTGAAACCAGCAGCAGCGGTTTGCGGGCCCGGTCGAGCCGCTCCCGCACCGCTTCGATGCCTTCGTCAAAACCGACAGCGCTGCCGTCCATCAGGGTCTGACGCTGCCGATTCTCGTTTTCCCGTGCATAACTCAGCCTGCCGGGATCACAGATGAAGTAGCCGTTGACATTGAGATTGGTACGGGCTCGAAAACGATAGATGACATCGTCTTTGTACTTTTCCCGGTGGTGATCGATATAGATGGAGCAGCCTCTGGAGCAGCCGTGGCAGATACCCGGATCCTTTTTCAGGAACCAGACCCGCTGCCGGAAGCGAAAATCCTCCGAGGTCATCGCCCCGACCGGGCAGATATCGACGATGTTGAGGGCGTAGCGGTTGTCCAGGGGCCGGCCCGGAAAAATAGAAACCCGGGCGGCATCGGTACGATTGACGATGCCCAGCTCTCCGGTTTTGGTGATCTGCCGGGTGAAGCGCACGCAGCGGCCGCAGAGCACACAGCGCTCCTGGTCGTGGACCACGCCGCAGCCGAAATCCATGCACTTGCCCTTGGTGACCTGCTCAACCCGCATCCGGCTGTCGTCGAGGCTGTACTTCATGTAATAATCCTGCAGTGAGCACTCGCCGGCCTGGTCGCAGACCGGGCAGTCAACCGGATGGTTGATCAGCTCGAACTCGAGGACATCGCGCTGAATTTTTTTTATGTGCTCGGCATCGAGCAGCACCTTCATGCCTTCCACGGCCGGTGTCTTGCAGGCCGGTACCAGCGGCGGCCTGCCGTCTTCGATACCGACCAGACACATACGGCAATTGCCGTCGGCGCCCAGGGCCGGATGATAGCAGAAGTGCGGGATCTCGATGCCCACGACCTGCAGCGCATCGATCAGATTCTTGCCCGACTCGACCTCAACTTCCTGGCCGTTTACGAACAGTTTCACCATTTCAGCCATGGATCGTCCTTATACGCTGATTTGCGATGTTGTGGTTGGGACGCAGGCCTCGAATTCATCTCTGAATTTGTTCAGGTAGCTGCGAACCGGCATCGTACAGGCTGCCGACAGTACACAGACCGTTTTCATCTCGATATTGTCACAGAGTTCGACCAGCAGATCGATATCTTCGGCAACACCTTCACCGGCCAGCAGCTTCTTGACGATTTTCAGCATCCAGCCCAGGCCCTCGCGGCACGGTGTGCACTGGCCGCAGGATTCGTGGTGGTAGAAATAGATCAGGTTTTCCACCAGCCTGACGATGTCGACCGTCTCGTCCAAAACGACGATGCCGCCGGAGCCGAACATGGTCTTGTGCTCGGCCATCGATTCGTAGTCGAGAGTGACGGTTCTGGCTTCTTCCGGGGTCAGCACCGGCGTCGAACTGCCGCCGGGAATGACTCCTTTTAATTTACGTCCTTTCCAGACTCCGCCGGCCACCTTGTCGATCACGTCCATCAGCGGCAGGCCGAGCGGCAGCTCGTACATGCCCGGTTTCTCCACATGACCGGAGATGCCGAACAGGTGAGTGCCGCAGCTTTTTTCGGTACCGTGCGCCTTGTAGGCATCGGCCCCTTCCTCGATGATGTAGGGCAGCGAAGCGATGGTCTGCACGTTGTTGATGATCGTCGGGCAGTCGAACAGGCCGACGACCGCCGGGAACGGCGGTTTGGAACGGGGCTGTCCCTTCTTGCCCTCGATCGACTCGAGCAGGGCCGTTTCCTCGCCGCAGACATAGGCGCCGGCGCCCCGATGCACGGTGACATCAATGCGAAAATCCTGGCCGGCAACGTTGTCACCCAGATAGCCGGCCTCATAGGCCTCGTCGATTGCCTTCTGCAGGGCCTTGACCTGAGAGGTATATTCGCCGCGGATATAGATATAGGCGTCGTGGCAGCCGATGGCGTAACAACAGATGATGATGCCCTCGATCATCAGATGCGGGTCCTTGACCAGGATATAGCGATCCTTGAAAGTGGCCGGCTCGGACTCATCCGAGTTGACCGCCAGGTAGACCGGTTTGTCCAGGCCCTTGGGCAGAAAACCCCACTTCACACCGGCAGGGAAGCCGGCCCCGCCGCGGCCCCGCAGTCCGCTCTGTTTGACTTCTTCGATCACCGCTTCTGGCTCCATCGAGAAGAGCTTGTCAAGCGTCTGGTAGGCTCCGTGAGAGCGGGCAACGTCGATCTGATGAGCGTTTTCTATGTCGAATCTGGCGCTGAGAATTTTCACTTCCATCGTTATTCCCTCTCCGTCAACGCAGCCAGCACGGCTTTGAACTTATCCAGGTCCATCTCCTCGTAAAACTCACCGTTGATCTGGACGACCGGCGCCGTTCCGCAGTGGCCGAGACACTCGACCTCTTCGAGGCTGTAACGGCCGTCTTCGCTGATCTGCCCCGGTTTGATGCCGATCTCCTCTTCCAGATAGTCGATGATTGCCTGTTTGTCCCGCAGCCAGCAGGACAGAGTCCGACAGACGCAGATATGAAATGCGCCCATCGGCTTCAGGTGATACATGGTATAGAAGGTGGCCAGCTCGAACACCTTGGCCGGATAGGTGCCGATCCGCTCGGCAATGTATTCGATGGCCTCGGCACTGATCCAGCCCTGCTGCTCCTGAGCCATCCACAGGGCCGGCATGATCATCGATTCCCGGGTCGGGTAGCGGACGACCAGCCGCTCGAATTCAGCATCTCGGTCAGCATCGAATGCAAACGGTTCTCCCGTGACTAGCAAATCTGAACGATCACTCATCGGTCCAGCTCTCCACCTATGATATTGACGCTGCCAAGGTTGATGACCGCATCGGCGATCATTTCCCCTTCGATCATTTTATGAAACCCGCTCATCGCGTAGAAACAGGGTGGCCGGACTTTAAGCTTGTAGGGTCCGCCGCTGCCGTCGGAGACGAAATAAAAACCCAGCTCGCCGTTGGCCGCTTCATAGCTGTCGTACCACTCGCCTGGCGGCGTCCGCACCCCCTCGAAGATCAGCTTGAAATGGTTGGCCAGCCCTTCTATCTTGTTGTAGACCTTGTCCTTGGGCGGCAGGGCGACCCGGTGGTCATCGACGAACACCGGGCCTTCCGGGATCATTTTAACGGCCTGGCGGATAATCTTGATCGACTCGAAGATCTCTTCGAAGCGAACCATGATGCGGTCGTAGATATCGCCGTGGCTGCCCACCGGAATGGCAAAATCAAACGCTTCATAGTCGTAGTAGGGGTTGTCTTTTCTGAGGTCGAAGGCGACGCCGGTGGAGCGCAGGTTCGGGCCGGTGTAACCGTAGGAGAGCGCAGTTTCCGGGGTCAGGACGCAGGTCCCCTGAGTCCGGTCGTGGACGATCCGGTTCTGGAGCACCAGTTTCAGTGAATCGTTCACCCCTTTTTCAATATCTTTGAGCTGCAGTTCCATATCATCCTGCCAGCCCTCGTAAAAATCACGGTACATGCCGCCGATCCGGGTAAAGGAGCTGGTCAGCCTTGCCCCGGTCAGCCGGGAGATGAAGTCGTAGGAGGCTTCCTTCTCGTTGTAGAGGTACCAGTAGTTGGTCAACCCGCCCATATCGACCAGGTTGGCTGCCAGGCAGACCAGGTGGTCCTGGACCCGGAAAAATTCGGAGAGAATGACCCGCATGAACCGGGCCCGCTCGGTTATCTCGACGCCGAGCCACGATTCCACCGCCTTGACGTAGCCGATATTGTTCATCAGCGCCGAGCAGTAGTTGAGCCGGTCGGTCAACGGGATGATCTGATTGTAGGTCCGGTTTTCCGCCGTCTTCTCGAAACCGCGGTGCAAATAACCGATTTCGTTGACATTGGCCATAATGGTCTCGCCGTCCAGAGCGGTAAAGATCCGGATCGCTCCGTGGGTGGCGGGATGGGACGGGCCGAGATTGAGAAACATCATCTCGGTGTTGATGTCCTGCATCGTACTCTCGTCGATGCCCTTGGCGGCAAGGCGGGCCCTGATCTCGGTTTCGAGGCTGTCCGCCTCATAGCAGATCTGGCCCTTGAAGATGTCGTAGTCCTTGCGCAGCGGATGACCTTCGAACTGCCAGTGATTGAGGATTCTTCTCAGGTCCGGGTGATTGTGGAAGATAATACCATACTGGTCATACACCTCGCGCTCGGCCCAGTCGGCGGACCCCCAGAGATGCGCGACCGAATCAAGTCCGGTTTCGGGGTCTTGCACCGCTGCTCTGACCTGCAGCAGCCAGTTTTTCTTCCAGTTGCGCAGGGTGTAGATAACGGTGAATCGTGCTTCACGGGGCTGCGGATAGGTAAGGTAGTCAACGGCGGTTATGTCGAGCAGCAGGGAGAAGTTAAGATCCGGATAGGTTTTCAGCCGCTTCATGACCATACCAATGTCTGCAGCTTCAACATCGAGTACCAAAGAGTCGAGCACCGTGCGCAGCTCGATATCGGGAAAAATCACCTGCAGTTTGTCTTTCAGCGTATCAGTCATAATCAGTCGAGGATCCCCTTGAAGTCGTGATGTCGGTCAACTAAAACGCTTTCGGTCTGTATCTTTTCCTGAATTTTGATCAGCGCATCAAGCACCGCTTCGGGCCGGGGCGGACAGCCCGAGATGAAGACATCGACCGGAATGATCGTATCGATACCCTGCACCGTGCAGTAGTTGTCGTAGATTCCGCCGGAGCTGGCGCAGGCGCCCATGGAGACGACCCAGCGGGGATCGGGCATCTGGTCGTAGATGCGTTTGAGGATCGGGGCCTGTTTGTAACTGATGGTGCCGCAGACCAGCATCAGGTCCGCCTGCCGTGGAGAAAAACGGACCACTTCCGCGCCGAAGCGTGAGATGTCATGCTGCGACGCCGCTGCGCTCATGAACTCGATGGCGCAGCAGGCGGTACCGAAAACCATCGGCCAGAGTGAGTACTGCCGGCCCCAGTTTACGATCGTATCCAGTTTCGTGGTCAATACCGAGTCGCCAAGACCGGCTTCAATTCCTAGCGCCAATTGAGTACCCCTTTCTTTAAAATGTAGATCAATCCGGTGAGCAGCAGGAGAATGAAGACGGTCATCTCGACGAATCCGACCACCCCCAGTTCTCGGAGGCTCACCGCCCACGGGTACATGAACACCGCCTCGATATCGAAAATCAGAAAAAGAATGGCTAGAAGATAGAACTTGACGCTGAACTTCTGGTCGGCCATACCGACCATCTGCTTGATACCGCTCTCATACGGGTCATTTTTTGCTTCGCCGCCGGAGCGGGGGCCAAAGATCGCGGTCAGGACCATGATGGTGGGAATGAGCAGGGCCAGTCCGATGAAAATCGCGCCGGATAAAACCAATTCTGCAGACATCAGGACACCTCGGTGTGGGCTTCAACTGCAATGATATATCTGGAGCTACTGGTTCAACTCGAAACTCAGGCAGAATTACCAAGCCGGGCGACCGCCTGTCAAGCAAAGCCCTGTTGCGTGTTTATTCACAAAAAAAAGGCGGGGGTTGAGCACTGGGGAGCCACCCTGGCAAAGCTGTGCCGGTTGTGCAAAAAGAGGAGTGGAAATCGTCTTTCTTGGCAAAATAAAGCGGTGATTGCTGTGCTTTCTGTCGTCAGTCAACCACGCTAGACAAAAAGCACAATTGGCACATCACCGTCAGCCCCACATTTGTAGAACAGTTCATTGATCAGTAATATGTAAGAAAAGATCAACCAGAACTGATAGATCACCTCCTTACACCTACTCCCGAAAAAGGTCAGGAGAAATAAGCCTGCATGCGCTCGACTACAATGGAGATATCATCAGCAGTGATATCGAGGTGAGTGACAAGCCGAATTCTGCTGCCGCCGAGGATAAGGATATCATGCTCACCAAGATATGATGCAAGCCCGCTCACCTTTTCAACCGGCGGGGTTATGAAAACCATATTGGTCTGGTTCTCCGGGTAGTCGACCTGGAGACCGTCAATCCGCTCCAGCCCCTGCGCCAACAGTCGGGCATGTTCGTGGTCGGTCTGCAGCCGCTCTCTGTTATGCTCCAGAGCGTACAAGCCGGCGGCTGCGATAATCCCAGCCTGGCGCATGCCGCCGCCGACCATCTTGCGCCAGCGCCGGGCCCGGTCAATGAGTTCCCTGCTGCCGCACAATACCGATCCGACCGGAGCCCCGAGGCCTTTTGATAAACAGACCGAGACGCTGTCGAAGTACCTGCTGATCTCGGTTACCTCGACGCCGGATTTTACTGCCGCGTTGAAGATCCGGGCACCGTCGAGGTGCAGATTCAGGTTCTTTTTCGCCGCAAAATCCGCGACTTTTGGAAAGTAGTCCATCGGCAGCGCCAGGCCGTGATAAGAGTTTTCGATGCAGAGCAGGCGGGTCCTGGCGAAATGAAAATCATCGGGCTTGATCACCTGCTCCACCATATTGAGATCGAAGGTACCGTCAGCCTGCAAATCCAGAGGCTGAGGCTGGATCGAGCCAAGGACCGCGGCGCCGCCCGCCTCATAGCGATACGTATGAGCGGTCTGACCGACGATATATTCGTCCCCGCGCTGGCAATGCGAAAGCAGCGCGATCAGATTGGTCTGGGTGCCGCTGGGGGCGTAAATCGCCGTTTCCATACCGAGCAGCTCGGCGGCACGCCTCTCGAGCCTGTTGACCGTCGGGTCATCACCGAAGACATCGTCTCCCACCGGGGCTTTGGCCATCAGTTTGCGCATTTCAGGAGTGGGCTGGGTAACCGTATCGCTGCGCAGGTCAATTGCTTTCATAAATCTATCCTTGTGGTTCCATATGAATGGTGGCTTCGATTCCAAGTTTGTCCCGCAGGGTCTTTTCGATCTCATGGGCCTGGGCATGGGCCTGCTTCAGGGTCAGACCGGCGTCCATGGTTATGTGAAAGGTAAGCTCGATATGATCGCCGTAGCGATGCAGATGAAAGTGGTGCGGGTTCACCTCGACATCGAGCCCGCTGATAATGGTGTCGATTCTGTCCATCATCTTTTTGTCCGGCCGCTCACCGATCAGCCGGCTGATCGAGTCGCGCAGGATTTCATAGGCGGCATAAAAAATCATCAAAGAAACGAGAATACCAAGCACACCATCGATCCAGGGGGCCAGCGAACCGATCAGGATACCGACCAGGATAAGCACCGAGGAAAGCGCATCGGTGCGATGGTGCCAGGCGTCTGCCTTGAGAATCGAGCTGTCATTGATACGGCCGGCCCAGAAGGCAAACTGGGCCATCGCCTCTTTGACGACGATGGAGATGATCACCACAACGATCGCCGCCATGCCGAAGTCGACCCCGACGCCGCTGCGGATCTGCTCAATGGAATTAATAATGAACTCGAAGCCGATCAAGACCAGCAGAACGCCAATGATCACCGAACAGACCAGGTCGCTTCTGCCGTGACCGAACGGATGGTCCTTGTCGGCGGGTTTTCTGCTGAGCCAGCCGCTGAAAATGACGATGCCTGAACTGATTGAGTCGGTCAGGGTGTGATAGGCGTCGGCGGTCAAGGCCACCGATCCGGTCATCAGACCGACCCAGAGTTTTAAAATGAAGAGGACGGAATTGCAGACAATCGAGAGCCAACCCTCGATCAGGGTCCAGTTCCGCTCAGATTTTTTCCTGGATAACAAAACAGACGTCCATCAGCTGGCAAGGACAAAAAACCTAGTATTGGCCCCAGATCGTGTAGCCCTGCTCCTGGAACGAGGCGACGCACTCCTCATACTTCTGATAGGATTCCTTGGAACGCATCATGTCCACCGTACACTCCTGCCGCTCTCCGGTCTGACGATTCATCAGGATCGTACGGGAGTGTTCGGCGCCCATCGAGGCACAGCCGGCAACCAGAGTAATCATCAGCAACAGCAGGATCGACAGACGCATCTTTTTCTCCATTGATTAGTTCGACTTGAAAAGGGAGGCTAATCAGTGGTTATAAAAGGATGGAAATACCTGTCAAGAGTTTTCCGTTACCGGCGCCTGTTCACAACCCCTGCTCCCCGCTGCCGTGACGAAGAGCTTCAGCGGTTTTTACCAATAGCCAGCCGACACAGATGATGCCGCCGACCAGGCAGACCACGAAAAAAATCATCGGGCTGTACTGCGGCTCGACCTGAAGCTGACCGAGGTTGAAGAAGGGAGCCAGAAGGTCAGCGCGCAGCCAGGCCCGCATGAAACTCATCAGGTAGACGAGCACTACCGTCCCGCCAATCGTAATTGCCAGCTTCTTGCGATAAGAGGTAACCAGTAAAGCGAAAATCAGGCACAAAGCCACGACAAAAGATACGGTAGCACCCATGTTTCGTCCCATGAAGAGCATCATCTGTTCTCTGGGCAAAGAGAGGAGATACCAGGTACCCATCGCTATGTTGATAAGAGTCATCACTAAAAAGGTGTTCATGCCAATCCGAACACTGTGATCTCTCAGCTCAGGGTTTTCCGCACCCCGAAATCTGCCGAGCAGTGCGACGAACAGACCGCCGACCGCGATCGCACCGGTCATCATATGCAGATAGCGGGGCAGAAATTCACGCTCGCCCGACACCAGCAGTGACCCGTCACGGTGCTGAAAATAGGCGGCGAACTGCTCGGGCAGCGTCATCAGCAGCATATTGTTGACGAAGAAATAGCCGATAAAAAACAGCAGCAAAAGTACCGCGAGCCCTGTCCACTTTGCTGCCGAACCAAGGCTGTTGAACTTGAAATCGTAAAGGTAGGCGCCGTAGTAGGCAACGATCAGAATCGGCACCACCGAGATCCAGAATATGCCCATCAGCACCGAACTGGTATAAATGAAATGACCATAGAGCACCTGCAGGAAGAGCAGCGGGGCCACCCCGAAATTGACCGTAAAGGCGATAACCAGCGGTAATGAGTAAGCAATACGGTGAGCCAGGCGGGTCTCTGTCTCTCCCCCTTTGAACTGTTGTACCACGCCGATCGCCAGGCCGCCGACCATCGCGTTCATGGCCAGCAGGTGCAGCGGGAAGGTGAGCAGCAGGAGAAACTGGAACCAGCCCCAGGCCACCGGGATCGTATCGGCTGTCGGAATAAAGGGCTGCATCAGTTGTCCCTCCCGAGATTGTGAATATAGGTGCTCAGCGCTTCCTGCTCCTCCGGCGTCCCCTCAAAGGGCACCATCTCATCACTCAGTTCATCGAGCTTGCCGAGAACCTCCATTATTTCAGCCGCCTCCCACCCCTCAACCATAGCGGCCATATCCTCGGCAGTGTGACAGACTGAACATTCGGTTTCAAACAAGGATTCACCGTCAGCAGCGGTAGTAGCAGTAGCAGGGGAAGGCGGCGGAGCATCCTCGCGCTCACTCAGGTGATAAAGAAAAGAGCTGAGAGCCGTGACCTCTTCTTCGGGTCCGTCGAAGGGCTCCATCGCATCGGAAATTTCATCGAGACCGGCCAGAAGAGAGACGATCTCCTCGCGGTTCAGATCCTCGGTTGCCGGGGCCAGATCCTCTGCTGCATGACAGGATGCGCAGTTGCTCTCGAAGAGATCGAGACCAGGATCAGTCGGCGCCGTATCGGAGAATCTGACAATGTCCTTGCCGTGAATCCCCCCGGCGATAAAGGCCGCCAGGGCTTCAGCTTCCTCCTGGGTGCCGGCAAAAGGCGGCATGAAGTAGCGGATCTCATGGATTCTAGGAATATATGACGTCAGCGCCTTGAAGCTCATATGCGCGGTCAAGCCGACCAGGTCGTTGTTGATTCCCCCGAGCGTATGGCAGGCATAGCACTGCTGGATGAAAAGTTCCTTGCCGACCTCGATGCTGATTGTCAGCAGTGAGATCACGGTCCTCGATCCACAGGGCCTTCTGCAGAAAGCCCTCGCTATTGATGGCTTCGACATCGTCTCGGAGGATCATATTGGAATAGATCACCTCATTGATCGCGTACGGCCGTCTGGCTGCTTCCCGGGTCCACTCGAAGGAGCCCATCACCACCAGCGCACCGGCCATCGCCACCAGGGCGGTTATTCTGGTGTTCCAGGCGGGCTTCAAAAAACCGAACAGCAGACTCAGGGCCAGGACCACAATCACCCCGCCGATGCCCCACTGCAGCGCCGCGACGATGGTTGGCGACTTGCCGAGAACCAGATTGCGGGCCGGTTCAGGTAGAACGATGACATACCAGATTGCCGACGGCACAGCGGCGACAAGAGCCGCCAGCGACCAGCGGGCCGAGAACCGGGTCATCGCCGTGGCAGCCGCGTTGTCTTTGGTGAAAGAAGCGCTGAGATAGCCGTAAACGCCGGCCAGCATTATGGCGATTGCAGTTCTGAAAACCAGCGACGGCCAGAAACTGGGGTTGAAGAAGCCGCGCCAGAAATTACCGTCCTCGAGCCAGCCGCCCGGGGTGAGCATGAAGCCGATAATGCCGTTGATCAGAAAGAGTGACAACCAGGCGCTGATGAAGTAGACCCAGCCGACTTTGAGGTGGGTGGCGCTGTCCATTCTGCCGAACATATAGAAATAGACAAAGGCGGCAGTAATCTCGACAACGAAAAACACCCACTCGGCCGCCCAGCCGAAAACAAAGATATGGATCAGAAGAGACGTCGCGGCCGGGTTCACCAGAGCGATGATGAACCAGATGCCGACCCCGGTGATGGAGCCGAACACCAGGGTCAGCAGCAGAAAAAAGCGGGCATGGTGTTTGGTAAAATCAAGGATCGGCTGGGAATTCTCACGCAGCCCTTTCTTCTCCGAATAGATCAGGTAGAGACCGCCGCCAACCGCAAAATGGGAGACGAAGACATGCAGAACCGCGATCACGGCAATCAACAGACCGCCGCCCAGCTCCGGTAAATACCACACGGGATAGTTCATTGGTGCTCCTTTAGTCGCTAGTGAAAAGGTGCGCCCACCCTACCTGATTTCGGCCCGATCTTCAATTGCGACAGTGTGGCATAAACACATGAAACAAGTAGTTATTATCCCCGTTTTACCGGATTTTTCAGGGTGCCGATTTTCTCTATTTCGACCTCGACAACGTCACCATCTTTAATCGGGCCCACGCCTTTAGGTGTTCCGGTAATGATCAGATCACCCGGCTCCAGGGTGAAGTGCTTGGAAATAAATGCGATGGTCTCGCGAATCGGAAAGATCATCAGGCTGGTATTGGCGTCCTGAACGACCTCGCCGTTCAATTTCGTCTTGATCGACAGGTTCTGCGGATCACCGATATCTTCATGAAGAACGATTTGCGGTCCGATGGGGCCAAAGGTGTCGAGCGACTTACCCCGAAACCATCCCGATTTGTCATGCTTCTGGAAGTTTCGCTGGCTGACGTCGTTGAAACAGGTGTAGCCGAGGATATGGCCGTAGGCCTCCTCCTCGCTGATATTTTTCCCTCCTGTGCCGATGATCACACAGAGTTCCCCTTCATAGTCGGTGCGGCAGGTCCTGAAACCGTAATCATCTAAAAATGCGGGAATAACGATTGGTTCTCCCGGGCCGACCAGGGTGTTGGGCGTTTTGGGAAAAAGGATCGGCTCGGCTGGAATTTCATCCTTGAAGCGCTCGCTGTCGGCTTCAGCGCTCTCCTTGATATGTTCGGTGTAGTTGAGGCCCAGGCAGATGATTTTCTGGGGCTGCACCTGGTAGGATTCTCCGTTGCTCATCGGCAGTTTGATTGTCATGACTCTCTCCTTTGCGACAGCTGATTCATTTGATGGGTTTGGTGTACTAAGTAAAAAGATGAATTACCGTATTGACTATCCGAATATTTTCCAAAAGTAAATGCAGTTCATTTGATAAAACAGTTATGGGGACAGCTCGATGAAAATCAAAGTGATGGTCGTAACCTTTGTCTTAATAGTGTTACCAGCGTTTGCTTATGCCGATGAGCAGATGCAGTTCAATATCGTGAATTTAAGCGCCGAGCAGTCCCGGCAGGTGGAAAACGATGTGATGGTCGTGGTCATGCAGGCCTCCGCTCAAAAGAACAGCAGCGCCGAAGCGGCAAACGCGGTCAACCAGATCATGGCCTGGGCCGACCCGATCATGTCTGCTGATACCCAGATACGCTACCAGAGCCTCAACTATCAGACCCGGCCCGTCTACCATGATCGCAGCGTCACCGGCTGGACGGCCAGCCAGCAGGTACGGCTCGAAAGTGAAAACTTCGAAGCATTAACCACGATGCTCGGCACCCTCCAGCAGCAGCTGCAGATTGTGTCGATGCAATTTACGGTCAGTGAAGAAAAACGAAAATCAGAAATCGACACGCTGATTGTCGCCGCACTCGAGGCTTTCACCGAAAAAGCCGAACTGATCAGCCGGACAATGAAAGCCCGTGACCACCGGCTGGTTTCCATTTCGGTCGATGAACACGGTACTCCTGTCGGCTATCGCGGCATCGTCCAGGCTGAAGCGATGGCGGTCAGTTCCGCAGCCCCCCAGGTCGAGGCAGGCGACTCGAAAATCACCGTTCGGGTAACGGGATCGATCCAACTGATCTTCTGAGCGTCGCCTTGTCCATTCAAGATTTCAGGTCCCGGCTCAGGACCTCTCGGTCTTGCGGCCACGCTGTGGTATGATTACCTGTAGAAATATGCGAAACCGTGAAGAATTGGTAACTTAACCACAGCCCCAGTACACGCTATGTCTTCATCATTGACTGAAACCATCCCGGCCGAACTCGCCATCGAAAGCAGGTTCACCGATCAGCTCCCGGCAGACCCGGACCATCAGAACTCCAGACGCCAGGTCACCGGTGCCTGCTACTCCTTCGTCGAGCCGACACCGGTATCGGCACCGAAAGTCGTTGCCTATTCCCCGGAGATGGCGGCAGAACTTGGTTTCAGCGAGGCAGATTGCAGCTCATCATGGTTCAGGGACCTGTTTTCCGGCAACCTGGTTCTCGATGAGATGCAGCCGTATGCAATGTGTTACGGCGGACACCAGTTCGGCTCCTGGGCTGGCCAGCTCGGGGACGGCCGGGCGATCAATCTCGGCGAAATCGTCAACGACCGCGGCCGGCGCTGGACCCTGCAGCTCAAAGGAGCCGGGCCAACGCCTTATTCCCGCTCCGCCGACGGCCTTGCCGTGCTCAGGTCGTCGCTGCGCGAATTTCTCTGCAGCGAGGCGATGCACCATCTGGGCATTCCGACGACCAGAGCCCTGAGCCTGATTCTCACCGGCGACCAGGTGTTGCGCGACATGTTCTATGACGGCCACCCCGAATACGAGCCGGGAGCGGTGGTCTGCAGAACCGCCCAATCATTTATCAGGTTCGGCAATTTCGAGATACTTGCTTCGAGAAAGGAGTACGACCTGCTAAAGCAGCTGACTCGTTACACCATTGCGACCGATTTCCCCCATATCACCGGCGGTTCGGAGACCGACCGAATCCTGCGGTGGTTCACCGAAGTATGTGAAAGGACCGCCGCGATGATTGTCCATTGGATGCGGGTCGGCTTCGTTCACGGGGTCATGAACAGCGACAACATGTCGATTCTCGGCCTGACCATCGACTACGGCCCATACGGCTGGCTCGAAGGCTATGATCAGACCTGGACGCCCAACACAACCGATGCCCAGGGCCGGCGCTACTGCTACGGCAACCAGCCCTATATGGCCCAGTGGAACCTGATGCAGCTGGCCAATACGATCTATCCGCTGATCAAGGAAGAGAAACTGCTCCAGGAAGCCCTGGACAGCTACCGGCAGACTTTCCAGGACCAGTGGCAGCAGACGCTGCGGAAAAAACTCGGCCTGCACAGCCAGGAGAAAAACGACGACCAGCTGATATCCTCCCTGCTCGAACTGCTGGCCAAGGCAGAAACGGATTACACGATTTTCTTCAGAAGCCTGGCCCAGATCAACACCTCCGAAAAATCAGGAGACGCGCTGCTCGATACCATTTCAGAAGCCTTTTACAAGCCCGAAGAAATAACTGAAGACCATTTCAACAACCTGAAGAGCTGGCTCCACCTCTATCGATTGAGGCTGTCGCGCAACGAACTGAGCAATGAGGACCGTCAGAAACAGATGAACCTCGTAAACCCCAAATACGTGTTCAGAAATTACCTGGCCCAGCAGGCGATCGACAAAGTCGAGGAGGGCGACTATTCAATGGTCGAAGAACTTCTCGATCTTTTCAGAAAGCCCTATGACGAACAGCCGGAACGCCACCATTTCGCCGCCAAGCGACCGGAATGGGCCCGCCACAAACCGGGGTGCTCGATGCTCTCCTGCAGTTCCTGATTATTTTATAATGAAATGATTATTACTGGTTTAGCCGGGCAGGAAAGCGGCCCCGTGTGCTACGCTCCGGCCTGATCTTCCGGTCAATGAGGCCGGCTAGATGACGGCCCAGAAACCGGGCCTATGGCAGCCGGTTGCTGCGCAACCCTGCGGGCCTGTTTTCATTGACCTCCAGGGCCTGCACTGATGCACACTCCACCACTTTCCTGCCCTCGTTCGTACGTTTCAGGTCCATATATTAGTAATTTGCAGATGTGCAGGAGGGGGTGGTCCGGCGGAGGCTGCATCGCGGAGGCCCGCCGTGGTGGTGAAAACGCTTGTCGACGGTTTTTAAAAGGCCGAAGGCCGACTTCCCGTCGACTTTTCAGCACCGCGGCGAAAAAGGCCGGAGAGCAGCAGCCGGAGCCGGGCCAGCCCCGGCTTCTACCAGGAATCAAATCCCTAAAGCAATAACACCACTTCAAACGATACCAAAGAACCTGACGTCAAAACGAAATATTAATAGACGTGCAGGAGGGGGTGGTTCGACGGAGGCTGCATCGCGGAGGCCCGCCGTGGTGATGAAAACGCTTGTCGACGGTTTTTAAAAGGCCGAAGGCCGACTTCCCGTCGACTTTTCAGCACCGCGGCGAAAAAGGCCGGAGAGCAGCAGCCGGAGCCGGGCCAGCCCCGGATTCTACCGAGGTCCACAAAGGGGTCAAACCCCTACCCTAAAGCAGTAACGCCACCGAAAGCGATGCAAAGGAAAGCAGCGTCGAAACGACAATCGAGGCCGAGGCCAGTTCGGTATCACTGTTGAGCTGGGAGGAGAGAACGTAGATCGTGGTGGAGGCGGGCAGGCAGAAAAAGATCATGCCGGTTTTGAAGGCCACGCCGTCAATGGTGAACAGCTGGTAGAGAAGATAACCCACCAGCGGAAAAATACAGAGCTTCAGGGAGGCGCCCAGCAGTGACAAGGTCAGATGCTTCTGGAGTCCTTTAAATGACAGGGCACCGCCGATGGAAATAAGCGCCAGCGGCAGGGTTACCATGGACATGAGCTGCAGCGTGTTGTCGATAAACTCGGGGAAAAAACCGACCAGCCGGGCATAGAGCGCCCCGGCAAAACTGCCGATGATCAGCGGATTACCGATCAGCGCTTTGACGAAGATCCGGCTTCGCTTCTTTAAATCCTTCTCGTAGCCGGAAAACCAGATCAGGGTCGCCACTGCAAAAACATTGACGATCGGGATGGTTATGGCGATCAGAATGCCGAAATAGGCGATGCCCGCCTCTCCCAGGGCGTTTAAAATCACCGCCACGCCGATGTACGTGTTGAAACGGTAGCAGCTCTGGGAAAACGATCCGGCCGCAAACGCTGATACCGGACCGAACCTGATAACCAGCGTGCTGATGATGAACATCAGGCCCAGTGCCAGCAGCGTTACCGTGACGAAGAGGAACTGATCCCCTTCGCTGTGCGGTGCCCCGCCAACCTTCCAGAAGAGCATGATCGGGAAGAAAATGAAATAGACCAGCTTGTCGGAAATCTTCAGGTAGGAGTCGTTTGTCAGCTTCAGTGACTTGAGCAGTCTGCCCAGAATGAGCAGCCCGAAAATCGGAAACAGCGCGTTGAGTACAATCACGGCTGGGGTCGGCTATCAGGCCTTGCCGTATCGTTCATAGTAGCTCAGAACCCGTTTGATATAGCGCCTGGTCTCGGTTATCCCGGGGAACGCCGCCGGCCCTTTTAACCTGGCCGGGCCCGGCGTTGTAGGCCGCCAGGCTCAGCACCAGGTCGCCGTTGAACATCTTCAGCAGCTTGCGCAGATAGCGCACCCCGCCGGCGATATTCTGCTCCGGGTTGAACGGATCTGAAACCCGCATCTCTTTAGCCGTGCCCGGCATGAGCTGCATCAGACCCTTGGCCCCTTTTTTGGAGACGGCATAGCGGTCAAAACCCGATTCCGCCCTGATGATCGCCTTGATCAGGTTCGGGTCGATATTGTAACGCTTGCCGTAATAGTCGATCTGACTGTGGTAGCGCACATTTTTGTAAGAGTTGCGTGAATAGCCGGGCCAGCCGCCGGAGAGCGATATCGACCCCAGTTTCGGCATCGACAACGATTGGCATGCACCGCTTTCGGGCATGTTGGAATAAAATTTCTTGCCGCGCGCATCCCGGCAGACATAGAGCGATGAAGCCGCCGCGGACAGGCTCAAACAGAACACGAAAAGGGTCGCGGCGATGATCGAAAATCCAGCGGTCTTCTTGAATTTCATCTCTTCACACGGCCGGGCCGATGGCCGGCTGATGATCAGTCGTTTTCTTCATGCTCGGCACGGAACACATCTGCACACTCTTTGCTGCAGAAGTGGTGGGTTTCTCCACCCAGCTCGACGGAGTGTGCCTGCTGCTGGGGTACCAGTTTATGACAGACAGGGTCCTCGATCAACACATCGGTGATGCTGCCGGATTCGGTTTCGCCGGCTGAAGAAGCTGAATCGTCTGCTTTATCCTCTTCCTGCTCAGCGCTGTTCTTTTTGAAATTGGCACTGATCAGCCGGTAGCCGATGTAGAGCAGCGCAACCAAAATCAAAATTCTCAATGGACCCACGTTCGTGCCTCTTCGTACAATGATGATGTAGTCAGGATGTCCCCTCTATTATATTCGCTCAGCCGAAAATGTAAAATATTCTCAACGGTTGCCGACAATTCTCGAGGTACCTTCACCGATCAGCAGGCCAGGATCTTGTGGTTATCTCCTGCACTTCGATCGTTCCCGCGTCGATGCGCTGCCGGAGCCGCTTATGCATCTCGGAAACAGGCAATCCGGTTTCGGGATCGACGAAATCGGGGGCGAGCGCCGTCATCGGTGCAAGAACGAAAAGCCGTTCGTTGCGGTGCGGATGGGGCACCGTCAGCCGGGGGGTGTCTATTATCATCTGACCGAAATAGAGTAAATCGAGATCAATTTCCCGGTCCTGATAGCCCTGCTTTTTCCCGTCTCTGATCCGCGCCGAGCTGCTTTTCCGTGTCGAGTAAAATTTCGAGCAATTCTTCGGCGCTGCGCGACGTCTTCAGCCTGCCCACCGCGTTGGTAAACCAGAAGCTGCTGGTCATACCCACCGGAGCCGACAGGTAGGGAGACGATATCTTCTCGAGCTCAACCCCGCGAAACTGGCCTAAGGTCCGCCAGCCCTCGAGCAGCAGGCTGGCGCTGTCGCCCAGGTTCGAGCCAAGCCCGATAAAAACCGTTTCGTGCTGTTCCATCGATCGAAATATTCCGGCCCGGCAGTCCTAGAATTTGTCCAGATCGAGTACGTCAAACATCGAATAGATGCCGTTGTCTTTACCCTCGAGCCAGGCTGCAGCAACTGTTGCTCCGCGGGCAAAATGATCCCTGGTCTGGGCCCGGTGGGTAAGTTCAATCCGTTCGCCTGGACCGGCAAAGTAGACCGTGTGTTCACCGACGATATCGGCGGCCCTGATCGTCTGGATGCCGATCTCTCCCGGCTTTCGCTCACCGATGATGCCGGACCGTTTGAATACGCCGACCTCATCGAGTTTGCTGCCCACCCCTTCTGCAGCCAGCTCGCCAAGTTTCAGCGCGGTTCCGCTCGGTGCATCCTTCTTTTTGTTGTGATGGGCCTCGACTATTTCTATATCGAAATCAGGCCCGAGGATTGCAGCAGTCTTCTGTACCAGCTTGAAGAGCACATTGACGCAGACCGACATGTTGGGCGCCTGAACGCAGGGAAAATTCTGCGCCAATTCGGCCAGCTCGGCCAATTCATCCGAGTTCAGCCCGGTGGTGCCGATCACCATCGCCTTCCGCTGGCGAGCCGCAAGCCGGGCAAACTCCATCGTCGCCCGGTGGAAGGTGAAGTCGATGATCACATCGCCTGCGTCAATCACTGACTCGAGCCCTTCACCAATCAAGACTCCGTTGGCTTCAATTCCGGCCAGCTCACCGGCGTCACGGCCGATAAAGTCGCTGCCGGCTGCTTCAAAGGCGCCGCTATAGCTCAGGTTCGGGTGCTGATCGACCATGTAGCCGACCCGTCTGCCCATCCTGCCGGCGGCACCGGCCACGATCACCTTCATCATCGTCGTCTCCTGAGATTCCAGAGATTGGCTTAGAGCATTCCCAGCCGGCTCATCTCTTCCACCAGCGCCTGTGTCGTCGGCTCATCGGCCGGAGTCATCGGCAGCCTCGGTGTATCGTCCTGAATTCTGCCGAGCAGTTCCAGTGCCTTTTTGGCCGGGCCGGGACTTGGCGATTTGAACATCAGCTTCATCAGCGAAAAGAGCCGGTAATGCTCCTTGTTCGCCTCTGCAAGATTGCCGCTTAAAGCAGCCTCCATCATCCGCGACATCCCGCCAGGATCAACATTTGAGACAACCGAAATCACACCTTTACCACCGATAAGAGCGGTCGGCATCGAGGTGAAATCATCTCCTGAAAGGAGGATGAAATCGTTCGGACAGAAACGGATAACATCACTGATCTGCTCGAGGCTGGCGCAGGCCTCTTTGATGCCGATGATCGAAGGAATTTCAGCCAGCCGCGCCACCGTCTCGGGAAGGATATGGACGACGGTTCTACTCGGTACGTTGTAGAGTACAATCGGGATATCCACCGCCTCGGCAATGGCTTTGAAATGGAGATAGAGACCTTCCTGGTTCGGCTTGTTGTAGTAGGGCGCCACTGACAGTACCGCATCGGCGCCGCTGTCTTTGGCGCTTTCGGTCAGCTCGATGGCCTCCAGCGTGTTGTTGGCACCGGTCCCGGCGATCACCGGCACCCGGCCGTCTACCGTGCTGACGGTCAGGTCAATCACCCGCTTGTGTTCGTCAAAATCAAGGGTGGCCGATTCACCGGTCGTACCGCAGGGTACGATCCCATGAATACCATTTTCGATCTGGAACTCGATCAGATCAACCAGCCCCTTCTCATCGAGCTTGCCATCGATAAAAGGGGTAATCAGGGCCGTTATCGCACCATGAAAGCGTTCCATGGTCTCACCTCCGCTTCTGTTGTTTTCGCGCGCTGTTGGTAATTACTCCGGCACCGGCTATAAAAGCGCTTCCGCCGAAAGATTTCCTTCGTAAATAATCCGGGCCGGTCCCTGCAGGCAGACCCCATAAACAGTATCTTCATCGCTATCGAACTGTACGGAAAGCTGCTCACCGCCGGTCGTGGTGACATCGATGGGAGCTTCAGCCAGGCCCTGCTGAACAGCGACGATGGCGGAAGCCACCACCCCTGTTCCACAGGCCATCGTTTCAGCCTCGACACCACGCTCGTAAGTCCTGACCAGCAGCTCGCCGTCTTTTAGACAGGTAACAAAATTCACATTGGTCCCTGCCGGTTCGAAGACTTCGTGATAACGCAGCGTACGCCCCCACGCTGCCACCGGAGCCTGGTCGGAATCGACAAAAACCACCGCATGGGGGACCCCGGTGTTGAGAAAAAACACCTCGCGTTCACTGCCGTCCAGCTCAACGAGAACGGGCTCCCTGAAATCGAACGGGTCGGTCATCGAGATCCTGACATGCTCCTGCTCGCCGATCAGTTCGGCCTCGATAATACCGGCCAGGGTCGAAAACCGCATCGAGCGTCCGGCAATACCGTTGCGCCAGGCAAAGCGGGCGGCACAACGGGCTCCGTTGCCGCACATTTCAGCCACCGAGCCGTCGTTGTTGAAAAAGCGCCAGCTGAAATCTTCGGTTGTACTTGATTCGATCAGGATCAGGCCGTCCGCCCCGGCGGAGAACCTGCGCCTGCAGACCAATTGGGCAAACTGGGGCTGGTAGGTTTCGGGGATAAACCGGGAGCGGTGGTCAACAACGATGAAATCGTTGCCGGCCCCGCTCATCTTGGTGACCGGTATGGGAAAGTCCAGTTTCATAACCGGAGTACGGCCGCTACTTACCTGACCGTAACCTCTGTCGATGCCTTCGACTCGTTGGCCGGCTCGGCTCCGTCTATTGCCGTTACCGAATAGTAAACGGTTGCATTCTCAGGCACTGCCTCGTCAAGGAAGATGGATGAAGGCATGCCCACTTCACCGATCTGCTCCGCCGCTCCCTGGCCGACAACCCGCCGATAGACGCGATGGCCGGCTACGCTCATGTCATCGGGACGATCCCAGTAGACCTTATTGCCCGCCGTTGTAGCGGTCGCCCGGACGCCGGTCGGCACATCGGGAGGAGTCATGTCGATCGGAGACGCCTCAACGATTTCGCTGACACCGCCGCTGATCCGGTCCTTGCCCAGCATCATCAGACTTTGAACTTTGTAGAAGTAGGTTTTACCATTGACAACATCTGTGTCGGAATACTGAGTGACGCTTATCGGCTCGCCAAGTGTCCTGAATTCCTTGCCGCCGTCGCTCCGAGACACCTGATAAAACACCTTTTGATCGACCATCGAGCCGTCGATCAGGGTGGTTACCGGCTGCCAGCTCAGCATGATCTTCGAATCACCGCTTTTAACCGTAAATTCCTGCGGCACCGAAGGCGGCACCTTCCAGATAAAGGAAACGATGTTGGAATCGGTACTGGCCGCCCACCAGCTGATGCGCGAGCGCATTTTGTAGAAATATTTATGGTCTGAACGCAGCAGCGTAGTGTTGTATTCACCAATCCTTCTCTTTCCCGATTCGGCCGTTTCGCCGCCGGGAATCTCGATCGGCTCGCCAAACGGGATCGGACAGTTGTCGCACAAATCCTCGATCGGCACCGCCGCCCGGAAAAGATCGAACGAGTAGATTTCAGCGAGATCGTCTCCGTTGACCGATTTCTCCGGAAAGGTCCAGCGCAATGTCACACCAGTCTCGTCAATCGAGTAACTGAGGTCATCAATCGGCCGGGGAACCACTTCCTGGGGGGCTACCGGATCTGTCTTGAAGCCGCATCCCGTCATCGTCACAATCACCGCAAACAAAACCGCTGATGCACATACGATTTTCATCCTGCAATCCCCACTTGTTTTTCAGCAACAAGAAGCGCTTCCTCGACGCGCTGCAAACTTGTTCCTCCGATTGATATACGGCTCTGAACCGAGCCGTCGACACTGATCACCTCATAGACGTCCTTGCCGATAACCGCAGAAAACTTCTGCAGCTCATCCAGGCTCAGGTCGACCAGCTCACACCCCTTGTCGATACAGTAACCGACAATTCTCCCAACTATACCATGCGCCTCCCGGAATGGTACATCTTTCAGCACCAGATAATCAGCCAGGTCGGTGGCGGTCATAAAGCCGCTTCTGGTCGCTTCAGCCATCACCTCGGTGTTGAACTTCAGGTTTTCCAGGAGCTCGCCGATAATCGACAGCGATGCCGAAACCGTATCGACGGTGTCGAACACCGGCTCCTTGTCTTCCTGCAGGTCCCGATTGTAGGTAAGCGGCAGTCCTTTGATGATGGTCAGAAGCGTCATCAGCGAACCGACGACTCGGCCGCTTTTGCCGCGCACCAGTTCGGCGATGTCGGGATTTTTTTTCTGCGGCATGATCGACGAGCCGGTGCAGAACCGATCCTCGATGTCGACAAAATTGAACTCGCTGCCCGCCCACAGAACCAGCTCTTCACAAAGCCGCGAGAGATGCAGCTGAATCTGTACGCAGCAGGAGACAAATTCGACGGCGAAATCACGGTCGCCGGCGCTGTCCATCGAGTTGGCGCTGACGCCGTCAAAACCGAGCAGCTCGGCCACCTGGCGCCGATCGATCGGCAGTCCGGTGCCGGCCATGGCCGCGCCGCCAAGCGGGCAGATGTTGATCCGCCTGCGGCAGTCGAGCAGCCGCTGGCGATCCCGGGAGAACATCTCGAAATAGGCCAGCAGATGATGCGAGATCAGCACCGGCTGGGCCCGCTGCATGTGCGTGTAGCCCGGCATGATATGGCCCAGATAGGTTCTGGCAAGGTTTGCAAAACCGCGCCGGACAGTGTCGAGCAGTTCGGCCAGAAGATCGCATTGATCGCGCAGGTAGAGTCTCAGGTCGAGGGCCACCTGGTCGTTTCTGACTGCGGGCTGAGTGCAGTTTGGCCCCGGCCGGACCGATGCGGTCGGCCAGCGCCTTTTCGATATTCATATGAATATCTTCGAGATCCTGACGAAAGGCGAAAGTGCCCTCATCAATCTCATTTTCTATCTCTGAGAGTCCCTCGATGATCGCCTGCAGCTCATCTTTTGAAAGCAGGCCGTTGTCGGCCAGCATGGTCGCATGCGCCTTGCTGCCGGCGATATCGTAGCGGTAGAGGCGCGAATCGTAGTCGATCGAGGCGGAAAAGGCTTCCACCGAAGCGGCGGTCGATTCGGCGAAGCGGCCGCCCCAGAGCTTGGCGGAAGACGTCGATGGGTCTGGCTTGGATGCCATGTTTTTTCCCGAAATTATTTTTTTTGCAGAGCCTGCAGCCGCAGCCGCAGACCGTTCAGCCGGATGAAGCCGGTGGCATCACCCTGGTCGTAAACATCGTCCTCTTCGAAGGTGGCAAAGCTCTCCTGGTAAAGCGACTGATCGGATTTTCTGCCCACCGGTATGCAGTTGCCTTTGTAGAGTTTCAGCCGGACGGTGCCGTTGACCATTTTCTGGGCCTCGTCCATGGTCGCCTGCAGCAGTTCACGCTCGGGCGAAAACCAGAAGCCGTTGTAGACGATGTCGGCGTAGCGCGGAATCAGCGAATCGCGGATTTTCATCACTTCGCGGTCCATGGTGATCGTCTCGAGGTCGCGGTGCGCGGCGCGCAGGACCGTTCCGCCCGGTGTTTCGTATACGCCTCTCGACTTCATCCCCACATAGCGATTTTCAACCATATCGAGCCGGCCGATACCGTTGGCCCCACCGAGGCTGTTGAGCTTTGAAAAAAGTTCGTACGGGCGCATTTTTTTGCCGTCGACGGCAACCGGGTTGCCGCTCTTGAACTCCAGCTCGACATAGGTCGGTTTGTCGGGCGCCTTTTCCGGAGAGACGGTGAACTTGAACATGTCCTCGTCCGGCTCCTTCCACGGATCCTCGAGAATTCCGCCCTCGAAACTGATATGCAGCATGTTCTCATCACAGCTGTAGGGCTTTTCCCTGGTCACCGGTATCGGAATGTCGTGCTTTTGGGCAAACTCGACCAGTTTCGACCGCGAGTCGAGGTCCCAGACCCGCCAGGGGGCGATGATCTTCAAACTCGGATCGAGGCCGATATAACCCAGCTCGAAGCGGACCTGGTCGTTGCCTTTACCGGTGGCGCCGTGACTGACCGCGTTGGCGCCTTCTTCTTTGGCAATGCGGACCTGCTCCTTGGCAATGATCGGCCGGGCCAGCGAGGTGCCGAGCAGATAGGAGCCTTCATAAATGGCATTGGCCCTGAAAGCCGGAAAAATATAGTCTTCGACGAACGCTTCCTTGAGATCGGAGATGATCACCTTTTCAGCACCGGTGGCCATGCCCTTGTCGGTGACCGCCTGCCAGTCCTCTTCCTGACCGATGTCGGCGCAGTAGGCGATGATCGGGCACTGGTACTCCTCCTCCAGCCATTTCAGGATAACCGAGGTATCGAGTCCACCCGAGTAAGCCAGTACTATTTTGTTCACACTCATGTACTTCCTCTCAGCGTGCGAGAACCGGTCTCAGGTGACGGCTCTGCGCATCATTTTTTTCAACAGGTATGTTTCAGAAAAACAGATATTATTACTTGATAGCGGGTGATTTGCAAAGAAATTCGGATCACGAACCGGAGGCTTTCCGGAGCGCTGTCTCCATCTTATCCTGAAAGCGCTGACAGAACCTCGTCGAGCAGCGTCAGCACCCGGTCGATCTGCGCCTTATCGACGATCAGGGGCGGAGCGAAACGAAGCGCGCAGTTGCCGGCGAAATTTATCAAAACGCCCTTGTCGAAAAGTCCATTGACAATGGCCGCTCCATGTTCCCGGCCGCTTTCGGTCAGGACCAGACCGTTGAGCAGCCCCATCCCCCTGACGTGGGAAGCGACTGCCGGATGCTTCTGCTGGATTTTGGACAGCTCTTCGCGAAAGTAATTTCCTTTGGCCTGAACATCGTCCAGAAATCCCTGTGCCAGCATGATTTTCAGCGTCGCCACCGCGGCGGCGCAGGCAACCGGGTTGCCGCCAAATGTCGAAGCGTGGGTCCCGGGAACGAGAAACGACGCCAGCCTGTCAGTGGTCAGCATCGCCCCGATCGGCAGACCGTTGCCGAGCGCTTTGGCAACAGTCATGATGTCCGGGACGACCCCGAACTGCTCATGGGCAAAGAGCGAACCGGTGCGGCCCATGCCGGTCTGGACTTCATCGAAGATCAGCAGCAGTCCGTGTTCATCGCACAGTTTTCGGACCGCCTGCAGATAGTCGACCTCCAATGGGCGGACCCCGCCCTCCCCCTGCAGCGCCTCGATGATGATCGCACAGGTCCGGGAGGTGATGCATTTTTCAATAGCTGCCGGGTCGCCAAAATCGGCGTAGACAAAGCCCTGCGGCAGCGGCTCGAATCCCTGATGGAATTTTGGCTGGGCTGTCGCCGCCACGGTGGCCAGCGTCCGGCCGTGAAACGAGCCGGCCAGCGAGATAATCTCGTATTTACCTTCAGCAGAAGCGATACGGGCCAGCTTGATCGCCGCCTCGTTGGCCTCGGCGCCGCTGTTGGCCATGAATATCTTGTCAGCAAAACTGTTGTTGATCAGCAGCTCGGCAAGCTCGGTCTGCGGCTCAGTGTAGTACAGGTTTGAGACATGCACCAGTTTGGCGGCCTGGGTGCAGATCGCTTCGGTAACTGCCGGATGGCAGTGCCCGAGACTGCAGACGGCGATGCCCGAGAGAAAATCGAGATACGTCCTGCCATCGGCATCGACCAGCTCGCACCCTGATCCCGATATCATTGTGGTCGGATAACGCTGGTAGTTTCCAATAAATACCATATCGGCCCGCTGCTTTATTGACTCGTTGCTGATTTCCATCTGACTATCTCCGTACCGACGCCCTCATGGGTGAACATCTCAAGTAAAATCGCGTGCTCGACCCGGCCGTCAACGATATAGGTTTTGTTGACGCCTTGCGCCAGGGCTTCACGACAGCAGTTCACCTTGGGGATCATGCCGCCGCTGATGGTGCCGTCCTCGATCAGCCCGTCGAGATCGTCACGGCTGAGCGATCTGAGCAGGGTGCCGTTCTTGTCCTTTACCCCCTCGACATCGGTGAGCAGGATCAGTTTTTCCGCTTTCAGGGCTCCGCCAATGGCCCCCGCCACCAGGTCGGCGTTGATATTGAGCGCCTGACCGTCCTCGCCGACACCGACCGGGGCGATGACCGGGATGAAGTCTTCCTGCTTCAAGGTTTCCAGGACTTCGGCGTTGATCTGGGTTACCTCGCCGACGCGGCCAAGATCGATAAGCTCCGGCGGGGCGGGGTCCAGCACTTCATTATTGGATCCGCTATTGACCTGCATCTTCCGGGCACAGACCAGGTCCCCGTCACGGCCTGAAAGACCAACCGCCCGACCGCCGCTGTGGTTGATGAGGCCGACTATCTCCTTGTTCACCCGGCCGACCAGAACCATTTCCACCACGTTCATGGTTTCACCATCGGTAACCCGCATGCCCTGGACATAGCTCGGCTTGATCTCGAGGCGGTCGAGAAGCTGATTGATCTGGGGCCCGCCGCCGTGGATAATCACCACGTTGACGCCGATCTGATTGAGCAGGATCACGTCGAGGGCAAACTGTCTCTTCAGGTTCTCGTCAACCATCGCATGGCCGCCGTACTTGACGACCACGGTCTTGTGCCTGAACTCCTGAATATAGGGAAGCGACTCGATCAGAACCTTGGCCCGTTCGATATTTTCTTTCATTGGTTGCCTGTTTTATAAGAAGAAACCGTGACTCGCCGGGACACCGGCAGCCGACAAACCACCCTAAAGTGTCAGATTGTAATGACTTGTCTGATCTTAGTAAAGCACTCATTTTTCAATGCCTTTTAGCGCTTTGCTTTACAATCGGCGCGTGGTACGTTATAACAGGCTCGCAATTTGCATTATGATTAGTCGCTTGCTTCGGAGCACGCCATGAAACGCATAAAAATAGTTAATATTATTGGTGCCTTGCTGCTTTCTTCCCTCTGTTTTCTCCAGCCTGCGATCGGAGCGGATGAGAAGGAACCGCCGGTCTACGTGGAGGCTGACCAGATGTCTTCGACCGAGGAAAAGAACACGGTTCTGTTTGTCGGTAATGTCGACGCCCGGCAGGGAGATCTGCGCATCCTCTCGGATGAGATGACCGTGCACTACCACGATGAAGCGGCCGAAGATGAAAACGCCAGTACCCAGCAGAAGATCGAAAAGCTGGTCTGCGTCGGTAATGTCGAACTGAGCACCGACGAATGGCTCGGAACTGCGGACGAAATGATCTACTTCTCGGGCAACCGCATAATACACCTGCTCGGCGATGCCAAGGCCTGGCAGGACGAAAACATGGTATCAGGAGAAAAAATAATCTACTACATCGACGAGGGCAGATCCGAGGTAGTCGGCGGAGCCACCACCATAGTCGGCGAAGGCGAGGAGAAGCAGGAGAAGAAGAAACGGGTCAAGATGACCATCATGCAGAACTAGAGTCGACGACGCTTCAACGGTGTATTGATGGCTCATCTCGAAACCAGAAATATCGTCAAGATCTACGGCAGCCGAACGGTCGTCGACGGCATCAGCCTCAAGGTCGATACCGGTACGGTCGTCGGCCTGCTCGGTCCCAACGGGGCCGGAAAAACGACCACCTTTTACTCGATTGTCGGATTTATCAAGCCAAATGAAGGCGATGTGCTGCTCAACGGTGAGGTCATCACGAACCTGCCGATTCACAAACGGGCATTGAAAGGTATCACTTACCTCGCTCAGGAGCCGTCAGTTTTCAAAAAACTGACGGTGGAAGAAAACGTCCGCATCGTCCTCGAACCGCTCGGCCTGACCACCAACGAAATAAACAACCGCATCGACGAACTGCTGGCCGATCTGAAAATCGAATATCTGCGGGACAATCGCGGCCACGCCCTGTCGGGCGGTGAGCGCCGCCGGGTCGAGATCATGCGGGCTCTGGCCACCAGGCCCGAGTTCATCCTGCTCGACGAACCGTTCGCCGGCATCGACCCGCTGGCGGTAGGCGAGTTGCAGAAAATCATATACGGACTGAAAGACCGGGGCCTCGGCGTGCTTATTTCCGACCACAACGTCAGGGAAACCCTGTCAGTCTGCGATTTCGCCTATATCGTCAACAACGGCACGATTCTAACGAGCGGGGTGGCCAACGACATCATCGAGAGCCAGATCGCCCGCAAGATGTATTTAGGAGAAAATTTCTCGATGTAGCTTCTAAGCATTATAGGCACTTAACACATTAGAATTTATGTTTTTTCTTTTATATTTTTCAAGTCGGACATCCAGCGAGTTGAGACGTGCCGCTAGTCAAGGAGACTTGGGGTAGGCTATATTACCAATATGCCTACCCCAAAAGCGACGCAGGATAGCGGTATGTATCGACTCGCGAGACAATAAAAATGGCGCTTGAACTACGACAACAACTGAAGCTGGCCCAGAAACTGGTGATGACGCCCCAGTTGCGCCAGGCCATCAAGCTGCTGCAGCTCAACCGGCTCGACCTGACCCAGGCCCTGCAGGCGGAGATCGAGGAAAACCCCGCCCTCGAGATTGATGCCGCCGGCGACAACGCCGGCGACGAGAAAGATTACGGTCTCTCCTCCACCCTCGAACCGGACAGCACCGTCAAAGAAAAGGAAGTCACCCAGCCGGTTTCACAATCCGATGCGATGGCGGAAACCAACTGGGATGAATATTCCAATTATTACGAGACCCAGTTTTCGTTTTCACGGGAGAAGCCGCAAGAGGACGCTCCAAGTCAGTTTGATTTCATCTCCGAGAAACCCGGCCTCTCCGCCTATCTGCAGTGGCAGCTTGCCCATGATCTGCTCGATGAACAGGAGTGGGAAATCGCCCGCTACATCATCGGCAACCTGAACCGCTATGGGTTTCTGGAGACAAGCCTCGATGAAATCGTCAAAAATGTCGGCTGCAATGATGACGACGCCGAGTATGTTCTGGAGGTAATCCAGGAACTCGACCCCCCGGGCATCTGCGCACGCACCGTCGAAGAGTCGCTGCAGCTCCAGCTCGAACGGCTCGGCAAAACCGATTCGCTGCCGATGCTGATCGTCTCAGAGCATCTCAACCTGCTGGAAAGCAGAAATTACAAATTGCTCACCCGGCTGACCGGCCGCAAGCGGGCCGAGGTAATCGAGGCGGTGGAGTACATAACCGATAACCTGACCCCTTACCCCGGCCTGCCCTATGCCGAGGAAGCCACCAATTACGTGGTTCCCGACGTCTATGTGCAGAAGGTTGACGGTGAGTACGTGATCCGCCTCAACGACGATGACATTCCCCGGCTGAAAGTCTCTCAATATTACCGCCGGATGCTCGGGCCGGGCAACTCCGAGGAAGAGAGGGAATCGAAAAAATACATTTCCGAGAAGGTGAAGAGCGCCGAGTGGTTCATCAACTCGCTGCACCAGCGCCAGCGCACGATCTACAGGGTGATGGAGTCGATCCTCAAGTTCCAGCACGATTTTTTCGAACGCGGCCCGGCCTATCTCAAACCGCTGATCCTGCGCGACGTTGCCGAGGACATCGGCATGCACGAATCGACCATCAGCCGGGTCACCTCCAACAAGTACACCCACACCCCGCAGGGCATCTACGAGCTCAAGTTCTTTTTCTCCACGGCGATCCCCCGCGAGGGCAAGGAAGCCCTGGCGGCCGAATCGATCAAGACCCGCATCCGCCAGCTGGTCCAGGAAGAAAACAAGGACAAACCGCTGTCCGACAGCGCCATCGCCAAGAAGCTCGCCGAACAGGACATCAAGATCGCCCGCCGAACGGTGGCCAAGTACCGCGAGCAGATGAAAATCCCACCGGTCAAACACCGTCGCAGCCCGCGCTGATTTTCCATGAGCCTGCTCGAGCGTGTCTACTTCCTGCATCAGCAGCTTTCCGAAAAACGCTACCCCAATTCACGTACGCTGATTGAAGAATTCGAGATCTCCCTGCCCACCGCCCGGCGCGATTTCGCCTACCTGCGCGACCGCCTCCTGGCCCCGCTCGAATTCGACCAGAAGCACAACGGCTTCTATTACACCGAAAACGACTTCAGCCTACCGTTTGAAAACAGTCCGCGCATCATTTTCCTGCTCGGCATGCTCGGCCGCCTTGCCGCGGAAACCGGCCTCAGCGACCTGCCCGAAGTGAAGCAGCTGGAAAAACGCCTCTCCTCGATGGTCGGCCGGGACTACACCCACATCACTGACTCGATCCACTGCGAGTGGGTCGAGGTCGAACACCCGGACCCGGACATTTTCGACACCATCATCGAAGCCATCGTCAAGAAGCGGCAGCTGGCCATCTCCTACCGCACTCCGGCAAAAGAGAGCACCAGGAGAACCGTTGAACCGCTCAAACTGATCAACTACCAGGGCCGTTGGTACCTGTCGGCCTGGTGTTTACTGAGAAACGGGCATCGAACCTTTCATGTGGCACGGATTATCGACGCCGAAACGACTGAAAAGTCATGCTCGAGAGACCGGTCAATCTCGGCTGATCTTGATCGATCATTCGGTATTTTCAAGGGGCCGCCGCGTTATATCGCGGAAATACTGTTTACCGGAACGGCAGCTGAATTGATCAAGAACCAGGTGTGGCACAGAGATCAGTCCATGGTAGAAGCCCCTGAAGGAATGGTGCTTAAAATTCCGGTCCATGATGACCGGGAAATCATGATGAAGATACTGCAGTATGGCTCCCAGGCGCAGGTGCAAAAACCCGCTCATCTCTTTCAGAAGATCCGGGAAGAAATCACCTCACTGAGCACTAGCTATGATACTCAGGCACTGCCTGCTCAAAAATAGCTGAGCTAATCAGGTAGAACAGGGCTCAGCCAGAATTCATATATCTATACTGACGGCATGTTTTCAGCTCGATCAAGCGATTACCGGCCCCATCAGCCACCAGGTCTGATTGGATGGGCAGGTTACTTCATTTTTGCTCTTCCGTTTTTACTGTTTATCCCGGTTTTATATTACTCGCTGACCACGCCGTTCGCCCTCGTTGACGACTACGGCATGTGCTATTACGTCGAGTTTCTCGATCATGCCGACCGCTTCCAGAACTGGTTCCAGAAGCAGATTGTGGATTTCAGCTACGGCAGGTACCGGCCTGTTTTCGATCTCTACAATATGCTTACCTGGAAGGCTTTCGGAGCCAGTCCCTGGCTCCATCACCTGGCCCGCTGGGTACTGCATTTCGGCGCTATCGCCTGTTTCAGCGCTGCCTTTCTGTATTTTAGCAGCGACGACCGCGATGATCCATCTCAGCTGCCTGAGACGAGCAACCGCCACCTCCAGTTGGTTCCGCTGGCATTCCTGGTTTATATCTGGCTGTTTTTTCCCAATTCACCAGCCTCCCGGCTTGGGCCCCAGGAAGTTTATACCGTTTTCTTTCTTGGTCTCTGCAGCCTGATGATGGCTTATATTATCGGCCTCAATGGCAAGGATGGCAGGGGAATCAAGGTCCCCGCGGCTCTATTGATCCATGTCGTTTTTTACCTTTCCTACCTCGGCCTGTCCTGGTCCAAGGAGATCAATATTGCGCCTATGCTGTGGATCCTCATTTTTTACTACGGTCTACTGCTGAGAAAAATGAGTTGGGGGAGAATTATCGGCGGGCTGCCCCTCATCGTTATTTTCATTTATACTTTTAGCAACGTAATTACTGCATCGCGCAACAGCTATTATGGGGGCACATCGATAACACCGGGTCTCCTGACAGATAATGCAAGATGGCTTTTCAGAGAGTTGTTCCAGGTCGAGACGTCGTTGTTCATTACCGTTGGCTTCAGCATACTCCTGACGTACCTGGTTGGCTTGACACTGTCGCGACTGGTTAAAAAAGAAATCAGCGGGCATCTCCTTTTCGTCATATTTCTTCTCGGCCAATGTGCGAGCCTTTATCTGATACTCTGCACCTCATGGGCCCAGGTCCTGCGCTACTGGTATATTCTCATTCCAGCGTTTGCCACCCTGCTTGCCTTTTCTGCCAGAGCCATGCTGAGCACCGCGAAAGAACACTGGCGAATACCCGCTTTTCTGCCGCTCCTGCTACTGATCCCGCTGCTCGTTTATTTTATCGGCAGCAACTATTATAATTTCCTGCTGCAGACCGTCGCCCAACACAGCCTGAGAATGGCGGAGGCGAAGCTGATCGAAGAAATAGCCACACTCCATGACCAGGAACATCCTGTTCAGATTCTGACCATCAAGAATGACCCCGAAGCCGAGCTGGTAGCGCATCTCATCGCCTATTTTCATCGCTTTTCACCGCGGTTTCACGGCAGAAAATACCGGGTTTATGCAAACAAACCGGACGGTGAGGCAATTCCATACTACCTGGTGACGATGCACGAGCAGCCGGAGGCGTTGGAGGTGCACCGGGTTGTCGAAGCGGAGACAGACTACTGGCTGCTTTCACAGGCTCATAAGGTGGCGGAAAAATTACAAGGAAAGCCGCCTTATCTATCCAAAGACGCCGGCGTACACCTTCTTGAGAACTACAGGTGGTACATCTATAAGGCAGGGCCGGGAAAAGGCCCGGCAGGATGATCCACCTCTCTTGGAGTTCTGGACCTCCGGGTGGGCATAGTCCAAGTCTAATACCTTTTTCGGCTTGAGACAGCCTTCAAATCAATACTGTCAGCTCTTCCGGCCATCGATCTGCTTTCGTCGCAGCTGCTCGATTCGCTCATGGGCCTCTCGAAGCGAATCCCTCCGGGTCAGCTCCGAAACATTCTGCTCAAGTTTTTCGATTGCCGAGAGTAATTTAAAAATCAAAAGAAAGACAAACACGAAACCGGTAACGATCACCGCGGTAATGTTGTCCTCGATTCCTATGATCCGGGAGAAGGAATAGGTCAAATCGGGAAAAAGTGCGATCAGTGCCATTCCGCCCCAGACAACGAGCCGCACGAGTAATTTCAGAACCGTCTGCCCGGCTTCACGTTTGACGAACTCCTTGACACCCTGAAACAACATGATCGAGGCGACCGCCACGACAACTATCTGGTATAAATGTATATTTTCAATCATTCATTCCACCTAGACAAGTGAATTCCAAATCATTCTGAAGAGCGTGATCAGACCGTTGATAAATCCCTGTTTCTGCTGCTTACCCTGAGAGTAATCGGTGTATCTGGTCTGGACAGGTATTTCAACAAAGCTCAGCCGGTTGGCTTTAATTTCCCTGATCACCTTACTGTCATACTCATATTTATCGGCTTTGGTGTCGATGATCAGCGCTGCATATTTTGAATACGCCCTGAACCCGGATTGCGAATCGGACACCCAGATGCCGTAGAACAGCCAGGTGAAAAAATTGCCGACATAGTTGGCAATCACCTTTATTTTAGGCATCTCACCACGGTTCAGTGTCCGCGAGCCAAGTACCACATCAGCTTCTCTTTCCAGAATGGGAGCGATCAGCGCCTCTATATCCCGGGGGTCATGCTGGCCGTCCCCATCCATGGTTACCACAATATCTGATTCCAGCAGGTTCGCCGCCATGATGCCGGTTTTAACCGCAGCACCCTTGCCCCGGTTGATCCGATGCCTGAGGACAAGCGCACCACCCACGGCAGCCTGAACGAAACTGTCGTCAGCAGAGCCGTCGTCGACCACGATCATGGTGTAATCACCCGATCTCCGGGTTTCCGCCAGGACGTCGCCGATTATCTCAGCTTCGTTGTAAATGGGAATTACTATCGCAATCAATCTACTCATCAGCGATACATATAAAAATCCTTAAATTGGCACAACCACATAGACAGATAACGCATCAGACACCTTGACACGGGTTACGTCCCAAAATGAATTGTCGAGATTATCCACCTTCTGCACAATGGACTCGTTTATTTTATTCAATTTTTCTCTGCTCTTCAGCGTAAGCTCTACCATGGAAGGCGTGACCATTGCAAAGGCACTTGCCTTCTGATTCCCTGCCAGCCGAATATTTTTATCTGCAAGCACCACATATTGCCTGCCTGCTTGAAAGAGATCGTTTCTCGCCTGATGGTCAACCACCAGTACCGGTAATGTCGAATCAGGGGGCAGGACATTCAGGGCGATCTCCCCCTGGTTACCCCATCCAACGAAGCGCCTGGTTACCAGAACTGTTTCGAGATTTCCGTCTAACATGGCAGTGATGTCGCACATCGCCTGCTCCTTCGTGTCTTCGGTCTTCCCACAGCTTGTCGGCGAAATCGAAGGAGTTTTTCCAAGAAATCTGATCAATTTGACTACCTCATTTTCGGCACTCGACCAGATTGGATAGTGAGAAGGGGGATGAATCACAACCCAGGCAAATGATGCAGCCATAGCCCCAATGACAGCCAGGCGCATCAGAAGAAGGTGCTCCACGTATCGATACACAAATGATGCCATGATACCGCTCAGGCAACAGGTTGCAACCAGCAGGCTCCACCCTTCACGCTGGTATGCCGAGAACTGCAGTATTCCGGTGCTTGCCTGAAGGCAGGTCAGCAGACCCCAGAGTCCGAGCACCAGGTGAGCTTTTTCTGCTCGAATAATGCCGACGATGAAGAGGAAGAAAAAACAGACTGCGAGGGTTCCCGCCAGCCAGTTGAGCTGCGTATTTCCAAAACCCAGCCTTTTGATCGCCATATAATCGTCCAGCAGTTTGAAATAGGGCCCCTGTACGAAGCTCCTGGTGATCTTACTGGTCTGCACGTTCGGAATAGTGATTTTTCTTTCGACATTCTCGGCGATTTTCGAGACGGTCGATGTCTTCTCCTCACTGTAGCCGGTCATTATTTCTGCAGTTCTGAATCGCTGGCCTCCTCCGATCTGGGAGATATGAAACATGAACAACAGAAGAGCAGGCAGGAGCAGGACAACTACTTTCAATGTTTTTGTAAACCACCCCTTTCGATAACGGAGGAGTCCAAAGAGCCGCTCGAGGCCGAAAATCAACATGACGTGCAGAAGCATCATCGGCACCGCTGCGGCCAAGCCAAGCAGCGATGCAGCCAAAAGCAGATGATCACCCGGGCTGGCCTTACGAGCCCTTATCAAAAGTATGTAAAACAGAAAAACTGGTGGCAGGAGCAGCAGACCAAACTGGTTGGCGAAAGATCCGACCCCGGTTTTCATCAGCAGAATCATACCCGGAAACGCTGCAGCGCAAAAACTCCCGAAAACAGCACTGCGCCGGTCAAAACATTGCTCCAGAAAAACATATATTCCCAGTACTAGTCCGACACCGAAAACAGCCCCTCCATATCGGGCGGTGAAGTAAGGGTCTATATTGAACACAAGGGAAGGCAAGGCGAGAATCCAGTGATAGCCTGGAGGGTAGGCCGGGTTCCCAAGCCAGCCGGAGTCAATGATATTTCGAACGTAGTTGAGATGTGTGTAGGCGTCTGACTGCGCCAGATAGGAAACCTCCAGAGGGTGAATAGAGCGAACGAGAAACCCCAGCAGCAAGATTAATATCAACGCTGAGTGCATGGGCTCAGCATCAATATCCCAGATAACGACTTTCAGCCTCCGTGAACTCCAATAAGCCCACCCCAGCAAAACCACACAGACAGCCGCGAACACGGATGATTCCGCCAGCGGGTGCAGCCTGGAGAGGTGGGACCAGAGCATTCCGACGGACGCTTGCAGACTGAAGCCCAGAACCATCGATGCAAACAGGATTTTGGGCCACTGCTGCCCTCTGAACAGCAGGAATGCAGTCGGTAGGAAAGGCAGTACCATAAGAAGCAGCATGGAGGCTATAACTCCCCCGAAATTGAGCAACTCGTTGCCCATCAGAGACGCTCCAGGCTGGCTGTCAGGATTTCTGGTGAGGTGGAGATATCAGAGACCATCCGGTGATTATTACCTGTAAGGGCCGGGATCAGAGAAGAGTTACAGCCGTGGATCTCTTCCACGCTTCGAGTCTGATAACCCGATAAAAAAGCTTAAAAAAAGCAGAACATGCCAGTGCAGCGGATATTTCTTGTGCTCGTGGAATTCTTTTTGCGCCAGTTGTCTCCACATAGCTACTGCTGGAGGTGATGAAACGGTCATCGTGATGAGATTTCGCAACAATTGCTTTGCTCTGCCCCCCCGTTCGGTGACTTTCCGCCAGAACAGTGCGGCAGAATATCCCATCAGATAAATTCTTCTGGCTATGCCTCCGACAGTGAGTGTATGGAAATGAAGGCCTGAAGCCTGCGGCTCATAGATCATCCGCATGCCCTGCTCGATCAGCCGATATCCCAGTTCCAGATCCTCGTGTGAAGCATAGGGAAAAGACTCGTCAAACCAACCGCTTTTGTCGAGCAGAGCCATCTTTACAGATACGTTGCAGGTATAAAAATACAATGGTCCTGCCCGCTGCCCGGGAGTCAGGCTCTGATAATCGAAAAAATATTTACTGCCGCCTTTTTCGAGCCAGCGCATGAATTCGCTCGGTTCCGGGACATCCGGAAAAGAAACATGTCCGAGCAGTGCATCCTCACTATCCGGATTGTTTTCATGAAACTGAAAATGGCTGCGCACCAGGTCGGTATCAGGCTCGATGTCATCCCCCAAAATGAGCACAGCACTTCCCCTGGTATGGGCAAGGCCGAAATTTCTGGCTCGAGCCGGTCCCCCGTTTTTCTTTAGAACAAGATAGCTGAACCGGCTCCTGGTCCGAGCCGCAAACTGCTGCAGATATTCCGCCGTCCCGTCCCGGGACCCGTCGTCAACGACCACGATATCGAAAGAATCGGCAGCAATCGACTGACGTTCCAGACCGGCCAGGGTGCGTGCAAGAGCATCAGGTCGCCGGTACGTCGGCAGCATGACCGACAGCAGCGGCATATCAACACCATGATAGCTCCCGCTCGTTCCGCTCAACGCCACTTCATCGTTTCTACAAGGTTGCATCTGCTCTGGATTACTGCGATCGCCAACCATATTTGAGCATTGCCGCCAGTTGCCCAAGAACATATGATATATAGATTCGGCCCTGAAATGTTTTACTCTCTGCTCGAGATAAACCGAGCGAATTAAACCCGTTTGCCAGCGCTCTGGACATCTTGGAGCCAGGCTGGCCGGACTGGGCAATATGCTCAAAAGAAACACCCTGTAAGGTTCTTGACATAATATAATCGGTTACGCCGCCCCAATAATACCTGCGATAAAAAAATGATGGTTCCGTACGTTCCTTCGCCACGAAATGGAAAATCTTAATACCCGGATGATAAAACAATTTTCCGCCACGGGCCTGTAATCGGTGCTGCAGTTGTGTTTCTTCACCAGAAAGCAGAAGATTCTTTTTTCGCCCGAGACGGGTATCAAAGCCCTCCATTTCTTCCAGCAGATGACGTGGAAAAAAGCTGTTTCCACCACCAAGGCGCTCAGCAGGTCCTGACAGAAAGCGCGGATCGCTGCCCCAGTCTACATAGCCCAGGGTAACCCAATATTCCCTGGTAATCCATTCAGGCGACGTTACTTCCCATTCAAGCTCGATGGGGCCGCCAACCCAGTCAGGTTCTGGTTTTGCGTGGTTAAAACTCCATAAGGCTTTTTCAAACCAGGTCTGGTCCGCCCAGGCATCGTCATCCAGGTAACCGACATAAGTGCCTGATGCATTTTTCCAACCGCAGTTCCGGGCGCTGGAAAGCCCCAGTATCGGTTCATGGACATACCTGAAATTCGAATACCGGGTAAATTCGTCACAAATTGCTCTTGTTCCATCCGTTGACCCATTGTCAACGACAATCACTTCATAGTTGCTCTGGTCCAGCGTCTGATTATAAAGACTGGTAATGCAGCGCTCGAGAAAACGCTCCCGGTTATGGGTACAGATTACACCCGTAATCTCAGGCTTTGACATATGATTAATGGGTATTCACAGAGAATACACTACGTTTAAATGCAGACAGCAGGAGGGTCGCCCCCCGTTTACGTTTCATAGTATCATTTTGGACGAGAACACTGCCGATATACTTCCTGACCACCTTCATTCCGTGGAAACTGTTGTTGATGCACAGACGATACCATACCAGCGAAACTATCCGGTCCAAAGCCTGGATGTCGTAGAGTGGATTTCTGGTATTGGCATGGACCAGTTTCTGCAGCCATCTCTCGGCTCTTTCAAATTCAGTAATATCGGTGATTTGACAGCTCTTTCCACGACCGATATTGCGGTGAAACCGCAGATCTTCCTCTGAATACCGAACCGCAAGCCTGTCAAGAAGGCCCCCGATAATCCTGGCGGCCTGGCTGTCCATTCGATCCCAGTCCGATCCAGTCATGGACTCATCATGGACGCGGTAGCGCAACAGGATTTCATCTATATTGGCAGTTTGAAAAAGTAACGTTGCCCGTGCCCACAGTTCGTAATCTTCCGTTGGGTAATAGCTGCCGTCATATTCAAGACCATGTTTCTGGAGCAAATCTTTACGTATCATCACCGCCGGGTGACAGAACGGGCAGTCAAACAGCGCATAGGCTTTTATCTCCTCAGCATCTGCCGGATATTGATTAACTCGAGTCTGCTGTTTTCGACCGAAAATCTCTATCGCCGAGCCACACACACCCACATCAGGGTGCTGCTCCATAAAGCGAAACTGCCCCTCGAGGCGCCCGGGCATGGCGATATCGTCTGCATCCATACGGGCGATGTATTTTCCTTTCGCTTCCTGGATACCTCGATTCAATGCCCCGGACAACTTGAGCCTCTCGGGGTTTTTGAGAACCCGGATCCGGGAGTCGCCAAACGATGCAATAATATCTGCAGAACGATCTGTTGACCCGTCATCGACTATAAGAAACTCAAAATCTGAAAAGGTCTGCTGCAAAATACTTTGCACACTCTCGAGCAGATATTTTTCCCCGTTGTATACCGGTAATAAAACGGTGACTTCGAACATAAATGAGATCGCTACGAAGTAAGGCGTTTACGGATACCGGACAGCCACGACCTCAGCCCGGCCGGTAAACTTTGAAATGTTGCGTTAACCACCGTTTCGACAAACGATTGGTAGTAATTCATTTCTGAGCCGAATATCCGGAAAGGCGAGGTAAGAAAAACTCGGGTACCTGCCGAGGAGTTCAGCCGTGAGGCCACTTTTTCCATGTTCGCGTGCCGACCATGAATTATTTTCACAGAACAGTGTTTACCGGCAAAATTGGGGCAAATAGTCCTGAAGTTATACTCCGGCGGCAGAACAAAAAAATGAACCTTTGATCGGTATAATGCCTCACGCAAAGAGTGCTGGTCGCGGTATGAATCATCGTCTTGACCCAGCATACGATTGTACGTCTCCTCCCAGCGCTTCAGCAAATCAACCACTGTCGGGGTTTTACGAAAGGCGATTACTCCTGAGTTCAGTTCGGTAAAGCAATCCGGCAGATCAGGCAGATTATACTGATACCGGTCCGGAGCCTGTGCCAGAGCGATATCGAACCGATCGAGCATTTCGAATAGATCATACACCGGCCGGCACAGAAACGTATCCGTATCCAGAAAGATTGTTCTGTCATAAGGAGAAATGGCCAGCGGCCGTATTTTATCCCGGCATGAACGGGTAACATTCTCAAGCAAAATGACGGAATCCACCCCGGCAGGGGGTGAAGAAACCAGTTCCTCGACATCACTAAAGAGCGAAACCGGCACATCGGGCATCTGCTTTTTTACCGATTTCAATGAAATCAGGGCCTCATCAATAAACGTTCTGCCGGTAGCGATGTATATGATGCCTCGGGATTCCACCATGGTTTTTTATGCGACTCCACTACTCAGTTTGGGCAGCCACTCCTGCACATCCGGGTCATCGATTTTATCTATTACCTCTTGCTCCAACTCAGAGAGATTGTCGGGAACAATTACGTCTTTTTTCGTTTCTTTCGACTGATTTACCTTTACACCGCTGCCCCTCAAAAACCGGAGCCGGGTCAGCCAGGCAGGAACCTTTGCCTGCAGTGCAAGATCTGAAAAACATTTCTCAAGACCGGCGAACGTCTTTAACTCTGCCAGTGTTGTCTCAGCTATCCGGGCTCCGTGCTGATGAAAAAGCCGTTTATAACGTTGGGCTCTCTTTTCGATCTCAAGACAGTACCAGAAACAAAGCTGATAATCGTGGAGGCTCTCCCAGCCAGCAAGTCCAAGCACATTCGGATCTGCAGGAGACAGGTAGAACTTCAGCCCTTTATCAGTGCGCCCCGGTATCGTTCCCATTTTGAGAAGACTCAGGGACACATCCCGAGCAGACCGGCGGTGAATAATCAGGTCGGGAACAATACCCAGGTCCAGCCATGATTCCAGAAATCCCTTACACACCAAATGGCTGGTTTCTATATAAATATGTGCGCTATCACCGGCGATTGCCGGGATTTTTTCGTCAACGATAAAACGGTGGGCACAGCTCGGCTCGGTTTGTGCTTCTCTGAGCACTTGCACATATTCCGGAGCAGGTTCGTGGTAACTATGCGCATTTCGTGCATAACCAAATATGCTCGAAAGATAGGCCGTCCCGCTTCGGCCCGTTGTCACCGTGAAAATCAAGCGTTTTTCACGAACCTTATCTAGTGCGGATTTTCTGTTCATATACAGTGGAGCTTACTGAGGCGACAATAAATATAATATAATATTGATGATTTAATTTTACTCAAACTACTTCTGGATGGATCGGATTATATACCGCCCAACCGGCAGAGGTGCCAGATATTTATCAGATTCTCCGGCTGCTCTGATGTTAAACAATTTCTCCTTATTCTACATGCCTTGTCTTTTTATCCTGGCAGGACCGGAGCGCCCCCTCTCACAAGCTCTGTTGAATCGAAATTGTTAAAGGCACCCTAAAGAATCATCTGAGCCTGGCCCAGCACCTGCTGGAAGACTTGACGATGTCTATTGAGCCAGGAGGCGACATCGAAATTTTGAACAGCGCGAGACCGTGCCGCTTCAGAATAACTGCTCCAGTCTGCCACTACCTGATCAACTGCTGCCGCCAGCTCAGCGCTGTCAGGAGGGTGGTCTTTTTCCCAGTCCAGAGGTCCCGGAACACCGACACCGGCCTCTTCTCCAACCAGTTCCGGAACGCCTCCGGTTGCGGAAAAGACAACAGGCAGGCCGCAAGCCATCGCTTCCACGACCAGGCGGGGACAAGGGTCGTTATACTTTGTGTGCAGAAGAATGGAGCACCGGTTCAACAATTCCGGTGCCTGCTTCTGTGTATATGGACCGGAAATATTGACATGATCAGACACCCCAAGCTCTCTGGCATATTCGATAATTTCGTCGCGGGCATCCTGTTCATTGCTGAGCCAGCAAAATCTGCCGGCAATCTGCAGACAAATCCTATCGTTTTTCCTCCGTGCTTTTTCTAAAGTTTCCAGCGCCACTCTCACTCTGTAAGGCGACCAGTGACTGCCCGCCAGAAGAATTACAACGGGAGCGTCTACTGAACGATGAGCACCTGAAGGTTTAAAAAAGGAAGTGTCCACGGGGTTGTGCAGTATCTCATGTTGCCCGGATCGCGGTCTTCCCAGAAACTTGTCGGCAGATTCCCTGCAAAATCCACTCTGGTAGAAAACATGATCGGCCGTGTGAAGCAGCTGCTTCATCGAGGCATTGGCCTTCTCCCAGCCTTTTCCATACCAGCCGGGATAGGCCACACCATTCTGATTGACGATCAGCTTCGCCCCAGCCTCTTTGGCAAACAAGGCCATGCGTTCTGGAAAATAAGGAAGGGCGCTGCTTACGAGATACAAGATATTGGGCTGCTCTTTCCGGTTTGGAAATGCTTCCTGCAAATCCTGAAGCTTCACCATTCCGCCAAAAGCATGGGCATCGGGTGACGGAATGGATTCGTGCCCGAAATAGATGCGCGGCTGCTGAGGACCATCGAGCGAACGTGGCTGCCAGCGCTTTCTTTCAGCCCAGTAGGTAGTACACCAGATCCGTCCAAGATTTATGTGGTCAAGAAAGTTCATACAAAAGAGCTGCCTCATTTCTGAAGTAACTCAGGTCAATCAAGGTCAGGCACCATGATCCTGGACTATTTTTTCCGCCAACTCGAGATACTTACTTGCAATTTCATCTATGGATTTGATGTAAATGGTGGATTGAAAAGATCTATAGCTATCTGCGATCCGCTCCAATTGCCCGATACAGTCTGATTCATCCTCAAAAGGCAAGCCTGCGAAGCCGACAAGCTCTTTGTTGCCTCCATCATTTCGGTACAAAGCAGGAAGTCCGCAGGCAAGAGCTTCCAGCAGCGCATTGGAACAGGGTTCATGGTGGCTCGCGGCTATGTAGAGATCATGATCGCGGAGTATTGCGGCCAGAGATTCAGATTCCTGGGGTTCTATGTGGGCAATGTTTTCAAACCGCTGCTGCACCCGGCCCACGAATGTGTAGTCAAACCGGTTAAAATCAAGGTTCTGATCCAACCATTTATAAAAGGGCCCACCCTTCCTCGGGTTATCGGACCATGCCGTTGAGATCAGTCTCAGCTTTCCATTGTTCTGAAACTGCCGCCTTCCCTCTGCGTTAAATATCCTGCCATCAACTGAATTGTGTATGACGATCGGGGAAACAGCCCGGTAGCCTAAGGTGCAGCTCTCAAAAAAGCTGAATGCAGATTGAAACACCGTTGCAGAGGCAAAACGTCTGTTCAGTTCGAAAATTCTGTCATCCTCACTCGTCCCCTCGCCCCTGTAAAGGGTAACCGGCCCATCAATCCGATGAATCATCCTGACCGGTCTGGTCTCCGACTGGGCCTGAAAACGCTCTATATCGAACCAGGCAGAATTACAGATATGAACATCGACGGACGAGTCAAATTTATTGATGGCTGTGTTGACTCCGTGCCGCTCGAGACCGGCTTTCAACGCCATCATGAACTGATTGCCGCCGCCATACGGAGGTTTGTGGTATTCGTGCCATAAACTGATTTTCATCCTCCCCTTCTTCTTTCTCTTCACCGTTGATGAGACAAGATTTGCTATTCTCCGTGTCAGCGGTTCTTTCCTCTCAATGGGCACATGAACCTGTTGTTTTCTGCGCCAGATTATGCTGCTTTTCCTGAAGCGGGGAACCTCGTGCAGGTTTTCATAAATTTTTCTGAAACGCTCAATATTAGCTGCCGGTGTATGATTTTCCCTGATACGATTATAATGCGCGGACAGCTCTGCATCGTTTCTGCCATGCGCTATCGACTGCTCTATTTTGGCAACGGCATCATCCACAGCGCTTATCAGGCACCCTTTTTCCAGGATGTCAGGAGCCATTCCGACTGGCGTGCAGAGAATCGGGGTTTTCGTTGCTGCCGCTTCAAGAGCTGCACGCGGTCCACCTTCCCAGCGACTGGTTACAAGATGCAGATCAGAAAGGTGGTAGAGCTGATTTACCTTTTCCGGGGTAAGTATGTTGATGTCATTGTCATCTTTCTCCACTTCTTTCCCGACATACGTAAACGGCAGGGCATGACGGCGCAGTTGACGCATCAGCCAGTGCCTTCTCGGTCCTGCCAGCAGAATATGTACCGGGTGCCCCCTTCTGCTCAGCTCCTTGACGACAGCAACGAACAGCTCAACTCCCTTCTGTTCCTTGGGCTTTTGTAAATCTGATCCGCTCGAATCACGCATAAAACTACTGATCAGAAATACATTTTCGGGAATACCGTATTGTGCCCGCAGAGCGGTGATTGTCTCGTCCGGAATAGTTTCAGTGAAAATCGAGGTGTCGACGGAGTATGGCACGTAATCGGCTTTAAACCCAAGACGGCTTATTTCCTTTTCTGCTATTCGGGAAATCGCAATCCACAGACCCAGCGTTTCCCCTGCGCTCACCATGCACGGATCCTCATAGGTGCGCATGAGATCATTGCAGATATGACAGATTATCCGCTTGCCATCAAGCAGCTCCGGGCTCATGTGCAGAAGCGGATACTCCCAGACGGAATGAACGACCTCCGCCTCATCCAGGGACGATAGCCGAACAAGTTCCGGCAGGGCCAGCAGGCTTTGCCGGTGGTTTCCACGTCGGCATCGAGGGCCCAGCCCGTGCCTTCTCCGCCAAACAGATAGACCGGAACAGGATAGTCAATAGTTTTCATTGGGCCCTGCTCACACGTGGCAGTGAAAAACCACGTTATTTATGGAAAGGTTGTAACGCTTGTTGGGCAGTTGATAATCACCTGCGATCTCAACGCGCTTGAAGCCGGAGGCGAGCAGCATTTCCTTGAAAGTCGCGGGATGAATCTGGAAAAATGAACCTCCGGACACATTACCAACATAGTGCAATGCCAGGTCTCTCTCATTTACCGACATTTCCCGCTCCACTCCAAGCATCCGGGTCAATACATTGGCTATTTTCTGCTGCAGCGAGGAGGGCCCTTTGCGCGACAATGGAAGGGCACTGGACAGGCTGATTACGCATGTTTCCCGGGTAACCGCCACGAAGCTGCTCTATCGCGTGCAATGGACTCTTCAAGTGTTCGATAAGGGCGCCGCAAAAGACAAAATCGAACTGCATCCCCAGCTCTTCCAACTCATAGACGGAGCATTGCTGAAATCTGACGATCGAGTCCCAATAGTCGGCCAGGACCACAAGCTTGTTTGCGCCCTTGAGTCCGAGCAGCGAGAATATTTCCTGATATTTTTCGTACTCCTTCATCTCTCTGGAGTGTTTTTCCAGAAAAATATCCCTCATTGCCGGCGAAGGATCGAAAGGAAGGGTCCCGTCATAGGCATTCGTATCGACGGCGAGCACGCTTTCCGCCCCTCTCTTTTCCAGTTCAAAGGCGTAGAAGCCATCGCTGGTTCCGACATCGAGCACGCTTTTGCCTTTGAGTGTCCCGGGAAAGCCATGGCTCCCCATGACCGGCCGCAGATCGTACATCCCATCGGTCACCACGCCGTTGCCAATATCGAAGGTATGGTACCAGTAGGTATCACTAAAAAACTCTTTGAGTTTTTCCTCAGCCACTTGTTCTTTAATTATCGACATGTGCTGCAACCTTTGTCCGTAACTAATCCTGGTTTGAAGGTGATCTGTATCACCTGGTTTAACTGCTTCCATGACTATTTTCCCTGTCCTACCTCAGCCGGCATCAGAAAAAAAGGTTCTGTCGCTTTTTTAACGAGCGGCCCCCGCATATACTTCTCACGTTTGTAATGCGAGTCTTTGCGCCTGCCGAATCGAAAGGGGAAAATATTAAGAAATTTCCTGTATATACTTTCAGCGTTTATATCAGATATGTTCTTTCTTAGAAAGGTTTGTCCAGCCGTGTCAGCGTCTTTACTGCTTCGTGCCATGAAACAGAAATGTAAACAGCGGAAAAAAGAAGTCTCCCATTCCATCTTCTCGTACAGCAGCAAACGACTTGCCATCGAATAGTCGCCCTTGAAAGAAATATCCCCGCCATGAAGCCGCTCCGGACATGGTCCTCTCCACTGGCTGATTTTTGAAAAGTTGTAGAGCTTCGTCATACTCCGGCACGGGGGTGTGAGATAGCCCTGTGCATACCCTTCTTTTTGATTGAATTCAATGCAGTGAAGCACATTTCCCAGAAGCATCCACCAGTTATCGAAATCTCCGGCAAAAATCTTCTCCCGCAGGGTGGCCAGTCCGGCGGAATCGTAAAGCTCATCTCCATCCACCGCAAAAACCCAGGTTTTGCTGTCTGCATAACCGGCAACCAACTCATGTGACTCACCCGGATTTTTTATCCGATGATAGTTGATATTGCCGATTTTGTTGCAAAGTCGGTGAACTTTATCCGCTGTAGCGTCGGATGAGAGATGATCGGCGACGATGATCTTATCGCAGAAACGGTGAATGTTGATAAGGACCTGCTCAATATACAAGTCCTCATTTTTCACCAGGACGATGCCGACAATGTTACTCATACCTGTGGTGAACCGACGTGCTAAAGTCGAAATAAGGGTGCCTGTGATACACCGAATCACGGACAGCGTTTATGGGGTGGCATTTCGCAGAAATCAAAGCAGTCAGTTTAAAATGGATTGGCGGAAACGAGTCGGTCCTGTATCAGGGAAACATCGTCCCGGATCGAAGTCACCCTGCTCTCGCTTCTTATCCTCTCGATGATTGACGATTCATCAAAATCTGCGGGATCAAAAACCAGCGGCTCATAGGGATCAATACCCACTGATTTGAAATAATCGATGTATTTGATTCCATCGCCGGAAATTTTATTTGAAAAACGCCATCGATACGCTGGAATCCCAAAAGACATCGGAACGATCAACCCATGCAGTGAACTGGACAATATCAGCTCGCAGGAGAGGATCTCTTCGATGACTGAGATAACATCGTCGCGAAGATCTATGATTTTTATTTCGCTTGATACACCTGAAGTTTCAGCAAAAGATTTAAAATCTTCGATTTCAGCATAGTGAGGTATAATTCCCAGCGGACTCTGCTTGGCAACCTCCAGTGGAAAATATTTCGAGGTCAGCAAACCGGGATCCCCATAGACCTCCGGTACAGAGCAACCTCTCTCCCGCAAATTTCTTGCAGTCTCCGGTCCACGCACTGCAGCGTATGCAGCTTTGATGGGAACCTCGGAGGTGGCATCTATCAGGCCGGAACCCCAGATCGTGCAGTGATCCGTCGCAAACTGCAAAATACTGCCAATGGCAAAATATGTTGTCGAAAATCTTCTCATGAGCCGATTGACTTCACGCGGATTTTGATAGACAACCCTTCTTCCGGAAACTTTTTCGACGATATATCTGGATAAAATATCTCCAAAATTCTCTGGCTTTCCTCCCCGAAATTTATTCATCGAGAACCAGAATAATTTGACACTCCCATATGACATAATGGCAGACATATCAGCGGCTACCTAAGGTTCATCTCAGGCTGCCCTGAAAAATTATTTTTTGCAGGGTACCTTTTACCGTTCAGTTTCAAGCAATTCAGATTCGGCCAGCCTGGCCTCAAAGCAGACCTTGTGTCATTATAAATATGGTTGATTACCATATTCCTGAAAAATCATGTCCAGCAGCTGAACAGCTTGCCCACATCAAAAGCGATATATCCGCGGCGTGTCAGATCATAGACCAGCACTTTTGCACATGGCCCCGCAGACAGCAGAATCAGAATTTCTTCCTGACTCACCCCTGACAGCCCATCGAGCTCTTTTTGTATGGTGCTCAGGATTTCACCGTACGATTCGAACGCATTTTTAGCAGGTATTGGAACGTGCACCATACGGACATCTTTCATGTTTTTTGTGAAAAATGCATGCACGGAATCAGCTTCTGAAGATACTACCACAAAAGTGGAGTAGATCGACAGCATCCCGATGAGCTCTTTGAGTTGCCCTTCGGTGGCGCCTTTGAACAAAAAAGCATCGAGATAGCGAATGTTTTTCGAGAAATACCGGTAGTGAACGAACCGGCCCGTCCTCCAGATCGCAAAATCGTTTGAGTTACCCCTTCTGGTATTCTCTAATTTTGTTGAAGACGCGGTCAGGTAAACGGTTGGTACCGCCAGATAATAGCCGCATTGTTCTGTATAGTTCCTGATTATTTCCAGTAAACGCGCTCTCAACTGCAAAGAAAACGGCTGGAAATAAATATCTCCACCCTGCAGAATAAGGCTTTCTCCGTCCCCCCAGCGGATAACGGATCTACATTCTCGTCTGGAGCAGCTCGACAGATTCACCATGATCCAAAAAATTACCGGCAATTCCCTGAGGAAACAACCAGCGGTTGCAGACACTCACCAAGGCGTCATTGACAAGACGAGCAACTTTTGAGTGTGGTGCCAAATAGGTTATCTGCGAGGGACATTGTCAGCTTGAAAGAGCATCGCGTAGTTTATTTATTCTTGCCTCAACCGGAACGCCCGCCAGTTTATTATAGGTGGAAAATCCCGGCGCCTTTGAGGTCCACTTGCCCTCCTGAGCCCTGTGCCAGAGATGGATTATCGGCACATACTCATAGTCAAATTTTTTTAAGGTTCGTGCTCTGTCCAGAAACTCGATATCTTCCCCTCCCCACCCCGCAAAGCTCTCATCGAACCCGCCTATTTCGAAGTAGGCCGCCCGGGAAATTGCACAGCTGCCGCCGCCTGGTAAATTCTGAGAGATCGCCTCGATTTCAGGAACGATGTCGACTGAGCGCTGGTCTATGACCGTTTGGCTGCTGGCCTCGCTTAAATAGAAGATAAAGCGCTTCAAACTGCTGAACTCATAGCCTTCTTTATGCCAGTGCAGCACCTCACTTGCATAGTCCTGAGGAACCAGCATATCACCGTCATGGAGTATCAAGACCTCCGAGCTGGCGGCTTTGGCACCCGCATTGAACGTTTTGCTCTTCGAAAAACCTTTGTCCTCTTCCCCGGCAGGAATATGAATGTATTGAATCCAGGAAGGCAGCACGTCTTTCAGCCGCGCCTCACGGTCATGCTCCACGACGATGCATTCAATGCTGCAATCTTTCTGACCGGCTATAGACTCCAGCACTGCCAGCAAACCAGCCAATCTATCCATACCCCGGTGACCGATGACAAAACTTATCTGCGGCTGTTTCAGCTCTGAATTTTCAGGTACTCGGCTGAACCTGATTGGAAAATCATGAAGCGCTCTGCTGTAGAGCATACGTCCACAACCCGGTACGAGTCTGGTCACATAAAGATCTGACCCGTTTTTCCAGTCACACTTTACCCCTTTTACCCGGCTGGAATAGATAAGTCTCTCCCCCCTGTTCCTGATTCGGGCCCACGGGTAGACCCCTGCTTCCGGTTTTGATGGCCGCATGGCCGGCAGGACGACAACAGGCAAATCATAGAGCGCGACCCCCAGGTACGGCCTGAACCAATCGATAATTTTACGAATTGTATTCATCGATCAGTTTTGACATATAAAGGTGCTCTTTAAGCCATCCACGCCGTTGAGCCTCTTTCATGCGCCGGCAGATCTGCTCTTTCAATGCATCATTGCCGACCGACTCAAGATTTTGTTTGAGCTTCAAGTAATCAAAACCGATTGGCGGAACATCTTCTTTTCGGCAGAGGACCGTTAGTTCGTCGGTCGCCATTGATCGGAAAAATGGTACGTGCTGGAGGAAAAAGCAGGCATAAAACAACTTGGCAACCCACTTTGCCAGAAAGCTGTTGTTTTTAAATGCCCGAAGCAGGATTTCCTCAGGCAGGGAATAAAACTTCTGGTGATTGCCGATGACTTCAAACCCGTTAAAAAACAAATTTGTCCTTAGAAAACGAAAATCCCAGAAGCGGATATGGTGGCTTTCTCCATAGGGACGGTTTCCGCTTAAACTTGAGTATAGCCTGTAGGCCCAGAAGCTGATATTTGGTGTATTGATGAGAAAGAGACCGTCTGGGCGTAAGACTTTATGGGCGAAACGCATCAGATTATCTGAGTCGAACACATGCTCTATCGTTGCCAGATTAACAACGATATCAAAACGTTCTCTGTTTTTTTCAGCTATCTCATCAACCCTTTCAGCATCATCTTCCAGGTTAACGTTCAGCGCCTCAAAACCGAGTGCTTCGGCCTGTTCGAGATGCAGTGGTATGTAATCGCCACAGGTGACGTTCATGGCAAATTTCTCTTTCAAAACCTGTGAAAATTCGCCATTGCCGCTGCCGAGGTCGAGGCAGTCGAGGCCATGTATGTTTTCCTTTTCCAATACCTCGGAACAACTCCTGAACCAGGGCTTGGCAAAGGTGGACATCTGCTGACGCAGAACGGCAACAGAGGCGTCATGCTCCATTTTACTCATGGCTATTTCCTTTCTGAGCTCAATTTAAAACCCTTTGGCAGCTGTCTTCGAGACGCCTGGAAAACTGTTTGATTGAGCCGTGCTCTTCGACATACAAACGTCCATTGGCAGACAGTTGGTTCCACAACAAACGGTCCTGCTCAAGGTTATTCAGAGCTTCCGTCAATGCAACAGCGGAGTCCGGGGGAATCAGCATGACATTTTGGCGGTGAGCCAGAAATTCCTCCTCCCATAAACCTTCTGTCCTTGTCAGAACTACCGGCGCACCGCAAGCCATGGCCTGCAGTGCTACACTTTGCCCGGAAGGCTGGACCCCCGGCTTCAATGGCACAACCACGCAGAAGGCTTTTCTGTATAATTCTCGAAGCGCACTGTCATCGAGCTCATGCGAGTCCCAGGCCCCGCGAATGACTTCCACATTGGGCGGCACCGGTTCGGGTATTTCCCGTTTTGTGATAATGACATATTTACGATCAGTTTGCTTTGCTGCCTCCAGCAGGGTCAGATAGTCCCTCCTGGAATCATTGCCGATGCTCAGGATATAATCTTCCCTGTCCGAGTTGTCACCCCGGGTCCAGAAGGCTAAGATCCACACCGAAACAATTTACTTCCAGACAAGTCATCTTGAACACCATATGCCTGTTTAATCGGCTCCAATTCACCCTTTCCAAAAAGGTGGGAGTGCATCTGCTGCAGCAACCCTCTGGTCATGGCAATCCGTGGCCTGTTGAGGGGGTAATTCAACAAACCGCAGATGATAGCCAACGATGGGCGGAGTAAAACAGCGAAGCTTTTTCCATATCCCCAGGGAAAATGCACTTGCGTTGGTGGTTGCCACGACAACGTCGAAACGTCCGAGTTCGGAGCGCATATGCCAGGCGGCATCGATGCTCTCGGAATAGGTTTTTATCGGCAGATGCTTTGTTCTTACCCCATATCTCAGTGCGAGCTGGATTGCATTGGTGCGCTGCTGCTCTGATAACTCGAAGTAACCGATCTCATGCCCGCGTTTCTCCATCTCGATGGCCCCATAGAAAAAATCGGTCGGGACCTTACCGGCTCTTGACTCCGTTCAACTTCGAGAGACGACCGGGAAGATATACGAAGGCGATACGCATCAGAGACAACCTTTAACAGGGAAGCATACGACATTCATCACATGCATATTTCTGAAGGGGAAGAATTGCTGCGTTTTCAAGAAGTCTCAGTCCGATAATAGAAAGGAACTTCACCTAGCAAATTTTTTTCAGATAAGAATTGCAGATAAATTCATATTAAAGATTGATTTTCGATCTGATTTAATCCTTCCCTTCAGTGAATGTTTCACCAATGCAACTTTTTTTGCGATTTTACCGGAGCCGGACTGAACACCGTCAATTCGTTTATTGCGAAAAGGAAATGGTTCTTCAGGTATGGGAAGTCCCAGAAACGGGCACAACTTTTCCCATCCCTCACCTGCGGTTATATCCATCTCGAGAAGATCATCCGGCCGCTGCCTGAAATACTCTCTTACCTCTTCGTGGTGACGATGATAGACTTGAGTGAATGTTTCACGGTCAAACTCGATTGTTCCATAAATCAACATCCTGCGCATGATCGCCAGATCGCTGGACATATCCACCGGGCCGTGCATGTACTCAGCCGAATCGAGCCATGATTTCAACTCGCGGGTTAAAAGCACAAATTTTGAACCTGGAAATTTAATGTCCAGATATTTATAAAAAATCGTACAGCCGTTATCAGAGGCGCCATCGAGATTCTTCAACTCTTCGAATACCGGGTTGTGCACCACGTTCCGGTAGCCGAGAATTTTAAGCGCGTCACAAAAACTGGTGGTTCCTGTTCGCCCGAGTCCTATGGCCCAGGCTTTATGTTTTATTTGCATAGGTGTGGGCCTTTCGGTTATAAAATTCGTTTCTTTATTCGAAAAGATAGGTAAAACAGCCGCTATAACAATTTTCTTTTCATCCACCAGTAACATAAGAAAGGGTGAAGAATCATAGCCACATCAAGAATCTTTTTTCTCTCCAGGGAAAAAAATGCCTTCAACCTTACAAACATTCTCTTATCCGCAAGCTTTTCTCGATTAATTCTGTTTAGAATTATTCGCCTTTAACCTGTCATCGAGATCAAATGTCTGAGTATCTTTTCATAATAAGGAATCTCTCTGACTCGAAAAGCACGCCAGGTTGAATAACTGCTGAATCTATTTTCTAAGACCGTGCTCTGATTGGCATGGACCCTATATCTACAAAGAACTTTATGGCAATAACGAATATTTTTATGGGCTGACAGACATAGAGGAATCCACCAGTCTTCATGGTCTATGTTCTCATCAATTGGGAAAACATTGTTCAGGGCTTGTTTTTGGGCAAAAATTGTTCCTCCAAATACCATAGGCTGTTCGAGTAGGGTGTTGAAGTCAAACTCTTTGTCAGATTTGATGCCCAGATTTTCCTCCATCATACTTTCACTTAAGACCTGGCCAGTTGAATCGTCAAATTTGCTTAAATCACCGCATAAGAGATCATAACTGCCAATTTGGTTGAGGCTGAATTCGACCCGGTCAGGAACCGATATATCGTCCGCACCTAATATTGCGATAAATTCACCAGAACTCAGCTTAAAAGCCTGGTTGAATGCTGCAATTTTCCCTCTGTTCCTAGTAAACTGATCAATTACTAAATTCTCACCAAACTTATTTTTCAGTGATTGCAACACAGCCCACGTCGAATCGTCTGAACCGTCATCAACAACAACCACCTCGATATTCTGGTATGTTTGATCCAGGCAAGAGAGAACAGCTTTTTCTATATGCCGTTCTTCATTAAAGGCAGCGATGATGAAACTTACTTGTACCACTTAAAATTCCAAATATTAGTAGTGTTTAAAATGCGGATCTCAATGAGAATTATTTCTAACAACGGCTTATTAATAAGAGGCACCAAAGATTATCACGGGAAGATTGATTTCATAAATCACCGAAAACAAGTTTACCTGAAATACGATTAAACCTAGTACACCTTAGCAGTTATATAGCCCGTAATAAAGCCTTATTAGTGCAGCATTTATCTTGTGTTTATCCAAATTATCCCTGACAAATTTAACCCCTTTAACTCCTAGTGAAATTCGCAAATTCTTATTGATAATTAATTCTTCTAGACGTTGAGCCAAATTATCCACATTAGCATTAAAAACTGGACAGTCTGGATAAAATTCTTCCTTCACTTTATCAATTACATAGCTAACCACAGGTTTACCCAAACTCATTGACTCAAAGACAATTGAACCGATTCCCCCAAGTAACATTTGATCAACCACAATATCCGATTCTCTGAATTATGCTGAGTGCCTCTTCATGAGTAATGCCGGTTATCTCTCTGTAATTGAATTCAACACCCTTGTTTTTCAAATCATTTATAGCTTTAAGGATATACTCTGAACCCTTGACATTTTTTTTGGTAGGTAAATGGACTATTTGCGGAACATCGCGTGTATTGACAAGTTCCGGTTCTATACAATTGTCAGAGTCGCATGCCAGATTATGTATCCATAAGTCAGTGTTTATCTGTTTCGGATTGACGACCGTCGCAACATGTTCATATCCATTTCGAGGCGCAAAAAAGCATTGAATCCAGCGCGCCTGATACTTGTAATATTTCCTTTGTTCTTTGATCCTTTAAATAAGCGTTATTTATATCATTTTCAGCTAAAAATATATCAATATATGGATTCCTTTTTCTTTCTACTTCCATTAATCTATAGTCACTGCCGCAACAAGTCATTACAATAACTTTTTTAAAGAAAGACAAAATTCGAAGATCAGTGTTATCAGGTAACAGTGTTTGGCCAAAGTAAAAATGGAAGACATCGTATTTAAAAAGACATTTAATAAAATTCTTCCATAATATCACTTTTCTCTTTCTAAGATTCTGTATTTTATTTAAATGCAAGCAATAATCATATTCTTGAAAAAATTGATTCTCACTGAAAACTAGAAAATCTGACTTATACCCCATGGATCGTTGGTACGACACAAATACCAACCGATTCCTGCAATATTTACTGGCGCATGAAGAATTCTTAATTTTTTTTTATTATCAATCATTAATACTCTATAAAAATCAAACTTCTTTGTTCATGTAGCTACAAATTGAATCTATTGATAGCAAATTGTCCAACTCGGCGTCCGGTATTTCAACACCAACTTTTTCCTGTACAGACAACAGGATTGTCATCAAATCCAGTGAATCAGCGCCGAGATCACGCAAATTCAGCTTTTGCATTTATCCCTTCCACATTTATTTGAGTATTTGCCTCAATTATAATCTCCAATACATCTTCATAGGTGAGTTTCATGGTTTTATATCTCCTGTCTGAACTCTCCTAATAACAGCATTTTAAAGCTCAAATATCAATAATTGTGAATCTACTGGCCGTGTTCTGTAAAGCAGCGCCGAAGCCCATGACAAGCCGACACCAAAACCTGATGCCAAAATAGTTTTAACATCACTTCTATCAAGATAGTTTTTCAGCAGTAAAGGAATAGAAGAAGAGATCGTATTACCGGTTTCCCTGATGTCCAAGGCTAGTTTTGAATCGGGCACCTGCAGACGACGGCAAGCGTTTCCACGATATATTTGCTGCCCTGGTGAAAAATCACCACATCTATATCGGCCATGGATAATTTTTCCTGTTTAAGCAACTCTGTGACCTGGGCTGGAACTCTGGTCGCTGCAAAGTTGAAAATCTGTCTCCCGTTCATATAGAGACGATCATCTTTATTCTGCAGATACTCGGAACCGGAGCCATCAGTACCAAAAATACAGCTTCCTACCGTCAAAACTGCTGACTCACGGGAAACGAGCGTAGCTGTTGCAGCGTCACCAAAGAGCATTCGCGTGTCCCCATCTTCGGGATCAATTATTTTGGAATAGGGATCCGCTGTAATAAAAACACCGTTTTCAGCCCCGATTTCCGACATGAAACCCTGAACAACCTTGATGCCATATATGTAGCCTGAACAGCCGAGGGATATATCAAAAACCGGGATAGAAGTTGGCAACCCTGCTTTGTCCTGAATAACCGCCGATGTATGAGGCAGACCCCTGCCGTCGGGATTCTGGGTGCAGAGGACCAAACAATCGATTTCATCTTTCTTGAGGCCGGTCTCTGAACAGAGCCTCTCCAAAGCCTCGATCGAAATATCTGAGGTCTTCTGGTCCTTACCTTTTTGGGGGAGATAGCGCGCCCCGATACGCTTTTCTACAAAACCACTATCTTTTCCAAAAGCATGAGCGAGTTCGAACGTGTCGAGCTTGCCACCCGGGATATACGAAGCAATATGTGCAATTCCAAGCTGACTCATGTGTTCATCACAATGAATTTAATGGTACCCAGATATCTCCCGCCATGCTGAATTTCAGAAACCGTCAAGCGGTTCGCAAGATTTTGCACAAGCGATACGTTGAAACATGCATCAGGATCGGCGGAAAATGGACAGTCAAGACCAATTCCTGAGAATACCCATCGGCCATTCTTCGGCGGCAGTATTGAGTTATGAAGACATTTGGTGAGGGAAACCAGTTCCTCAATGGCTGTATAGCCAACCCGGAATTTTTGGATAATTTCCTTTTCAGCAATCGTAGCAGACTGAGCTACAGGTGATTCGTCAAATTCCACTCGATCAACCACGGGCTCAGTAGTCGGTAGAATAGCGCCTGATATTGATGAGTCTGGCAATCTTACGGTAAAGAGCGCCGGACACTCGTCAACAGGTAGATCATTGTTCTCAAAAAAAAAGATTTCACATTTCGTTTTCAACAAATCCCTGAAATTTAATGCACTCACCCAACATGCAGCTCCAAACCTTCTTTTGGCTACACTCTCAACTATCAGATATAAATCACTGCTTTGGAGGTAGTGGCGTTTGCCCTTGAATTTGAATTCCAAGTCTCCAGCACGATAAAAATCAACCATCTAGGGAATCACCATCCTGATATTTTCTTAATAATCGGCATGGGTTGCCAATAATTATGCTATATGGCTCAAATCCTTTTGTTATCGCAGCCCCTAAACCAACAACACAAAATGGTTTCACATAAACAGTCTCAAGCACCACAGCATTGGGTCCGAGGGTAGCCCCATATCCCAGTCGACTATTACCGCACATGGTTGCATTAGGCCCGACATAGCAAAAATCCTCCAGGACCGCGTCATGTCCAATATTTGCACCGGCACGTATCGAAACGAAATTACCGATTTGGGCACCAGGGTTAACTGTAACGTGTGATGCGACTACGCTCCCATATCCTATTGAAACGTCGTCTGCGATACAAGCTGTGGGATGAACGATTTTCCCCCACCTGTTTTCAGGAATATTTAAATCTATTAATCGCTTACACCGTGAAGGCATTTTCTTGATTTTTTGTATTGCCGAGATAAAAGTACAAGATCTGTCCTGAACGGACCATGACTCAAGATTGCCAAGTACAGGCAAACCAAAAAGGATTTCTCCAGGAATAGCATTATCGTCAAGCACACCAGAAAGCTCTAGGCTATCAGCTTTTTGATTGATATCTTTGACTATTTGGATAACAACTGAAGAATCACCACTGCCTCCAATAATGATCAGCCTAGTCATCATTACTCACACATTTCCCACAAAACAACGTAATCTGGTCAATAACCTCGTTGACCTTTGCGCCATCATAACAAGGCAGGGTTATCGTATTTCTTTCCAAGTTCCTGGCATTAGGATTCATCGTACCAAACTTGCCCAGGTAGTAGGGAAGATTTGATAAACAATATGTCCCGATAGTCGTTTCAATTTCATTGGCGCGGAGATACTTTATCAGGTGATCACGACTGATACCTTCAGGTGTCGTAAAGACAACGGACTGAACATTGTGCTGAACAGTGTCCTCTATTCTCTGAGGCTTAAACCCTAAACCTTTCAATCCATCAATATACTGATTTAGTATTTCTCTTCGACTCGCCGTAATCAAATCCAGTTTGGCAATCTGCGCTGACCCCATTGCAGCCTGGAGTTCGCTCATCCGGTAATTGTAGCCGAAGTCGGCAAAACTCCATTTACCTTCTTCAGTGACATGCCCGCCGTGATCGAGCTTCACCTCCAGCCGTTGAGCAATGGTATCATCGTTGATTGTTATCGCCCCCCCTTCTCCAGTGGTCAGCAGTTTTCTCGGATGGAAGCTGAAACAGGTGATGTCAGCAATATTGCCGCACTTAAGGGTTCCTTTGGAACTACCTAATGCACAAGCTGCATCCTCAACAAGTACAACTCCCCGTTCTTTGCAAATTTCCATGATATTGGAAATTCCACTGGGATTTCCGAAAGCATCTACGAAAATCACCGCCCTGGTTTTAGACGATATATTCCTGTCCAACTCAGCAGGCAGCATATTGTAGGTTGTAAGGTCAACATCAGCAAATACCGGGATTGCTCCAATATCTTCGACAACATTTGCGGTGGCAGGAAAGGAGAAATCGGAAACTATTACCTCGTCACCTGCACGGACCCCGCTAACCTTAAGCGACATGCTCAGCGCGGTAGTAGCAGATGTTGTCAAGAAAGCATGTTTAGCTCCGGTATATCGTGCGAGCTCATTTCTGAAGCGATTGACCCTGCTACCTTTTGTCAGGGTTCCGCTTGCAAAGATATCTCTGAACTCAGCCTCGATTTCCTCAAAAGAGATATATGGTTTAATGAGTCGTATCACGCAGACAGCCTTTCTCTGTACCAGTCAATGGTCGCCGGGAGCCCTTTCGACAGCGGTGTCAGGGTATAATCGATCAGAGATTTGATCTTTTCATTGCTTGCCACGTGGGACATTACATCAGACGCGCGTCCCTTCTTCTTGACTATCGTTCCCCCGTAGCCCATTGCTCGACAGATATCGGTAACCAGATCTTTTATTGCCACAACATTATCACTGGATATGTTAACACTCTCCCCCGCAGGCAGACAATCGTAGAGCTTTAAGGCTGCCTCAACCGTATCCATGACATAGATGAAGTCCCTGGTCTGCGTGCCGGAACCATGCACTTCAGGTGACTGACCTTGCAGAATTTTTGATATCGTTACAGGCACAACGCCGGCCAGCGGTCCCTTGTGATTTTGCCGTGGGCCGTAATTGTTAAACGGCCTGACGATAAAGCTGTCGAGACCAAACATACGGACATAGCTTTCAACCGCCAGATCCGCAGCCGCTTTGCCTGCCGCGTATGTCGTTGTCGGGTGCCTTGGATGATCTTCATCCATCGGTTCATAGACTGCGGTACCGTATACCTCTGATGTGGAAAAGTGGCATAAGGTTTCAAACCCTCCTCTTCTCTGAATATCAAGCAGATTCAGAGCAACTGTTGCATTGGTGGCGAATGCGTTGGCTGGATTGATAAAAGAGTAATTCAGAGCCTTGGTCGCGCAGTTGAAGACCGTATCGATTTTGTGATTGCTAAAAATGTACTCGAGAGAAGTGATGAACTCGGCGTCATCCCTGTAAAATATGATGCCGTTTCGCATGGCATCCGCCAGATTATCCTCTGAGCCGATAAACAGGTTGTCGATTACGATGACAGTGCAGCTGTGGTTTTTAACGAGACTGTCAGCGAGATGGCTGCCGATAAAACCGGCTCCACCTGTCACCAACACCGCCTGTTTGTCAAGTGATCGTCGCATGCTGATCCCTGATTGTCTCTTGAATTCGCTGACAGAGAGCAGCGGCATGTAAGCCATCTTCCCCGGTGGGAACATTGACATTGTCATCATGACAAAGGGCCACAAAGGCCTGAAGTTCACTGACCAGCGCTTCCTGAAGGGAGACTTGCACAGCCTCCTCAACACTGACGATGGTATAGGGCTCGTTCTCTCCCTGGCGCACGGACGACTGCCGGTTAACGACGATTTCCTTTCTCAACAAATCACAATCAACAAAAGAATTCTGGCAGGTCGCCTGGATTATTCTGGATTTCTTTTCGGTTATCCTGCTCGCCAAGATCCGGGAATACCTGCCATTTTCATGTTTAAAACTCGCGAATGCAAATACGACCATATGGTCTTCCATGACTCCATGAGCATGCACTTCCTTGACCGGACCATTTAAAAAGAGTGCCAGATCAACGTCATGAATCATCAGGTCAAAGATGACATCCACGTCGGTGATTCGACTGCTTAATTTGTTTGTTCTGGTGAAGTCCACATTAACGACCGACCCATCACGATCCAGAATTTTCTTGAGTTCAACAACCGCCGTATTGAATCGTTCTATAAAACCTACCTGCAGATTAATGTTGTTATCTTCTGCAAAAGTTATCAGCTCTTTGCTGCTCTCCAGCGAGTCGGCTAACGGTTTTTCCACAAAAATATTTTTTACATAGCGTCCCGCCAGCAGAACATACTCTGCATGAGTCGCTGTTGGTGAACAGATCACCACTGCATCTATATTCTTAAGCTCTTCCTCGAGAGTGGAGGCAACGCGCACATCATACTGTTCAGCCAAGTCATAAACTTTCTCATGATGAGGATCATAAATAAATTCCAGTTTTACAGAACTGAGCATGGAAAGAACACGAAGATGATTACTCCCCATGGAACCCACGCCGATCAACCCCGCCTTGACAGGTACTTTTCTCATATCTTTCCATTCCTTTTCAGTCTTGTTACCCATCTTGTCGACAAAAGACACATGCCTGGCAGGATTACCCATCACCAGGGAGTAAGGGGCAACATCTTTTGTGACCACGCTGCCGGCGGCAATCATTGCATACTCGCCTATCGTAACTCCGCAGACGATCGTTGCGTTAGCACCGATACTCGCACCTTCTCCTATTTCGGTTCTGGATACCTGCCAATCCGGGTCGAAAACCCGCGGGACTCTATCATTTGTGAAACAGGCATTTGGTCCAATAAAAACATTGTCTGCCAGGTGCACTCCGTGATACACGGAAACACCGTTTTGCACCTTGCAATTAGCACCGATCGTAACACCATGATCGACATACACATCTTTTGATAAAAAACAGTTTCTGCCAATAGATGCTCCCTCTCTTACCTGAACATTGATCCATATCTTACAGCCATTGCCGATTACAGCATCACCGCTCACATTTGCTGTTTCATGTATGAAGTAATCTGCCTGCATTGAACGCTATCGAATTGGGTGGAATGTTAAGGATGTTAATTTCTACAAATTATTCGGATTTCCATACAGAATCCATGACAACCATGCCGCGGTAGGGATCCTTCCATTTTATAGCACGGTTGATCATCGAGGTTACAATGATTTCAAATTTTATGACATTTTCGACATAATCCATCGTCGTACCATCAGCCTTCGAGACACTCACGCTCAAACGATATTTTCCGGGCTGTATATTGTTTGACAAAGCAACCCGTAAGTCATTAGATCCCTTCTTGAGTATTACGGCAATATCTTCATATAAATTGGTGGCATAAGCGATTGTCTGCCCATCCATTGTGTTCAAATATACATGGTAGAGAAGATCGCTGTAGTGATCATCAGAATCCAGCTCAATCTTTACATTCAGGTCTGAACGATACTCTATTTTGTCAGTGGGCATCCCCTCTTTGTTTAAAAAACAGATGCGGCGAAACTTGATCTGCCCAGTGTTGTGCACCGATGCCCTCTCATCAATAAGACCTGAGGCATCGGTACTGTACTGCATCGGCTGCTGTATATAAGCTTGAATTACTTTTTCTGGTATGCCGGAATTGACTATCGTACCGGAATTCACTTCAACGCACCGGGTACAGAGAGCCTTCACCGAGATCAGGTTATGACTTACAAACAATACCGTTCGGCCCCGTCCGGAAACCTCCTTCATTTTCCCTAAGCATTTTTTCTGGAATTCAGCATCGCCAACTGCCAGCACCTCATCTACGATCATGATTTCCGGCTCCAGATGGGCAGCAACCGCAAAAGCGAGGCGAACGTACATACCAGATGAATAACGCTTTACCGGGGTATCAATAAAATCTTCCACTCCAGAGAAATCGATGATTTCATCGAGCTTGCTAATTAATCTCCTGTTTTGTCATACCAAGAATAGCGCCGTTCATAAAAATATTTTCCCGGCCGGTAAGTTCCTGGTGAAAGCCGGTACCGACTTCCAAGAGGCTGGCAATCCGTCCCCTTACCTTGATACTCCCCTGGCTCGGCGCCGTTACCCGGGACAGGATTTTCAAAAGCGTTGACTTGCCGGCACCGTTTTTCCCTATGATGCCAAGGATCTCTCCTTGTTCAACCTCCAGGTCCATACCGCGCAAAGCCCAAAAACGATCCCCTTCGATCTGCTTTTCCTGCTCTGACCGTATCGGCAGCCTTTTATTGGGATCTTCCCCGCCTCGCAACTGCGCCCACCAGCTTTGCAGATCCGCCCTCAGTGTTCCGTGGCCAATGACTCCCAGCCGGTATTCTTTCCAGAGGTTCTCTATTTGAATGACAGTAGACATACTTGAGCGATCGTATAAAGCATTAATTTTAGGGAAACTGCGTGTGCTGCTTAGACCGTATCCATAAATGTTTTTTCAACCCTGCTGAACAAAAGGATGCCGACAACCAGAAGCAACAGGGTGATTGTCCAGCTCGTTATGATATAGCCCCAAGCTATGGTGCCGGTGCCAAGAAAAGCATAGCGAAAACTTTCTATAATGCTTGCCATCGGGTTGAGCAGATACCAGGGTTTGAGCCATTCCGGCACAAGAGACAGCGGGTATACGATGGGCGTGGCATACATCCACAATTGGGTAATCATTCCCAGAGCAAACTGAAGATCACGATATTTGGTTGTTACAGCAGATATAATGATACCGATACCAAGACCCAACAGAGCCATCTGCAGCAGCAGAACCGGGAAGGCAAAAATCCACAAGCGAGGTGAAACCGGCGCCCCCTGCGCGATGAAATAGAGCAGGAAGCAGAGAAACAGAGCAAACTGGATAACAAACTGCAGCAGATTGATGATGACGCCTGCCACCGGAACCGTCAGGCGGGGAAAATAGACTTTGCCGAAAATATTGGCATTTGCGGTGAATGTAGCAGAAGTGCGGGTGAGACAGGATGCGAAATAGGCCCAGAGCACGGTGCCGGACATATAGAACAGGAAGGGGGGAATCTCATCTGTGGGGATCCGGGCCACCTTGTTGAATATGATCGTAAAAACGATCGTTGTGAACAGCGGCTGGATGATATACCAGACAGGTCCGAGAATGGTCTGTTTATAAAGGGTTACGAAATCCCGCTTGACAAACATGCCGACCAGGTCCCGGTAGCGCCAGATCCCCTTTATATCGATATCGAACCAGCCGGTTTTCGGCTTAATCACCAGGTCCCACGAATGTTCACTCATTTCCTTCCCTTTCACTTTAAAAAAATGTGATTCTCAGCAAAAAACTTCTCAACTATTTTTCCGTGCAGACAAGATCGTTTCCTGACAGGAAATAGACATCGTTCGTGTGTGGACATATCGTCGAATGACTCCCCGCTCAGGGGCAGTTCAAGCTGTTCACCATACCTGCTCATCCAGCCGACCTGTCTGCCGGGATTGCCAACCATAAGTGCGAATGGTTTAACATCATTTATTATGATCGCTACCGGCTCCGACAAAGGCATGCTCACCAATGGTAACTCCGCAGACAATGGTGCAATTGGCCCCTAATGTCGCCCCTCTTCTGATCAACAGTCGGCGATATACTCCTTCTTTCCTGGGAAACTCCGATCGTGGATTATAGACGTTGGTAAATACCATGCTCGGTCCGCAGAACACATTATCTTCCAGGATGACCTCATCGTATACAGATACGTTGTTCTGGATTTTCACATTGTCCGCCAATAATCACCTTGCCGCTTAATAAATACATTCTGCCCCAGCGAGCAATTTCTGCCGATCTTTGCTCCCGCAGCAGATATGGCACCAATGCCAGATTCTGGTTCCTTCACCAACCTGGGCCCCTTCGTCAATAATTGCTGTTTCGTGAATCATTTCAATCAGTATTCAAGGGGAAGAGAAACAGTTTTGTTGTCACGTGCTGACAGATACGTAGCGATGAAGACCTCCAATGATTTAAGCCCTTCCCTTCCGTCTGTCTCCGGTTCCGCTCTCCCCGCAGCACATCGATGACATTTTTAAAATAGAGGGGATGTCCGAACCCGTATACCGAGGTGGTTTCATAATTTGCGTTTTCAATTTCTTTATCGTAATCCTTCTGCTCTTCGAATTCCCAATGCTGGATATCATTGACCGCCACGCCCCCAACTTTAACCGTACCCTTTCTCCCCGATGATGGTGATGGAACCTTCCAGATTCTTCGGATAGGTCAGCATGGAAACGTTCATGGAGCCCATGGCACCGTTGCGCCACCTGATGTTCATCACGCCGGTATCCTCCACCTCGATATTCCTGTCCAGTGTACCGGTCATGGCCTGAATATCGGCTATCGGACCAATCAGCCATTCGAGGAGATCGACATAGTGGCTGGCCTGATTCATAAATGCCCCGCCATCGAGTTCCCAGGTGCCTCGCCAGGAATCATTGTCATAATATGCCTGGGGTCTGGTCCAGAACACGTTGATATTGACCATGAAGATCCGGCCAAAACGTTTTTCGGTGACGGCCCTTTTGAGCAGCTGGAGGGTCGGAGTTTCTTCGATTCTGCTTGATGACGAAACAGACGCACGTTGGCATCGTCACAGGCCTTGACCATGGCAAGACCATCTTTCCATCTTGTGGCCATGGGTTTTTCGGTCATGACATTCACGCCGCATTGCAGCGGCCAGTATGGTTTGATCCGGGTGCAGCCCGCTTGGAGTGCAGAATGATACGAGATCAACATCAGTTTGAGTCAATAATGTCCTGCAGACTTGTCAAAGCTGCGGCACTGACTCAGACCAGGCAAACGGTATCCAGCACCTCTTTATTCGAATCACAAATGGCTGCCAGTTCCAGGTCATCTTTCATGAACTTTGATTGACTCAAAATGATTTTTCGAGATTCTTCCGCAGCCGATCACCGCAATTCTTATTTTCCGATCTGTGATTGTTTTAAACATTTAGAATATCCATAGTGAATATGTTCTTATCGTTTGGAAGACTCTTTTACTTATTGCCCGCAAGCAGCTTGACTACCGGATTGCTTATAACCATTTGCACCCGCTTTCTCAGAACATCGGATCGCTCGATTCTCTTCTTCAGGAACTCGACATCTGGATTACCCTCATCTTCCACCTCCTCCAGGATCTTCATCGCGCTTCCGAGTTGTTCTCCAAAATCATCTATTTTCTGCTGCAGTTGCGAAAGCAGGCCCTGTTGCAGGGCTTTTCCGAGATTCTCAGCACTCCTGTAAAATTTTTTCCGCTCACCTTTGACCCATACCCTTGTGATGAGACCGAGCTGCTCGAGCTGCCGCGCCGCAATACTGACCGAGGCCTTGCTGAGCCCAAGATCCTGCTCTAGTTTGTCAAGCGGACAGGCCCAGGCTGAAGATATAGATATATCAGGATCTGCCCGACGATTCGGCCAAGACCTAGATCATGGGAAGTACGGCCGCCTGTCTCTATCAGACGCATGCGGGCGTCAGATTTTGTCCGAATGTTCCATTTTCAACTTTTACAAATTATTAAATTTTCAAAATTAAACACATAATAGCGTGAATGGCAACTAAATTTTATATTTCACATCAAAGAAGGATTCGGTTTGTGGGGGTTCAAAGATGGCGGGAACGCCTAACGAAAATCTGGGACAATAGTAGAGCGTTATCCCGTCAGGCTTGATCTCTCGATTAATGCATCGGGCAAGGTTTTCCGATCTCAGAACCGTGCCTCGCTGTGTTGAGATGATAGTGGGTATCGAAAAACAGCTCCTCCTCGAAATGGAAATCCTCCGGCTCACAGTCTATTTTGATTGATCTCTTGCTCAAATTTTCTCGTATCTTCGTGTGATGTTTTTCTGATACTTTGGTTTCGTCAAATCAAATTTTTCATTTTTCATGGACACGGACCAGGTCAGGAGCAGCCTTCCCTTCGTGATCATCGACCAGTTTCTCTATTTTCGAAAACATCCGCGAAAACCTGTCTGATATTTCCCAACCGCCGTAATAAAAGAAACCTTTTTCACTGCTTTTCCTGAACAATTCGGTGATCTCATCTCCGGAAACGATATCACCATGCCCGTTCAAGCTCCTGTGCGTGTATCCCCGCCACCCGGCACCTTCTTCGCTGAGGGTGCGTTCGACCTCTTCGATGACTTCAGCGCTCGACAGAATCGGGTTGGTTCCGCGCACGTGCAGCAACCCTTCATAAACCCGGGCTTTTGGAACCGCAACCAGAAATTTCAAAAAACTGATCAGGTCGAGTTCCTGGAGATAGTCTTCCTCTCCCCAGGCCAGCATGTTATTGACAAACCAGTCGGAAACCTTGAGCCTCTGCAGATAGACAAATTCCAGCGGCATGACCACGATATCGCCTGTGCCCATGTGTTTGCGCAACTTAACGTAATAAAATTCCATATCCATCGCCGCATGCCCAGTCAGGTTGACCACCGGCATTCCGGTCCTGTCACTGAGGATACCGCTATCCAGGCCAAACAGGCTGTTGGATCCGCTGACAATTAAAATCTTTGGCGATTCCGTCCGGGCCGCAACATGGTCCTTATAGGAGTACAAATTCTTTACCCACCATTCAGCCTCAACATCTGCCCCGAGTTGATAGGAAAAAAAACCGTAATAGATGACGGCCAGGCCGAGAACGATGGCCGCCACTGTCACCAGATAATTTCGGGGCCCCAGAGTAGTCAAATCCACACCTTTCAAAAATTGAAATAGAGAAACGTGCTGGTTGACACGCTGCCCACAAATGTCATGAATGAGGTAAACAACAAAAAGCCCAGCAGCGCTGCCATCATGAGGTTTGTTCTAAACACCAGCGGACCGTCATATTCTTCAAATCGAATTATCTGCATGGAGTTCGGCATCAGCAGAACAATCAGTGGCAGTACCACGATGAAAATCAATCCATGCAGGGTGGTCAGGAGGGGGCCGCCGACCGCCCAGATTTCAGTAAAATCCAACGAAGTATCGATCTGCCTGAGTTGGTTGATCAGCACCGGCGTTTCTATGTTGCGGGGCAGCATCGCTTGTAAGATCTTCACCGCATCAGCCAGTGATTCGGCGCGAAAGAACACCCAGGTAGAATTGATAAAGAGAAACGTACAGAACCAGGCAGCCGATTTTGGCAGCTTGAAGCCGACCGTCGCCCACACCCGGTGAACGGCCAGAGCTGCTCCATGCAGGGCTCCCCAGACAATAAACGTCCAGCCGGCCCCATGCCATATGCCGCCAATGAGAAAAGTGACCAAAATGTTCACCAGTGTTCTCGGTGTTCCCTTCCTGTTGCCGCCCAAAGGGATGTAGAGATAGTCCCGCAGCCAGCGCGACAGGCTCACATGCCAGCGCTGCCAGAAATCTCGATGCTGAGTGCCTTGTAGGGTGAATTGAAGTTGATTGGCAGACGGATGTTGAACAGCAGTGCGGCACCGATGGCCATATCGGTGTAGCCGGAGAAAGTCAAAATAGAGCTGAAAAGTGTAGCTCAAACTCGCCGCCCATGCTCAAAGAAACTAAGCGATTCAGCAGCGCTGAATCCAGCATCAGCCCACTGGGCGAACGAATCGGCGATAATCACCTTTTTGAACAGCCCCAGGCCGAAGACGAACACGCCCGATGGCAATATTGTTCCAGTCGAGCAGCCGCCGCGTCCCTTTCGGCAAACTGGGGCATCATCTCCTGATGCCGGACGATGGGGCCGGCAATCAACTGCGGGAAAAAGGTGACAAACAGGCCGTAGTTCAGGAAATTCTTCTCCTTCACCCGGTTGTGGTAGCAATCCACCAGAAAGGCAATCTGCTGGAAGGTATAGAAGCTGATAGCCAAAGGGAAGCCCAGGCTGAACAGCTTCAATTCGGATATCGCTCAACGCATTGATCGTCTGCAGAAAGAAATTATGTACTTGAAATAGCCGAGCAGCAGCAATATTAAAACCGATACCGGCCCAGAGAAGATATCTTTCTCTTCCCCGCTTTCCATCCAATCTGCCCAGACCAGAGCCAATGAAAAAATTAATGAGAAGAGACCACAAGAAGAGGAATTGCCTGAGAAGCGGAATAGCCATAAAAAAGAGCGAGGCCACCAGCAGCCAGAGACGCGCGAACAGAAGATGGCGCCCATCTGACCATTATGAAATAACCGATAACGGTGATCGGCAGAAATAAAAAAATATAGATGGGGGAACTAAATAGCATGAACAGGTCTGTTTGTTTTACCCGATGTGCCTGTGCCGCCTGTTCAGGGCAGTAACCAGAGGCTGTGCCGTTAGCAATGACTCAATGATTTCTTCCATGCTGCCCTAAGGCAGCGCGCTTCAACTCTGCAATAGTTCCCTGCGCTGAACCTTTCCAGCTGAACTTTTTCACCCACTCCATACCGCATTGGCGCAACAGCGCCCTGCCCTCAGTTGACAGCGATATCAATTCTTTGATCTTTTCGGCCAGAACGCAGGGATCATTCTCATCAAAATAGATTGCGCAGTCACCCCCGACTTCCGGAAGAGAAGCCCTATGGGAGATGACGGTGGGAATTCCTGCCAGAAGTGCTTCAAGAACCGGAAGCCCGAACCCTTCATAAACGAGCGGCAGCACGAACATATCGGCGCCTTGATAAATCGTTTCTAAGTTCTTCGCGGGACAGTGAATGAATGCGATGTACTCTGTCCGGTTCAGGGATTTCAAGCAGCCGCTCCTGTACCAGTGGTTCCCCGCGGCGGGCTTTACCCACCAATACCAGATGGTGGGGAATTTCATTGATCAAGGCAGCAAATGCATCAATGAGCAGATGTATATTCTTATGGGGATAGGTGTGGGCAACACAGAGAATGTATGGCGTTTCTGCGGGCATCTCGATGAATTCGGCTGACCTGACGATCTGTTGGTTCCCCAAAAGCTCGGATCGACCCCTTCATAAATAACCTGAATTTTATTCTCCGGTGCGAAATTGAAACGAACGATCTCGCGCTTGGAAAAAGCGGATACCGCAATCACCGATTCACATATTTTACAGCTGTTTTTGACCAGAAAATCCAGGGTGATCCGCTCCAAAAAACTCAGATCCTCCGGGTGATTTTTGTATTGCAGGTCATGTATGGTCACCATCTGAGGACATGGGCACCACAGCGGGGCCGTATAGCCCGGCGACCAGAGCACATCTACCCTTGTTTTCTGAGACCTGCCAGGGCAGCAGGGTCTGCTCAGCGACTATGCGCAGCGGGCGAGCCGCCGCATTAAACGGCAGCTTATAAACGACACGTTGTCGAATCGCTCGAGATCGGCACGAAGAGCCTGATCGTTATCTGCCGTGGTGAACAAGACGAATTGATCACCGGGGCTGGCAAGAACCATCTCCTTCAGGTTCTCGCGCAGATACACCTCAGTTCCCCCGACATCGCCGGGCACCAGGAACAGGGTATTGACGCCGATCCTCATCGCGGCTCCTCTCCCCGGTTGCGAAGCAGCGACATGGCCGAATAGATCCCGACGATCCCCCAGCGCACCGCAAAGTGGATACCGGTCTGCGGGCTGAAGGGACCGGCGTCCTCCCTGGCCGCCTCGTACTCCTCCCTGAACTGGGTCTGAAAATTCATACCGCTGATCGAAGCATCGTACCAGCGAAACGCCGACAGCGGTTCCCCCTTGATTCTGACCGCCCCGCCCTGGTGCCAGAGCCGAAGAATGAACTCGTAGTCCCAGGCGGCCACCATGTCCGTTCTCATCAGACCGGCTCGCCGGGCCGCAGCGCCGCGAAAAAACAGCGCCGGCTGTGAAATATAGTTAATGCACTGATAGGTGAATCGACTCGAGATCGGAAAAAAAACCTCTTTGAATCGGGTGATCGCATCCCGGATTTCCCCGCCCTCCTCATCGATAATCCTGCACCCCCCGAAACACATGGCGGCGCCCGGATTCACCGCTAAGACATCACGCACCCGGGACAGGGTCCGGGGAAAATAGACATCGTCACCATTGAGCCAGGCCACGACATCTCCTGTCGCCAGCCGTAACCCTTTGTTGATGGCATCCGCCGGTCCCCGGTCCTGTTCAACAACCAGTGGTCGATTTCTGGGCGATAGCGCTCGATGATTTCGTGCGAGCCGTCTGTAGAGCCGCCGTCCACAACGATGTACTCGATATCCACGCTGTCGCGCTGAGCCAGCACGCTGCGGATAGTCTGCTCGAGAAACCGGGCACCGTTGTAGTTTGGGGTGATGATAGAAAAGCGCATGATCAGTCTAGGCCCCTTCCGGCCGCTCTCTGCCGCGGTAGAGGTCAACAAGCAGCACCGGCAGCAGGAAGTAGCCGCCGACAAGCATGAAATAGTAATAGCGCCAGTTCAGCGTTCCGACAAAGAGAAGAAGCGCCGCAGCCTGAACGAGGATGATCGTCGAAAAAACTGCAGATCGCGGCAGCCGGCGATAGAACAGAATGCACAGCGGGAACAGATAGAGGAAGATAAACGGATACCAGCTGAAATACAGCCAGGGGTACTCGAGCGAGGCTCGATACATCTTCATCGCCAGTCTGCTTCAGCCCCGGAAAAGGCGGATCGTCCGGAGACCGGTACCGGTAGACATCGAACCACCCTGCATCGTGAAGGAAATCATAGGCATAACGGTCGCCGAGATAGTAGTGCCAGAAATCGCTCTCCTTCTCGTTTTTCTTGATATCGAGAATGCGCGGATAGTTCACTGCTGATTCTGCAGCCCGGGTGGAAATCGAATCATCCATGAATCGGCTGAAATACGTCCGGCTGAAGTCACTGAAATAGGAGTTTCTGTCGAGAAGACCCGGGGGGTTGAGGACCAGGTAGAGAGCCACCGCCCCTGCTGCCAGGGAGAAAGCCAGAATGCGCCGCTCCGAAACGGCCAAAACGAAAGAGAACGAAGCAGCAGCGGCACGATCAGCAGGTAAACGAGGCCGTTGTAGCGAATCGTCAGCAGGGCAGTGAAGGAAAGCAGCAGCAAGACGGCAGTCCCGATATTCAGCCCACCTCTTGGTCCACTTGCTCCGGCCCGGGTTCGGTCATAGAAATAAACCAGAACAATCCCCCAGAAGACAACCAGCAGCGCAAAAGGAACGTCTTTCCAAAGCGTTACGTTGTAGAGTCCAATGGGAACCGAGGCCAGAAGCAGGAGCAGGCAGGGGAGCAGCAGTGAACATGGCACGCTTCGGTTTGGGCGCCGGCAAAAACTGCTGCGGTGAGAAGAGAGAATAACAAGAATCTGGGTAATCGGAACAATCACCGGATCAGCCCAGAAAAAGGAGAGAAACAGATACCAGAGCTCATTGACATACGGGTGATTGGCAAGCCAGACATACGGCAGACACCGCCGCCCGCCAGATGTTGAGTGAGTCGACCGACATCACCCCCGGCCAGAAAGCTGCAAGCCACAGACCGAAGACAAGTAGAGATCCGCAGAAACAAAACAAGAAGACCCGGACGTATTGCACATCCACCGTTTGCTGCCCTTTTCTGAGGCGGCTGATCGCATCCGTCATGGTCCTGACCAGCCACAGTGTCAGCAGCGCGGCAACGACCTGCAGGATAAAATGAAACGGATGAAAATAGCGTTTCAAGCTGCGGTTGGGCTCTGAAACAACGATCTGACCGTCCGCCATTTTTTCGAACGGCAGTTCTGTCATACCATCGCGCGTCTTCAGCGAAACACTGGTGAAAGCTGCGCCAGCCGTGCCCGAAGCGACAAGTGAGTCGATCCGGTACAGCGGCAATTTGAAATAGAGAGAAATTGCATCATCCTCATCAAGCAGCCAGTAGTCCATCCGGGCCGATAAGAACTTCCCAGTTATCCCGGCGCAGGTTGTAAAGGGTTTTCTCTCCATCGATTGTAACTGCGGCCGCACCTGCCGACAGGCGAGGTGGCAAAAATAAGCCGAGATATTATGTTTGACCGGGCTGGAGAAGTCTATCGCTGACGCTCGGTATTCAGGCGCCAGCCGTGCCCCGGGATAGATCCACATCGGTCAGCGCCGACATCAGGCATGTTCTGACCCCGGTCGTCGATTCTCAGCTCGATCAGCTTCACCACTCCTTCCGGTGCAGTCGATTCAGCAGCAGTTCCCTGGTTATCGACTATATCGACGTTTCTGTTCTCACTGCCCCTGAAGGGGAGAAAGGAAAACCGCCTTCTTTCATAGTCGTTGAGCCCCTCGCCCGAATCCCAGGCGACATCGATCACCGCACCGGTGTCTGCTGCCGTTCCTCGAATCACCAGTTCGGCGCCTCTCATACCAGCCGCCGCGCATGAAAAAAAGCAGCAGCAGGATGAAGAGCGGGACCATAAACAGCCAGATGACGAATGCGGAAATCGCTCATGGCTGCAGCCGGTTCGCTGCCATAGCTGCCGGATTGTTCAGATTCGAGCATCAGCCGGTCGATCAGCTCCCGCCGCGTCTTCTTCCTTCATCACGCAGCTTCAGGTAGGCGTGGGGGCCATTCTGCACCGGCAGCCAGTAATTTCCGCCGTCGTTTTTCACTACATTCAGCCCCTGCGGCGATCGGGAGAAAAGTGCCTCACGCAGATCATTATCGGCCGCGCCGTAGAGCACGGCAAGCTGATCCCAGCTGGGTCTTCCTTCGAATTCGTTGTGCAGCAGATAGCTGAGATGCAGCGGGCTGGCCAGAGGCAGTGTGTTCAGCGTTTTTCCGCTTACCACCTTTTCACCGAGTTCGAAGCCGAGAAAATCGATCGGCGTCGGCCAGCCCTCGACCACCCGGCGGCTGGATTCGGGGTCCTGGTAGAAATTCCATTCCCTGCCGGACGGATAGTGCCCGCCCATGCAGACCAGGCTCTCGCGACTTTCTGCTCTACCAGAGCTTCACCGCCGAGAGGACTGTGGCGATCCGGCCCCGAATCGAGCAGGCGGGCCAGGTTGGTCAGGCTGCCGACGGCGATGACGGTTACCGACCGCGTCAGGCTGCTCAGCCAGCAGTTGGCGATAGAGATCGACGGCGGGATATGTGTCGATATAAGGCCGCGGATCCTGTTCGAGCAAGCGCTTGGGTGTAGGCGGACGGTTCTTTGATATTCGAGGCCGCCGGCCGTGCCGATCGGGATATCGGCCCTGCCGTGATAATTGTTGGTGAAAGCAAGCGCCCCCGCGCTCCACGGGTCGCCGGAGGAAATCATCATGGCCAGAATATCCAATTGAGGATCTTTTTCGGCCAGTGGATGCAGCACAGCGACCGCACCGACATCGTCGGAGTCCGGGGAAAAGTCGGTATCCAGGATGATTCCGCCAGCGGTTTCGGCCGCGGCCGGCAACGCGCCAGAGCCGATCAGCGTCAATATGATCGCCGGAAGAAGTAGCAGGGTCGATCTGATTTGTTTCACTGTCATCAATGTCCGGGCTTCGAACAGGCTGCAGCAGGCGCCGTTTCAGACCAGTCGTCCCCTGCTGCGCCGTCGTCAGCGATGCTGCGGAATAGCGGTTGGCAAACTGGGTTACGCCGAGCTCTTTGAATGTCATCGTTATTTCCAGCTCATCGCCAACGGCTGCATCCGTGATCGGCGGCAGATAAAACCAGGGGTCGATGCCGTAGGACAGGAATGCGGCTTTCTGCTGCCAGCCGATTCTTTTTATCGTTCCGCTCAGAAACAGCGGGTTGAAGTCTTCTGCAGACTCAAGATTCATAAGAACTTCAGCACTGGTCAGGTTCATTACCGTGATGCGGTCGATGATGATGACGCCGATTCGCACGCTCGGGTCGATTCTGACCCAGAACGGCAGTCCGTCGATTGCGATGGTGGCGCTGACAGTCGTCTCTTCATCGCTGTGATAATAGAACCATCTGACCCGGTCAGGGTCCACCGGCGCATCCCCCACCTTCGTATACATCTGAACGAAATTGTGCAGATCCGTCAGCGCTTCACCCGTTTCACGCTCACGTTCGGCAAAGCGCAGAATCTCTTTCAGAAACCAGATATGATTCTTCTCCTGCTCCCGCTCCTCGATCCATTTTCTGATATAGGCCGGACTCGGCTCCCGCTGCTGAAGAATCCGCTTCATCGCCGCCCCGAACTGCTCCGAGGATTCTCCCCAGTCGGGCCAGGCTGCAGCGGTTTCCAGAGCCCCGTTTTTCAAGCGCTGCAGCTCCGATGCGTCCTCTTTCAAGCGGGAGAGATATTCAACCACCTGCTGCTCGTCATCACGCGCAGCCACATAGCTGTTGCGGCCATGGACGATATACTCGTCATGCCCGGTCACCTCGTAAACGATCGCGGTGCCGCCGCAGTGAAAGATTTCCAGCGGCGGGCCGAACATTCCCTCGACATAGCTGAGCTTGACCAGTACATCGCAGGAGCGGTAAATCGCCGGGGTATCGTCAATCGGCACCCGTGAAAATACACGATCGACGCCAGGAAACGAGTCGATGTCAGAAGAGGTCAGCAGCCAGACTTCATCGACGCCGGCCTGCCGGCAGAGGTCGACCGATGCGGGCACGTTCTTGTAGAACACGTCGACCGGGCCCTCGACCAGGACCCTGAGCCTGCCCTGTTCCCGGTCGGCGAGCGTCGGACCCTCTTCACGGTAGAGGTCTTTTCTGATACCGTTTCTGACCAGAAACGGCTGGTGATTGTAGTTTTCGTGGAGATAGCTCCCGGATCCACCGGGCCTCGGTAATCACCGGGATATTGAGCGAGTAGGTTGCTTTCACAATAGGTTTTCCATTTATCAAGATCCCTCTCATCATGATTGGTGGGGTCCGGCTCACCGAAAAACCTCGACTCTATCGACTGGACGAAATAGGCATAATGGCTCGATTTCAGTTGAGAAAGCAGAAACGGGCTCTTCCAGTAGGTGGCGAAAATCAGGTCGAAGTTTTTCCGCCCTGCCTGCTCGAGGCTCAGCCAGCCCAGCTCCGCCGCCGCCGGGTGCCACTGGTATTGGTCTTCTGTCACCTCACCTTCGGTGATCATATACACATCGTAGCCGGCCTGTTTGAGTCTCGAACCGTGCTCGTAAATCACGTAGGTGCCGCCGCTGATCTCAGGGGAGCCCAGCAGAAACCCAACTTGTATTGCCTTCTCATTCATGGCTGATATCCATGATTCAGTATCCCTTCGACTGTTTACGAATCCGTCGGCCCAAATACTCGTCTGTATCGGCGATAGCCGTCGACATAGCGGTAAAACCCGACGCCGAGCCGCCTCAGTATAATCGGCGGCCAGATTCCGCTTTCAAGCAGGGTTTTACTCCGGATGACCCGGACCAGGTTTCTTATCCGGGTGGGCAGCGGCAGCTTTTCGCCTGATTGAAAATCGGTAAACTCGAACACGCCGAAATTTTCCAGGTGATAGAGGCGTTCAAAAAATTCCACTTCTTCACTGCTCGGCTTGAACACCATCCGGGCATGCTGCCGGGCGAACCACTCGGGTGACGGCACCGAGCAGCAGGCCTGCAGATACGTTTGATTCAGGGCGCCAAAGCAGGATAAAAGAGCATCCTGCAGTGGCCTGATATTGTTTTCGAACAGGCTCCGCTCTTCGGGCAGATCGAGGGTCGCAATGCAGATTTCGCTGCTCCCGCTCGTCACCACAGTGCTGACAAGCTTCTGGTGATCCTCGCCAAGCTGGCCGAACTGCTCCCGGGTATAGTAGCCGTCGGCGCTGCCGTGGGAAGCTCCGAGCATCATCTCGTAGAGCGAGCGGTTATTGTTGTAGACGTGGAAATAGGGAGAAAGTCCCTGGCTGTCATCGAAGAGCAGGCCCTCCTTGCGGTTGTTCTCCTTTTTCTCGGTGGCAATCAGTGAGCCGACGTAATACCCGGCAACATCAACATCCTGCCCCAGGATGTGGAAAATATTGTCCTGGATGGAGCCTTTCCAGCCGACATCGACGATGCTCAGTCCGTGCTTCCGGTAATCGATCCCGAACGAATCCAGATACGCACGAAAGTTTTCTTTCTGCTCGGTCCGCCTTTTTTCATAGACCTGCTGAAACAGATGTGAAGCGGTTAATTTTCTGAATACATCGCGGGTGGGGAAATCATCCACCCGGGTGCTGAAATCAACTCCGGCATCGCTGCAGATCATGCCCGCGAGCGCTTCTTCAAAATTGAGGCTGAGCAGGAAATCCTTGCAGGAGATGTCGCGGTAGTGGTTGAACAGCCGGGAAAAATCCTCTTCAGCAAGCGGCCTCAGCGAAGCCAGAAACGTCGCCTTGCGCGAAACCAGGAGATAGTGGCTGGTAATCGGGCGGCAGCCGAACAGGTCCTTTTGAAAACGATCGAAGAGCTGAAGCAGGAACTCCCCTTCCTTGGAAAAGAAAAAGACATGGCGGGCGTTGTCCCGGTTAAGACGGCCAAAAAGCCGAAACATAAAGAGCCACAAACTGAATGCCAGCTCTTTGAACGGCAGCTTTTCGCGCTGCCCCGATCGCCTTCTGAAAGGGTGCATGATCAGGCTGCTCTTCTTCACGCCAGCTCTGGTAATAGTTCTGCTGGACAGGGTTTTCGACATGGATCGCCTCAATACCCTGCTGCCTGGCCATATCGATGTCGGAATGCAGGTTGTCGCCGATCATCACCAGGTTTTCACCGCTGCAGCCAAGATCTTCGCAGATTTTACCGTAGAGCCGGCCGGACCCCTTGGCCAGGCCGCAGTCCGCCGACACGAATACATGCTCGAATAGATCGTCGACCCCCTGGGAGGCAAGCATCTGAGAAAAATGCGGCGAAGGCAGATAAAAGTCTGAAACCAAAATGGTTTTAAAACCCCGCTCCTTGAGTTTCTTCAATACAGCAACGACCTCCGGGCAGGGCTGCTGAACGTTTGTCTCAACGCTGAGCTCGATGTCGAGCAGCAGTCGGGTGAAATCAGCGTCACTCCAGCCGGAATACGACCCGGGGGTTTTCTCCTGCAGGATTCGAAGATAGCTGGGGTGCCAGCTCGTGCAGATAAAACTCCAGTTCTCCACCGGCGGCAGCGCTCTGCTCGCACAGCTGCCTCTCCAGCCCGCGCCTGATTTCATAGAGCTCATCGGCACCGAGGCGTTCCCCGCCGGCACGGCTTAAAAGCCTTGATGCCAGCTTTTTGGTGAACTCGGGAAAGACCGTCCTGGTAACCAGCGTATCGAAATAGTCGAAACAGATGATGCGCTCGCGTCCTTCTGGCGTAGCATCAGTCAGGTGGCCAACGATCTGTTCAGGGTCGGTTGTGCCGATTGTCCAGGTATTCATGCAATTACAGTGCGTCTTTAAAGACTGGTAACCCGAATGTGGTCCAGGGGGTTGTTGAAAATCCCGTGAACCGGTACATCCTGCGTGATGGCGTCAAAGGAGACGATGTTGTGCGCCCAGCACTGCACCACGTGATTAAGAGCGTGGGCACCCTCGCCGATGCCAAGGGTTATGGTATAGGTGCCTTGATGAATTTCCGGCCATGAAAAGTCATAGCTGACCAGATTGTAACCCGCCGCCAGACCGGGTGTACCATCCTCCAGACAGAGGCTGTTTTCCCCGAAAATAGCGTTGCCGACCCGGTCTTTGACTGTATAACCGAAAATCACATCGCTCTTTTTATCGACGGATTGGACGAGCAGGCGGACCGATACCTGATCTCCCTTTTTCACTGTCAGCAGTGGTTCTCTGTCCTTTTTGGTGATCGAGAAACGGACGATTTTTATCTCGCCGGCGCCGCCGATCTCGTCTTCATCGACGGACTGCCAGCCGGCGAAATCGTCTTCTGCCGCCAGCGCTGCTGCTTCCATGGCCCCTGGCAGCGCCTGTTGAGCGATACGCTTCGGCTGCTTGACCAGATTGGAGTGAATCAGTTTGGTGTATTTGGAGACCCCCTCGGCAGGATCACCCTGGTAGGCGATGTGGCCTTTTTCAAGCACGATCACCCGGTCGCAGAGGTTCGAAATCGAATGCATATCATGACTGACCAGCAGGATCGTGCAGTTCTGCATGACCTGCTTCATATGCTCGAAGCACTTCTGCTGAAAGAAGATATCACCAACGGCCAGCGCCTCGTCGATGACCAGTATTTCAGGGTCAACGCTGATTGCAGTGGCAAAGGCCAGACGCACGTACATGCCGCTCGAATAGGTTTTTACCGGGCGGTCAATGAAGTCACCGATGTCGGCAAAATCGACGATCTGGCCAAAGCGGGCCTCGGTCTCTTCTCTTGAAAAACCAAGGATCGCAGTATTCAGGTAGACATTCTCACGGCCGGTGAATTCAGGGTTGAACCCGGCTCCGAGCTCCAGCAGCGCTGAAATTCTCCCGCTCACTCCGATAGTGCCGGATGTGGCCTGCAGGTTGCCGCAGACCAGCTGCAGCAGGGTCGATTTTCCCGAACCGTTACGCCCGATGATACCGACCGACTCCCCCCTGCCGACCTGAAAAGAGATATCTGAAAGAGCGGTGAACGAGGTGTGATACTTTTTATTCAGCGGATGAAATATTTCAACCACCCGGTGGTGCGGCTTTCTGTAAAGAAAGTACTGTTTTGAAATATTGTCGATGCTGATAGCGGTATTGTTGCCCATTGCTGATCCTGTTAGAGCACGTCTGAGAACTGAGGCCGCAGTTTTCTGAACACATAGGCGCCGCCGAGCAGCACGGTTCCGGTGACCGTCCAGAAGTAGAGCGTATACAAATCATGCTGCCAGAAGGGTACGCCGCTGATAAACGAATCGCGATAGCCCTGGACGACATAGAAAAACGGGTTGAGCTTGAGCCATTTCTGGATACCGGCGGAAAACATGTTGATATCCCAGAATATCGGGGTCCCCCAGAAGCCGACCTGGAGCAGAAGCGTTATGACCTGTCCGACATCGCGGATAAACACATTGAGCGAGGATACGAGCCAGGATATCCCCAGAGCCAGGGTCGCGAAACAGAACAGGTAATAGAGGAACTGAACGATATAGATGGTCGGCGCCACCCCCTGGAAGAGCATGAGGGCCAGCAGTATGATGATGAATACCATGTGGGTGATCAATCCGGAAATCAGTTTGATCACCGGCAGGATCTCCGGCGGAAACTGCGTTTTTTTAATCAGCCGGGCGTTGCTGACAATGGTACCGGTCGAGGTGGTCACGATTTCGGCAAAACAGAACCACGGCGCCAGGCCGGCTGCCAGCCAGACCACGAACGGCACATCCCCCATCGGCCGTGACTTGAAGCCGACGCTGAAAACGAACCAGAAGATACAGATGGTCACGATTGGCTTGATAAAGGTCCAGACAAAGCCCAGAAAAGAGCCGACATACTGCGCCGCAATCTCCCGCTTTGCCATCGACCAGATGAGATAGCGATGGCTGTTAAATTTTTTGAGGAACCTGAAAAAACCGCTGAAGATCATCGCGATACGTTACCTTCTGCTTTCACTTGCAAGCAGGCGGTCGAAAAAGTCGATGGTCGGCTTCAGACCCTCTTCCAGCTTGACTGCAGGCTCCCAGCCCAGTTTATTCGTCGCCAGCGTAATATCCGGCCGCCGCTGCTGCGGGTCGTCGGAGGGCAGCTCCTTGAAGATGATCTCGGATTTCGAGCCGGTCATCTCGATCACCTTTTCGGCCAGTTCGAGGATGGTGAACTCGCCGGGGTTGCCCAGGTTGACCGGGCCGGTGAAGTCGTCACCCGTATCCATCAGCTTCACGAAAGCTTCGATCAGGTCGTTGACGTAGCAGAACGAGCGGCTCTGGCTGCCGTCGCCGTAGACGGTGATCGGTTCGCCCTGGAGCGCCTGGACGATGAAGTTGGAGACCACCCGGCCGTCATTTGGGTGCATGCGGGGGCCGTAGGTGTTGAAGATCCGGGCGATCTTTATTCTCAGCTTGTGCTGCCGGTGGTAGTCGAAGAACAGGGTCTCGGCGCAGCGCTTGCCCTCGTCGTAGCAGGCCCGGATGCCGTTGGGGTTGACATGGCCCCAGTAAGACTCTGGCTGCGGATGGATCTGCGGGTCACCGTAGACTTCGCTGGTGGAAGCCTGGAAAATCTTGGCCTTGATGCGTTTGGCCAGGCCGAGCATGTTGATCGCCCCGTGCACCGAGGTCTTGGTGGTCTGGACCGGATCGAACTGGTAGTGGATAGGCGAGGCCGGGCAGGCCAGATTGTATATTTCATCCACTTCCAGATAGAGCGGAAAGGTCACGTCGTGGCGAATCAGCTCGAACAGCGGATTATCCAGCAGGTGGATGATGTTCTGCTTGGTGCCGGTGAAAAAATTATCGATGCAGAGCACCTCGTGGCCCTGGTCGAGCAGCTTTTCGCACAGATGCGAGCCGAGAAACCCGGCTCCGCCGGTAATGGCAATCCGCTTATTGGTGATCATGAACAGTTCTCCCGGAAGAGCAGTTTGATAGTATTTTATCCTGCAAAACAGCGAAAGATATACCACTATCGGTGAAAAGGCAAACCTCGTCTGGGCTGCCTGGACGATTACCGCATCGGTTTGTTGAGATAAATATCGGGCCAGCAGTCATTGCCGGTATGGTGCGTAATCCTGACTGCATCTGCCGCGGGTGAGCCGATGGCCCAGAGGAAGATCTCGTAATCGGCCGTATCATGCTCGTGCCCCTCGGCGCTGGCCCCGTAGACGAGGACGTCTCCGGTGGGGTCAATCCTCGGGAAGTACTCGTGGCTGTAGTCGCCCTCGGCATCGAACCAGGCGGCGGCCTCCCGGGTTTCGGGGGTAACCTTGTAAATCGTGTTGCCGCCCCGGCCGCCGTCATCGACTTTTACCAGGAAACTGTCATCCGGTGCCCACAGGAGCTGGCAGCCGTTACCGGTTATATTGACCGCGCCTTCTTGCGAAACGATGGCCGTTGCCCGCTGGGTCCGCCTGAAGGTGACGGCCAGTTTGTCATCGCCGCTGAGGTGCGGGGTCTGCAGTTCGGTCTCCGGGGGGACATCGATGGATGCACCCGACTGGTGGATGAGTGTTTCTTTTCCGCTTTTTATATCGACCGAGACCACCTGGGTTGCGTTGCGCTGAAAATAGACGGACTTACCGTCTTTCGACCAGTTCGGTACATTGCCGTTTCTGGCCAGCAGTGCCTCTTTTCCCGAGCGCAGATCGAGCATGTAGATATCCCAGGCGTAGACGTTTCGCTGGGAGACCCATGGTTCATGGGAGCGGGCGAAAACGATCCGGCTGCCGTCGGGCGAGACGCGCGAAAAATATTCGGTGTGGGGGTGGGTGGTGAGCTGCCGGGTTTCCCCGTCCCCAAAAGAATACATCCAGATATCGTGATTCCCCGAACGGTTCGAGCTCCAGACCAGAAAACCGTCAAGCCGCTTTAAGACGTCGCCTCCGACTGCCGGCACGGCGGCCACCGGCTGCCCCTGCCCGGGCGGTGTCAGGGAACCGCGCTTCTTCACCGCCCGCATTTCATAGACCAGCAGGAGCAAAGCGCCACAGAGCAAAGCAGCGGCGGGTACCCAGATTTTCCAGCTGGTCCGCATCGTTGCCGCCTTGAGTCCATCCAGCTTTCCCGTTTTGAAGACAAAGAGTATCAGTCCGATAGCGCCGAGCAGGTAATCGACGATCTGACTGATCACATGCATGGCCAGCATGACCAGAAGCGATATCGAGGCACTCGCCCCCAGAGCGGTCAATGCCAGCATGCCGCCTGCTTCATAGGTGCCGAAACCCATAAAAGCGGGGACCGGCAGGCTGGCTCCGGCCTCGGCACTGACCAGCGCCGGCAGCACCCAGTGGATTCTCGTGCTCAGTTCCGGAAACTGGGTGGCCGCGACGCCGACGAACAGCCCGTAGAGGCCCAGGTATTTAAAGATCCGCACACCGATCGATAAACTCAGTAGACGCCTGGTGATCCCCGCCCGTCTGCTGGCATCGAGCGCCTGCTCGATTCTGACCAGCAGGTCGACCGCTTTGCCCGTAATCCCTCTCTGCAGCCAGGCAATCTTTAAGATGATCCGGTTGGCAAGAGTGATCGCCGGGTAAAGAAGGATCAGCAGAAAAAGGATCAGCAGCGCCAGCATGATCAGAACGCCGGCCATCCAGGGTTGGAAATCACCGCCGACAAGCTGAATCAGCAGTAAAACCCCAATCAGCACGCCCAGCGCGATCAGGTCGAAGACGAAAGCGATGGTCAGAGACGACACGCAGGACTCGCCGCTGACCCGATATCCCCGGTTGAGCATGGCGATATAGCTCAATTCTCCAAGGCGGGCCGGCAACATGTCGACGAACATATTTCTACTCAAAACGACAAGATACATGTGGAACAATGTCGGGACCTCAGGTTCCGACGCCCGGATCAGCAGCCGGTAGCGCATTGACTGGAGCAGGGTGCGCAGCAGCGAGGTGCAGAAATAGAGCAGCAGGAACAGCGGCGGAAACGTTGCCAGCGCCGCGACCAGGCTTGACCATACGGACGGGTCGGTGGATGAGAGGGTAAAGTGGATAAGAAGACCCAGCAGACCGATGGATATGCCGATCGAGATGAGCAGTTTTAACAACATTGGGCTTGTGCCTCTTGTTCATTCAAACGTTTTGTCTGTCGTTTTATGCTGTCGTTTCATGGAGCACACTGATAAATCCTGCGGCTCTCGTTACAAATAATCAGCACAGCGGATTGAAGGGGTACAATACTTCAAATTTCCGCTAAAATTAAGTATTGTATCTCTTAGAATAGTTCTTCCGACGTTGTTTTCCGTAAAATGTAATGAAGCCATATGACATTACCAATTGATACCACAGTAAAAAAGCTGCTGCTTGCCGCTGGTCTCGGGGCAATATTGCTTTCGACCTCGTGCACCTCGCTGATAACCTCTTTTGCCATCAAGCCGGCGGTGTCCAACCTGCAGAAACAGTCCGATGTCGACCTGGTCTGTGAGGGCGCCGCATCGTATCTGCTGATGATCGACTCGCTGATCGAATCGGACCCGATGGCCAAGGAACTGCTCAAAATCGGCACCCAGTCCTACAGCGGTACGGTGGCTGCGCTCGACTCGTGCGGCGCCCCCCGCGAACGGCTCCAAACGATCAGTGTAAAATCGGGCGCTTACGGAAAACGGCTGTTGTCGACCATGCTGCCGATCGAAGAAAAAGATCCGGAGCTTTTCGATGAGCGGCTGAAGAAGACAACTGCCAACGACGCGGACTACCTGTTCTGGGGCAGTTTCGGCTGGCTGAACTGGATCGAGCAGGAGAAGGGCTCACCCGCCGCGATGGTCGATCTGGTCGCGGTCGAAAAAATCATGGAGCGGCTGCTTGAACTCGATGACACCATCGAACAGGGCGGGGTGCATCTCTTTTTCGGGGTTCTTTACGGGTCGAAACCGGCGATGATCGGCGGCGACCCGGAGCGCAGCCGCTATCATTTCGAAAAAGCGCTGGAAATTTCTGACCGCTCGTTTCTGATGGCCCAGACCCTCTACGCGGCGACCCATGCGCGCATGGTGTTCGATCGGGACCTGCACGACCGGCTGCTCGAAGAAGTGCTTGCCTTCGACCTGGAAAAGGCACCGGATAACCGGCTCTCCAACCAGATCGCCAGGCGCCGGGCCCAAGCGCTGCTCGAGGAGAACTTCTTCGGCGACTGATATCAGGCTATAGATACAATCATTGTATCATGCCCCGGTTAACCGGCTGTCAGGGCGCTGGCACGAACGGGGTTGATGCCTATTTTATTGGCTGCTTCAATCATCTCATCACCAAAGCTGGAGAAAATCATGATCAGAACTTTTGTCCTGGCCGCCCTTGCCCTCTGCTGGGTTCTGCTTCCCGCACCCGAAACGCAGGCCAAGGACGCCCATACCTTCAAAATAGCCAGCCTGGCGCCCGAGGGCTCGGTCTGGGTCGATTCCTTCAAAGAGTTCGCCGCTGAGATCAACGAGAAAACCGGCGGTGAGGTGGCTTTTCGTATTTACCCGGGCGGCATTATGGGGGACGACAAGGCCATGTACCGTAAGATGCGGGTCGGCCAGCTCCACGGCGGCGGCTTCACGATGACCGGCATCGCCGATATCGTGCCCGATTTCAGGGTCATGGCCATCCCGTTTCTGTTCCAATCGTATGAAGAAGTTGATGAAGTCAGCGCCCGGCTCCAGCCATTGTTCAAAGAGCGCTTTGCTGAACAAGGGCTCTATTTCTCGGCGATGACCGAGGTCGGTTTCATCTACACCTTTTCCAACGAGCCGCGGCTCACCATTGCTGATCTGCAGCGGGCCAAAACCTGGGCGCCATCGAACGACCCGCTCACCTCGGCTTTTCTGAACACGCTCGATATCAGCCCGATAACACTGTCGATCCCCGATGTCCTCTCGTCACTGCAGACCGGGTTGATCGATACCGCCTTCAACTCGCTCTACGGCTCGATCGTTCTCCAGTGGTACACCAAAGCCCCGTTCGTGACCGACGCACCCTATGGGTATGCCTACGGGGCGCTGATTCTGAGTGCAAAAGCCGTTGCCAAACTATCTGAGGAACAACGCGCGATTGTCGACGAGGCGGCCGCAAAACATTTCAACATCCTGATCGATAAAACCCGGCAATCAAACGAGGAATCCCGCTCCGTTCTGATTGAGCAGGGCGTGAAATTTGTTGAAACAACACCCGAGGTGCTGAATAACCTCGAGCAGTTCCGCGACCAGACCATCGAGGAGGTTACCGGCTCAGCTTTTTCAGAAGAGATTTACGGTATCGTCAGCCAGACACTCAACAAAATGCGCAGTCAGTAAGCCCGTGCAGAAGGAAATCGATAGCGAAGCGGCTCCCGCAAACCGTTTCCTGGCGGCTGTCATTAAAATCGAGGAGCTGCTGCTGTCGCTGTTCCTCAGCGTCATGATCCTGCTTGCCTGCTACCAGATCGGCCTGCGCTGGTTCACCTCCGGCGGGCTTCCGTGGATCGACCCGCTGCTCAGGTATCTGGTCCTCTGGAGCGGCCTGCTCGGCGCCGTGCTGGCCACCGCCAGGGATAATCACATTGCCCTGGACGCGGTCGGCTATCTGCTGCACGAACGATTGAAGCAAATAGTCAGGCTGCTCATCCATCTGTTCTGCGTCGCGGTTTCCATCTTTCTCTTCAGGGCGACACTGATCTTCATCAGGAGCGAGTTCGAATTCGGGGGCAGCGACCTGTTCGGCCTGCATACCGGAGTCTGGTATCTGGTATTTCCGATCGCCTTCGGCCTGATTCTCTTTCATTTCGCCATCGGTGCGGCCGTGGAAATCAGGCAACTGATCCAGGGCGGGCAGCCGCAGAAACGATGACAGCAAAGTTCATCATTCTTCTCTTCGCCCTGATCGGCACTCCGCTGTTTATCGTCATCAGCGCCCTTGCCCTGCTGTCGTTTCACCAGGTCGACATCGACCCGTCCGTGGTCATCATCGAGATGACCCGGCTGGCAGATACACCGCTGCTGATCTCGCTGCCGCTGTTCATCTTCGCCGGCACCATGCTCTCCGAGAGCGGCGCACCGGAGCGCATCCTGAAAATTTCACGTCTCCTGTTCGGCTGGCTGCCGGGCGGGCTGGCGGTCATCGCTCTGCTGGTCTGCGCCCTGTTCACTGCCTTTACCGGCGCTTCCGGCGTGACCATCTTCGCCCTGGGCGGCCTGCTGCTGCCGGCGCTGCTCAAAGACGGCTACAGCGATAGATTTTCGCTCGGCCTGATCACTTCCTCGGGCAGCCTCGGCCTGCTCTTTCCGCCGAGCCTGCCGCTCATTCTCTACGGCGTCATCGCTGAAACCCGGATCGACCACCTCTTTCTGGCCGGTATCGTCCCGGGATTTCTGATGCTGATTCTGCTCAGCACCTACGCCATCAAGTCCGGTGTCGTCCATACCAGAGAAGAACTGAAAGAGGAACATCCGCTGAAAATTATCAGGGAAACGATCTGGGAATTGCCGCTGCCGTTTATCATCATCATCGGCATCTACGGCGGCTTTCTGGTGGCGGGCGAGGCTGCTGCAGTGACGGCGCTTTACGTGCTGGTCGTCGAGGTCTTCATCTACCGCGATATCTCCCTTTCGCAGATACCCAGAATCATGGGCAAGTCGATGACCCTGTTCGGCGGCATCCTGGTGATCCTGGCCGCCTCGATGGCCTCGACCAACTACCTGATCGACCAGCAGATCCCGGCCAAACTGTTCACCGTTATCAACACCTATATCGACTCGAAATATACCTTTCTGCTGCTGCTCAACGTCTTTCTGCTGATCGTCGGCTCGATGCTCGACATCTTCTCGGCCCTGGTGCTGGTGGTGCCGCTGATCCTGCCGATCGCCGCCGGCTACGATGTAAACCCGATCCACCTGGGCATCATTTTCCTGACCAATCTGCAGATCGGCTACTGCACCCCGCCGGTCGGGCTCAACCTGTTTCTGGCCTCCTATCGATTCAAACGCCCGATTATCGAACTCTACCGGGCTTCGCTGCCGTTTCTCGGGCTGCTGATGATCACCCTGGTCCTGATCACCTATTTCCCGTGGCTGAGCCTGGCCCTGGTCAACTGGCTCGGTTAGGGTAAACCTTTTCTATCGATAGCTGTCTTTGAGCTCCACATAGTGGGCCGCGGTCCGAACGATGTTGTCGATCTCCTCGCCGCTGAGCTCGCGCACCACCCGGGCCGGGCTGCCCATGATCATCGACCCCGCCGCATAGGTCTTGCCGGGGGGGACGAGGCTGCCGGCGGCGACGATGCAACCCGACTCGATCACCGCCCGGTCCAGCACGATTGCGCCCATGCCGATCATCACCCGGTCATGTATCGTACAGCCGTGCACCAGCGCGTTATGGCCGAGTGTGACATCATTGCCGATGAACAATGGATCTCCGCTGTTGACGTGCAGCGTGCAGTTGTCCTGGATATTGGAGCGCTCGCCGATGCTGATCGTATCGGTGTCACCGCGCACCACCGAGTTGTAGAACACGGAGCTGTCTTTTGCCAGCGTGACCCGGCCGATGACCCAGGCACCGGGGGCGATGAATGCGCTTGGATCGATTTGAGGATCGATATCCTGGTATGATCTGATCATGGTGCTTCCATAAAAGGGTTGACATCAGCTGCTCCTGGTTTCATCCTGAGAGAAAGCATATTCAAAATAGACGCATAAATCCATCGAAACCGGACGAGAATCGACTATCCGATTCAAGGAGGGACTCATGGCCTATCTCTTTTTCTTCCTCGGCGCTATCCTGGCCGGCGCCGCCGTTGCCATCGGCGCCTACAGCGCTCACGCCTCAGGGCTGGAAGAAATTCACATCCAGTGGCTCGACAAAGGTTACCGCTACCAGATGTACCACGCCATCGGCCTGATGCTTTCCGGACTCGTGCTGGCCCACGGCCGCGCCTATCAACCCCTGACCATGACCGCCGGGCTCTGTTTCATCGCCGGCATCATCTGCTTTTCTGGCAGCCTCTACGCCATGGTGTTTACCTCCTTTGAAGCCGGCTACATCACTCCCGCCGGCGGCCTGCTCTTTATGCTGGGCTGGCTGCTGCTGGCCATAGGTGGCCCTGGAGGAAGGTAGCGCGATCGCATCTTACGTTCTTGGGAATCGATCTATTTTACGGCCTTGGTATTCGACTATATTACGGCCTAGGTAATCAAGGTATTATAAGCAACTATTGCGGTCTTAGTGATCAGCTGTTTTCGGGTGGTTCTTTCAGGATGCCGATGTAGGGGAGGTTTCGGTATTTCTGGGCGTAGTCCAGGCCGTAGCCGCAGACGAACTCGTCGGGAATTTCCATGCCGCAGAAGTCGATGTCCACAGCCACTTTTCGTCTGGAGGGTTTACTCAGCAGGGTGCAGATCTTCAGTGAGCGGGGCTTACGGTATTTGATCAGGCCGATCACCTTGTTGAAGGTGTTGCCGGTGTCGATGATGTCCTCGACCATCAGGATGTCCTTGCCCTCCACCGGTTCGTCGAGATCCATCACCACCTTGACGTTGCCGGTGCTGACCGTCTCGTCGCCGTAGCTCGATACGGTCATGAAGTCGACCGTCAGCGGCAGTTCGATATGCCTGATCAGGTCGGCCATGAAGACGAATGAGCCGCGCAGCAGGCCGACGACCAGCAGGTTCAAGTCGTTTTTATCGCTGTAGTGGCGGGTGATTTCGTTGCCCAGCCGCACAACCGTTTCGGCAATTTCCTGTTCGCTGACAAATACCCTGTCGATTCCCTGGTTCAATGCTCCCTCCTTTCCTCAAGACCTATGTCCGCTTGAACATGTGCAAACATCAGTATGAACTGAACTTGTAATAACTTCAAAAAGATATTTCATTGTTTTGTTCCAGGGCTGGTACTACCGAACAGACCCGCCAGTACCCACGCTTCTTTTCTCAGCTCGCTGAGCGGATACAAGGTCTCCCGCCAGGTGATGCCGCCAGTCCATATGGTCAGGAACGTGGCACGGCAGATAATGTAGATGGTGATGAAAGGGGTAACGAAAAGCCACGGGAGAGCCCTTTTTTCAACACCCGACAAGATCAGCCCGGTACCAATTCCCCCGACTCGAAGAAAAATCGCGGCGATGAACAGCCATCGGGCAGCCCCGCTGCAGAACAGGGCGCCCGCGTATGGTAAAAGAACTACCATCGTCAGCGCCGCCAGCCCGGCAGCCGCATAAGAAACGCGGTAGTTGAAAAATGCGAAGACGTTTTTCATCAGGCCGTCGATCATCTCAGCCACCGAGCAGTACCACGGAACCGCGGCGAACTCGCGCCCGTCGAGGCAATCCTGCACGTAGCCCGCCTGCTTGATCAAGCGCCCCAGATAGAGATCGTCGATAACCTGCATTCGAACCTGGTCGTGTCGCCCGATCGCTTCGTAAACCTCTTCTCGCACCATATTGAACGCACCAACACCGACGAAGAACCGGCTTTGTGCGATCCGCGCCCGCCACGGTTTGATGACCCACATCAGGCCGGCGCCGACCTCGGTAATGATGGCGTTGAGCAGCCCGCCGGGGGAACTGTTTTTGAACACCAGGGCGAGGTGGTCGAGGTTGTCCACGGTCATGGCCGCAACCGCCCGGGAGATCGTCGTAGGCTCCAGCACCACATCGGCATCGGTAAACACCAGGTATTCGCCCGAAGCCAGAGAAGCGCCCTGCTGGAGAGCATGCGGTTTACCGAGCCAGCCCGGCGGCAGATTTTTTATATCGACGCATCTGATTGTTGGAAAATCTGCCCGGACCCGCTCGATTGACTGGCCGGTAGAATCAGTCGAGCGATCGTTGACGACGATAATTTCAAGGTGTCGGTAATCCTGGCCGGCGAGCGAGCGCAGCCCGGTCTCGATCCGATCGGCCTCATTGCAGGCGGGTACGATGATCGAAACCATTGGTTTCGCCTGGTTGTCTCCATCAAGGTCACCAAGGGAGGCAATTTTTGCAAAGCCCAGACTCAGTTCAACTATCGCAGCTGCGGTGAGCATAAAAATGAAAATTGCTACGAAAATCATATCGCTCAATTGCCATGCAGGCAGGCCGATAACCATCGGCACCGAGAATTAGACTCTCCTCGGTACCGCCTTAAAAACAGAGACCGTTAATAGACAGCCGTTACATGCAGCCTAGCAGGTGACTGGCAACAACGACCGCTGAAATTGCCGCCGTCTCAGCCCGGAGAATTCGGGGCCCGAGGCTGACCGTCTGCCAGCCGCAGGCCTGGGCGCGGGAGGCCTCACCATCAGAAAAACCGCCTTCCGAGCCGATCATCAGGTAGAGCGGACGTGCCTGATCACTCGTATCAATCACGTCAGCGAGCTTCGGGCCGGCGGCCTTTTCCCAGAACAGAAACTTTCGGCAGTGCTGACCACTGTCCAGGCTGATCAATTCGTCGAACGTCATTTCCGGTTCAACCTGCATGAAATGAAAACGGCCGCACTGCTTGCCGGCGCTTTTGACGATTGATCGATGCCGTGCCAGGCGGCGCTTCAGCCGGCCCTCATCGATCCGTCCCTGGCTTCTCCCGGCGCTGAACGGAATAAATGTCCGCACCCCGAGTTCCATGCATTTTTCGACCAGAAAATCGATCTTTCCGCCTTTGAGGTCGCCCTGACAGACGCAAATCGGCACAGACTCATCCTGCATCCGGCGTCGGGTCAGGATGACAACACCGACCTGTTTACCAATCCGTTCAACGGTGCCGGTATAGAGCATCCCGTAACCGTCGATCAGCTCGATCGTTTCGCCGACCGGAACCCTGAGGACGCGGGCCAGGTGGCTGGATTCTTTCTGGTCGAGAAACGTGTGGGCGCAGTCTTCGGCAAGCGGTTCCGTGAAAAATCTTCGCATCACTCAACTATTCCATTACCGGTGGTTGCCGGTAGTTGGTTTCTCAAAGAGCAGCGCTGCCCACTGACCATCGGTCCGTGTCGATTTCAGGGTGAGCGCTTTCTTTTCAAAGCAGCCCACCAGCTTGCGGCTCTGTTCACCATCGAGCAGGCCGGAAAGGATCAGCAGGCCGCCTGCTTTCGTCAGCCGGGCAAGGTCATCCGCGAGTTCGAGCAGGACATCGTGGACGATATTGGCCGTCACGACATCAAAGCTGGTATCGAGATCTTCGAGATCTCTGCCCGATACGTCCATACGCTCGGACAGGTCGTTGAGGCGGATGTTATCATCGGCAACCCGCACCGCTTCGGGGTCGTTGTCGACAGCAGAAACACGGGCGGCGCCGAACAGCAGCGCTGCCATGCCCAAAATGCCGGTCCCGGTGCCGACATCGAGCACCGTGCCGCCCGGGAGGGCGGCAGCAGCCTCCTGCAGCAGCTCGAGGCAGAGCCTGGTGGTTTCGTGGTGGCCGGTGCCAAAGGCCATGCCCGGGTCCATAACGATGACCTGTTCACCCTGAACGGGCTGATACTCTTCCCAGGTCGGGGCAACGACCAGGCCTGGAATGATAGCAAATGGCTTGAAATGGGCTTTCCAGTTCTCCGACCAGTCCTGGTCTTCGATGATCTCGACCGAAACACGCGGTGACGGGCAGGAGAAAAGCTTGCTCAGCTCCCGGCCATAGGCCTCGACCTGGACAGCGAGCGCACCGATCTCCTCTGTCTTGATCGAGCCGCCATCGATAAACGCCTGAAGCACCAGCGGTTCACCGTTTTCCGACACACCGATTTCAACCGCTGCATCATGTACGCCGATGAGGTAGTCGCTCAGCGGATCGCCAAGTATCGCGTCAAGCTCTATGGTAAGTTTTATCGGTGCCATAACAACGATACGATAGCAAATTCAGAAAAGGGCGTTTGTGAACGGGTCATTGGCCACTGCAGATGAAAGATTAACTCACGTTTTGCCAAGCAGATTGTATTTGAGAATACAGATGATCGCCCTGACCCCGTCGCGCCAGCCGACCTTTTTTCCTTCATGGTAGGTGCGCCCGCTGTATGAGATGCCGACCTCATATATCCGGCAGCGCAGCCGGGCGATTTTCGCAGTGATCTCAGGTTCGAAACCGAACCGGTTCTCTTCGATCTCAATCCGTTCGATCACATTCCTAACAAAGACCTTATAACAGGTTTCCATATCGGTGAGGTTGAGGTTGGTAAATATATTTGAAAACAAGGTTAAAAACTTGTTCCCGGCATAGTGCCAGAAATAGAGGACCCGGTGCGGCTCTCCGCCCATGAAACGCGACCCGTAGACAACATCGGCTTTGCCGTTGACAATCGGGTTGAGCAGCTTTGGATATTCCTCCGGGTCATATTCGAGATCCGCATCCTGGATAATGACGACATCGCCCGTTGCAGCACTAAAACCGGTGCGCAAAGCCGCTCCTTTTCCCTGATTGATCTGATGGAATTTTTTGATGAAATGCGGCTGGTCAAAACTACGTTCAATCAGCTCTCTCGTACCGTCGGTGGAGGCATCATCGATCAGGACGATTTCCTTGTCCATTTCCAGATCAACCGCTTCAACCCGGGAAACAAGTGCTTCAATTGTCTTGAATTCGTTGTAAACCGGTATCACAATTGACACTTTGTTATACATGGTTTGCCGCTCCTTTCACCTTTTATGCTGGATGATTCTCCACATCACTGCCCACATGTAACTACAACCACGATAAAAAATCATATATTTTGTGTGGCAAAAAGCTCCCTGCCAACTACAATAACCGCAAGTCCTCTCGATGATTGCCCACTATGTCTTCCAAACTGTATAATGATTCAGCAACCTGCCGAGCAGCGCCGCGTGTGAGCTCCACATCCTCGATAACGGCGTGCCCCGGCTGCGATCTTCTGCTTCCGGCGCCGGCTGTGCCGGACGGTCACTACCTGGCCTGCGGCCGCTGCGGCACCGTTTTGTCAAAATCATATCGTCACAGCCTCGACCGGGTACTGGCCCTGAGCTGCGCCGGTCTGCTGCTCTATCTGCCCGCCATGTTCCTGCCGCTGATGACCCTCTCCTCCCTGGGGATCAAGGAAAAAGCCAGTGTCGTGGACTCCTGCATCGGTTTTTTTACCAACGGCTATATCCTTGTTTCGTTCATTGTCTTTCTGACCGCTGTCATCGTCCCCTTTCTCAAAATATTTCTGCCCTTCATCACCGCTGTCTCCATCAAAACGGGACGCCGCTCCCGTCTGCTGATACACGCCTTTAAATTCCACAAACAACTTGAAGATTGGGGCATGGTGGAAGTTTACCTGCTCGGTATCCTGATCACCCTGATCAAAATGGGAGATGTGGCCAGCATCGATTTCAACCTGGGCTTTTTCTGTTTCATCGGCCTCGTTCTGCTCTCGATGGCGGTAACCGTCAGCCTCGATCGGCAGCTGTTCTGGCACTGCCTCGACAGATCAAAAAATGGACAGGAGCACGAATTGGAACAAATAAGCAGCGGGATTCAAAACCTGCCGGGTCAGGAAAGAACAGCGGCCGGTTTCGGGATCATACGCTGCCAAGACTGTGGAAAACTGGTAAAAGAGAATGGCAGTACCTCAGCATGCCCGCGCTGCACCGCACCGCTGCATTACCGCAGGAAAGGATCCCTTGCCAGGACCTGGGCACTGGTCCTGACCTCGCTGATTCTCTTTTTGCCGGCCAACATGCTGCCGATCATGAAAGTTGAATTTCTTGGAATCCCCGATAGTTCTACAATTCTCGACGGTATCATCTATTTTCTCAAGGAGGGATCCATCACCATCGGCCTGATTATTCTGAGCGCCTCGATCCTGGTGCCGCTGTTTAAAATCATCGGCCTGATGATCATTTTGCTGACCATTCGCTCAGGCAAAAACCGCTATTTGAAACAGAAATCAAAAATGTTTCGTTTTATCGAGTTCATCGGCCGCTGGTCGATGCTCGATGTTTTCGTCATCGCCCTGCTCAGCGTGCTGGTGGATTTCGGTTTTCTCACCTCGATTCACACCGCACCCGGCGCCACCTATTTCTGCTTTGTCGTGATTGCGACGATGACTGCTGCGATTGTCTTTGATCCGAGAATCATGTGGGATCGCTGCGACCCGATCGATCCGGTTCGAAAAGGAGCCATGCCTGTTACGAGGTAGTGTATGGATTACCAACCAGCGGTCAAAAACAGATAGAACCTGATGGTTAGATCATTTCCCGATTCTTGACCTCCTGCTCCACGTCCACGACCAGCTCCCGCATGGTCTCGAGCAGTACGTATACCACCGGTACCAGCATGGTGGAGATGAAGGTGGCGGCGATCATACCGCCCAGGACCACGACACCGATCGACTTCATCGTCATCGCCCCGGCACCGCTGGCCACCGCCAGTGGAATGACCCCGAAGACAAACGAAAGAATCGTCATCATAATCGCCCTGAAGCGCAATTTGGCCGCATTCAGCGCTGCATCTCTGATGGCGACCCCCTGCTCGCGCTGCTCCTTGGCAACCTCGACGATTAAAATGGCGTTCTTGGAGGAGAGGCCGATCAGCAGTACCAGTCCGATCTGGGCAAACAGATTGTTGTCGAGCCCGGCCAGATTCTGGGCCAGGAGCGCCCCGAGCATGACCAGCGGTACCGAGATCATGATCATGATCGGCAGGATCCAGCTTTCATACTGGGCGGCAAGCACCAGGTAGACGACAATCAGCGCGAAGGTGAACACATAGATCTTGGAATTTCCCGCCAGCCGCTCCTGGTAAGACATACCCGACCACTCGTAACCGTAGGCATTGGTCTCCGGCAGGACCCGGGCCGCCACCTCCTCCATCGCATTCATGGCCTGGCCAGAGCTGTAGCCGGGTGCCGCCGAACCGTTGATGGTAATGGACCGGTACATGTTGTAGTGGGAAAGATCCGATGGCCCGATAGTCTTATCGACCGTCACCAGTGCGGAAACCGGCACCATTTCACCGCTGCGGTTTCTGACAAAGAGATCGGAGATATCCTTTATCTCGCTTCTAAACGATTTATCGGCCTGCACATAGACCCTGAAGACCTTCCCGAATTTATTGAAATCATTGATGTAAAATGACCCGAGATAAGCCTGAAGGGTAACGAACAGTTCGGCTAAGTCGACACCCAGCGCAGCGCTTTTCAACCGGTCGATATCGATGGAGACGAACGGATAGTTGGGCGCATAGGTCGTGTACGCCATGGCGATGCGGGGATCCTGGTTGGCTTCGGTAATAAGCTGGCCGGCGTAATTGACAAATGTTGTCAAGTCGCCGGACAGATAGTCCTGCAGCCGGAAATCGAAGCCGCCGACCGTGCCGATGCCGGGAATACCCGGCACATTGAAGGCCACCACATTGGCATCGCTGATGACAGAACTTCTCCGATTGACCTCCTTGATAATCGACCCCGCGTCCATCCCCGGCGCGGTCCGCTCGCTCCAGTGAGTGAGTGAAACGAAGCCGGCCCCGGCGCTCGTGTCGAGCGTTGAGCTGAGCAGGTTATAACCGTCGATCAGAACCAGGTCCTTGACGCCCTCCACCCCGCTGAGGATCTCTTCGACCTCGGCCCGGACAACGCTGGTCTGACTGAGTGCCGTACCCGGTTTGAGGTTGAACATGACCATGAAGGCCCCTTTGTCTTCCTCGGGTACAAAACCGGTCGGTGTAATGGTGAAAACCCACCAGGTGGCAACCAGCAGCCCGATGAACCCCAGGACGACGAGATACCTGAGCGTAATCAGCAGGGAAACCAGGGCCGTGTAGCCACTGGTCAGCCATTCGAAGAACCGGTCGAACATCCTGAACAGGATAAACTTGCTCTTACCCTCCTCCACCCGCCTGATGACGATTGCCGACAAGGCCGGGGAGAGCGTCATCGCATTGAGAGAAGAGATAAGCACCGCAAATGATATGGTCAGGGCGAACTGGCGATAGATGGAGCCGGTCAGCCCCGGCATCATCGACACGGGAACGAAAACTGCTACCAGCACCAGGGTGGTGGCGATAATCGGCCCGATCAGCTGGATCATGGCCTTCTTGACCACCTGCGGTATGGTCAGCTCAGGGTTTTCGTTCATGATCCTCTCGACGTTTTCAACCACCAGGATGACGTCGTCCACGACGATGCCGATGGCCAGGATGAGGCCGAACAGGGTCAGGAAGTTGATCGAGAAACCGGCTGCCAGCATGACCCCGAAGGTTCCCACCAGCGAAACCGGGATGGCTACCGAGGCGATAATGGTCGGCCGCCACGAGCCAAGAAAAACAAAAACGATCAGGATGACAAGAGCAACGGCGATCATCAGGTTCTGGATCACGTTCTTGATCGCGACATCGACAAAAAGCGTCGTATCGTAGGGGATCGAGTAGGTAACCCCTTCCGGGAAGCGCTGGCTCAGCTCCTCCATCTTTGCCACTGCCCGCTTCTTGATATCGAGCGCGTTGGCACCGGGCAGCTGATAGATGGCAACTGATGCCGCCGGCTGCTGGTTGACCCGGGCGTTCCAGTCATATTTCTCGGCGCCCAGCTCGACGGTGGCCACATCGCGCAGGTAGACGAGGGTGCCGTCCTCGAGCTGTTTGATAACGACCTCTTCAAACTGCTTGACTTCGTTGAGCTGGCCCTCGGTGGTCAGGGTAAACTGAATCTGCTGATCATCATAGGTCGGCGGGGCTCCGAGACGGCCAAGCGCAGCCTGGCGGTTCTGCGACTGCACCGCGGCGATGATGTCATTGGGGCTCAGTCCCAATGATTGAACCCGGTCCGGGTTGAGCCAGATCCTCATCGAATATTTTTTTTCACCGAGGCTCTCGGCCTTGCCGACACCGGGAATCCTGCGCAGCTCATCTAAAATATTGATGGTCACATAGTTGCTCAGAAAGCCCTCGTCAAAACGTTCATCCCCGGTAAGAGCAATAAACGTGACGATGGAGGGCGACTGCTTGTCGACAATGACACCCTGCTGGCGCACTTCGCTGGGCAGCTGCGGTGTGGCCATCGACACCTTGTTCTGGACGTCCACGGCGGCTATGTCGAGGTCATAGCCGGGCTCGAAGAAGACACTGATGCTCGACGTCCCGGAACTGGTGCTGGAGCTGGTCATATAGATCATACCCTGGACGCCGTTGATGCGGTCCTCGAGCGGACGGGTGACCGACTCCTCGACGGTAAAAGCGTTGGCCCCCACATAGTTTGCCGATACCAGTACCGTCGGCGGTGAGACATCGGGGTATTCCTGGATCGGCAGGATGAAAATCGATACGGTACCGGCCAGTACGATCAGCAGCGAGATAACCATCGCGAAGATGGGGCGCTTGATGAAGAAAATAGAAAACATACCTACTCCTGTACTCCTCTTACTCCATCAGGCCCTGTTGCTTGAACGTTGCCTCGATACCCTTTTCCGCGGTTGCATCGGCCGGATCAACGACTGCATCCGGCCGCAGCTTGGCAAATCCAGAAATGATGATCTTCTCACCACCCTCGAGTCCTTCAGTGACGATCATGTAATAGCGGCTTTCATAACCGCTGACGATGTTCACCCGCTTGGCCGTGCTGCTCTCATCGACGACATAGACGTAACTGCCCTGCTGGTCTTCCTGGACGACGCCGGGGGGAATCAGCAGGAACGTAGCCTGATCGGTCACCATCACCTCGACGTAGACAAAGGTTCCTTCGAGCAGTGAATGGTCGCTGTTATCGACCACTGCGCGCATGGAAATGGTGCCGGTCGTGTTGTCGACCCGATTGTCGGCGAAATCAACGTTTCCTCTGAGCGGCTCCCGATTGAGCATATTTCCATCAGCCTGTCCGACTTTGACCATGGCCGGCATCCGGTCCCGGGACTTGTGGGTCCGCATGATCTGGAACTGTGATTCGGTCGGATTGAAGTAGGCGTACATCGGGTCATCCGAGACAATCGTCGTCAGCACCGTCTGTTCGCCATAACCGACAATATTGCCGACATCGACCATTGTTCTGCTGACCCGCCCTGAAATCGGGGCCTGGATCTCGGTATAGCTGAGGTTAAGTTCAGCTTCTCTGATGGCCGCTTCATCGGCTTTGAGCGCAGCTACCAGCTCAGCCTCACGGGCTTCATACTGCTCCAGGGTTGCCCGTGGAGCCAGATCTTCGGCCACCAGCGGCTTGTAACGCTCGACATCGGCCCGGGCCAGTTTAAGGCTGGCCTGGTCTTTCTGAAGCTGCGCTCTTGCCTGGGCAAGTGCAGCCTCGTAGGTGTCCTTTTCGATCACGAACAGGTTGTCCCCTTCTTCAACGAAATCACCCTCGGTAAAGAGAACCTCATCGAGCCTGCCGGCCACCCGGGCTCGTACTTCAACCCGCGTCGTGGCTTCGGTCCTGCCGGTGAAACTGATCCACAGCGGTACCGATTCTTTATCAACGACTATGAACTCAACCGGCAGCGGAGGGGGCGCTTTTTTTTCACCAGCTTCCTGCTGGGGCTCCTCACTGCAGGCCGAGAAAAGACCAGCAGCGGCAATCAAAAATATACATAACAGACGGATCATGACGTTTTCCTTTTCGAATCTGAGGCTATTTTTCTTAGAAACTACCTATTTTTGATTTAAAAACAAACCATTATTCAGCTACATCTTGTCGCGCTGGGCATATTCATGGTAATAGTTGATATCTGTCCTGCAGCTGAGACCGCTTGCCGCGGCGGTTTATTAATTCAAGCCTTCAAAAAAGGTACCCGTCATGATTTTCCACGCGTTCCGATCACTTATACTGCTGTCGGCAATTATTTTTCCAGCATCTAACGGTCAGGCAGAGACCCGAACGCTCACTCTCGAGGAGTGCATCGATATAGCCATTGCCAGCAATCCCCGGATCGAGATTGCCCGGCAGCAATACCAGGGCAGTGAAGGAGTTCTGACCCAGGCTAAATCATTGTATCTGCCGCGTCTTTCAGGCGGTGTCGGCTATGGTCGCCAATACATCGACAGCGAGGTGCCGATCACCGAGGACAATGTCGGCTCCGGTCTGCTCCGTGCCTCGCAGCTGATCTTTGATTTCGGTAAAACCACCGGCCTGATAGACGCCCAGGCGTTCAATCGGTCCGCCTCCGGGGAAAACCTGGCCCAAGTCTACCATGACATCGTTTTCCAGGTGAAAAGCAATTTTTATTCCGTGCTCCAAAGCCGGCGCCTGATCACCGTCGCCGAGCAGGCTGTCGCCAACTTCGAACAACAGCTCTACCGCGCCCAGCGCTACTACGAGGCCGGCGTCAGAACCAGAATCGATGTCACCAATGCCCAGGTGAACCTCGCCAATCAGAAACTCAATCTGCTGCGGGCCAATTCCAATTACAAAACAGCCAGGGTGGCGCTTGAACAAGTCCTCGGTATTATCCCGAATAACGGCGCCTACGAACCGGTTTCCAGTGAACCGCAGCTGGACCAGCTCGCCGCCAGAAAACCGCAGATGCCCGGCCCGCTTGACGACCTGCTGGTCAAAGCAGAGGAAAATCGGCCGGGGCTCAAACAGTTCGAGTTTCTCGTTGAGGCCGCCGACTCGTCAGTAACCCAGGCCAAGGGAGACTACTGGCCGACCATCGATGCGGTCGGCGACTACAGCCGCTATGAAACCGACCTCCCGGCCCTGGCCGACCAATGGCAGATCAGTGCCCGACTGAACTGGGAGTTTTTCTCCGGCTTCGAGACTGATGGCAAGGTTGCCGAAGCATCTGCTCAGCTGCGCGAAGTGCAGGCCGGCCTCAGAGATTTCCAACTCGAGGTCACCCAGGACGTCACCGACAGCTATCTCCGCGCTGAAGAAAACCGGGAAGGCGTCGACATCGCCGACCAGACTCTGGAGCTGGCTGCCGAAAACCTGCGCCTTGCCGAAGGACGTTACAAGGCCGGCATCGGCGATCTTCTTGAGTTCAACGACGCCCAGCTGCTTTTTACCCAGAACCAGTCCGACCTGGTCGTCACCTATTACACCTATCTAACCGCGCTGGCACGTATCGAACGGGCCGCCGGTCTCACCCCGGAATTGGCCGGCATCGATACAGAGACCATGGCAGCACAGAACTGATCCCGGCTTTCCCGGTTAGGACAGCCTCTACCCTCTCTACCAATTGCCAGCAGGGTAAAATGCATTAGTGTTTGGACATCTCCGGTTCTTACCAGGCTTTCATTTTTTAATTGACAGCACTGCAGTTTGACAACACTATGTGCGGCCAGGATACGTTATGCCCGATCATCCATCCCATCACCTGGTTTACGGTACGCTGAACGACTATCTCACCGGTGAGGAACTGGTCGACACCGACGATGAACGCATCCGCCAGCAGATCAGCAGAATGCTGGTTGAAGAGCTCGGCTATCGGCCGGATGAGCTGAAACCGAGACTGAAAATAGAAACGCTCTTCACCCGTAATTTCGTTACCTCTACCATTGACGTGACGGTGGAAATCGAGGCTCGCCAGGTCATGATCGTCCGCTACGGGCCCGGCTCGCTCGTCAGCCGGGAGCGCTCGGCCCTGGCAGCGGCTCGGGTGCTCAACGACGACTATCGGATCCCTCTGGCGGTGGTGACCAACGGACGTGATGCGCTGCTGCTCGAGACGATCACCGGAGACGTGCTCGATCAGGGAATGGAGGCGATTCCCGGGCGCGAGCGGCTCGGTGAAATGCTTACCTCCCTGATCTTTCTTCCTCCCCAGGACGAAGACAAACGGCAGCGGGAAAAACGGATTTTAAACGCCTTCGACCTCGAGCGCTGCTGCATCGGGATCTGAGACACATCTACAGAAGTAACCATTGAATCAAGAGGAACACCCATGTCGGTAAGTAATGACAACTGGAGCAAATCGAGCTGGAAGCAGTTCACCGCACACCAGCAGCCCAACTGGCCGAATCAGGTCATCGTCGATAAGGTGCTGGCGGAACTGGCGATCCTGCCGCCGCTGGTTTTCGCCGGAGAAATCCGCTCACTCAAGTCGCTGCTGGCCAAAGCGGTGACCGGCGATGCCTTCCTGCTGCAGGGGGGAGACTGTTCGGAAAACTTCGCTCACGTTACCGCCCCCAAGATTCGCGAAACCTTGAAGGTGCTGCTCCAGATGGCGGTCACCCTGACTTATGCCGGCGGCGTTCCGGTCATCAAGGTGGGCCGTATCGCCGGTCAGTTCGCCAAACCCCGCTCTTCCGACACCGAAACGGTTGGCGATCTGGTTCTTTCCTCATACCGGGGAGATATGGTGAACGGGGCCGAACCGACCGAGGTGGCCCGTACCCCGAACCCGAAGCGGATGCTCAAGGGCTACAATATGTCGGCCTCGACTTTGAACCTGCTGCGCGCCTTTACCCGCGGCGGTTTTGCCGCCCTGCATCGGGTCCAGGCCTGGAACCAGGAGTTCGTCTCCCAGTCACCAATGGGTCAGACCTACGAGCGTATGGCAACCCAGATCGATAAATCCATTCAGTTCATGGAGACCATCGGCATCTCGATGGATACCCCGCAGATCAACCAGGCCCAGGTCTTCACCTCGCACGAGGCGCTGCTGCTCGGTTACGAGGAAGCGCTGACCAGGATCGATTCGACCACAGGCGACTGCTACGACTGCTCCGCCCACCTGCTCTGGATCGGCGAGCGGACCAGGCAGATCGACGGGGCGCATGTCGAATTCCTTCGCGGTGTACACAATCCGATCGGGGTCAAAGTCGGACCGGATTACGACCTCGACAACATCAAACGCCTTGTCGATGTTCTCAACCCGGAAAATGAGCCCGGCCGCCTGACCCTGATCACCAGGCTCGGGAAAGACAGAATAGCAGAAGTGCTGCCGCCGCTGCTCAGGGAAATGAAACGTGAAGGACGCCACATCGTCTGGAGCTGCGATCCCATGCATGCCAACACGTTTACCGCTGAAGGCGGACGCAAGACCAGAAGTTTTTCCGATATCCTCGCCGAGGTCGCCGGCTTTTTTGAAATCCACTGGGCTGAAGGCACCGTCCCGGGCGGCGTCCATTTCGAGCTGACCGGCGACAACGTCACCGAGTGCGTTGGCGGAGCCCGGCATCTTGTCGACAAGGATCTCGATACCAACTACCAGACCCTGTGCGATCCCCGCCTCAACGCCGAACAGAGCCTCGAACTGGCCTTTCAGATTGCCGAGATGATCAGGTCTTAAACGACTGACCAGCTGATCAGTGTCCGTCCCAACCGGGGTCCCGAAAGGAATTCCGGTTGGTCTCTCCCCGCTTCCCTGCTCAGTCGCACCTGAGCTCTGCTCTACGATTACAATTCGGTAATCTTCGATACATCGGCTTGACCCCGTCCCCCAGCCGTTTACCTTTTACTCCAGAGTAGATGATCTACCCTATTTTGAATAACAGGAGAGTACATCATGCATAGAACCGGAACCATTACTACCCATGCGATCATCGCGATCGTTTCATCATTTCTGCTGCTGGCCCCGTTTATCGGCCATGCCAAGGAAACAACCCCGGGGGTTGAACTGCTGGACCGCTCGGCAAAAGCGTTCACCAGCGTGGTCAAGGATGTCCAGCCGGCGGTGGTCCATGTCAAGGTGACCAGCACGGTCAACGCCAATTCCGAGTACGAGCAGTTTTTCAATAACCCCTTTTTCGAGCGCTTCTTCGGCCCGCAATACCGTTTTCAGGAACCACAGCCCCGCCAGAGAAAACAGCAGGGCGCCGGCTCCGGTTTCATCATCGATAAAGAGGGGCATATCCTGACCAACAACCATGTGGTCGACAAGGCCGAAAAGATTACCGTCACCCTCTCCGACAAGACCGAGGTCGAAGCCAAGCTGATTGGAACTGACCCCAAATCGGATGTGGCACTGATCAAAATCGATGTGGATTTCGACCTGCCGACGGTTGAACTCGGCGATTCCAATGCCCTTGAGGTCGGGGAATGGGTAATCGCCATCGGCAACCCCTTCGGCCTGGACCAGACCGTCACCGTCGGCGTCGTCAGCGCCAAAGGCAGAAGCCGGGTGGGCATCAACGAGTATGAGAACTTCATTCAGACCGATGCCGCCATCAACCCCGGTAACTCGGGTGGGCCGCTGCTCAATATCCACGGTCAGGTTGTCGGCATCAACTCAGCGCTCTACAGCCGCACCGGCGGTTACATGGGCATCGGCTTTGCAATTCCGATCAACATGGCCAGATATATCAACGAACAGTTGATGAAGGACGGAACCGTCACCAGGGGCTATCTCGGTGTCGGCATCCAGGATGTCAATGAAGCGCTGGCCGAATCGTTCGGCCTCGACAAGGCAGGCGGCGTGCTGATTACCGAGGTTCAGGATGACACACCGGCCAGCAAAGGTGGGGTCAAGAGCCAGGACGTGATCGTCAAGCTCGACGGAGCCGAGATCGCCGATACCCAGGAGCTGCGTAACCGGGTCGCCCAGACGATTCCCGGAACGACGGTTACCCTGAGTGTCATCAGAGACGGCCAGCCGGTCGAGCTGAAGGTCGAGATCGGTGAGCAGCCTTCTGATTTCGGTGTCGCCGGCAGCACTGTCCCCAGCCAGAATCCGCTCTCCTCCTTCGGCCTGGTGGTTCAGGAACTGACGCCGGATCTTGCCGAACAGCTTGGCTACAAGGATCGCCAGGGGCTGGTCATCAGCGAGGTTGACCCGAACGGTGCCGCAGCAGAAGCCGGACTGCAGCCGGGTTATCTGATCGAGGAAGTGCAGAAAGTAAAAGTGAGCAGCCTCGCGGAACTGCAGGAGGTGATGCAGCAGAGCGGTACTGAAAACCGCGTGCTGCTGCGTGTTCGTGCCGGCCAGTCGAGCCGTTACATCGTGCTGAAAAGCAACTAGATTATAACCGCTAGCAGCAGCACCAATCAATGTGCCGGGGCAGAATCGCTGCCCCGGCTTTTTTTTATTTCTTTTTCTTTCTCCTGTCCGGAAAACAGATGCGGCGGACATCGTCGAAGGTCTTGACGAACAGCGCCGTCACTCCTTCACGGATATGGTCGGGCAACAGCTCGAAATCCTCCCTGTTGTCATCCGGCAGAATCACCTGCTTGAGCTTTGCCCGGGTGGCGGCGATCACCTTTTCCTTGACCCCGCCGATCGGCATCACCATGCCGGTCAGCGTCAGTTCCCCGGTCATCGCCGTATCAGCTATGATCGGTTTATTCGTGGCCAGTGAATAGAGGGCGCAGGCCATGGTGATGCCGGCCGAAGGCCCATCCTTGGGCGTGGCTCCGGCCGGAACGTGCAGGTGGATGAAATTCTTTTTGAAAAACTCCAGGTGTTCCTCATTTTCAGGAAACAACGAACGGACGTAACTGTAGGCGATTTCAGAAGATTCAATCATCACCTGCCCGAGCTGGCCGGTCTGCTTGAAACCGGGACTGCCGGTGGTCACCGCGGTCGCTTCGATATGCAGGGTCGTGCCGCCCATACTGGTATAAGCGAGCCCGGTGATCACGCCGACGCGCGGCTTGGCAAAGATCTTGTCGTCGGCGAATACCTTTTTACCGAGCAGTTCCGGTAAATCGGCTTTCTTGATCACAACTTTACGTTTCGGGTCGCTGACCAGCTCTTTTGCGACTTTTCGGAGAATCTTCTTGATCCTGTTCTCCAGGTTTCTGACTCCGGCCTCCCGGGCATAGCCTTCAGCAATTTCACGCAGCACCGGTTTACCGATGCTGACCTGGCTCTTGGTCAGACCGTGGAGCTTGAGCTGTTTGGGCAGCAGATGGCGCCGGGCGATCTCGACCTTTTCTTCCTGGATGTAACCCGGCAGACTGATCACCTCCATCCGGTCGATCAGCGGCCCGGGAATCGTCTCCATCTGGTTGGCGGTGCAGATGAACAGCACTTTGGAGAGATCGAAACGGACGTCGAGGTAGTGGTCGAGAAAATCCCTGTTCTGCTCCGGATCGAGCACCTCGAGCAGGGCAGAAGCCGGATCGCCGCGGAAACTGGCGCCGATCTTGTCGATCTCGTCGAGCATGATCAGCGGGTTGGCCGTCTTACAGGTCTTGATGGCCTGGATAAACTTCCCGGGCAGGGCGCCGATGTAGGTCCGGCGATGTCCTTTGATCTCCGCCTCGTCGCGCATGCCGCCAAGTGAAAAACGGAAGAATTCGCGGCCAATACTGCGGGCAATCGACTGACCGACCGAGGTTTTACCGACACCCGGCGGACCGATCAGCAGAATGATCGAACCGGACAGATCGCCTTTGACGATACCGACCGAAATCAGCTCCAGGATACGCTCCTTGACCTCTTCAAGTCCGTAATGGTCCTGGTTCAGAATACGCTCCGCCTTGGCGATGTCGTAATTGTCTTCGGTGTAGACCCCCCAGGGCAGAATGGTCAGCCAGTCCAGGTAGGCGCGGGTGACGTTGAATTCTGCCGATGAGGGCTCGAGCAGTTTGAGCTTTTCGAGCTCTTCGCTGATGCGTTCCTCGGCCTCCGGGCTCGGGGTCAGCTTCTTCAGCCGGTTCTCGAACTTTTCCACCTCGCTTTCGGTATCATCCTTGGCAAGGCCCAGCTCCTTCTTGATTTCCTTGAGCTGCTGCTTGAGGAAGAATTCCCGCTGCTGCTTGGAGAGGCGCTCTTCGATACGCTTGGAGATATCGGCCTTGAGTTTGGAAATCTCGATTTCCTTCTTGAGCAGAATCAACACTCGTTCCAGGCGCTGCTGGATCGGGATAGTCTCCAGAATTTCCTGCAGTTCGGAACCTGAAGATGTGGTCATCGAGGCGGCAAAATCGGCCAGGGCACTCGGGTCGCTGACGTTGATCCGGTCGAGCAGCAGGCTCAGTCCCTCCTTGAAAAGCGGATTCAGTGTCACCAGCTCTTTGATACAGTCGATGATGGCCACCGAATATGCCTTGATCTCCTCGCTGGGCTCGCCGTCCTCGGCGCCGACATATTCGACGATGGCTTTGAACACCGGTTTCTCGCGAATCAGCTCCTTGACCACGAAACGCTCCTGGGCCTGGGCCACCATCTGCAGCGGGTTCTCCTGGCTTGGCGGAGAGATCTGAACCACCTTGGCGGCCACGCCGGTGGTGTGGAAATCGTCCATCGACTCCGGTGCGTGCGCCACCGCATCGTCAGACTGCTTGACCAGCAGCAGCCCCAGGTAAATGACCAGCCCCTTTTCCTGGGCCTGGAGAATCATCTTCTGAATGCGTGGGTCCTCGACCATGATCGGCCCCATCATCTTGGGGAACATCGGTCGGTCGAACAGCGGTATTACCAAGAGCGATTCGGGCAGGACATCGCGGGCGGGAAGCAGCTGCTGGGCATTACTCTCTTCGCCCTCCTGCTCCAGAGCGATACCGCCGTCATCGGTGATAATGGTTGGTTTTTCAGCCATGAATTATGCTCCTTGTCAAGCCGTTTCGTTTATCTATCGTATCATTTCGATTTAACTCATAATATCGTGATTAATTCTGATAAATCAAGGTGAAGATTGCGCCTCTTTTTCAGATTCGCTTTGCGTTTCAGGTTCACTTTTGGGCTCAGGCTCTTCTTTTTCCGGTGCACTCTCACTTTCAGGAACTGATTCTTCGATATCTTTTTTATCGAGCACCCGTTCGCGGTATGCCTCGATCATGATAAAGGTCGCCACCGGGGTGGTGATCAGAAAGGCAAACCAGAGCGATGACCCAAGCGACATGATGGCCACATAGATTATCACGACGATGATATGATCGCTCACCGGCTCCTTCAGCGCCGTATCCCAGGATGCTTTGAGCCCGTCGAAGAGGCCGAGCTTCTGATCGACCATGAAGGGCAGCAGATAGAAAACGGCAAAGGAGACAAAGGCCAGAACCGCAAAACCGGGCAGCACCAGCAGGGTAAAACCGACAAAAGCGACCACACCAATGAGCAGCGAGAGTAGGAAAAGCGGCAGAAAAAGCCGCATCTGCGAGAACAGGTCGCCGACTTCAGGTTTTCGATCTTCCCGCACGACCCGCAGCAGTGAATTCAGGTAACCGGCCGTGGTGACCGGCGCCAGAATGCCGAGCGAAATGATAATCAGAACCAGCTGCACCAGGGTAATGAGCAGCAGCGGTCCGATATGGTCCAGGGTGTTTTGCCAGCTTGTGACAACCAGGTCTTTGAAATTCATTTCACTCCCCCATTTAATGTTCTGATCAGTTTATCAATTCCAGAAACTCCTGAATCGAGGCGACCCCTTTTAGTTCGATAGAAGCACCGGCGCCGCACCGCTCAAAATTCGTTTTCGGCAGGATGAACCGCGAGAATCCGAGCCGCTGGGCTTCGCGGATTCTCAGGTCGATATTTGAAACCGCCCGCACTTCACCGGCCAGTCCGACCTCGCCGCATACCACCGTATCGGGAGGCACCGGTTTCTCGAGCATCGAGGATGCCAGAGCGGCGATGACGCCCAGATCGAGTGCCGGTTCATCAATTCGTATGCCGCCGGCGATGTTCAGGAATATATCATGTCCATAGAGATCCAGTCCGCCCTTTTTCTCGAGAATGGCGCAGAGCAGCGATAAGCGCTGCGGATCGGCACCGATGGCCGTCCTCCGGGCCGTTCCCAGGTTGGTCGGGCTGACCAGCGCCTGGACCTCGACCAGAATCGGGCGGGTCCCTTCCATCGAGGCGAGAACCACCGATCCGGCCACATCAAGCGGCCGCTCGGCCAGAAAAATCTCGGACGGATTTGCGACTTCGACAAGCCCCTCCTCCTTCATCTCGAAGACACCGATCTCATTGGTCGATCCGAATCGGTTCTTGACCGTTCGCAATATCCGAAAGACGTGGTTGCGATCCCCTTCGAAGTAAAGCACCGTGTCGACCATATGCTCCAGTATCCGCGGGCCGGCCAGGGTGCCTTCCTTGGTGACATGGCCGACCAGGACAACCGGTATGTTTTCCTGTTTGGCCAGCTCCACCAGACGGGCGGCGGATTCACGGACCTGGGTGATCGAGCCGGCCGCGGACGGGTGGTCGGCCGAGGTCAGGGTCTGAATCGAATCGACCGCCAGCAGGGCCGGCTTCATCTCCATGCACATGGCAATGATCGCCTCGACGGAACTCTCGGTGGCCAGGTACTGATTGTCGGTAACCGCCGCCAGCCGCTCCGCTCTGATGCCGATCTGGTGGGCCGACTCCTCGCCGGATACATAGAGAACCTTGAGTCCCTGGGCGGCAAGCGACGAAAGCAGGTGGAGCAGCAGGGTCGACTTGCCGATTCCCGGGTCACCGCCGATCAGGACGACGCCGCCCGGCACGATGCCGCCTCCGAGGACGCGATCGAGCTCGTCGATGGTGGTGACCGCCCGGGTGAGATGCTGATCCGCTGAACGGCTGAGCGGCTGCGGTTTGTCGAAATCGACCGATCTGGACGAGCTTTTTCCCGGCAGCCGTTTTTCGACCAGACTGTCCCACGTGCCGCAGTCGGGACAGCGTCCCAGCCATTTGGCACTGACAAAGCCGCACTCATCACAGATGAACTGATTCTTTTTTTTAACCTTTTTCTTCACAAAAAATTTTATGTGTGCTGATCTTTACTCAGTAAGCTGCGTACCTATCTTAAGCAACAGTAATAACGGTACTGAAACTTGTTAAGATTTTTCCTAAACACTTTTGATCAACATTATTTATGCAGTCCCACTCAAACAGCTCACCGCCGACCATACCGCTGTCAACCTCGATGTCTTTTCTGCTGGGCAGAAAACAGCTGCTCGGCTGGTCGCTCATACTGATGGTGGCAACCTTTGCACTCACCTGGCTCGGCTTCCTGCTGACCACCGGCATAATCGATCATTTCACCGGCTCCTTTTTCGAGGCCGCGCCGCCGCACGAAAGCTGGTGGGGCTGGATAAAATATGGCGGCTGGCTGATCGCCAAGTACCTGTTCGTCCTGGTGAGTCGGATTATCGCCTTTTTTCTCGCCTTTCTGCTGGCCTATACCATGACCACCCCGTTTTACGGTTTTTTGAGCAACAGTGCTGAAAAAATATTCTGGGGCGGTGAGTTCGAAGATGACGGTTTCAGTTTCACAGGCATCCTCAAGGATATATTCGAGGGCAGTAAAATAGCCCTGTTCGGCATCCTCATCACCGTTGCCGCACTGGCCGTCGGTTTTGTTCCGATTATCGGTCAGATATCGGTTTTTCTGATCTACACCTTCTATTCGGCCCTGATGTTTATCGACTATCCTGCTTCACGCAGGCGTTGGGGGCTGGGGAAAAAGCTCCTGTGGCTCAGGCACCACAGCGGTCACACCGCCCGCCTCGGCCTGATCCCGGCCGCCATTACGATGGTGCCGGTGCTGAACATGTTCCTGCTTGCCCTGATTTTCCCGCTGTTCACCGTCCATGCCGCCCTCAACTTTTCGGCCGTTGAGCTTTCTGAACGAAGGGCCGTCAACGTTCGCTAATTTTCGGGAATCAGACAAGCTCAGCCATCACCTGGTTGGCAAAGCGCCTGCCCCGCTCGGTCAGGACCAGACAGGCTCCTTCAAGGCTGATCAGCTGCTGATCGATCAGTTTGTCCAGCTCCGCCCCGTACACATCAGACAGCCGCAGGCCGAAGCGCTGCTTCAGACGCTGCTCTGAAATACCTTCGGTGAGGCGCAGCCCCATGACCACGGTCTCTTTGAAAGCATCGCGCAGAATCAGGTTTTCGCTCTCAGAAATAATGTCTTCACCCTGCTCCACCGCCCGGCAGTACCCTTCCGGATTTCTGACTCTAACCGCACGGGCACCATCCAGATAACTGACCGCCCCGGCGCCGCAGGCCAGATAATTCTCGTTATACCAGTAGTTCAGATTGTGCCGGCACTGATATCCTGACCGAGCAAAGTTGGAGATCTCATAGTGGTGCAGGCCGGCTGTTCGGCAGCGATCGCTGGTTATCCCATCCATTTCCAGAACGGCCTCTTCGTCGGGTATCTCCAAGAGGCCATCATCGACCATTCGGGAAAAACCGGTATCCGCTTCGATAGTGAGCTGATAGATCGACAGATGCGGGGGGCCGAGTTTCAGGGCATGATCGATGGTCTTTCTCCAGCTCTCTACACGCTGGCCCGGCAGACCGTACATCAGATCGATGCTGACATTATCAAAACCGGCCCGAAAGGCTTCGGTGACAGCTTCCTGCGCCTCAGCACCACTATGGATGCGCCCCAGTTTCTTCAGTTCTTCATCTTCAAACGACTGAACACCAAGCGAGATTCGGTTGAAACCGGCCGCTCGCAGCTCTTTCAGCATCACTGAGCCGACCGTTTCGGGATTTGCCTCAATGCTTATTTCCGCCGCATCGCTGAAACCGAATTGATCAGCGCAGCTCTCGAGCAGATCGATAAGCAGGCAGGCTTCAAGGACCGTCGGGGTCCCGCCGCCGATAAAGAGGCTGTCCAGCACTTGTTTTGCATGGACGCTGCGTATCTCCTTTGACAGGGCTCGGCTGTAGCGCCGGTGCAGGTTCTCCTGCCCCGGATAGGAGTTAAACGAGCAGTAGAAGCACTTGCTCCGGCAGAATGGAATATGAAGATAAAGGCAGTTCATGAGCCTCGATATAAGCGAATTATCACGCTTCAGAAATGCGGGTGACACCCGCGCACCAGTCCGAGATTTCACTCATCACCCCTTCATCGGCGAAGCTGTAATGGCCGTCGCCGATAATCAGATGATCGAGCAGCCTGATCTGCATCATCTGACAGGCCAGGCAGAGGTGTTCGGTCAAGCGCCGGTCCTGGGATGAGGGCGTCAGCGATCCCGAGGGGTGATTGTGGGCGACGATCAGTGCCGAGGCGTTGTGGCCGAGCGCTCTTTTGATGATCTCGCGCGGATAGACGGTATTGACGTTGACCGTTCCTTCGGCCACCTGCTCGGAATCGATGATCGCCAGCGAGGAATCGAGGTAGATTGCCGAAAAGACCTCGACCCGCAGCCCCCGCATGGCGTGGGTCAGATAATCGATCACCTGGTTCGACGAAGTGAGGTAATGACGGCTCTTCAGACGCTGCTTAAGGTAATGCTCCGCGGCCGATTTAATAAAACCGAGCGCGAAGCTGTTTTTCGGGCCGATGCCCTTTATTCTGAGAAGCTCATTTTTTCCAGCGTCGAGCACCCCGGGGAAGGTTTTAAACTGGTGCAACAGCGCCCGGGCCGGTTCCTTGCAGTCTTTTCTGGGCGTTCCGAAGGAGAGCAGGATCTCCAGTATCTCGGCGTCGCTGAACCCGGCCAGCCCGCGCTCGAGAAAGCGCTGGCGCAACCGGTCGCGGTGCCCTGCTCCCCTGCTCTGCCACTGCGCTTTATCCATCCGACCCATCCGGACTATTGGCGGCTTCTCACCCCGACAACTCCTGGTTGAATAGCTTGTTGGCCAGCTTGGGGTTCGCCTTGCCACGGGTTTTCTGCATCAGCTGGCCGATAAAATAGCCCATCACTTTGGTTTTTCCGCCGCGAAAATCCTCGGCCTGGTCAGGGTTCTGCTCGATGATCTCACGGACCAGAGCCAGCAGTTCGGATTCATCCGAGACCTGCAGCAGGTTTTTCTCTTTGACGATAAGCTGCGGGTCTTTGCCGCTGGCAAGCATGTCGCCAAACACCGTCTTGGCAATCTTGCCGCTGATCGTCCCCTCTTCCACCAGGTTCAACAGCGAACCGAGCTGATCGGGTTTGACCAGGCACTGGTCGATATCGGCGCCTTTGAGCTCACGCAGCAGCTCGGTCATGATCCAGTTGGAGACTTTTTTGGGCTGCGGACAGCTTTGCACCGCCTGCTCGAAATAGTCGGCCAGTTCCTTGCTTTCGGTCAGAATTGCAGCATCGTAGTCGGGCAGCTCGAATTCGTCGATAAAGCGCTGTCTTCGCTGATCGGGCAGTTCCGGCAGCCCCATACGGGTTTCTTCGATCCACGCATTATCAACTTCAACCGGCACCAGGTCGGGACAGGGGAAATAGCGATAGTCGTGGGCATCTTCCTTGCCGCGCATCGGTTCGGTTTTGCCGGTGTCGGGATTCCACAGCAGGGTCTGCTGAACGACTTTTTCTTCCTCGAGCAGCAGGTCGCGCTGGCGACGCACCTCGTACTCGAGCGCCGCCTGCACATTTCTGAACGAGTTCATATTCTTCAGCTCGGTGCGGGTACCGAACTCCTGCTGCCCAACGGGGCGCAGCGAGATATTGGCGTCGCAGCGGAAGCTGCCCTCCTGCATATTGCCGTCACAGACATCGAGGTAGCGCAGGATTGCATGAATCTTCTTCAGGTAGGCAGCCGCCTCCCGGGGCGAGCGCAGATCCGGCTCTGAGACGATCTCCAGCAGCGGCGTGCCGGTCCGGTTCAGATCGACGTAGGAGACCGGCTCCCGTTCATCATGAATCAGCTTGCCGGCGTCTTCCTCCATATGGATCCGGGTGATGCCGATGCGTCTGGTTTCACCGTCCACTTCGATATCGATATGCCCGTCTTCGATAATCGGCTTGTCGTACTGCGAGGTCTGATAGCCCTTGGGCAGATCGGGATAGAAGTAGTTCTTGCGGGCAAACTGGCTGATCCGGTTGATCCTGCTGTTGGTCGACAAACCGACTTTGATGCCGAATTCGACCACCTTTTTGTTCAGCACCGGCAGACTGCCCGGCATACCGAGGCAGACCGGGCAGGTGTGGGTGTTCGGCGCTGCCCCGAATGCAGTCGAGCAGCCGCAGAAAATCTTCGAATCCGTCTTCATCTGGGCATGGATTTCAAGCCCTATTACCGTTTCAAACTCCATAGCATCCTGGTGTTATATTATAAATCCTTTGTTCAGCTCACATTGTTTGAATATTGATCAGACGCTGTCGGCGGCCGTATGCACCCAGGTCCTGATCCGGGCAAGTTCCTCGAGCCACCCGTCGGAGGTGCGCACCTCCAGAAACATGCGGAACAGATCATTGATGATTTTCATCAGTTCCTCGAACAGATAAATCCGCTCGAGGATCGCCCCCTCCATCTCCGCTTCGGAAGAATCACCGCCCGAATCAGCGGCTTCGGTTTTCGGCAGCTTCACATTCTTGAACTCAAAGAGCGTTGCCCCAAGCGTGAGATTGTACTCCATCTCGTTCTTGACGATCTGCAGCCGTGCCTGCTCGAGCTTTTTACCGGTGCGCAGTCCCGTTCTCGCTTCGCGCAGCTCGGTCTGCAGCCCCGAACAGACCAACCGCTCGTTGTATTCGGCTTCCCCATACTCGAGCAGCATATGCTTTTCAAAGACGACGACAATGTCACCCTGTCCGGGCAGTGGTACCGAACCGCCACGCTCTTCGCTTTTCCACCAGAGCCAGGTTAGAAACTCCTGGCCGAGAAACCGTTTCTCAGTTATCAGATCTACCAAATCCATTTTCGTATACCGCTAAACAAAAATTTCCGGCCCGGCCTGCTCCAGCCGGACCCGCTGAGCCTCGTCCGCGAGAAGATGCTCGGCCGTCGTGTAAGGTATCTGCTGCATGATCAGCAGCCCGAAACAGTCTTTGAAAAAATCCTCGAGCAGCACATGGGCCTTTTTATTGGTCGTGAACAAATAGAGCGACGACTCGGACAGGCTCCAGACCAGATCGTAGACGGCCGGCACCGGCATCGCCTTTCTGGTCAGCTCGGTCTTGACCCGCTCCTTGATTTCCAGCTTGAGCGTCCGGCCCAGTTTCGGCACCTGTTTTTCCTTCTTGACCCGCTCTTCTTCCTTCTGGACGAATTTTTTCATGATGGTCGGTGCAACCTTGCGCTCGTCAATGCGCAGCGATAAAACCACATAGTCGCCGAACAGATGCGAGGCATAACTGAAACTCGCATCGAACATACTCATGATCGACACCCAGCCGATCGAGTACTCCTCGAAATTATCGTCAATATCCTCGAAGGCAAACGACCTGATCCGGCCCGTAACAAAATCGAGCGGATTTTCCGGCAGTTCGCCGTCAACCGAAAACCTCACAAAACTCGATGATCCACTGAGAAAACCCATAGTTACCTCTATTAAACTTCAACGTGCCAATAGCGTGGCTGACTCCAGCAACAGATAAAGACTCTCTTATATCATCCGTAACCGATTGCCACAAAGATTAATTTACCCCGGGTGGCTTGGACAATTTCATGACCGCCGGCCATCGGCTTCCGGGCCAAAATCACCCCGGCCATTGACCTCAGCACCCGGAGATGCTATTAAAAAAGGTGAACGGATTTTTCCTTGACACTGATTTTTTGAGATAGTATAAGACTGCGTTTCACGGGGTCGTTAACTCAGTCGGTAGAGTATCTGCCTTTTAAGCAGAGAGTCGTTGGTTCGAGCCCAACACGACCCACCACGACATACTGGTCCCCATCGTCTAGTCAGGTCCAGGACACCGGCCTTTCACGCCGGCAACACCGGTTCAAATCCGGTTGGGGACGCCATATAAAAACAGGCACTTAGCGCACATTGCTGGGTGCCTGTTTTGTTTTTGATGTACTCACGATGCACTTTCCCCCGCCTGAGCGCCGAAGACAGGGAGCGCATTTAGCACGTCCCGATTCTCTTATTGAAGCCGCTGAATATACCGCTCTGTAGTCAACAGATTCTTGTGCCGTAGCATCACTTGAATGTCTGGCAATGGCCTGCCAGCATCAGCGAGGATCGGTGCGAACAAGTGCCTGATACCATGCACGCCGAACTCTTTGACCCCAGCTTTTCTACACAGCTCTGGCAACCATTTGTTGCGGTACTGATACGGTACCCATTCGCTGTCTCCTGCAAACTATAGGAGACAATAGCACTCGACACATACTGTTTGAATCCTTCCCAACCACGCCAGGTGCAACGGTTAACCCATAGGACCGTTGCAGAGTCGATATATTGGCCTCAATTCCGGCTCGGAAATTCTTCAAGCGGCAATATACCCATTTACTCCGGGTCATATCCTTAACTTCGATCCCTCGCTGCTTGGAGAAAACTAGGTCTTTTACATTACAGCTTTTGGCATACTAGACGTTTGCCTTGGAAGCAAAATCCCCGGATGCTGTCGTTTGGCGAGGAGAACGAACATAATACTGCTGCTGACGCTCAAGAAGCTTCTTAAAACACTCTGAATCTGTCGGATTTCCTCATTCTGCCAGGCAATCTATTATCAGATTCAACTCACATTATGAGCAAAATGTCGAACAGGTCGGAATGCTTATGCTAACGAAAGGCTGGTTTGTTGTTTCCGCTGAGCATAGCGGAGCGGTCCAGTTCTTGCTGTTTATCTGCAGTACGAGTCCTGCCGATGGGAAGCGGTCGTTTCGGGGGCAAAAGTCCAAGCGGTTCAGTGATATGAGATATGACCCTCCTGATAATATTATCTTAGCGACAGAATCCATCCCAGCAAGAAGTTAGTTCAAGACTTGTCTTCTCCTTCATCATCTTTTTTATCATCGGGAAACAAGTCTAAGTGAGTGGTGTTCTTCCATCTAAATCGTTGAACAAATATGTAAACTGAATGGCAAAACAATATTATGGCACTAATTATGACAAACAGATTCTCTGAGGATAGAAGAACAAGCATAATTCCAAGATACAGCAAAAACCAGGGCTTCAGCTTGTATAGAGGCTCAGGTAACCAAATTTTCATACTGGCCAAATAGCATATCACTTCCCGACCACACTGACTTTCATTCGGTACAAAAGAAATAAAGAATTGTCTGTGGGTCAAAATTCTGTCACCGATCAAGTTGGTAATGTGTGAAGCAAGATAAGTGCCACAAGTGCTAAATCTGAAAGACTCTAGTTTGACAAGCTTCCTGAATCATGGGAGTGACAATCTATCTTAACAGGAGTGGGGATGATCCAAAATCTGTCAGACATTATGTCTGTGCATCATCACTTACATCTTGCCTTTCCAGGGAACAACCTTGCGTTCAATCAGCCGCATAAGCAAGTCGAACAGATAGGCGATACCGGCGATCACAATAATTCCCATCATGACAACGGCAGTCTGCAGAAACTGCGAGGCGGAAAGCACCATATAGCCGATGCCCTGGGTCGCTGCCACCATCTCCGCCGCCACCAGAGTGGTCCAGCCGAAACCGATCCCGATCCGCATCGCCGTGAGGATCTCCGGCATCGCTGCCGGCAGGATGACGTGGCGCAAAACCTGCCAGCGGGTTGCACCGAAAGAATAGGCAGCATGGATCTGTTCGATCGCGGCAGAGCGCACACCTGCCCGCGCACCCAGCGCGACGGGCGCAAATACCGAAAGAAAGATAAGCAGTACTTTCGACGTCTCGCCAATGCCAAACCAGATAATCATCAGCGGCAGATAGGCGAGCGGCGGGATTGGTCGATAGAATTCGATAGGCGGGTCGAATATACCCCGTATAATTGGACTCATTCCCATGGCCAGGCCCAGCGGGATGCCGATTGCACAGGCTAAGAGAAACGCACCAAACACCCGCAGCGTCGAAATCAGGATGTGCGACCAGAGTGGATTTCCTGTAAATCCATCTTGCCAGATGTTTATGAACTTGATGAGGATGCTTTGCGGCGAAGGAACAAACAATGGCTTTACCCAGCCCATTGTCGTAATCAACCACCAGACGAATAGTAACAGAGCAATCGTGGCAAGGCTGAGCAGCGTCGTGTCTCCGGAACCGGGTACACCATAGGTTTCGCCCGGCCGCGTAGGACGTTCCCGCGAGAACCTGGCGAACAGGGCGCCTGTGGTCGACAGGACTGTGGTTTTCTGTTCATTGCTTTTGTCGCTCATACCGTCTCCTCATCTGCAAAGATAATGGCTAAAACTTCTTCGCGGATTTGGATAAAATCTTGCGATGCTTTAACCGACCGTGCACTGGCTCCATCGAGAAAGCGTCTCGAAAAGGACAGGTCAAACTCATGGGTGATTCGGCCGGGCCGGGGCGACATGACAACCAGGCGAGTCCCCATGAACAAAGCCTCCTCAACGCTATGGGTAATGAAGAAAACGGACTTGCCTGTTTCATGCCAAAGCTGAAGAATGAGCTCCTGCGCCTTTTCCCTCGTCAGCGCATCCAGAGCACCCAGGGGTTCGTCCATGAGCAGCAGTTTGGGGTCGCAGGTGAGCGCGCGGGCAATACCAACGCGCTGCTGCATCCCTCCGGAGAGGGCATAAACCGGTGACTTCTCGAAGCCGCTGAGACCGAGCAGTTCGATGAAATGATCGGCTACTTTGCCGCGGCTCTCTTTGGTGTTGCCCTGGAGCATCAGGCCAAATTCGATGTTGTCGCGAACATTCAGCCAGGGCAGCAGTGCATGCTTTTGAAAGACTACCGAGCGGTCGGCGCCGGGGCCTTCCACCGCAGCGCCATCCAGCATGATCCTGCCCTCGGACGGGGCCAGAAACCCGGCAATCAGATTGAGGAGTGTCGACTTGCCGCACCCTGACGCCCCGATGGAGACGACGAAATCTCCATCCTCCATGGTCAGATTTATCTGCTGCAGTGCCTCAGTGGGGGGCCTACCATCGACACCAGGGTAGACAACCGTTGCGTTTTCGATGTTTAAGCTCATCAGATAATTCTCTGTCTCAGCATCCGATTGTCCCGCCCTGATCAGAGAGGACGGGACGTTTTACGGATTGAATTGCGTCGCTTACTTGACGGCCATTTTCAGGTAGTCGGTATTGACGAATTTGGAATAATCATCGCTCACCTGGTCAATACGCCCCGCGGACTTCAGAAACGCTGCCGTGTCTTTTACCGCCTTGGCGATACCGCCTCCCATCCATGCAGGTTCGAGCTGGTCAGCCAGGGGCAGGAACTTATAACCCTCGAGGGATACAATGACCGTTTCCGGGTCAGCTCCAGTCTGAGCGGCAACCGCCTTGACCTGAGCGCTGTCGGCCGTCCAGGCAGCCATGTTCTGGAGATAGTCCTGGTTTGCAGCATCAACCGCTTTCATAAAGGCGACCAGTGAGTCCTTGTTTTCAGCCGCGAATTCCTTGTTTACGGCCCAGACGTTGAAGGTCGGATAGCCCCATTCAGCAACCTCATCTGCGCCGACCAGCCGTTTGCCGGTCTTGAGGATTTCGGTCTGCGCCGGTGGCCAGACAAAGGCGGCATCGATGGCTTCCTGCTGCCAGGCCGCAGTGATCTGATCCGGCGGCATACCCATAATGGTCAGGTCCTGTTCACCGATTCCGGCATGATTCAGAGCTCCCATCAGGGAAAAATGAGCGGTGGAGCCAATCGGCGTGGCCACTCTCTTGCCCTTCAGGTCGGCCAATGTTTCGATGCCGGCCCCATCACGCACGATCAGAGACTCCGACTCTCCGATGACGAAATCGAGCATGAATGCCTCGAAATCGACTCCCTGGGTGGCGCCGATGGCAAACGGTGAGGAACCCAGTTCTGCCAGTGCAACATCGCCAGACGCCATTGCCGCGATTACGTCAGTACCCGATGCGAATTTCCGCCAGTCGATGTCCCATCCCGTTGCTTCGGTCAGCTTGCCATCATGAGCGGCCATCTGGACAGGCAGGGCTTCTCCGAATGTTCCGATGATCACTTTGTCTGCAGCGTGCGCCGTCATGGTCACAGCCCCGCAGAGGATCAGACTGCCGATTAATAGTTTTAAGCCTCGAATTTTCATTGCTTCTCTCCTGTCTGAATTTTTTAATCTTTAAGAATTGAAGTTGCGCCAATTCGCCACTCCAGCTTGTGGTTTGAGGTCCCCTGGACCTCAAACCATTTCAATACGGCTTATAATAGAGCCCGCTCTTTCCGATCTACTGATACGTTTTCAACGGGGAGCTCTGAATATACGGTGGCATATGTTTCCTTGATGATTTCCAAACCACTTGCAATGTTGACTGCAATAGTTCTCTTAAGCTGCTCGACATCCTGTTTTTTGAGAGCCTCGATGATCAGGCCGTGCTCTCTATTGAATTTTTTGCAGTGCTTTTCTTCCCGTCGATAGATATTGAGCACGCTTTCCACCGACCCCTTCAAGATTCTGGCAATATTGCAGAGGTGGGGAAGGTTGGACGCATCATAAATGAGGAAATGGAAGTTACTGTCTATGTGGTGATGATCACTGGGGAATTCCTGCATGACTGCATGGAGTTCCTCGAGCTTGAGAATATCTTGATCTGATATGTTCCCCATTGCCTCAACCCCGAGTTTCACCTCTAAATCTATACGGAGATCATAGATGTGAAAGATCTCTTTCTGGGTGGGAGGAGTACCGACAATGGCTCCCTTATAGGGAATGTTCTTTATCAAACCGGATCGATCGAGCCGCATCAGGGCTTCCCTGATAGGGCCGCGGCCGATGTTCAGTTCATCTTCTAAATCAGACAGGATGAGACGGGATCCGGGAAGCTTCTCGCCTCTGAGGATCATGTCGCGTATGATCTCATAGGCTATCAAGGATTTCATCGAGGACTTCTTGGTTTCCACTAGGACAGCACCACCTGGGCTACACTGTTGATAATGTCGACGATTGTTTCGCAATCCTGCTCGCTGAATGTAAGTGGGATGCGCATATCACACATCGTCGCGAGAATTCGGTCTGTATTGGGAAGGGTGGGGAGCTGGCCAAAATACTTCCAGCTTGAGTAGGCACTGGTGAACCCCACCGGTTCCCGGTTGCCGAACCATTTGAGCTCAACCCCGCGGTCCAGACAGGCCTGGAGAAATGTCCGTATGCTGTGTTCATCACTGACCTTGACGGAAAACTGAATGGAGCTGCCGACATATAACTCCTTTGGGTCTCTTTCCGGACAGCGTATGCCTTCAATGCCATTCAGACCCTGCTCGAGAATCCGGTAGCGCTTATTCCACCGTGTGACCTGTGCATCCAGGTTCCGAAGCTGAGGCCTCAATATGGCAGCCCTGAGATTGTCCATACGGCAGGAGTAACTGGGCATCATCGTCTTCAGCGGCTCAAATACTTCCACGCCAGGGCGCGCAGTATGCCTGTCGTAGAGCATGTAGGAGCCGGAGAGCAGAATAGCCCTGCTTATCACATCGGGATCATCTGTCACCAGCAGTCCGCCTTCACCGGAGTTGATATGCTTATAGGTCTGGGTGGAAAAGCAGCTCACCGTGCCGAAATTTCCAGATTTCCCGCCGTTCCATGATGCCCCCATGGTATGGGCGCAATCCTCGATGAGCGTCAGGCCATGGGTTTTGCAGATCTCCATCAGCCGGTCCATATTGGTGATGTGCCCTCTCATGTGAGAAAGCATAAGCCATTTCGCCTCCCCGGCCTTTCTTTCCAGATCATCAAGGTCGATGGTGTAATCATCAATTATTTCGACAAGTTCAATTTCTGCTCCTGCATTTTCTATGGCGCCGGGCACAGGGGCCAGCGTATAGGCGTTACATAAAACTTTGTCCCCGCTTCTGACGCCCAGCGATTTTAGAGCCAGATACAGTGCAGTTCCACAGGATGCGCAGGCAAGACAGAATTTTTTACCGACATAAGCGGCGAACTCTTCTTCCAGGAGGGCTGTCTCGCCTTTTTCCTGACGATCGACATTATAGCGGTGGAGCTTGCCGGTCTTCAGAATCGCAACCGCCTGCGCTACCGCTTCCTCAGAGATCGGCTCCTGTCTGGTGAAATCCTTGGTGAACCTCTTTTCCTCCATGTCCGCGTTTCCCCTACTGCTCAAATGAATGGATGGTCCTGGGTATTGATTCTCGTCAATGGCTTTTGCGCCAGAACTCCGCTTGAGCCAATTCCATTCATCCTGTTAACCCGACTCTGAGGCTGAATTTTTGGCTGCAAAGCGCAGCATGAATTCAGCGAGGCGGGAGGCATCCTTCTCGGTTATCGCATTGTACAGACTCGCCCGCAGATAATCTCCGACGCCAAAAGGAGTCAGCGTACGCAGTCCGACCATACCCTCATTCCAGCTCTGAATGAGGAATTCATCGGTCAGGGTGTGATCTCCCCCGTTAATATTGAACGGTACATTCATCCTGCTTCTTAGCGATATATCGTCCACAGGGGTGCCATAAAAGCCATTGGAATTATCTATTACATCATAGAGCATACGGCTTTTGGCAATGGAGCGGCGCTCGTTTTCCGCAACACCGCCTTCACGTTCGAGCCAGTCCATCAGAAAACCAATAACTTCGATGTTGAACGTCGCCGGGGTGTTCCAGAGATTCTCGGCCTCTGCGTTTGTTGTATAATTAAAGACGCCGGGGCAGAGAGGTGAAGCCTTGTCTTTTCCAAGAAGATCCTTGCGAACAATCGTCAGGGTGACACCCGGATGACCAATATTTTTCGAGGCACAGGCAAAGATCACCCCGACGCCGTCGTTGACCCAATCAATCGGTTTGGTTGTAAAATCCGAACTTGCATCGATGACCAGAGGAATGTGTCGACGTGACTCCGGAAGGGCCGGAAGCCGGTGATTCTCGATGCCGTTTACCGTTTCATTGGAGCACATGTAGAGAAATCTGCTTTGCGGATCGATGACCTCTTCAGTCAACTCGGGAAAACTCGTATAACCTCCCTGAGCATCCCTTCCATCTATGGTGTGAACGGTACAGTACCGCAAAGCCTCATCACGGGCCCGTTCCGTCCAGGTACCGTTAACAATATAGGAGGCAACCTCTGACTTCCGGCGACAGAGATTAAGCGGTACAGCGGCGAACTGACCGTGGCCGCCGCCATGGGTAAAGAGTACCTCATAGTTGTCCGGTATATCCATGACCCGCCTTATAGACGTTTTGGTACGCTCGAGAATGTTTATAAACTCTGGAGACCGGTGTGATAGGGCCAGTGATGTAAGCCCGTTTTTTTTGAAGCTGGCGGCGATCTCTTCTTCGACGGGCTTCGGCAGTGACGTGGGCCCGGGGCTGAAGTTTATGAGCTTAACCGATGGGTTGGCCGGGCTGAGCGAGCCAACAAGGGCCGGGTGGGGGTTCGCATTCATTTTCTCGTTCCTGATTGTCTGTGTGTGCAGTGGTGACTCCCGATCAGTCTGTGTGAGAAAGAGTATCTGCCAGCAAACGCAGCGGCGCGGTGACCACTTCCTCCGTCTGGAATCATAGGTGGAAATACTTTGTGGTTGCTAAGTCATATTTATTAAATATGATACCCGCTGTCAATTTTTTATAAAATATTTTATAAAATATCAGGCCTGTAACGTTGCAAACAATCACTGTCTGCGGTATGCAGAAAATATGCAGGGCATGTCTGCCGACCATACCTGCACAGAGCCAGAAGCCGTGGTAATCATGAGCAGCGTATGAGGGCGTTTGCCACCAGGATATAACAACGTCATGGCATTGATCATCTGTCTGAGCCCGTTACCATGGCGGGAAAAGTTTTTTTCCGGAGCTTAAAACGATGAAAATTGTAGATAAACTATTTGGCCTCAACGGTCGTGTAGCGCTTGTCACCGGGGGCAGCTCAGGAATTGGCAGAGCAATTGCCCTGTGCCTTGCCGAGGCAGGTGCTGCTGTTGTGCATGTGGCGAGAAGCGAAGAAGAGCTGAAGCATGCCGTTCAGGATGTTGAAAACATCAACGGAAAAGCGGCATATGTATCCTGTGACGTTTCAGACATCGATAGCCTGGCGAAACTGGCTGAGAAATCTGCTTCATTTTTCGGCTCCCCCGATATCCTGGTCAATGGTGCCGGCATCAACCTGCGCCAGTCCTGGTCGGAAATATCCTCTGACAGCTGGGACAGACAGATCAGTATCAACTTGAAAGCTCCCTTCTTCCTGGCACGGCACCTCATTGGCGCTATGCGGGAAAAAAGATGGGGCAAAATCATCAATATTGCCTCGCTGCAGTCCGAACGAGCCTTTCCGAACAGTATTCCCTATGGAGCATCCAAGGGCGGAATCGTGCAATTGACGAGGGCCATGGCTGAGGCATGGTCAGCCAACGAAAGTGGGATCACCTGCAATGCCATCGGCCCGGGATTTTTCAAAACCGGTTTGACCTCCAGCCTCTATGAAAAGGGTGAGGTCATCGACGCTCTTGCCCGGCAGACCATTATCGGCAGAAACGGTGAACTCGATGACCTCAAAGGCATCGCCCTGTTTCTCGCCTCACCGGCTTCCGATTACATAACCGGCCAGACGATTTACCTCGATGGCGGCTGGACGGCAAAATAGATATCCATTATAATATAGAACGCTTATAGAATAGGAATTCGAGTCCTTGATAGTTTCAAGAAACATTTTATAAAATGTTTCATAATATAATTGACAGCCATTGCCTAGCCTGTTCTGGTAGTAACATGCAATTGGATTATTTTTTGGCTTTTGAAAAACTCCAAAAAGGGACCGCTTGAGAAATAAGGGGTCTTGACAACCAGTCGAGATGGATTGGTTTAAAGCATGAAATAAAAGGAGGAAATTATGAAACATTCAAGACTGATAACCGTTATTCTTCTTGTCACTTCACTGACTCTCGGTGTTTGTTCGGTTAATGCCAAAGCCATTACCATGAACATAGGTTGGGAAACTCCGCTCGACAGCCACTACGGTATTCTGGCAAAGAAGTTCAAGGAGTTGGTCGAGCAATACTCCAATGGGACCATCGAAGTCAAGCTACGCTGCTGCGGCCAAATCGCAACTGAAGACAACGCATTCAAGGCGATGCAGCTTGGAACGGTTGACGCCTATTTTGTAAGCCAAAACAACGTCTCACCGCACTTCCCGTTGATGGACGTATTTGTGCTACCGTATATCTTTCAGAGCCAAGAGCACGTCATGAAGGTCACCACCGGTCCGGTTGGCGATGAGATTCGCGAACTTTTGCTCAAAGACACAGGGGTTTATCTGTTGACCTTTGGCGGTGCGGATTATCGTGATCTTTACAACACCAGAAGGCCAATCGAGAAATTCGAAGATTTTTCAGGCCTGAAGTATCGTGTACCAAAGAATGAGGTAATGATCGAAACCTTCAGAGCATTCGGAGCGGAGCCCGTTCCGCTGGCCTGGTCAGAAACTCCGACAGCCCTAGAAACCGGAACAATTGACGGCGGCGACAATGGCACCAACGTGATCGAAGAAATGAAGTTCTATGAGTTTGCCAAGTATCTCACGATCCTTGAACACTTTGGCGGTGTTGCGCCGCTCTTCGCCAGCGAACGGTTTATGGACAAACTTAATGATGAGCAGAAAGCCGCTGTCTGGAAAGCTGCTGAGGAAGCAGGTGCATACCAGGCTGAGTTCAAGGCTAAAGCAACTGAAGAGATTCGACAGCGTCTAGTCAAAGAGCATGGAATGGAAATCAGTTATCCTGACAAGAAACCATTCATAGAGGCCGCCCAAAAAGTCCAAATCATGTTCGGAGAAAAAAATGGCCCGCAATTTGTTGAATTTGTAGAGAAAATTAACGCTGCAGCCCAATAATCTGGGCCTGAATCGCGGGGCGCGCTGAGGTTTTTCAAAGCCCGGCGTGTCCCGCATCTCGTTTCTCGTTCGAGTAAGACAAGAAATGCCCTAAAGACATCTTATGTCCAACTTCTGGTGGCTTATTGAAAGACGTTTTGAAGAAGCTCTAAGTTGCTTCTTCTTATCTGTCATGGCTTGCTGCGTTTTCGCCCAGGTAGTTGCTCGTTACGTTTTCAATACTGCCATCACCTGGACGGAAGAGCTGTCAGGTTTCAGCATGGTATGGGCTGTTTATATGGGCGCTTCCCTGGCAGTCCGGGAGCGTTTTCACGTGCGCATAGTTATTGGTGTCGTTTCGCTGCCGAGACCCATTGCGATTGGCGTGATCATTTTGAGCGATCTTTGCTGGATGGCTTTCAACATTTTTATGGTCTGGTACGGGATCGAATACCTGACCCTCCTCTGGCAGAAAGTTTACATTTCACCTTCCCTGCATATAGATCAGAAGTGGCCGCAAATGATCGTAGCTATCGGTTATACGCTTATGGCGGTCAGGCTTGCCCAAATCTATTTCCTCTGGTTTAAGGAAGGCCGACGCGAACTGCCAGGCATCCCAAAAGAATCACAGCCAGTACAGGACATTCCCAATGAGTGACACAATGTGGGTTGTCATAGTATTTGTTGTGCTGACGTTGATGGGTGTGCCGTTGATTGCCTCAGTTGGAATTGCTACAGCTGTGGCACTTTATTTGATCGACATCCCCTTTACGCTCCTGTCGCAGACTGGGTTTACAGCTCTTCAGCCATTTCCGCTTTTGACCATTCCCCTTTTTATTCTCGCCGGGCAACTAATGGAAAAGGGTGGTATGTCGAATCGACTCATCCTGATCGCCAACGCACTCGTAGGAGCCTATAAGGGAAGCCTGGGTCTGGTTACGGTTCTCGGATGTATGTTTTTTGCAGCCTTGTCGGGTTCAGGACCTGCCACAACCGCAGCTATTGGCAGTGTCACCATTCCTTCAATGTTGCGCGAAGGGTACTCACCGCGTTTTGCAGCGGCAGTGTCTGCATCGGCTGGAGCGCTGGGCAGCATGATTCCACCAAGCAATTTACTGATCATCTTTGCGCTTGTGGGTGAGGAATCGATCCCTCGCCTCTTTCTCGCCGGCATTGTTCCGGGCATTTTCGTTGGATTGCTGTTACTCGTGGTGGCTGGAGGGATTTGCATCATCTATGGTTATGGCGGAAAGGGAGACCCTTTCTCCTGGCGCCCTCTCCTCAAGGCTATTTGGGATGGGAAATGGGCCATTGGTGCTCCCGTACTTATTCTCGGTGGCATATATGGCGGTATTTTCACCCCTACCGAAGCGGCCTCGGTGGCCGTCTTCTATGCACTGTTCGTCGGAGCTGTGGTCTATCGTGAACTGAACTGGACCCAGATTTATGGTGCGTTGAGGTTCACCGCTCTGATGGCCGGGCTGCTTTTGATGCTGACACCAACGATTGCATTTGGCCAGCTTGCTGCGTTTTACGATATGCCTCAACTGGTGGAGGATGCGATTCTTCAGTTCACGCAAAACCCCATCATAGTCATGTGTATTATTGGCATTTTCTATATCTTCATCGGGACGTTTATGGAGTCCCTCGCCCAGATCATTCTATTTACACCGGTACTTCTTCCCGTTGTCGTACATCTAGGTATCGACCCGGTGTTGTTCGGCGTTTTTACGGTCATGACATGCGAGATTGGCTTTTTGACTCCCCCGATGGGCGGCAACCTCTTCATCGCTGCCCGCGTTACAGGTATCAGCGTCGAAGAAGTTTCCATCGGGGTTCTTCCTTTGATCGTACCCTACATTATCGGGCTACTGTTCATGATTTTCTTTCCGGAGTTTGTCCTCTATCTCCCTGATCTCTTTTACGGCGCCCGTCCGTGATCATTGAATACAATGGAACTTGATTCTTACCTGCACGACTCTACAGTTTTGAATAAAGACGACATTAACTACAGGAGTGACCTCAGCTATGTTTGATATTGTTTTATCCAGCGGGAAGATTATCGATGGCACGGGAGCGCCCGCATACCAGGCGGACGTGGGGATCGAAAATGACCGAATTAAGGCGATTGGCGACCTGTCTGATTCTGAAGCGGGTGAAAAAATCGACGTCACCGGCTTATGCGTCACACCGGGCTTTATAGACATCCATACCCATTCTGATGCCGTTCTCCTGGCCGATGGGAGGGCTGATAGCCAAGTCTGTCAGGGAGTCACCAGTGAAGTCATTGGCCAATGCGGTTTCAGCTTTGCGCCAGTTACTGACGAGAAACGAATGGAGGGCTGGATGCCGGGGCGAATGCCCGGTGTCGATGTGACGTGGGAAACCTTCGACGGATATTTAGAACATCTCAGTACGCATGACCTCGGCGTTAACATACTCGGTATGCTGGGGCACGGCACTGTGCACGGTGCGGTACTGGGGGATGAAATGCGACCCAGCACTGACGATGAGCGGGCAAGGATGGTCCGGTATATTGAGCAGGCGATGGAGGAGGGAGCCTGGGGCCTTTCCACAGGCCTTGAATATTGGCCTGGAATCGGAGCAACAACCCCTGAGCTGGCCGAGTTATGCAAGCCGGTAGCAAAATTCGACCGTTTACATGCCAGTCACGTACGCAACAGGGACCTCTATTACGACATTGCCTTTGGCGAGGTGATGGCTATCGGACGGGTCACCGGGGTGCGAACCCAGATTTCACATATCCAGCCAAAATACGGGCGACCGAGTCATGCTATGAAACACACTATCGATATGATCGAGCATTTTCGGGAAATCGGGGTCGATGCCGCCTGCGACGTCATTCCACATGAATGGTCGCATACAGCCTTGGTAGCAGTATTACCGCCATGGGCACGTGATGGTGGTGCCTCTGCACTTCTTCGCAGGCTGCAAGATCCCGAAATCAGAGAGCGGATGAAGGTTAACCCCGGTCAGATGTGGCGTCTTGTTACCGATGAAAAATGGGATAGGATCATTCTCTATCATGTACACAACAACCGGGACCTTATCGGGCTGACGGTCGAGGAAATCGGGAAACGTTTGGGCAAGGACCCCTTCGACGCAATCATGGATGTCCTGGTTGAGGAAGGCGAAGACATGCTTCACGCTCAATGGACATCGCTAAATTTCTTTGAAGACGACCTACAGATGATTCTGAAACGCCCTTATTGCGGCGTCATGTCAGATACCTTTGCACTTACTCCCGGGGGGCCAACCGGTGATATTATCGGCTCGCTATCCGGATATGGGTGGGCCGCCCGTTTCCTGGAGCATTACGTTCGCGAAGTTAATCTCATGCCACTGGAAGAGGGCGTTCGACGCTTGACTCTTCTGCCAGCGTCACGAATTGGCTTGAAAAATCGCGGTGTGTTGAGGGCTGGTGCTTATGCCGATATTACCGTGTTCGACTTCGATAAAGTGGCCTTCAAGTGCACGGTAGCGGAACCGCGTCTTCATCCCGATGGGATCGTCCATGTGATGACTAATGGAGAACTCGGTTTTCGCGAAGGGAAGCGGACAAAAATTAATGCGGGAAAAGTTCTGCGAGCTGTCTAACTAAGCGGCGAACCCGCCCTTGCCGATGGCGTGCAGGTTAACGGAAAACGATTGCTCGTGTCCGGCAAAGCCGAAAATTCCCAGCTGAACGGGTATGCACCCACCTTGACGCCGATCACCGGCCCGAAGAGTTACTCCCGGCCTACCGATATTTACTCCGTCATCCAGTCAAAGATTGCCGGCCCGATACAGTACCTGCACCTGTTTGCCACCGGGCGCTTTTCTTTTATGCTCCCGGTCCGCAGTCCAGGCAGCGGGGCGGGGGTTTTGGTCCCATGTTCAGGCTGTGGTTGAGGCTTCTGAGTGCGCTTCTGACGCCTTCCTCGATGACCGGATGGTAGAAGGGTTTTTCCAGCATTTCGGAAACGGTAAGACGTGACTGGTGGGCCCAGGCCAGCAGGTGAGCGATATGTTCCGCCCGGGGTCCGATCATTTCAGCGCCCAGGAACAAGCCTGTTCCGCGTTCTCCATAGACCTTCAACAATCCCCTGTTCACCAGCATCACCCGGGAGCGGCCCTGGCTGCGCCAGTTGATTTCCCCGACTCCGAAATCCATATTCTGCAGCTGCAGATCGTCATAGGATTGGCCGACCCTCATGATCTGCGGGTCGCAGAAGACGATCGACAGGGGTGTGCTCTTTTTGAAATGGCGCACTTCCGGGTAATTCGCCGCATTGTATCCGGCCGCCTGCCCCTCATCGGATGCTTCGTGCAGGAGCAGCAGCTGATTGGTTGCATCTCCGGCGATAAATATGTGGGAATCGCCAACCTGTCCTGAGTAACGGTTATAGAGGGGCACCCCCCTCAGATCCCGTTCGATCGAACTGTTTTCCAATCCGAGCATGTCGACGTTGGGGATACGGCCTGTGGCTGCAAGCACGAAGTCAAAGGAGTCCTGGCGCGATTCTCCCTGGTACCTGTAGCTCACCTCCACCCCGCCGGCTTCGGCTTCTACGCTCTCGATGACTGCCTGCGGATAGTAGGCCAGCTCCTCTGAAAAAATGTCCCGGGCCGCTTCGAGCACGTCAGGGTCGGTAAGTGAGCCAACCTGAAGACTTCTGCCAAACAGCGTCGTACGCACCCCAAGGCGGTGCAGGGCCTGGCCCAGTTCCAGGCCGATCACGCCGCTGCCGAATACGGCGACCGAGCCGGGCAGATCCTCCCAGGAGAACACATCATCGCTGATAATCAGCCGCTCTCCAAGTCCTTCAAGCAAGGGCGGCACATCGGGCCTTGAGCCGGTGGCGATGATGATCCGCTCCGCCTGGATCTCCTGCCCGTCGCTGAGCTGCAGAACATGATCCGAGGTAAAGCGGGCATGGGCCATGATTTTATGATGCGGCGGCCACTCATCGACGCTCTGGGTGACAAAACCGACAAAGCGGTCGCGCTCTTCCCGAACCCGCTTCATGACCGCACGGCCGTCAATCCTCATCTGGCCGTAGTGAACACCGAAGGCATCCGCCTGAGAACCGGCGTGTGCCGCTTCAGCAGCCGCAATGAGCAGCTTGGAGGGCATGCAGCCGACGCGGGCGCAGGTGGTTCCATAGTGCTTCCCTTCAATCAGGACGACAGAATCGGTGACTTTTGAGACTTCGCGATAGGCGCGCATGCCGGCACTGCCCGACCCGATGATGGCGACTTCGACCTTTTTCATGTCAATCTCCCGGTTATAACTTTTCAACCTTCATCCCGATCACACTAGGCAATCTGTAAATTTTATGCTCACTGATACTCATTGATATAGGCCTGCCCCTTTTCGGCCAGGTTATTCTAAAGAAAAAGCGTACGTCGTTTTATGCTGATAGCTCTCTCCAGGCCTGATCACCATCGACGGGAAATTGTCATGGTTGACCGCGTTGGGAAAGGCCTGGGTCTCCAGGCAGATGCCGGCCCAGCGGGGATAGCGGTGCCCGCCCTTGCCGATCTGATTCTGTTCTGCAATTTTATGCCCGTTGTAGAACTGGATGCCGGGCTGATTGGTTGCCATCGTCATGGTCCGACCGGAGCCGGGGTCATGCAGACGGGCGCAGGGTTTCAGTTCCGCTGCGGCCTGATTCACCATGTAATTTACATCAAACACCCCGCTGTTGCTATCGAATGCATCTCCCAGCTGTTTCGGCTCACGAAAATCAAACGGAGTGCCGGTGACATCCATGATCTCGCCGGTGGGGCAGAGTCGGTCATCGGTGGGGGTAATTGCCTCAGCATCGATACTCAGCTCCTGGCCCCTGACATCTCCGCCGTCATGCCCGGCCATGTTGAAGTAGGCGTGCTGAACGATATTGACGATGGTCGGCCGGTCCGTCTTTGCAGCGACGTCGAACTGCAGGACATTTTCGCTGTTCAACGTGTAGGTGATGGTGGTATTCAAAGCACCGGGATACCCCTCCTCGCCGTCCGGACTCAGCCGCTGCAGCCGGACACCGACCGCACTGTCATCCTGGAAGGATTCACTGGCCCATACATATTTGTCAAATCCCCTGAAACCGCCATGGAGATGATTCCCGAATGGGGCGTTGACACCAAGCTGATATTTTGTGCCGTCGATAAAGAAGCTGCCGTCGGGTATGCGGTTGGCGACCCGGCCGGCAATGGCCCCGAAAAAAGGATGCCCCTTGAGGTAGTCGTAGAGGGTGTCAAAACCGAGAACGATATCTCGATAACCATCTCTGCCCGGTACCTTCAATGATTGAATAATCGCTCCATAGTCGAGGATATCCAGCGAAACCCCGCCGGGGTTCACCAGGGTGTAGCAGGTGACGTCAGCGTTCCAGAACCGTCCAAATGATGATGTGGTGATGTCCATTTCGTATCTCTTGGTTAATGTCAGAACAATGCACCGAGCCGCAGGCTGACGACGCCGGCCAGCGTCACAGCGATGGCACCGATTTTAAGCGGGCCAAGCTGCTCCTTCAAGATAAACACACCGAGGAGCGAGGCAAAAATGATGCTTGTTTCTCTCAGTGAGGCAACCAGAGCGATCGGTGCCCGGGTAAATGAGAAGACCACCAGCGCGTAGGCCAGATAAGAAACACCGCCGCCAATCACTGTCACCGGCAGGTGTCTGGTGAACAGGGTTGGAAACAGACCCGGCCTGATCTTGGCGATCACGATGCTGAAGATGACCGCGTTGATAATCGTTACCCAGCTGTAATAGCCAACCGCCGTGCCTGCCGTTCGGGCACCCAGGCCATCGACCAGGGTGTATCCGGCGATGAAGCCTCCGGTGGCAAGTGCCAGCAGGACCGGTACATACCGGCCATTCGTCTGCAGCGGCTGGCCGGCGAAGGTAAGGCTGACAATACCGACGCCAATGGCGACCAGAGCGGTGAGTTCGAACCCGTTATAGCTGACCCCGAGAAAAATAGCTGAAATCGCCGCAACGATAAAGGGCGCCCCACCTCGGGCAAGGGGGTACACCTGGCTGAGATCGCCCAGGCGATAGGCGTAGAGCAGGAAAACCTGGTAGCCGGTGTGCAGCAGTGCCCCCGCCGCCACGTACGGTAGCGAAGCCGACGATATGGGAGGGACGAAGAACAGGGCAAGAATACCGAACGGAGCATGGCCGATAACAACCGAACTCATTCCCTGATGGGTATCGGCGGAGCGTTTGACCAGAAAGTTCCAGGATGCATGGAGCAGGGCCGCCAGCAAAACAATAAGTATGACATCTGGTGACATGGCCTGCTCCAGAGTTCACGAGCGAAAAATGTTACAGACTCGGCCGGCGGCGGCGGCGAAATCGAGGATTACCCGCCGCCGATCGTCGGCAGAAACGTCACCCGGTCCCCGGAAGCAAGACTCTGTGAAAACGTCGCTGCACGGCCATTGACATAGACGGACTCGACCTCCTGCTCTTTGATGCCCAGATGCTGGAGCAGCGAGGCTACCGTCGCGGGAGCAGCCAGTGAAAGCGTCGAGCGGTCGAAGCGCGTATTTCGCAGAGGCGGAAACAGCTGCACGGTAATTTCGATCATCTGCGCACCAGAAGACCCGGTAAATTGCCCGTCGATCAACTCGGGTAACTGCTGAATAAGGGCATCGAGGGCATCGCCTTGTTAACCGATTCCGCCAAAGGATATATGCTTGGTCTCCAGGTAGGCATCGATCCCCTCGCTGCCCAGCTCGCGGCCCCAGCCGCTCTGCTTGAAGCCGCCAAACGGGCAGTTGCTGGTCGGCGGCACCGGGTCGTTGATGCCGACCGTTCCGGCTTCCAGGGTTTCCGCCACCCGCATGGCCCGATTCAGATCGCTGGTGAAGGCATAAGCTGCCAGACCGTATTCGGTGTCGTTGGCTGCCTTGAGGACCTCTTTTTCATCGGTGAATCGATAAAGTGCAGCTATCGGGGCAAATATCTCCTGCCGGCGGCAGCGTACATGTTCGGGAATATCGGTCAGCAGCGTCGGGGCCAGGAAATTGCCCTCCTGGCCATAACGATCGCCGCCGGCCAGCAGCTGGGCACCAGCTTCGACCGCTTCCTCGATAAAACCAAGCGCCGAGGCCAGGGCATCCGCATCGATCAGCGGGCCGATATCGACCCCGTCTCCAAGCCCGTCACCCACCACGAGGCCCTTGATCCGTTCCGCCAGGATCTCGACGAGCCTGTCGTGGACATCTTCATGAATATAGATCCGGTTGGCGGCGATACAGGACTGCCCGTTGTTGCGGAATTTGGTGACCAGGATCCCCTCGACGGCCAGGTCGAGGTCGGCGTCTTCAAAAATGATTACCGGAGCATTGCCCCCCAGTTCCAGGGAAAGCTCGGTGCAGGTTTCGGCTGCTCCGCGGATCAGGGCGCGGCCGACCTCGGTGGAGCCGGTAAAGCTGATTTTCCGGCAGATACGGTTTTCCAGCATCTCGGCTCCAATCTCAGAGGCTGATCCGACGACAAGCTGAAAAACACCTTTCGGCAGCCCGGCCGCGTCGATGCAGCGCGCCAGTTCGCAGGCCGACAGCGGTGTGGCGCTGGCCGGTTTGAGAATAACCGTGCAGCCCGCCGCCAGGGCCGGAGCGATCTTGCGAATAGCAAGGACAAGGGGAAAATTCCACGGGGCAATGGCCCCGACCACCCCCACCGGCTGGCGAATCACCAGGTGGCGCTTGCCCTCGGCCTGGGGGGGAACGACCCGGCCATAAGCCCGGCGGCCTTCTTCTGCAAACCAGAGCAGATGATCGATCGACATGGCCACCTCGCCCTTTGCCTGGGCCAGCGGTTTGCCGTTTTCCTGACTGATGATCCGGGCCATCAGATCGGCCCGCTTCTGCAGCTCCGCTGCGATAGCTCGAAGGCAATCCCCCCGGGCCTGAGCTGTCGTCGCCCGCCAGGACTCGAAAGCGGCGGCGGCGGCATCGATAGCCTGTTTTACTTCACCGCGGTTAACCGTGGCAACCTCAGCAATAGGTTCAGCGTTGGCGGGATTTATCACGGTGAGCCTGGTTTCACTGTCGCGCCACTCACCGTTTAGCAGTAACTGGTATCTATCCATTATCTATGCCCTGTTAAAATGAGCCCGAGAGGGTATCAGTCAATACGGTAAACACTCTCAGAGCAGCCACAATGAAAGGGCCGGGACAAACGCCAAAATCAGCACGACAATAAGCATGGTAAACACGAAGGTGACTGCATGTCTCGAAATCGACATCACCGATTCGCCCGTTACCCCCGACACAACGAAGAGATTAAGCCCCAGCGGCGGAGTGATAAATCCGATTCCCAGTGCGGTAATCATGAAGATACAGAAGTGGACTTCATGCATCCCGATTTCAAGCGCAAGAGGAAGGAGCAGGGGAGAGAGTATAACGATGTTCGGCGTGGTTTCCATTACGCACCCGGCGATCATCAGAATAACCAGCATCAGGAATACGATGAGGTACTGATTCGTCGTAAAATCAGTGATACTCTGCACGAAAAATTGAGGAACCTGCAGTGATGCCAGCGTTTGTGCCAAAGGCAGCGACATGGCGATGATCGGTACGATGACCCCGTTCACTTTTGCCGATGTCTCGAGCATATCGGGAAAATCCTTCAATTTCAGGGTTCCCTGAAAAAAACCAATGATAATGGTGGTCATTACCGCGACTGCAGCAGACTCGGTCGGTGTGAATATACCTGAATAGATGCCGCCCAGAATAATAAATGGAATTAAAAGCGCCCAGCGGCCCTCATAACAGGTTTTGGCAAAATGCTTGAAATCAAAGCCAACTCGTGAATCCTCGTAGCCCTTGAATTTATTGACAATGACGTTGGTGATCATCACCGATGCGAGGATCATCACCCCGGGGACCGCGGCCGCCAGGAACAGGGTGGAGGCGGAAATTCCAAGAACAAGACCGATAATGATGTAGGCAATCGACGGCGGAATCAGAATACCGGTACAGGCTCCGGCAGCCACCATCGCACAGGCATAGCCTTTCGGGTAACCCTTTTCTACCAGACGGCCAATGGTGATGCGGCTGATTGCCGCAGCATCGGCAGCGTCAGAGCCTGAAATACAGGCAAAGAAACCGCAGCCGAGCACTGTTGAGGTCCCTGATCCGGCCTTCTGCCAGCCCATCGTCGCCTCCGCAACCTGGAGCAGTTTCAAAGACAGACCCGTTCGCACCAGAACGTCACCGGTGAGGATAAAGAGCGGCACCGCAATCAGGGCAAATGAATCGACCCCGTCAAACAGTGCCTCGCCCAGAAGCGAAAGCGGCAAAACCTGGGTGAAATAGAGCATGGCCATTGATCCGAGCCCGATAACAACCCATATTCTGACGCCAAGAAGGATCATTACAACCATGCCGAGCAGCGGCCCGTAAAAATCCCAGCCGAGCGATAATTCCTGTGTCTGCATTAATAATGGATACATTGTATTCCCCTCTTATTCAAAAAGTGCGTTGCCTTCAAACACAGGTCTATTGGCTCTCAAGTCGTTCCAGTCACGCCACAATGACTGAAGAATGCGGAGTACCATCATTGAAAATCCGATTGGAACCGCAGCAAGGAACCAGGCTTGACTTATCCTCAAGCCATGGGTGACCGAATCGAAATGCAAAGAGACCAGAACCGATTCCATCGACATATAAATCGATACGAAAGCAAGAACCAGGGTGGCGATGTCGCCGAAAATAAAAAGAATCAATTTCATCCGATTGGGCAGCAGTTTGAGGATGACATCTATCCTTATGTGAGCTCTTTCTTTGATCGCTGCAGAGGCGCCGATATAGGCGATATAAATAAATGCATATCGGGCAATTTCCTCTGTCCAGACGGACGAATAAGAAAGTACGCTGCGCCTCAGCACCTCGATGAATATGGTGCTTACGATCATCGCATACAAAGGCAGCAGGAGATATCTTTCACCATTTTTATCAATAGCGCGAAGTATGGTTTTTAACTTCATGAGGTCATCCTCGTATTTGAAATTGGTAGCGTAAGCCTTTTGCGGACGGTCCGGCACAACCACGCCGAACCGTCCGCCCTTCTTCTAGTGGCTATCACACATCATGCACATAGTAGCCGTTGAAGGTATTGGCCGCTTCTTGCAGCCTGTCAAACTTTTCGAGCGAACCAAGCAGCTCCAACTTGATCTCGTCCCAGGCCGGCAGCTGAGCACCAGCCTTGGCGATCCACTGTTCCCTCTCGTCCGGGGTCGGGGTGTAGAACTGAACGCCGGACTTGGTCATTTCTGCCATCGCGTAAGCACGGGCTGCCGGTACCTTGGCGAGGTTCTGCCTGAAGGTCACATCGCTGGCAAATTCAATGCCCTCCTGCACATCTTTGGGCAGGCTGTTGAACCATTCCAGGTTGCACGAATAGACCTGGGCATCGGGAACGGCGGCGTTGAAGGTGATCCAGGAAAGGATCTCCTTGAAGCCGAACACATAGAGTGCCCCGACGGCTGGGTCCAGAGCGTCTGCGACACCCTGCTTGATGGCCGACGAGGTTTCACCCCAGGCAACCGGGGTCGGGTTGGCGCCGAGCAGACGATAGAACTGCTGGAGGATCTTCGATCCCGGCACCCGGAACTTGATGCCCTGGAGCTGATCAGGCGTCTTGATCGGACCGTCAACACCCTTGCGGATAGCACAGGAACGGGGGTCGATATTGACATACCAGAGGGCTTTGAAGCCCTTCTCCTCGATTTTCGGATTGAGCTCCTTCTTCCAGGCTTCGGAGGTGACCAGGTTGATGAATTGCTGGTTTTGACCACACATGTAGGGGATGTTGATGACGTCCGCCGCAGGAGCGAACGGGGCGAAGTTGGCAATCGAATGCTGAGCGGCCTGAATCGTTCCACCCTGAACTTTCTGGACCAGGGCGCTACCGGCACCGAGCTGTCCACCCGGGGCCAGTTTGACATAGATCTGACCGTTGGTTGAGTTCTGGACGTTTTCCTTGAAGTCGAGCTGCATGATCGGATAGGCCCGGGATGCGCCGAGGATATAAGCGGTGGCTACATTCATCGTGAATTTGGCAGCATCCTGGCGTTCCTTTTCTTCATTCGCCGTCTGGGCTATCGCTTCCTTGTTCCACAGAAATCCATTACCCAATGCTACTACGGCGGCAGTGAAACCGACTTTTGCACTGACTTCCATAAAACGACGTCGATCTTTGTTTTGTACATCATCAATTTTATTGCGGTTTTCCATGATCTTCTCCTGTTTTAGTTGTTGTTTAAGTCAGGTTTTGACTTCCAGTCTGCCTCTTGAAATAGACAAGCAACGATAAATGCGATTGAGGCAATAAACATGATGAGAAACTCACCGATATCGCCAATGTGAATCATCTCCCATCCATAAACGATGTTTGCTTTTCCAATCAGCATGTTAATCACATAAAGACTGAACGATACAGTCGCCACGATAATGGCAATCCGAGCCCCGAACTTATGATCGGAAATTTTTTGTCCGTTTGTCATGTCTGATCCCAACTCTTGAGATTGTTATCTTGCTTGATTCCATTTCCCGCTACAGGTCAGGAACCAGCTACCTTGAATACAGCGTTGCAGTCCTCTTTCCCGTGCCCGGCAGAAGACGCCTTTTTGTAGAGATCGAGCACCGCTTCCATGGCCTTCAGATCAAGTCCCCAGGCACGGGCCATCTCACAGCCCAACCTGACATCCTTTAAGGCCAGATCAAGGCCGAAGCGGTTGTTGAAATCACCTTCGGCGATCCACGGTCCGCGCACGTCCATCTGAAAACTGCGGGCGCCGGTATCCTGCAGCAGCTCGACCAGTACCTTCTTCTCTATCCCGGCTTTCTCACCGGCCCGCATGCCTTCGGCCAGCACTGCCAGGTTGGCCATGCCGACCATGTTGCTGATCAGCTTGACCGCACAGGAAGCTTCGACGCCGCCCATGTAGTATGAAGGGGAGCCGATGATCGGCCAGATATCGGCCAGTTTTTCGTACAGCGCTTTATCACCGCCGATAAACAGCGGTTCTTCGGCTTTTTCAGCATGGGCCGGCGTTTTACCGAGCGTACACTGCAGGAAGCCGATTCCTTTGGCCGCAGCCGCTTCGCTGAGTTTCAGCGAGGTCTGCGGGTCGATGGTGCTGAGTTCGATATGAACAGCACCGCTTTTCATCTTTGCCAGCAGCCCGTCATCACCGAGCATTACCGACTCCACATGCTGCGGCATCGGCAGACTGGTGAACACCAGGTCGCATTCGGCAAGATCGGCCAGCGCTCCGGCCGCTTTTCCGGTGGTACCTGCTTCCAGTGCTTTTTTAACTGCTTCCTCACTGAGGTCGTAAACCAGGACCTCTTTTTCCGCCCTGATGAGATTGCGGGCCAGCGGCCCTCCCATCAATCCTGCACCAACAAAACCGATCGACATGTTCTCCTCCCCATACTTCGTGGTTGTTAATCGTCACCCAGGGTCATCATTGATGCCCTGATCTGTTACGCTTCAATGAGCTGGTCGAGACCGAGCTCAACCAGCTTTCCTCTGGTCGGCCGGCCCTCTTTGTCCCAGCCCGACATTTCGTAATAGAGCTCGATCCAGCCCCTGAACTCGTCGGGGTCAAAGCGCAGACCCTTCAACGGTCCGGACGGCATCTTCTCGAACCAGCGGCGAATCACAGTGTCGTCGTCCGGGGTGAACCCGCAGCGGTTGTTGAACACCCGGGCCATGACATTGGCCCGCTCGACGCCGAGCACAATTTCATAGAGGCTGGTCTCCCAGCCGGTGATCGCCTGCACCGCTTCCACCAGTTTGGTGAAGGTCAGGGCATGGATCGGTACCGAGCAGAAGTTGCAGAGACCCAGCAGATTGTTGATGCCCCAGGCCTTCTGACCGATGCAGAAAAACCGCACCTTGGCGGCGTCGGTCTTCACCGGGTCGACCGGGTCGAGCAGTCCCATCGGAAAGAGCTTGCTGATCCCGTCTCCCTGGAAGGCCACATCATGGGGCGTCTCCACATGATCGGCTCCGGTCGGCGAGAGGGCGAAACCGAGCCCCATACCGGTTTTGCCCCGGCCGTCATGAAAGGCAAGCTCCTGCCCCTTGATATGGAAGGCATAGCGATCCGCACCGTTGCCGATTTTCTCGGCCGCCTTTTTCACGCCAAGGCTGAGCACCTCACCGATGCCTTCTTTGGCGGCGATCTGCTTGATCAGCCAGACCATGGCCGCCGCGTCCCCGTAACCGATCGATCGGCCGCCGGTATCCTCATCGGTGATGATGCCGTTTTCGTAACACTCCATCGCAAAGGCGATGACCGCGCCGACCGAGACCACATCGAGGCCCAGCAGGTTGCAGAGCTGCGTACCGTGAGCGACCGCCGGCAGGTTGTCGATATCGCACATGGAGCCCAGCGCGGCGAGTGCTTCATATTCACAGCCGCCCAGATCCTTATTCAGCGGGTAATCAGGGTCATCGAGTTCGACTCTGCGTTTGCAGGCAACGGCGCAGCCCCAGCAGGTGCCGCGGGAGTGAAAGATGGTCTCGTGGTAGGGTCCTGCCGAAAGCTTATCGGCGCCCTCGAACTGACCTTCCTTGAAATTTCTGGTGGGCAGGAAGCCGGAGGCGTTGACCCCTTCCATCAGCACCGGGGTGCCAAACTTGGACAGACCGACATTGGGCGGATGCTCCTTGATGCGCTTGCGGTGCCAGCTGGCGATCTCCTTCACCTTGTCGGGATCGGCAAATTCGAGCTTGCCGGTGCCGCGCACGGCGATGGCCTTGAGATTCTTCGATCCCATCACCGCGCCCATACCGGTTCGGCCGTTGAAATGCTCGAGATCGTTCTGCACGCAGGCGTAGGGTATGAGCTTTTCACCGGCAGGGCCGATGCTGGTCACCCGGACTTTCTTGTCGCCGGTAATTTCCTGCAGCCTGCCCAGCGTCTGCCAGTTGTCCAGCCCCCAGAGATCGGCTCCATCCCTGATCTCAACCTGGCCGTCATTGATCCACAGATAGACCGGTTTTTCGGCGCTGCCCCTGATGATAACCGCATCGAAACCGGCGAATTTCAGCTCCGGCCCCCAGTAGCCGGCCGCCTCGGTTTCGGCGAAGCCGCCGGTGAGCGGCGATTTGGCGCCGACCGAATAGCGGTTGAACCCGGAAATCGGTGCGCCGGTAACCACGCTGGTGGTAAAAATCAGAACATTTTCCGGACCCAGCGGATCGACCCCTGTAATATCTTCCTTGAGCAGCGTCTCGGCGATAATTCCGGTGCCACCAAAATAGGTGCGGTACCAGCGCTCCTCGGGCTCTTTTACTTCGTGCGTTCCATTCGTTAAATCGACAACGAGAATTTTCCCGTTATACCCCTGTGCCATTGTCTTCCTCCATCAGCTCCGCGCCAGCGCGAAGCACTTATTCAAATAAAGATCCAACAGGTAACGGTACCTGTAATAAATTTCCAAAAAGTGTGTAAAAACCGAAAACGATAGCCACGGCGATGACCGGATAGAGCACCATTCTCTTTGGTGTCCAGCGGTCGTACATGGCTATGTACATCAGAGCAAGGAAGCTCAGAATGCCCGGAATAAGAAACCCCAGCCAGGGCATTGCCGCACAGCCAGTCAGCATCGCCGCCACCAGCGCCACACGCCTCGTCGTCGAGGCCTGCGGGCAATGAATCGTCAACCCTCTTTCTCGGTTTTATGAGATGCCAGACGATCAGCAGCAAACTGAAAATCAATCATCGCGATGGCCACCGCCCGCGGAAAAACGGATGAATCGGAATCGAGCATGTTCGTCGTATCCCACAGAAAAACCACGGCGATGAAGATAAACAGGCAGGCCATGACGATGCTCGAAGTGTCGCGCTGCAGCGGAGCGTTTGAATTATTCGACATGCGGGAAGCCTCCTCTTTGTTTTCTTGAATCGTGATCGGATAAGCGGGTAAAACAGCGACAACAAAATAAAGGCAATGATCGCCAGGCTTATCGGCCGGCCGAAGAACATCTTGCCCAATTCTCCGGTTGCCGCACCGATGGTCCAGGCCTGGACAAACCCCTGTTCGGCGATACTTCCGAGAATGAGGCCCAGAACAATGGGTGAGGGGCTGAAACCGAAGCGGTTCAGAATCCAGCCGACAACGCCGAGCACGATCATGATGATCATATCTGAAATCGAGTTGCGGATCGCGTAGGTGCCGATCATGGTCATGAAAGCAACGGTCGGCACCAGCATTGCTTTGGGCACGGTGATAATTGTCTGATAGGCGTATCGGCCGATGACCAGCCCCACCGGCAGCATCAGAAAAGTCGCCAGGTAGAGACCATAGATAAAAGTGAAGACGATCGATGCTTTTTCGGTGAACAGGCTCGGACCGGTCCTGATACCCTGGATCAGCAGGGCCCCGAGAATCACCGCATCAGGCGGCGTTCCGGGAATGCCGAGCACCAGGGTCGGGATAAAGCCGCCGCCGACCGTGGCGTTGTTGGCCGACTCGGTGGCCATCACCCCTTCAGGCTCACCTTTGCCGAAATTATGGCTGTTTTTTGATGTCCGGCGCGCTTCCGTAGTAAGCAACCAGCCCGGCGATGGAACCGCCGGCTCCGGGAAGAATGCCGACCAGCGTTCCGATAACAGAACTGCGCATCAGGCTGAACTTGGCTTTCCAGGTAATAGCCAGCGCTTCGAGGAAGCGGAATCCCCGGGGCTTGTGGTCGACCTTGAGATGCCGATCCGGTGTGGCCACCAGATCGATCAGCACCGGTATACAGTAGAGGCCGATCAGCGCCGTCACCGTCTCGATACCGCCGAGCAGCACCTGGCTGCCGAAGGTAAAACGAACATCGGCACTGATTTCGGCAATACCGACGCAGGCCAGCAGCAAGCCGAAACAGGCGCCGATCAGACCCTTTCAAAAGGTTCCCTTCGGAGAGTGCGGAAATCAGGGTAAGACCGAATATGGCCAGCCAGAAATATTCAACCGGCCCGAAGGCCAGGGCTATCTCCGCCAGCGGCGGCGCCAGCAGCAGCAGAAAGGTGGCACCGACCAGTCCGCCGGTGACCGAGGCGATACAGGCAACGGTTATGGCCAGATCTCCCTGCCCTTTTCTGGCCATCGGAAATCCGTCGAAGGTGGTCGCTATTGCCGACGGTGTTCCCGGGGTATTGAGTAAAATTGCCGAATAGGCGCCGCCGTAAATTGCGCCGGTGTAGATGGCCCCCATCATGATCAGAGCCGAGGTCGGCTCCATGGAAAAGGTGATCGGCACCAGGACAGCCACCGCCATGGTCGCGGTCAGTCCCGGAAGCGAGCCGATGACCGTGCCGGCAATGACGCCGCCAAGAGCCAGCATGATGTTCAGCGGCGTCAGGGCCGCAAAGAGATATTCGATGCCCGGCATTATTCAGTGCTCCATACTGTCACTACTCAATATAAGGTATGCGTCTTTCTCTGCCTGGACCACCGTGCAGTCAGTCCCGCTGTTTCACTGACCGGAAGCCGGGAGCAGCACACTGTCGTGGACAGCGTCCCGTCCCGGCTGATCCGTACCGCGCAGAAACCGAGCTTCCGCGCTTCTGAGGCTAGCGTCCTATTTAATGATGTTGGCTTCGCGGGCCGCCTCCAGCATCACTTTTGCCTGCTCATCGATAAAGGCCTGGTAGCCTTTGTAGTCGACATCGAGCAGGGCCATACCGTCAGCTTCCATGCGCTTCCTGAATTCGGGGTCGGCATTGATCTGGCCGATCATGTCGGAGAGCTTCACGCGGATCTCTTCAGGAGTCGACTTCGGTACGGCAATACCGCGGAAGGCACCGGAAACGAGGTCGTACCCCAGCTCCTTGAAAGTCGGCACATCGGGAAACTCCGGATGACGCTCCTCCATGGCCACGGCCAGCATGCGGGCTTTTTCAGCCTGCTGGGCACCGACCGAGGTGTAGCCCCACTCGGCCACGACCTGATTGCCGAGCAGCGCGGTAACCGCAGCTCCCGTTCCTTTGAAGGGCAACATAGGTGGTCTTGATGCCGGCCATCTTGTCGAAGCGGAGCTGGGCCAGATGGTTGGCGGTTCCTTTGCCGGATCCGGAAAAAGTAACTTTACCCGGATTCTCTTTGGCGTAGGCGATCAGGTCGTCGAGCGTCTTGAACTCGCTGTCGCTTGGTGACCACGATGGCATCCGGGGTATAGTGAAACATGTAAATGCCGGTGATATCTTCAGTGGTGAAGCCAACCGCTTTTTCCTCGGGCTTGACGATGATATGGGGCAGATTGATGCCCATGATATTGTAGCCGTCGCCCTTCATCTTGTTCAGCTGGGACCAGCCGACAGCTCCGCCGCCGCCGGGCTTATAGGAGATAATCAGATCCTGGCCGAACAGCTTCTTGAAAAACGACTGCTGGTGCCGGGCCGTAATGTCCGACTCACCGCCCGGACCAAACGGGATGATGTAATTAACTGACTTGCTAGGAAAATCTTCTGCCAACGCGTTTGCTCCCGCCATCGACAGCATCGATACCAGAACCAGCGCGGTAAAAATTCTCAATTTCGTTTTCATGGTCTCCTCCCTTCTATCTTTTGATAACGCCGCCCGTACCGGAGACCATGGTCACCGGTACGGGCGTGCTTTGCAGTACTGCTAGGCACTCTCGTAGAGTTTGGTCATGATGAACTCCCGATGACCAAGCACCTCGGCCGAGGTCAGCCGGCCGTTGGCGGTGCGGAGCATCATGTCGAGGGCCGCATCACCGGCTTCGTCAAGATTCATTTCACGGCGCACCAGCCCCGAGACGTCAACATCGAAATGCTCGGACATGGTCCGCAGGGTACGCGGATTCGAACAGAGCTTGATAACCGGCAGAATCGGGTTGCCGATGATGTTGCCCTGGCCGGTCGGGAAGAAATGGACGACAAATCCCGATGCGGCGCAGAGGGTGACCTGCTCGGCAGCGGCCGATGATGAATCCTGGAACCAGAGTCCCGGACCGGTCGGCTCGACGGCTTTCTCCAGCGCACCGACAACCGGTGCCTTGGTGCCGATTTTCTGGATATTGCCCAGCGCCTTCTCCTCGATGGTGGTCAGGCCGCCTTCGATATTGCCTTTGGTCGGCTGGGAGTCTGACAGGTCATTGGTCTTGTGGTCGTCAACGACTTTGGCGTAGCGGTCGAAGAAGAACTGGAAGTCCTTGCGCACCTGATCATTGGCGCAGCGCTCGAGCACCAGGTGCTCGCCGCCGGTCAGCTCGGTGGTCTCCCCGAACAAAATGGTATTGCCGTTCTCGTAGAGCTTGTCATAGGCGTTTCCAACGGTGGGGTTGGTGGCAATGCCCGAGGTGGTGTCGGACTCGCCGCACTTGGTCGAAACCCAGAGTTCGCTGGTGGGACATTCGACCCGCGGCTGCTCACTGGCAGCGTGCATGAACTCCTTGGCCTGCTTGGATGCCGCGCAGATGGTGTTGAAATCGCCGTTTTTCTCGATGGCGAAGCCGGCAACCGGTTTGCCGGTCTTGGCGATGCCCTGAACGATCCGATCGGTCCACACCGGCTCGATGCCGATGACGATGACCGCCGCGACGTTGGGGTTGCAGCCGGTGCCGATCAGGGTGCGGAAATGCAGCTCCAGATCTTCGCCGAACTGCAGGCGGCCATAGGCATGCGGCAGTGCCAGCGTGCCCTTGACATTGTTTGCCACCGCTTCACAGGCTGAGTTTGACAGGTCGTCAAGCGGCAGAATGATCACATGGTTGCGAACACCGACCCGGCCGTTTTCACGGCGATATCCCATAAATGTACTTTCCATCTCTACCACCTCTTTGTTTTGACGTTATGAACGTGAAGATGTTCACCTTTCTTGATCGGTGCGACCACTTTGCCGATATCGGTGTTGTATTTGATGACCGTGTCGCCTTCCGCGTAGTCCTGCAGGGCAACCTTGTGTCCGATCGGAATATCGCTGAGCAGTTTGACGGTGATCGTGTCATCTTCTTTCATCACCCAGCCGGTAATCTCCTGACCGGCCGACAATCCCTCGACAACCACGACGCCAACGCCGTCGGCAGCCTCATGTACCAAAAAATCGATAGCCATGTAATCCTCCTTACCTGGTTTGAATTATGAATCGAGCAGCCTGGTTACAAAACCATTCTCGGTTCAGATGTTATGGTGCTCTCAAAAAGAGCGCTCTTCTCATTGGCAGCGGACTCTGCGTTTCAGGCGCTTCCCGCTGCAACCTCAATCATTGTGACTCCCGGTAGAAATAGGTCGTATTGGCATTCGGGATGACGCCGATACGGGGCGGATGCTCAAAATTCTCCACCCATTCACCGATGACCCGCGAAGGATCAGCGGCGCGCAGATGACACTTCTTCAGCACGCCCGGATCAAGCTCACTGCTGACCGCGACGTCGAACTCGCTGAGCGTACGGCCGAACAGGTAGGCCTTGTGGGCTCCCATCCTGAACCCCTGCTTCTTAAAATCGGCCAGCACCTCCTCGGGGCTGGTGAACTGGGAGACATAGTCGAAATAGACATCATCCCCGACTCCCTGGCTTGAAGCCGCCAGCAGCAGGATGTGGCCGCCCTTTTTCACCGCCTGGGAGGCTAGATTCAGTCCCTTCTGGGCCTGATACAGACAGATATCTTTGGGGTGACCACCGCAGCTGGCTATGACGATATCGTACTTCTCTTCAATCCTGACGCCGTAAAGCGCCGCACACGTCCGGGCGCCCTGCATCAGCATATTCAGCGGATCACCGGCCAGTACCTGGACGACATCCTTGGCAGGCGACATGATCAGATTGACCGACAGCTCAATGCCAACCATGGCGCCGGCTTCATTGAGGTCTTCCCGCACTGGATTTCCAGCCAGCACGCCGACGCGGGCCTCACCATGAAACATCAGGGAATGATTATGCTCGATAGTGGCCGAGCCGCCGCAGCCGATGACGATCCCCTTCGAACCGCCGGTGAAACCGACGAACTGATGCGGATCTATCTGACCGACGACGACCTTGAAATCGGCCTCGGCCATTGCCTGGTTGATCTGTACCGGTGTACCGCGACTGGTGGTGCCGTAATCGACCATCTCACTGGTCTTGGCGTCATGGCCCAAAACCTTGCAGCCGCGGGCAATCTCAGGCGGCACCAGCCGGTTCAGCGTCTGGCTGTCAAGCGGCGGATGCAGACCGCCGCCGACAATCACGGTAACGTTTTCAGGAGCGAGTTCGGGATGCTTTTCAAAAAGCCAGTCGATGAGTTTCGGCAGAACTGCAGCGACCGGCAGCGGCCGTGTTTCATCAGGGACGGCGATGGCCACCGTTGATGACTTCTTGAGACGCGCTATCGTTGAAGCTGACGATTGCTCCAGATCAGCAAGCACCCTGACAAGCTCGTGGTCAACCGAACCCACGGCTTTCATGTGATTGGGCTCCAGAATGTTGGTCCAGGCTGATTCCGGGATATGAACGTTGATGGTTCCGGTGCCGTATTTGAGATCCAGTTCCATGATCCTTCCCCTGTGCTTGAATATATTACCCTTAAATAACCAAGCAAAATAGAGGCCAACTTGATCAATATCGGCAACAGCCTGAGATCAGACGATATATTCAGATCGCAGCAGGAATGTGCCGAAAATCTGCGCCCATTATTCGTCACGGTGCCCATTATTCATCTTGCCTTTTCGGCAGAACAGCAATACCAGTAGTATATGACTGCCAATTCAACGAAACCACTGAAATCCACCTCACTCTGGAGCAGTGAAACCCGCTATAGAATCCTGCTCGAGCTCAACAATGCCATCGTCACCTGTAAAAGCAGAGAGGATTTATTCCTGGCCCTCTCCAAAGAACTGCAGCACCACTTCCCCTATGACCGGCTGTGCATCATGCTCTACGACTCGCAGCTGCACACCATCACCTATTTCGCTGCAGCCGACGGTGTCCAGCCCAGCGGCGTTGTGGCTCAAAAGTCGAGACCGCTGGCCGACGGCGCCATCGCCCGGATGGCTATCCAGTCCGGCCAACCCGTTATTTTCGATGATCTGTCGAGATACACCGATCTCGGTTCAGTTGGTGAACTGGTCAAAGCAGGACTGAAGTCGACAATGGTCTTCCCGATGATCGTCAGAGATCAGCTACTGGGAACCATCCACTTCAGTTTCCGTGACGCTCCCCAAGGAGTTTCGGAATTAAGCGAACTGCTCCAGGCCCTTTCACAGCAGATCGCCATCGCCGTCGAAAATATGCTGGCCTATACGTCACTGCAGAACTCCAACCGGCACCTGATGGAGGAAAAGCAATACCTGCTGACCCAGAGTCACGAATACCAGAACGGCAACTTCTTCTTCGCTTCCGGTCGGATGAACCGGATCATGGACATCATCGACCAGGTTGCCGGCACTGACGAAACCATACTGATCACCGGAGAAACCGGTACCGGCAAAGATTTTCTCAGCAGACTGATTCACGATAGAAGCCCCCGAAAAGACAACCTTTTTGTAAAAACCAACTGTCCGGGCCTGACCAGCTCGTTGTTTGAAAGTGAGCTGTTCGGCCATGCCAAGGGGGCATTTACCGGAGCCGACCGGCACCGGCTCGGCCGTTTCGAACTCGCCGACGGCGGCACCATCTTCCTCGACGAGGTCGGTGATCTGCCGATGAGTCTGCAGGCAAAGCTTCTGCAGGTTCTTCAGGAGAAGCGGATCGAACGGGTTGGGGAGTCCACTTCGACCGACGTGGATGCCCGGATCATCTCAGCGACCAACAAGAATCTGATCGAAAGCGTCCGGGCGGGACAGTTCAGACAGGATCTTTTTTACCGGCTCGAAACGGTCACCATCCATGTCCCACCGTTGCGCGAGCGGCTCGAGGATATCCCGCTGCTGGTGACCCGCATCAATGAAGCCGAATCGGAACGGATGAACCGGCCGGCACCGGTATACACTGACGATGCCATCGATTTTCTCTGCCGGTACAACTGGCCGGGAAATGTCCGGGAGTTGAAAAATATGGTCAAGCGGCTGATCATTCTCAGCCCCGGTGAGGTCATCGATGAAAACGGGATCAAGCGGACTTTCCCGGTTGCCATGAGCGGTGATACGCAGCCGGACACCTTTGCCACCCTGAACCAGGCCGAGCGCAAACATATCCTGCAGGCGCTTACCGCTGCCGGCGGCGTTGTTGGCGGTAAAAGCGGCGCAGCTCGGCTCCTGGGCATTCCCCGCTCGACCCTGCAGTACCGGATGAAAAAATTACGGATCGACCCGCAGGAATTTCACCGCAACGGGAGGGTGTGATCATACATTCAGGCTGATTGCCGGAATTTCAGCATTGGACCCTTCAGCAACGCCGATTATCAATTGAGCAGCGTGTTGATCGTTGCCAGCAGCGCCGAGGGCACCGACAACCCTCTTTCGTTCGATATCTGCCTGTGCTGCAGACGGCCCAGCCCCGGAAAACGCACGCCATCGATGTTCTCGTAGATCTCAGCCAACGCTTCAAGCCGATCGGCGAAACTGCCGCCGGATAGAGCACCGGCATCGATTGCTATAAGAACCTGACCCAGATTCGGGGGAGGACCGTCCGCCTCGAAAAGCGACCCGGCCTCAACCCCCAGTGCGGCCCCAGCCAGACATGCCGACATCACCTCGATCATCAGTGCCAGTGCCGCACCTTTGACACCGCCGATCGGCACCATGGAGCCCTGCAGCGCGGTCTCCGGATCGGTTGTCGGCTCTCCGTCCGGCCCGAGCGCCCAGCCTTCAGGAATTTTCGATCCGGCCTGCCGGGCCGCCATGATCTTGCCCCGGGCAACCACCGACAGCGCGAAATCGATGACCAGCGGCTCATTTTTACCGGGAGCGGCGAAGGCCACCGGATTGGTACCGAGAACCTTTTGCGTTGCTCCGAACGGGGCAATAGCCTTCGGGGTATTGCCGTAAATAAATGCGACCATACCTTTTGCAGCGAGGTCTTCGCATGGCTGGCCGGCAACGCCGAAATGATGTGAACGAAAGATTGCCGCCGCACCAATTCCCTGGGTTTCCACTCGGCGCCCCAGTTCCGGCAGCGCCATTTCAAGAGCGGGATAGGCAAAGCCGAAACCAGCATCGACCCTGAACAGGCCGGGTCTGACATCGATAATGTTCGGTTCTGCCAGGCCATTCACTTTGCCGCTTCTGAGCTGGGCGGTGTAAGACGGTACCCGTGACAGCCCATGGCCTCTCTGCCCGTCCGCCTCCGCTCTGACCAATGCCCGGGCGGTAATTTCAGCGTTTCTTTTCGATGCCCCGGCCCTGATAAAGACCCTGCTGCACAGATCTTTTGCATCATCCATGGAAATTGTGACTCTATCCATCCACTCCCCCTGTTACCTGTTCCGCCCCGCCTTTACCATTACTCCCTCAATGAAACGATACCCTTGCGGAGAAACGCTTGTTTTGTTAAAAAACTTACAAAGTAAATTGATTTTTGTCCACAACTCCACATTTATCTGTCATCGCTGCCAACAGGTGAACCAATGGCTAAAATTGTCTGCGTCGGCCTTGCCTGCCTCGACTATTTATTCAGAGTCCCGAAACTCCCTGACACCGGGGGTAAATTTTTTGCCGATAACTACGCCGCGGCTCCCGGAGGGCCGGCCGCCGCGGCAGCTATAACCGCAGCTGCGCTGGGCCACGAATCGATATTCATCGGCCGCCTGGGAGATGACCGGGTCGGCCAGGACATCATTGGCTTTCTGAACGAGCGAAATGTTGATACCAGATACATCAGCCGTATAAAAGAACAACCGTCCCAGGTATCTTCGGTAGCCATTGACAACACCGGTGAGAGACAGATAATCAACTACTCGAGCCGCAATCTCGATCCCGACCCTGGCTGGATACCTGCCGCTGTCATCAAGGATGCTGATTTTCTGCTTGGCGATGTGCGCTGGCCGGAAGGGACCGAATGTGCTTTACAGCTGGCCCGCCGCTACGCTGTTCCGAGCCTGCTCGATGCAGACATTGCCCCCGTTGACATCAGCGGACTTGTCTGCCTGGCAACCTATTCGATTTTCAGTCAGCGAGGTCTGGAGATGGTCAGCGCTAAAAAAGATATCGTTGAAGCTCTGACCGCCGTCTCTGCAATGGGCGGCGTCTGGCCTGCTGTGACGCTGGGGGAAAAGGGGTCTTACTGGCTTGAGCAAGATCAGCTTCGATACTGCCCTGCTGAAAAAATCGAGCCGGTTGATACCTGCGGTGCCGGCGACGTGTTCCACGGCGCTTTTGCTGTGGCCATGGCAGAGAAAATGAGCATTGAACAGTCAATGCGGTTCGCCAGTTCCGCAGCCGCACTCAAGTGCCTTACCTTCGGCGGCAGCCTCGGGGTGCCTGACCGGATCCGCCTGGACGATTACCTGGCGCTGTAAAAAGCGGTCAGGCCTTGTTGCTTGAACCGAACAAGCGCATCAGCCGGACCACCGAAGCGCTGACAGCGTCGATCCCCCGACCCAGGTCCTCGAGCAGGTCGCTGTCCGGATGTTCCAGCAGCCGGGCCGACAGAAAATTCTTCAAAACCACCTTTAAACCGGTATTCACGTTAATCTTGCGAATCCCGTTTTCCACCGCTGCTCTGATGTGTTCATCCACCACCCCGGATGCACCATGTAATACCAGAGGAACCGGTATCTGCCGATGAAGCTGTTTGAGCAGATCCTGGTTCAGCGACGTGCCCGCGGACTTCATACCGTGAACGCTGCCCAGCGAAACGGCAAGGTAGTCAACCCCCGTTCGCTCGGCGAACTCGACCGCCCGGGCCGGATCGGTCATATCTTCCTGGCTGACCGAAACTGTTCCATGTGGAACAATACCGATCTCTCCCTCGGCTGTGGCACCATGGTCATGGGCCATGGCAACGACTGCTTTTGTTTTCTCGACATTTTCTTCATAGTCGAGCGCCGAACCGTCAAACATGACCGAGTTAATCCCCGCCTCGAGCGCCTGACGGACGATATCGAGATCTCTTGCATGGTCAAGATGCACCGCAACCGGAACATTCGTTTCGCTGCTGATTTCCCTGCAGCTGGAGATAAGCGGCACCAGCCCCATGTACTTTACCGACAGCATGCCAACTGCTAAAATTGCGGGAGAACGCTCATTTTCCGCCGCCTGCACAACGGCTCTGATGAATTCCTGGTTGTGGATATTGAAATGACCCACAGCCCACGGCTTTTCAACGCTGATACCAAGCTGATTCAAGTTGCATGGATTCATAGTTACACCTCCTCCGAGGCTTCAGGTTGTGATGTTTACGAGACGTCTTCACTCGACAGATCTTGAAAAATCGAACATATTAACCACTATAGCGCCATAAAATGTAAAGTTAAATAAAAAATGAGCACAAAAATGAAATTTTATTGACACAAATCGATATTTATGTAATTTGGTTTACATAAGCATACATCTTGACCGGTGCCTTTTCATCGACGTTGCCAAAGGAGTGTACCTGTAATGGAAGCTGTCAGACCCCGGATTGGCGTATTGGCTGTTGGCCGTGAAACCTTCGATGTTCCTTACGCCGAGAAAGTACTGGCCTCGGCCTGGCAGACTCTGGAAACGCTCAATGCGGATCTGTTCGGCAAGCAGTCCCTTCTTTTCGATGCGGCCGAGGTCATTCCCGCACTTAACGAATTGCAGGAGAAGCAGATAGATCTGCTTCTCCTGCTCCAGGTCACCTTCACCGACGCGGCGATGACCCTGGAAATCGCCCGACAAATCGATGCACCGCTACTGCTCCGTTCCTTTCCTGAACCCCGGAGCGGCGGCAGATTGCGCCTCAACTCATTCTGCGGCATCAACCTGGCGGCTCACAGCCTGTCCCGCGCCGGTATCAGTTATGACTACCTGCATGGCGCACCCGACGATGTAAAGGCGGCAACTGAGCTCATCACCCTGGCCCGGGCCGCAGCGGTGAAAAACAGCTTGAAAAACACCAGAATCGGGATCATCGGCACCCACCCGGACGGCTTCGATGCCTGCAAATTCAGCCACCGGGAATGCATCGACACATTTGGCATAACCATAGAGGAACATGATCTTATCAACTTTCTCGACGGCCTGAAGGAACTTGACGACAGCGTGGCCCTGCCCCACTACGAGGAGCGCACAAAGATCCTGGTAAACCTGGCTGAAATGGATTACCCGGCAACCATTAAAAGCCTGAAGGCCTTCGAGGGTATGCGCCGACTGGTAGAGAAGAACAATTACGCGGGCCTGGCCGTGCGCTGCTGGCCCGACTTCTTCACCCATTACGGCGGCGCTGCCTGCGGTGCCATCGCCATCCTCAATGAAAAATTCATCCCCGGCGGCTGCGAAGCTGACGTTCACGGGGTTATCACGGCATTGATCCTGCAGCGTCTGGCAGGAGAGCCTGCTTTCAATACAGACCTGGTCGATATCGATCGAGAATCAGATACCTGCGTGTTCTGGCACTGCGGTCAGGCACCCGTCCAGATGGCTGATCCCGAAGCGGACATCAGGGCTACCATTCATTCAAACCGCAAACTGCCGCTGCTCAACGAATTTCCACTCAAACCGGGACGCATCACCATGGCCCGGTTCTCCAAAGGCCACGAACGAGCCACACTGGTCATTGGCGGCGGAGAAATGGTCCGCGCCCCGCTTGCCTTCTCCGGTACTTCCGGCGTGGCCAGGCTGGACAGTCCGATCGATGAGGTTCTGGAGAATTTGATGCGTGCGGGGCTCGAGCATCATTCCGCCATCGTTTACGGAGAACACAGACCGGCTTTAAGAAAACTAGCCGCTCTTCTGAATATTGAAATTATCGAATTGACCGCCTGAGTACGTTGTTGACAAATTCTTTTGGGGAGGGACAGCATGGACGTGTTGCAAAAACTTGGCGTCATCCTGGACAGAATTAACGGAGGGTTTGAAAAAGTAGCCGTCAACCTCGCCTGGGTCATGCTGTTTGCTATCACCCTGCTCAATATTGTCCAGGTGTTTTATCGTTATGTCCTCAACAACGCACTCTCCTGGTCCGAAGAAGCATCTTTGTGGATGATGGTCTGGATCACCTTTGTCATTCTTCCGGTGGCCTACCACAAGGGGCTCAATATCTCCATGATGCTCTTCAGGGACATGCTTAACAAGAACCGCGCTGAATATATCATCCGCTGTTTCTTCCATTGTATCGTCATTACCATTGGTGTTGTCTGTTTTCTTCAGGCCTGGCAGATGTACCAGGGCGGAAGCCGGATAGAACTTCCGGCCCTGGAAATCAGCAAAGCCTGGGTCTACGCTGTTATGCCTCCGGCCTGGATCTTCCTGATCCTCGCAGCCCTCGGGGGAATGGTCAAAGATCTCGTAGGCGTGCTCAATCCGGAAGCGGCCAGAGCCAGCGAAGATTCAGTCGGATCCGCGATCGCAGGAGGGGTGAAGCCATGATGTATTTTTTCATTTTCCTGGTGACGATGTTCGGCGGCTTGTCTGTTGTATTTGCACTGCTCTTCGGGCCCGGACTGGCTTTTGTCATCGACGGCAAAATGATGTTTTTAAAGCTCTTGTACTCTCGTCTCTTCAACGGAATCTACAGTCCCCCTCTTCTGGCCCTGCCGTTTTTCATCGTTGCCGGTGAAATCATGAACCAGGGGGGCATTACCAAGAACCTGGTTAAACTTGCCCAGGCCTTTCTGGGCCACCGGCGCGGCGGCCTGGCCCAGGTCAACATCGCCTCTTCGATGCTGTTTGCCGGGTTGTCCGGGTCAGCTGTTGCCGACACCTCGGCCCTGGGCTCCATGCTGATCCCGGCAATGGAGAGAAACGGTTATACCAGGCGTTTTGCCGCTGCGGTCACTGCCGCAAGCTCGGTCATCGGCCCGATCATCCCGCCTTCCGGGCTGATGATCCTCTATGCTTTTGTTATGAACGTTTCCGTTGCCGGACTTTTTGCAGCCGGTCTTGTCCCCGGTATTTCCATCGGTCTGGGGCTGATGCTGCTTACCGCTTATCTTGCACGGATTCGCAATTTTCCGGTGGCAAATGAACCGATGCCGTGGAGTGAGCGGGGGAAAGCACTCGTGGACGGCATCATTCCAATGATGACACCGGTCATTATGCTTGGTGGAATCCTGGCCGGCATCTTCACTCCGACCGAAGCTGCTGCGGTCGGTGCCGGCTATGCCCTGATTGTTGCCCTGGGAACCCGGCAGATGAAAATCAGCGACATCCCCAGAGTTTTCACGTCTGCTGCAATTTCATCAGGCGTCATTTTAATGCTGGTCGGTGCTGCGGTAAGTTTTGCCTCTATCGTCAGTTTTTATCACACCCCTGAAAAAATGGCCAAACTGGTGCTCTCCATCAGCGAAAACCCCTATGCGGTTTTCTTCATGGTCAACATCCTGCTTTTTATCGTCGGTATGTTTCTCGATGCCGGACCGGCGATTCTGATCCTGGGTCCGATCCTTGGACCCGCCATGGTGGAGGTTGGCATCCACCCGCTTCACTTTGCGGTGGTCATGTGCGTCAACGTTACCGTTGGCCTGGCAACCCCGCCGATGGGGCTGGTTCTTTTTGTGGCGGCCGGTCTCAGTCGGGAGTCGTTAGAGAAAATTGCCATTGAAATGATCCCGTTTCTGATTGTTGAAGTTCTGGTGATTTTCCTCATATCCTATTTCCCGATCCTGACCCTGGCCATACCCAACTGGCTGGGATACCTGGACATTCCCGCTGCTGCCAGCTGGATTCTGGGTGGTGCCGGGGGATAGTTAATTAACGCAGCAAGACAAACATCCAACAGAGGAGGAGCAAATGAAAAAGGTACTGGTAATTTTAGCAGCATGCATGTTCGTTTTCAGCGTGACAGCTGTCTACGCCGCGGACCACACCCTGCGGATAGTTCATCTGTCCAACCAGAACGATGAAGACTATGACGGTGCGCTGGTCTTCAAGGATTATGTGGAGGCCCGTTCCAACGGTAAAATCGTCGTTGAGATTTACTCTGGTGCCCAACTCTGTGGTAATGCCGCAGAATGTTATGAGGCCACTCAGGGCAATATCATCCAGATACATCAGATGACCATTGGCGGTATTTCCGTCGCTTTCCCGGAACTGCAGGTTCTGGATCTGCCCTACATGATGGACAACGATGCCGTGGCTGAAGAAGTTCTGACCGGACCGTTTCTGAACACGCTGCGTCAGCACGTCCTGGCCAAAGGCGGCCCCCGCATCATGACCATGACCAACACCGGCGGCTGGAGAAACATCGCCAACACCAAGAAACAGATCAAAACGCCGGCCGATATGAAAGGGCTGCGTATCCGCACCATCAATTCACCGCTGCAGCAGACCCTGGTTGAAAATCTCGGCGCCTCGGCAACTCCCGTTGCCTGGCCGGAAGTTTACACCTCACTTGCAACCGGCGTTATCGACGGTTCCAAAAACGGTATCACCGACATCGTCGGCATGAAGTTCCACGAGCATATCAAACATATGACTCTTGATGGGCATGCGTATATGGCAAGCCTCTGGATTATCAATGAAGATACCTATCAGGCACTGGACCCGGAACAGAAGCGCCTGGTCAACGACGGTTTCCGCCACCTTGGTCAGATCTGCTTTGCCTTCCCCAAGCGCCGCTCCATTGAAGCCTATGAAGAGTTCAAAGAAGCTGGTGGAACCATTTATGTACCGACGGCTGAGGAAAAAGACGCCTTCAGAGAAGCAGCGGCCCCGTTGAAGCAGTGGTACACCGACAAGTACGGCGCCGAGGGTGCTGAGCTGCTCAAAGCATACGAAGCCGCAATCATCGAGGCGGAAGCAAAACTTGAGGCTCAGCTCAAGCTCAACATGTAGGGCTTGTAATTTCTTTTGATTGACGGGCGGCCTGGCAGTTGATGCCGCCGCCCGTTTTTTTTAACCAAGCCATAAAATGATGGATCGACAACGATATGAGCGCTCAAGTCAACTACGCGATAATCGGCTCCGGTATGATGGGCAGGGAACATATCCAGAATATTTCCCTGCTCGGCGATTCAGCGGTGACCGCACTATTCGAACCCGATCACGAGCAGCGTTCGCTGTCTGCTGCCCTTGCACCGCAGGCCACGCTTCACAGCAGCCTCGATGATCTTTTCAAGGACACCCGCGCGGATGCCTTCGTCATCGCCTCACCCAACCATACCCATATCGATATCCTGCGACAGATCCTGAGCCGTGATTCCCGGCCGGTCCTCGTTGAAAAACCGCTGTGCACCAGCGCAGATGACTGCAGGATCATTGCTGAACTGGCGGACAGTTACAAGGCGCCGATCTGGGTTGCGATGGAGTATCGCTATATGCCGCCGGTAGCGGAGCTGCTGGGCAGAGTGGCGGCCGGCCTGGTCGGTGACCCGAAGATGATCGCCGTTCAGGAGCACCGTTTTCCTTTTCTGAAAAAGGTCGGTGACTGGAACCGATTCAATGAAAATACCGGCGGTACGCTGGTTGAAAAATGCTGCCATTTTTTTGATCTGATGCGGCTCATTGCCCGTGACCGGGCAGTAAGAGTCTACGCTTCAGGCGCCCCCGATGTGAATTTCCTGGACGAAAGCTACGATGGAAAAACCCCTGACATCATCGACAACGCCTTCGTGGTCGTCGATTTTGCCTCCGGAGCGCGGGCCTGTCTGAGCCTCTGTATGTTCTGCGACGGCGCCTATTTTCAGGAGGAAATCTCAGTTCTTGGCCCGAAAGGGAAAATCCAGTGCCTGGTCCCCGGACCGGAGCGCTTGTGGGCGGTTGACAATCTCGACGATCTTGGTCATTCTACCGGATTTTCAGGCAGTTATCGCAGTTCCGAGATCATTTTCAGCCCGCGCACTCCCAAAGGCCCGGTCAGAGAAACGGTCGATGTCGATGACAGTCTGCAGAATGCGGGAGACCATCAGGGTTCAACGTTTTATCAGCACCAGAAATTCAGAGACGTGGTGTGCGGTACCGGTCAGGTGGAAGTCACCGTTGACGACGGCATTCAGGCGGTTATGATTGGCCTGGCCGCAGAAAAGTCGATCAGGGAGCATCAGGTGGTCGATTTAGCGCAGCTTTAGTTGAAACCCTTTTTTTCCGGAGAGCGATGAAAAAAGATATCAGCTCAAAAGTAGTCGGGCGACGTGAGGAAATCGCCAATCTGGTCAATGCGCAGGGCTACGCAAGTATCGAGTCTCTTTCCATCAAGTATGGGGTGTCGACTCAGACGATCCGTCGAGATATCATGGCCTTGAGTGATGACAGTCTGGTAACCCGCCTGCACGGCGGCGCCGGCTCGGTATCCTCGCTGGTCAACATCAGCTATGATGCCCGTCGTATATCGATGCTCGAGGAAAAAGAGCTTATCGCCGCCTCGGCCGCTGCCCTGATCCGCCCCAGCCAGTCGGTGTTCATGACCGGCGGGTCAACCATGGAAATCGTCGCCAAAGAACTTTCCCGGATCTCCACCCTCTGCATCATCACCAACAACATCCACGCGGCGATTCACCTCTACAGTAAAAAAGATATCGAGCTGCTGATGCCCTGCGGCAGGGTCAGGCACCATAACGGCTGTATCATCGGGCCGGCGACCATGGAATTTATCGCCAATTTTCAGACCGATTTTCTGATCATGGGCATCGGCGCGATCTCAGCCGAGGGGCTGCTGCTCGATTACGATTACGAAGAGGCGATGTTGATGGCAAAAATGATGAACAACTCCCGCGAGGTCATCCTGGTAACGGACAGCACCAAGTTTGAAAAGAGTGCAACGGCCCAGGTCGGTCACCTTCGGGATCTCTCCTATCTGGTCACCGACCGCCAGCCCCCTGCCCAGGCCCGCGAACTGATCGATGAGCACAACGTCTCGCTCATCGTGCCGGAACAGCGCTGAACACTCTTTTAGCTTATTTCAAACCCTTCCAGACCGAATCGACAGCGGTGCTGGTTTTGTCAACAATCGTATCGATGTCCTGCTTCGTGACGATGAGCGGCGGGGCGAATCCAAGAATATCGCCATGCGGCATGGCTCTGGCGATGAGCCCTTCCCTGCCGCAGGCAGCTGAAACCGCCGGGCCGACCCCCCGTTTCGGATCAAACGCTGCCTTTGTGCTCTTCTCTGAGGTGAACTCGAGGGCCGCCATCAGGCCGACGCCGCGGACTTCACCAACCATCGGGTGATCGTCAAACGTTTTGTGAAGCTGCTCCTGGAAGTAAGCGCCGACTTCTTTTGCATTACCGGTCAGATCTTCTTTTCCGACGATGTCCAGGGTGGCGTTGGCCGCCGCCGCGCAGAGCGGGTGAGCCGAGTAGGTCCAGCCGTGGCCCAGGGCTCCGAACTCATCGGTCCCCTGCTCCAGTACCTTCCAGAGCCGGTTACCGACAATCACGCCGGACAGCGGCAGATAGGCCGAGGTCAAGCCTTTGGCGATGGTTATCAGGTCGGGCTTGATGCTGTATTTATGGCAGCCGAAATATTCTCCCGTACGGCCAAAAGCGGTGACCACCTCATCGGCGATCAGCAAAATATCGTATCGGTTCAGAACCTCCTGAATCGCTTCCCAATAGCCTTCAGGCGGCGGAATAATTCCGCCGGTGCCCATCACCGGCTCACCGATGAAAGCGCCGATCGTCTCCGGGTCCTCTCTGAGAATCATATCTTCCAGTTCCTGGGCGCAGCGGCTGGAAAACTCGATCTCGCTCTCACCTGCCTTGCCGTTTCGATAGTAATGGGGGCAGATCGTGTGCAGAATAAGCGACTGGGGGAGGTCGAAATGCTTCTGGAACACATCGAGTCCGGTCAGGCTGCCGGTCATGATGCCCGAACCGTGATAGCCCCGCTGCCGGGAAATGATCTTCTTTTTCCGGGGACGGCCGAGGACGTTATTGTAATACCAGACCAGTTTGATGTTGGTTTCGTTGGCATCTGATCCCGACATACCGTAGTAGACGGTACGCATATCCATTCCGGCGCTCTCGACGATGCGCTGGGAGAGGGTGATGATCTGCTCGTTGGAGTGGCCGACGTAGGCATGATAATAGGCAATCTTTTTGGCCTGCTCATGAATCGCATCGGCCACCTCGGCGCGGCCGTAGCCGATGTTGACGCAGTAGAGGCCGGCAAAGCCGTCGAGGCTTTCGTTGCCCTCCGTATCGGTTATGTAAATGCCCCCACCACCGGTGATGATTCTGTTGGGTGCTTCGCCTCTGGAAAACTGGGCCAGATGGGTGGATGGATGGAACACATGGGCCCGGTCGATGCTGGACAGATCACTGGAAACTGCTTTGTTCATTGGTATCTCCTGACATTGTATGGTTCATCTACCCTGATCGTAGGCTGAGCAGATATATTTGTAATCGAGGTAGTCGTCCATCCCCCAGCGGCCGCCTTCCCGGCCGAGACCGGACTGCTTGACCCCGCCAAACGGTATGGGTCCACCGGTCATCTTCACGCAGTTCACTGCGATCATGCCATATTCAAGCTCATCAGTCAGCCGTAAAATACGCCGGTGATTGCTGGTGTAAAGATAAGCGGCGAGTCCGAGGCTGGCATGATTGACCCCGGCCAGAAGCTCATCCTCATTCTCGAACGGCATAACCGCCGCCACCGGCCCGAAGGTCTCCTGGTAAGCGATCTGCATATCAGGCGTCACATCGGCGAGTACAGTCGGCTCGAAATAGAGCAGCCCGGCAGCGTGGCTCATACCGCCGCAGATCAATCGAGCACCCCTGGCCAGTGCATCGTCGACCTGACTTCTGCATTTGGCCACCGCACTGCTGTTCATCAACGGGCCGATTTCAACCGACTCGTCGAGACCGTTTCCGACCCGTAATGCCTTGACTTTAGAAGAAAATGTTTCCAGAAACGGTTCGTATATATCCCGCTGGATATAGATTCTATTGGCTGCCAGACAATCCTGACCTGAGGTCTGGAACTTGGCTGCCAGGGCTCCATTCACCAGATCATCAAGGCCTGAATCTGAAAAACCGATAAACGGTGCGTGTCCGCCCAGTTCCATGGCGACCCGCTTGACCGTCGAAGCGGCCTGCTCGAGAAGGTGCCGCCCTACTCCGGTCGATCCGGTAAAACTGATCGTTTTTACCAGCGGATTGGTACAGAACTCGGTAACGATGTCGCGCGAACCCGGTAGAACCGAAAAGACTCCGGCCGGGATTCCGGCCCGGTCGGCAAGCTCGGCAAGCGCCAGAGCCGAGAACGGGGTCTCCGATGCGGGCCGCACCACCATCGTGCAGCCGGCCGCCAGTGCCGCCCCGGCCTTGCGGGTGATCATCGCAGTCGGAAAGTTCCACGGTGTTATCGCCGCCGCGACACCAACCGGCTGGCGCTTGACCAGCATCTGGCGGTCGCTGAGATGGGGGGTAACCACATCGCCAATGACCCGACGCCCTTCTTCGCTGAACCAGTCAAGGAATTCGGCCGCATAGGAAATCTCTCCGCGCGACTCCTGCAAAGGTTTCCCCTGTTCGACGGTCATGATCCGGGCCAGGTCCTCCTGATTTTCCAGGAGCAACCGCCCCCATTCGCGCAGCAGTAAGGCGCGCTCCTGCGGGAGCAGCCGGCGCCAGAACCGGAAGGCACGGTTCGCATCGGCAACCGCCTGCCGGGCTTCAGTGGTTCCCAGTGACGCTACCCGTCCGACCAGACTCCCGTCGACAGGATTGGTTACCGCAAACTGAGAGTGATCGTCTGCCGAAGTCCACTTGCCGTTTACATAGGCCCATTGTCGGAGAAGACGTTCATCATCGAGCAGATCAAGCGGTCCGCTCGTTTCTTTCAGCGTCACCGGAGCCGGTTCGAACCCTGCGGCTTCCTGGAGGCTATCGCGATCACCGTTGTCAGGCACCGACCATAGAGAGCAGTGCTGCTGCTGCTGTTTTCAGCGGTCCGGGTTGAATCTGTGGTACGCATATTCCCTCCTGAACAATCATTGGTTCATCTTATGAAAAACCATAACCCAGATCATCCAGAGGGTGTGTTTGAATTAATGCGGTTGCGGCGAAGAATCTTCTGCCGAGGTGTGCCGGTCAGGATAAATCTTCTGCAAGCCGGTCAAGAGGCAGACCGGTGTCTGTTTTCACCGGTTTAGTCACAACGAAACTGAAGTAGCGGTCTATACCCACTTCGCTTTCCAGGAGATTGTCCATAAACCGCTGATAGGTATCGATATCTCTGACGATGACACGCATGATATAGTCCACACCGCCGCCGGTTGCCAGACATTCAACGACTTCTGATTTTGCCGAAATAGCGCTCTCGAACCGTTTGAAATCATCGACGCCGTGGTGCTTGAGCAGCACCTCGACCATCACGGTGGTCATCGAACCAAAGGTCTTGGGGTCGATACAGGCCTGGTAGCCGGTTATAACGCCGGCTTTTTCCAGGCGACGCAGCCGTTCCCAGGTCGGACTCGGCGACAGGCCCACTTTTTCTGCCAGCCTGACCTTGGTGGTTCGCCCGTCATGCTGGAGAATTTTCAGGATCTTCAGATCATACTCATCAAGCTTTAGCATATCTGTGGCTCCACGGCTGACCTCGCTCGTCAGAACGGGGTGATGGTAAACTCGGTCTCCCGCTCCACCAGCTGTCTGAGTACCCTCAAACCGCGCTTGAAGTCGGCCATACCCGCCGGGCCCAGTGAAACGCGGACCGCACGCACCTCAGACTCGAAATCAATCAGAAATGCATCGGCCGGGGCTACGGCCACGCCCTGCTCCAGCGCCTGTTCGACAAAAGCTGTCGAACGCCAGCGCCCCTGCAGCGGCAGCCAGATGTGGAAGCCGTTTGGGTGGCCATGAAAATTGACCTCGCCGAGCAGCTGCCGGGCGATTTTGTTGCGCTCCAGAATCGCCTTTCTCTGCCAGAGCATGAGCTTGCGGGCCGTACCATCGATTACCCAGCGCGAAACGATTTCCGCCATCAGCGGTGTTGCCATCCAGGTTGTAGCCAGAAGCCGGTTCCTGGTAGACCGGAAAAGCCCGGGCGGTACGACGATATAACCTGAGCGCAGCCCCGGCATCAGACACTTGGAAAAGCCGGTGAGGTAAAAAGATCGCTCCGGTGCATGGGTCGACAGCGGTCGCGGCCGGTTGCTGACCAGGGGACCTAAAACATCGTTTTCGATGATAAAGATCTGATGGTGGCGGGCGATTTCAGCCAGTTCTTTGCGGCGCTCTTCAGACATCAGATAAACGGTTGGGTTGGCCAGGTTTGGAATCAGATAGAGCGCTGCAACGTCACCGCTGGTGCAGGCTTTATCGAATGCCTCGGGTATGATTCCGTCTCGATCGATTGCCAAGCCTTTGATATTCAAGCCGAGAAACGAGCAGAGCGCAGTCAGTGAGTGATGACCGACCGCCTCGGTGACAATGGTCTGCCCCGGTTTAGCGGCGGTGAGCAGGGCCGTCGTCGTGCCCTGGGTGACCCCGTTGGTGATCATCACATGGCCCGGATCCGTATCGATACCGCAGAGGCGCAGCCAGGCGACACCTGCTTTACGGTGCCGCTGCGAACCTTCATTGGGCCTGAACGAGAATATGACATCTCCGGGTATATCGTCACTCAGCGCAGCCAGGGCCTGTCGCATCGATATTTCATGATGATCATCGACGACCGGTTTGAAGATCGACATCTCAGCCACATGCTCCTCCATGCGGACCGAACCAAACGGCATCTTTTTCAGTGACTGGCGGGCACTGATAAAGGTGCCGCGGCCGATTTCTCCGGTCACCAGGTTGCGCCGCCTCAGCTCTTCATAGGCACGGCTTATGGTCTGCAAACTGACATCGAGTTCCGAGGCGAGGTCGCGTTGAGAAGGCAGACGCTCTCCAGGCTCCAGCATTCCCGCCTGGATGGCTCCGGCAATCTGCTCGGCGATCGAGCGAAAGGCCGGTCGTGTTATTGCTCCCTTGTTTGGAATCCAGAATGACATAGCGGCACTACATTTTACGGTTTGACGAAGAGTTCACGGGGCAGATCGACGAGACACTCGGCCCCTTTTCCGGTGATCAGGATCGACTCGGTAATTTCAATGCCCCAGTCGTCATACCAGAGGCCCGGCATGAAATGAAACGTCATGCCCTCTTTGATCTCGGTTTTATCACCCGAGCGCAGACTCATCGTCCGCTCCCCCCAGTCCGGTGGATAGCCCAGGCCGATCGAGTAGCCGCAGCGCGACGACTTGGCAAAACCATGGTCGAACAGGGTGTGAAAAAACGCCTGGGCGATATCTTCGCAGGTGTTGCCCGGATGAGCCTGGTCGAGCGCCTTTTCGGTGGCCTCCAGAAGGGCCTTTTCCGCTTCCAGAATAATGGCCCGGGGCTGGCCCAGGTAGATGCTGCGCGCCAGCGGGCAGTGATAACGTTTGTAGCAGCCGGCAATCTCGAAAAAAGTGACGTCGTCTTTTTCGATTTTCGTCTTATCCCAGGTCAGGTGCGGGGCCGAGGCCTCACGCCCGGTCGAAATCAACGGCACGATCGCCGGGTAGTCCCCGCCTTCCTCGTCAACCCCGACAATCCCCTTGTAGGTCAATTCCGCCGCCAGATCTTTTTTGGTGGTCCCGGGTTCAATGATCTCGAGAACGTGGCGGTGCATCGCTTCAACGATGCGGCCGGCCTTTCGCATGTATTCGATTTCGCGCGGTGACTTCACGGCCCGCAGCCAGTTGACCAGGTTGGTGCAGTCACCCATCTTCGCCGCCGGTAAGTGAAACTCAAGAGAACGATGACAGCGCGCCGAATAGTAATAGTTATCCATCTCCATGCCGATGGTCCGGCGGCCCCAACCCCAGCTTTTTATGATATCGGCCAGGTAGTCCATCGGATGCACATCTTCTGACTGGACATAGTGATCCGGATAGCCGATAAGGCGGCTGAATGGCAGGCAGGAGGTGATTTTGGCGCCATTGACATCCATCTCACGGCCGAACCAGAGGGGTTTGTCGTCAACCGGTACCAGAACGCATTGAGTGACGTAAAAAGACCAGCCGTCGTAGCCGGTCAGCCAGCACATGTTGGCAGGGTCGGTGACGATCAGCAGCTCGATGCCGTCTTCGGCCATTTTCGCCTGGGTTCTGCTGATCCGCTCTTCATACTCGGAGAAATCGAAATCGAGAACGACCGCCCCCGGTTCCGATGTGTCGAGCAGGTGGGGGCTTTTAACTCCTCCTTCCATATCCTGCAGTTCCTGCTTATCACTCATCGTAATTCACTCCTTTCTTCCGTATCTTATCCTGTTGCAGATGGGCAGATGATTTCTTCGCTGCAGGCCAAACCATGTCGGTCCAAAGGTTTGTGTCCCATCCCTAAAGCATCAGCTGTTTACCATATTGGGCAGAAACAGAGCAATCTGCGGAAAAGCCACCAGCAGTACCGTCACCAGAATCAAAATCAGCAGAAACGGCAGGGCGTGGCCAATCACCTCAAGATAGGGCCGCCTGAATATCAGCTGGGCCGTGAAAATATCGCACCCGAATGGCGGCGTTGCCGAGCCGATGGCAGCCTGAAGCGTAACGAGTGTGCCCAGTAAAATCGGATCGACCCCGGTCTGCACCACGTAGGGCTGAAAAATCGGGCTGAGAATAAAAATCGCCACGATCGGATCGACGAACATGCAGGCCACAAAATAGACTGCAACGACGATAAAGATGACCCAGAGCATGGTCGGGTCCGTGCCGAAAAGCGGCGGTAAAATCTTCTGGGGGATCTGCAGAAAACCGATCAGCCAGGAAAACGCCTGTCCGGCTCCAACCAGGATAAAAACGACGCCGGTAATGATACCGGTCTGCAGAAAGGCATCGACGATCCGCTCCAGGGTCAATGCCCGGTAGACGGTGGTCTCGAGCAGCAAGGCATAAAAAACCGAGGCAGCAGCGGCTTCGGTTGGACTCAAGTAACCGGTATAGATACCGCCGACGACAATCAGTGGAAAACCCAGGACCGGAAACCCTTTCTTCAACGCATCGATTCGTTCGTCCCAGCTGTAACGGGGCTGGCTCGGTATCTTTTTAACTTTCGAGTAGGCGTAACAATAAAAGGAAAAAAGCAGCAGAATCAACAAACCCGGCACGATGCCGGCCAGAAAGAGCATGCCGATCGATGTACTGGTCGCCACCCCGTAGACGATAAACCCGATACTTGGCGGAATCAGAAAGGCGATATCGCTTGAATTTATGATCAGGCCGAGCGTGAAGGAGCTGGGGTAACCGGCCTGCAGCAGCATGGGCCGCATGGTGCCGCCGATTGCCGCAACCGTGGCCTGGGTCGAGCCGGAAACCGCTCCGAAAAGCGTGCAGCTGGCATTCGTTGTGATCGGCAGCCCGCCGGGCAGGTGACCAACGAAGGTCTGCATCATCCTGATCAGCCGTGAGGCCGACTCTCCGGAGGTGACGATCGAGGCGCTGAGAATGAACATCGGTACGCAGACCAGGGCCGGCGGTGAAATGCCGGTAATGACCTGCTGCACGAGAATAAGCATCATCTTGGGCGCCATCTCCGGCATATTCAGCACCACGTAGATGATCAATGAAGCGAGCAGTATGATCATGAACGGAAAACCGATCAGCAGCATACTGGCAAGGTTGATTCCAAAAAGTACCATATCAGCGCTCTCTCACCTCACTCATCTTCACCTTCATCTTCATCTTCATACTCGCTCTTCTGGTCAGGTGACTGCCAGGGATCTTTTTCGGTGAAATTCTTTATGATGGTTCGAATATATTGAATCGAGGCAAGTGAAAAACCGATTGGCACGATGATGAAAAAGGTCCACTTGGGGACCCGCAGCGCCGGGGTTTTATGCTGCATCTGCATGGCGTTGAGCAGGTACTCCAGCGAATACCAGGCCATAATCGCCATGGTGATCGCACTCACCAGTGAAATAAAAATGATAAAGCTCTTCTCGAGCCGGGGCGGCATGATATCGAGAAACGCCCCCATGCGGATATGGCGTGCTTTTCTGACCCCGTAACTGACTCCGGCGAAGGTGATCAGGATGACCAGGAACTGGGATACTTCCTCGGCAAAATAGATCGACTGAAAAAAGGTTCGGAAGAAGACGTTGGCGATCAGCAGCACGGCCAGAGCGGCGACACAGAAGACCAGGATGGAGACTTCAAAAAAGTTGATGAACCGTCCGAGTTGCCGGTTGAACCGCTTTAACGGACCGACGGGGACAACCGTCTGCTCAGAACCCACCATAAAATATCTCTCTTATTGATAGTCAAGCGGTCAGGGGCGGTCGACATGGACCGCCCCTGAACCGAGCCTGGTTACTTAACCGCGCTGGTTGCGGCTTCGATATCTTTTAACAGCGTATCGAGAACCTCCTGCGCCCCTTCACCGCCGATATCGACGAATTTAGGGTAAACAGTCTTGGCCGCCGCCATGAACGGCTCCAGGACCTCTCCTTCAAGCGTATTGAACTGCAGGTCCGGGTTCGCCGCTTTCATCTTCTCCATGTCTTCCGCGTTCTTCTTCTTGATCCAGGTGCCGGCCGGTATGATGGCGTCGATCCAGAAGTTTCTCATCTCCTGCTGCGCCTCCGGCGTCAGGCTGTCGAAGAACTCCTGATTAACCGTCGGAATACCGAGAAACGGCTCGTTTCCGAGCTGGGTGATATAGTTCTGAACCTCGTAAAACTTCATCGAGTAATGGGCAAAGAGCGGCTGTACCTGGGCATCGATCAGACCCATCTGCAGACCGCTGTAAATTTCGCCGTAGTTCATCGGGGTCGGGCTTGTACCGTAGGCACGGTAGTCTTCCACCAGGAGCTTGGAGGACATGACCCGGATTTTCGTCCCGTCCAGATCATCGATTGACTCAATCGGCTCCTGCGAGCCAACCCATTGCCAGCCCTCGAACAAGATTGACAGAGGCACCAGTTGATTGTCACGAAACTTCTTCTCCAGCAGCGGCATGAATTCGCCATTTCTGACGATCCAGTCGAGACGTTCGGTAATATTTTCTGTCGGGAACAGATAATTCAGTGCCAGCACCTGAGCCTGCGGCACAAACGCGCTGATCCAGGCATAATCCGAGAACACGAACTGAACGACGCCCATCTGGGCGAGTTCGTTGATATCGCCGGTCTCACCAAGTGTACCGTACGGGTAGACCTCAATTTCGATTTTGCCGCCGGACCATTCTTTCATATGGTCGGCAAACTTGCGGGCCCAGACGGTCATGAAATCACCTTCGATCTCTTCCGAGGCAAGTTTTGCCTTTATCGGTTCCCCGGTATACTCGGAGGCGACGGCTCCGGAAAATGGTATGCTGAGCATCAGGACGATCAGTAAACTGACGAGTTTCTTCACAACGTATCTCCTTTTTCGTTGATGTTAATAAGTGCTTGCTTTCATTATTTCCCGTGATCGATTCAGGCTTTGTCCGCCTGCCGATCTCAGGATACAACCTGCTGGTTCTGCTCCCCTTTCAAATATTCAAGGGCGGTCCGCACATGAATTTCAACACCGTGGGGCAGAACACGCTCATCGATATCAAAACGAGGGTGATGGTGCGGAGGGTTTTCCCGGTCCGGTTTACCGGCGCCAAGGAAGCAGTAGACGCCCGGAATACGCGAGGCAAACTCGGAGAAGTCGTCCCCTGCAAAGGTCGCGTAGGGTCTGACTTCAAGCGGGTTCTGAAGCTTGTCCAGCACCGTTGAGCCAAGCATGACGGTCATTTCCGGATCGTTGTAGAGCGCCGGATGCCCGTGCGTGTAATCAAGCTCGAACGTGGTCCGGTGGCTGAGACACACCCCTTCGATAACGCGCCTGAATCTGGCCAAGGGACTGTCCTCGCTATCCTCGCGCCCCCGGGACAGATAACGGATGGTACCTCGCAGCGTAACATGATCGGGAATCACGTTGTCGGCCGTTCCACCTTCAATACGGCCGAACATGATGACGGCCGGCTCTTTGAGCGCATCGAGTTCGCGGGTCTGCACCATCTGCACCGCCTGAACGATGGCCGCTGCCGCCAGAAGCGGGTCAATCGCGGTCTGCGGTGTTGCGGTATGCCCCCCTTTGCCGTGCACACGCAGGCAGAAATGCTTCATGCCGGCCATCACCGGCCCCTGCTGCAGGCCAATCGTACCAGAGGGCAGCGGACTCCAGACATGGATAGCGAGGCAGGAACTGACCGGAGGATCTTCCAGCACGCCCTCCTCGATCATGCGCAGGGCTCCGGCCTGTTCCTCGTTGGGCTCGAAGACCAGCTTGACATTACCGTGCAGCGTATCTCTCATGCCAATGAGAATCTTCGCTGCAACAAGAAGCATGGCCATATGGGCATCGTGGCCGCAGCCATGCATCACCCCGTCACAGATTGAGCGAAATGGAACGTCGGTTTCCTCCGCGACCGGCAGGCCATCCATATCGGCGCGCAGCAATATGGTCGGTCCGGGAAACGCCCCTTTAATTACTGCAGCAAGACCGGTTTTATTGTACGTCCGGCAGCTCAGCCCGAGCTTTTCGAGATAAGCCGAGATTACCGAGGCGGTGCGTACTTCTTCCAGTCCGAGTTCCGGGTGTTGATGAAAATCGCGGCGCAGCCTGATTAGTTCATCAGCCAGCCGTTCGACTTCTTTACCGATTTGATCCACGACGTCTCTTTCTGCTTGCAACCATTCCGCACCTGACAAACGAGTATCCATCACAACGATGAGAGACAATGCAAGGACATCCTAATGACTGCCGCAGCAGCATGCTGCCGTCCAACCAGGCACGGTGGTGAGCTATCTGAAAGAGTAACTAATTACAATTTTTGTTCAACAAGTTTATTGCATCATAACAATTTAAAATCAATTTCGATAAAATTTAAATATTTAATTACAATATGTTAATCTTACATAAACAGAGCTGAGTAAATCAAAAAATGTGGATTTTATAAGAAATTTTTTCATAACAATATAAAAAATTGAGGAAAATTCCTGAATTGAACTGTTTGTGATAAGACTGGTGGACAAGGGCACCAGTGTATGGCAGGGGGGTAATGTAAGATCAGGCCTCACGGGGCAATGGTGAATTCATGATGCTGTACGGTAAATTCCCATGGCTTCGCCTCCTTCCCTTTTGTTAAAATTGTCCACTTTCGCTGAGCATCAATAGTTTTCGGATAATCGGTGGTATAATGAAGACCCCGTGACTCTTTTCTCTGTATGGCGGACTCAATGATCATAAGAGATACCTGGGCGATGTTTCTCAGTTCGACCATTTCACGTGAAAACCGGTGATCCACATACATTGACTCGATCTCCCGGGCGATGGCAGCGACCCGCTGCTGCGCCAGTTTGAGTCGTTTTGTGTTTCTGACAATACCGACATAGTTCCACATGGTTCGACGCAGAACATCCCAGTTATGATTGATCAGCACGTTCTCGTCAAGTTCAACGCCGGCTTGTTCGTGATCTGAAACTCCCCCCCTGCCCTGCTTTCGCAACTCAATTGCCTGGTTGTTCTCAGAGCAGTAACGGCCGGCCTTTTCGGCAAAAACCACGGCTTCAAGCAAAGAGTTACTGGCCAACCGGTTCGCCCCGTGCAGTCCAGTGCATGCTGTTTCGCCAATAGCCATCAGACCATCAAGGGTCGTATTGGCCCAGCCGTCAACCAGCACTCCGCCGCACAAATAGTGCGCGGCAGGAACGACAGGAATCGGTTCCTCGGTTATATCGATGCCATACTCCAGGCATTGCTGATAGATTCCAGGAAAACGTTTCTTGATAAATGAGGAATCCTTGTGACTGATATCGAGAAAGACGTAATCGTCACCCTTCTCTTTCATCTCATGATCAATCGAGCGCGCAACCATATCCCTGGTGGCGAGTTCAAGTCGTGAATCATAGCGTTTCATGAACCGCTCACCCCGGTGGTTAAATAAAAGGCCCCCCTCACCTCTTACCGCCTCGGAGATAAGAAAATTCTTGGCCTGGGGATGATACAGACAGGTTGGATGAAACTGGACGAACTCCATGTTGGCGACTGCTGCTCCGGCGCGTGAGGCGGCGGCGATGCCGTCACCGGTAGCAATGTCGGGGTTGGAGGTGTAGAGGTAAACCTTTCCGGCGCCTCCGGTACACAACACGGTTTGCTCGGCATCGAAACGAACGATCTCACCTGATGGGTCAAGAACGAAACAGCCCCTGCACAAAGGCCGGTCACCAGACACCTCGACAATAAGGTCCAAGACGGTATGATCCTCGTACAACGAGATATTGTCGATCGCCTGGACCCGCTCCAGTAACGTCTGTTCGATTGCCCGACCGGTCAGATCATAGGCATGCGCTACCCGGCGCTGCGAATGACCGCCCTCCTTTCCAAGACTCAAGGTAAGACCAGATGAATCCTTTACAAAATCAACACCATAGTCGAGCAAATCATAAATTCTACGGGATCCGCTTTTCACCACTTCTTCGACGATTGTATAATCACACAGTCCTGCACCGGCCGTCAGGGTATCTTCAATATGAGCCGCCACCGAATCTTTCTGCTGGTCTAAAACCGCAGCAATGCCACCCTGAGCCAGATTGGTCGCCGTGTCTGCGAGCTGCTTCTTGGTGACAACCGCAACATCGGCAAATGATGCCACCCGAAGTGCAAAAGAAAGGCCGGCGATACCGCTGCCGATAACGAGTAATTTCATACGGTTCATCACGGCCTCATGGGTGATGTTTCACGTGAAACACCAGGAAAATTATAATTCAGCAGAAAGAATTTCACCGTTTTTCAAAGAAAAATATTGAGTCACCATTTTACCTGGATTATAAATGATGCCCATAGTCTTCTACTCTGAAGGTAAAATAGAATGGAAAATATCTCAACTGTTATCGCGGTGGCCAATCAGAAGGGTGGGGTGGGAAAAACAACCACAGCGGTAAATCTTTCCTGCGGATTGGCCATGAGAAACAAACGGGTTCTGCTGGTTGACTCTGATCCTCAAGGAAACGCTTCCAGCGGGGTAGGTATTAAACCTGCCGGCCGGACCAACCACCTTTATCAGGTTCTCTGTGGGACTACCTCAGCAGAAGAGGCAGCCCAGAAAACAAACGTGAAGAACCTGTCGGCTATTCCTTCCACCATTGATCTCGTGGCAGCTGAAATTGAGTTGATTGGAAAAGATAACAGAGAGCGTTTTTTAAAAAAATCCATAAAACCTATACTTGCTGAATTTGACTATATTATAATAGACTGCCCCCCTTCCCTCGGATTGCTTACTCTCAACGCACTGACAGCAGCCAACTCGGTACTCATCCCAATGCAGTGCGAATATTACGCAATGGAAGGCCTGGCACAACTGATCAGCACGATCCGCTCGGTAAAACAGTCGAGTAATAAAAAACTCTACATAGAAGGCTTGTTGTTGACTATGTTTGATAAACGCAACCGTCTATCTCACCAGGTTGCTGCCGAAATTCATAACCATTTCGGAGACCAGGTTTTCAGCACCCGCATCCCCCGAAATGTTCGTCTGAGCGAGAGCCCAAGTCACGGTAAAACCATCATGGAATATGACATCAAATCAAGCGGAGCAAAGGCTTATCGTTCACTGGCACTGGAGTTTTTAAAAAAACAGGGATAAGCTATGGCAAAGATTACAGGGCTGGACGGGCAGGGCATTAGTGCACTTTTTGGAGATCAGTCATTTGACGAGTCTTATTTTGAATGCTCGGTCAACCAGATCACCCCGAACAAGCACCAGCCGCGGATGGTGTTTGATCAAAGTGAACTTGAAGAATTGGCAGAATCGATCAGGAAAAACGGTGTTATCCAGCCGCTCATCGTATCCAGAGTTTCAAAGAAAAAATACGAGATTGTGGCGGGCGAGCGACGGCTTCGAGCATCTAAAATCGCGGGGTTGAAGACAGTTCCCGTTGTCGTCAAGGAGGTTATCAATGAGGATGAACTGCTCGAGTTCGCGCTCATTGAAAATATTCAGCGAACCGACCTTAATCCATTGGAGGAAGCGGAAGCCTATCGTAAACTTATCGACCACTTTGGCCTGACCCAGGAGGGAACAGCCGCCAAGGTCGGCAAGAAGCGCTCAACCGTAACCAACGCCCTTCGCCTCCTACAACTTCCTGAGTCTATAAAAGAGGATCTTTTGGCAGGAATTCTCTCGGAGGGGCACTGCCGTGCCCTTCTTGCTCTGCTCTCCAACCCTGCTGCTTTGAAAGAAGTGAGGGACGAAATCGTGGAAAAGCAACTTTCTGTAAGGCAGGCTGAGAGACTCATTCGTTTAAAAGCAAACCCACAGGCAGTTAAACCTGCACAGAAAAAAAGAGAAGCTGAGTTTTCTAAATCTGTTGAAAAGGCCTTCGAAAATCAGCTCACCAACAAACTCAGTTCTCAAGTTACAATTAACCAGAAGGGGAGTCGCGGAAAAATTGAGATAGCCTATTATTCCTACGATGACCTCGAACGCATAATCGAAACCGTTGTAGATGGCAAATAAACCTTCATTCACCAGAAACCATTCTATTTTATTATGGCTAGAAAGACTATTCTCACCTTTGTTATTTTCATTTTCTTCCTCATGGTTCCCATTACGGCCGCTGCGAGAATGGTCAGCGTGGCGGGCGACAATGTTAACTTGCGCTCCGGACCCGGGACGAATTATTCAGTCAAATGGAAGTATGGCAGCGGGTTTCCTCTGAAAGTGCTTCAGGAAAAAGGAAGCTGGCTCAAAGTTGAAGACTTTGAAGGTGATACCGGATGGCTCTATGAAAAACTGACCTCACCTACCGGGCACATGGTGGTCAAGGTCCATAAGAACCAGGATACCAAGATTAATATCAGAAGCGGCCCGGGTACGAAGTATAAAGTCGTTGGTAAAGCATACTACGGTGTTGTTTTCGAAACTCTCAAGCAACAGGCCGGCTGGGCTCATGTCAAGCACGACACCGGGCTGGAAGGGTGGATCAAACGTTCACTACTGTGGGGGTTTTAGTAACGCTTCAAAACAACAGGCCCGACTGATCAGTTCAGCCGGGCCTGTATGCTGGCGGAGAGAGAGGGATTCGAACCCTCGGTGGAGTTTTATCCCCACACTCGCTTAGCAGGCGAGCACCATCGGCCAACTCGGTCATCTCTCCAAAGGCCTGTATGAATAGTCCATCGATACTGGCGGAGGGAGTAGGATTCGAACCCACGGTACTTTCGTACAACGGTTTTCAAGACCGCCGCCTTAAACCACTCGGCCATCCCTCCAAAAGATTTTCCTTGTACCATCTCATATATCATCTGTCAATATATGTCATTGCCATCAGGGCTGGAGTGTTGTATACTACATTTTTGTAACACAACCATCCCTAATGTAAACATTTTTGAAACAGATTTTACTTTCCCCATTATACATAATCAATGCCACCGGATAACGTAGAAACACAGAGTCAACTGCACGATCTAACATGCCTTTATGAAATTACCAAGGAACTTGCCTCGTCCTTTGTTCTGAGCGAATGTCTGGAGAAAGCGATGGCATTGCTCTCCGAATTCAAGAACATGGAGAACGGCACGGTTACCATCGTCAACCCGCTGACCGGAAAACTCGAGATCGAGGTCGCCCACGGCCTCACCGCAGAGGGTCGAAAGCGTGGAAAATACAAGATAGGGGAGGGGATTACCGGCCGGGTAGTCGCCTCTGGAGAGCCGATCATCGTTCCCCATATCTCCGAGGAACCGCTCTTTTTAAACAGAACCCGCTCTAGAGGAGATATCGGAGAAAAAGACCGTTCTTTTCTCTGTGTGCCAATTAAGGACGGTAAGCAGGTGATCGGGGCATTAAGCGTGGACCGTGTCTACGAGGACGGTTTCGGCTCGCAGGCCACCGATGATCTTCAGTTTCTTACCGTACTGTCTTCCATTATTGCCCAAACCGTTCGCCGGGTACAGATCGTCAATCGGGAAAAGGATCACCTGCGTACCGAGAATCTGAAGCTCAAGCGCGAGCTTTCGGAGAAAAACCGGATCAACGATATCATCGGCAACTCGAGCCGAATGCAGGACGTGTTTGAAATGGTGCACCGGGTTGTCGATTCCAATGCTACCGTGCTGCTCAGGGGTGAGTCAGGCACCGGAAAAACCCTGGTGGCCAAAGCACTGCATTACAACGGCAGGCGAAAGGACAAACCCTTCGTGGTGGTGAACTGCTCGGCCCTGCCGGAAACACTTCTTGAAAGTGAGCTGTTCGGCCACGAAAAAGGCGCTTTTACCGGCGCCAATGAGCGGAAAATCGGCCGCTTCGAGCACGCGGAAGGGGGGACATTGTTTCTTGACGAGATCGGCGAAATCTCCCATTCGGTGCAGGTGAAACTGCTCAATGTCGTCCAGGAGCGCAGTTTCCAGCGCCTCGGCTCAACCAGGCAGATCTCCTGTGATGTACGGCTGGTGGCGGCAACGAACAAGGACCTCGAGGAAGCGGTATCCAACGGCTCGTTCAGGGAGGATTTATATTACCGGTTAAATGTGTTTCCGATCTACATGCCGCCGCTGAGGCAGCGTAGAACCGATATTCTGCTTCTCGCCGAATTTTTTCTTGAAAAATTTTCAAAAGAAAACCATAAAAAAATCAATAGGATATCGACATCGGCGATTGACTTGCTCATCCAATACCACTGGCCCGGCAATGTCAGAGAGCTACAGAACTGCATGGAGCGGGCCGTCCTGATTTGCGATGGTGAGGCGATCAAAGGAACGCATTTGCCGCCGACACTGCAGGCATCTGAGACAGCAGCGAACGGAAAACCGCTCTCATTTTCAACGGCGGTGGAAAATTTTGAAAAAGAGCTTATTATTGACGCCTTGAAGAAGAACAACGGTAACCAGACCAAAACAGCCGGTTACCTCGATACCAGCCTGCGTATTATCAACTACAAGATTCACCAGTACGGCATCGACCCGAAACAATATAAAATCTGAGAAGATGTCTATTCTGCTCCACACCTGCTGCGGACCCTGCCTGCTCTACCCGGCACGGGTACTGGAAGGGCAGGGGATCGATTTTACCTGTTACTTCTTCAACCCCAATATCCATCCATATCGTGAGTTTAGAAGTCGTTTGAACTCTTTCAAAGAACTGGCTGAGGCCAGGAATTACGCTGTTGTCATCGACCCGGATTACGGGCTGCGCGAGTTTCTCCGGGCCATTGTGTTTGCTGAGGAAAAACGCTGTTCGACCTGTTACAAGATGAGGCTTGAGCAAACCGCCAAACTGGCTCGGGAGCGGGGCCACGACGGATTTTCGACCACGCTTCTCTACTCCACCCACCAGAATCACGCATTGATCAGATCGCAGGGCTCAAACGCTTCAGAGATGCACCGCCTGCCGTTTGTGTATCAGGATTTTCGGGTGGGCTGGCAGCAGGGCGTTGATGAGGCACAACGCAGCAGCCTCTACCGCCAGAGTTATTGCGGCTGTATCTACAGCGAGCAGGAACGCTATGACAACCGCCTGAAGAAAAAGCTCAGAAAGAAAAGGAAAGACGATGTTCAATCTTCTCGTTCTGGCCACAACCAACCAGAATAAAGTTAAAGAGTTTAAGCAGTTTGTCGCGGACTTCCCGGTCGAGGTCAAGAGTCTCGCCGATTTCGGCCCGCTGCCGGACGTCGTCGAAGACGGCCTGAGCTTTGATGAAAACGCCTACAAAAAGGCCCATCACTATGCCAAGGTGCTGGGGCTGCCCGCCATTGCCGACGATTCAGGGCTGGTTGTCGAAGCGCTCGGCGGTGCTCCCGGCGTCTACTCCGCCCGTTACGCCGGGGCAGGCGCCAGCGACCGGCAAAACTGTGAAAAACTGCTCAAAGAACTCGGCACTGAGCAAAACCGAAAAGCCCATTTTGTCTGCGTTCTCTCCATTGCCGTACCGTCCGGGCCGGCCCTGACCTATGAGGCAAGCTGCAACGGTACGATACTGACTGAACCGCGGGGCAGCAGCGGTTTTGGCTATGATCCGCTGTTTTATTACGAACCGCTGAAGAAGAGTTTTGCCGAACTCAGTATGGAAGAAAAAAACACGGTCAGCCATCGGGGAAAGGTCCTTGCGGAGTTGAGCAGCGAATTTGACAAAGTCATGAAGTGGGTCGAACAGAGAACGCTGGAAGAAATGCCGAAACAGCCTGACCACAGTGAGTTTGAAAAGAATGACTGGTCAAGCTGAGTTGAGCAGTACAGTACCGGCCAGGCGGCTTAGCCCGAAGATTTCACGTGTTGAGACTACATGGTACAATTTGGAACAGTGATTTTACCTTCAAAAGACCCGATAACAGTCTTTTGTTATTTGATATTTTCACTTTTCTCTTGTTTTTCCATGAAATATTCGGGTTAGATCTGTTCTGGCTTGAGATCCCTGGCAAGCAGATCCCGAACCGCTGCGCTGCACTCTTTGTTCTGATAGAGAACCTGGTAAACCTGTTCGAGTATCGGCATCTCGACATCGAGCTCACCGACAAGGTCATACACAGATTTTGTGGTCTTGACCCCCTCGGCGACCATGTTCATTGAATCGAGTATTGATTCAAGAGATCTGCCTTTTCCAAGTTCGATCCCCACATGCCGGTTCCTGCTCAATGCGCCGGTGCAGGTAAGAACCAGATCACCCAGGCCGCTCAACCCGAAAAAAGTCTCCTGTTGTGCACCCAGCATGATACCAAGACGGGTCATCTCGGCCAGCCCCCGGGTAATCAGTGCGGCCCGGGCGTTATCGCCAAAACTCAAGCCGTCGCAGATACCGGCCGCGATCGCTATGATGTTTTTCAGCGAAGCGCTGATTTCGAGGCCGATGATGTCACTTCCGGTGTAAACCCTGAAGTAATCGGTAGAGAAAAGCTCCTGGAGAAGGCGAGCACTCCGGGGATCTCGGCAGCCAATAGTTATCGCGGTCGGAACCTTGTTGGCCACCTCTTTTGCAAACGACGGTCCGGACAATACAGCAAGCGTTGCAGCGTCTCTGCCCACCTCGTCAAGAACATCGGCCATAACTCGGGTCATCGTTTTCAGGCTGTCGTTCTCAATGCCCTTGGTCGCCGAAACGAAAACAGCACCGGCGGGGGCATGTTCAGCTACCTGCCGAAAAACTTCCCGATAGCCATGAGACGGTACGACCATACAAACCACCTCCGCCTGTCCGACGGCTTCTTTCATCGAATCAACCGGAACAAGGGAAGGGGGAAATGAGAAGCCCTGAAGATAAGCCTTGTTCTGCCGGTCTCTTTTCAGTGCCGCAACATGTTCCGGTCGATAACCCCAGAGCTTGACGCTAACACCTTTTTCGGCCAGCAACAGGGCCAGGGCCGTTCCCCAGGAACCGGCCCCGATAACCGCGACGTCGGTACTAGTCATCGGCTGATTCTTCGAGCCCCACATCCCCGACTAATTCCTCGGTCTCATCTATTTCGACCGTATCCATGCCAACCACTTTTTCTTCAGGCTCGAGGTTGATCAGCTTGACCCCCTGAGTGGTTCGGCCAATCACCCGAACTGTATCGAGCGGCATGCGGATCATCTTACCGCTGTCGGCAATGAGAATGACCTCATAACTATCGTCGACGATCTTGGCGCCGACGATATCGCCGTTTCGCTCACTGGATTTGATCGCCATGATGCCTTTGCCGCCCCGTCGTTGGATCCGGTAATCTTCCGCCATGCTGCGCTTACCGTAACCGTTGGCGGTTACGGTAAGAACCGTCTTAATACTGTCTTCACGAAGCACGTTGACGCCGACGACGAAATCATCGCCCTTCAGGGTAATTCCCTTGACGCCGGCCGCCATTCTGCCCATCGGCCGAACATCGGCCTCATGGAACCGGATCGACATACCATCTCTGGAAATCAGGAAAACGGTATCTTTGCCGCGCAGCAGATGAGCAGCGATGATCTCATCTCCCTCGTTGATGGTCAAGGCGCGTTTACCTTTACGCAACGGCCGGTTGAACTCTTTGAGACTGGTCTTTTTGACGCGGCCGTACTTGCTTACCATCATGATCGTTTTGGTTCCCTGTTCGTCCTCGAAATCGTTAACCGGAAGAATCGCCGCCACTTTTTCACCCTCGTCCAGTTCGAGAAGATTGACGATGGCTTTGCCCCGGGCCGTTCTGCCGACCAGCGGCAGTTGGTAGACCTTGCGCCAGAACACCTTGCCGTAATTGGTGAAAAACAAAAAGGTATCGAGCGTCGAAGCAACATAGAGACTCGATACGAAATCCTCTTCGATGTTGGTAACCCCGCGCACCCCTTTGCCGCCGCGATGCTGGGACCGGTAGAGATTGATCGGGTTTCTTTTGATGTAGCCGCTGTGGGTCACAGTGACCGCCATATCCTCGGGCGCGATGAGATCTTCGGGCAGTATCTCGTCGGGCGCATCGATGATTTCAGTCCGGCGCTCGTCCCCATAGGTTTCGCGTATCTCGAGAAACTCTTCCTTGATGATGTTCATCACCAGCTTCTCGTCACCGAGAATTGCGGAGAGTTCAGCGATCAATGCCAGAATTTCTTCATAGTCACTGGCTATTTTCTCACGTTCGAGCCCGGTCAATCGCTGCAGTCGCATGTCGAGCACGGTCTGGGCCTGGATGGCAGAGAGCTCATACTTCAAAATGAGCTGCTCCTTGGCTTCGGCCGGGTTTCTGGATGCCTTGATCAACTCGACCACATCGTCGAGGTTGTTGATCGCAACCATCAAGCCTTCCAGGATATGGGCTTTCTCTTCGGCTTTTCTGAGCTCAAAGGCGGTACGCCGGTAAACGACGACCTTGCGATGCTGGATGAAATGCTCGAGTATCTGCTTGATGTTGAGTACTTCCGGCTTGTTATTGACGATCGCCAGGAAAATGATGCCGAAGGACTTCTGCATCGGTGTCATTTTGTAGAGCTGGTTGATAACCACCTCGGCGATCTCGTCCTTTTTCAGGTCCATGACGATGCGCAGGCCCTGGCGGTCGGATTCGTCGCGGATCTCGGAAATAGCCGTGATCTTCTTGTCCTTGATCAGCTGAGCGATGCGCTCGACCAGAGAGGCTTTATTCAGCTGGTAGGGAATTTCCTCGACGATGATGCTTTCCCTGCGGCCGTCCCTGGAGCGCTCGATGTCGGTTTTTGCCCGCATCAGAACAACGCCGCGGCCCGTTTCATACGCCTCCCTTATACCGGCCCGCCCACAGATCATGGCACCGGTCGGAAAGTCTGGCCCCTGGATAATGGAGAAGAGCTGGTGGACTGTCATGTTGGGGTCTTCGATCAGGCCGGTCAGGCCGTCGATGACCTCGGTCAGGTTGTGGGGCGGTATATTGGTCGCCATGCCCACGGCTATACCTGACGAGCCGTTGACCAGCAGGGTGGGAACCCGGCTCGGCATAACGGAAGGCTCGGTCTGGGAATTGTCGTAGTTGGGAACGAAATCTACCGTCTCTTTTTCCAGATCAGCTACAATTTCGCGGTCAATCCGGGTCATTCTCGCTTCGGTATACCGCATGGCCGCCGGAGCATCGCCATCCATCGAACCGAAGTTGCCCTGACCGTCGACCAGCGGATAACGCATCGAAAATCCCTGGGCCATTCTGACCAGCGTATCATAGGCCGCCGAGTCACCGTGGGGGTGATACTTACCGATAACATCACCAACGATCCGGGCCGATTTGACATAGGGCCGATTGTAAAAAACGCCGAGTTCGCGCATGGCGTAGAGAACCCTTCTGTGCACCGGCTTCAGACCGTCGCGCACGTCGGGAAGCGCCCGGCCGATGATGACCGACATGGCGTAGTCGAGGTAGGATTTCTTCAGTTCTTTTTCAACGGAGACGGAAGGGGTGATCTCTTCCTTCGATCCGGTTTCTATTTCTGATGTCATGGTGTCTGCTGTTTAGGTATTTATATGTCCAACTCGGTTACTTCCAGCGCATGATTCTGAATGAACTCACGCCGCGGCTCGACCTTGTCGCCCATCAGGGTGGTGAACATCTCATCCGCCGCCTCGGCATCGTTTATCTTAACCTGCAAAAGCGTCCTGTTTTCCGGATTCATCGTGGTTTCCCACAACTGCTCCGGGTTCATCTCACCAAGGCCCTTATAGCGCTGGAGATGGCTGCCTTTGAATGACTCGTTGCGCACGGCCAGGACCATTTCCACCCAGCTTTCAGCGCCTATTTCCATCGTTTCTGGCTGTATTTCCTCAGCCGAAACATCGACCACCGAAAAAGCTCTTTTGAGATAGTCCTTGACCAGCGGGAAAAACCTGATTGCGGTTCGATATTCATTGATCAGCGGTATCTGCGGACCAAGCGTTGTCGAAATCTGAGCCTTGCCCCTGATGGCCACATCGAATTCATAACAGTCGGCCCGCCACCGGCAGGAGCGCACTGCACCGACGATAATCGACTCATCGGCAGAGAGCTCCGCGGCCAGGCCTTCGACAAACTCCTCATCGGTAAACTGGTCGGCCTTTCTGATATCTTTGTCGAGCAGGTAATAGAGCAGTGATTCCCAGATGTTCATCCGCTCCAGAAAAGAAACAAGGCGCTGGTAGACCGACAGGTTCTGAAGAACCTCGATCAGTTCCTGACCTTCCAGAACCGAGTTCTGTTCATCTTTGATGATCACCTTCACCTTTTTACTGGCCTGGCTGAAGAGGTGGCTGTTGAGCTCGTCCTCGTCGAGGAAATAGGTTTCCTTCTTACCTTTGCCGAGCCGGTAAAGCGGCGGCTGACCAATATAAACATAGCCCCCCTGGATGAGGGGCAGCATCTGGCGATATAAAAAGGTCAGCAGCAGGGTGCGGATATGAGCCCCGTCGACATCGGCATCGGTCATGATGATAATCTTGTGGTAGCGGAGGCTGTCGATATCGAATTCGTCCTTGCCGATACCGCAGCCGAGCGCGGCGATAAGCTGTTTTATCTCTTCGCTGCTCAATATCCGGTCAAAACGGGCTTTTTCGACGTTCATGATCTTGCCGCGCAGCGGCAAAATAGCCTGGATAGAGCGGTCGCGACCCTGCTTTGCCGAACCGCCGGCCGAGTCTCCCTCGACGATGAAAATCTCCCGCTTGCTCGGATCCTTCTCCTGGCACTCGGCCAGTTTGCCGGCCATCAGCAGGCTGGTAGAACCTTTCTTGCGGGAAAGATCACGAGCCTTCTTGGCAGCCTCTCTGGCCCGCGCCGCCTCGACCACCTTCGTCAGTATTCGTTTGGCTATCTGCGGGTTCTGTTCCAGAAAGATGGTCAGTTTCTCGTTACAGATCGATTCGACTATCCATTTTACCTCGGAGTTGCCGAGCTTGGTCTTGGTCTGTCCCTCGAATTGAGGATTCGGGACATGAACGGAGATAACGCAGGTCAGACCTTCGCGAACGTCGTCGCCGCCCATCTTTTCCCTGAGGTTTTTAGGGATGATGTCATCACTGGCATAGCGATTGATGCACTTGGTCAGCGAAGCCCTGAACCCAGCCACATGACTGCCGCCCTCTCTGGTGTTGATGTTGTTGACGAACGAAAACAGACGCTCCGAATAGCCGTCGAAATACTGAAAGGCTATCTCGACGACAACCTGGTCTTTTTCTCCGGTCAGGTGGATCGGTTGATTGAAGTAGGGCGTACGGTTACGGTTGAGCCACTCAACATAGGAGACCACGCCGCCGGAGGCGTGGAACTTGTCCTCCTCGCCGCTGCGTTCATCCTTGAGATAGATGCGCACATTCTTGTTCAGAAACGACAGTTCCCGGAGCCGATTCTTGACCGTTTCATAGTCGTAAACGGTTATTTCGGTAAAGATCTGAGAATCGGCCTTAAAGGTGATTGTCGTGCCTGTTTTTTCAGTAGTCCCGATTACCTCGAGCTCACTTGCTTTTTGTCCATAGCGATAGATCTGCCGGTAAACCTTTCCATCTCTTCTTACCTTTGCTGTTGCTTCGCTGGACAGGGCGTTGACGACAGATACGCCGACACCGTGCAGGCCGCCTGAAACCTTGTAGGTGGAGTGATCGAACTTACCCCCGGCATGCAATGTAGTCATGACCAGTTCCAGGGCCGGAACATTTTCCGAGGGGTGAATATCGACCGGAATACCGCGACCGTCATCTTCCACCGTTACCGAGTTATCCTCGTGGATGGTAACCCTTATTCTCTGACAATAGCCGGCCAGTGCTTCATCGATACTGTTGTCGACGACTTCCCAGATCAGATGATGAAGTCCTTCCACGGCAGTATTGCCGATATACATAGCCGGCCGCTTGCGCACCGCCTCGAGCCCGTCCAGAACTTTTATCTGATCGGCATCGTAGTTGTGTAATTCTTCTGTCACGCTGTTTTCCCGTTAATTGAATATCGTTAGGCGTATTTACCTTTAATGATCTCTTCTTTTTACAACTGCATCGGCATGACGATGCTGATAAAACCCTTATCGTCGTCTGACTTCATCAGACAGGGGCTGTTCTCCGAACTGATATAGGCTTCGACCGTTTCACATTCCATCACCTGCAGGGTCTCTATAAAATAGCGGCAGTTGAACCCCAGTTTCAGCGGCTCTCCCGCATAATCAATTTCCTGCTCATCCTTGGCGTTGCCGAGATCGGCATTCTGGGAGGTGAGTACCATCGTGTTCCCGTCAAGTTGGAGTTGGATGGTATGAAAAATATCCTCGGTGAAAAGGTTGATTCTCTTCAGCGACTCAAGAAATGGAACCCGGTCAATTTTTACACAGTTATCCAGCGAAACCGAATCGACGATAGCCCTGTATTGCGGAAACTCCCCCTGCTTGAGCCGGATGACCATGATCGCGTCACCGTCTTTGACCACCATCTGCTTCTTTTCAAAGGAAATATCTATGGTATCGCGGTTTTCACAAAATTTTCTCAACTCCTGGATACCTTTTTTGGGTATCAGCGTCACCTCGTTGAGGGTAAGATTATCGACATCGACGGCCACCTCTTTTTCCACGATCGACAGACGGTGCCCATCCGATGAAATCATTTTCAGATATGACGTCCCATCTCGTTTTTCCTTTTCCATCAGAACTGAGGTGAGTGAGTAGATGTTTTCCTGTTCCCCGGCGATGGAAAAAATAACTTTATCTATCAAATCCAAGAATATAAAAGCTTCAAAAGACGTAAAACTGTCTTCATCATACTCTGGAAATGCCGGATATTCCTCGCTGGCTATTCCGGCCAGGTTGTAGGTGCTCGCTCCGGCCTGAATCTTCACCCAGCTGTTGCCGGTCTCTTCTATGGTTATCTGCTCGGAACCGGACTCACGCACAATTTCGAATATCTTCTTGGACGGCAGGGTCAGGGATCCTGTATCTCCAACCTCGGCCGGAACGAAAATCCTTAAACCGACTTCGAGATCCGTTCCGGTCAGAACCAGTCCGGTAGATGTTGCTTCAACCAGGATATTTGACAAGACGGCAAGAGTTCCCCGTTTATTGGTTATATTCTGAAGACTGCCTAATCCTTCAATAAGATCGTTTCTTAAAACAGTGCATGTAAGGCTCATGGTTCGGTTCCTTTTTTAGTATAAATAAGTATTTATTATTATTATTAAGGGTGGGGATATGTTGAATGATCACCTAATGAGCTTATATCGTTTGAATAGTTACGAACAAATCAAATTTTGATAACGTGCCTGAACTATTAAAAAGCAGTTATCAACACTGTTATCAACAGACCGTCCATATCTATTTAACAAACGGCTGTTGACTATTTGTTGAAAAGCCAACGGGCAGATTTATTTAGAAAAGAAAATTTTTAATAAAATCAGACAAATATATGTTCCCTGTAGCGCTACTTAATCTAGTGGAAATAGCGAAAAAATTCAATAAAATAATGGTTTGATGACGGTGGATAAAAAGGCTCGTTCGTGCGTTCGTGAAGAAACAAAAAAAATCCTTCTAAACGGCTATAATAACAATATTTATTCAGCAGCCTGCCTGGCTCTGTCGGTCTTTGATGAAGCTCACTTCAAGGATTTCTGCAGTGCTGTCGGCGGCTATGGCGATAATGAGTCTTATCCGGTTGATGGAAAGAGCATCTTCGATCTGGCTTCATTGACCAAACCGCTTGTTACGCTGCCCGCTGTTCTTCAACTGATAGAAACTGGAAAAATATCCTGGACAGAACCGCTTTCCTCACTGCTTGAAACAGTGGTATCCAAAGATTTTGAAAAGGTTGATCTGCGGCTGCTGCTCAGCCACAGCGCCGGTTTTTCTGCACATCACGACTATTGGCAGGAATTAATCCATAAAGAGGCCGGGCAGAGGAAAAAATGGATTCTTGAAAAAATAGTGAGCGACAAGCCGGCATACGAACCGGGAAGAGGATACCTGTACAGTGATTTGGGATATATTTTGTTAGGATTGATCGTCGAGAAGAAGAGTGGTTTATCGCTTGATGAATACTGGCGCCACCACATTGCAGTACCAGCAGGTGTTGATAAGATGCTCTTTTTCAACAGACCAACGGCTCGTGAAGATGATATGCAGCCCCGCCGCGTTGTTTCCACCGGTTTATGCAGATGGTCGGGAGAGCCTTTAACAGGCCGTGTGCATGACGATAACTGCAGGGCGCTGGGAGGGGTTGCCGGGCATGCAGGATTGTTCGGCAGCGCCGAAGGGGTCCTTAAAATGTGCAAGCTCTATGTTGATCTCTATCATGGTCGTAACCGAGAACCGCTCATTTCGGTCGGGACCTTTCGTAAAACCTGCCGGCCTGTGGATAAATACGAAGATTCTGAATGGAGCTGTGGTTTTACCAGGCCTTCGGTGACCGGGTCGAGCAGCGGCAGTTATTTTTCAACAGAAAGTGTCGGCCATTTGGGTTTTACCGGCGTCTCTTTCTGGATAGATATGCAGCAACAGGTAATAATCTGCTTACTGACCAATCGGGTGATCAAAGGCGAGGATCGTCAAGGGATAAGAAAACTGCGGCCGGAGCTGCACGATACGGTGATGATATGTCTTGGCCTTCAAAAAAGCCCCCGGAATGAATCCGGGGGCTGAACATTTCTGATTTGCAAAGAATTCGATCAGAAAATAGCTGCTACCCTGTTACCACCAGCAGATGGTCTGGTCCGCCGCAAAGATTTTATCAACCAGCGCATCGTAGTCGGGGCTGGCATCGCTAAGATCGAACGAATCGCTTTCTCTGTCTCTGGTGACGATTTCAACAAGCTTTTTTACCGTATCGTCGGGCTCGGAGCGATAGACGTTTAAAATTTTCATGATCCCTCCTCTATTTAAGTCCGTAAGGGACGATTATATCCATATCCCTGAGCTTTTCGCCGAGTTCTTCCAGGTCGATAGCCTCAAAACTGTTTTTCTCCACATTGGCGGGAATTGTTGAAAAGATCTCTCCCTCCATATCGCGGAGCATCTCGATACTCTCCAGGTTGTGCTCATCGAGTTTATCGATTTCGGTGTCCATGACGACTCCGTAGGAGTACATGTTCTCCACCGCCAGTCCGAGTGCCGACCTCATGCCGTCAACGGCATAATCTTTGTTCCTGTACATGAAACAGACTTTTTTGTATTCCATGACGCCTCCCTCTATAAACTGATGTAACAGTCGTAATCTTCGATGATAATCCCGTGCTGTGCCTGGGTCGCCATTTCCTTCGGGCTGATGCCCTCGGGGACATCTTCAATGTCGTACCCCTGCTTTTTATAGCTGTCGACGCAGATCGAAACGTCGTCGGCCAGTTCGCAGAGTTCGGGAAACGCGGGGTCTTTGGCGTTATGGGTTGCCGTCCAGGTGAAAAAGACCTTAACTTTAGATCCCTTCGCCTTGGCCGCTTTGGTGATACCCATCACGTGGGCCATATTGTCAGGGTTGGTTACGAAAATTCCAAGACTTTTTGCCATCTTCTGCCTCCTTGTCGATACCTTGAAAAGACGCCGGGTAAAAGCTGACCCCTGACTGCGAAAGACGCGCCAGGGGTCAGCTTTTACCCAGAAACGTATCGGTTTAAATCAGCCTTTTTTGATATAGAAGCTGAAGTATCCGCTCTCTTCCTTCTCACCAAGATATTCGTGACCGGCCCTGTCGCACCAGCCGGGAATATCGTTTCGAGAACCCGGGTCGGTACCGTCAATCTGCAGGACTTCGCCGCTTTTCAGTTTACCGATCTCTTTTTTGGTGCGCAGAAGCGGCATCGGGCAGCTCAGCCCCTTTGCATCGAGAACCGAATCGGCCGTTACATCGGCTGCTACCTGTTTCACATCACTCATGTCAAGCCTCCTGATAATGTTTCATGATTCATCTGAATCGACTCTTTGTCCGAGCATTTACTCACGACGGGTGAGGTAAAAAAACAAACCCTGACAGTGTACCACATGCACTCTGTTTTTTAGCATAATAAAATGTGATGTCAAACCAAAAGGGGTGTAAAATAACAGCGTAAAAACAATTATGTACTACGATGTCGCACTATTGACAAAATGCTCAACCAAAGGTAAAGCAAGGGAACCAAAATTTCTTTTAAGAATTGAAATTTCAGGAGGAAACAATGAGCGAGCAGAGTGTACTGGCTGATAAAGCAAAAGGTCTGTACAAAGCGTTTTGCGAAACGGAGTGGAATGCAACGACCACCGGTCTGGTAGTCGGCTTCTTTTCGGTAATGATTATGGCCTGGTGGCGGCCCTGGGGAGCGGTCGGTGCTATCAGGAACTGGGGTGACTGGATTATGTATTCGATTACTTCGGTACTGGGCACCGATGCTGCCTTTTTTGCCTACTATCAAGAGGCTCCAAGATCCATTCTGGTCAGCTCCGGTTCGGTTATCGGCATCGGCTTTGTTGTCGGTGCCTTTGTTTCGGCCTGTCTGGGCAGAGAATTTGCGCTGCGCATCCCCCCCTATCGTGAAATGGTCAAAGCGGTCATCGCCGGAATTCTTATGGGCATCGGCGCAACACTGGCCGGCGGTTGTAATGTCGGCGGCTTCTATAACGCCATCGGCAACCTCGGCGCCAACGGTTTCTCGATGATGCTCGGTCTTGTGTTCGGTGTCATTTTAGGCCTCAAACTCCTCTACCTCGAGATGGAGCACATCAGCTGGGGAGACGGCGGAGCCAAAACGATCAATTTCCCGATCCCGGTCATCTACCTGTTCGGTATTGCAGGTATCCTCTTCCTGGTGTTTAAAGCCTCTGGTTATGGTGCCAACGAGGACAGCGATTATATCGCTTCGCTGGGCGGACTTATCCTCATTGCCGCCGCTCTTGGCTATGCAATGCAGCGAGGCCGCTGGTGCATGGTTCAGGGGTTTCGTGAGCCGCACATGACCGGTGACAGCACCATGGCCAAATCGGTGATGCTCTCCATCATGGTCGTCGCTGTTGGTGCCGTGGTCCTGAAATACGCGGTCCCGGTCCGGGCTATGGGTGATGCAGTGCTGGCACCGGCTTATTATATCCGGGGAACCTTTGGCTGGGCCGGCGTCGTTGGCGGCTTCATCTTCGGCCTCGGGGCAATGTTCGCCGGCGGCTGTGGCTCCGGAGCGCTATGGCGAGTCGGGGAAGGGCAGGTCAAACTGATGATCGTCGTCCCGTTTTTCGGCATCGCCTCATCGATTCTTACCGCCTGGTTCCGTGACTATGAGTTCGAGGCGGACGGTCTTCTCGGCAGCTTCGTCTATCTGCCCGATGTGATGGGCTATGGGCCGTCGCTGGTCATGATTGCGCTTTTTCTGATCATCTGGTATCTGATCGTAGCCTGGAACGAAGAGACCAATAAGCTCATCGTTCCAATGTAGGCCTGACGAGCATAGAGAACCGGCAGGCCGCATTTTCCTTTTGGAGAATGCGGCCTTTTTTTTTATGATAGGCTCTGTTGCTGAACTCAGTGAGCGGCTTGTGGTAGACAAAAAGATGAGCAGAGCAGGCTGAAACCCAGTATGCCGGGGGTAGGGATATGAGAAAAACAGCTGTTTTCAAAGATGATCTGTTCCTGATGCATGATCCCGGACCCAACCACCCGGAACGCATCGACCGGCTCAGGGTTATCTACGACTTCATCGACAAGCCGGAAAATAGAGAAAAATTCATATTCCCCGAGTTCGAGCCGGCCGATATCGAACATATCGAGAAAAACCACCGCCCTGATCTGGTTCAGCGTGTCTCAGCAACGGCGGGACGCCGCTACGACTACCTCGACCAGGACACCGCCACTTCGGCTCACTCATACGATGCAGCTATGAAGGCGGCGGGTTCTGTCGTCAAAGGGGTTGATCTTTTGATGGAGGGATCTGTCGACAACGGTTTTGCCCTGGTGCGGCCGCCGGGACACCACGCCGAGCAGGATCGATCGATGGGGTTTTGTCTGTTCAACAATGTCGCGGTGGCGGCCTGGCATGCACAGAGCCGGCATAACCTTGAGCGGGTGATGATCGTCGATTGGGACCTGCATCACGGCAACGGAACCCAGTTCTCCTTTTACGATACCGATCAGGTGCTCTACCTTTCCACTCACCAGTATCCCTATTACCCGGGAACCGGGGCCCTGCAGGAAACAGGTACAGACAGGGGCGAGGGTTACACCGTCAACGTTCCGCTGCCCGGCGGTTTTGGCGATGACGAGTATGCCGCTATTTTCAACGACATCATTATCCCGGTCGGTCGAGCCTATGAACCGGAGCTGATTCTGGTATCAGCCGGGTTCGATATCTATCACGGCGACCCGCTCGGCTCGATGTCGGTGGGTCCGGCCGGTTTTGCCTATATGACCCGGTCATTGCTGAACCTGGCTCAAGAGGTGTGCAGCGGGCGCCTGCTGGTTACCCTGGAAGGAGGTTATAACCTCAAGGGCCAGCGGGACGGTGCGCTGGCGGTTTTGTCCGAGCTGGTCGGCTGTCCGCTCGATGAGGATGGCCGTGAATTCTTTTTAAGCGAAGAGATGGAAGAACACTTCAAAAGCTGTCACAGCGACCATGAAGCGGTCGAGCGTGCCGTTCTAAACGCTGGCCGATTCTGGAATATTTGAGAGGAACATTTTTCAACGTGGAGCAGGTAACAACAGCGAACATAATCGTCGCAGATGACGATGCACTGGTCTGCAACGCGGTCGTGCAGATATTGAAGATGCTCGGCTATCATGCGGTCGGGGTCAACGGCGGTGGCGACCTGCTCACCGGCGTTAACGAGTCCTATGATGTCATCCTGCTCGATATCCACATGCCCGACCTGGGCGGCTTCGAGGCCATAGAAGAGCTGAACCGGCGCGGATTTGATATCCCGATCGTTCTTCTCACTGGCTCAGGGTCGATGGCCGATGCGGTGCGGGCCATCAATATGGGGGTCTATGACTTCCTGTTGAAGCCGATTGATGATCTCGACATTTTCAATGTGAAAATCAAGCGGGCGGTGGAAAAGCGCCGCTATGTTCTGCAGGAGCGGACCTACAAACAGGCGCTGGAAGATGATGTGCGGCGCAAGACCCTGCAGCTCGAAGAGCAGAACAAACTGTTGAAAGCCTACAGCGACAGTCTCGAAAATGCAACCGTGCAGCTGATGAGCAGCCTGCAGCGGGCGATGGAGGAAAAAGACTGCTATACCGCCGGCCACACCATGCGGGTGACCAGTTACGCGGCCTTGCTTGGCAAAGCAATTGGGCTCGACGCCCAGGACCTGATCGTCTTGCGGCGGGCCGCCCAGTTCCACGATATCGGCAAGCTGGTTATCGATCTTTCATGCATTCAGAAAAATGGACCGCTCAGCGTCGAGGAGCGGCAGCTGATCAACGAGCACCCGAGTGTCGGGGCCAATATCATCAAACCGCTGGGGTTCATGGAGCGGGAACAATTTATCATCAGGCACCACCACGAGCGCATGGACGGAAACGGCTATCCCGACGGACTCAATGGAAACGAGCTTGATAAGTTGACGAAAATTCTTACCGTGGCAGACAGCTACGATGCGATGACATCTTTTAGAAATTACCGGCGCAACATGAACATGGAAGAAGCGGTCGAGGAGTTGAAGCGCTGTGCCGGAACCCAGTTCGACAAGGATATCGTCGCCGTTTTCACCGAGAACGTATCTCGCTTCAACCCCGAATACCTGGCCGCCTCGGTCGGTTTGGAAGAATTCAAACACCTAGTGAACTGACAATCAGAGAACCTGAAACCATGGCGATTCATAAAGAAGAGGTTGAACATGTCGCCCATCTGGCGCGGCTGCACCTGGACGGGAAGGAACTTGACCAGATGACCGGGCAGATCGATATGATCCTGTCCTATATCGCCAAGCTCGATGAGCTTGACACCGCCGGTATCGAGCCGACGACCCATGCTTTTTCCATTACCAACGCATTTCGTGAAGACCGCGTGGAGAAATCGCTGGACCAGGAAACAGCGCTGGCCAATGGGCCGGATCATACCGAAGACTCTTTCGTTGTTCCCCGTATTATCTAATTTTTCTACCGGCAGAACATAGTACTGGAAAGTGCGGCTGAGAAGCCGCCCGTTATATTTCGAGGAAAATCAATGGAGCCATACGAGCTTACCATTACCGAAGCCGCAAAGATGCTGGCCGACAAGGAGCTGAGCAGTGTCGAGCTGACCAGCAGCTGCCTGGCCCGCATCGAGCAAACCGAGGAGCGGATTAATTCGTTTATTTCGATCGATACCGAGTCTGCGATGGCGCGGGCCGAAGCGGCCGATCGTCAACGGGCCAAAGGTGCGGCCGGCCTGCTCGGCGGTATTCCGCTGGCGCTCAAGGACCTGCTCTGTACAAAGGGTCGGACCACGACCTGCGGATCAAAAATACTGGAAAACTTCAAACCTCCTTACGACGCCACCGTTGTTGAGAAGCTTAACGACCAGGGAGCCGTTATTGTCGGCAAGGCGGCAATGGATGAATTCGCCATGGGTTCGACGTCGGAAAACTGTGCCTTCAATATTCCGTCAAACCCCTGGAACACCGATTACATAGCCGGCGGTTCCTCGGGCGGATCGGCAACGGCGGTGGCCTCCGGCCAGGTTCTGGGATCGCTCGGCTCCGATACCGGCGGCTCGATTCGGCAGCCAGCCTCTCTGTGCGGTATTGTCGGTATGAAGCCGACCTACGGCCGGGTTTCCCGTTACGGTCTGGTGGCGTTTGCCTCTTCGCTTGACCAGATCGGGCCGCTGACCAGAAATGTGGCCGATTGTGCGGTCATGATGCAGTCTATCTGCGGCCATGACCGGCGGGATTCGACCTCGGTCGACCTCCCGGTCGAGGATTACAGCAGCTTTCTGGTTGAAGGGCTCAAGGGGACAAAAGTCGGGGTTCCCCGGGAGTATTTTGGTGAAGGACTTGACCCCGAAGTCAGAGATGTGGTGATGAAAGGCGTTGAGGTACTGCGCGCCGGCGGTGCCGAGATCGTCGATGTCTCGATTCCCCACATCGAGTATTGCGTTGCCGTTTATTACCTGATCGCCCCGGCCGAGGCCAGCTCCAACCTGGCCCGCTACGACGGGGTTGCTTACGGCTACCGCGATGATTCCAGGAACAATCTGCTGGAGATGTACAAGGATACCCGTTCCGCCGGGTTCGGACCCGAAGTGAAGCGACGTATATTGATCGGTACCTATGCGCTGTCATCGGGTTACTACGATGCCTACTACAAGAAAGCGTCGCAGGTCAGAACCTTGATTCTCAACGATTTCAGAGCGGCCTGGGAATCATGTGATCTGCTGATCTCCCCGGTTGCCCCGACGCCGGCCTGGAAAAAAGGGGAAAAGGTCGATGATCCGCTGGCCATGTATCTCTCGGATATCTTTACCCTGTCGACGAACCTGGCCGGTCTGCCGGGGCTTTCGGTGCCCGGCGGCTTCAGCAGCAGCGGCCTGCCGATCGGAATCCAGCTGCAGGGTCCGCATTTTCACGAGGCTGCCCTGCTGAAGTGCGGGTTCAACCTTGAAAAAGGGTTGGGTCTCGACTCGACGATTCCAGCCTTTTAAACCTGCTGCCGTCCGGCTACCAGCCGTCATCACTTACGAGGTTTGTTGTGAAGGTAACAATACCCGAGCATATCGCAGCCATTACCCCATATCCTCCCGGAAAGCCGATCGAGGAGCTGGAGCGCGAATACGGCATCAGCGGTTCGATCAAACTGGCTTCGAATGAGAATCCGTTCGGACCGTCTCCCGCCGCCGTCGGGGCGATGCACGAGGCCCTCGAAAACCTGCATCGCTACCCGGACGGATCCTGTTACTACCTTACAGAGGCGCTTGCGAATCATCTGGGAGTTGCAGCAGAACAGATCGTTTTCGGCAACGGCTCCAACGAGGTGATCGAGTTTCTGGTCAAGGCTTTTGTCAGAGAGGGGGATGAAGTTATCACCAGTCACCCGTCCTTTCTGATGTATCAGAAATTCGTTCAGGTCCGAGGCGGAAATAACCTTGTGGTTGAGCTGGCCGACATGTCCCACGACCTCGAGCACATCGCCGATCTGGTTTCACCGAAAACGAAACTGATCTTTATCGACAACCCGAACAATCCGACCGGCACCCTCCTGGAACAGGATCGCTTGGAGGGGTTCCTGTCGACCCTGCCGGACCATGTACTGGTGGTGCTGGACGAAGCCTATATCGATTTTGTCGATGAAGCTCGGTACTACGATACACTGCCTCTGGTCGGTGATGCTCGCGACCGCTGCGGAGTTGTGCTGCTCAGGACCTTTTCCAAGGCCTACGGACTGGCCGGCATGCGCCTCGGGTATGGCTTGATGGCTCCAGTTCTGGCCGAATGTCTGCACAAGGTCCGCCAGCCGTTCAACGTCAACCTGGTGGCCCAGCAGGGGGCTCTCGCCGCCCTCGGCGATGTTGATTTTTATCGAAAAACCCTGCAGGATACGGCCGCCGGAAAACGTTTTCTGATGGACGGGGTCGAGGCCCTGGGCTGCACTACCTACCCGTCCCAGACCAATTTCTTTCTGATCGATGTACACGGCGATGCGACCCGGCTCTACGAGACCATGCTCAGTAAAGGGGTCATCATCAGGTCGATGAAGGCCTATGGCTACCCCACATTCATTAGAATAAATGTCGGAACCGAACAGGAAAATCGCCGTTTTCTCGAGACCATGGCCCAGGCCCTCAAGGAGTGCGGCTATGACTGATCCGGGCCGGCAGATCATAACCATCGACGGGCCGGCCGGGGTCGGCAAATCGACCATCAGCCGCAAAGTCGCGGCTCATTACGGATTCACCTACCTGGACACCGGGGCGATGTACCGGGCTGTGGCCTGGTACCTTCGGGAACATAACATCGATGCTGCGGCTGAAGCGGCGCTGGAAGAGGGGCTTCAGCCGCTTTCTATCGAGCTTCTGCCGGCCGCTGATGAAGCGGCCGATGTGGGTGTTCTGCTCAACGGCGTTGACATTTCCACACTGATAAGAACCCAGGAGATTTCAATACTGGCCTCCACCGTTTCCGCCTACCGCCCGGTCAGGGAAAAATTAACGGCCCTTCAGCGCAAGATCGGCGAGCGGGGCGGGGTCGTTGCCGAGGGCAGAGATACCGGCACCGTTGTTTTTCCAAACGCCCGTTACAAGTTTTATCTCGATGCGGCACCGGAAGCCAGAGCACACCGCAGGGCCGAGCAGCTCAGGCAGCGGGGCGAAACGGTTGATGAAAAGAAGCTGCTGGAGATGACACTTGCCCGGGACAAGCAGGACAGCGAACGGACCCTGGCCCCGCTGAAAAAAGCGGTCGACGCCGTTTTGATAGACACCACCGAACTGGGCATCGATCAGGTGTTTACAAAAATAACCGAAGCGATAGCGAAGAGGGACTGAAAAAGAAAAACGGTGTTCCGCCGGCGCGCGGCCGGGCGGAACACCGAAGATTGAGCTGAGGAGCTACTCGACAACGAAATCGGCGCGGCGGTTCTGGCCCCAGGCAAAGTCGGTCTGCTCGTAGAAGAGCGGCCGCTCCTCTCCGTAACTGACGGTCCTGATTCTGGATGGCTGTACACCGAGGTCGATCAGGTAGTCGCGCACGTTGATGGCTCGCTTTTCACCCAGGGCCAGGTTGTATTCCTTGGTGCCGCGGTCATCGCAGTTGCCCTCGATAATTACCGTGCTGGGAATCTGCTTCAGATACTCGGCATTCTGGATCATCCTGTCGGCCATGTCGGAACGAATGATCGCCTGATCGAAATCGAAGTAAACCGGAACAAGGCCGCTGGACGAACGGCCGTGCATCTGTTTATATTCGTCGCTTTGCTGGTCCATGGAGGCCGCACTGCCGGCTGCGCCGCTGTCGTCAAGGGTACCCTCGATGGCCAGGCTGTTTTCAGAATAGCCGCCATCGCTGCCCGGGTAGGCACCGGCGGTGGTTGATGAGCTGCTCGCCTGGCTGTCGGACTCGGGCGGGATAACAGGTTTCTTGGTACAGCCTCCGGTAAAGACGGCTACGGCTGCGGTGAGGGCAACAACGAGAAGGAACCTGGTGACGACCTTTTTCATCTCTTTTCCTCTTGCTCAGATGGTTCTTGGGGTGTGTAGAATAAGCAGCGGCAAGCCGCTGTAAACCGGGTCATTTAACCCGAATAACGCCATTTTATCCGATTGAATCATTCTAGCCTGATTGCAAGAGAGGTCAAGGCTTTTTATGGCTGCAGGCGTTGATTGACGACATTGGCCCCCGGCCGTTGATTGGTTAATAAATAATTGGTTTACATATCTTTTTCAGGAGACATCCTGTGGTGATGAATTTCTTCAGTAGTTGTGCAGCCGGTCTCGAAGATCTGGTCTGCGCTGAAATTAAGGGGTGGGGCGGCCGGGTCACTGAGTCCGGCCGCGGTTTTCTTCGCTGGACAGGTCCGCTGGAGGCGGGGTACCGCTGCTGCCTCTGGTCCCGCTTCAGCTCCCGGCTGATTCTGCAGCTGGCTGAATGTGAGGTGCAGGGGGCTGATGATCTTTACGAGGCCTCGGCGTCGATAGCGTGGGAGGAGCATCTTTCAGAGCAAAGCAGCTTTGCTGTCGATTGCGTTGTCACCGGTAAACAGTCTGCGGCGGTGATCACCAACAGCATGTTTGGCGGGCTGCGGGTTAAAGACGGGCTTGCTGATCGATTCAGGGGGATAACGGGCAGGCGGCCGTCGGTGCAGCCCACCAGGCCCGACGTACAGATTTACGTGCAGGTTGACGGCACAAAGGCAGTGCTTGGGATCGACCTCTCCGGAGAAAGTCTTCACCGGCGGGGCTACCGGGTCGCGGCCGGACCAGCTCCGTTGAAAGAGAACCTGGCTGCGGCAATTGTCAAGCTGAGCGGCTGGGACGGCACCATGACCCTGGTCGACCCGATGTGTGGATCTGCAACCCTGTTGATCGAAGCGGCTTTGATGCTGGCGGATTCTGCTCCCGGATTGGGGCGCTCATATTTCGGTCTGTTCGGCTGGAGCGGCCATCAGCCTGAACTGTGGGAGATGCTGGTAGCTGAAGCGCTGGATCGTGAAGAAGCGGCACGGGAGCTTATCTGGCCAAAGCTGGTCGGTTATGACGCGGATATCGGAGCCGTCAGGGCTGCGAGAAAAAATATCGAGCAGGCGGGGCTGGAGGAACAGATCGCGGTTGAGCATCTTGAAATTCAGCAATTGAAAAACAGGTTCGGGCAAGCGGGTCATATCGTCTGCAACCCGCCCTACGGTGAGCGGCTGGCCGACAAGCAGACGGTACGCTACCTCTACCGATTCATGGGCAGCCGCTTTCATGATGAGTTTGGTGACTGGAATATTACCGTGTTTACCGCCGCTCCGGATTACGCCGACCAGTTCAGGTTGAGCGGCGATAGCAGCCACAGGCTGCACAATGGACCATTGGCCTGCCGGTTGATCAGTGGTTCTCCGCTTTCGGATCCGCCCGGACCAGAGTCTCCTGCATCGGGTCTTGCTTCGCTGAACAGTACCGGTGACGGTTCGGAGCTGGCCAATCGACTAAAGAAAAATGTCAAGAAACTGAGCTCCTGGGCAACGCAGCATCGGCTTGACTGCTTCAGGCTCTATGACCGCGATTTGCCCCAGTTCAATGTTGCAATCGATGTTTTTCCCTCCTGTTTTTACATTACCGAGTTCCCAGCTCCCTCAGGCAAAGATTCCGCGCAGGTGGATAAACGCTTCAATCAGGTCATTCATACCGTTCGTGACCTGTTCCAGGTGGGCCGGGAACGGGTGGTGATCAGACGCGGCCGCGGCACCGGCGGCGCCGGTAAACGGGCTATCAAGCAGAAACCTCACGAAGTGGGAGAAGGGCCGGCCGTTCTGCTGGCTCATTTACCGGGCAACCCGGGGAACGGTTATGATATCGATCAGCGTTTCGTGCGCTCACTGATTTTCGAGCTGGCCGGCCAGGGTGCGTTTCTATCATTATTCGATACGACCGGGGCGGCGACCGTCTGCGCCTGTCATGGAGGCGCGGAAAAAAGTGTGACCGCCGGGCTGTCGACCACGGAAACACCTGTTGTGGCTAAGAATTTCAGCCGTAACGGCATGGCTGTTGAGAACCACCCGGTCATCGATGAGCCGGCCATGGAATGGCTGAGCCGGAGCCGCGAGACGTTCGGGCTGATCTTTATCAACCTGCGCCGTAAGACCTACGGCAGGGGAACGTCATCGAGTTTCGATACACTCAGGGATCACCATAGACTGCTGAAGACGGCGCTGGACAGACTGGCCGGGGGCGGAAGCATCATTTTGTCGACATTGGTTCCGTCCTTTCGACTCGATCCGGGTCTTGACGCGGCCTGCTCCACAGCGGATATCAGCCGCTCGCTGTTTCCCACAGATCTTCCGAAGACGGCCAAAAACTTCCGCTGCTGGCGGATAACCGGAAAAGACAGTTCAGGGCAGGTCTCAACCTGAGAATTTGGCTTGTTTTTATCGCCGCTGTTGTCATAATAGTCCTTTTGTAACGACGCGTGTGATCAACCCGTTAACGTAAGTAACTGCGTTCAATCAGCTATGGCTTCATTTTCAAACGTCTGTCTGCACACCTTCGGCTATGTTATTCCGCCGCGCATCCTCAGTTCCAGCGACATAGAAAGAAAGCTGGCTCCGGTATACGAGCGGCTGCGTCTGCCCGACGGCAGGCTGGAGATGATGAGTGGAATTCGCGAGCGTCGTCTCTGGGAGCCGGGCACCAGGCCGAGCCGGGCCGCTTCGCTGGCCGGAAAGCACACGCTGGAGAAGGCCGGGGTTGATCCCGCCGACATTCAGTGTCTGTTATTCACCTCGGTCTCCAGGGATATGATGGAGCCCGCCACCGCCTCGTTCGTGCACCACAACCTGGGTTTGTCCCCGGACTGTCTGGTGCTCGATATTTCGAACGCCTGTCTGGGGTTTCTGGACGGTATGGTGCTCCTGGGTTCGATGATCGAGCTGGGTCAGGTGGAAAACGGGCTGGTGGTTTCCGGGGAAACGGCGGAAGAACTGGTTGAGTCAACCATTGAAACGCTGCTCAAGGATCAGTCCCTGACCCGGAAATCGATTAAGCCGGCCTTTGCTTCTTTGACGATCGGCTCCGGCTGTGTGGGACTTTTCATGTGTCGACGCAATGAAGACTGCAGTGACAGGCCGACACTGGCTCACCACACCTGGCTGGCCAATACCGACTACTCGGATCTCTGCCTCGGCGGCCAGTCCGACCTGCAGACAACTTTGATGGCCACCGATTCCGAAGAACTCATGATCCAGGGAATCGAGACCGCTCAGCGGACCTGGGCCCGGTTCTCCAGGGCGAGCGGCTGGCAGGAGAAAGATATCGACAGTTTTTTCTGTCATCAGGTCGGCTCTGCCCATGCCCGGCTGTTATTCGAGCGGCTCGGGTTGAGTGTCGATAAAAATTATGAGACCCTGCCGTTTCTGGGAAATGTCGGTTCGGTCTCGGCTCCGATCACCATGGCGATGGCGATTGAACATCAGGTATTCAGGCCGGGGATGAGGGGGGCACTGCTCGGCATCGGCAGCGGTATCAACTGCATGATGCTCGGCGTTCAGTGGTAAATGGACATGTCTGATCAGATCAGCGCCATGCACGGCAAAAAATTGCTGAAACTGGTGCGGGAGACGATTGGCCAGCGGCTGGGGCTGATCGAGTCGATCGACCGCACTGGTCTCGATGCTGAGGAACTGCAACAGGATCTGGCAACCTTTGTGACCCTCACCATCGACGGGCAGTTGCGCGGCTGTATCGGCAATCTCGAGCCGAGCGGACTGCTGCTCGAGTCGCTGGTCACCAATGCTCGCCAGGCGGCCTTTCATGACCAGCGCTTCTCACCGCTGAGCCGCGAAGAATTCGAGCGGCTGCATATCCACATCTCTATTCTGACCCGTCCGAAAACCCTTGAACACACCGATGGAGATGAGCTGCTCGCAAAACTGCGCCCCGCTGTCGACGGCGTCATTGTTGAAAAGGGAGGGGCCCGGGCGACGTTTTTACCCCAGGTCTGGGAGCAGCTTCCCGAACCGCACCAGTTCCTCGAACAGCTCTGTCTGAAAGCCGGCCTGCACCGCACGGCCTGGCAGGAACCAGAGTGTGCGGTTTATGTTTACCAGGTGCAGAGTTTTGAAGAGAAAACCGATGCTGCTGATTCTTGAACCATCGCTGTCTGAACAGCTCAGAATCCTCTACGAGGACATGGAGCAGGCCTATGATGCGGTTGCCCAACAACTTGGCCACGGCTGTGACGGCTGCCCGGACAATTGCTGTGATTCCTATTTTCTGCATCACACCTATATCGAGTGGGCCTACCTGTGGCAGGGAATCGAAGCGCTGGACGAGGCCCGTCGCCAGGCTCTTATTGAGCGGGCCCGCGCCTATGAAATGGAAGCCCGGAAGATTGTTGCTGCCGGTGAGCGTCCCAGCATCATGTGTCCGCTTAACGAGGACGGCAGATGCATGCTCTATCGTCACCGGCTGATGGTCTGCCGGACCCACGGTGTTCCGGCCTCGATGACCCGGCCCGACGGCAGAAAACTGAGCTTTCCCGGTTGTTTCAGATGCCAGGAGCTGGTTGACGAACAGGGGCTCGTTGAAGCGGCTGTTCCGACGATGGAGCGTACCATACTGTTGAAGCGGCTGGTCATGCTCGAGCAGGAACTGCTGCAGGGAAGACGGCACCTGGCTCCCAGGGTGAAACGAACCATCGCCTCGATGCTGATCTGCGGACCGCCGGACCTGCCCCATTGCTCAGACCCGAAAACAGTGCGGTAAGAGCAACGGCTAAAGGAGCCTATCGTGAAAGTCAAAATTACCGGAAAACAGCCAAATTCAAGAGATTGCTTCGTCTGCGGTCTTGAAAACGATTTCGGTCTGAAGAGTTCTTTCTACGAACTCGAAAACGGGGAGCTGCTGGCCCGTTTCGTGCCGTCGGATGAACACCAGAGTTACCCCGGGCGGCTGCACGGCGGCGTATCGGCTGCCATTCTTGATGAGACCATTGGCCGAGCCATGATGAACCACAAGGAATCGGCGCTCTGGGGGGTGACCCTGGAGTTTTCGATGAAGTTCAGAAAGCCGGTGCCGCTCGACAGGGAGGTGGTGGTCAGAGCGCGGATTACCGCTGAGAATCGAAGAACGTTTGAAGGAACCGGTGAAATCGTCCTGGAGGACGGCACGGTGGCCGTCGAGGGAACCGGGCGGTATCTCAAGATGGCGCTGAACAGCATCACCGATGACGATTTCGAAGGCGAGCAGTGGCGGGTTGTCGAGGATGAGCAGGGTCCGACGGAGATTGATCTTCCGTAACTTTTAGAGCAGTGAGGAGATGAAATCAGCGGCCTGATCGGCCCCGTTGATCTCAGCGGCAGGGTGGCGGTTCAAAACCAGATTGTCCAGTTGTAATAGCCAGTCTCCATTGAAAAAGTTCCTGGCATCGATAACCGTACCGTTCATTTCCTTTTTAACGAAATTTTCCAGCACCTCAGATTCGGCAAAACGCTCCCGGGCGACGCAGCAGATCGGGGTTGTGGTCTGCAGACATTCGGCGATGGTCGAATAGCCGCTCTTGCAGATCAAAAGGTCGGCACCGTTGATCAGGTCCGGGTGGAACAGTCCGCTGTCCGGCCCGAGCAGCCTGATATTTTGGCCGATATATCTGTCTTCTCTCTGTCCGGCCAGAAGAAAGAGATATTCCCGATGCTTACCCAGCTGGTCGATGAAAGGCAGATCAAGAGCGACCCCGCCCATCGAGACCAGGACGATCTTCTGGTCACCTGCGCCAAGAGACGCTCTGGTCAGGCCGCGCGGCCTTTCAGGCCTTCGCGCCATCGGCTCGCAGTGCAGGTCACAGGGGCGGGGGGTGCAGACCGGGCTGGTCTGAATTCTATAGTCAGCCAGCTCATACAGCCCTGAAAAATAATCGATAAACGGCTCGAGTCCCGAGTCGGGCCCCATCTTTTTGTAGATCCAGTCCCAGGTGAAATTTTCCACCAGTATGGACGGAATGGTGGCCGCCTTTCCGACCAGAATACCCAGGCAGCTGATGTCGCAGATGATCAGCTGGCAGCCTCGGCAGAGTTCGGCGCACTGTTTGATGAGTGTATCGGAAAACGGCAGCAGTTCGGCCAGCCTGCTGATTGTTTCCGCCCGGTTTTCATTGAAGGCGTCGTGCTGAGCAAGGCCGACATCGGTGACCAGCCGGTGATAGGAACAGGTAATCTCCGTGCTGGAAAACATCGATTCCGGTGCGCTGGTGAACAGCCGGGCCTTTAGATCGGGAAACAGTTTCCTCAGGGACTGGAGCAGGGCTATGGTGCGGGTGGCATGACCGTAGCCGTGCGGGGATATGAAACAGGCCGGCTCGAGACGCATCGATCGTCGCAGGTTTTATTATCAGTGCAGGTCTTTGCCGGTCGTACTCATGGCCAGCTTGCAGTTGCGGACGCCGCGCAGGGAGCGCAGGCGGTCGGTCAGTTCATGTACCGAACCGGCCGTACCCTTGACGATGACGACCTCGAGGCAGTTATGGTGATCCATGTGGATGTGGGTGGCGGAGACGATCTGGTGATGGTAGTCATGCTGAATTTCGGTCACCTTTTCCTGCAGGTTCGGCTGGTGATGGTCATAGACCATCGAGATGACGCCGACCACGTCTTTATCGGCCTGCCACTCATCCTCGACAAATGAGGAGCGGATCAGGTCCCGAATTGCTTCCGAGCGGTTTTCATATTTCTGCTGCCTGATGGCGGCGTCGAACTGGTGCAGGAGTTTTTCATCGAGCGAGATGGTGAATCGTTTCAGCATGAGCGTGCCCACCTTTTTTACGTGTAGAGCCGGTAAACGCCGGCAGTCCCGACAAAAATATGCCAAGCCGCCGGCGGCTGTGATATCTTTCCTAGTAATAGTGCAACCACGCCGGGGGCGTCAACAGCTTAATGGCAGAGCAGGAGGCAGTGCGGCTCGTGAGTAATCGTGTTTCCGCCGAGATTATCGGCTATATCAGTTCCTGTTTTACCGAGAAATTCGGCACCCCCCGCCAGCCCGGGACTGGTGCCGCTGGCCGAGGCCCGGCTGAAGATGATCGAACCGTTCGACCGGGCCGAGATGTTCCGGGGCCTGGACGGTTTCAGCCATATCTGGGTTCAGTTTCTTTTTCACCAGGCTGTTGTCGACGGCTGGAAAACGACGGTACGTCCGCCCCGGCTGGGAGGCACTGAGCGAAAAGGGGTTTGGGCCACCAGGAGCCCGCACCGGCCCAATTTTATCGGTTTGTCAGCCGTGGCCCTGAAGGGAATCGACTTTGACGACGGTGTCGAGTTGCTTCTTGGCGGTGTCGATTTTCTGGACAAGACGCCGGTCATCGATATCAAGCCGTATCTGCTGTCCAGTGACTGCCTGCCTCAAGCTGCAGAGGGCTGGGCCGCAGCTGAGTTTTCAGGGCTCGAGGTCAGGCTTTCCGCTGAGGCCGAAACGTTTTGTGAACACTATCTGCAGGAGCGCGGCATAGATCTGGCGGCGCTGATTGTCCAGGTGTTGTCAGCAGATGCGCGGCCGCCTTCCCAGCGGAGCAGAAAAGAGCAGTTTGGCATCCGGCTTGTTCGAGGTGAATATACGCTGGCAGGTCGATGGTCGGCGCTGCCTTGTGCTGAGCTGCGAATCCAGCTGAAATATTCAGGTTACATTTCTCCAAGAACACAGTAGACCCTGCCGCCGATCAGGTACTGACCGGTAACGATATCGTAGTGCAGGCTCGAGCCGTTGATTCTGGCATTCTCGGCCACCATTTTGGTGGCCGCCGGGGAATCGATGATTCGTTTATCGTCATAGTAGTGGAGAAGATCGGTATAGAGCTGCTGGTTCTCGGCAATTCTGTCAATAACGACGTTATTGTTGAGGATCAGGTGCTTGGTCTGGGTGTTGTAAATCCCTGACTCCGCCTTGATGTTGACCCGGTTGCCCTGGTCGTCGAAGAGATCGGCGTCGACGCTTGTGAGCACATATTCATCCGGTTTGTCACCGGTATAAGCCTGCCAGGACCTGATTTCCGCCGTTTTCTTACCGGCCTGGTTCTGGGCGATGATCACCTTCTGCAGGACAAAGTTGTGCATATCTTCTTCAGCGGTCGTTATGGTTGTATCCTCGGTGATCCGCGGGGCAAGAAATGAGCCGACCGGCAGCCGCCAGAGCGGGAAGGTGGCGATCAGCAGCGCCGGTATCAGCCAGACCAGGTTGCGGCGATTGAGCGCTATCATAAAAACTGCTGCATAAGTTTTTCGTGCAGCCCCTTGGCCCGGACAATCAGATCGCAGATCTCCCTCACAGCGCCGCTTCCGCCCGGATGACGGCTCATCAGGTGGCAGGCCTGCCGCACCTCGAAAACTGCATTAGCCGGACAGGCGGCCAGGCCGACCCGGCTCAACAGCCCGAGGTCGATCAGGTCATCGCCCATATAGCAGACCTGAAACGGTTTGAGGCCGGCCTGTTCGAGAATCGTCTTGAACGCTTCGAGTTTGTTTTTTGCGCCCTGATGGATATAAGTCATGCCGAGTTCTTCAGCACGCTGTCTGACCAGGCCTGATGATCGGGCGGTGACGATTCCGGTCGCCACCCCGGCCTGCTGGACCAGTTTGATACCCAGCCCGTCCTGGGTGTTGAAGGTTTTCGATTCGATACCCTGTTCTGAATAGATCAGAGAGCCGTCAGTGAGCACCCCGTCAACGTCGAGCAGCAGCAGGCGAACCGGCTCGGCCTTGGCAAAAAGCAGCTTCTCCTCTTCGGTGGGGGGCTGGTCACGTTGTCGCGCCCTGGTTCGGTAGCCTTCTAAAATCTCGCAGTCTGATGGGTGGGTACCGCCGCCAGGACAGGATGTGGGGGAATCAGCCATGTCAGATCAGCCGGCGGCTGCATGAATTGCGATGAGCTTTTCAAGCAGCCCTTCGATGTCATCAAGGGCAATTGAGTTGGGTCCGTCGCAAAGGGCCCGGTCCGGATCCGGGTGCACCTCCATGAACAGGCCGTCGATGCCGGCGCCGACTGCGGCACGGGACAGCGGTTCAATAAATTCGCGCTGACCGCTGGACGCGCCTCCGGAGCCGCCGGGGAGCTGGACCGAGTGGGTGGCGTCGTAAATAACCGGGCAGTCGAAGCCGCGCATCACGGGAATTGAGCGCATATCGACCACCAGGTTGTTGTAGCCGAAGCTGGCGCCGCGTTCGACCAGCATGACCTGGCTGGCGCCGCTGCTGCGTATCTTGTTGACCCCGTTTTCCATATCCCAGGGAGAGACGAACTGGCCTTTTTTCAGGTTGATCGGTTTTCCGGTGGCCGAGGCGGCGCTGAGCAGATCGGTCTGGCGGCAGAGGAAGGCGGGAATCTGGATAATATCGAGCACTTCGGCCGCTGCTGCTGCCTGGTCCGGTTCATGGATGTCGGAGATGACCGGGACGCCTAAATCTTGACGAATTCGGGCCATCGAGGCGAGTCCTTTTTCGAGGCCGGGACCGCGGTAGGAGGTAATCGAGGTGCGGTTGGCCTTGTCGAAAGAGGCTTTGAACACATAGGATATCGACAGCCGGCCGCAGATCTCTTTCATCGTCGCCGCCACTTCCCGGCCGAGCTCTTCAGACTCGAGAACACACGGGCCGGCGATGAGCAGCAGCGGTCGGCCGGAGCCGACTTCGATGGTAGAGCCGTCTGGACAGCTCAGCGCTACAGGGGAAACCTTCATCAGCGTTTCTGGCTGTATGTCAATGCCGCTTTGATGAAGTCACGAAACAGCGGGTGCGGCTTCATCGGCTTTGATTTGAATTCCGGGTGGAACTGACAGCCGAGGAACCAGGGGTGATCCTTGATTTCAACGATTTCAACCAGGTTGTTGTCCGGTGATGTTCCCGAGACCAGCAGGCCGCCGTCCTCGAGCTGCTGCCGGTAGTCGTTGTTGAATTCAAAGCGGTGCCGGTGCCGTTCGGAAATTTCGTCGGCCCGGTAGGCAGCAGCGGCCAGGGTGTCGGGTTTCAAAACACAGGGATAGGCGCCAAGCCGCAGGGTGCCGCCCATATCCGAGTTTTCGTCGCGCACCTGGACCTTGTCGTTCCGGTAATCGAACCACTCCTTACACAGGTAGATGACCGGATCGGGCGTTTCGGGGTCGAATTCGGATGAATCGGCTGTTTTGATTCCGACTACCGAGCGGCTGTATTCAACCACGGCGAGCTGCATGCCCAGACAGATGCCGAAAAACGGAATCTTGTTCTCCCGGGCAAAGGTTATCGCGTTGATCTTGCCCTCGGCACCGCGCTTGCCAAAGCCGCCAGGCACCAGAATGCCGTCACACCCCTTGAGCAGCTCAGCCGGGTCTCCGCTTTCGAGCTCTTCGGCGCTGAGGTAGCGCAGCTCCACCTTGGCCTGATTGGCAACACCGCCATGAATCAGGGCCTCGTGCAGACTTTTGTATGATTCGGTCAGATCGACATATTTGCCGGTGACGGCGATGGTTACCGTGTGCTTGGGATTCTTGAGGTCGTGAACAAGCTTCTGCCAGGGGGCGATGTTGGGCTGACCGGTCCAGACATTGAGCAGTTCCAGGATCTTGGCGTCGAGGCCTTCCTCGTGAAAATGGAGCGGAACCTCGTAGATGGTGTCGACATCGATGGCGGTGATAACCGCGTCCTGGGGAACGTTGCAGAACAGCGCGATTTTAGCCTTCAGCTCTGAAGACAGCGGTACTTCGGTTCTGCAGACCAGGATGTCTGGCTGAATACCGTCGGCCCGCAGTTCCCTGACCGAGTGCTGGGTTGGTTTGGTTTTCACCTCGCCGGCCGCTTTGATGTAGGGAACCAGGGTCAGGTGAATATAAAGAGAATACTCACGGCCGAGATCGCCGCGCAGCTGGCGGATCGCTTCGACAAACGGCAGGCCTTCGATATCGCCGATGGTGCCGCCGATCTCGATAATGGCGATGTCGACGCTGCCGTCAAGCTGGAGCACGGCTGCTTTGATTTCGTCGGTGATATGCGGGATAACCTGAACGGTGCCGCCCAGATATTCGCCCCTGCGTTCCTTGGAGATGACCGAGTAGTAGATCCGCCCCGAGGTGTAGTTGTTGATCTGGGCCATGACCGCATCGGTGTAGCGTTCATAGTGGCCCATGTCGAGGTCGGTTTCAGCGCCGTCATCGGTGACGAATACTTCACCGTGCTGAAACGGGTTCATGGTGCCGGGATCGACGTTGATATAAGGGTCGAGCTTCTGAAACGTCACGGTCAGCCCGCGGCTTTCCAGCAGCGCACCGATCGAGGCGGCCGCAAGTCCTTTACCCAGTGAGGAAAGGACCCCGCCGGTTACGAAAATGAATTTGGTTCGCTTGGTGTTGCTGCCTGGTTTCTGCATGGGGGCCCCTTGATCGATGAAATTGTCCGGTCTTTTTATACACCGTATTCACCCCGGTCGCAACCGCCCATCAGTGCAAAATATTCCCACCATTTTCAAGCCTTGTAACTCACTGCAAAGGTGCATATTTTAGTTGTAAATGAGAATAATTACCAACAAGGGAACAGCAATGAATTATCTGATACTATCCAGTTTTCTGGCACTCTTTGGACTGATGATGTTTTCCTCTTCTGCTGCGGCAAAAACAGAGACAGCAATTTTTGGCGGCGGCTGCTTCTGGTGCATGGAACCGCCCTTTGAGCAAATGGACGGGGTTGTCGAGGTGGTTGCCGGCTATACCGGCGGCAGCGAAGAGGATGCCGACTACAAAAAGGTTTCTGCGGGCAGAACCGATCATTACGAGGCGGTTCGCGTCACCTATGACCCGGATCAAGTTTCGTACCTCGAGCTGGTGGAAACGTTCTGGCGCCAGATCGATCCGACCGATGACGGCGGCCAGTTTGCCGATCGCGGCGGCCATTACCGTACCGCGATTTTCTATTCCAGTGAAGAGCAGCGGGCTGTCGCGGAACAGTCAAAAAAGGAACTGGACGAGTCGAAAATCTTCGATAAGCCGGTGGTGACCGAGATCGTTAGAGCCGAACCGTTTTATCTGGCGGAGGAATATCACCAGGACTACTACCGCAAAAACGTCATGCACTACTCGCTCTACAAGAAAGGTTCGGGGCGGCAGCCGTTTATCGAGCGGGTATGGGGCAAAGAGGGTGAAAAAACAACTGAACAATCATACCGCAAGCCCAGTGCCGAAGAACTGAAGCAGCAGCTCTCGCCGATGCAGTACACGGTTACTCAGAAAGACGGTACCGAACCGCCGTTCAACAATGAATACTGGGACAATAAAAAAGCGGGCATCTATGTCGATGTGGTTTCCGGGGAACCGCTCTTCAGCTCGCTGGACAAGTTCAAATCAGGAACCGGATGGCCCAGTTTTACCCGACCGCTGGAGTCGGATAATATCGTCGAACATGAGGACCGCTCGCTCTTCATGAAACGGATCGAGGTGCGCTCAAAACATGGGGATTCCCATCTCGGTCACGTCTTCGACGACGGTCCGGCGCCCACCAACCTGCGCTACTGTATCAATTCGGCGGCCCTGCGCTTCATACCGGTTGAGAACCTCGAGTCAGAAGGCTACGGCGAGTACAGGGAGTTATTCAACTAACGAAGGTGGGTGGCTGCTTAGCGGTTGTTTAATATATCTTCAACGGTTTTTCCGCCAACCCTCCGTTTGAAAATCGAGTCAAGCAGCGAACCGACCGGTTCGGCATCCTTTTCTTCCACGAGAAAACCGGGCAGCGGCCTGGCCGTCAAGCAGTTGGATTGGGCGATTGTGCGGGCACCGGCCGGGTCGTTTCGTTGGTTTTTACCGCCGGCGCCGATCACGGCCGGAGGAGCCAGCAGCAGGAGAAGATCGAGCATATTACCCCAGGGCTCGAATTGAGAGAGATGCTCAATGACCTGTGACAGCGCTGTTGCACCTGACAGGTAGTGAGGCGGCAGCAGGGCTGTGGAGTCGCTTCGGCAGACCCGGGTGGAGGCGAAGCAGCGGCAGGAAAAGGGCCGGGCCGGGTAGACCGAGCAGATTTCCTGCTCAAGAAACGGGCAGACGCCGTTTCGGCGTCGGTCGTTGTCAGTGATATCTTTTCCCTCCAGGCAGGCAGCGGCATAGTCGTTGGTGGTTTGTGAAAGGGGCCATGGGATCGGTGTATCGCTCAGCTTGTCTGCCAGCCAGCGGGGTTCGTGCTCATCAAGGATGTAATCGAGCAGCAGCAAAGTTTCGGTCTTCGTTACCATCACATCCCGGGTGCAGCAGACTGGGCAGGCTCTTCTGCAGGCAAAGTGAAAGCCTTGCGTCCATTGGTCAAACACCTCATAGATAATCTTCAGTATTTGTCTTTTTATCGATGCATCCATAGCCCGAATATTTCATGGAATAACAGCACAAAAGTAAAAAAACAAAGAATATCAAGTTGTTAATTTGTTTTTCTGCAGACAAACTGATGATACAGTCTGTACCTATTAAAAACAACTTTGAAAGTATGGAATTATCACCCTTCGGGCGAGTCGATACGTCCCGCTATCCTGCGTCGCTTTTGGGGAAGGCATATTACCCATATAGCCTTCCCCAAGTCTCCTTGACTAGCATGCCGTATCAACTCGTGAAATATTCAGGCTAACGCTCATAGATAATTGGTCGCCTCAAAAGGAGCAAGAGCAATCACCTTCGGTACGGTTCGTCCTTGTTTCAGATGTACCACTGTTGTAAACTGCGCCTCGCCGATTATCTCAACCTGCTCATAACAACCGGACTCCATGGATTTCCTAGATATTTCAAAAAAATATTATGTTGTTTTCGGCCTGGCCAACAAAAAGTCGATTGCCGCCGCCATTGCCTCGGCCATCATCGATCAGGGCGGTTTCGTGCTGCTTGTGGTGCGTTCCAAGCAGCGGCAGCAGACGGCGAACAAGCTGTTTCCCGGCTGTCCGGTCTTTATCTGCGATGTGGAAGATGAGCAGCAGATCATCCGGGTACGCGATGAGATCGCCTCCTGGATGCGCGAACATGGTGCCGGATCGATTCACGGCCTGGTTCATTCGATTGCCTTTGCCAACTACAGTGACGGCATCAAGCCATTCCATGAAACCAGAAAAGACGATTTCCTGCAGGCGGTCGATATCTCCTGTTTTTCGCTGATTTCCATTGCCAATCAGTTCAAGGAACTGCTGAACAGCAGCGGCTCGGTGGTAACGATATCGATCTCGACAACCAGGATGGCCGCGACCAATTACGGTTACATGGCGCCGATCAAGGCGGCACTGGATTCATCGCTCTGCTTTCTGGCAAAAAGCTTTTCCGAATTTTCCGAGGTGCGCTTCAACGCCGTTGCTCCGGCGCTGCTGAAAACCTCGGCGTCAGCCGGGATACCCGGCTATGTGGACAGTTATCTTTTTGCTGAAAAAGCGGTGCTGCGCAAGCGGGCACTGACCACGAAAGAAGCCGCTGACACAGCGGTCTTTCTGCTTTCCCGGCGCGCTTCCGGGATCAACTGCCAGACTCTGGTGGTCGACGGCGGTATGGGGGTCAACTATTTCGACCAGGAAATCGTCAGCGGAACGCTCAAAACCTGAGGCTGACTGACATGAAAAAAAATTGACACGAAATGAGTACAACCAGCGTCCATCAGTTCCAGGTCGACCAGTTCAAATGCATCCGCTGCGGCGAGTGCGTCAACGAGTGCCCGGTCAACATCCTGGTCATCGGCGAGACGACGCCGTTTGTCGCCGACGGGAGAGAAGGGGACTGCATCGGCTGCCAGCACTGCCTCGCCGTCTGTCCTGAAGGAGCCGTCTCCGTCCTCGGTCTGCGGCCGGCGGATTCCCTTACTTTAAACAAAATTGAGCTGCCCTCTTTTACGCAGATCGACCGACTCGTCAGGGGCCGACGCTCGGTGCGGCGCTATCGTGACGACCCGGTCGAGCAAGGCGTTATAGAAAAGCTGCTGCGGACCGCTTTTCATGCACCTTCGGGAAGAAATGACCGGCAGGTTTCCTACAGTGTGGTCGGCAGCCTCGAAGCGATGCAGCGGGTTCGCGAGCAGGTTTTCGACGGCTTATCGGAGCTGATATCAAAACAGGAACTGCCGGCGGGCTACGAGTTTTTCGTCGATATCGTCAACGGTTGGAAGATGTATCAGGCCGATGTCCTGTTCCGCTGGGCGCCGCATCTGCTCGTTGCCTGTGCACCCGAAGACAGCCCGTCAGGCGAGGCCGACGGTATCATCAGTCTGAGCTATTTTGAAATCGCCGCTCAAACCCAGGGTATAGGTACGCTGTGGAACGGTTTGGTGAAAATGGCAATCAGAGTGCTGCCGGAGGTACGGACAACATTGGCGATCCCGGAAGATAACCGGGTCGCTTTCGCGATGAGCTTTGGCTGGCCGGATGTCGATTATGCCCGCTCGGTGCAGTATGCGCCGCAGATCAGAATTGTTGAGTGAGCGTTGAATCCAAAAATTTCATTAAAAAACAGGCGTCTATAAATTCAGTGGCTGTTCAGGAGTAATGATAAAGCCGCTGCCGCTGGCGCCGCCGCATTTCCCCTGACTCCCGATGGTGAAGTCGATCGTGATTGATCTGCAGTAGTCGATCAGGTTTGCATCGATGATCATCGGCAGACCGCCGACATCATAGCGCTTATCATTGCGGACGCTTCATCGACCACCAGGCCGAGCGCCGGTCCCTGACTGCCCCCTCCCATCACGGCTATTCTGACAGCCGAGTCTTCAGAGCCTTCAGCCTGGAGCAATTCGCCCAGCTTCAGATGTGCCTCATCAGTTACCTGTATCATCGCCTTAAAATCGTTGAGTTTAAAAAGCAAAAGCCCGGAGCACTGCTGCCCCGGGCTTTTATCTCAGGTCATTGATCCGGCTGTTCCGACTACAACAGGGCCAGCAGGGTACCCGCCGCCACGGCAGAACCGATGACGCCGGATACGTTGGCGCCCATGGCGTGCATGATCAGATGGTTCTGCGGGTTGGCTTCGAGGCCGACCTTGTTGACCACCCGGGCGGCCATCGGTACGGCGGAAACACCGGCTGCCCCGATCAGCGGATTGACCGGTGTCTTGGAGAGCTTGTTCATGGCCTTGGCCATCAGCACTCCGCCGGCGGTACCGATAGCAAAAGCCACCATACCAAGAGCCAGGATTCCCAAGGTTTCCATATTCAGGAACTTGTCGGCGGACAGCTTGCTGCCGACGCCGAGGCCGAGAAAGATGGTGACGGTGTACATCAGAGCGCCTTTGATGTTGTCGGAAAGGCGGTCGACGACGCCGCATTCCTTGGCCAGATTGCCCAGCATGAACATACCGATCAGCGGCGCGGCCGTCGGCAGCAGAAAGGCGCAGATGCCCAGCACCAGCAGCGGCAGTATCATTTTTTCGAGCTTTGATACGTGACGCAGCTGAACCATCTTGATCTTGCGCTCTTCTTCGCTGGTCAGCCACTTCATGATCGGCGGCTGGATGATCGGCACCAGCGCCATGTAGGAATAGGCGGCAATGGCGATCGAACCGAGCAGCCGGGGCGAGAGCTGGCTCGATAAAAAGATGGCCGTCGGACCGTCGGCCCCGCCGATGATGCCGATCGAAGCGGCATCGCGGAGCGAGAAACTGATCCCCGGAACCAGGTCGGAGAGCGCCAGCGCTCCGAGCAGGGTGACGAAAATACCGATCTGGGCGGCGCCGCCCAGCAGGATCGTTTTCGGGTTGGCGATCATCGGACCGAAATCAGTTAAGGCCCCGACGCCCATGAAGATCAGCAGCGGAAAGATGCCGGTGACGATTCCGACCTCATAGATGTAGTAGAGAATGCCGCCCGGTTCGGCGATGCCGGCCAGCGGAATGTTGGCTAAAATGGCGCCGTAGCCGATGGGGATCAGCAGCAGCGGTTCGAATTGTTTGAAAATGCCGAGGTAAAGCAGGGTCAGACCGACGCAGATCATCAGAATCCGGCCGATGCCGACGGTCCAGTCCTTGCTGATCTGGCCGTCGATAAAGCCGTAGAGACCGGTAGTCCGAAACAGATTGCCAACCAGTGCGCCGATTCCCGGCAACTCCTGAGTCTCTCCGGCAACCGGCTGCTCGGCGATAACATAAGCAGGGCTGATCGTTCCAATCTGGGCGCCTTTCTTTATCTTCTGGTAGGAAGAAACGTCAATCGAACCGATGGTTCCGGAAATACCGGCCTTGAGAACGATGGTCGTTCCGTCGTCGGCTTTGACAATGGCCAGACTGTCTCCGCTGTAGACTTTGTCGCCGGCGGCGACATCGAGTCGGACAATTTTACCTTCGGTGGGTGAGAGTATCGAGACCATGTCCCCGGCTGCCTGAGCAACACCGGTGCACGCAAACCACATGCCGACAAGCAGGAACAGGATTGTCTTCGCTTTCATAATGATTCCATCAGTGAAACGAGATCTGTCACCGGCCGACTCAAAACCGGTCGGTGACAGGGGAAGCAGATAACTGCGTCATTAGCCGATTGTAAACAGCGTATCGGATGCCTGGACCGTGTCTCCTGTCGATACGTGGATCGCCTGGATCTTTCCGTCCTGCGGAGACTTGACCTCGGACTCCATTTTCATGGCCTCCAGTACAAGCAGCGGCTGGTCCTTGGTGACACTGTCGCCGACACTGACCATGATCTTTACCACGTTGCCCGGTGTCGGTGCTTCGATATCGGTGCCGCCGGTCGCCGGTGCTTCGGCGACCGCTGCCGGCGCAGCTGCCGGGGTTGCCTGGACCGCTCCGCCGCCGTCGGCGACGGAGACGTCGTAGATCCGGTTGTTGACCGTTATCGAGTAAGAGCGCGGGCCGGTCGGGGCCGGGGCTGCTGCTGCCGGTGCTTTTGCTGCGGGCCTGGCGGGTGCCTGTTCCTCGTCACTCTTTTTCCTGATGCTGGTCTTGGCGTTGCCAAGCAGGTAATCGAGACCCTTCTGCTCGCAGCTGGCGACGATGAAGATATTCTCATCGTTGACCTCGAGGTTGTTTTCCTCGAGAATCTTGGTCGCTTTCGGGATGCCGGGCTCGAGAATGTCGAGCGGGTCATCGGTGAATACCGGCTTCTTGAGCTGTTCTGAAGCGAGCTTGACGATTTCAGGATCAGGCGGTACCGGCGTGCGCCCAAAGTAGCCGAGTACCATGTTTCCATAGTTGGGGTTGATCACCTTCCATTTACCCTGGGTGACGTTAAGGTACGCCTGCTGGAAGTAAAACTGGGAAACAGGGGTGACCGAAGAGCCAAAACCGCCGAGCCTGATGACGTCAGCCATCTCCTTGATGACAGCGGGGTAATGATGCAGCGTGTTGGTGTCGCGCATCATCATCGTGTTGGCGGTCAGGGCGCCGCCCGGCATCGGCGACAGAGTGATCGTCGGCGATACCATTTTTGCCTCCGGCGGGAAGAAGTAATCCTTCATCGCCTCTTCGAAGGCCTCTTCAGCGGCCAGGATTTTTTCATAGTCGAGGTCAAGGGTGAAGTCGGTGCCTTTCAGAATGTGCATCATGGAGAGAATATCCGGCTGGCAGGTGCCACCGCAGACCGGACTTTTGGCCAAATCGATTCCGTCGGCTCCGCCTTCGATGGCGGCCATATTCTGCGACAGGGCGATTCCCGCAGTGTCGTGGGTATGAAACCAGAGGATGGTGTCTTCGGGAACCATCTTGCGGGCACCTTTGAAGGTTTCATAAACTTTTTTCGGGTTGGCTGTGCCGGTAGCGTCCTTGAAACAGATCGAGTGAAACGGAATGTCTGAATTTAGAATCTCCTGAAGCCGATCAAGATAGAATTCAGCCGTATGGGCGCCCGTGCATCCGGGGGGCAGATCCATAACGGTGACAACGATCTGGTGATGGAGACCATGGTGAGCGACGCGTTCACCCGAGTATTGCAGGTTTCTCATGTCGTTGAGCGCGTCGAAGTTTCGGATCGTTGTGATGCCGTGCTTCTTGAACATCTTGGCATGCAGGTCGATGATGTCCCGGGGCTGCTGGCTCAGGGCAACCACGTTGATGCCACGGGCCAGGGTCTGCAGGTTGGCGTCGGGACCGGTTTCGCTCCTGATGCGGTCCATCATGTCAAAGGCGGACTCGCCGCAGTAGAAGAACAGGCTCTGAAAACGGGCGCCGCCGCCGGCCTCCAGGTGGGTGATGCCGGCTTCGACACTGGCTTTTACGGCAGGGATGAAATCATCAGTAAAAACCCGAGCACCGAAAACTGATTGAAAACCGTCCCGGAAGGACGTATCCATGAATTTGATTACTTTTTTGCCCACAACTACCTCTCCTTACGTTAGATTGAGTCTAAGACTATAAAAGCCGTCGTTTTTCCAGTCGTTCACGCTGCCGCGCGATCTGCCTCAAAAGCCGCGATCGCGGCGCTGATGACTACGATGTCGTCGTCACCTTCCGCAGCGGCCTGCTTTTCCATTTCTCTTAATTTCTTCAGTCGCAGTTTCTCATCATCGATGGCCTGCAGTTCCCGTGCAGTCACATCCCTGGTCAGTTTTGCGGCAAGCTGAATAAGCAGAATCATAAGTATGAGAAACAAACATACGGTCGTCATGCCGACGACCATCAATTTCAATCCTTCAAAAATCATGAGTGATCCCTGGTGGTGAATTTAATTTCAAGGTGGTCTCTACTCTTCGTAGATTTCATAATGGGTTTCATGGCCGAGCAGCCGGTCGATTTCATCCTGAATCGTCTTTCGTTCATCGTTGTTGAACCAGTCATCCCAGTCGGCCTTGGAGCGCCAGGTAGAGATAACCAGACATTCGTCCGGCTGGTCGATCCTTCTGAGTGTCTCACCGAAGATGTAGCCATGCTGCTCGATGGTGAGCGTGCGCATCTTTTTGAGAAGCGCGGTCAACGCGATGATATGGTCCTCGACTCCTTTCCGTTTGATAAATATTTTTACCGCCATGCTCGCCTCCCCAGCTGATGCTTTGGTTACGTCAGTCTGTCATGAGTTACCGCAATGAAGATGGCTCGTATCAGTTCGGATCGGCCCAACTGCCATTTTAAAACGACTCCTGAGTATAGGGGAAGTTTTTAATTTGTAAAGATAATTTGCCGACCGTCGTCGCCAACCGAACAATCAGCAATTATTGCATAAATCCCGCAAAAACAGAGGGCTGCCTCTAAGCACTGAAATTTATTGTGAAAAGAAAAATCTGGAACGTTGGTCAAGCCAGCTTGAATCACTTTGTTTTAGCGCCGGCATCATCATTAATGATTAATATGATGCTCAAAAATTGCAAGCTATATCAGCTTCTCAACAGTAGATTTTATAACAGATATCTGGGAATTTAACAGCTCACCAATTGTGCTGCTGACACTGTTTTACCCGCCAGTCTCGATGACCGGGGGGAGACTTGATGGGGTTTGGTCAGACCAGAAATACCTCCTGGCCAGGCTCTGAACGGTGCCGGGTTGTAAACCGATACGGCTGTCTGCCGCTGGCGAGAGCTCGTTGAGAAATTGCTTGCGGCGCAGCATGGTCTCTGTTTTCTTAGCCGTCAACTGAGCCGCTCTCCATTTGTATCATTAAGCTCGTCTGCTGGACTGGACTCATTATGCATATCAACGAAAATTTACTGCAGTTTATCAAGTACGCCCTGGCCGGCGGTCTGGCAACGGCAACCCATATTGTTATTTTCCACCTTGCCGCCTGGCTGCTCTTTCCGGCGTTGCAGAAAAAGGATCACCTGGTCCGGCTGTTCAATCTGAAACTCAGGGAAATTGATGAGCGTTATCGGGCCAGAAATTCGATGATCTGTAACATTCTGGCCTTTATGATTGCCAATCTGGTCGCCTATGTGACCAACGTCCTCTGGGTATTCGAGGCCGGCCGGCATTCATTCATTGTCGAGATTTCCCTGTTCTATGCGGTTTCAGGCTTGAGCGTTCTAATCGGCACCGTGCTGATGGGGATGTTGATCAAACGCTTTGGTATGCTGACGACCTATGCGTTCTGTGCCAATATCGTTTCCGCCGTGTTGATCAACTATGCGGTCCGCAAGTTTTTTATTTTTCAGGGGTGAAGAATGAGCAACCGCGGAGGTGATATATTCCCCCGCGATTGCAGTGTCGGCAGGTGTCAGCTTTGTTTCTGCAGCAGCTGGGCCATTTCCACCAGTCGGATGAACTCCGCCCGATAGCCGTTCAAATCGTTTCCCCGGGCCGTTTGGGCCATACTCAAACAGTCGTCCCAGCCAAACGCGCCGCGATGTTCTGAACCCGTCAACAGCATGCCGAACCCGGCCACCGAGGCGGCAAATCTGAAGTCGATACTGGTCTGGTCGAAGGCTGTATCACTGTCTTTGAGCGTAGCTGCCATCTGCACCGAGGTTTTGGAACCGGCGGGCTTATAGCGCAGTTTGACGGTGAGCAGTTCATCTCTGTTCGAGTGGTTGATGTTGGCCGGGCGCTGATATTTCAGCTCATCCACTGCAGGGATATTCGCTGCACCTGTTGGAATCACTTCATACAGTGCGGTGACGCGGTGTCCCACCCCGACTTCTCCGGCGTCTTTGCTGTCATCGCGAAAATCTTCGTCGGCAAGGGCTCGGTTTTCATAGCCGATCAGCCGATAAGCGCCAACCAGTGCCGGGTTGAATTCAACCTGGATTTTCACATCGTTGGCAAGGGCGAACAGGGTGCCGCTGCGTTCTTTGACCAGTACTTTTTTGGCTTCCAGCAATGAGTCGATATATCCATAGTTGCCGTTGCCCTTATCGGCCAGGATCTCCATCGTATCGTCATGGTAATTGCCGCTGCCAAAACCGAGAACCGTCAGGTAAACGCCGCTCTTGCGTTTCTCTTCGACCAGGGCCTGCAGCTCCGGGCGGCTGGTCGTCCCGACATTGAAATCTCCGTCGGAAACCAGAATGACGCGGTTGTTGCCGCCGGGCATAAACGAGCGGGCGGCCAGATCGTAGGCGGTGAGGATGCCGCTCGATGCATGGGTCGAGCCCCCGCTGTGCAGGTTTTCGACGGCCTCGGCAATACGTTCTTTTTCACTTCCCGGTGTCGGCTGCAGGACAACCCGGTCGGAACCGGCGTAGACAACGATTGCAACCCGATCCTGTGGGCTCAGTTCAGCGGCCAGCATATTCAGCGACTGCTTGACCAGGGGCAGCTTGTTGGGCTGATTCATCGAGCCTGATACGTCGATTAAAAACACCAGGTTCGACGGCGGCAGTTTCTGCCGGTCGATATCTCTGGCTTTGAGTCCTATTCTCACCAGTTTGTAGCCGGGATTAAACGGGCTTGGCCCGACCTCTGTATGCAGGGAAAATGGTTTATTGCCGGCCGGTTCAGGCAATGAGTAGCTGAAATAATTGATCATCTCCTCGACCCGGACGGCACCTCCGGGCGGCAGCACGCCGCTGTTGATCAGACGGCGAACATTGGCGTAGGAGGCGGTATCGACATCGATGGAAAAGGTCGACAGCGGATCATTTGAAACATTGATGAAGCGGTTTTCATCGATCGCGTCGTACGACTCGCGGTTCCAGCTTCCCGGCTGCTGCACAGGGGTCGGCAGGTACCCTGTATGCTTCGTGAGTGCTTCAGCGGCTTCGTGTCGTGCTTCGGTTTGAAAATTCAGGGGCGCTGGTATGTGCCCCCCGACTATAGTCAGATCCGCCGCTTTGTTTGAATTTTCTGTCTTGCTGACGGGTAGCTTATCTGGCGTCGTCGTTGAGTCAGCGCCTTTAACCCCGTCTGTTTCGCTGATGGACGGAGAGATCTGCTGATCCGCCGGCCGGCTGGTTGTCGTCTCGTCAACCTTTGTTTCTTTGAGCCGGTTATCGGTGTCGCTGCAGGACGCTGGAGCAAGAAAAAACAAGACTACTAAAATCAACGCTTTTTTGTTCATGATATTCTCCTTTTGTGAATGTATGATTCTATCTGGCGGCCGCCTGTTATTTTGTCTGACGGTCACTATCTGGAAAAGTGTCGTTGTCTTCTGATTTTTTTTTGCGTTATTTTTTTTGCGCTGATTATTTTACGTGGCTGATAGTGTGGTAGAGCGGGATAAAGAATTCTTGCGACGCTGGGCTCTGAAGCACTGGGACCTGGTGAACCGGCTCGCCGGGCGGCGGTTTGGCGACGACACCACCGCCGAGGAGGCCGCACTTTATGTGATGGAGATGCTCGAAAAAGATGACTGGGCGGTGCTGCGCAGTCATCGCGGCAGTGCCCGCCTGAAAACCTATTTTGCATCGGTGGTCTATAACCTGCTCGAAGATTTTTCCCGAAAACGGTTCGGCAGAGTACGGCCTCCGCTCTGGCTCAAAAAGCTCGGCGGGGTCTGGATGGTGCTCTACCGGATGCTCTGTCTGGAAAGGCTTTCCTATCTCGAAGCAACCAGCCGGGCGGCTGAGCGTTACCAGCATGTTTCCACCAGCCAGGTTGAATCTGCAGCCGACCGGATTCTCGCTGAAATCGTTTCCTGCGGTTCAGCGCAATTCCAACAGGAGCAGCTCAAAGAGGAGCAGCACGGCGGCGCGTCGGATACATCAGCTGAGAGCCGAGCCGAGGAAGCGGAGCGGTCCCTGGTTTTTGCCGGCCTGCATTTTCAATTCTTCGGCACGGCGCCTGAGGGTAAGACCGAACAGGCCCTGAGCAGGCTGGCCGATTGTTCGATCGAGCTCAGCTCCGAAGAGCGGCTGCTGTTGAAACTGCACCATGTTGAGGGACTCTCTGTCAGTGAGGCGGGCAAAAAACTGGGCCTCAACCGCTTTCAGGCCCATGGAAAGCTTCGGCGTCTCTATACACGGATCAGAAAAACCTTTGAGTCAGCCGGACATGGCGAGACACTGCGACTGCTTCTTGAAACAAAACCGGACACAAATTAGCTGCAGGTCCGTCATAGTGAGTAGGATCAGGTGAGAATAACCAGAGATTGTTGAACAGATGAGTAATAAAGGACAACACAGGGATGACCCCATAAGCAGGAAGCGTCTGGCGCAGCTTGGTTTGGCGGTCGATAGCGCCGGGCCGGAAGAGAGCTGTCCGGACGCTGAACGTTTTGCTGAGATGCTCGATGCTGAGGTGGGCTCTGCTGCACATCGAGCATTTCTCGAGCATCTCTCAGTCTGTGAACCCTGTCTGCAAAAATGGCTGGTACTCTCTGACGAGTTGGACAGCCGAACGCAAGATCGTCGCGGCGTTTCGCCCTGGTTCAAACACCGACGTCTGCTTACCGGTGTCGGTTCCGCCTGCGGCCTGGCGCTGGTGGCAATGCTCTATCTTGCTATCGACTACCGTCCGGTCCTGTACGATGGTGCCGATGCGCAGCTTTCTGAAAAAATCTCGAGCGGATCAACGATTGCAGAGCCGGACGCGCAGCCGCAGCCCGCGGCCGATTCCGGTGCAGATGAACAGCCGGAAAATCGCCAGCTCTCACCTTCTTCAGAGTCCGAGTTGGCCCTTGAGACGGTGAAAAAAAGGCAGAAAGCTGCGACACCACCGCGAATCGAAAAGAAATCGACAAACGTCGCTTCAGCGCCGGCCTCACCTGACCGGGTCAAAGAAGAGACGACTGATGGCGCAGCGGATTTTCTTGAGCGGGATAAATCGGTGCTCCCGGGCGACTCTTTCGATCAGGGCGCGGCAGCGCCCGAGATGACCACCCAAAGTATCAAAATGGCAGAAACAATGTACCGCTCTGTCGTTGGCGCAGCGGACCCCCATGACGTATTACAATACAGTAACTTTATCGATTCGGTAACCGATCTCTGCGCTATGGGCAGCGCCGGTATTACGGCCGATGCTGTTGAACCGTTGCTGGCGCAGGGACGGGCACTGTTGACCCCAGAAGCACTTCCAACCGGAGAGCGCCGCATATTTGTTGAGGAAGTCGTTACTTTCCTGGAGAAAGAAAAACCAATTGATGATAAAGAGTGGATCGAATTTTGTGAACGGGTCTCCATGATCACGGAACAGGAACTAACCGGCGGCACGCCGCAAAGAGAGCTTGAATGAAAAAAGATATAGCCTTAAAAGACCGAATTATCGTCGCGCTCGATGTCGATCAGCCCGACAAGGCTCGGGAAGTCGTAAAAGCCTGTGAATCTCATGTCGGATTCTTCAAGGTTGGTCTCCAGCTTTTTATGGCCGACTACTTCAACACGGTCGACTGGATTCTCGACCGCGGCCACCAGGTGATGCTCGACCTGAAGTTTTTCGATATTCCCGAGACCGTCAGACTGGCGGTGGAACAGGTCAATAACCGGGGCGTCAGCCTGGCTACCGTTCATGGCAACGACCCGATTGTTCGTGCCGCGGTGCAGGCCCGGGGGGATCTGAAAATCCTGGCGGTGACGGTTCTGACCAGCTTCGGCGAGGATGATATGCGGGCGATGGGCATGAGCGGCTCGGTGGCGGACCTGGTATCCTATCGTGCCCGCAGAGCGCTTGAACTCGGCTGCGACGGCATTGTCTCTTCCGGAATAGAGGCGGAGCGGATACGCAACGAGCTTGGCGGGCGGCTGCTGATTGTCACCCCGGGTATACGGCCGGGAGCCAACGCTGCCTTAGAAGATGACCAGATTCGGGTGACAACGGCAGGTATGGCGGTCAGGAGCGGGGCGGATCATGTGGTGGTCGGCCGGCCCATAACCCGGGCGCACGACCCGGTCAGCGTCATCGAGGCCATGCAGGGTGACATTGCGGCGGCACTCGGCTGAGAAGTTGTTTCAAGCTGCTTTCAGGCGGTCGTTCAGCAGAGCGCCAGTCACACCGTTGGGGAAGATTGACAGCGCTCGATCCTTTATTACTATAGAGTAGTAAACCATGGCAGCTCATTAGATAAATCAAGAATGAACAGGAGGTTTGTTATGCGATTTGCAGCATTTGCGGCGATAGTTGTTCTGATGCTTTCCATGGCATCGTGCGCCAATCAGAGAGGTGTAACAAAAGGCACCCAGGGCGCTATCGGCGGCGCGGCAGGCGGGGCGATACTGGGCCAGGCAATCGGCCAGAATACGGAAGCCACGCTTATCGGTACGGCAATCGGTACCGTGCTTGGCTACATTGTCGGAAATGAAATGGACAAGTACGACAGAAAGCAGCTCAACTACGCTTATGAGTCCGGTCCGTCAGGCCAGCCGGTCAGTTGGGTGAACCCTGATTCCGGGGCCAACTTCCAGGTTACTCCGCAGCCGGCCTACCAGAACAGCCAGACCAACCAGTTCTGTCGCCAGGCTGAAATCATGGCGACCATCGACGGACAGCCCCAGAAAACCGTGACTACTGCCTGCAGGAACAACCAGGGGCAGTGGGTTCTGCAGTAACAGCCTGGGCTCAACTCAAGCTGACGGCCCGGGCAACAATGAAGTAATTGCCCGGGCCGTCTCTTTTAACCCCGCCGGAAGCTACAGAACGGCAACCCCTTTCACCGGGATTTCCGTGTTGAAGCCAAGCTGGGTCAAACTGGCACTGAACGTCTCGAGCGTTTCCTGCTCACCGTGAATCAGAAATACGGTTTTAGGTTTTTTCCTGAAACTGGTCAGCCAGCGGGTCAATTCTTCCTTATCGGCATGGGCTGAAAATGAGTCGATTTTAGCGATGTCGGCTTTGACGACGTACTCGTCACCCATCATCCTGATTTCTTCGGCACCGTCGAGCAGAATCCTGCCCAGAGTTCCCGGGGCCTGGTAACCGACCATCAGCACCGTGTTTTTCGGATTCCATATACCGTGCTTGAGGTGGTGCCGGATGCGGCCGGCGGTGCACATGCCGCTGCCGGCGATGACAATGGCCGGACCTTCCATTACATTCACCTGCCTCGATTCATCGACGCTCGGCGTGCAGACCAGGCCGGGAAAGTCAAAGGGTTGATCCGTGCGGGCCCGGGCTTCCTCATCGTAGGTGTCGGGATGCTTTTTGAACACTTCGGTGATTTTGATGGCCAGCGGGCTGTCCAGATAGATGTTGACCGGCGGAAAATCGGGCCGCTCATTTTTCAGAGCGCTGAGCGTGTAGAGCAGCTCCTGGGTCCGCTCCAGCGCAAAGCAGGGGATCAGCAGCTTGCCGCCCCGACCGCAGGTGTATTGAATATGTTCGTAGAGTTCCTCTTTACGGGGCCGTGTTTCTGTGCGCACCCGGTCGCCGTAGGTCGATTCGATAAAGACGTAATCGGTGCTGCAGATGAAGGTGGGGTCTTCGATGATCGGCACATCCCACTGGCCGAGATCACCCGAGAAGACGATTTTGGTCTCTTCGCCGACCCCGTTTTCGACAAACACTTCGACAATGGAGGAACCGATGACATGACCGGCGTTGCGCAGCCTGAAGGCAATGCCCGGTGCAGCCTGCATCGACGCGTCGTATTCGACGACCTGGATGCGTGACACTGTTTTTGCGACATCTTCCGCGGTATAGAGGGGCTGCCGGGGTTCCTGGCCCTTTCTGAGCCGCCTGCGATTTTCATGTTCGGTATCTTTTTCCTGAATAAAAGCAGAATCCTCGAGCATGATCGGCAGCAGATCCGCGGTCGCCGGGCTGGCATAAATGGTGCCGCTGAATCCATGCTTGACCAGCTTCGGCAGCAGACCGCAATGGTCAATGTGGCCGTGGGTGTTGATAACGAAGTCGATGCTTCCGGGATCAAATCCGAAGGGCTCGAAATTGAGCCTGTTCATGGTTTTATTGCCCTGGTACATGCCGCAGTCTATCAGGAAACGGGCGTTGTCGGTTTCAACCATATGGCACGAGCCGGTGACGAATCCGGCGGCGCCGAACGATGTTATCTGCATGGGACTTTCCTTTGTTGATGGTGGAGGGTGCGGGCCAGAGTAACACGTTGATGCCAATAGTGCACCTGTGGCGGGCGGCTTTCGCTACGGTTGCGAGTAACATCTTTCAATAAAGCGGGACCTGCTTTAGAATAGCCATAAGCATTAATCAAGCGTAGCAAACGATATCCGCTATGTGTGAGCATCGATGGACTTTCTACCCCAACACGATAACAGCCCTCCCTGCTGAGATCAGAGCGATTCAACCGGTTCGGTTGAATGTTCTTCTCAGGTTACGGTCGAAGATACGGTCTGCTGCGGCGGTCCGCCGCCGCCGAAAAGCTCGCCTGATGCCCGGCCCGGCTATACGCTGTGCCGGTTCGTCGAGCAGTTTTCAGCAACGCCCGGCGGGCCCGGTGCCGATCGTCTCGACGAGGAGTAACACCTCAGACCTGCTGGGTACCGTCTCCACTCGGCTCGGTCTGAACCGCAATGATTATCTCGTAGCCCCGGGACTTTATGGGGTTGGCTCTCCTGGCAAAAATTCCCCGGTGCTGGTAACGGCGAACTACAAACTCAGTTTCGATACCCTGCGCTTCGCCGTGCCTGGCCTGGACGCCTGGCTGCTGGTGCTGGACACCTGCGGAATAAACGTCTGGTGTGCCGCCGGTAAACGGACGTTTTCCACAGAAGAACTGGTTCATCAGGTCAGGAAGAGCAACCTTGAAAAGCTGGTCGAGCACCGCCGGCTGCTGGTTCCACAGCTTGGGGCGCCGGGAGTTTCTGCCCGGCACGTGAAGGAGCAGTGCGGTTTTACCGTTCAGTTCGGGCCGATCAAGGCAAGCGATATCAAAGCCTGGGCCGAACAGGGTTTTAAAATATCCGACAACATGAGAGAGGTGACGTTCACCCTTAAAGAGCGTGCCGTTTTGATTCCGGTCGAGTTCCACCTCGTTGCCAAAGCGATGTGGTGGCTGTTTCCGCTGCTTTTTCTTTTAAGCGGGCTGGGCCCGTCGGCGGATATCATTGACCGGATGGTTTCCCGGGGGCAATGGATGATGCTGGCGCTGCTGATCGGCCTCGGCTCCGGGATCGCTCTGGTGCCGCTGCTGCTGCCCTGGCTGCCGGGGCGCTCCTTTGCGCTGAAGGGGGCGGCTGGCTGGATTTTTCCCGGCGCTGGTTTTATTATATCTACATACCGGTCTGAGTCCGGTTGAAACCTGGGCTTTGCTCGGCGTAGTCGTGGCGTTGAGTTCTTATCTGGGAATGAATTTCACCGGTTCAACTCCCTATACGTCGCCCTCGGGCGTTGAGTGGGAAATGAGAAGAGCGATACCGCTGCAGTTCTGTCTGTCGGTGGCTGCTCTGCTGGTCTGGTTCATCGCACCCTTTTTCATTTCCTGAAAGTGAGAATTATCTATGAAAAGCTTACGATACATAGCGGGTGTGGCAAGTCTCAAGCTCGACCAGAGTCTGTGCATCGGCTGCAGAACCTGCTCCCGCGTCTGCCCTCACGCTGTATTTTCCTACCAGAACCACAAAGCCGTCATTGAAGACGGTGACGGCTGCATGGAGTGCGGCGCCTGCGGGGTCAACTGCCCGGTCGGGGCCGTTTCGGTCAATCCGGGCGTCGGCTGAGCCTCTCTTGTGGTCAGCCGGTGGCTGGCCAGGATCGGTATCAAGAGCCGGGGGTGCTGCTGAATGCAGCCTCTTTGTCATTCAAGGAGAAGGGGGTGTCACTCGTTTGAGTTGGCGGGTTTTGCTACTAATCGAGTTACTTATCCCAACGGGCTAATTATTCCGGCCAGATGCTTTAGAACGTGCGGTGATAAAGGATTTTCTGGGCTGAGAAAAGGTAATCCTCTGCTTGTCGAATAATTCCTGCCAGTTCATTGGAGATTGAATATAAACGGCAACCGAACTGTCAGCTCGTTTTATCACTGAACCATCAGCCAGCTCGATTACTACTTTTCCGGCCTCTGTGGCGTCAAGCACAATACCGTAGGTTCTGACCAGGGCCGTGGTGTCTCGTTCAGGGTGGTCAACTATCACTTTGTCGCCTTTGTGCATATCGTCCTCTGTTTTGTGATGGATTAAGATCAAACTATAAGCACTCAGCTCTAGATGTTAAATGTACCGGGGAACAGGAGGTTTCAGCGATTACTTAATCAGGTGTGTTCTTGAAGGTTTTCAACGGTGCGTATGTTTCCCTAAATCGTAAAGAAAAGAAAAACCGGTCCAGGGAAAACTGTTATTTTTTGATAGTATATCAGTGTATTAGTTGAATACCCCTTAAATATCGTTTTACTGAAATACCACAATGTGGTATTATTTATCAGCCTTTGATCAGATTTTGTAAGGTGAAAACAACAGGCATGTATTCAGATCATATTGGCAGAAATAGCTTTTGAATGCATAGCATACAGATGGATTCTCTCTATTGCCCAGTCAGGAAGGCACACTTCATCAAAATCCAGTCTGCCGCGGTACCGGAGAATAGTGGTGAGTATTGAAATGAGCGCGAAGGAAAATTACGCATGCCGGATTTGCGGAGCGACGGCCAGGAAGTCAAGCAGATTATGTCGTCCCTCATTGACAGATGATAACAAAAAGTTTTGCGGTGCCAATGCCTTACGGGTTTGCGGTGATAAACGATCGTCTATGATTTACCGGTGCGATGCCTGTAACAGTGTATCGGCGAACCCAGATTATCTCTGCAGTCCCAGCGAAAATCGCTAATCAATTCATGCCGCCGCTCAGGATGAGGGCATTGCGGCCATGATCAGGTCAACCAGCCGTTTCATCTGTTGGCGATTGACTGATCGGGAAAACGGCTTCAATTCTTCTACGATGTCATCGGGCAGGCAACGCATTGACGGCGTTCCTGTAAAAACCCTATTGACGATGACGACCTTAAAATCAGGGATAACGACGACAAACTGGCCCCGGTAGCCATGGGCATAATATGCCCCGCTGGAATGAGTCCACCACATGAGGCCATAGCCAACATCATCATAGGCTTTTGAGAAGGGAAAGGTGCTGGCATATATCCAGTCCTCAGGTATCACCTGCTGTCCCTGCCATGTCCCCAGCTGCAGGTACAGTTGACCAAAACGCACTAAATCACGGGCTGATATCCAGAAAGGGAAAGCGGGGTAGAGCGATACCGCATCCCAACGGTAATGCACGTCTTCGACTCTGAAATCCTGCATCCCTAGGGGTTCGGCAATCCATTCTTCAAAGGCTTCTCCGATGACAATATTGGTTTTCAGCTCAAAGATGGTGCCGAGCACGTTAAAGTCCCAATTATTGTAATACCAGTGCTCTCCGGGGCGAAATGCACCTCGTGAAGGCCTGCCGCGTTTCATGTAATCACTTTCCGAGGCAGCTTTGTGATATATGCCCGAACGGGACTGCAGCAGATCAAGGATCGTTGCCTGTTTCTCCTCTTGGCTCAATCGTGGGGGGCGATCATCAATGCCCAGCTCACCAATTGTTGTCTGCAGGTCGATCAGCCCCTTTTCGACGGCAATTCCATAGAGCGCATTCAACAGGCTTTTTCTGACGGAATGGCTCCACATGCGTTGATTGGTCCGCCCCCACTCAAGAACGAGTTTGCCGTCATGCATGACGATAACAGCGGACGAACCGATCTCCTGCGCATACAGCATCGCAGACGACAATGTCTCCTGGGACCAGTCTTTTGCCAGTGGAAACGAATATCTCAGCGAAGCGAAATCTTCTTTGATGAGCCCGCTGGGTTCGTATTCTTCAGCCAGAGTGAGGTGAGGCAGGGTGTGGATTATTAAGGTGAACCATACAGCAATGTACATTCTCAACCTGAATTTCCGATAAAATGCATTGAAATCGTTGCTCATTTCCATCACCAAACTTTTTGATACACAATGTATTTACAGACAAGGCGTTATGGAACTCAATCTTATTATTACAGGGTTTTCTTCGTTAACCCCGTTTCCCTCTGGCCCTTGATAACTAATCGGAGTTATTGAGACTCTTCTGCCGTAGCGTTACGGTCTTTTTTGCCGGTCTGGCTGTCTTCACCTGTCAGCAGCGTAACCGGTGTGTCTCGCTCATTGACAAGCAATTGGAACACATCGGGTCTCGCATAGTGCCCCACGACATCGAAATCGTATTTACCCCTCGCTATTTCAGCCATATCCAGATCGGCTATAAGGATGGTTTCACTGCCAAAGTGAGGTTCGGCCAGAAAATTGCCGAACGGATCAACGATACAGCTGCCGCCCCGTGAAATTATTTTATCGGGATCATCAGCAGGGCGCAGGTCCTCGGGGTAATCTCCTGCTCGTACGAATTGATTGCACGAAAGCACAAAACAGCGGCCTTCGGCCGCAATATGACGCATGCTGGCGGACCAGGAATCCCGATTATCGGCAGTGGGTGCGCAATAAAGTTGAATTCCCTTGCTGTACATAGCCATCCGCATCAACGGCATATAATTTTCCCAGCAGATAACCGCCCCAAGTTTGCCCAGCGAAGTATGGTACACCGGCATGGTGGAGCCATTTCCGAAGCCCCACACCAGTCGTTCAGATGCCGTAGGCATGAGTTTGCGATGCTTGCCAAGATATCCGTCCGGCGAGAAAAAGAGAACGGTGCAGTAGAGCGTTCCACCATCGCGCTCGATTACACCGATAACAAGGTGTACGTTCTGATTCTGAGCCGTCTCTGCCAGGAGGTCGACATCGGGCCCGGGAACCTCGATAGAACTTGCCCAGTAGCGACGAAACATTTCCCGGCCTTCATCCGAGCGTGAACCGATCACCGCCCCGAAGTCCATACCCCGGGGGTAGGCTGAGATAAAAGCTTCGGGAAAGACAATGAGTTCTGCACCTTTGGCACCGGCGTCTGCAGTCAGCTGAATGGTTTTTTCAAGCGATTTCTGACGATCAAAAAATATCGAAGACGCCTGGACGACTGCTGCACGCACTGAATCTTTGGCTCGTGTCATGTAATCCTCCACTATGCTGAATTTTCCATACCCGTCTCCTGGCATGATAAAAGATCGGATCCAGGTCCTTTATTATGGATCATGTACAGGATGGTTCTTTATTGGAGCATTGCTAATGAAACGTCGCAGCCAGGATGGTAAAGTCATCTTCAAAGCCATCCCTGCTGTTGATACTCTGGACATAATTGACTAAGGCATCCAGCAGTGATCGGTCTTCTTGTTTTCTGGTTCTCATAAAATCGACAAATTCAGACAGCTGCCACATGGAGCCGTCACCTTTTTCAATTTCATACACGCCGTCTGAGAATATGCATAAGGTGCTGTTTTTTTTGACGATATGCGCGTTCTTTTTGTAGACTGTATCGGGCATCGCCCCGATTACACCGTTGGCGGTTCTCAGTAATGTATAGCCGGCTTTATGCTTCTGACTGTTGTCAATGAGAAGCGCCGGAGGGTGGCCCCCGCTGGCGTAGACCAGTTCGCGGGAGTTTCTGTTGTGGACGCCGTACCATATCGTGAAAAACATGTAGTTGTTGTCTTCACCGGAGAAGGCCTCGTTCAATGAGGCCAGGACGCGGGCAGGGTCTCTGAAATCGGTATGCGGGAGCGATTGGGAACGTAACGAATTGATGACTGAGACCGATAGTAAAGCGGCCCCCACACCATGGCCGCTCACATCGATCAGGTAGATGGCGAAGTGGTCATCATCGAGCCAGTGATAGCCAAAGGCATCGCCCCCCAGTGATTTCGAGGGTATGAATTTCCAGTCGACCGTAATTTCCCCGTGGCGCAGAGGAGCCGGGAGGATATTCTTCACGTAATCCGCTGCTTCGGATAACTCCTGTGCGAGCAGGGCAAAGGCCTGCTTCCTTTCTGCCAGCGCATCCTCAAGCTCCTGTTCACGCTGCTTCAGGTCGCTGATATCCGAATAGATGGCAACCGTTCCTCCATCGCTTGTTTTGCGTTCGGTTATCAAAATCCACTGACCGCCGTGGCGCTTCTGAATATGGGGTTCGCCCGGATTTTTATGAAGTTCCAGGCGCTCTTCCACCCATTCGTCGATACGTCCCCGGGTATCGAGTATATGGCCGCTTTCGGCAGCCGCCCGGACAATCGTGTCAAAGCTTGATCCCGGCTCGATATTGTTATCGGCGCCGGGATCAAGCAGCTGTTGAAACCGGGTATTGCAGAGAACCATCTTGTCTTCGCGGTCGAAGAAGACGAAACCTTCAGACGAGTTTTCAATCGCATCAACCAGCCTTCGGCGGGCTGTTTCGATATCGCGCAAATTCTTCTCTTCAACTTCTATCGCGGTGTCGCGAAAAACAACCAGCGCTTCCGTCATCGAGCTGATTTCGTCCTTGCTGCCCGCTTCCGGCAATGGCGCTCTGAGATCACCCCCCGCTATCGCCATCATCGAGTTGGAAAGAGAAGTCAGCCTGGCGATCAGGTTGCGGCCGACATAGAGCCAGACGATGAGCAGTGAGCTGACAAGGCTCATCGCGACCACAGCGATAAGGATATTTCTGTTGACGATCTGTATCGATTTGGCTCGCTGATTGGCCGTTTCAATTTCGGCGCGGGCCTCTCTCACCAGAGCATCGATATGTTCCGTCAGTGTTTCAGATAGCTCCACATTTTCTTCAAGGAGGTGGCCCGCCTGGTCAAGGATCTTCAGCTCTTGTTTTCTGATTTCTGCAATGCTGTTCTGCCCGGTCGTCAGGGCTTGAATAGCGGCAAATTGTCTGTTCAGGCGCTCCCGTCCCGATATCGAGATTTGCGGCAGTAGGTCAGACAATTCCTGCAGGGATTTTGTCAGCGGAAAAATCAGCACATCGATTCGTTCTGAACTGCCGGCATCCGCGATTCGGAGCAGATCTCCATGGATCGAATCTACCAGAAGCGAGGCCCGCTGCTGCGGGATGAGCCCGATGACTGATGCGGCGTGTTCCAGCCGCTTTGCGGCTGCATTTTCAGCGTTGGCCGGGCTATCACCTCTGTTCCACTCCGCAAGCTGGGATCCCAGGATGCGTTCTCCGGGTGCGAACATGCGCTGGGCAAGATTTTTGGCACTGGTTAGTTCGCGAAGTCGTTTTTCCTGCCGGGCGGTAATGAGAAGCCTCGCTTTTACCAGATCATCCAAACGGCTCAGGTTTTCAGTCAGGCCTGAAATAAGCTCATCGACCGTTGTCGCTTTGCTTTCTGTCCGTTTTGCTTCATAGACGCGGCTGCCCTGGAGCAGCGGTTCGAGTTCGACAATCTGCAGAGATATCTTCTCCGATACTTCCCTGCGCGAGTTATCGCTGGTTACCACCAGCAGAGCGGGGGCCGCGCGAACGACGCTTTCCACTTTCCTGGACAACTCGAGAAGCGACAGGGTTTCCGGCACCTGTTGGTCGGTGATGACCTCAAGAGCTCCTCTGACCCGGGCGAGTGAATAGAGCCCGGAAGCAGCTGCAATGAGTGAAAACATCGAGATGCCAAGAAATGCAAGGAGCAGGCGACCTCGAACACCAATCGTGTTGTATTTTTTGATTCCGCCCATTATTGAGGACTGCGTCAACAGGTGAGATCAGGATTTACGGCCCAGGTTTTACGCCGTCTGCTGCTCCGGCCGGCCGATAGTTTTTATCTTCGAAGACATACCAGATAAACGGGCTCAAACCGGTTACGTCGCCCTTGTCGTCGAAGCCTATCTGGCCTAAAACCGTAGTAAATATCTCTGTTTTAAGGGTGTCGATGACCTGTTTGGTTTCCACCGATTCTGCTTTCTCGACCGCCTGTGCCCATGCCTGGACAGCGCCATAGCTGTAAAGGGTATAACCCTCGGGCTCGTAATCATAATGTTCCCGAAATGCCTGCACTACTGCCGCCGCTGCCGGTTTCCTGCGCATATCCTGCCCGAAGGTGAAATAAGTACCTACTCCGGCATCACCGGCAATGACAAGGAATTCAGCATGGGCAAGCGAATCGCCTGAGACCAGGCGAAGATCGGGCAGGACCTTCTGGGCCTGGCGGAGGATGATGCCGATGTCGGCAAGATATCCACCGGCGTAGACGACGTCGATCCGGTTCTTTTCAAGTTCTTTGACCAAGGCGCTGTAATTCGCCTGATCCCGCTGATAGCCGGCAAAGACCTCCTCATTGATTCCGCGCCTGTTCAACTGCTGCTTTGCATAGCCTGCCAAGCCGATACCATAGGGCTCGCCGTCGTGAATGATTGCAATATTAAGGCCTTCGTAACGGTCGGCAAGAAAATCTCCGGCAATGGTTCCCTGGTGGTCGTCACGCCCGATAACCCGAAAGACGTTCGGACCGCCCTCATCGGTAACGCGGGGATTGGTGGAGGCAGGTGTCATCATGATGATGTTCGCCTCCTGGTAGATTTTGCTCACCGCCAGGGAACAGCCTGAACAGAGATGACCAATGACGATATCCACCTTCTCGCTGATCATCTGTCTGGCCACCGCTACTGCCTGGTAGGCGTCGCAGGCGTCATCGGCTGAGATGGCGACTACTTCCTGACCGAGCAGACCGCCCCGATCGTTGAGGTGATCGATTGCCATCAGCGCGCCCATCTCCTGCTGTTCCCCGATGGTCAGGGTGCTGCCGGACAACGGGCCGGCAATGCCGACTCTTATCTCGGTGCGGCCGCTGTGCGGGAACAGGAGGATAGCGAAAAAGAAAAAGAGGAGTATGACAGTTCTTTCGTCGTTCATAACAACCTCCGCAGACTGTCAGAATCGTTGAGTACTGCACCCAGCGAGCTGCGCGATACACTGAGTACATCCTGTCTGGATTATACCATTGATATCAGGATTAGGATATTAGAATGTCGTTTGGCAGAACAGTCTATTGTGTTAGACAATCACCGCTGGTTGCGGAGACACTTCTGGTGTATAAAAAAGAAAAAAGAAAGGGGCAGTATGAAGACCATTGCGGGATTACCCGGCGCACAAATAACTTTCAGTCAGCCCAATGATCCACTCTTTAGGCCAAAGGAGAAATAGCTATGCCTGGTACATACCGCTGTCTGTTTTTTTGTCTGATTCTCATCTTTTCTACCACGAATGCAATGGGGCAGGATCAGGGCACGAATGATCTCGCCAAGCAGGCCCAGAACCCTGTGGCGGACCTGATCAGCCTGCCGTTTCAGAATAATACGAATTTCGGCATCGGACCCGATGAAGACGAAGTTCAGAATATCCTGAATATCCAGCCGGTAATTCCGTTTGAGCTCAATGATAACTGGAATCTCATAACCCGGACGATCATACCGGTGGTATCCCAACCCGATTTCTATACCAGCGGTGAGGGGCGGGTGACCGGTCTGGGAGATATCACCCTCTCTACATTTTTCTCACCGAGCGATTCGAGCAAGCTTATCTGGGGAGTCGGGCCGATGTTTCTTTTTCCAAGTGCAACAGACGGTCCGTTGGGCGGAACAACAGAAAACGGTGGCGAATCACTGGGCTCGGACAAGTGGGGGGCAGGTCTTTCCGTGGTCGGGCTCGTCATGCCCGGACAATGGGTCGTCGGTTCGCTGGTAAGCAACGTCTGGTCCTTTGCCGGTTCGGGGGAGCGAGATGTCAACTTGTTCACCTGGCAGTATTTCATCAACGATAATTTACCCGAAGGCTGGTATCTGACCAGTGCACCTATCATTACCGCCAACTGGGAGCAGACAGCGACAATGCCTGGACGATCCCCTTCGGCGGCGGGGTCGGTAAATTGTTCCGCATTGGTAAACAGTCCATCGACATCCAGGTCTCTGCTTACTATTATGTTGCGATACCTGAATGTGGGCCGGACCGGCAGATGCGTGTCCAGGTGCAGCTTCTCTTCCCGAAGTGAGAAAAATTCTTCCACTTTTTAAATTCAGCAGTGCGTAAATCAGGAGATCAGTTATGTCCATGCATTCCACGTCCGCCATCAATGTTCGAAAAAAATTCATTTCAGTCGTGACGGCAGCTGCTATTGCGGTCTTTTCTACCCCGCTTGATGCCCGTGCAGACTATGAGCAACCAGGCATATTATCAGCCTCGAAGCTATTACCTGCCGACATGCTGAAAGGTCCCCACCATACGGTGATCGAACAGGTTCACAACAATGGACTGTTCAACAAATACACGGTCGATTCCCCGTTTGGTGAGTTTCAGGCTCCATCCAACGCAACGCTTAAATTTCTCATCAATGAGCTCAATGCCGTCGCTGAGATGAAAAAAGTGGAGACTGACGACACGGCGATTGAATCCTTGAAACAATCCGGAAAAAATAGCGTTCAGGGGATCAAGAACCTGTTTTCCGACCCGGAGAATACGCTCAAAGGAGCAGCTTCCGGGGTACAGAGTATTTTTCATCGGGCCAGCCAGACCATCGGCTCCCGGGAGACGACGGGTGCAGAAGACAGTAAGGTTCAGCAGCTCATCGGCTTTTCGAAATCCAAGGGCAAGATTGCCACCAACTACCATGTGAACGTCTATTCCCGCAACCAGGTCCTGCAGGATGAGCTGGACCGCTTAGCCTGGGCCGATTATCTGGGAGGACTCGGTGTTGGACTGGCAACCAGTGCCATACCGGGGGTCGGCGGGATCGTCCTGACCACATCCGGCACAGCCAGACTATTGAATGAGGCTATCAACACCACCCCTGCTTCTGAACTGTGGGTACAGAGCAAGGAAAAATTGGCAGCTCTGGGCATGAATGCTGATACCGTCGAGCTGTTTCTGAATAACCAGATATTTTCACCGGCGCTCTATACGGTCATGACCTCTGCTCTGGAATCGATGAAAGGGGTGGATAACCTGGAGCTGTTCCTGAAAATTTCGCTGCAGGCAAGTACACCGGAGATGGCGAGACTCATTACCGAAATCACCGTTTTATCAGCAGGCTTCCATAAAAACATCCGACCCCTTGAAAAAATTGTACCGATGGCTCGAATAACGCGGGCTGTCGACACAAATGGCGGCGCGGTAGTTCTTCTGCCGACGGATCATATCATCTGGACGGAGAATGTTGCTGGAGTTGTGGCTGAAATTTCAGAAAAAATGCAAGCGACGGAAGGTGGAGTGAAAGAGCTCTGGGTGCTCGGTGATGTCAGTGCGATGATGAGCGCGAACTCAAAAAAGCAAACTGGAACGTTCACACGGATGTCCATGATCAGCTGCTTGTAAGCAAAGAACAGTAGCTCGATACGGTGCCGGTTTTTTGCCTGGTGAAAGACACGTAACAACTAAGAAAAGAAGTGAGCGTTGGTATTGAAGGTGGGCGTGTCGTTTTCTCAATACCGGTGCAGCTTGTGAAGAAATTGACCAGGTATAAGATTCTTACCATCTATTGCCGATGCGGCTGCAAGCTGCTGAAATATAAAAAAGGGCCGGGAAGAAGGCTGCTGAAAATTCATCGCGACCGCATAACGGAAGACTATACCGGCATTTTCATCAATGACTTCTCGGATAAAGGGACCGATATCCACTGCCCTTCCTGTGACAACAGGATTGCAACGGTGCAGGTAGTAAATGGAAAGTATGTCAACAAGGTAAACCAGGGGCAGTTGGGGCTGACCAGATAGAACAGAGTGCAGACAGAGCCGGGCCCCGCACTTACAGACGCTCTTCCCAGCTAGTCCCGGCGGGAGTCCATATGGCTGGGCCCCGGGGCAGGATATTAACGGCTTGTGCTTGTTTTAAGAGCGAGAGGAAGAAAACATGGATGTAACGATAAAGGACATGGCAAACGCGGTTCGCATGCTGGCCGTGGATACGCTTGTTCTATCCCAGGATGGACATCCAGGCACGCCGACGGGTGCCGCCGATATTGCCACGACACTTTTTACCCGTCATCTCACATTCGATCCGAAGAACCCGCGCTGGCCGGACCGCGACCGTTTTGTGCAGTCCAACGGTCATGGCTCGACGCTGATCTACTCGCTCCTGCACCTGACCGGCTACGAAGCCTTCCCCATCGAGCAGATCAGAAAGTTCCGGGTGCTTGATTCGAATACGCCGGGGCATCCCGAATATGAACCCGATCACGGTATCGAGGTGACCACCGGCCCGCTCGGGCAGGGAATTGCCAACACGGTCGGCATGGCCGTGGCCGAGCGGATTCTCAACGAAATGTTCGGTGATGATATCGTCGATCACTACACCTATGGTCTGGTCGGCGACGGCTGCCTGATGGAGGGAGTCGGCCACGAGGCGATCTCGCTGGCGGGCCACCTGAAGCTGGGCAAACTGATCTGGCTCTATGACGACAACGGCATGACCGATGACGGTACCACCGATCTGGCGATTTCAGAAGATTACTCGGCTCGTTTCGCCTGCGCCGGCTGGCATGTGGTGGAATGTGACGGTCACGATCATGAAGCGATTTCGGCGGCGATCAGCGAGGCCAAAATGGATCCCCGCCCCTCCATGCTGCGCTGCAAGACGTTTATTGGCTATGGCGTGCCGCGCATCCAGAACGACCGTGCCGCCCATGGCGGCAAACTCAGCGCCGAGGACGCCGCCCAGGCCCGCGAACGGCTGGGCTGGCCGCATGAACCCTTCGAGACGCCGGAGAACATCGCAGCAGCATGGCGGCAAGCGGGTGAAAAGGGGGCGGCGGTGCGTCAGGAGTGGCAGAATCGCCTCGGAAGCCTGGCTCCGGACAAGCGGGCCGAATTCGACAGGCTGATGGAGCGGCGCCTTCCCGAGGGCTGGGAGGCGAGCCTGCTCGCCTTTAAAAAGGCGCGGGTCGAAGATCGACTGGAGCAGGCCGGCATCCGCACCTCCGGTCAGATTGCCAGTGCGCTTTCGCAGGTCATCCCCGAGTTTCTCGGCGGCGCGCCGGATCTCGAGGCGGCGACCCAGCACAAGCAGGTGATGGAGCCCTTCACCGCTGAAAATCCTCGGGGAAGATATATTCACTACGGTATCCGTGAGCATCTCATGGGTTCGATGATCAACGGCATGCTTTCCCATGGAGGACTCGTCCCCTTTGGCGCCACCTTCCTGGTTTTTTCCGATTACATGCGCCATGCCATCCGCCTTTCGGCAATGATGTCACTGCCGGCGATCTGGGTGTTCAGCCATGATTCCATCGGCATCGGCACCAATGGCCCGACCCATCAGCCGGTCGAGTGCATCCCGTCTCTGCGCGCTATTCCGAACATGTGGACCATGCGTCCCTGCGACCCCGTCGAAGCCGTCGAGTGCTGGCAGCTGGCGGTGGCAAACCGGGTCCATCCCTCGGCCATCATCAACTCCCGTCAAGCGCTGCCGGTCCTGCGCACGGAGTATTCCGAAGAAAACATGTGTGCAAAAGGCGCCTATATCATGGCGGATGCCGAAGGGGGGCAGCGCCGAGCGACCATTTTCGCCACCGGATCCGAGGTCGCGGTCGCTGTCGAGGCACGGGAGATCCTTCAGGCCAGAGGGGTTGCCACCGCGGTCATCTCGGTCCCGTGCTGGGAACTTTTCTGGCAGCAGGACAAAGGGTATCGGGACATGATCATCGGCCGGGGCAGCGCCCGGGTATCGGTGGAAGCAGCCACCAAACTGGGCTGGGAACGCTTCGTTGGCGAAGACGGCGGCATCATCGGCATGGAAAGCTTCGGCGCCTCCGGCGCGGTTCAGGCGGTATACGAGAAATTCGGTATTACCGCCGCCAACGTGGTCAAAGAGGTCGAAGCCAGATTATAGATTCTCTCCAGGCTCAACCAAGGTAAGCAGATGAATGATATCATCCTCTCACTGGCCCCTGCCGGCCCTTTTGGCAAAGCGCATAACAACCCGATCACGCCTGATGAAATCATCGCCACCGCTGTCGAGTGTCAGGCAGAGGGGGCCTCGATCATTCACCTGCACGCCAGAGATAGCGCCGGCAACCTGACAATCGACATGGCGCTGCTTCAGGAAACCTTTGCGGGCATCAGAGAAAGAAGCGAAATGCTCATTGAGGCGAGTACCGGCGGCCTCTCCGATTTTACCGTTGAAGAACGGGGCTTGCCCACAACCGTGCCCGGTGCGGTAATGGGGTCGCTTAATCTGGGGAGTCTCAATTTTGGAGACCATGTTTACAAAAACACGCCTCCTGCGGTCGATTTCTGGATCGATCAGATGGCGCCCTTTGGGGTAAAGCCGTCGCTGGAGATTTTCGACACCGGCCATCTGGCCTTCGCACGATCATTGATCGAGCAGGGAAGACTGAGCCCGCCGTACAATTTTTCATTCATCTTCAATGTGAAATGGGGGATGGTGTTCTCCGAGAATCTGCTGAAATATCTGATATCTGAGCTGCCGCCCCAGGCGAACTGGGGCGTTATCCTCATCGGCTCAGAAAATTTCAACGACCACCTCAGAGCAGCGGATTGCGGAGCCGACATGATCAGGATCGGTTTTGAAGATTCGAACCTGATCGATGGAAAAACGGTATCAGCCAATGCAGAGCTGGTCTCAGGCTTGAGAGTCCTGCTGGAGGGACAAGGCTACCGGGTCATTCAGAGGGAGCAGGTCAGAGATAAACTGCTGACTGCCTAGCCCGGATTAAACAACGTTGAAACTGGAGAATCTCCGCCCTTCGGGCGAGTCCATACGGCCGGCTGTAACCATTCAGATTTAATCGAATATGTCAGGCTGATGATGTAGAAAATATCGTGGTTTTTGATCCTAAGTGTTGTTCAATTTGAAACGGCTGGGTTTCGTTAGCCTAACCGCTTCAAATTGTATGAATAAATTTCCCGGAGTGAGTCATCCAAAACTACAGAGCTATCCTGTTGTGTTCACTCTAACTGGGCTAGAAATTCGTCAGTCGTCATCACCTGACCAATGGCTGGAAAAATTTTATCTTCGGCATGTTGCTGCTCCTCAGAAGATGTGGCGGCAGTAGCGTCCTTAATGATAGTAACTGAGAATCCCTTATCGTATGCTGTCCGGGAAGTTGACTCGACGCAAAAATTTGTTAGAAAACCTGCCGTAACTACATTCTTCACACCAGTGTCTTTTAGGATCTCACCTAAGTCGGTGTTGTTAAAACCGCACAAAGTGCATTTCCCTCCCACCACTTTATCGTTTTCGGCAGGTTTTAGTTCGTCGATGATTTCCGCACCCCAGGTACCATCTTTAAATGCATCCGCGTCGGCCACAGCTTTAACAATGCCCACCATTTGATGTTCTTTATAATAAGCGGGGTTGAATATAAAGGGGGCGTGGATTACCATTGCACCCTTCTCACGAGCGCCCTGCGACAGCTTCACTGCATTATCAATTGTGCCTTGCCTGGCGATCTCACTACTGACGCCGGGGTTGAGTTTTCCACCTTCTTTACAAAATTCATTTTGAAATTCGATCAATACTAAAGCCGTCTCTAGAGCTTTCATGATCCCCTCCATTTTGGTGTTAGACGATATTTTTGGGCCACCACCCAGTTTGCAGCATAGAAGTTCGATGGTACAAGCAAACCAGATAGCCGAGAATCCAGATTTTCATAGTATGCCAAAGCAACTCTTAGTGCAAGTGGCGCTCAATGGCAGGGTGTTTTTATTATGAGGAGGTATCGTCTGAAAAGGTGAGATGTCGGCCGGAATATTTTTTATCATTATTAATGTATTCTGGGAGTTAATCAATAGCTGTAAATCATTTGCTTAAAGAAGGAAATACGAGCTGGCTCATTGGTAAAGACGGGAAGATACAGGAAGAACCTAAACTAGTTGACCAGAGCCTCAAACTGAGAACTCGTAGCTGGATGTAACGTGGAAGGATATACAAATCTTATTGAGGATAGCCTTGGCAGCCTAAAATACCTAGTGCTTGGATGGAAATAGGCCGGTTTGACCTACCTCCAAGAAATAGGGTCAAAAGCATGTAATGCAGTTAAGACTGACTATAACAAGGAGGAAGGCCAAGAATCTAGCGATCAAATTGATCTAAAATTTTGCTTGAATGTAAGCCAAAATATCAGCAGCCTGTTTCCCACTCAAATTTCCGCTTGCTTCTCGAGTCATTTCACTTTTACCGCCTGCACCATATACCGTTTTGTGAAAACCTTCGCTGTATTTGCCATCTCCACTGAAGTATTCTTTCAGCGAAATATCTGATCCATTACCATCTGCATCATGACAACTGGCGCAATTAGCGGCATAAAGACTTTCGCCTTCTTTTATGTCTGGGTCTTTAAAAGTATATGCAACCGGTTTAGTACTAGTGTCCAAGGTAGCAAACTCGCCAATCTTGGGACCCTTATTCAAAAAGGCTGCAACATCTTTGACCTGCTGCTCCGTTAAGCCGCCTTTCTGGTCAAAAGCAGGCATAGCTTTGGAATACTCGCTGAACTTACGGCCCTTTCCCGAATAAAGCACCTCTTCAGCAGTGACCGATCCAAATTTGGAAGAAAGGTCTGATCCGGGACTAGGATTAGGACGTGAATCTTTAGCAGAACGACGCACATATCCACCGTTTGCACCCATGCCATCCCAACCATGGCAAGCTTTGCAACGCAGAAAGTCTTTTTTGCCGGAATCATAGTCCTCAGGGTAGCCGCTTCCACCGGCCACTTCATCAGTCCAGTTGCTCCATATCAAGCCTCCTTTGAAAGGGTCCCCCCCTTCGTCACTGCTAAAAGTTGAACCAGCGATAATTAAGATTCCAATGACAAAAATCGGTACAATGATGTGACTTTTTAGCATGCCGTACCTCCCATAGTGAGAATTAGTCTTGTGCCTGTTACTTATCGCCATACTACTTTGTAGTATTGAACTGGTCAATGAGAATGATGGAAGGAGTATTTTTATTGTTACAGCCTAAAGAGGTGGTACGTGGCAATTTACTTTTAAAAGGGAAAATATTTCATTACATGTTCTGACCACCTATTAGTACATGACAATGCGAAGCTAGATTGAAGTTGTTCCTGTCTATCTTCGGTTTGATGCCTGTAGACCAACAGTTTGTTATTAATCAGAGATATCGATGGGAAATCTGAACAAATATGACGGTTGAGGACGGTAGAGACTGGCCCTTTTTACACTCAGCAAACAGTGGAAGAGATTCTGCCGACCTGCCGTTGTACCCTTCGATCCGCATTCAGTTTTTTTGATTTTTCTTTCGAAACGGTCTTAACAGGCATTTCCAGCAACGGCAACGACTGGTTCTTTTTTAGAATCTGCTCTTAACTGCACTCCTTTCATTTTCAAAATAGTTGTAATCCTGGCACCTGCGGTGATAGCCTGTATAAAGATCAATAATTTCAAACAGGCTCAGGTTAGATATGAACACGCATATGGTAAAACTGCTGGTGATCTGTTGCGTAGGGCTGGCTTTCTCTTTTTCGATGACGGGATGCGTCATAAAGGATCTCGGGCAAACCGTGGAGCAGACGGTGAAAGGGGACTACTTTCTTCAGAGTGAACAGTCGGAGCGCGGCAGGGAAAGCTTTCGCCTCGAAGTTGAGCAGAATCCGGAGAGTCCCCTGGCGCACTACTATTACGGCCGCTTTCTGCTCCAGGAAGAGGAAAACAGGCTGGCGCTCAAACATCTTGCCAGAGCCCGTGATCTTGATCCGGCAAAGGCTGACTACCATTTCTGGGCGGGGGTCGCATACGGCATCAACAACGATATCGACAAGGAGGAAAAGAGTTATCGAGCCGTTCTGGAGATTGATGAAAATCACCTCCAGGCGCTCATTTACCTCGGCCACAACCAGTTTACCCAAAAAAAGTATGAAGAGGCTCTTCAGCACTATCAGAAGGCACTTGCGATCTGGCCGTCGAGCCCGTCAGCCCTCTATAATCGCGCCCTCATCCTTCATATACTTGACAGGACCCCTGAAGAGCGGATTGCCTGGCTTGACTATCTATATCAGTACCCAGCCGGAACAAAGGCCCTGCGGGCGACGGATTACCTGAATATGGCGGGCGATTTCAATTTCAGAAACCAGCAGCTCGGCACCACAACCGTTACGGTCGAAAAAATTCGATTCATACCCTTTACCGCCACCCTGTCTGAAGCAAGCCATGAGTCGCTGTATCTCATCGGTGAATTGTTTCAGGATATGAACAGAGGGACTCTACAAATTGTCGTCTATCAGAAGAACAACCCTGCGCTTGCTAAAGAGCGGGCAATTGCCATCAAGCAGTTCCTGCATGCTGAAATTTCCTCCTTGAAAACCCGGCAGATCGGCGTGAGTTGGTTTGCCGAGCCTCAAAAAATCATTATCGGGGGCAAAAAGCTGTCGATCGATGAGGCCGTCAGTGTCTTTGTGACCAGATAATTCCTTCAATCAATGGGGAGGTTGGGGCAGTTATTCTGAGACCTTCTGCAGCATTCTGTGACGAATGGCCTGATCAGTCGTTTATGTAAGTAAAGGGTGATTGCTTTCATGGAAAAATCTGACGAAAGCCTGATTACGGAAGTGCGCCGGGGAAATAATGAGGCTTTCGCCCTTATTGTTGATCGTTACAAGGTCCAGATATTCAACCTGATGTATCGATTCAGCAACAAAGCAGAAGACGCCTCGGACATGACCCAGGAAGTCTTCTGCAGAGCATTTGAGCGGTTGAGTCGATATGAGGAGCGGCAGCAGTTTTTTTCATGGCTCTATTCCCTGGCTTTAAACTATGCAAAAGACTGGCGGAAGAAAAAGAACAAGCGGCGGCGCAAACTCGCGATGTTTTCAACAGAGGCAGAGGGGAACCAGGCAAGACCGGTGCACGCGCGTCTTGAAGCAGATCAGGCGGCGGCCGGTCTGCATGCAGCGCTGAAGACATTGCCGGATGATCGCCGGGAAATGGTGGTGCTGAGATATCGTCATGAACGTTCAATCAAGGAGCTGGCTGAGATATTTGATCTCTCGGAGAGTGCGGTCAAGATGCGGCTGCACAGGGCGCTTGAAGATCTCCGCAATAAGCTGGAGTGAATAGAAAATGGTAGATAAGATTGAACGTATTTCGGAACCCGAGCTCTTAGACAAGCTGAAGTCTCTGCCTCTTGAAGAGGTCCCGCCGGATCTCACCACGCAGGTAATGAGCAGAATTTCTTCCTCACGCACCTCTTTGCTGCGTTCCGTCTGGAACTTCGTCAGCCGGCCGCAGACCATATCATTTCGGCCGGTCTACGCCTTTTCCGTGCTGCTGCTCATCTGCACGACATTTTTTGCTGGCAGGTTCTCTCAACCGGTCTCCGAGCCGGGCGCCACGATGGCTCCAATACCCAACGAGCTGCGGCCGGCAATGATCGAGGCTCCCCGGTCCGCCTATCTGGTCGGCAGGGGGCTGCTGCAGGCTGACGGCGGGCAGGAGCAGGCCCTGGCTTTTCTGCAGCGCGCCTCGATGCTCGAACCTGATAATCCTGAATTCGCCTACTGGGAAGGAATCGGGCACTGGGCCAACGGCAATCAGGAGCGGGAGCGGAAGAGCTACCTCAGAGGACTCGGATCCGATCCTGAAAACATCGCGCTGCTCATCAATCTCGGCCACAGTTACCTGGGCGGCAGGAATTATCATGAAGCGCTCAACACCTACCAGGCGGTTCTGGCGCGTCTTCCGGCTGAACCGGCAGCGCTCTACAACAGCGGGCTGATATATCGCGCTCTGGGAATGCAATCTGAAGAAATTTCATCCTGGCAATCCTATCTGCAGTACCATCGTCAGGGAACCAAGTCCTTCAGGGCACTGAAGCGCTTGCATGCTTATGGGGATTATACCTACCGCAGCTATCAGATCGGCGGGCAGAACGTTATTGTCAATCAGCGGCTGCTCCTCGAGGAAGCGGAGAGAATCGAGGTTCAGCGTGCAGAACTGGTCGATATTGGCGAAGCACTTGAGCGAGATGGTTCCCTGAAGCTGGAAATTATCGTCTTCATAGAAAACGATCGTGAAGCTGCCAGAGAGCTGGCTGTGCGCATGAGAAAAATGGTTTCAAGGGTCAGCCTCGCAGATGTCGCTGGACGTGTGGGACTGAGCTGGTTTGATGAACCGGAAACAATCCGGGCAACCGATGGAAGTCACCCGGTCATGTTACCTGAAGGATTGCTTTTATTTACTCACCCGATTGAAAAAAATGAGCTGGAGGTATCGATATGAAGCACTTGAAGCGACTGCTTATTCCGTTGGCAGCAATGGGGTTTCTGGCCCCATCAGGGGCATGGGCTGCAGAAGAGCAGGGTACAGCGCTCGAAGATGTGACGCCCACCTTTCAAAATGCGGCTCAGGCTGAACGTGCGGCAAATATGGCTTATTCATCCTTTGCTGAAGAGGACATGGAGCGGGCCCGGCAACAGGCTGCACTTGAAGCGGAAAGCCAGGTCGAGCAGTTATCCAACGATTATGCCGACGGTGTTGTAGAACAGATTTCAACTGATTACGCCGACAAGGTCGCTGACGAGGCTGCCCGGTCATATGCAGAGGAGCTGATAGAAGAAAAAGCGCGTGAGTATGCACTCGAGGTTGCCAATGGTGACCGTGAAAAATATCAGGAAGCCTACGAAGCCGCTCTTGCACGCGCCACTGACCCATCGTTTCGCAACGCTTTCGATACCGCATACGAGGCTGAACGGGCCCGGCTGACCGACCCGGACAACCCCGAATTTGATGACACGGTATGGCAGAGAGCTTACCGATACGCGGAACAGAGAGCGACGGGTGAGGGGTATCGAAATGCCCGGCAGACGGCCTATGAATATGCATTTAAACGGGCGACCAATCCGGATTTTCCCAATGCCTACCAGACAGAATACGAAAAAGCACTGGAGGCCGAGGTTGCAGATATTACAGGGCAAAAACTTCAGGATATACATGAGATGCGCTATGTGGAGAAGCTCGGCTGGGGCGTCATAGCGAAAAAGAGGCTCGCACTGCACCCCAGTCACAGCGGGCGAGGCAATAAGTGGAAACACAATGTACCTCCCTCTGTCGATGATGAAGTTATACCTTCAGGCCCAGCAGTGAATGAAATGGTGCTGGAGGAAGAGATAGCCGAGGCGACCAGGAGAAATATCAGAACCGGCTGGAACAATGATCAGGACTTCAACACAAAAGACAACAGCAAACAAGGCAACAAGAAACAGTACGGGCTCGTTCAGACCAGTGGTGCTGCCGGTCAAGATGCCCGCGGGAGCGGCGTGGGCAACGGAAACAGCAATAACGGCAAGAACAACTCCAGCGTCGGAAATTCCGGCAATAAAGGATCAGGCGGAAAAGCTCAGACGGCTGCCTCTGCCAGGTCGACGAGCAACAACGGCAACAGCAATAAAAGCGGGAAAAGCAATAATAACGGAAACTCGAGCGGAAAGAGCAACAGCAATGGAAATAAAGTAACAGCGTAATAACAATGGCAATAATGGCGGTAATAACGGAAACAAAGGAGGCAACGGCAACAAGAAATAATGCCGCTGGATAGGTGATGTCCAGCTCATATTGAGCGGGCCCCGGCGCTATGGATTATGCCGAGGCCCGTTTTCTTATCTCAACAGCGTATCCGCAAAATCTTTGCTGGTACCGCTTACCCAGCTCGCCGAATTATCAGCGTGGAACAACAAACAAGTGCAGCGGGGAAGGGCAGAGCGAGTCCATCCTGGTCAGATCCTTGACGCTGCAGTAGCCTTTTGAGAGATAACCCTCCTCCAGACCCTGTTCGGTTATGACCTGAAGGTGGGTGTGGTAAAACCAGTTCCCGTTTTCATGAAAATCGCCGATTTGGGCAAAAGCGTTTCCGCCGGGCACAACGGTCCCTCTGGCAGGCAGTGAATCTTTGCCGAGGTGGCCGTAGAGGCTGTAGAACGGTTTAAAATGAGGGCTTTGGTGACGCAGGAGAACATAGCCGCCATAGTTGCCTTCACCGCTTTCATAGCCGCATTCGGCAACGGTTGAGTCGAGCGGTGCGTGGAGCTTCATTCCCAGTCCGACGATGATGTCCACTCCAAGATGAATGAAGCGCTGCTCCGCAACCATCTGGGGGCAGTCGCCGAGGAGCGTGTCACGTCTCTCCAGGTAGGAGGATATTCCCCAGCTGAATCTGTCACCCATCTCTTTTTCAAGCACTGCCTGGAACGTTTTCTGGTCGCGCGGGTCCAGTCCTTTCAACAGCTGGCTGCCGGGAGACATGTCGGCGATATAAGGCTCATCTCTGATATCGGGGAAAATCGGGTAAAGTTCAACTTTACTGTTGTACACAATGTATGGATAATACATCGATTCTCTCTGGTATGATCCTTAATTATGATAATGGGTGCGAGGTTGTTTTTAGAAGCCCGGTGAGCGGCAGCTGCGGTCTGCCGTCGCTCTCGACTATCACTTCCCGGGGCCAGTCGAAATCAGGGGCAAGGGCACGATAGTAGTCGATGTCATAGGGGGTCAGTTTAACCGTGAGTTCCTGCCCACTTCCCTGAATCGATGATGTCAGTCCAAAATCCACCTCACCAAGCATTGTTTTGATGATATAGCGGGGAATCTCGCGGCCGCTGCCTTCCCGCCGGACGGTGGTGGCGATATCGACCACGTCGTAGAGGGCGACGGGGTTGTCCTGATTCCAGTGATCCTGTAGCGGCAGGCCGGCACAATAACAGTGGTGGAACTCGATACCGGCTTCCCGGCAGCGGTAGGCGAGAGCGTGAATGCGATCGGCACTGTCATTGATGTTCCCCAGAATCGGGGTGTTGTTGTATACCGTGATACCGCAATTGCGAAGCCGGCGGGTCAGGCGCACATGCTCGTCGCTGATTTCTTCAGCGCCAAGGAACTGGGTCTCGATCTCGACCCGCAGGGGGTTGACCAGGGTCAGGCTGTTTATATCCGCCAGAAGATCGACGGCCTGCAGGGTAAAGAGCTGCGGACTGTGTTGAAAAGCGAGGCTGCGCAGGCGTAAACAGTTCACCTGGGGAATGGTTTTCAGCTTTGCGGCCAAGGTCCTGACCGTCGTCAGATCGCTGATCGTATCCGGGCGGGAATAGACGACAACATCGGTAATTCGGCCGTCGCCGCCAATATATTCAAGCTCCTCATCGGTTATGTCCGCTTCCACCTCGACCCGGGTTTCATGCACGCGGGAAATCGAGGTACTGCCGGTCGGGACGATGGACGCTGAGAGTGCCTCGCTTTCTTCTATCATGTCATGGAGCGAGGGCGGGATATCGGGATCTTTGATAACTTTGGCCGGCCGGGCCGGGCGAGGTCCCAGAAAGAGTGACGGGTCTCCGATCTTGGCCATGTACTGGATATCGATCGTCCCCTCTTCGTTCACCCTGATGTTCTCGAGTTCATTTGCCAGCGGCGCAAAATTTTTAAAATATTCGGGAGTGTAGGGGCTTCTGATCCAGATGAAATTGTCGTTTTCGGCGACCGGCTCCACCGCCCAGCCGCTGGTGTGCCAGTCCATTTTGCCGATCGGCGTCGCCGTGCAGATGCGGGGCATGATCCGGTCCGATAGATGCGCCCGCAGGTAGGCTGCGGCACTATGGCCTTTGGATATCGGCGACCAGTAAATACTGTTGCCGTGGATCGGGCTGCAGGGGATATAGATATAGTGCAGTTCCGCCCCCGCCCCGCGGAGAAGACTGAAAAGCCGTGCCAGTTCCGGCCCCTGATCGTTGCAGCCGTCCAGAAACGGGGTCTGGATGTAGACGCTGACCCCGTTTCTGACCAGGTCGGTGATGATGCGCAGGCTTTGCGGGGAAATCTCGTCGGGATGGATGAAATGGGTGGCCAGCTCGATGCGCTTGCCCTTCTCCTGCAGTTCGAGATTTTTGCGTTTCAGGTAGCTGAGCAACTTTTCATCATCTGCCAGGAAGAGATCGGGGTAGTAGGCCACGGAACGGGTTGCCAGCCGCAGGTTCTGCACATGTTCTATTTCCATCAGGCTGTCTATGGCGGTCGCCATATTGATCCGGCTCATGAAGGGGTCGCCGCCGGTGATGACGATTTCCTTGATATCCGGTGAGTTTCTGACATGTTCGACAGCCGCGGCCACATCCTCTGCTGTGGGGTTGGTCTCGTTTCTCGATTCCTTGTGCTTCCTGAAACAGAAGCGGCAATAAACCGGGCACTCCATATGCAGAAGAAAGATCACCCGATTCTGGTACATCTGTTCCAGCAACCCCTGGTGGAACTGCCCGATCCATGTATTGGTGTGGCCCACAGGGTCGAGTTCCTCGGTAAACGGCAGATACTGGTAGGCAACGTCTTTTGAAACCCGCATCTGGCGAATGGTGTGCATGGACAATCTGACCGGATAGGTCTCCAGCACTTTCTGCATGTCTTCCCGGTCTTCTTCGGGGACGCCAATATTGGCCGCCTTTTCCAGGGCTTCAACACTGGTGATGGACCTGAATCCATGCCCGGGCAGCAGGATTTCAAGCAGAGAGACAAGCAGCATGTGCGGAATTTCGATGGCGCCGAGAGTAATTTTTCCGGTGCCGTCGGCAGCACCCAGTTTTTCCAGCAGTTCCTGAAAAAAGCCGTCAGCATTATCGCTGTAGCCGCAGGCTTCCAGCAGCCTGGTGAATTTTCCTGAGCCGCTCCCGTTCCCGATTAACTGGGAAAAGTCGCTCGCCGGTAAATTGAGCGGTTCCCATCTGATCGAGAAAGAGCGTGACATTCTCTATCAGTTCTGAAAGGTGCGCCTCTCTTGTTTCAGCCGAATGTCTGAAAACAATGGCGTGTGTTTTTTCGGAATCGGTCATAAGGCTCGAACCACGGGTGAAATTCAAAGAAATAAGGCTACCCATAAAATAATCCGTTTACATTCCTGAGGAAATCTGCAATGTTAACTATAATAGTAAACGGGTTCCCATATTAGTGGGATAGTACTTATCCGGTATGTGAATGTCAAAAGGAAAAGACTATTTTTCAAAATCCCTCGAGAAGGGTCTCAAGATCCTTTCCATGTTCGACGGTACCACCAGGTTTCTGAACCAGAGCGAGGTTGCCAGGAAACTGGATCTGAACATGACCTCGACCTATCGCTACATCAATACCCTTGTCGAAATGGGGTACCTGGTAAAAGACTCGAGGACAAAGGAGATCAGGCCGTCCTCCATGTGCCTGCTCTTCTGTAACAACCTGCTCAAGGCGGCCGACCACCTGAGGCTGATCAGAGAAGTGGTGGATGACGTGCACCGCCGCGGCAACTTCAGCATCGAGGTTGCCTTTGCCGTTGGCAACAACCTGATGAGAATCTACAACAGAGAGGCGGAAGAGACCTTCACTTACCGCCTGCCTGACTCAACAACGGATTCTTTTCACAATACTGCTCTGGGAAAGGCGTTTCTCTCCACCCTGCCGCGAGAAGAACTGATCGAAAAACTTAAGACCATGACACTCACGCCCCGAACGGAGAAGACGATTACGGATAAAGACGTGCTGCTCGACGAGATAATCGAGGCGCAGCAACAGGGTTATGCGACAACGACGGAAGAATATCTTCCCGGACTGCTGGCGATTGCCGCTCCCATATTCGACCCGATCAGCGGCGCCGGGGTGGGGGCCGTATCGTTTGACTTTTCGGTTATGCAGCACAATGGAGAAGAGATACGGGAGAAATATTCAGGCCTGATTATCGAGACCGCCCAGCGCTTGTCCGAGTTCATCTCGCCGCAGATCATTCTCAACCAGCATGGTAAATAAAGGAACCAGCAAACCAACAGGCAGGTCCATGGCGCTGCACGTATACGATCAGAAAAAAACGGAACCCGGAATCGTCCGCGTCACTATCGGGGGAGGAGCATGAACTCCCGCAAATCCCGTAACTGGAAACCGCTGGCCCTGCTCGCCCCCTCATTGACGGCGGTATTTCTGCTGCTGGTAATCCCGGTCTGTTTCGTGATCGTCTACAGCTTCTGGCTCCGGGCCCCGAGCGGTGCTGATATTCCGGCTTTTCAGTTCGGCAACTACGCAAAGTTTTTCGAGGACTTCTTCTACCCCGGAATTCTGCTCAGGACCATCCGCATATCTTTTGAGACCGTGATACTCTGTGTGGCCATGGGCTATATTCCGGCCTACTATTTTTATCGCAGCACCAGCCGCTACAAAAAGCTCTTCCTGCTGCTCATCATGCTGCCGTTCTGGGTGAGCTTCATCATCCGCACGATGAGCTGGATCAACATCATGGGCGACTCCGGTCTGATCAACCACTTTCTGCTGCTCTCCGGCATCATCGATGAGCCGATCTCCATGCTCTACAATGAATTTACCGTCCTGATGGGGCTGCTGATGTATCTGCTGCCCTTTATGGTACTCAATATCTATGTCAGTCTCGAGGGAATCGACAAAAGCCTTCTGGAAGCGGCCCGAAGCATGGGCTGTACCGAGTGGCAGGCCTTCAGGGAGGTGACGCTGCCGCTCAGCCTGCCCGGGGTCAGTGCCGGAAGCCTGCTGGTTTTCGTCCTGACCGCGGGAACATATCTGCCCCCGATGATCCTGGGAGGCCCCGGTAACGACATGATTGCCAACCTCATCTTCAAGCGGGTCATCAATACGCTGGACTGGCCGTTCGGCTCGGCCATCAGCGTCATCCTGCTCGCCCTGCTGTTTGTCATCGTCTGGACATACAACCGCTACATGGGCATCAACCAGATTTTCAAGAGCTTTGAGGGGAAATAATCGATGCCACGATTCTCTCTTGGATGGAACCTGATACGGATATACACGCTGCTGGTTTATCTGTTTTTGTTCGCGCCGATCGTCGTGGTCATCGTGCTGTCGTTCAACCCGAAACAGTTCGGCATTTTCCCGATGGAAGGGTTCAGCCTGCGCTGGTTCGTCAAACTGGCGCAGAACGAATCGATCCTGGAGGCCTTCAAGAACTCGCTGATACTGGGCAGTCTTACCGCCGTTATCTCGACGACAATCGGCATCATGGCGGCCCTGGCATTTATCCGTTACGAATTTCCCGGCAAGAATACCCTGAACACGCTGCTGCTCTCGCCGATCATGATACCTGAGGTTATACTCGGGGTCGCGCTCCTGCTGTTTCTGCGCTTCCTGCAGCAGCCCAAAAGTTTCGGTCTGCTGCTCATGGGTCATGTGGTGCTGACCCTGCCCTATGTGCTGCTGATCGTTCAGGCCCGGCTGGTCGGCATCAAAAAAGAGTATGAAGAGGCAGCCAGATCCCTTGGCGCCAGCCCATTCCAGACCTTTAGGGAAATTACCCTGCCGCTTCTGCTGCCGGCCGTGCTTGCCGGCGCCCTGTTCGCCTTCACCATCTCGTTTGACGACATCACCGCGACCCTGTTCTGGGCTACCGCCGAGAACCAGACAGTACCCGTAAAGATATTCAGTATGCTGAGGAATTCGATCAGCCCGGAAATAAATGCTCTAGGCACGGTAATGATTGTCCTGACCATTGCCACGCCGCTCCTTGCCGGCTACCTCTCTCGCAGGTTGTCCAAGGCACGGGGTTAAACCAGAATTCAAAAAGGAGAATACCCATGAGTATCGTCACGAAAAAGAAACTGGATCGAGTCTATGAAGCTTACCAGGAAGGTACTATCAGTCGGCGCCGCTTCATCAAATATCTGAGCATGGCGGGCGCCTCCATCGGCCTGCTGGGCTCACCGTTCGGCGGCGCTGTCCGTGAGGCCTGGTCGGCACAGTCGATCCGCTTCGACGGCTGGGGGGGCAATGTCTCTGAAGCCTTTCGGGAGCACGCTTTCAAACCGTTTACGGAGAAAACCGGTATAGAGGTCATCGACGGTGAGTTCGGTGACATGAACTCGTTTTTAACCCGTGTCAAGGCGTCGTATCCTCCTGGAGGTGAATTCAATATCGCCCACCTGAGTGCGGTATTCGATTATGCGCGTTATACGGATCTGGGATTCAGCAGCGTCCTCGACGAGACCAAAATTCCTAATCTAAAGAATGTGATGGAGTCGATGATCACGCCGCTCAAGGAAATAACCAACGGCACCCTCTCGGCCGTACCCTATGACCTCGGACAGACGGGGATCGCCTACAACACCGAGCAAATTAGCAAGGAAAAGGCGGAAAAACTCGGCGCCTCCCTGCTCTGGGACAAGGAGCTGAAGGGTAAGCTGGGTAGCTGGGAAGGGGACTTCAGAACCAATATGTGGTATGCGGCCCTGCACACCGGTCAGAGCCCGAACGACATCAAGGACCTGGACGCCGTCTGGGACGCGCTCCGCGAACAGCGTGACCTGATGAAAAAATACTGGAGCTCCGGAGCGGAACTGATGAGCCTGCTGGCCAATGGGGAAATCTATGCAACGGTCGCCTGGTCCGGAAGGGTCGCGGCGCTGCAGCAGGAAGGACATCCCATCGGCTATCTCTCCCCTGAAGGAACCTATTCCTGGATGGAATACCTCTACGTCCTCAAGGATACCGATCTGGAGATCGCCCAGCAGCTGCTCAATTTCATGCTCGAACCGGCGGCCGCGATCGCCGTGGCCGAAGGGCAGAACTATCCGCCGAGCCTGGATCCGACCAAGGTGGAGCTGACTGAAAAAATCGCCAAAATGCCGGCCTATGACCCGACCGGAAAGCTGGAAGGCTACCTCTTTGCCAATCCGGCTTACTGGAATGGTAACCAGGTGGAATGGACCGAAAAATGGGACAGGATAAAAGCCGGCAGCTGATCGCAGACAGCCTGCATCATGAGTCCGGCTGTCTCAGCACAATTCAGACAGCGAGCAAAATATATAACGGGAATAGAGGGGATAACGGGGGCATCTCATCCTGATGACTGCCCCCGTTACGGATTTTACCAGGAAACGGGGAACGCACAGTGGAAGGCAGCAAACAGCAGCCCATGGTCCAATTCAAGGGCATTTACAAACGTTTTGGGGACGTGGTGGCCGTGGAGAAAATGAATCTGGACATAGAAGAGGGCCACCTCGTAACCCTGCTCGGCCCGTCGGGGTGCGGGAAAACAACCCTGCTGCGGATGCTGGCCGGGCTGGAGGAACCGACCGAGGGCGATATTTACATCAAGGGCGTCCGGGTCAACGATATCCCCATCCATAAGCGCAATCTGGGCATGATCTTTCAGAACTACGCGCTGTTTCCCCACAAGACGATATATGACAACGTGGCTTTCGGGCTCAAGTACCGCAATATTCCCAAAAAGGAGATGGCGAACAAGGTTGCCAGGGCTCTTCAGATCGTCCGTCTGCCCGGGGTCGAAAAGCGTATGCCGAGCCAGCTCTCCGGCGGCCAGCAGCAGAGGATTGCGCTGGCGCGGGCGATTGTGATCGAACCTGATGTACTGCTCATGGATGAACCGCTCTCGGCCCTTGATGAAAATCTCCGTGAAGAGATGCGCCGGGAGATCGATAATATTCAGCAGGAGCTGGGCATTACCACCATATTCGTCACCCATGACCAGCGTGAGGCTCTCTGCATGTCGCATAAAATCCTGGTCATGAAAGAGGGGCGGAAACAGCAGGAAGGCGGGCCGGAATCGGTATACAACCAGCCGGTCAACCATTTCGTCGCCGATTTTCTCGGACACTCCAACTTTATCCCGGGACAGGTCGTCGCGGTGGATAAAAATCATGTCACCGTCAGGATTGCAACCGGGGAACATCTGCTGGCGCTCAACAGCGGATCGTTTCAGGAAAATGACCGGGTCGAACTGGTCGTTCGGGCCCAGAGATTCGATGTCTGTCTACCCGAAGAATTCTCGCCTGAAGAACAGTCCAACTATTTTCAGGGACGCATCATCGACAGAAGCTATATGGGCGGTGAAGTGAGCTATTTTATCAGGCTCGCGGATGAGCGCGAGATACATGTCATATCGATGATGAGAACCCGGATCTACCAGATCGGTGATGAGGTGTGTGTGCAGGTCTCACCCCATCACTGCCATCTCCTCCCGGAAGAGCAGCACGACGAATCAGGGCACTCATAGAGAGGGTAGCTGCGTGATACGGCTGGACCGCATAGACCAGGGCTTCCGGAATTGCTTCAGCGACTGCATCGTCACGGTCGACTCTCACACCCAGGGCGAGCCGACCCGGCTGATTGTCGGCGGTATCGATGAGCCGCGCGGGGAGACCATGCAGAAGAAACGGGCCGAGTTCGCCCGGGATTTCGATCACCTGCGGCTGCTGTTGACCCGGGAACCGCGGGGACACCGGGATATGTTTGCAGCGCTGGTTACCGAACCCGTCAGTGATCAGGCCCATTTCGGCCTGATCTACATGGACGCCCAGCGCTATCCCTATTTATGCGGTCACGCAACAATCGGCGCCGTTACCACACTGATTGAAACCGGGGCGCTGTCGGTCGCTGACGGGAAGGCGGTCATCGGCGTCGATACGCCATCCGGGCTTGTCGAAGCAGAGGCGTCCGTCAGCGGCGGCCGGGTCATGTCCGTGGCCCTGGATATGGTCCCTTCCTTTGTTCTGGGCAGCGGTCAGCGGCTCAACCTGCCCGGTCATGGGACAATCAGCGTCGATCTAGTCTGTGTTGGCGGATTTTTTGTCATGGTTGCGGCCAAAGAGATAAACATCCCCCTGGCGGCGGAACAAACCCGGGCCCTGACCGATTTGGGAATGGAGATCATCGAGGCGGCAAACCGGCAGCTCAGTGTCCATCATCCGCAACGCCCTGAAGTGAAGACCATCGACGTTGTCGAGTTCTACACCGAGGATAGGGCATCCGGCAGCGGGCAGAGCGTGGTTATTTACGGGGCATCACATATGGATCGTTCTCCCTGCGGGACAGGGACCAGCGCCAAGATGACGCTTCTCCACCACCGGGGACATCTTGCTCCCGGCATGGAATACAGCAATTACAGTCTGCTTGGCACCTGTTTTCGCGGCTCGGTAAGGGAAACGGATCCTATCGGAGCATACCCTGCTGTAATCGCACGAGTTGAAGGCAGTGCCCGGATGACCGGCCGCCACCAGTTTGCGGTCGACGGCCTCGATCCGTTTCCGCAGGGGTTTCTGCTATGACAGTTCCCGTTGTATCATTTTCTCCGCAACTCATTCTCCAGAACGGGATCATTAACGGGCTTCCCAGGCAAAGCCTGGCCATACAAAATGGGAGTATCGCGGCACTAGGCAGCACCGATGATCTGAAAACGCTGGCCAATGCCGGGACGAAGATCGTCGATCTCGGCGGCAGGCTGGTTCTGCCCGGGTTTATCGATACCCATATCCATTTTCATGAATGGGCAATGAAACGCCGGGACCTGCATCTCGACACCGTCGCGAGCCTCGATGAACTGCTTGACTGCGTTGCTCGGCGAGCCGCCGGTATTCCGGTCCTTGGTTGGATAATCGGCCAGGGCTGGAATGAAACCAGCTGGCCGGAAAAAAGGATTCCGACAAAAAAAGATCTGGACCAGGCGGCCCCCGATCATCCGCTCCTGCTGTGGCGCTGCGACCTCCACCTGGCGGTTGCAAACTCGCGAGCCTTGGCTGAAGCGTCCATCGACAGGCAGACCCCGGATCCCCCCCGGGGAAAAATTGAGCGGGAAAGCAACGGAGAACCGACAGGAGTTTTGCGGGAACTTGCTATCAACCTCGTCCGGGACGCGATTGCGCCGGCCGAGATGGCCGCGGTTGTTGCAGCCTACGAGGAAGCGATTCAGGCCCTGTACCGGATCGGTATAACCGGTATCCACGACATTCGCCTGATGGACGACAATGACGGCAGCCGGGCTCTGCAGGCGTTTCATGAGCTTGACAAGGCCGGCAGGCTGGGGCTGCGGAGCTGGGTCACCCTGCCCGGCAATCGACTCGATGAACTCATCGATCTGGGACTTCAATCCGGTTTCGGCAATGAACGGCTGCGTCTCGGCCATGTTAAATTTTTTTCCGACGGCGGGGTGGGCGCCCGCACCGCCTGGATGATCGAGCCGTATATCGATGCCGACCACGGTATGGCCATGCTGGACATGGACGTTCTCGCTGAAGAGATTGCCAAGGCGGACAGGGCCGGCCTCTCGGTCATGGTGCATGCCATCGGCGACAGGGCGAACAGAGAGGTAATCGGGATATTTGAGCAATTACAGGAAAAAGCCGCTCCGCAGGGCGGGCTGAAGCCGGCTTATCCCCATCGCCTCGAGCACCTGCAGACCATACGCCCGGAGGATGTCGAGCGTCTCCGCACCTTGCCGGTCGCTCTGGGCGTGACGCCGGCAAACCTGCTCCTCGATATCGACCTCATCGATGCTGTACTCGGAGAGCGGGGTCAGTATGCATATGGGTTTCGTGCTCTTCTGGATACGGGGCGTCCGCTCATGTTCAGCTCCGATTGCCCGGTCTGCAACCCTGACCCGCTGCTGGGCATACATGCCGCTGTTACCAGAAAGCGCACGGATGGCACACCATTGACCGGCTGGTACCCCGAAGCCGCTGTTGAGACGGCAGAGGCGGTCAGTGCCTACACATCGGTTCCGGCCCGGGTGCACGGCGCCGTCGATCTGGGCACAGTCGATCTTCATAAAAAGGCTGATCTCGCCGTTTTCAGCCGTGATTTTATCAGCGGATCGGCAGATGAAATACGTGGCTCCAGCGTGGAGATGACGATTTTTAACGGCACCATTGTCTACCGCGATTTTTGAAAGACGCACACCACAGTCCTCCTTGCATGTACGACACCATAGAAACAATCCATGGATCGCTGATCCAGCACGGAAAATATAATGACCGGATCTATGTCATACATCTGGATACCGGTGCTGAAGATGGTTTGCTGGTCGAACTGGAAGCGCTCGCGCGCCGGCAGAATTACCGGAAAATTCTGGCCAAGATACCGACGTCAAGCTGGGAAACGTTTCAGGCCGCGGGATTTATTAAGGAAGCGAAAATAGCATGTTTCTTTTCAGGCGAAACGGACTGTTATTTTGTCGGAAAATTCTTCTCCGAAAGGAATGAGCCGGAAGAAAACCATACCGCTCTGAGAAGAATCGTGTCGCAGACACTGCCTCAGCGTGTCGATGAGACAGACAAAGATATAAGGCTGCCCGTCGAAAAATGTTCAGCCATCGACGCCGAAGAACTGGCATTGTTCTACCAGCAGACATTTGTCAGCTACCCGTTTCCGATCTTTGAACCGGCCTATCTGGAAAAAATGATGCGGGAAAATGTTTTCTACTTCTGTATACGAAGCAGCAAAAAGATTATTGCCGCTGCCGCCGCGGAATCGAGCCGCAGACACAACTATACCGAGATGACGGATTTTGCCACCGCCCCTGACTGGAGAAAGCAGGGGCTGGCGACGTCACTGTTGGCCCGCATGGAGCGCGAGCTCGAGTCCGATGGCATGGTAACCGCTTTTACCATAGCCCGGGCCGGGTCATACGGCATGAATATGGTCTTCAAGAAGCGCGGTTACCACTATGCCGGCCTGCTCAAAGACAATACGCAGATAAGCGGCAGGATCGAGAGCATGACTGTCTGGCACAAGCGGCTGCAGGGTCGCCGCAACTGATCTGCAGGGTGATCCGCCCCGGCAGGATGGCATAGTTCAGCAATGAATATGCTGAGTCGATCATCCCTGTTTGTCCGCTGAGCCGGACATCTCCTCCAGCTTCAGATCGTCCCTGAAGACGATGATGCCTTCATGGTTGGTGAGGTCGAGGTGAATCGGTGAAATCGATACGAAGCCCTCGCTGATCGCAAATACATCGGTATCCGGGCCGCTGTCCAGCAGCGGGGTGCCGCCGCCGATCCAGTAATGCGCCCTGCCCCAGGGGTCGGTGACCTCCTGCAGTGCCTGTTTCCAGATTCTGCGGCCCTGCCGGGTTACTTTTACCCCCTTGAACTCCTCGATGTCGGGGATATTCACGTTCATCAGGGTATCGGCCGGCAGCCCCCGGTCGATAATCATCCCTGCCAGCCTGCGGATAATGGCCGCGCCCTTTGAAAAATCGAGCGGCATCTCTCCGGCCATCGACACCGCCATCGAGGTAACGGCATACATCGTTCCTTCAATCGCTGCCGAGACGGTGCCGGAATAGGTGATGTCGTCGCCGATATTGGGGCCGTTATTGATGCCTGAAACGAGCAGATCGGGCGGATGGTCGAATACCTTGCCCAGAGCGACCGCCACGCAGTCGGTCGGAGTGCCGTCCAGGGTGTAGATGTCCTCATCGAGTTCGGTCAGGCGCAGGGGGCGGTTCATGGTCAGGGCATGGGATATGGCCGAGTTGTCCCGGTCCGGAGCCACGGTGACCACTCTTCCCAAGGGTGAGAGTGCTTCCCTGAGCGCTTTCAGGCCGGGGCTGTGAATTCCGTCGTCATTGGTTATAAGAATCGTACTCATGATGTTCTCCGTTCTCTGCTGAAAGTTTCAACTCGACGATGCGCCAGAAGGCTTTGATGATCGGGGTATCAAAGCCGCTTTTGGTCGTACAGATGCCGACATCGAAGGGTGCCAGCGCCGGCGCTGTATCGATGATGGCGACCCGGTTCTGCAGTGGTGAGTTTTCCAGGACCAGCCTGGGTACGACCCCGATGCCGCAGCCCATCGCCACCAGCGCAATCATGGCCTCGTTTCCGGCCACATAGGAATTGATCTGCGGGCTGATCTGCTTGTCGTGAAACCAGCGTTCGCACCGCACCCTGCTCAGCCCCCGTTCCGGCATGATTACCCCGTTCTGCAGCCACTCCTCGAAGGTGCTGAAGGTGTCGCTGTCCGGGCTGCGCGGGCCGATGAATATCAGCGGGGTCCGGAGCAGTTTCAGAAAACGAATGGATGACGGAACATATTCGGGCAGGGCGGCAACGGTCAGATCCGCCTCGCCGTTTTCCAGGCGGGGCAGGGCCATGGCCGCATCCCCGGTGGACAATTTGAGATGAATATCGGGATAGTCAAGCCGGAAATCGTTGATGATCTCCGGCAGGATCGAAAGAATTGCGGTGACCGAGCAATAGATCGATAATTCGCCGCGCAGCGGGTTTTCTGCGCTGATCCTGTTTTGCAGACCGCGATACCGTTGGATAACGTCGGCTGCATACTCCCTGAACAGGGTGCCGTTTTCGGTAAGGCGGACCGAGCGATTGTTTCTGAAGAAAAGCTGCTCGCCGAGTTCATGTTCCAGCCGCTGAATGGTTCTGGTAAGGCCTGAACGGGTTATGTTGCAGGCCCTGCTGGTGCGGCCGAAATGCAGGGTCGAGGAGAGGTGCAGAAAAAGTTTGAGTGAGCGAATATCCATAGGTTGGCATAGGTAGTATGGTGCAACGTGTCGAACACATTGTTGCAATATATGCAACACAGTATCACAAATAAATCACTTGACGCAATAAAACATTGGTTCTATAAGCAATGTGTCATTGCTATTCAGCAACAAATATAAAAAAAGAACATAAAAAAAAGGAGATAGGTCATGGCAGAAAATTACTTTAACTCATTGCCGCTGCGCCTGCAGATTGAAGAGCTGAGCCAGTGCCGCTTTATGGAAAGTGACGAATTCAACGGTGTAGAAGCCCTCAGGGGCAAAAAGATCGTCATTGTCGGCTGCGGTGCCCAGGGCCTCAACCAGGGCCTCAATCTGCGCGATTCGGGCCTCGATGTCTCTTACGCACTGCGGGAAGCGGCGATCAGTGAGAAGCGCCAGTCCTGGAAAAATGCGACTGAACAGGGTTTTACCGCCGGCACCCACGAAGAACTGATTCCCACGGCAGACCTGGTGGTAAACCTGACCCCGGACAAGCAGCACACGGCTGTTGTCTCCGCCATCATGCCGCTGATGAAGGAGGGTGCCTGCCTGTCCTATTCGCACGGTTTCAATATCGTCGAAGAAGGGATGCAGATCAGAGACGACATCACCGTCATCATGGTTGCCCCGAAAGGACCGGGCACCGAGCTGCGCCAGGAGTATGTGCGCGGTTTCGGTATTCCGACTCTGATCGCCGTGCACCGGGAGAACGACCCCAACGGCATCGGCCTCGAAGTTGCAAAGGCCTACGCCTGCGGTACCGGCGGCGACCGGGCCGGCGTACTCCAGTCATCCTTTGTGGCCGAGGTCAAATCCGACCTGATGGGTGAGCAGACGATTCTCTGCGGGCTGCTGCAGGCCGGTTCTCTGCTCTGCTACGACAAGATGATCGAAAAAGGAATCGACGCCGGCTATGCCTCTAAACTGGTCCAGTACGGCTGGGAAGTCGTTACCGAAGCGTTGAAGCACGGCGGCATCACCAACATGATGGACCGGCTCTCCAACCCTGCCAAGATAAAGGCTCACATTCTTTCAGAAGAGTTGAAAAATATCCTCACCCCGCTGTTTGAAAAACATATGGACGACATCATGTCCGGCACCTTTTCCAAAACGATGATGGAAGACTGGGCCAACAACGATGCCGACCTGCTGGGCTGGCGTGCGGCCACCGGCGAAACAGCGTTCGAGCAGTCCAAATCGACCGAGCAGGAGATTACCGAGCAGGAATATTTCGATAACGGCATCCTGATGATCGCCTTCGTCAAGGCCGGTGTCGAACTGGCATTCGATACGATGGTCGACTCGGGGATCAAGGAGGAGTCGGCCTATTACGAGTCGCTGCACGAGGTTCCGCTGATCGCCAACCTGATCGCCCGGAAGAAGCTCTACGAGATGAATGTCGTTATTTCAGATACGGCGGAATATGGCTGCTACCTCTTCTCGCATCAGGCGGTTCCGCTGCTTACCGATTTCATGAAGGGGATCGACACCGATGTGATCGGCGCAGGACTCGAACGCAAAGACTGCGGCGTTGATAATCTCGATCTGATCGACGTCAACGAAGCGATCCGCTACACCTTCGTCGAGGCCATCGGCGCCGAACTCAGAGGTTTCATGGGGGCGATGAAACAGCTGTAATTCTAACCCTTCTCACCATCTGCATTTTCAAGGGCTCCACACTTTTTGGGTGGAGCCCTTTTCTTATGGCGGCTGCGATGATCTGCCCTGATCCTTGCAATTGAGAGCGTCTCCAGTGTATTCTGTAACGCAGGTAATTTGTTAGAAAAATTGAATACGGCAGGAACATATGGCTGAAGCGCAGGAACCGTTCTGGGACAGAACCAGGAAGCTGATTCGTGAATACTGGCCGCTGGGTGATCCGGTAGCCTTGAAGGACGTTATCGGCGTCAACCTGCCCAAGGGTGATCTTGGCAAGGTACGCAACAAGATCGACGGCTGTCTCGAGGGCAAGGGCGGTGAGGTTTCGGCCCGGGCCCGGGCGGCCGAACTGGGCGAGGCCTATCTGGTGCTCAACGCCAACGGCCGCCGCCGCTTTCTGACGCTGCTGGCGGAAGAATACGATGTCGATAACGAGGCGGTGGAAGCGGTAATTTCGGCTCGAAGAGAAGCAGAAGACGAAGCTGAACAGCGGCGTCTGACACGGGAACTGGTCAACATTCTCGAGCCTCCGCGGGCGAAGATCCTGCGCCAGTTCAACGGGCTCCAGGGAGGTGTCAAATTCCTGGTCGACCTCCGGGCGGAACTGATGCGCTGGGCCCGGGACAATCAGTCGCTGAAAGACCTGGATAAAGATGTGTTCAGGCTGCTTGCCTCCTGGTTCGATGTCGGTTTTCTCGACCTGCAGCGCATCACCTGGAACAGCTCGGCGGCGCTGCTGGAGAAATTCATCGAATATGAGGCGGTGCACGAGATCAGATCCTGGAAAGACCTGAAAAACCGGCTCGAGGATGATCGGCGCTGCTATGCCTTCTTCCACCCGAGCATGCCCGAAGAACCGCTGATTTTCGTTGAAGTGGCACTGGTCAGCGGCATCTCGACAGATATACTCGAACTGCTCGATGAAAAAGCACCGCTGACGGAGCTTGAAAAGGCCGATACCGCCATCTTCTATTCGATATCCAACTGCCAGGAAGGACTGGCCGGGGTGAGTTTCGGCAATTTTCTGATCAAACGGGTGGTGGCTGATTTGATTTCGGATCTGCCCGGCTTGAAGAACTTCGCCACCCTGTCGCCGATCCCCGGATTTTCCTCATGGCTGGAACGGCAGGCGGATTCTGAGGAAGGAGACGATCCCAAAACCGAGCAGCTTAGAACTCAGGCCGAGAAGGTACTCGAACTGATGGCCGAGGAGAAAAACCCCGGTGAGCTGTTATCATCGACCCAGAAAAAAGGCAAGCGGGGGGAACTGGCCCAGAAGCTGCAACAGTTGCTGCTGCCCCTGTGCGCTGCCTACCTTCTCGAAGCCAGACGGGGCAGCCAGGTGGAGGACCGGGTGGCCCATTTCCACCTGACCAACGGGGCTCAGGTCAAACAGATCAATTGGGCGGCCAACCTGTCCGACAATGGAATCGAGCAGTCTTTCGGGATGATGGTCAATTATCTCTACGATCTGCCGTCAATTGAAAAGCAGCACGAATTATATCGCAGCGGCGGCGGAGTATCTGCCTCTTCAGCGGTCAGAAAACTGATCAGGTAAATAAACACCGGCCGGCGACGAAGCGTTTTGATGCAGCGGCAAGGCCCGATTCATGAGAGCGGCACTTCCGTTTCGACATTTTCTTCGGTGATGCGTTTGATCAGGCTGTACATCCTGACCAGCTTGTCAGACAACGAAACTTCGATCCGGGCGGTCCTCAGGGCCGCTTCTTCAGTCGATCCCAGACGGCTGGATTTGCGCATCATGAGCTCCTGCTGGAGCGATTCGATCGTGCTCTCCCAGTTGAGGATCTCCTTGGCGGCGACCGTGTCCTTTTCTCTGAGAACACTACCCAGCAAAAGAATGCATCTTTCCACGCAGGACAAGAGGTCCGTGGTCAATTTTTTGGTCTCTTCACTGCGGCGGTGATTAATCTGAATTGCCGCTATACCGAGTTCCACCAGATCGGTCTCGATGACGTCGGCCAGATGCTCAAGGGCAACGGTTGAAACCATCAGCTGCTGGTGGGTCTGACTTTCTGAAGAGCTGAGCGGTTTCTGCCTGATTTTGCTCAGGTACATAAAGCACGATGTTTCCAGAAAATCGATCTTGTCGTCTTCCCGGACCAGGGCCCGCATCATGCCGATATCATCGTTTTTCAGCGCCGCACCGGCTGTCTGATACATGTGCAGAATGATCTCGTTGACCCGGGCCAGTTCCTGGCGGACCCGCTCGAGGGCAAGCGACGGTACTTCGAGGACGGAAGCATCCAGGAAGGCCGGTAATATCGGTCCGGGAGGGGGCGGCCGATCCGGCACCAGCCTGGTGGCGAGCCAGCCAAAAGCGGCGGTAAAGGGGAGAAATATGCAGGTGTTGGCCACGTTGAAAAATGTGTTGGCATTGGCGATCTGGCGCGGTACTTCGGCGGCCAGCCGAACGCTGCCCTCAAGACCGGGATTCGCAGGAGAAAACCATATGGCAAAAGCGGCCAGTTGCGGAATGAAGAAGAACCAGAGCAGGACCCCAACAATATTGAAAAAAACGTGGACAGCAGCGGCCCGGACCGCCTCCGGCGGCTTGCCGATGGCGGCCAGCAGTGCGGTTATGCAGGTACCGATATTTGCCCCCAGCGCCAGGGCAATACCCGCCTCCAGGGTCAGAAAGCCCTTGCTGGCCAGGGCGATGGCGATACCGACCGTGGCTGCGGAGGACTGGACGAGGCCGGTAAAGACGGCGCCTGCCAGGATACCGAGCAGCGGTTTTTCCATTTTTTTCAGCAACTCGAGAAAGGGCTCGTAGCTGCGCAACGGGGTCATGGCCTCGCTCATCACCGACATGCCGAAGAAGACCAGGCCCATACCCATGATCATCATACCGCCGTATTTGAGCTTTTCACTCTTGTTGGTGAAAATCAGAAAGAAGCCGACGGCCACCGGCAGCAGGGCATAGGTTGAAACGTTGAAGGCCAGGATCTGGGCCGTTACCGTAGAGCCGATGTTGGCGCCCATGATGACACCCACGGATTGGGGCAGGGTCATAACGCCGGCGGTCACGAAGCCGACCACCAGTACCGTGGTGATCGACGAAGAATTCAAGATACCGGTCACCACCGCCCCGGTAAGCGCACCGGTGATGCGGTTCGTAGTGAGTTTTGCCAGCATCATCTTGAGCGTGCTGCCGGCGGCCTTTTTCAGACCTTCCGCGAGCTGGTCAAGGCCTGCAAGAAACAGGGCCAATCCCCCCAGCAGTTCCATGACCAGAACGAACCAGTCGATATCGGTGCCTGTCGAGGCGGCAAAGGCCCGCTGGGGCTGCATGATGACAAGCAAAGCAGCGGACAAAGAGAGAAGGTGAGTTCTCATGAATAATGATACGATGCTGAATTTATTCTCCAATATCCAGCTGGAGCAGCATGACGCCAAGCAGAAAAGAAGGAAAGCGGTTCGGCAGAAATATGATGCTCAGCCGTTTTATCGTTTATGCTGGACTGTGTCGTGCAGGTGCTTGTCAAGAAAGCGATAATTTTTCTCCAGGTCATGATTTTTACTGACGTGTTCGAGGGCCTGGCGGCCCAGCTTATTTCTCAGATCTGCATCGCCCAGCAGTGTTCCTATTGCCTGGGTGAACAGCTCCGGCTGAGCGGCGGGAGTCAGCAGTCCGGTATGGCCGTCGAGTACCGCCTCTGATGCTCCCCAGTCCCGAAAGGCGACGACGGGTAATCCGGCCGACTGGGCCTCGAGGTAGACCATACCGAGCGACTCCTCGATTCCGGGAAAAGCGAAAAGATCGGCAGCGCTGTAATAACGGTACAACTCCTGACGGGGTACCTTGCCGGCAAACAAACAGCGTGATCCCGGATTCCGGCTGGCAAGTTGCTCCAGTTCGGCCCGATTCCGACCGTCTCCGACGATGACCAGCAAAAAGTCCTGTCCCGATTTCTGCAGCTCCTGACAACTGCTGATAAGTTGCCTGATGCCCGTGGTTTTTACCCCGGGCCTGAGCATTGCGGTGCAGAGAATCACCGGTGTATTGACTCCATTCCAGGCTTCTCTGAGCTGCTTTCGCGCCCCGCCGTCGAATGCAAACTGCTCCGGACGCAGCCCGGGTGCCACATAGAGCACCCGTTTATCGGGCAGCAGGCGAAGCAGATTCTTTTTATCCTTCTGTTTGTTCGTCACCACCAGGTCGGCAGATAAAAGAGCGGCGCGGTTGAGCAGAAAACCAGGCAGGGTTTTCAGATTTCGTCTGCGCTTGGTTGAATAGATGCCCTGAAAAATCACGTAGGGGATCTGCAGGCTCCGGCAGCAGGCTGGACCCAGGAGATCCGGGGCCTTGTAATAGCTGTGATAGGTAAGCCAGAGATCGGTTGGATTCGAGCGCAGCGCTGCACAAACGTGTGCGCGTTCCTTCCTGATTTTCAGATAACCCCACGGCTTCCAATAGATCCATCTGCTCCTTATGCTGCTGGCGAGTTCGAGCCGGTGACCCAGGTTCACCAGAAAATCACGCAGTTCCCGGCCGGTAATCAGGTCCCCGGACGGATTTTGATGTTCCGGAGGCTTGAACGGCATGTAATAGGCGATATCCATCGTTTGCGAAGTGGCTGCGGCCGGCGCTGAATGGGCTGGGAACGTGTGCTGGTGCTGCCTACTCTACCGTATTCAACGGTGAAAGTGAAGAACATTGCTGGGTTTTTGGAGAGCGGCGATAGTAGTCTGAGAGATTCAAAAACTGGCTAAAGGAATTATTTGGCGCTATAATGGCCGGGTATATTCAGGTGGAAGAAGTCAAACAGGGAGTTCACCATGTTTTCAGCCAGAAGAGACGACCTGACGGCAATTTTTCAGGCCGGTCTGGACCGGGTCGATCCGTATAAAATGTTGATCGACCACGTTCGGGTCGACGCCGGTGTGCTGCACGTCGAGCTTGACGACTACCGTTATCGCATCGATCTCAGTCAATACCGCAAGATTTTCATTATCGGTGCCGGTAAGGCTACGGCGCCGATGGCGCTGGCCATGGAACAGATTCTGGGTGACCAGCTCGATGGCGGTATCATCGTGGTCAAATATGGTCATGTCGAGAAGCTGAGAACAATTGAAATCGTCGAAGCCGATCACCCGGTACCTGATGAAAACGGCCGCCGCGGGGCTGAAAAGATACTCACCATTGCCGATCAGGCGGATGCATCGACCCTGGTTATCTCGCTTATCTCCGGCGGCGGTTCGGCGCTTATTCCATTTCCGCTGAGCTGGACCGATGTCGACGGCACCCATACCCTGAGCCTGGAGGACAAGCAGAAAACCACCAGCCTGCTGCTCTCCTGCGGGGCCGATATCGAAGAGATCAATTGTATACGCAAGCATCTGTCGATGATCAAGGGCGGTCGGCTGATCGAGCGGCTGGCGCCGGCCCGGTCGGTCAATTTCATCCTCTCCGATGTGGTTGGCGACGCCTTGTCCAGTATCGCTTCCGGCGTTACCTGCGGGGACCCGACAACCTATCTCGACGGCTGGAAGCTTATTGAAAAATATGGAATTGACAATCAGATCCCGGCTTCGGTGAAACAGATTTTTGCACGGGGCATGACCGGTGAGCTGCCCGAGACCTTGAAACCGGGCAGCGAGTCTCTGGCCCTGACTGAAAATATGCTGATCGGCACCAATATGGGCGCCCTCAATGCGGCTGCCGAGGCGGCCAAACAGCGCGGTTATGCGGTGGTCCGCCTGACCAGTCGGATGGTGGGTGAGGCGAAAGAGATCGCCAAGATGCTCGCCGCCGTCGCCATCGACTGCTCGGTTCAGGAAACCATCGGTAAGCCGCCGCTGTGCATCCTCTCCGGAGGAGAACCGGTGGTTCAGATAAAAGGAGACGGGCTTGGCGGCCGCAACCAGGAAATGGCCCTGGCCTACCTGCTCGAAATCGACCGGCACCGTAACCTCTGCGCCGACCTGTCATTTCTGGCGGCATCGACAGACGGTAACGACGGTCCGACCGATGCTGCGGGTGCATTCGCCGATCTGGAACTCCTCGACCGGGCCGAATCGGCCGGACTCGATGCAGCCGCATATCTTGGCAACAACGACTCCTATCATTTTTTCGAGCAGATCGGCGGGTTGCTGAAAACCGGACCGACCAACACCAATGTCTGTGATCTGCATATCGCACTCGTCGTTCCTCGAGATGCTGCCAAGGGGAAGGCTTCATGAATGGACCTATGGCTCTTGCTTTTAAAAAGCGAGATTCAACGCTTCGCCGAACTGCCGGCTGGCTTCTCTTTGGTGCTCTACTTCTGTTTCTCGGGAGCTGCGCACAGCAGCGCATCGAACCACCGACCGCGCTCCCCGCTCTCGGGCTCAGTCAGCCGGACGTGCTGAACCGTCTGCAGCTCCAGTACAGCCAGTGGCGCGGGGTCCCCTACCGAAATGGCGGACAGGGGAAGCGCGGCATTGACTGCTCGGCGTTCGTGCAGCAGACCTTCAAGGACAAATTTGGTCTGCATCTTCCCCGGACAACGGAGCAATTATCAAACTACGGCCGCAAAATCACCACCACGGGACTGCGGCCGGGCGATCTGGTCATGTTCAAGACCGGCTGGCGGGACCGTCATGTGGGCATCTACCTGGAGAAGTATCGGTTCCTGCATGTATCCCTGACAAACGGGGTAACCATCTCCACTATGACTGATCCCTACTGGTACAGCCGCTACTGGCAGACACGCAGAATCTTTAATTAGGCAGAGGATGAATGCGTCCAGACTCGATATTTTACTTTACGCCCACGATGGTCGCGGCCTGGGCCATGTGAGCCGGTCGGCCGCCATCGGCATGGCCCTGCGGCGCCTTTACCCCGAGCTGCGGGTCTGCCTGCTCACCGGTTGTCGGCAGACCCAGGAGCTGATCGGTGACGTGGAGCTGGACTGGATCAAGCTGCCCGCCTACGATACGGTGGTTATCGACGGCCGCTCTGTCGGCATCGACGGGCCCTGCGGTATCGAGGACAAAGAGCTGGGCCGGCTGCGGGCCGGCCAGATCAGACAGATCATCGAGCTCTACCGGCCCGGTCTGGTTTTGGCGGACCACACCCCCCAGGGCAAGCATCGCGAGCTGGTTCCGGCTCTTGAAATCGATTCCGGGGCGGTACCGCAGTGGATTCTTGGCGTACGCGGGGTGATCGGCAGCGTCAAACAGGCCGGTTCCAGCCTGGCGGCTGATCTTTACAAACGTTGTTTCAGCCGGCTGTTCTGGTACGGTGATCGTCATGTGCTTGGCTCAGAGCATATCGACGAACTCACCCACCGGTTCGATGAGATTCCGGTGGAATGCGGTTATGTCTCCCGGCTGGTCGAGCAGGGGCTGTTTTACTCGGACCCGGCCATCCGTCGTTACGGCTGTACGATATCCATACCCTGGTTCGGAGAGCACACCAATTCGTTCTGCAACAAGCTGGTGGAGGCCCTGGGATTGTTGGGACCTGATTACGGACGGGTTCGGTTTTTTGTTGGCGGCGGCGATCTGACCGCCCTCAAGAGCAGACTCGCATCAATTTCCCACTGCTCGGTCGAGCGCTTTGGAACCGCCTATGTCGAATCCCTCTGCGGTTCGCGCAGTGCTGTTGTATTCGGCGGTTACAATTCGGTTATCGATACGCTGGCGGCAGGTGTGCCGGCCCTTGCCGTGGTGCGCAATATGGAGGACCGGGAGCAGCAGGAGCATCTGGCCGCGCTGACCCGGTTCGAAGGCAACAGCCTGTCGGCGGTAATGGAGGACAGCTGCAGCGTTGAAGAGCTGCACCACGAGCTGCGTACATTGATGAAGTCAGGTTTCGACCCGCTGGCGGTTGAAATTGATCTTGGCGGGGCTGAAAAAGCTGCGATGACTCTGGCCTCGATGCTCTGAGCCGATTTTTCTTGTTAGGAGCCTCGGTATTTTGTAACTTTTAGCAGGGTTTGCATAGATTTCGATGAATAACAGCGCTCAGAAACCGGTCCCATGTCTGAAGTAATCGTATTCACCAGCGGCAAGGGCGGGGTGGGTAAGTCCAACCTCTGCCTCAATACCGCCCTGCAGCTGACCGCACTGCAGTATCGGACCTGTCTGTTCGACGGCGACCTCGGCCTGGCCAATGTCAACATCCTGCTGGGCATCGACCAGGAGTTCACGCTTGACGATGTGGTCTTCAACGACAAGTCGGTTGAAGACGTTCTCGTTCAGACCGGCTACGGATTCGATATCATACCCGGCAGCTCCGGGGTCGAGCAGATTGCCGACCTCAGCGCAGAACAGCTCGAGTCGCTGATCAGCGGGCTGCAGGCAGTCGATGACTATGACTATTTTCTTATCGACACGGCTTCGGGCATATCCCGGTCGGTTATCTCCTTCTGCATGGCCGCCCGGCAGACGATTATCGTCATCACCCGGGAGGCGACCTCACTGACCGATGCCTACGCCCTGCTGAAGATTCTCAGTGTCAACAAATACCAGGGCTCGGTGCGGGTGCTGGTGAATAATTGCGAGTCGATCCCGCAGGCCAAGAGCACCTATCTGCGCTACAAGAAGGTGGTCGACAAGCATCTCGACATCGCTATCGCTCCGGCCGGGATCATCCTGCACGACGAGCACTTCGAGCGTGCCGTAGTGCAGCAGAAACCGCTGCTCGAACTCTATCCGGAGTCGATCGGCAGCCAATGCATCAAGGCGTTTGTTGCCAATCTCGTCGGAGAGAAAGGACCTGAGCGCGAAGATGAAGGGCTGGCGGGGTTCTGGCAGCGTTATCTGAAACAGATCAGTGATGCTGCACCACCTGTAAAAGCTCAGAGAAGGGATGCCGTACCCGTTGAAAGAATTCAGACGGCTCCGGTAACTGATCCGCCGGGGCAGTTTGCAGCCGCTTTTTCATCGGACAGTGCTCTTGTCCGGGAGTTCAGCCAGTCTTTGTTCAGTTCGGCTTCCGGCCTGCCCGGGGCGGCGAGCTGTCCCGATTTGCTGGGCGCGGTGCTGAAGCGGTTCAACCAGGGGAGTCTCTCCACCGAAGAACTGCGCCATATTATTTCCTCTGATCCGGCCCTGCTGCTGCAGGCATTGAATCTGCTTCCCCTGCCGCTGGTCGCGCCGCAGGGCCATATCAGCAACCTGGATCAATTGCTTGAAAGACTAGACGCTGAGGATTTCGGCCCGCTGCTTCTCCAGGCTGCCGTCAAAAGCGCTTCATCTAGTCCCGGCAGTGGAGCCAGGGATCTGCAGCAGTGGCTGCTCAGCTATCGATGTGCGGTACTTTCCAGAGAACTTGGCGAGGCGGTCTCTTTTGCCTTTCCCGATGAGGCTTTTCTGGCCGCCCTGATGCTTGATCTGGTCCACGGCAGCCCCGAGAGTGATGACCGGGCGGCTGAATCGATCGATCACGCCGCGGCCGCGGCCGACCTGCTTCAGCACGCAGGCCTGTCGACGATGATCTGCGACGCGGTGCGTTTTCACCACTATCCGGCGGCACAGATCTGCACGGCTTTCCATCTGGTCCGCATCGTCTATACGGCGCATGCACTGGTGTATCAGAGTGAGCTGGAGGAGGGTATCAACCTGTTTGACGATATCATCGAGCTGCCCGAGGAACAGGTCCTGGAGTTATTTGAAAAAGCCGGCGAGATTACAGCCCGAACCGCTGCCTGCCTCGATATCGATGGCGGCGAGGCTGCTCACCACGACGGTCGGAGCGTGAACGGCAGTCTTTCAACCTATCTGCTGGACAACCTGTTGACCAGAACCATGATGCCGCCGCTTTCCCGTTCAGCTTCTTTGCACGACTGGAGCAAAATGGTGCAGCGCAGCTGTAAACTGCTGGCGGATACGGGCGCTATTATCATTTTTGTGGCAGATCCTGCCGGAAAAAAACTGCGGGTCGCCGGTTCAGGCGCCGGTGGTCATGACACTGAGCTCGAAAGTATCGTGATTCTCGTCGACAATTCGAGCAGTCTGCTGAGCAAAGCCTTTACCAGCGGTAGACCGGAGTTGGGGAGCCTTGCTGCTGATTCGAGTCTGACCCTCGGTGACCGGCAGCTCGGCCGGTTGCTGGGCGGGGAAAGGCTGCTCTGTGTGCCGCTTAGAACAGCGGGGAAAAGCGTCGGAGTCATTGTCTGTTCGACCGACAACGGTGACGCGGTCGAGAGGCAGGTCTCCATGCTGCTGACGGTTGGTGCGCGGGCCGCTGATGGCCTGGCCGCAACCGTCTGATCAAAGTTTCTCTATCACGATCCAATCAGCAATGAGAGGAAACGATGCAGGTCGTTGCGCTTTTCAATGTGTCGTTTCCACCTTCCTGACATCCTTGTTCAAATATCGATAAAACAGCGGGAACATAACAAAAAAGGCAACACAGATCAGGTATTCGATGCCTTTTATGTGGCTGTAGAAATCGACCAGGTTATGGGCGGGCTTGACGATGCCGGTGGCAATCAGGTACTGCCGCAACAGTTCGGTAATCTGCCAGTTCGCCTGTTTCAGGCCCGCCATGAAGACAACCACGGACCAGACACCGATGGCAGCACCCGAGGCCAGCAGCGCCGCGAAGAAGACGGCTTTGAATGCGGTTTTCATAAGAGGCTCCTTGTCGTGGCACGGAGGAGGCTAAAGGCCGGTGACGGCCGTCAGGTATCCTCTGATCAAAGAAGTCAGGCCGTGGTTCAGGATCGCTCCGACAAAACAGGCGGCGGCCCAGATACCGATCAAAGCTGCCGAGACCGACAGCAGGGTCATCATGACACCAAGCACGTCATGGGTAATTTCGACTTCGGTGGTTTTGGTTCTATCGACGATGGTTTTCATGACATCCTCCCTTGCTTGAGGTTGGCGGAGCAGGATTGATACTCCCTGCTGTTGCCTATGATATTGCACCCCTGATGCCAGTTTCTCTGGCTTGGAAGAATAATGAAACAATCTTCATAACTAGCTGATTACATATTGTTTTGTGGAATCCGGCCGGCACTGGAAGCAGGTGCGATGCCAGCTGGAACATTCTGGGGCGCAGCATCTCTGCTTCACCGTGAATAAAAGCGTGGCACCGTTTCAACACTAGTGTTGACCGGATTTGGACTTGGGCGACTGCTGGTCGTCGATTTCAAAGAGAATAGGGATGCGATACAGAAAGAATCGGTAGACGATGAAGTAAAAGCAGAGAATCGTCAGGACGACCCACACTTCTTTCCAATGGGGAATTTCCTGATGGATGCGGAAATTGTAGCAGACCATGACCGTATTGAGCCGGTTCCAGAGCGTTGCCAGCACCGCAATCAGTGCTGCGAAGCGCACCAGCGTCAGGCGCTTGTGCCGCACGCCGTAGGCCAGCATGATCAGCGGAATGAGCGTACCGAGAGCCAGCTCCAGGAGGTAGTAGGCCCCCCACCCCGAGATAAGCAAGAGCCATTCCTGCTCGTGGGCGATGGCGACGATTTTGATGACCAGATAGGTGATCATCGCCATGGCGGCGCCTCTGGCAAGTCCCAGGGTAATCGTATCGAGGCTGGCCAGGAAGCGCTCATCGCAGCGCCAGCTCATTGTTTTTTTGACCAGGCTCGAGACGACGATGACCATGCAGAGGCCGGCAAATATCGATGAGACGAAAAAGTGCAGCCACTGAAACTCGGGCGCCAGCCAGAGGGGATGAATTTTTCCCGGCGCGTAGCAGAACAGCGCCCCGAGAGCGCCCTGGTGCAGGGTCGATAAAATGATACCGGCGATGGTCAATCCCAGGGTCATTTTGTGAACAAAGCGTTTGACCGCCGGCCAGTCTGCCCATTCGGACACGGCCGGCAGAATCTCGGCAATCTGAACCGACAGATAGGTAGCCACATGCCAGGCGACGAGGAACAGTACTGCGGCGGGACCAAAGGAAATAAGCATCGGGTAGGTCAGTCGCCACGGCATGCCGAGATCGACCAGCAGGAAAACAACAGCAAAAAAATAACCGAGCAGGCCGTTGAGCAGTGCAAGTCTTTCGATCGGCAGATAGTCGTCGCGACGGAAGATGACCACAGCGGTGCTCAGCAGAAAGCCTGAGGCCGAGAGCGGTACCATCCCGAACAGCCCGAAGCCGAGAAGGATGCCCCACGGATAATCCTGAGATCCATGGGTAATTGCCTGGAGGCCGTACATATAACGGCTGAGCAGCAGCGGGATGCCGATCAGCAGGATGAGGCCGAGTCCCCAGTTCACCGGGTTCCTGAAAACCGCGCTCAGATAGTCTTTTCTGCTCATTCCCAAAAGCAATTTTTCTGCCATGGTTCGGCGTCCGTCGATGGCGATACTGCCTTCTCTTTCGTTTTCCAAGATTCCGGTGTCGGCGCTCTTCATCGCTCAGCTCTCCTGGTCAGATTTTTCGGAGGTTCTGTCTGTTGGCCGGTTGAGAAGGTAAAAGCCGGCGAACAGACCAGGCCAGATGGTCAGCACCATCGGCACCACGGCGAGAAAATCCTTGACGTATTGCAGAATGGGCTGGCCGGGAACGTCCATGTCGAATCCGGCCTGTTCAAACGGAACCGGCGACAGGTAGAGCCAGGAAGTTCCACCGGCTTCATTCTCGCCATAAATATAGTTCTGGTAACGGTTCGGGTTTTCGCGGATACGTTTTCTGCCTGCCTGCAGCAGTTCATCTCTTCTGCCAAAGGTCAGCGCCTCCATCGGACAGGCTTCGACGCAGGCCGGCAGCCGGTTTTTACTCAGGCGGGTATCGAAGCAGAAGTTGCATTTCATGATCTGGGCGCCGAAGGCACTGTCGTATTTAAACGCCGGAATCGAGAACGGGCAGGCCACCATGCAGGTTCTGCAGCCGACACAGACATCGGGGTTGTAGATCACCGCCCCTTCCGGCGTTTTGGTGTAGGCGTTGACGAAACAGGCGGTCAAACAGGCTGGCTCCAGGCAATGGTTACACTGTATTTTCCTGAACAGCGGGTGATCAGAAAGTTTCGAGAAGAAACGGTTGACCACGGTGAAGGCTCTGTGGTCGGGGCGCCGCGTTTCTGTATCCGGGTAGCCTTCGAGGATTTCGAAATGATCGTCGACCGGCGGGGCGGGGAGGTTGTGCTCGAGGCTGCAGGCGCGTTCGCAGCTGCGGCAGCCGATACACCTGGTGAGATCCACCAGCACCCCTCTGTTGGTTTCATAGCCACTGAAATCATGAGCTCGGGCATGTTTGACGGGTTCCCCCAGAAATGTCGAGACGGCGCCGGCCAGAAACGCTTTAAGCATACTCCTTCGGCTCATGGCCGGCCCGGCATCGTTTGCCGAAGCTGAATCGGTATTGTTTCTGTTGTTCTGAACCGTTTTATTCATGGTACTCGCCGCTCCTTTCTGATGGTATGACATCCCTGGCAGTCGGTCGGTCCGACCGTGATCGCCAGGTGGCAGGTTACGCACCTGAGGTGATAGGCGCCATTGAGACCGGGGATGTCGATATGATACCGTTTTGCAGCCTGGCCGCCGTTTTCTGGTTTTTCCACTCCCCGTTGTATCGGGTGGCAGTCCCTGCAGGCGATGGCCGTTATTGTCGTACCCTGACGGTGGCACACCACACAGGCAGGATTCGATGGCGGTGAGCCGGTCAGGTGATGATGGCATTCGACACAGGCGGCATAACCGTCATGCAGTCCGTGATCGAAGATAACCCCTGCGTAGCTAAGGCTGAGATGGTCGATTGCGACCGTCTCAGGAGGCTCTGCTGTGAGTCCCGGAGTACCTGCTGCAAGACAAGCAGCGCAGACAGAAAAAGTGTCAGAGCATATCTATTCGGCACCATCATTTCCTCTCTTCCGGGAGCACTCGTTCCCGGTGTTGACGTTTTTCGACTTCGAGCTGGTGCAGGTAGCAGCGGTAAATGATATCGACCTCATCGCCATCAAGTGTCTCATGGACCAGAAGGGATTCCGCCAGCATATGCAGAAAGGCATCATGAGCTTCGATCAGCTCCTTTGCCGAGGCGTAGCATTTTTGTATGAACCTGACTATTTCCAAATCGATCTCGCGCAGTGTCTGCTGACTCTGTTGCCAGGCAGTGCCGCCGAAAGAGAAATCTCCGACATCGGCCCCGACCCGGGCGACGGGACCGAGCCGATCACTCATACCGAATTCGCAGACCAGCCGATAACTGATATGGGTCGCTGCCTGCAGGTCATTGCTGGCACCGGTGGTCAGGCAGCCGAAAACAATTTCCTCGGCGAGCCTGCCGCCCATCAGGATCTTGATTCTGTCGAGCAGATAGGACGAGCGGTAGGTCTGGTGGTCTTCAATGGGAAGCTGCTGCGTCAACCCCATGGAACGGCCGCGGGGAATGATCGTCACTTTATGCAGGGGGTCAGCCTCGGGCAGCAGTTTGGCGACAAGCGCGTGCCCTGCTTCGTGATAGGCCGTCAACCTTCGTGTTTCCTGATTGACCACACCACTTCCGCGTTTAAGCCCCATGACTATTTTATCCTGAGCTTCCTCGAAATCATCCTGCTCGATAGCTGATTTACCGGTTCTCGCCGCGTGAAGCGCTGCCTCATTGACGAGATTGGCAATTTCCGCTCCACTGAAACCGGGTATCGAGCGGGCAACGGCAGTCAGGTCGACACTTGTTCCGATGGCGGTCCTGGCCGCATGCACCTGAAGAATTTTCAGGCGTCCCTTGATGTCCGGCAAGGTCAGGCTGATGCGCCGGTCGAAACGTCCCGGTCTGAGCAGGGCGGAGTCGAGAATGTCGGAGCGGTTGGTTGCGCCGATAACGATGATCGTCTCGTTGGTCTCGAAGCCGTCCAGTTCAACCAGCAGGGCATTGAGCGTCTGTTCCCGCTCATCGCTTGAACCGCTGACGGCGTTTGCCGAACGCCGGCCGCCGATGGCGTCGATTTCATCGATGAAGATGATGCAGGGAGCCTGCTTTTTTGCCTCGTGAAAGAGTCTGCGGACCCGTGAAGCACCCATGCCGGCGAACAGTTCGACAAAGTCTGAACCGCCGATCGAAAAAAACGGCACCGACGCCTCCCCGGCGATGGCTTTGGCCAGCAGAGTCTTACCGGTTCCGGGTGGACCTTCGAGCAGTACACCTTTGGGGATTCGACCGCCGAGTCTGCTGTAGCGGCCGGGCTGTTTCAGAAAGTCGATGATTTCTCTGAGCTCTTCGCGGGCTTCGGAAATGCCGGCAACATCGTCAAAGCTGACGCCGGTTTTTTTCCGGGCCGCCGGGTTTCTGTTTCCCCCGTTTAAGAAGCGTTTAGCCGTGGATGGGTTTTTTCTGCTCAGGATCATCCAGCCCCCGAGCAAGAGCATGACAAGCAGCATGTCCCGGTAGAGCGGCGACAACGACCGGGCCGGGTAGGTCCTGATCGTGACCGGGCTGTTTTTCAGGGCCCCCAGCAGGGAGTCGATGTCGGGGGCGTAGGTTCTGTATCGGCTTCCGCCAATTGCCGTTGCTCTGATCTCCTCTCCTCGAATCGATGTTTCCTCCAGCCGGCCGTTTTCCAGATCCGAGAGAAAATCGCTGTAGGCATGCAGCGGCAGCCTGGTCGCGGCCTGATAAAAGGCGATGCCGATCGCGATACAGAGCGCCGTGCTGATAAAGATGATCGTTAGTCGGCTGCTGCTCATCGTTTCCCCCGGTTCAGGAGTTCTCACCCCAACCTTTTTCATGCATCAACGACAGCGTCCGCGCACCTCACTGCCGGAGCGCAACGAATCTGTCTTTGCTTAAGGCTCTGCACGTACAATGCCTGAACATGGAAAACCGACTGAAAATATAAATTGCTGTAATTATTTAAATAAAATCAGTTCGGCGGGGGTTTTTTCAGAGCTGGCCCAGCCGTGCCACAGAAGTGGTGCACGGCCCGGCACCTGATCCGTCACTTGTGTGTCAGCGGTTATTCGACAGCGATCAGGGATAAGTCAAGGTCGAGTTCTCTGATTCTGCGATACAGGGTTGAGCGGTCAATGTTGAGCAGACGGGCGGCTTTGGCCTTGTTGCCGCCGCACCGGGCAAGGGTGGCAAGTATTTTCGAGGCCTCGCTGTCAGGAGGGAAAAGATGAGAAAATGATTCTGCAGCCGCAGCTGACGGTTCATGAATCCGATCGGCGGGCTGAGCCTCGGCGTCTGCATCAGCCGGCGCGGGTTCCTGGCGGGTGAGATCTCTGGGCAGCTCGGCGGTGGTGAGGGTTGTGCCCCGGGCGAGAACAACGGCGCGCTCGATCAGGTGTTCGAGTTCGCGAACGTTGCCCGGCCAGTGATAGCCTTTGAGCAGGGACAGCGCATTGTCCGAGATTCCATGAATCTTTTTGTTCAGGGCCGTCCCGTATGTTTTTATAAAGTGATTGGCCAGCATGACGATATCGTCCATCCGGTTCCGCAGAGGCGGCAGCAGCAAATCGATAACCTTGAGCCTGAAGTAAAGATCTTCGCGGAAGCTGCCTTCTTCAACTTTCTTTTTCAAATCAACATTGGTCGCGGTAATAATTCTGGTGTCGACGACAATCTCGGAATCGGAGCCGACCGGGTAGAAGGTCTGTTCCTGCAAAAAACGCAGCAGACGAAGCTGGGTCATTGGTGATATTTCTCCGATTTCATCAAGGAACAGGGTACCACCGTCTGCCTGCAGCAGGAGACCTTTTCGGTCGCGGTCCGCACCGGTGAACGAGCCTCTCCGGTGACCGAAAAGCTCACTGGTAAGAAGGTTTTCAGGCAGTGCCGTGCAGTCTACCTTGATCAGCGGTCTGCTGCTGCGGGACGATTCCTGATGCAGCGCTTCGGCAGCCAGTTCCTTGCCGGTGCCTGATTCTCCGGTGATCAGCACGGTGGTATCGACTCTGCCGACATTTTCGATCAGGGTGTAGAGATTCTGCATCGACTCGCTGCCGCCGATGAAGCGGTGAAAGCTGGTTCTGCGGGACGGGGCTGTATGTGCCGGTTCACTCATGTCACGAATGACGATCACCGCACCGCTCAGCTTACCGTTTTTTTCCACGACCAGCGGTGATGCACAGATACTTAATATTTTCAATTTGTTGTCAGCGGTTGTGCATTCAAATCGATGCTCTATTACCGCTTCTCCTGAACGCAGGACCCGAATCAGGTCATCACGCAGTGAAGAAAAGCTGGAATCAGCCATTTCCGAGCCGAGGTCCGAGCCGGGGCCGATACCGGGCAGAAGAACATCGAAGAGGGCCTGGGCGGCTTCGTTGATTTTGACTATTTTCTGCTCTTCATCGACGATGATAATGGCGTCTCCGGCGCTCTTGAAAACCGTATCGAGAAAGACCCGGTAGCGCTCGCGCTCGGCTTCCGCCCGCCGGCGGCTGAGTTCCAGACCCCTCTGCTGCAGGGCCAGCCGCACGGTGCGCAGCAGCGTCTCTTTATCGACCGGTTTGACGATATAATCAAAGGCGCCGTGGCGCAGGGATTCGGCGGCGGTTTCGACCTCGGGAAAACCGGTGATAATGATAAAGGGGCAATCGATGTCGTTCTTCCGGCAGAATTTGAGCAGCTCGATCCCGGTTGATTTCTCAAGGATGATGTCGCTGATGATCAGCTCGATTTTTCCGGCCTTGATAAACCCGATCGCCTGTTCGAAACCGTCGGCCGTCAGAATCCTTTCGTAGCCTTCCCGGCTCAGGAAAAAATGAAATGTTTCCCGAATGCTCGCTTCGTCATCGACAACGAGGATCGAACTCTTCTGCTGATCGCCTGCATTCATGGCTCTGCCTCCGGATTCTCTGTCTGAGTTCGGCCGCTGCCCCGGCTGAATCAGGTAAAAGTGCTTTTATCTCTGAACACCACAACGGCTCCGCAGAGTCTGTCATCATCGATGATCGGGGTACTGACATACTCGACCGGAAAACTGGTTCCGTCACGGTTCCAGAAAAAATCATCCGAACTGAAATGCACCTGGCCGTCTTTGCAGGCCCGGTTGATTAAACAATCTTCGGGACGGTGCGGTGAGCCGTCACCATAGCTGTGGTGGACAAGATCATGGTGGGGCCGGCCGATCATTTCATCGGCTTCCCAACCGCTCATCAGGGCTGCGGCGGTGTTGACAAACGTTACGTTACCCTCGATATCGAGGCCGAAAATTCCCTCTCCGGCAGAATTCAGGATCAATTCCATTTTTTTACCGAGTTCACGGCTTTTGGTTTCGGCCTGGATACGTTCGGCAATTTCGCGGTTCAGGGCGGCGTTGATGATGCCTATTTCAAACAGCTGTTTTTCCATCTGCTGCTGATAATCGAGCTTTACCGTCGAGGTTGTCTCTTCGGTCAGGCTCAGCCTGGATTCGAGTTCGGCGATCCTGTTGCGGCTGCGTTTGTCGTGCAGGCCGACGATAATGAAAAGAACGATGGCGAACAGGACCATGATACCCGCGAGCGGGCCGATGAAAGCGTCAATGCTGTATCTGCTTTCAGCGGAACCGGTCTGGTACAGGGGCACGACGATGAGGACGGTATAAATGAAAAGTACAACTGAGATCAGCAGGTTATGGCTATGATTTGGATATACCATTGTTTTCCTCCCTGTTCACTGCTGCCGGCAGATCGATAATCACGGTCGTATAGCTGTTGAGCAGGCTCTTGATCCGCAGATAACCACCATTGTCCCTGACCAGGCCGTAGGAGATGCTGAGGCCAAGCCCGGTTCCCTCGCCGTTGGGCTTGGTGGAAAAAAACGGATCGAAGACTCGCTCGATCAGGTGATGCTCAACGCCGGTGCCGAAATCCATCAGCGTGTAGCGAATAAAAGGACGATTCTTGTCCGAGGTCTTAGAAATTGACAGATGCAGCTTTTTATTGGGATGGTTTCCCGGATATCGTTTATTGAGCGCATAACGGCTGTTGGAGATAATGTTGAGAAAAACCTGCTGGATCTGGGACGGGTTGCAGAAGGCCAGCGGCAGCTCTTCATCGATCGCTTCTTCAATGATAATGTGATCTTTGAGAAGCTGGTGCTTGACCAGTTCCAGACAGTCTTCAATCAGGGACCTGCCGTCGATCGGCTCGGGCTCTTCGACCCGGTGCCGGGAGAAATCGAGCAGATTGCGAACGATTGAGGCTATCCGCTTGGACTCGCTGGTGATCCGGTCGATAACCTCTTCACAGTCCGGGTCTGCGGCCAGATCTTTGAGCATTTGCGCATAGTTGATGATGCCGTTAATCGGATTGTTAATTTCATGGGCAACACCGGCGGCCAGTTCGCCGATCGAGGCCAGCTGGGCGGCCCGTATCGCCTCGGCCTTGTGCCGCTCTTCTTCGGTCAGGTCTCTTGCTACCAGCAGGGTCGCTTCATCGGTTCCGGCAGAATCGGCCAGCGGGCTGATGGTGAGCAGATAGTCGCCGTGCAGACCGCTGAGTTCGGTTTGCAGAATCCGGCTTGTGCCCAGCCTGATCTGTTCTTCAAGCGGGCAGGTGCTGCCCGCTTGCCTGCCGCCGTGCAGAATGGTGCAGATACCGGCTCCGATGACTTCATCCCGCGACTTTCGCGAGGCGCTGAAGGTGGCGTGGTTGGCATCGATGATCGTCCCGTCTCTGGTGGTGATCAAAGCCGGGTCCTGGATGGCGGCGAAGATGTTCTCCCATCTGGCGACGGCCCGGTCATACTTTTTGTCGGCGGCGAGGCGCTCGGTTATATCGAGGCCGAAGAGCACCATCCCCACGGAACCTTTGTCGATGTCGGGTTTGATCGAGCTGTGCCAGTCGATGGTTCTCAGGTCGCCGCTTCTGGTCCGCAGCGAGGCCCTGAAACTGAGGTTGCCGGTATTGGTTTTCAGCAGTCGGGAGATCACGTTCTGGTAGTGGAGCCGGTTTTCAGGTGAAAGCAGGATGTCCACCCAGTAGCGGTCGAGAACCTCCTCCTGGCGGTATCCGGTAACCTGTTCAGCTTCGGTGTTGAAGCGCAGAATTTTACCGCACGGGGTGATCGACACCATCAGGGCCTGGATCGAGTCGATGATTTCGGTGTTGAAGTCCCGCTCGAACTGAAGCTGAACGGAGACATCATGAGCGTAGAGGGCCAGAGAGAGATCGGTGACGGTTGCCTCCAGAAATTCCCATTCGGCTTCAGGAAAGCCGTCACGCTCAGCGGAAAAAATGGCGATGACGCCATAAACAAAATCCTGCTGGACCAGCGGCCAGATCGCACAAGATCGAAACGGGGTGCTCTCAGAGCTTACCGGCAGATTAACCGGCGGCTCGATATTTTCAAGCAGCACCGGTTCCCTGGAGTCGACTGCTTTGTTGAGGGAGGTTTCGAGTGCATGGTCGAGCAGAATCATTTTTCTGGATATTTCCTGTTCCTGATCGTCTCCTCTGCTTGCCTGAAGAAAGGCAAGAGGGACCAGTTCGGCCGGCTCGACATGGCGCCGGTAGACCCAGCCACCGGGAAAAGCACTGTATTTGAGGAGAATCTCACCGCATCTGAGCAGTATTTCGTTGCGGTTCAGCCGGGAGAGGTGCTTGCTGCTCAGTCGGTTGATTGCCCTGAGTATATTGGAGCGCCTGAGCAGTGATTCGCTCGAAGGTTGTTTCTGAAAGCCGGCCGATAGAGTCATTGCAGACACCTGGGGCTTGGTCCATGGTGCGCTGCACATGTGTGGCAGGAGGCACCAGTTGGGACCGTTCCTGTAAAAATTATACCACAATTCTGTGGCACGATCCGAAAATCCTCCGGTTACCTGAAACAGTGCAAGTTCTGAGCCCGGTATCCGGTCTTTTTTCGGCTTTCTCGAGTGCTTTCCTGCCGAGTATGATTTTCTGCTGAGCATCAAACTCTGTACGGCAGCGGCTGCCAATCAACATCGGCTTTTGTGAAAAAGGGTTTGTAAATTGCGCAATTAATGGTAACACAATCATATTGTTGAAATAAATGAGGGACGCCAGCCGGCATTCCAGCCAGAACGAACCACTGACTCTATTGAGATGACCAGCAGGGAATCGCTTTTTTCCAGAATCAAAGAATCGGGTCATGTACCGGTTCTACCCGAGATTCTGCTTCGGCTTCTCGAGGCCTGCGACAATGAAACCACACCGCTGACAACGGTCGCCTCGCTCATCGACAAGGATCCATCCCTGAGTTACAAAGTGCTGCAGCTGGTCAATTCAGCCTATTTCGGGTTGAAGACGACCTACAGCGGTGTTGATCAGGCGGTGGTCTATCTCGGTGCCAACTCGGTGAAAAATATGGCGGTAACCGCCGCCGTCCACCAGATATTCAACGGAGCCCAGTTCAGCACCCTCAAGTACTTCAACATCCATTCGTTCTGGTACCATTCCCTCAAGTGCGCCACCCTCTCGCGCCGCCTCGCAGAGCATACCAGCGCGGCAAACCCCGACGATGCCTACCTGGGCGGCCTGCTGCACGACCTTGGCAAACTCCTGCTCGTTTCGGCTTTTCCGGATCAGTACGAAATGGTGGTCGCCGAGTCGATGCAGGATGAAGATCTGCTCGAGGCGGAGCAGAACCATCTCGGCACCACCCACTCCCAGATCGGCTCCTGGCTGATCGATGACTGGAAGCTGAGTTCGCTGATCGGCGACGCCATCATGTATCACCATGAAACGGTTGAGCGGATCAGACAGGCTCTGGGGCTGGTCAAAATTGTCTATATCGCCAATGAGCTGAGCAAGGATGGCGACCGGGAAGCAGCCTACGAGGCGGGTCACAGCCTGCTTGGCCTCGGGCGCAAAGAATTGGAGCGCATTGTCGATGGTGCCAACGGGGAAATTCTGCAGATCGCCTCGGAGCTGGGAATTGTCGTCGAGCTGCCCTCGCCTGATGCCGGACCCGACGGGCAGACCCTGGTCATGGGTGAAAACGGCTCGATCCTGCACACCAACCTGGCCTCGCGGATCAAGGGCATTTCTCTGATTTCGGGTTTTCTCGAGAATATGGCCCAGGCCCGGGACAGCGAGTCGATGATCAGGGCCTTTGAGCGCTCGCTGAGCGTGCTCTTCGGTTTCGACCGGGTCATTCTGCTGCTGCCGGATAAGGATCGGGTGCTGTTGAGCGGTAAAACCTCGGAGACGAACCCGATGCGCCAGCTGAGTCTCGAGCTGGTGCTGCCGATCCAGAAGAGCAGCAGCAGTATTGTCAAAGCATTCCAGAGCCGTTCTCTTGATTACCTCGACAGCGAAAATGAGCAGGACAACCTTGCTGATCGTCAGGTTCTTTCCGCTTTCAACTGCAGGGCAGTGGCCGTGCTGCCCCTGACCGCGGAGCAGAAAGAGGTTGGTGTCGCCCTGATCGGGCTGCCGCGTACCATGCAGGAGCTGTCCAAAAACGACTATCGGCTGATCAGGACCATTGCTCACCAGGCCGGCATGGGCCTTCATCTCGAGGAGTTTAAGCTGCGTAAGGCCGAGGAAGTGGAAGCGGAGCGCAAGGCGGCCATTTCGATGACCGCCAGAAAATTCGCCCATGAAGTCAACAATCCGCTGGGCATCATCAATAATTATCTGGCCACCCTGAAGTTGAAAGTGGCCGATGAGTCGGGAATCAAAAAGGAACTGACGATTATCACCGACGAGATCAAGCGGATCTCAGCGATGATCAACCAGCTCGATACCTTTGCCCAGGCCTCGTTTTCAGCCGCCGATCTGACCAATGTCAACAATGTCGTTGCAGATATCGTTCAGCTGATCCGCTCTTCGCTGTCGAGCGGCTCCGAAACCGACGTCGTCTTCGAGCCTGACCCGTCGCTGCCGCTGATCACCTCTTCAGCCGACGGCATCAAGCAGATCGTTCTCAACCTGCTGAAGAACGCCTCCGAGGCGATGGACGGCGCCGGCCGGGTCATGGTCAGTACCGGGCAGATTCAGAACCCCAATGACGACGGGGACAGCGGGGTGGTCATCAAAATAGAGGATGACGGACCCGGCCTGCCGGAACTGGTCAAGGAGAACCTCTTTACGCCGTTTATCTCGACCAAAGGGATCGGCCACTCCGGGCTTGGTTTGTCGATCGTTTCCAAAGCGGTGTCGGAGCTGGGCGGCACGATACACTGTACGACTGAAACAGACCGGGGAACCAGTTTTGAAATTGTCCTGCCAAACAGACATGGATAAATCATAGTGTTCTGAAATGAATGAAAAAGTTTCGATACTGCTGGTCGATGATGAAGAGCGTTTCATAGACGGTCTGCAGAATCTTCTTGATCATTACAACTACTCCTGCACCAAGGCTTTTACCGGTGCTGAGGCCCGCGCGTTTCTCCAGGAACAGGTGTTTGATATTGCTCTGCTCGATGTCGGCCTGCCCGACATGTCGGGCTGCGATATTGCCGAATTCATCACCACCAATTGCCCCGACACCAGCGCCATCATGCTCACCGGCCTGAACACCGTGGAAACCGCGGTTCGGGCGATGAAACAGGGGGCCTACGATTTTCTTGCCAAGCCGATCAACCACGATCACCTGATCAAGGTCATTGACAAAGCGGTGGAGCATAACCGGTTGCGGCGTGATCTGCGGGACAGTGAAGTCCGTTTCCAGGTTCTGGCCGAGGCGGGCTGGGAAGGCATCGTGGTCGTTGAAAATGATCGTCTGGTCGAGGCCAATTCCCAGTTTCATGAGATTTTCGGTTTCACTAAAAATGATCTGCTTGACAAACCCTTTCTGGAGTCGATTATCGATTCCGCCTCGCTGGGCGAGCACGAACTGCTGCTGGCCGCTGATCAGTCGCACGGAGTTGAGCTGCTCGGGAAAAGCAAGGACGGCTTCACCTTTCCGGTCGAAGTTCGCTACCGCTCGATGGAGTACCTGGGCCGGCCGGCCAGGATCTGGGTGCTCAGAGATATCAGCGAGCGGGTTGAAGGCGAGCGCGAAAAACTCGCCCTTCAGGAAAAACTGGCCCGGGCCAACCGGCTCGAGGCCCTGGGGCTGATGGCCGGATCGGTCGCCCACGATCTGAACAATATTCTTACCGCCGTGGTAAACTACCCGGATATTCTGCTCAAGCAGATGAGCGAACAGGACGCCTACTACAGCGAGATAAAGAAGATTCAGGAAGCCGGTAAACGAGCGGCGGCCGTGGTCACCGATCTGGTCTCGGTGGCCAGGGGAAAAAGCGCAAAGCAGCGCCGGTAGATCTCAACGATCAGATCGTTTCCTATCTGGAGTCCATCGAGCACAGCGAACGGCTGTCGGCTTATCCCGGCGTGGCAATTGACAGCAGTCTGCAGCCGGAGCTGAATCGCTGCTTCTGCTCACCCGCATGCATTCATAAAATTCTGCTGAACCTGATCGGCAATGCGCTGGAGGCAATTGACGGGGACGGTACTATTTCCATCACCACGCAGAACAGCCGTTTTGCCAAACCGGTTCTGCGCGATCAATCGATGCGGGTCGGTGAATATGTGAAGCTGAGTGTGGCCGACAACGGTGAAGGCATAGCCCCTGACGATCTCGAACATATCTTCGACCCGTTCTATTCGACCAAAAAAATCGGCAGAAGCGGAACCGGCCTGGGCCTGGCTATTGTCTGGAACAGCGTCATGGAAAGCGACGGCTGGGTCGAGGCCGGCAGCGACGCAGCAGGGACCCGCTTTGAGGTGTTTCTGCCGGCCGCTCCTGCAGATCTTCCGGTTGCCAGGCAGCACTACGAGAAGGCGGATAACGGTGGCGGGAAAATCATTTTACTGGTCGACGATGAAGCCGAGCAGATCGAAATCATGCAGCGCATGTTGAGCACCATCGGCTATAAAACCTTCGGCGTCACCTCCAGTCGGGAGGCTTTGGGTTTTCTGCGTTCCTGCCGAGTGGATGTCGTCGTTCTCGACATGATTATGGAAAACGATCTGGATGGATGTCAGCTCTATCGGAAAATACTTGAAATCTGTCCGGGCCAGAAAGCCCTGGTGATCAGCGGCTTTGCCAGAAGTGAGCAGGCAGCAGAGGCAAGAACACTTGGTGTATCGAGGGTACTGGAAAAGCCGGTCTCTCTTCCGGAGGTGAGCAGAGCCATCAGAGAAACGCTTGAAGACGGCGGTGTCTGATATGATTGATTTATGCAGAACGAATGAGCAGTATTTTCGTACGAGGCTGTCCGACCGGACAGTATCGCTAAGATTCAGAAGGTCGGGTGCTTGGGATCCTCGACCACGACCGTGACCGGTATCATGGCAAACATTGATCTGACCATCCTGTCTCAGTCTCCGCCATTTTCGTTTCTGCCGGAAGAGCAACTCAGAAAACTCCGTGCTGACTTCAGGGTCGAGCGGTTTGACCAAAACGAAGTCTCCTTCGTCAGCGGTAAAACCAGGGTCAAGGCACTCTACGTCGTCGCCGTCGGTTCGGCCCAGCTCTATTATGAGAAAAACGGTAAAAAGACGCTGCGCCGTAAGCTCTATGAGGGGGACTGTTTCGGCGGCATATCGATGCTGCTCAACAATGGCCTGGCGGTGAGGACGATGGAAATCGTCGAAGATACCACTTTCTATGTACTGCCGGCCGAGGTATTTCTCGGTCTTTGCGACAGCTACGAAGATTTCAGAGAATTCTTCACCAACACCTTCGGCCAGAAAATGCTGGACCGGTCCTATGCTGAAATGATCTCGCACCAGATCGGGCCGGTGGAAAAAACCTCACCGTTTTATCAGCAGCGGATTTATTCGATTTCTTCAACCGCCCTGCATAGTTGCCCTGAATCGATGATGATCCGTGACGCGGCAGCGAGAATGACCGAGGAGAACAGCGGCTACCTGATGATCCAGGACAGCCATGGGGGATATGCGGGGATTATCACCGACGAAGACCTCAGGAAACGGGTTGTGGCGGTAGATTTCGATAAAAACGGCCCGGTTGCCGACATCATGTCTGCTCCGCTGATTACACTCCCCGAGGATGCCCAGCTTTTCGAAGCCTATCTTCTCATGGTCGAAAAGGGTATTTCCCATCTGCCGGTAACCAACGATGCCGGCGAAATTTCCGGCATACTCACCGATCGGAGAATCATAACCGAACAGAGCAGGTCATCCTATTTTCTCATCCAGGAGATCTCCCACGCTTCGTCGCCCGATCAGTTGGAAAATATTCACAGCCGGCTGCCGGGGCTGCTCATTGAACCGATCAGGAACGGGGCGCCCCCGGAGGCGCTGACCGCCCTGATCACCAGGGTCTCCGATGCGGTTCTGGAAAAAATCATCACCTACGCCGTCGATCAGTCCGGTCCGCCTCCCTGTCCGTTCGCCTTCATCATCATGGGCAGCGAAGGACGCAACGAACAGACCCTGAAAACCGACCAGGACAACGCCATCATCTACCAGGACCCGGTCGATGAGGAACAAAAAGAGCTGGCCAGCAAATATTTTCTCGACCTGGCGGCTACTATCTGCGGCTGGCTGGATCAGGCCGGTTACGCCTTCTGCAATGGCAACAACATGGCCCAGAACCCCGACTGGTGCCAGCCGCTGAGTCAATGGAAGAAATATTTTTCCGGCTGGATCCATGCCGCTGCCCCGGAGGATCTGCTCAACTCAAACGTCTTTTTCGATTTCAGGTGGGCCTGGGGATCGCGCGAGCTTGCCGACGAATTGGAGGATTTTCTCTTCGGTTCGCTGGGCAGCTGGTCCGGTTTTTTCCGCAACATGGTGGAAAACGCATTGTACTTCAAGCCGCCGCTCGGGTTTTTCAGAAATATCGTGGTTCAGTCCAAAGGCGAGCACAAGGATTCCTTCGACATCAAGCAGGCGATGGTACCGATCATAGATTTCGCCAGGATCTATGCGCTCAAGCATGGTATCAGGGAGAAGAATACGCTCGAGCGGCTCGAAAAAATTCGCGACAAAAAGGTGTTAACCAAGGAAGAATATGAAGACATCACCCAGTCGTACCGCTACCTGATGAACCTGCGGTTTATCCGGCAGATTACCGCAATCGCCGAAGAGGGCGGCCGGGCGGACAACTTCATCAATCCCAAGCAGCTCACCCGCATCGATCAGACCATGCTCAAGGAGATCTTCAAGCGGACCGAAGGAATCCAGCAGAAGATGAGCATAGAAATTACCGGAATCGTCTAGCCTGAACGGCGATACATCTGCAGTACAGGAGCTTTGGCCGGCCCTTCTGCCGGATCTGGTGCGGCTCAATTAATGGTAACCATTTCCACGGATTAACCTTGCGTTGTGACAGCCAATCATCTATAAAAGTGGGGTGTGGTTTGGTGCTAACTCTGGGCGGGAGGTCTTATGGCGGGTATCGGCAATGAAGGGCGACAGGCAAGAGCGAAAGATAATTCAGCATCCTTCAGAAAGAGCCGCAGAATTCTTCTGCAGTTCCTGGTCATCTGTCTGCCGCTGTACCTCTCTTTTAAAATGTATGCCGGCCCCTACCATGAGCAGGTGGGAGCTTATCTGTCCGGTATCCTGCTGATCATTATCTGGGCGCTGCTGATTCAGTTGATCGTTCCCACCCTTCCTGATGCAGCTCTGATGATTGCGCTCTTTGTCCTTCTCTGCGTTTTTGAACTGGTCTGCCTGCAGTATCCTTCAATGTTCGAGCAGCTGTCGTTTGCCTTCAAAGGCCAGCAGATTATCGGCGGCGTCTGCACCGCCAACAAAATCCCCTATTTTGGCGTCGGCGCCTTTATCGGTTATTTCATTTTAAAGGCCTGCCGCCTCAAGGGTACCATGCAAAATTAGGATTTTGGTTCAAAATCAAGGCGCGTGTGAAAATCTTACCGCAGGCATATAGTTGATATTCCGAGGATAAGATTTTCATGCGCAACGCAAAGTTTGGGTGAAAGGGCAATTTTTCAAGGTAGCCTCAAGTCTTGAACGCCAGTCAGGCGGGTTTTTACGCAATAGAAAAGAACAAGGCGGCCAGGGCATCTTGCCCGGGCCGCCTCGGTTAAGGTTAGCTAACCAGCTCGGCTAGCCCCACCATCCCCATCCAAAAGAGGCGGTGAGAAGGATGCCGGCTGCGAGTACTATGATGAGCCACATTACATCTCTAGTCATATATCCTCCTTGTCTTGTCGTTAGACACAGACTTGTCTTAAATTTCCCTGACCACGATCATCTGGTCGGTGTCTGCACGCTCAATCTGTGCCGCTGAGGTGGTTGACATCTCAGCCTTGAAGCACAGGGCCCACATCACGACGATACCGATGAGCCACCAGGCAATCTGCCATGACCAGAGCGGGGTGAAGCCGGCAAAGGAGAAGGCCGAGTTGCCGATGACGCAGAGCGGTCCGATAGCGAATACGTACCAGAGCGGAACGATAAACTTCATGGCGTTGCGCCATTTCTGGCCGCTCTCGGACGGACCGTCTATATCATTCAGCCAGGCCCGGACTTCCGCCTGCCGCTTGATGGTCTCTTCGTTATCCTTGACTCCCAACCCGCGGAAGAGGTAGGCAATGACCAGACCGGTGAACAAGCCCCAGAAAGCGGTGTGCATGGTCAGCGGGTACTGGTAGACGAAGTAGGTGATGAAACAGGCCACAATGGAACCGAGGAGACCGACGACGACGCCGACACTCGGGTACTTGAAGCCGTAATGGACGCCGAGCAGCATCAGATACATGATGAAGCCGAAAGCCGTGGCAAAACCACCGATCATAACGATGGCGCCGGGAGCAGTCAGGGAGACGCCCACCGCCAGTGCGGTAATAATCGTGACGAAGACGCGGTTCGCCCAGATCTGCTCGGCGTGGCCGGCTTCCTGTTTCTTGATATACCGCCAGTAGACATCGCGCAGCACGATGGTGCCGCCGGTGCCGATGTAAGGCGCTGCGGTGGAGTGAATCGCGGCGATGATACCGAGAAAGACGATCGCCATCATCGGTCCCGGCAGCAGATAGTTCATCAGCATCGGCACCACGTCACCGTCAACCTGGGGGTTGATTTCCCCCATGCCTTGGAGAACGCGGGCACCCATTCCCTGGAAGGCGGTAAAGAAGAACAGGGCAATACCGACCACGAAGGTGGACATGAAGACCTGCTGCCAGGCCAGCGGTTTCGGGGAGGACATGCCGTAGTTCCACAGGGTAAAAGCGGGGGATGACTGGATTCCCATCAGGGCGAACATATAGGTGAGAATCATGACCGCCGTCCAGCCTCCTGTACCGAGCTGGAATTTAATCACCGCCGGAACTTCCAGATATTTCACGTCAAGTTTGGCGACCTCTGCAGAGAAGGCCCCCCAGCCGCCCAATGCCGGCGCATTGACGGAGTAAAAACCGAGTATGACAATACTGAGTACCAGCAGGATGAACTGGATTACGCCGACCCAGGTTGAGGCTTTCAGACCTCCGGTCACGACGTAGAACCAGACGATGAAGGCCATGAAAAACAGACCGGCCGTATACGGTACACCGGCAACGATGTTGAACAGTTTGGCTGCGGCGATGAGCTGCAGGCCGGAATAGAACATCGAGTAGAGTACCGCCGAGAGCACGGTCAGCCAGCGGACTCCTTCGTTGTTGTAATAGTAGGCAAACATATCGCCGGGAGTTACAAATCCATAGCGCTTGCCCATCAGCCAGTTTCTCTTGGCGAAGAATGCACCGGTGATCGGAATCGTCAGTACATAAAATGAAGCGAAAGCGTAAGCCAGACCGTCACGCCAGATGAGACCGGGGTGCCCAACCGTGGTCCAGCCTGAAAACGAGGCCGCGGTTGCAGCCATGAGAAACGCGATAAACGGGATTGAACGGCCGCCGATGGCGTATCCTGAAGCGGTTTTTTCGGTGAAGTACCCTCTGAGCCCCCACCAGAAACAATAGATTATGTATAATCCTAGAAAGATATACACCCACATTTTTGGATCCATGTAACGTCCCTCCTCTATCTCTCACTCAGTTATTCTTATTGCATAACCGTTGGGGTTATCGCTTTTCGGCTGAGCGCCAGTTTTTTTATCACCTCCTGTTGTCAACGCTCTCTTGTTTTTCTTTTTGCTTGCCTCTTTGCCGTGTCTCTACCTGCACCAACCTGAGTTATTGAACAGAGTCAATGGCAGTAAAGCGCTTGCGTCCGTATTCAGGACCCAAACACAGAGGGGCGGCGAACCACCCCTCTTATCACGGCCATCGACAGATCAGCCGTCCGTATTCTCTTGTTATGTAATCTGAGCGACTAAATACGCCCGTCCTGACCTGACCAGCAGGCCATCTTGCAGTACGGGTGTCTGTCTCTATTGCGAGCGGGCAGAACCCGCTTCTCTTTTAGGTAAAATGATGAGAAGAATCATTTTTTTAACATTCTAGAATAAAAAATGATAATAAGCATCATTTATTTTTATTTAGAGGCAATTTTTTCATGTCGGACGGCTCAAAGGACCTCTGCATCAAAAAAAAACCAAATTAAAACAGTCTTGAAGATGACGATCAGATAATTCGGCAGCTGATTGGTAAGGTTTCACAAAACCGTGGCTGGCACCTTCTGAGGCGGCAGCCGAAAAAGCAGGCTGTCGATAGTCTCGAGACCAGGATGGTTCATGCGGGGGATAGGGATATTCTCCGGAAGATTTTTCTCTACCTGGCGGGGCAGGTCTCCGGCTTACAGCAGTTGTTTCATCACGATAGTGACAATAGCGAAATAGAGGGTGGTAAGGGTTAGATAGACCAGGAAGCCATGCCGGTTCACGGCCGGGAATATTCCTGAAAGCCATTTCGAGGTAAAACCGGCCAGCGAAATTGAAACCCCGAAAATAGCAATGATAATGATCCAACTGCTCCCTTGCGGCAGGGCGAATCTATCCATTCCCAATAGCCTCCAGTCTTGTCAGGTGTGGAAATTGACGGACACCATACCTTATTTGGAAGCGTTTGTCTTTCATGAATATCGTGCTATTGCGTGGGTGGCGATCGTACGATGCGACGAAACAGGACAGACAACTGTCCCGCATCGTTGATGGAGCAGCCACTATGCACGACTTAGAATCACAGGCACCGCTGAACGCTGCGGTGCCCGGTCTGGAGCAGGTTTCTATCAGTCTGAAAGAACCTTGAAGGACAGATTCACCCGGGCGCGATAAATGGCGGCCTTACCCTCATCGACGACCATGTCGAGCCTGACGACTTCGGCTATGCGCAGATCACGCAGACTCAAGCCGGCGGCCTTGACCGCATTCTGGGCTGCTTCTTCCCAGGAATTCGGGCTCGAGCCAACCATTTCGATAATCTTGTAGACACTTTGTGACATGATAACCTCCGTGATGTGAAATGGAAAAGGTGAGAATCCGGGTCCTGATGATCCCGATGACTCAACAATAGTCATGCTCGGCAATAATATCTACGATGCCTGATAAAAAGCTGTGAATCCGTTGCAGGTGAGTTCAGGCAGCATGATCTGTTAACATCATACCCCAAAAATGAGCCAAGCGCCAAGCTGCGTCATTGTTCAACTCAGCATGTTGACCACCGCGCCAATTGGTCCTCCCCCTTCCTCGTAGCCGAGCATCACCAGCGCGGCGCTCCACCCCGAAACAACAAGAATGGAGATGATGAGAAGAAGAAACAGGGTGATAATTAATTTTTCGCCTGGCCGCAATTCGAGTGGGATATCATTATTGGAGCGTGCCCGGGAGGTTGTCTGGTTTATATTGTTTGACATAGTCTGTTCATGAAGTGGGGTATCGAACTATTTGTGAAATGAAAAACGACATGAAGATGCTGCTGGTCACTGCATCTTCATGTCGGCTGTGGAGCACCGGTTGATGGGGGGTACTCCTTTTGGTGGGGAGGAGCTCGCTATATCAGCAGCATCAGGATTTAGCTGCACTACCAGCGCTCGGTACCGACAATTTGATTGACATCGGTGCAGCGCCTTTTTTCATCCTCGGACAAATCCTCATACGACTGTTTATCACTGGATTCGAGTGAACAGACATACTCTTTTCCATTATTATCATTGAGCCAGGTGAGGGATTCGATTCCGCCTTTCATGTTTATTCCTCCAATGCATTCATCTGATCGTTGCTGGTTATGCCGTCTTAATCTAAAAAATAACGATGAAACCGCTTGACACAATAAAAGAGAAATGATGTATTAATGATAGTTAAAACTATTATTGTAGGTGGGATATGATTACAGCCGATCTCTACCGGGAAGTGGTGAATTCGATCACGGCCCATGTGGCAATTATTGATGAAAAGGGTTTCATCCTGGAGACCAATCAGGCCTGGGAGGATTTCGCTGATAAGAACGATATGGAAGAGACCTACCAGAGCATCGGTATAAATTATCTCAATATCTGTGAGGTCGCCGGCACCTCGGAGGACAACGAGGCCCACCTGGTCGCCAACGGTATCCGCCGTGTCCTGGACGGCAGCCTGTCGGAATTCGTTACTCACTATCCCTGCCATTCACCGACCCAGAAGCGCTGGTTTATCGTTCGGGTGGTGCCATTTCGGGAAGAGCATGCGGCCCGAGCCATCGTCACCCATGAAAACATCACGCCGATCATGGAGATGCAGGAGGAACTGAAGCTCAAGGAGGCGGAACTGATCCAGGAGCGTGAGAAACTCGAAGAGACCAATACGGCCCTTCGAGTTCTGCTGAGACAGCGGGACGAAGATCGAACCAGGCTCGAGGAGACTGTCTACAACAACGTTGACCGGCTGGTTCTGCCTTATATCGAGAAACTGCTCCAGGGTCGGCTGGTGGATAAACATCGTACCCTGGTGGAAATTGCCGACAACAACCTCAGAGATATCATTTCTCCATTTCTGCGAACCCTGTCGTCACTTGGCCTGCTGCTGACCCCGCAGGAGATAGAAGTTGCCAATCTGGTGCGCAACGGCCGTTCCAGCAAGGAGATTGCCGATATCATGGGGCTGTCGGTGGCCGGAGTCGACTTTCATCGCAAACGGCTCAGGCAGAAACTCGGCCTGGCAAACACCAAGAAAAATCTGAGGTCCTATCTGCTGACGCTGGAAACACGCTAGCTAGCGCGCAATACCTTTCATGCTATTGAACCAGCGGGTCGAGCATATAGGTGATATCGCTCTCACGTGAGGGGTAGGGGCTCATGATTGCATCCTGGCGAAGCTGTCTGATGTCTATTCCGTGGAGCATGGCCATCCGGAAGGTATTGATGATTCCGGTGGCGTTGTCGGAGAGGATGTGGGCACCGAGGAGCAGGTCATTCTCGTCGACCAGGATTTTAAAAGCAGCTCGGCGCAGACCGATTCTGCGGTAAGTAGGCCAGCTCAATTCGGTGTCCATGTTTCTCCAGTAGCGAACATTCTCCTCGATCAGCTGCTCCTCGGTTTTGCCGATCATGGCCAGCTGCGGGTAGGTGAACAACACAGCCGGTACTTCAGCGTAACTGACCTCGTCCTTTTCGCCTTCACCCCGGGCGGCCATGATATTTCTGGCTGCCGCCAGTCCTTCGCGGTCGGCTACCCGGGCAAGCTGCGTCGACTGGGCGCAGTCGCCCACCGCAAAGATCGTCTCAACGGAGCTTCTCATCGTCTGGTCAACAGCGATTCCTTTACCGGAGTATGTTACCCCCGCAGCCTCGAGGTTGAGATCATCGATCGCCGGAGTTCGGCCGGCCCCGTTGATAACCAGGTCAACGTGCAGAGGCGGCCCGTTATTGAAGTGGATGACGAACTCGTCACCGCTTTTTTCAACAGCGCTGATTTCGACACTGCAGCGGGTGGTAATGTTGTCGGCCGCTGATGCCTGCACCAGCTGTTCGACCATGTCCTTGTCGAACGGTCCGAGGGGCCGCTGACTGACTTCGAGAATGGTAATTTCCCGGGGGGCGTCGTAAATCCGGGCTGCAAAATGAGCAAACTCAAAGGATATAAAGCCGCCGCCGACAAAGGCCAGGCGCGGCGGCAGGGTTTCGAGAGCCAGAAAATCATCGCTGGTCAGCAGATGTTCACTGCCGTCCAACGGCAGCTGCATCGGGCGGGCTCCGCTGCCGATGACGATATGGTCTGCCTGCAGCACATTTTCTCCGACCATGATGTGAGTACGGTCTTTGAATAGCGCTTTTCCGGCGATATAGGAGATCCCGTTACCCTTCAGGTTGGCAACGGTATTGTCCGGGACCTTGTCGGTGAAATTATTTTTTGCCGCAGTTATCTCTTCCCATTTTGCCCGCGGCTGCTCGGCGATGCCGAGACCCTGGAGGTGAGCCGATTTGGCCATTACCTCAGCCACTTCGTAATAATACTTTTTCGCCTGACAGCCGCGCAGGGCGCAGACCCCGCCCGGGGTAGCACTCTGCTCGATAACGGCGACGCTGAGGCCTTCTGCTGCACATTCAAGTGCCGCGGTCTGTCCGCTCGTTCCGGTTCCGATAACGATCACGTCGAATCTGTCCATGCCGCACCTTTTTGTATCATTGATTATAAGACGGAAGCCTGAATCTCCTTAGAACCATAAAACGGATTGGTCTAATAATAAAGACTTTGTCAGGCATTGACTGCCGATGAAGATATCTGCCGTGCAGACGGTGCTGAGGGGCTGAGAAATGTTTGGAGGCGCTGAAAAACTGAATCCCGGGACTACAGATGCAGCCCGGGAATCAGCACCGTCAGAAGTTCTGAAAATGTGCCATATCAACCTTCTTCTGACGGAAAACGGTGAAGTTATTCTGCATGGAAAATAATGGTTGACGGGAACAAAAACTTTGCAGAATGCGCCAAGTTTTTTGCACTTCAGCGCTGATTCTGATTGGAGATGAGAAGAAAACGGGCGATGCAGCACGAAGCTGTATCACCCGTGGAGGAGAGCTAAAGAAAAATTCAATGCCCCAATTAATGCGGCTACGTTTCGATGGGAGACTGCTCGTTACCTTCGCTTTCTGCCTGCACCAGTTTATCCCTTTCTTCTCTGGCTCGGGCCAGCGCTTGAAGGTCTTTCTGGTTATGCTCTTCGATTCGAGCCTTTAATCGGTCGAACCACTCTGATTCATAATCCGATGACATAAAATGCTGATATTAAATGAAAAGAGCTGTTGCGGTTTGGAGAGACGCCTCTATTTCAAATCATTTTATTACAACATTGTTATTTGTTCAAGTGATAATGCAGAAAAATTGAGGGAAATCAGGATGCTACAATGTCGTGGTCAGCGGGCAGAAGAAAGGGGCGGAGATGGTCGTACCATTCCGCCCCTGACTGTGAGCAGACGTTGAAACAAAGTCAAATGATCTGTCAGGTGTCGTACTTGTACCTGCTGTGCAGGTGATCGACCTCATCCTTGGATTTGTAGCCGGTGATCATGCTGCCGATGGCTCCCTTGATCGCAAAAAGCGACATGTACATATGGGTGAGCAGAAAGGCGACAAGGGCGATACCCAGTACATTGTGGATGATGGCTGATATGCGCACGACGTCAAGATGTGCACCCATCTCCCAGATAATGTAGCCCGTGCCGGCCATGGCCAGCCCGCCCAGGGTGGAGAGCCAGAACCAGGCCTTTTGTCCGGCGTTATACTTGCCGGCCGGAACCGGCTGTTTCTTTTTGCTCAGGTAGCCGCCGAGGATGAAAATCCACTTGATATCGTAGAGGGTTGGGAACATATCCTTGACCCAGATCAGAAACATCAGAATACCGGGGATGACGAATACAAGCGCGGCGAAGATGTGAGCGTAGCGGGCAAAGCGGATAAATGCGCCGCCGCCCAGAAAAGAGCCGAGAATCATCAGCAGGCCGGTGACTGCACAGATAACAAAGGCGCCGGCACCAAGCCAGTGGACGATGATCGCAAAGCGGCTGAAAAAACGAATCTGAGGACCGTCGTGACTGAATATCTTGGGTCCGACCGCCACATAATGTAAAAGAAATACTGCCGGAACGATAGCGATCACTCCGAGATAGATTTTCCAGAACAAGGTGCCGGTCAGCTGGGTGAAGGGTTCACCCACCTTCTGCCAGTCTCCGGTTATCTCGCCGTACAGCTCACCGTAATGATCAGGTGAGAAGAACGGATTTGCTCCATTCATGGAACTGGGAGCTGCAATCGCCGTCGAGATGATCAGCACGGCAGCATAGATGATCATTATCAGAACCCCGGACGCTATGAGTCTGCGCATAGGTTCCTCCTTAAAGAGATCAGCAGCCGAGCCTGAAGCTCAAACGGACCGGCTGCTGCTGTTGTCGTATAAGTCCTCAGCTCTTCTCGTAAGCCTTGGTCCAGCCCCAGGCATTGACGCCTGAGCCGCGCTTGAAGACACGGTCGCGATAGATGTCGGCGACAACGTCGCCGTCGCCGGCGAGCAGTGCTTTGGTCGCGCACATTGCGGCGCAGAGCGGAACTTTGCCTTCGGCAATACGGTTCTGGCCGTAGAGCTTCATTTCTTCCTTGCTGAAGTTCTCTTCAGGGCCGCCGGCACAGAAGGTGCATTTGTCCATGGCTCCGCGGGCGCCGAAGAAGTTGCCGGTCGGAAACTGCGGCGCGCCGAACGGGCAGGCCATGAAGCAGTAGCCGCAGCCGATACAGGTCTTCTTGCTGACCAGGACGGTGCCGTCGTCGCGCTGATAAATCGCATCGACTGGACAGACGGCGATGCAGGGTGCATCCGAGCAGTGCATACAGGCGACCGAGATCGATTTCTCTCCCGGTTCACCCTGTTTCAAGGTTAATACCCGCCGGCGGTTGATACCAACCGGAACGTGGTGGCCTTCTTTACAGGCAATTACACACCCGCTGCAGTCGATGCAGCGTTCCGTGTCACATAGAAATCTCATTCGTGCCATTATTTAATCCTCCTGGTCGCCCGTTAAGCACGGGTGACTTTGCACAGCCCATCCTTGGTGGCCTGGATCTGGGTGATGATGTCATAACCATAGTTCGTTACAGTATTGCCGGGATCGCCAACCACATAGGGCTCGTGGCCTTCCGGGTAATCCTTGAGGTAGGACTCGCCCATCAGGGTACCGGCAAAATGGAATGGCAGGAATATGGTTTTATCGTCAACACGCGGGGTGATGAATGCCTTGACCTTGATCTTGGAACCTTCGGGCGCCTCGATGACCATCATGTCGCCCTTGCGGATACCGAGGTTATTGGCCAGACGCGGATTGATTTCAGCATACATCTCCGGCTGCAGCTCGGAGAGATACTTGGAGCTTCTGGTTTCAGCACCGCCGCCCATGTGTTCGACCTGGCGGCCGGTGGTCAGGACGTAGGGGTATTCCTTGACCAGATCGGTGTTCTGCTCACTCTTGTAGCGGGTGTGAACCCTGAAGTGATTGGCTTTGTCCTCGTAGGTCGGATATTTCTCCACCAGGTCGGGACGCGGCGAATGCAGTGGTTCACGATGAATCGGAATCTGATCGGGGAAGTTCCAGACCACGCAGCGGGCCCGGGCGTTGCCAAACGGCGCCATACCGCGGGCGATGGCGGTCTGAATGGTCTTCTGGGAAAGATCGGTCTTCCAGTTGGTTCCCGGAACGACTTCCTTGAACTCGGAATAGCCGCCCTGCACTTCACTGCCCGGGTTGCAGACACCTTTTTCAGCCAGCTGATTTTCTTCACGTCCGGTCATGACATAGGTTGCCACGTCACCGAAGCGGTTCCTGAACGGCAGGCCGCCATCGGCAACCGATTTGGAAATATCGTAGAGAATCGGGGTGCCGGGATGCTCTTCGGTCCAGCACGGCCACGGCATACCGTAATAATCGCCGTCACAGGCTCCGCCTTTGGCCTGCAGATCGTCGATATCGAAGGTGTGCCAGTTCTCCATGTGCATCTTGATCCGCTCGGGTGTCTGACCGTTGTAACCGATGGTCAGGGTTCCCTTGTTGATCTCCCGGGTGATGTCTTCAGGTACTTCTTTGATATTCTTGTAGAACTCGTCAGCGAAACCAAACTTGTTGACGAGCAGTGACATGATCTCGTAATCGTCCTTTGAGTCGTAAACCGGATCGACTACTTTGTACCGCCACTGAATCTGTCTCGAAGTCGAGGTAACCGAACCCGACGTCTCATACTGGCTTGAGCTGGGCAGCAGGTAGACGTTGTCGGTTTTTGTCGCGGCTGCGGCGATGGTCGGGAACGGATCGACGATGACCAGCAGTTCGAGCTTGTTCAGGGCCCTGACCACCCGGTCATACTGGGAGTTGGAGTTGGAACCGCAGCCCCACTGGATCATGGCCTTGACCGGAGTCGGGGTTTCAATTTCCTCTTCGGCCAGGACGCCTTCGTACCAGCGGGCCAGGGTGAAGCCTTTTTTGCCCATCCACTCCTTGTCCGGGAATCTGCCGGCAATATAGTCGTAATCGACATCCCATACCCGGCACCAGTGCTTCCAGGAACCTTCGGAGAGGCCGTAATATCCGGGCAGACTGTCGGCCAGGACACACATGTCGGTGGCGCCCTGGACATTGTCGTGGCCGCGGAAGATGTTGGTGCCGCCGCCCGATTTACCCATGTTGCCGAGTACCAGCTGCAGAATACAGAAGGCGCGGGTGATGGAAGAGCCGATATGATGCTGGGTTCCGCCCATACACCAGGTCAGACTGGTGGGCCTGTTTTTGGCCAGAATCGAAGCGACCCGTTTGGTCTGCTCGACCGGAATACCGCTGATGTCTTCGACAACCTCGGGTGTGTAATGTTTGGCCACTTCAATCATTTCCGTGTAGCCGGAAACGCGGGTGCGGATAAATTCTTTGTCTTCCCAGCCGTTGGCGATAATCTCGTTGATCAGGCCCATGATGAAGGCGCAGTCGGCACCGGGCCGGACCCTGACGAACTCGGTCGCTTTTGCGGCCAGTTTGGTAAAGCGCGGATCGACAACGATGATCGGGGCGTTATTCACCTCTTTGGCATGCAGGATATGCTGCATGGACACCGGGTGAGCCTCCGTGGCGTTGGATCCGATGAATATCATCGACTTTGCATGCCTGATGTCGTTCAGGCTGTTGGTCATTGCTCCGTAACCCCAAGTATTGGCGACACCTGCCACCGTTGTGGAGTGTCAGATACGGGCCTGGTGGTCAACGTTGTTCGACCCCCAGAATGCGGCGAATTTCCTCTGCAGGTAGGCCATCTCGGTGGAGACTTTGGCGCTGCCGTTGAAGTGAAGGGCATCGGGGCCGTCGTTTTCGCGGAGTTCGGTCATTTTGTCACCGATCTCACCGATGGCCTGATCCCAGGATATATTGGTCCACTTGCCGTTGACCCGTTTCATCGGGTTTTTCAGACGCTTTTCGCTGATTACCATGTCGATGGCGCCGGCACCTTTACAGCAATGGGCGCCGCGGGATACCGGATGGTCCTCGGCGACTTCCTGGCGAACCCAGACACCGTTTTGTACCTCGGCCTCGATACCGCAGCCGACGGCGCAGTAGGTGCAGATGGTCCGGATCGTCTCGGAATCGGAGTAGGCGTTGGAATTTTCAGCGGCAACTGCCTTGCCGGTCAATTTGGTCGTCATGGCTGCACCGGATAAGGCCGCGGTGGCTGCCGACAGTTTCAGAAACGATCTCCTGGCGACTTTCGGGTTCAACGTCACCCGTCGGCCGCTGCTGACCGTTTTACCCGGAGCGGGTTTTTTGTTCTTACTGATGGCCATAGCTACATGTCTCCTTTACTGAAGCTTTTGTACAGGCGGATTGCCTACGAACGAAGTGATTTATAGTATTTCTTGAATGATTCCGTCTCTGAGTACAGAATTTCGTCACCACCTTTGACAACCGGTGCAGGCGCTTTCGCCTGGGCCGGTTTTACCATCGAGGCAGCGCCGGCAACCACCGCCGATCCGGCAAAGAGATGCTTCAGAAACGACCGCCTCTCCTTTTTTTCATGTTCCATCGTAAATCCTCCTGATGAGTTGTTGACGTCCGGGTCAGCTCATCTGTTCAACGGGCCGCCCGGTCATAATGGTGCCGCACCGGATGTGTGTTCCGGGGCGGCAGATTCTCCAGCACATCTAGGTTAGATGAAGCGGGGCAATAAAAAAATCGGTGTTCATCCTTTTATGATGTAAGAAAGGTGAAGACCGCACCGTAGGTCAGTGCAGTAATTTGTTGTAGGGAAATCACATACAGAGCAGCGTGCCTTTTGTTCAGCACCTGATATTGCTGTGCTTTTCAGTCAGACCATGCGAACAGAAACGATTTCTGCGCTTCCAGCCGTTTAGAAATGGCTTTACCCGCCATCGATTTCTGCGCTACCCTGAACGGGACCGTGTTGCCGGTTACCTGTATCGAGTGAACCGGTATGGAGAAATTCAGCAAAATGTTTATGTTACAAAGTGGTATAAAGATCATAGAGGTGGGAAGCCATGAGAAAAGCATTGTTACTGATAGTTACAGCACTCTTTTTCAGCCTGACTGCGGGCATGAACGTTTCGGCTGCCGATAGGGCGGCGGAACTGATGCCCGAGATTATTCTGCCGGTTCCGGAAAACGCAGAACAGCGAACTTATCTCGGCCTGGAAAACACCGACTCAGAGAGTTTCAGTGTGGCGGATATCGATGCCGATGTTGTCCTCATCGAGCTCTTCAGCATGTATTGCCCCTACTGCCAGGAGGAAGCTCCCCTGGTTAACGAACTCTACGAAATGATGAACGCTCTGCCGGAATCCGGGCCCAGCGTCAAGATTATCGGTATCGGCGCTTCGAACTCCGAGTTCGAGGTCGGTCATTTCCGCGATACTTACGGTGTCGAGTTCCCCCTGTTTCCGGATCAGGATCTGTCGATCTACAAGGCGCTGTCAGGGGCCGGAACTCCTGGATTTATCGGCCTTCGCATGGATCCGAAGGGTACCTCGGAGCCGCAGATCGTCTTGAGGCAGTCAGGCGGTTTTCACTCGAAAGAGGAGTTTCTGGCCGAGTTGATCGGCTATGCAGGGTATTAACCTGAACCGGGCGGGAAGAAAGTATGAACGCTTATCATGTGGTTTTCCGCGTAATTCCATTTCTCTTCATGTTCTTCTGGGGCGCTGCGGCGTTTGGCGCAGACCCGGGTTTGAAGTCGTCGATTTACGATACCGGTGAACTCAAGCCAATCGACTCCACCCTGAAGGTGGCAGCGGGCGAGCCGGCTCCCGATTTCAACCTACCGGCGGTTTCGGGCAAGAAGGTGAAGCTCAGTGACTACCGGGGCACCAACGTGATGATCTCCTTCGTGCCGGCGGCCTGGACCCCGGTCTGTTCCGACCAGTGGCCCGGCTACGGCATCAGCCGCCGGCTTTTCGAGGACAACGGGGCGACCCTGATCGGCATCACCGTCGACAACGTTCCCACCCTGTATGCCTGGGTCAAACAGATGGGCAACATCTGGTTCGAGGTGCTCTCGGATTTCTGGCCCCACGGCGAGATTGCCGAGCGCTACGGTGTACTGCGCGGCGACGGGACCTCGGAACGGGCTCTGGTGTTCGTCGATCGCGATGGAGTGATCAGCGACATCTACGTCTCAGACATCAATGTCCGCCCGCCGCTCGAGTATATCGTCAAGCAGCTGCAGAAGATGAAGTAGCTCAAAAATTGCGCCCGCGAACCTATTCCGGGGTGCCGAAATGCTGGTTTTCGGCCCAGAGCACGGCGCGCCGGGTCAGTTCGGTGGCGCTCTTGATGCAGAGTTTCTGTTTTATCCGGTCCCGGTAGGTGCCGATGGTCTTGATGCCGAGCTTCATGCGTTCGGCAATTTCTCTGGTTGACAGCCCCGAACCGATGAGTCTGAAGACTTCGAGTTCACGGTCGGTCAAGACATCGACTGTTGGCGCTCCCTGGGCGTTGGGGTTACCCTGGAATTTGTCGAGCAGGTGGGACATCATGGACGGGCTCACATGGATCTTGCCGTCGAAGATATTTCTGATCGCTGAAATCACCGATTCGGACGCCTCTTTCTTCATCACGTAGCCGCGGGCTCCGGCCCTGATGGCCCGCTCGGCCCAGACCGATTCGTCGTGCAGCGAGAGGACCAGTACCGGCAGACCGCTGTGGTTGATGCTGATCTCCTTTACCAGATCGAGCCCGTTCTCCTCGGCCAGGGAAATATCGATAATGGCCAGATCGGGCCTGTCTTCGTTCAAAGATCTACGGGCGCTGGCGAAATCCTCGGCGACGCCGCAGACACTCAGGTCGTCCTCCTGGTTCAGCAGCTCTTTCATACCCATCCTGAAAATGGGATGGTCATCGACAATCAATATTTTTCTCATCAGTTACCCAATTCGCGTGAAACGGAAATGACCGTACCCGCATAGCCGGTAGATTCAATGCGCAGATCCGCTCCGATGGCCTTGGCCCGGTATTCCATGGTGTGCAGCCCCATGCCTTTGCGGGTCGACAGGGTATCGAAGCCTTTTCCGTTGTCAATAACCTTTACTTCCAGGTGATCCGGGCCCCGGTTCATGGTGATGCCGATCATGTCGGGTTTGCCGTGCCGGGCGGCGTTGACCGCGGCTTCCCTGATAATATAATAGATGTGGCCGGCGACATTGTTGTCAAGATATTCATCGGCACCGCTGAAAGACAGTTCGCAGGTTACTCCGAACATGGTCTCTATTTCCACCGCCAGCTCTTCGATGGCCGCCTCGAGTCCGCTTTCGATGATGTGAACCGGGTAGAGGCCGCGGGCCAGACGCCGCGTTTTCTCGGTGGCGTCGACGATCAGCTCGCGGATCGACTCGAGCTGTTCGGCCCGCTTCGGATTTTCTTTTTCCAGGTTGCGTTTCAGGGCCTTGGAAAGCAGTTCGACACCGCTCAGGTGCGAGCCCAGGTCGTCGTGCAGGACCCGGCCGATATTGGCCCGTTCCGCCTCGCGGACCGCCATGATCTGCCGTTCCAGCCGCCCCATCTTCTTCTCGGTTCTGGTTTTCAGAATATGCAGCCACATGCCCTCGAGCACCATGGTCATCTGGCGCACGTCGGAATCGTCGTAATCGCCGGTGTTGTTGCAGACACCGGCCACCAGCACGATCAGCCCGCTGTTGTATACGGGTACGTCGATATGCCGGAAAACCCTGCCTTTATATGGATAAAGGTCCGGTTTCTCTTTTTTGTCGCAGTTATTGCAGATGATTGCCTGCTGATCTCTGACCGCCCGCCCGGCCAGCCCTGCTCGGGCAACACTGCTGGAGAGTTTTCTTTTATTGGCGTAACGTACTTTGGCGCCGTCGGCAGTCTGGTGGGAAATGATCGTCACATGGCTCTGGGGTTTATTGACCAGGGCCAGATAGCCCTGCTTGGAGCGGGTTATTTCGATGATCCTTTTCAGGGTGAATTCATATTTGTCCTTGAGCGAATAGTCATCCATCATACCAAACTGCAGCAGCGTATCGAGGCGCAGTTCGTCACGGTGCAGAAGCGATTCTTTCTGGATGCGGTCATCGACCATATGGTTCGCCAGCACAGCCAGGTCTTCGAATTCGGTAAAGGCCAGATCCTTCCGGTCGATCTTGATCTTTTCATTGGCGGCCCGGCGGAAGAAATCGGTGAAAAAGCTGAAGCCCTGCTTGATTTTCGTGGTGTAATAGTAGGCGATGAAAAGCAGCAGGGAGACGGCCACCGCAAACAGAAAAATAAAGGTGGAGACATTGCGAAAGGAAATGCGGCGGTAGGTCTGGGTGGCGCCGGCGATCAATTCTTCCATCTCGTTCATCGAGATTGCCGCGCCGATGATCCAGTCCCAGTCGTCATAGGCTTTGATGTAGCAGAGTTTCTGCTGAGCCGGCTGCTGGGAAACAGTGTCCCGATAGCTCACGAACCCCTCTTTTGCCCCGCTGCTGCCGGTCTGCAGAAGACGCTCACCGGTCGGACTGCCGCTGTTATCGGTGAGGCTGATAATGGAACGGCCGACGAGCTGGCTGTTGCGGTGCGAGATGATTGTCCCGTCGTTTTTGAAAACGAATATTTCTCCTCCCTGGCCGAACTCGATCTGATCGATACTGGCCAGAGCAGCGGCCTGGTTCATCGTCTCCATGTCGTTGCTGTAGATCGCCGCCCCGAGAAACCAGTCAAGCGGTTCGAAGTATTTGACGAAGCTGATTTTCGAAAAAATCCGCTCGGGGTAGGCCGGTTTCACCAGACTGTAGCGGTATATACCGGCACCCTTCTGGCGGGCGATGTCGATCATGTCTGCCACCACCTGATCGGTTGCGGCCGGCGTCGAGATTGAAGATTTACCCTCGAAATACGGTTCATCGGCGAACAGCTCGATCATTGCCGAGTCGGTTCTGCCGGCGAAGTAGTAGCCCTGTTCGCCAAACCAGCGAACCGGCCGGAGAACTTCGGCAATCATCGAGCGGATCTGATCCAGGGTCATTTCGTCGTTATTCATCGAATAGAGGTGGGAGGCGATGGTGTAGGCGGACTGGACCCGGCCCCTGATTTCCTCTTCGGCTTCGAGGTTGGCCTGCTCCCGGGTAAAATCGATGAAGTCGACGACTTTTTCCAGCTCTTCCTTTACCCGGTTCTGATATTGCTGATTATAGGTATTTTTAATGTTTTCAATACTTTCCCGGTAGGCCTGGTATTCATTGATGGCCCAGAAAATGCCGATAAATATGGCCAGCGCCAGGATGACCAGCAGCGACGCGTAGAACGGAGCTGCCGACAGTGAAATCTTGCGTGATTTAAGCCAGGCGAGAAACGATGGAGTTACGTGGTCAGCCATTGGTTACATCAGTTGACGGGTATCGCCGTCCCGGGTTCGAGATCGATAATCTCGGGATAGATGACGGTCAGATGGGTGTCGTCAAGCCCCTGATGGTCGTCGGGACCGAAGCTGAGAACGATGCCGCCCAGATCGAAGGTGCCCACCTGCTGCATCGTGGAGATGAACGACTCGCGGGTCAGTTCGCCGACAACAGAGCTGGCGATGGCGGCAAAGAGCTTGCCGGCAATATAGCCCTCGAGGCTCGTAAAGGCTATCGGGGCATCGTGCTGATAGCGCCGCATCGATTCCTTGTACTCGCGGATCAGCGGAATTGATTCGTCTTCGGGATTCGGAACCACCTGAGAAACCACGACATTCCTGCCGTATGCGCCCAGGGCGTGCTGTAAACTTTCGGTACCGACGAAAGAGATATTATAAAAACTCAGATCCCGGTCGATTTTGGCGGTGCTCAGCTTGATAAATTCAGCGCAGGCAGGATAGGCGCCGACCAGTACGACGGCTTCAGGTTCGCCCTGGTATATCTCTTTGAGGCTGCCCATGACCGCCAGAGTGTTGCGCTCATAACTGCCTTTGGAGACGAGTTTCATTCCGCGTCTGGCCAGGGCCAGCTCGAGGCCGTTGAGACCGTCGAATCCGTAGCTGTCGTTCTGGTAAAAGCAGGAAATCCGCTCGATCTTCTGCTCATCGACCAGGTATGAGACCAGCTTCTCCATCTCCTGGTAATAACTGGCCCGAACATTGATCACATAGCGCCTGAATGGGGTACGCAGCAGTTCCGCTCCCGAAAACGGGGCAAAAAAGGGAATCTGGTGTTGCTCGACGATGGGGATTACCGCTTTCGAGGTCGGCGTCCCGACTTCACCGATGAGCAGAAACACATCATCTTCATTGATCAGCCGCAGGGTGTTGCGTACCGCTTTGTCCGGTTCATAACCGTCATCGAGGCTGATCAGGTGAATTTCCCTGCCTTTGATGCCGCCGAGATCGTTGATATAGCCAAAGGCCGCCAGCAGACCGGCCCGCATTTCCAGGCCCAGATCTTTGGCCGGTCCGCTCAGGGCACAGGACTGGCCGAGAATAATAGGAGAATCGTCAGCCTTTGTCGCCGACAGGGGGAAAAACATCAGCAGGCCGCATACAAGCAGAATCCGGCAGCGAATGGAGAAAGGGTAAAAACACTGAATCATCTGTGAACCGCACCAAACAAATTACTTGTTCAGGCCCCCCATAATGCCGCGCACCGCCGCCGGAATGTCGGCGGGTAGAACGATGGTCTTGCCGTTTTGACTGGTCGAGATGGCCTTGATCGACTCGATATATTTCTCACCGAGCAGGTACATGACCGGCAGCTCCTTGTCCTTGATTGCGGTGGCAACCTTTTCGATGGCCTGCTGGCTGGCGTCGGCCAGAACGATCTTGGCTTTGGCGTCGCGGGTTGAGGCTTCGAAGCGGCCCTCGGCCTCGAGGATGGCAGCCTGTTTTTCACCGTCGGCCCGGGTCACGGTTGCCCGCCGCTGGCGCTCTGCCGCCGCCTGCTCCTCCATCGCCGTCTGCATTGTCGAGCTGGGGTTGATATCCTGAATTTCCACGGTCTTCAGGGTGATGCCCCAGTCGGAAATATCATCTGAGATCGAGGCTTTCAGGGTTGCCTTGATTTTATCCCGGCTCGACAGGGCGTCGTCGAGCTGCATTTCGCCGATGATCGAGCGCAGGGAGGTCTGCACCAGGTTCTGGATGGCGATGATATAGTTTTCAACCCCATACACCGCTTTTTCCGGGTGGACGATATTGATGAAGGCGACGGCATTGGCGATGATCACCACGTTGTCCTTGGTGATCACATCCTGGCTCGGAATATCGAGGACGATATCCTTGGTGGTCACCTTGTAGGCAACCCGGTCGAAGTAGGGGATAATGAAACTGAGGCCCGGTGTCAGCGTGGAGCTGTACTTGCCCAGCCGCTGGATTACCCACTTTGAGCCCTGGGGCACGATCTTCACCCCTTTGAAGAGGGTGACGATCACAATCAGAACGAAGATAAACGATGCATATAATACGCCAAATTCCATGATGAGTCCTCTATGTCAGGGTTTTACCGCAGGCAGGTATCTACAAAAAGCTGCTTGAATTAAATTCTGGTCTTAACGACGAGCGTGTTGCCCGAGACATCGATCACCTCGACCCTGTCGCCGATTTTGCACGGTTCTCTGCAGATAAATTCCCACTCGTCGGAACCGAGCAGGGGCATCGAAAAACGAACCACGCCACGGGCCTCTTCGCGGGGGGCCTTGATGACGAAGCCGGTTTCGCCGGTCACCGCTTCTCGCGATATGCCGGCTTTGGTTTTATCGATCATCGTCGGTTTGAAATACTTGAACCAGAGTAGTGTAAAACCTATCGATGAAAGCCCCCAGACCAGCAACTGCAGGCTCAGTTCGAGTCCTGGAAAGACGAGCAGCAGCAGGCCGGTGAGCAGGGCGGCCAGTCCGAACCAGAGCAGGGTGAAGCTGGGCACCAGCATCTCGGAGAGGATCAGCAGCATACCGAGGATCAGCCAGTAATACCAGAGTATCGTTATGGTCATCGTTTATCTCCCCGGTTCACTCATCGGCTCGGCATGCTCAGGCCGGCCCGGCGGCGATGATCTGAATCACCGAGCCGATACCGTCATGATAGCTGCCTTCGTGGACCTCCCGTTCGAGTGCAGCCGCATGGCTGATTGTCAACTCATCCAGCTCCTTCTTGATTTCGTCCAGATCCATCAGCAGCTCGAGTTTGCGGGGTCCGCCGGTGTCGCGCTCAAACTGCTCCTTGCTGTAGGCTTCCAGAAGAAAAACACCGCCCGGTCTGAGGCCTTTGCAGACCTGCTGGTGCAGCTTTTTGCGCAGCGGTGGCGGCAGGTGGCAGAAAATCGAGATAATAGCGTGATACTGTCCGGGTTCGATGACAAAATCGCTCAGATCGGCTTCGATGGTGTCGATCGATACCTGCCGCTCCCGGGCCAGGACGCGGGCTTTGGCCAGACCCACCGTCGAGGAGTCGACGGCAGTGACCCGGTGCCCCAGCGCAGCCAGAAAGACAGCGTTTCGCCCCTCCCCTTCGCCAAGGCAGAGAATGTTCGATTGCGGCGGCAGACACGAAACTCTTGCCGCCAGAAAATCATTTGGCTCGGTGCCATAGGCAAAGCCCGGTTCGTTGTAACGTTCGTCCCACATACTGTTTCTGCTGACCGCATGTTATCTGCTGCTGGTGGTTTTCTGAATCGATGAATCCATTGTCCATTGTGCAATAAACTGTTAAAAAAAGCTATAAAAAGAGATCCTCACGGAGGTGCTGAACTCCTTGTTCAGCCGGGAAACGACCATTGACCCAGCCGCGATATAAACCGCTTCTGCCGGACACGGAACTGACGATTTACTGTCTCAACGGCAGTGTTGGCGACCGTGCGATCAGCCATGAAGGATTTCTTGGCAACTGGGAAGAGGACGGCTATTCGTTTCTGTTTTTCGATCAGCCCGCCGATCGATTGATTGACGAACTGCTTGCCGGACGAGACGGGATCGGCCTGCAGGATCGGCTGAACATGAGCTACCGGGACTGGCAGGGTGAAGCTGCCGGGCCGCTGAAGATTGGCAGAATTATGCTCAGTCCTCCCTGGCTCAAGCGGGTAGCCGGGGAGGACGAGATCGGTATAATCTTTGATCCCGGTCTCGTCTTCGGCAATGGTACCCATCCAACGACTCTGGCCTGCCTTGCAGCTCTTGAGATCGTTTGCACCGGCGGTAAGGTCGAGCGTATGCTCGACCTGGGTACCGGCACCGGGCTGCTGGCGCTGGCCGGTGCCCGGCTGGGCTGTTCACGGATTATCGGTGTCGACAAGACCATGCTGGCTGCTTCTACGGCGGCGAAAAATGTGGCTCACAACAAACTCGAGCATCAGGTTCTGATAATTAACGGCAGCGCCGAAGATTTCGCCGCTCTGCCCTCGGATCTTCTGGTGGCAAATATCGGCTTCCCGATACTCGACCATATTGTAGCCACTACGGATCTTACCAATCATCGCTGGCTGATTTTTTCGGGACTGCTCAACGACGAGGCGGAGCTGATCCGTACCCGTCTCGCCAAACGAGATGTAGTGATTCTGAAACAGTGGCGGAACGAATCGGTCTGGAATACGCTGCTGGCAATCACCCGTTCTGGAAGATAGCCTGCCCAGGCTCAGATAGGATACGGCTTAGAGAGGATAAAAAAGTCAGATGACAGCAGCCAACCGAACAAGCGGTACCTATCCAGGGACGTCCCTGGCTCTGGCGACGGATCTTTATCAGCTTACGATGGCCCAGGGCTATTTCGCCGCCGGACTCACTGAGCGTCAGTCGATCTTTCATATGTTTTACCGGACGCCGCCGTTCGGTGGCAGATATGTGGTTGCGGCCGGACAGGCCTGTTTCGCCGACTGGCTCGAAAGACATCGGTTCAACCAGGAAGATCTGGCCTATCTCTCTTCTCTTACAGGCAAAGACGGCCGGCCGCTTTTTTCCGGGGAATTTCTTAGCTTTCTCGGCGACTGGAAGTTTCGAGGCTCGATCGAGGCGGTCGCCGAAGGTACGATTGTTTTCCCGCACGAGCCGATTATCAGGGTGCGGGCGCCGCTGCTCGATGCGCAGCTCATCGAAACGACGCTGCTGACCATCGTCAATTACCAGACCCTGGTGGCAACGAAGGCGTCGCGGATACGACTGGCGGCCGGTGCAGATGAGGTGCTCGAGTTCGGCTTGCGCCGGGCCCACGGGCTCAACGGCGGACTTTCCGCCAGCCGCGCCGCCTATATCGGCGGCAGCGACGCGACCTCGAACACCCTGGCCGGGGCCCGTTATAATATCCCGGTCCGCGGCACCCACGCCCATAGCTGGGTCATGGCTTTTGACAGCGAACCGCAGGCCTTTGCAACCTATGCAAATCTGTTTCCGCACAATTCGGTACTGCTGGTCGATACCTATAACACCCTGGAGGGAGTCAGAAATGCGATCGAGGCAGGATGTGCCTTGCGGCGCATTGGTGCCGATCTGATGGGTATACGTCTCGATTCGGGCGATCTCGCCTATCTCTCCATTCAGGCCCGGAAAATGCTCGATGAAAGCGGCTTTGAGAGCACCAGAATCGTCGTTTCCAACGACCTTGACGAGCGTCTGATCACCAGCCTCAAGTCCCAGGGCGCGCCGATCGATATCTGGGGCGTTGGCACCAAACTGGCCACCGCCTTCGACGAGCCGGCATTGGGCGGCGTCTACAAGCTGGCGGCAATCGAAAACCGCGACGGTGAGACGGTGGAGCGGATCAAACTCTCCGAGCAGGCGGGCAAGAGCTCACTGCCGGGCTGCCTCGACATCGCCCGTATGCGCCATGGTTCGATCAACGTCGGCGATGTGATCTTCGACACCCTGACTGAAGATCCTCCTTCCACCGATGAAAAAGTTCTGACCATCATCTCTCCCGAGGATCCATGGCGGCGTAAAATCATTTCCACCAAAGATATCGAGATCGACCGGCTCCTTGAACCGCTGTTTGAAAAAGGCGGCCGGGTCGGGAACAAAGAAGATGTTGCTGCAATGCGGCAGCGTACCATTGACGGCCTCGCCTCCTTTGATCGAGCTATCTTTCGTTTCGAAAATCCGCATGTCTATCCCGCCGGACTCTCCCAGGCGCTGTTCGATCATCGAGAAGAGATGCGCAACCATGAATTCGAGATCATCAAGCAGCGGCTCAGCGCCAACGATGTTAACCATGAGAATAACAGTGAATCAAAAGGACTGAAAAAATGAGCAGAGCACTGATCATTGTCGATATCCAGAATGACTTTCTGCCGGGCGGCAGCCTCGAAGTTGGTGACGGGGACTCAATCATCGACTACGTCGTCTCCCTGATGAAAGAGAGCGATCGCTACGAACTGGTCGTCGCGACCCAGGACTGGCATCCGGCCAATCACGGCTCGTTTGCCTCCTCGCATCCCGGGGCCAGGCCGTTCGATATGGGCAGACTGGGCGGCCTCGAGCAGGTGTTATGGCCGGATCACTGCGTCCAGGGAGCTTCAGGGGCACGGCTCCACCAGACAATTCGCGAGACGCTGATCAGCATAACCGAAAACGGTCAGAGAAGCCTGATCATTCAAAAGGGTCAGTATGTCGATGTCGACTCATATTCAGCCTTTTTCGACAATGCACGCGCCCATGATACCGGTCTCCACAGGGCGCTTCAGAGCTACGATATCAGCGAGGTCGAGATCGTCGGTCTGGCTTTTGATTTTTGCGTCAAGTTCACCGCTCTGGATGCGGCCTCACTGGGCTATCAAACTTCGGTTCTGCTCGAAGGCACCCGGCCCGTTGACCCGGCAGCATTCGAGGCGGTACAGGCTGAACTTGAGGCGGCCGGGATCGTGTGTAAAGGTTGATTCGCCGGGGCCGTGATGTACGTTTGGGTAGTCCGAAGTCATGCCTCGACCATCGTGTCAATTACTAATGAAAGGAACATCCGATGAAAATACGCGGTGTTGAAACGATCAGGCTTGAAGAGTTCGGCAACCTCATCTGGGTAATGATTCAAACCGATGAAGGACTGACCGGGCTTGGCGAGACCTTTTTCGGACCCCGGGCCGTCGAGGCCTGGATTCACGAAACTGCGGCCCCGCTGCTATTGGGAGAAGATCCGCTGCGCATCACCTACCTGCACCGCAAAATGCAGGGCTATTGCGGTATTCGCGGGTCCGGTGCGGAGATGAGAGGCTTGTCGGCGATCGATGTGGCGCTCTGGGACCTCTGGGGGAAAGCCACGAACCAGCCGCTTTATCAGCTGCTCGGCGGCCGAACCAGAGAGCGGGTCAGAACCTACAACACCTGCGCCGGTTATCAGTATATTCGCTCCAACAAAGGACAGCGTTCAGCAAACTGGGGCACCGGCGGCGGGGGCGGACCCTACGAGGACCTCGACGCTTTTTTGAACAACGCCGGAGAACTTGCCCAGAGTCTGCTGGATCAAGGTATTACCGGCATGAAGATCTGGCCGCTCGATCGTTATGCAGAGGCTACAGGAGGGCTCTATATCTCCGCCCCCGATCTGCGCAATGCGCTGGAACCGTTTAAGAAGATCCGAAGCGCGGTGGGCGACAAAATGGACATCATGCTCGAATGCCACTCACTGTGGAACCTGCCGACCGCGGTGACCATATCCCGGGCGCTGGAGGACTTCGATCTGTTCTGGATCGAAGATCCGATCCGGATGGACCGGCTGGCGACCATCGGCGAGTTCAAGGCCCGGACCCGCTGCCCGGTAACGGCCAGTGAGACTATTGCCGGGCGCTGGGGGTTCAGTGATCTGATCGAGGCCCGGGCAGTGGATATCGTTATGCTCGATATCGGCTGGGTCGGCGGTATCACCGAGGCTCATGCGGTGGCCCAGATGGCCCATACCCACCACCTGCCGTTCGCCCCCCACGACTGCACCGGCCCGGTTATATACACGGCGGCAACCCACATGTCGGTGCATGAGCCCAACGCCTTGATCCAGGAAAGTGTCCGGGCCTTCTACAACGGCGGCTGGTTCAATGAAGTCAGCACGGCGCTGCCGATCATGGAAGACGGGTATGTGCGGCCGCCTGAGGGGCCCGGGCTGGGTATGGAACTGCTTCCCGATATCTTGAAGCGGCATGATGCGGTAATCATCCGCACCAGCGAGGAAGATCTGTAACGGCTGGACGAGCCGGAAGCAGAGCGGCGACAGGTTCCATGCATTATTTCGGCTGGTGCTTGAAAAGCCTAATGATATGTTGACCGAACCCTAAAAATGTGGTTATTTTCCAAGAGGTTGCCGCGACCTGGCAACATTTCCCATGGTCCTGAAATATCAGGATAAATATCAAAGAGGAGGAGGATTTTATGCTCAAAACGATCAAAAAGACCGTTGTGGTCGGCAGTGTTGCCGTTGCCGCACTCTGCCTTGCTGCAGGAAGTGCTTCGGCCCAAACGACCAAACTGCGTATTCAGTCGCATTATGCCCCGGAGCAGCTTTCAGGTAAGCTGGCAACGGAATATGTCGAAAACATCCAGAAAATGTCCGGTGGTGAAATAGAGGTGGAACTGTTTTATTCCTCCTCTGTCGTCAAAACGGTCGAAACCTTCGATGCGGCTGCAACCGGGATCCTTGACTGCGATTTCACCGGTGGCGCCTACCAGACCGGTAAAAACCCGGCCTTTCAGTTTGTCGGCGACATCATGGGCGGCTACGATTCTCCGTATCAGCAGCTCTCCTGGCTCTACTATGGCGGCGGTATGGAAGTTGCTCAAGCACTCTACAATAAGTTCGACATGGAGCTTATCGGCTGGTGGGTATACGGCCAGGAGTCAATGTCCTCATCCAAGCCGATTCGTAACACCGAAGATCTGAAAAATTGGAAATTCCGCTCGCCGCCTGGGTTGGAAACTAAAATATTTGAAAATCTCGGTGCCAAACCGATTGTTATGGACTTTACCGAGGTTTTCACCGCTCTGGAGTCCGGCATTATTGACGGTGCAGACGCCTCAAGCCTTGCCAACAACGAAGGTCTCGGTCTCTATGATATCGTTAATTACGCTACTTATCCGGGATTTCATTCGATGCCGTCGGATCATCTGGCCTGCAACAAGAGCGTCTGGGATGCGATGCCTGAAAAGCACCAGACGATCATGAAGGTTGCGATGGAGTCGCTGGCTCTGCGTACCGCTCTGGCCAATGAAGTCCGAAACAATGAGGCTGCCGCGAAATTGAAGGAGCAAGGTGTTACGCTCTACAACTGGTCGGACGAGGAGCGGAAAAAATTTCGCAAGGCTGCTTTGGATTCCTGGCCTGAGTTTGCCACCACACCCGAAGCAAAGGCCTTGGTTGAGAGCCATATGGCCTTTCTTAAGCAGCTCGGTCTGGCGGATTAGAAACTGATCTGAGTAGATCGGGGTGTCGCACTGGGCGCCCCGATCGTCTGTTCCTGCCATCAGTATAGATGGTTCATGGCCTGCAGCAGCCTACCAGAGGATCCATAATGCATGCTTGCAGGGCAGCTGTGTGCAGCGCAGGTCTGATTCACTACCGCCTGATCCTGATGCAGCACATGTCTGTCTGCCAACAGGAATTTTCCATTGCCGGCGCAGATAGGACAGGAAGATAAAGATCAGCAACCCGGGTAAGAGACATGAAAGAGCACCAAGGCAGCGGTCCCCTTGATCTGGTGAGCCTCACATTCAGCCGCATCATGATGTGGGCCCCGTTTTTTATTGTCCTGATCATCCTCTACGAAGTGGTGATGCGTTATTTCTTCGCTGCAGCGACATTGTGGGTCAACGAGATGTCTCTCTGGGTCGCCGGCGGTATCTATCTTTCGGCCGGCCTCTATGCGATGCTGCAGCGCAGCCATATCCGCATATTCATTATTTACGATATGATGCCGCTCTGGCTGCGCCGCGTCTTCGATGTCCTTTCCACCCTCTGTGTCGGTATCTTCGCCTTTGCGGTTATCTGGGGAGGGTTCGGTGAGGCACGGGTCAAGTTCTGGCGCTGGGAAACGTTCGGCACCGCTTTCGATCCGCCGATCCCGGCCACCAACAAACCGCTGATTCTCACCGTCATGTTCTTCCTGGCCCTGCAGGCGCTGTCCAACCTGGTACGGGACTGGCCCGCGACCCCATGGGTGCGCAAGTTGTTCGACCTGTGTGTCAGCACAATCATTATCGGCCTGTCTGCGAAAGCGGCCTATCATCTGTATATCGTGCCGCCTGAAGGCAACAGTGTTCCACTCAAATGGCAGATCGGAATCGGCGTCTTCCTCACCGGAACCGTTGTCCTTGTCGTCTATGGTTTGATTCGCGATTTCAACAAGACGCCGAAGCCGGTGAGCGAAATGGACGCGATCGAGGAGGAGGTCGAAATCGTCAAAGGCCAGGCAGCCATCCCGGACGAAATTCTGACCGGTAATCCCCCGCACAAATCGAAATCGTAGAGGACGGCATCATGGATATCGGAACCATTTCACTGATCCTTCTGATCGGTATGCTGACCCTGCTGGCAATCGGGATGCCGCTGGGATTCGCCTCCGGTTTTCTGGCCGTTGTCGTCATGGTGCTCAAGTTTGAACCGACCCTGATTACCGATCCCTTCATCTACGGTTTCGACTTTGCCCAGTGGACGGCGGGCAGCGGGGTACTGACGAGATCGTTCGGCACCGGGCCCATGAATATCCTGGCCCAGCGTTTATACGGAATCACCACCAACTATGTGCTGATCTCGGTGCCGCTGTTCATTTTCATGGCAACCCTGCTGGAGCGTTCCGGCATTGCCCGCGACATGTATTCCTGTTTGAACATGTGGCTGTCCCGCACCCGCGGCGGCATCGCAGTGGTTACTGCGCTGATGGCCATCGTCATGGCGGCGATGTCGGGTATTATCGGCGGCGAGGTCGTCCTGCTCGGACTCATCGCGCTGCCGCAGATGCTGCGGCTGGGCTACAACCAGAATCTGGCCATCGGCACCATCTGTGCTTCCGGTTCATTGGGAACGATGATCCCGCCGTCGATCGTTTTGATCTTCTACGGTCTGATTACGGACACATCTATTCATGCCTTGTTCAAGGCCGCGTTTCTTCCCGGTTTTTTGCTTGCCGGCCTTTACATTATCTACATTCTCGTGCGCACCCGCCTCAACCCTTCCCTGGCGCCATTGCCAGAACCATCTGCCGATGCGATGACCACGAGAGACAAGATGCGCTACGGGCCGACCATAATCATCATGCTTGCCGGCGCCGGTGCTGCCATAATCTTCCTGCGCTGGATCTACATCCATGTCGGTGCCGGGATCAATCCGAAGATGATCGATGAGAACACGGTCTTGATCGGCACTTCGGTACTATGGATATCCGGTACCATCATCGCTGTGGCCGCGGTCTACGTTTTTCTCCTTGCAGGTTTAGCAACTGCCAGGGAGTCCTGGGCAAAAACCAAGGGCATGGTAGCGCCGCTACTCATTGTCTTTGTCGTACTCGGTTCGATATACGGCGGCATAACCGGTATTACCGAGGCGGCTGCCATGGGTTCGCTGGCGGTCCTGGTGCTGATCTGGATTCGTAAGGAGTTTTCCTTCACCCTGCTGCGTGAAGCCTCGATGCGGACCTTCAAATCGACCGGTACCATCATCTGGGTAACCTTCGGGGCCACCGCCCTGGCCGGTGCCTACACGATTGCCGGGGGCCCGGCCTACGTGGCCAACCTGATTGTCGGTTATGAACTGCCGACCCTGGGCGTACTGCTGGTGATGATGGTGATTTTCCTCTTTCTCGGCGCCTTCATGGACTGGACCGGCATCGTTCTGCTGGTCATGCCGGTATTTCTGCCGATCGTTTTAAAACTGCCGATTGGCGAACTGGGCCTGACCGGCGGGCTCGAGTCAACGACCATGGTCCAGGTCTGGTTCGGCATCCTCTTCTGCGTCAACATGCAGGTCAGTTTTCTCTCCCCGCCCTTCGGGCCGGCCGCGTTTTACCTGAAATCGGTGGCCCCGCCGCACATTACGCTGCCTGATATTTTCCGCGGATTTCTGCCCTTTATGTGCATGCAGATCATTATTCTGGCCCTGATTCTGCTGGTACCTGAAATTACCACCGTATTTTTATAGGGCGGCAGAGATCGGGCAGATGAGTGAGCGATAAAACCCAAAAGCGCACCGAACCGGCTCTTCTGGGCCCAGTTCGATGCCTTGCAGATGGGCTCGGGCTGGGACGAGGAGGATGTAACAAAGCCGCAGATCCTGCTCGAAGACGTCTATGGAGATTCTCATCCCGGCAGCGTTCACCTCGATAAGCTGATGGAACAGGCCAGAAACGGCGTTTTCGAGCGCGGCGGTTATCCGGCCCAGTTCCACACCACCGATATCTGCGACGGCTGCGGCCAGGGGCATGACGGGATGAACTATATCCTTGCCTCGCGCGAAGCCATCTGCGACCTGATCGAAGTCCACGGCAGCGTCAGTCCGTGGGATGGCCTGATCCTCTCTTCCTCCTGCGACAAATCGGTGCCGGCCCAGCTCAAGGCCGCCGCCCGGCTCGATATCCCGGCGCTGTTCATACCCGGCGGCAGCATGCGGCCCGGACCGAACATGACGACCTCGCTGGTCGCCGGCGATATCTCGCTGCGCCAGAAAAAGCCCGGGGCGATCAGCCCCCGCGAAGTCAGGGACTATAAGCTGACCGGCTGCCCCTCGCAGGGAGCCTGCGCCTTTCTGGGAACCGCATCGACCATGCAGTGTATGGCCGAAGCGCTCGGTATGGCGCTGCCGGGAACGGCGCTGATGCCCGCCACCATGCGAGATATCCTGCAGGGCGCCAGAAACGGCGGCAGAAAGATTCTGGAGCTGGTTGCCAAAGATATAAAACCCAGCGATATCATGACCAGGGCCGCGTTCGAGAACGCGATCATCATCCACAGCGCCATCGGCGGTTCGACCAATGCGCTGCTGCATCTGCCGTCGATAGCCCGGGAACTCGGGATCACCATAACACCGGAGCTCTTTGACGAGATCAACCATCGGGTGCCCCATATCGCCCATGTCGTGCCCAGCGGCCGCTTTTTGACCGAAACGTTCTGGTTCGCCGGCGGTATTCCGATGGTCCAGAAGATGCTTGCCGATATGCTCGATCTCGATGTGGTAACCGTAACCGGTAAGACCTTGAGAGAAAATCTTGACGATCTCGAGGCCGATAACTTCTTCGAGCGCAACCGTGGTTATCTGAACAACTACGGGATTTCCCGTGAGCAGGTCATAACTCCACTCAGCGAGGCTGAAGAAATTGGCTCGGTGGCAATTCTCAAAGGCAATATCGCCCCGCAGGGTGCGGTCATTAAATATTCCGCCTGTGTTGAAAATATGCGAACCCATCAGGGGCCTGCCCGGGTTTTCAACAGTGAGGAAGCGGCCTACGCAGCGGTCATCGACGCTAGGATCAAGCCAGGAGACATCATTGTCATCCGCTATGAAGGGCCGCGCGGGTCGGGTATGCCGGAGATGTATATCACCATGGAGGCACTGGTCTGCGATCAGCGCTTAAACGGCCAGGTGGCCCTGATCACTGACGGCAGATTCTCGGGAGCCACCAAGGGTGCCGCCATCGGCCATGTCTCTCCGGAGGCGGCGGCCGGCGGACCAATCGCCTTTATCGAAGAGGGCGATCTGATTTCCTATTCCACCCCGGAGCGCTCGCTCAACCTGGTTGGCGTCAACGGCTCGGAATGTTCGGAAGCCGAAATCCAGGCCGTGCTGGAACAGCGCTCGAAAGCCGGAATCGCCGCCCGCCCCGAAAGAAAAGGGCTGTTGGGCCGCTATACGAAGCAGGCATTGTCGGCGATGGAGGGGGCCGGCTACTAGCAGGCTGTCTGAACTCGTGCAATAGTCAGGTTAACGCTACATCTCGGCGAACAGCTTCTCGTTTTCAGCCGTTCCGATGACGATCAGTTCGTCCTGTTCCTTGATTTCAACTTCCGGCCCCGGACTTACCGAGAGCCGCTCATCTCTTCTGATGGCAATAACGGAGAAACCGGTTTTTTCACGGATTCCCGAATCCTTGATGGTCCTGCCCGCCAGTTCGTGACCGGCCTTACGATTCATGACGCGCAACCCTTCGGTGAAGAGTGACACTTCATTGGGCCGCAGCAGCTGAAAGATGACCCCGGCCCCGAGCGATGAATAAGACATAACCTGATCGGCGCCGGCCATGTGCAGTTTCGAGACGTTGCGTTCGAGGATCGAGCGGCTGATGATCTGAATATCTGAGCGAAGCTGACGGCAGTAAAAGGTCAGGTAGATATTCATGTCGTCGCTGTGGGTGGTGACGATGACCGATTTCGCCGAGTCGATGCCGGCCTCCTTCAGGGTGTTGATATCGGCTGCGTCACCGAGGATGGTGTACTCTTCGTGAGGGCCGTCGGCCCGGACCGCACGTTTTTCTATGATGCGATAGGTGATGTTGTTCTCGGCAAGCGTCTGCGCTGCCACCTGACCGACCCGCCCGCCGCCGAGGATCAGGACCTGCGGCTTGCCCGGGTCCTGACTGTATGCTACCGGAAAGGTTTCGTCGAAGACTTTGAGCTGGGCAGTCGATCCGGCCAGAATCAGAATCGCGTCGGAGGGGATCACCGACTGCGGGGACGGCGCCATGAAACGACCTTCTTGCATAATACCGATGACGGTAACCCCGGTGGTGTGCCTGATACCCGTTTCGGCCAGGGTCTTACCGTCAATTTCGGTGTACCTGGCCGGCAGCTCGGAGATCAGCAGATCATCGAAGCGGCCGATGATATTGGCACCGTGACCGACGCCGAAGGCACTCCGGCTCAGCGATTCACCGAGCATTTTCATGAATTCATAGACACTGATATTGCCGGAGAACTCGAGAATATCGATGGAATGGGTATGATTGGCATTGGTTACGATGGGTACGTCCTGGCTGACCTGCCTGATGGTAAACGAAATATTGGTCGAAATCAGATCATCGTTGGTGACCACAACCAGGGATGCCTGATCGACCTGGACGCGCCGATAGGTTTCCGGTCGATCCGGTTCGCCGACGATCACTTTATAGTCCTGGTTCAGCAGTGCGCTGGCCTCTTCGGCGTTGGCGGTAACGATATAGTAGGTAATATTCTGCCGGTTCAGATACTCGATGAGCCGGGTGGTGATCGGATCGACATGGGTGATGATCACATGGTCCCGTATCGACTCGGGCAGTTTCCGCGGCGTCCGGGCGCTCTCCTGGGCCTCGAGCCAGGGCGCATAGAAAAACTGAATGAAGGTGAAGGGCAGGATAATCAGGAAAAAGAGCACCCCTGAAATCAGCACGAACATCGTGAACAGAAGACCGATATCGGATTGAAAGGTGATGTCGCCAAAACCAAGCGTCGACATGACCGTCATCGTCCAATAAAATCCGGTGACCCAGCTGAAATTTCGATCCTCGTACATCATCAGAACATGAAAAAGTATCGAGTAGAGGCAGACGACCAGGAACAGAAAGGCGAAGAACTTCCACAGCGAGGTGAGGTTGCGACGGGCCGTTTTATGCTGGATAAAGAAGAGAAGCTGGGCGAAAAGAAATTTCATTTCTGTCTGGGAACCAGGGTTGTTGGAGTATGTGGTGGTGGCTGCTGATCACCGACTATAGCATAAACGCCGATAAATCAAAAATTATTGCATCTCGCCGGCGACGGATAGACCGTTGATAATCGTGGAGAAAGGGGGTGCGGTTGTGCTATGATCAGGTCAGCGGCACGGCGACTGGTGCCGTCTCGTTTCATCGTGGACGGCTGCATTGGCAGACGTGCCGATCGCTGACTCATAACCTCAACGGATAGGCTGAACCATGGCATCTATTACCACCGGACCGCGCCAGGTCATCACCAAGCATCGCCGCCTGCCGCTCGATATCCCTGAAGGCGTCGCACCGACGGAGTTCTACAACAGTCCCTGCAATCTCAGGCACCTGGCCCGGGAAAACGGTCTGCTGCGCAACCAGCTCGGCTTTCTTTTATATCGCAAAGCGATCGGCCATTCCAACCTGTTCGATGCCTCCATCATCTATGATACCTCCCAGCGGGTGCTCGACCCGATGGGGCGCCCGGTGCGGCGCGATCAGCTCAGCCGCGATGAGAAAATCGTCTTCTCGCGGATGACCAAAGTGGTGCTTCAGTATATGCTGGAGCGCTATCCTGATCCCGAAAAACACCTGCTTTTCTGCGGTGAGGCCAGCCTCGATGCCACCTGGCCGCTGAACAAGCCGGGGGTGCCGAGTATCAGGATGATCCACAACCACTTCATGGTGTTTGAAAACCAGATGCTGGCTGGCTCTGACCTGGCAGCAGCGGACAATCCGAACCTGACCGACAGCGGCCAGAACGGTCTGTTCCTCGATTATCTCAGTGATGTTTACCTGCGTTTTTTCAGGGTACTCGATCTGGAAGTGCTGCAGCCGCTGCCGCCCGACTCCGGCCGCCTCGGCATAACCGGTTACCCCCAGGGGCTGCCGAGCTGGGAAATAAAGGGGGGAGCCGAGACGCTTAACGACGGCAGATTCTGGAAAGAGTACGACCTGGTGCTGCTCGGTTTTCTCGATTTCTACCGGGCCTTTTTCTCCCTGGTTGCCGCCGAGGACAGCCGTGTACCGAAAGAGGCCGTCTTTCCGGACCAGATAGAAAATATTCTGCTCTATAGCGATGACTTCAACCAGGCGGCCCGGATGCTGCGCCTGCAGGTTATGGAAGACCCGACCTTTGCCAATGAAATCCGCTGGCAGCCGGCCTACAAGCAGCTGATCTATCGTGACGATGAGGGCCGCCTGATTGTTACCATCAGTCAGAACTCGGTTGGTAATGCGATTACCGAACTGCTCGGTATTGTCGTTAAACGGATGGCTGACGAGGCGGCCTATGGTGCGGCTGAGCCGGAAATTGTCGGCCAGCTGCTGGAGGTCAGAAACCGGCTGGTCAAGTACAACCTGGGAGACAAGATCCATACCCCGTCATGGCCCAACGGTGTATTTGTGCCGCAGGATTAGCCTGAATTAAAAGCGTGAACTATTCAGCATAATTCATTCAGCTAAGCGGTTTCCGGCCCGTCATGATTTCCCGATGAGCCCCCTGTAGCTTCCTCAGGGATACTCTTCACGCCGTTATTTCTCTGATTGTAGATGGTGAAAAGCGTAATAACACCGATCAGAGCCAGGAAATATCCCGGCATCCACAAAAATGAATCCTTGAAGGCCTGATTTTCGACGACCTGTTCGGCCCAGCCAGGATGGGCGCTGCCGATATCGCTGCGCAGCATCGATATCAGCTGGGCAAAGAGTATGCCGATGATCCCGTAGGCCAGGTTGAAGGCCATGCCTTTGAAACTGAGCACGGTTGCCCGTTGTTTCGATGAGGTGATCTGGTTCAGGTAATGGCTGGTGAAAAAAGCGGTCAGCATCAGACCGACCATGACCATCGCTACCGGAATAACTCCAAGATACGGTACAAAAAAAGTCAGACCCAGCAGCGTCAGCAGGGTGAGCAGGGCCAGCCAGCCGCAGTTCTGGGCGGGACTGAATTTTTCCGTCATCCATTCGGCCAGTTTGGGAATGACGAGACCGAGCAGGCTCAGTGCCGCCATGATTGCGCCGAAACTGGCATCGGGCAGGGAGATCAGACGAAAGTACTGGCTGGTCAGGGTGATAATGAGGCGCAGGACATGGTCGTAGAGCATGCCGAAGAGGATGATGGCCAGAGCGAACGGTGTTTTAAGAATCCAGCCGCCGGCTTTAAGCGTCAAAAGGCCCGCCTGCCAGAAGGTGGCTAACGAAACCTCGCTGTCATCATCGTCGTACTGGTCTCTGAACTGCACCGTGGTATAGAAGGCCAGGAAGGCGAGGACCAGGGTCAGGTAAACCGGAAAGCGCATCGTGGTCTGCTGGCCCAGGCTGCCCTCAAAGCCGAACCAGGCGAGCACGCTGTTGACAATACTCGGATCATATACCAGGGCGCCGATGGTAGTCGAGACAATGCCGGCCAGCGCCTTTACCCGCATCTGTACGCTGAGCACCCGGGGCCAGTGTTCTGGGTTGCCCTCTTCGACCAGGGAGTCGTAGGCGATCGCCTCATCGGCGCCGCTGGCCATGGCTTCGGCCAGACCGCTGAGTATCCGGTTGATCAGAAAGGCCCAGAAGACAAAGGTAATGTTGGCGATGGGTACGAAGGCGATAACGCTCAACTCGGAGATCATCAGCACCGAGGTCAACACCAGCAGACGCTTGCGTCCAAGCAGGTCGGCCAGTGCGCCGGACGGCACCTCGGCACAGACGATGGTGATGGCCCAGACCGTGTTGAGTATCGAGAACTGCTCGATGGTCAGGCCGTAATCGAGAAATAAAATGGTAAAGACCGGATAGTAGAAGCGGGCGTTGAACAGGACCCGGAAGGCTACAAAAAGCCGGATGTTCTTTATCTGAAATGGTGAGCCGGTTGCCGTCTGCATCTCAGGCCGGCCGCTCTCGGAAGCTGTTCAGCCGGATCTCCAGCCGGTGGACCAGAATCGACAGACTCAAGCAGATAAGCAGATACATCATCGTGATCGTCAGCCACACCTCGATGGTGACCTGGGTCGAAGACATTACCTGCAGTCCCTGAAAGGTAAGTTCCTGAATCGAGATAATCGAGACGATCGAGGAGTATTTGATCGTATTGATGAATTCATTGGCCAGCGGCGGCAGCATGATGCGCAGTGCCTGGGGCAGAATCACCAGCCGGAGCTGCTGCAGGTGGTTAAGCCCCAGAGCCTTGGATGCGTCCCATTGCCCCTCGTCGATGGCCTCGATGCCGGCTCGGACAATTTCGGTGATGTAGGCACTCTGGAAGATACCGATGGTGACGACGCCGGAGAGAAACGGAATGAAGAGATCGGGTGTCGTCGCAACATAGGCCAGCTTTTCCTTTACCTGCGGAGAGAGGCTGCGGACAAATTCATCGGCGCCGATGGCGGGGAGAATCTGGTCGCTGACGAAAAAGTAGAAAAGAAACACCAGCACCAGCGGCGGCGTATTCCGGATCAGTTCAACATAGGTCCTGGTGGAAAGTCTGAAAAAGAGCCGTTTCGATGTTCTGAGAATGCCGATGATGAGACCCAGCACGCCGGCCAGAAGCATTCCCCAGATACTGAGTTTGATGGTCGTGAACAAGCCCTGCAGCAGGAGGTTGGGCAGCCACCTGCCGCTCTCTTCGTCGTAACGGACGAGATAGGTGGGGATGATTGACCAGTTCCAGTTGTAATTCAGGGCGAAGAAGAGCCGGTAGATGACAAAACCGAAAAATGCGAGAAGGATTGCGATCAGCAGCAGATTGAGCCAGAACAGGCGCGGCGAGGAGTAATTCATGAACGATCCAACCTGGGGCGGTGCAGAGCGCCTCTGGTTCAGCACCGCCCCGGGATCAGAAAAGGACGGAAACGGTTCTATTCAACCTGATCGGCCCAGTCGCGGGTTTGAAACCAGTAGTTGTGCCGCTCCTGCAGCCAGCCTTCCAGTTCGACACCGGTAATCCAGGAGTTGAAGAAGGCAAGCGCGTCAGGGTCTCCCTTGCGTAGAGCGAAGCCGATCGGTTCCTTGGTGAAGGTACCTTGCAGGGGCAGAAACAGAGTGTCTGCATACTCGAGGGCCTCATAGGCGGGGCGCGGTGCCGAGCCGACAACGGCGTGGACTTTGCCGTTTCTGAGTTCCTGGTAGGTCTGGGTCTCGTTTTCAAACATTCTCAAGGTTGCATCCGGCAGATATTTCTTGGCGGCAATGACGGCAGAGGTACCGAGTTTTACGGCAACCTGTACTTCTTTTTTGTTGAAGTCCTCAAGGGAGGAAAAACCGGCCGCTTTGTCTTTGTGGGCCACGATCGACATCCCGGAAAAGTCGTAAGGTTTGGTGAAATTGACCTTCAGGGCTCGTTTGGGCAGGATGCCCATACCGCCGATGATGACATCGAACTTACCGGTCAGCAGCGCCGGGATAATGCCGGACCAGGCGGTGGGCACGAACTCGACCTCGACCCCCATGTCTTCGGCCAGACGGCGCGCCACATCAATTTCAAAGCCAATGAATTCGCCTTTTTTGTCTTTCATGGCCCAAGGTTGGAAGGTGTCCATGCCGACCCGCAGAGTACCCCGTTTAACGATCTGCTCAACGACGCTGTTCTGGGCCAGGTCCTGCTGCAAAGAGGCGCTGAAAGCTGAAGCGGCGGAAAAAAACAGGGTGGTGGAAATAACAAGAAAAGTGAGAAAGAGTTTGTTTTTCATCATCTAATCCCCCAAATGAGAAGTCCGGCAGCCGAAACTGCTTTAAAGATTGTGGGTACGACGGGTACACCGGTAAAATCGATCAGTACCGTTTCAGTCTGTTTTCCAGAAATGCCACAAAGAAAGACAACGTTATAGTAATCACCAGGTAGAGAATAGCAACGGTGAACCAGATCTCAAAGGTCAGGAAGGTTTCCGCTATCAGGGCCTGGGCCTGCATGGTCAGATCGTAGATGGCGATGGTGGAAACCAGGGCCGAGTCCTTGATCAGGGAAATCGCCTGACTGGTCAGGGGGGGTAAAATGGTGCGGATCGCCTGCGGCAGTATGATCAGGCGAAAGATCTGGTACTTGTTGAGGCCAAGACTGGCGGCGGCCTCGATCTGGCCGCGCTCGACCGAGAGGATTCCTGATCTGAAAATCTCCGAGGCATAGGCTCCTTCGAAGAGGCTCAGCGCCAGGATCGCTGCCGGAAACCGATCGAGTCCCAGAACCGGACCGAGAACGAAATAGATGAAAAAGATCTGAATCAGCAGCGGTGTGTTGCGGATCACCTCGAGGTAACAGCGGGCGATAACCTGGCCCATCACCAGCGGAGACTGGCGCAGGATCGCGGTGATCAGGCCGATGAAAAAGGCCAGTACCATGCTGACAGCTGAGATCTTCAGGGTGACGCCAAGGCCGAAGAGCAAGGGCCCGGCCTGCAGACCGTCGTCGAGTGAGCTGATGATCAGCGGTGGAACCTGATACCACTGCCAGTTATAACCGAGGTTCTCCAGCCCGCGGGAAAAGATGTAACCCAGCACCAGAAGCAGAAGCAGGAACTGGATGATGTCGCTGAAAGGGGATCTGAACAGCCACCGGCCTGCTTTGTTGCTAGCTTTCAAACCGGTCCCTGCAGGCTACTTTTTGTTCTTTTCTTCGACACGCATATCTTTGACCGTCTGGGTCAATTGTCGAAAGTCGATCTTGCCGCTGCCCATTTTCGGAAGGTCCTCGATGACCAGGAACTGCTTGGGCAGAGCGATTTTCGGCAATTGTTCGGCCAGCTGCTTGAGAATCGGTTTCTGGTCGATTTTTTCGGTGGTGACGGCAACGATTCGCGCGCCTTTGGTCGAGTCGGGAACCTCGACCACGCAGCACTGAGTATCGTCGGGGAGGATTTTTTCCAGCACCGATTCGATTTTGACCAGGGAAACCATCTCCCCGCCGATCTTGACGAACCGTTTAATCCTGCCGACATGCCAGAGGTAGCCGTCCTTATCGATGTTGCCCATGTCGCCGGTATCGTACCAGCCTCGGCGCATGTGCAGCGAGGTCTGCTCGAAATCGTCGTAGTAGCCCTGCATCACGTTGTCGCCTTTGACCAGGATGCGGCCGTCTTCGCCGGGGCCGCATTCCTCCCCGGTTTCATAGTGCTCGATGCGCACCTGAACGCCGGGAATCGGTTTACCGACACTGCCCGGCCGATTGCTTTCAGGGATGTTGGTGGAGATGACCGGTGAACACTCGGTGGCGCCGTAGCCCTCATAAAGCGGCTGGTTGTGCTTCTCCTGGTAAGCTTCACGTAATGATTCCGGGCACTTGTCGGCACCGACCAGGGCCACTCGCAGCGAGTCGAAATCGCCTTTTTCCGAGCGGCGCAGGTAACCCCAGTAGAAGGCCGGCGTACCGACCAGCAGGGTCGCTTTGTGATCCCGGGCCAGCTCACATATTTTTCGGTACTCGAGCGGATTTGCATAGGTCAGGATCCTGGCCCCGTGGTAAATCGGGATCCAGAAATTGACGGTCAGGCCGAAAACGTGAAAATAGGGCAGGGTCGAGAGAAAGACATCATCCGAGTTAAAGGCGAAACACTCCGAGCAGGAGGCGACGTTGGCCAGGATATTTTTATGTGAGAGCTGAACGGCCTTGGGGTCCTTTTCGCTGCCGCTGGTGAACAGGATAACGGCGACGTCATTTTCTTTACCGCTGTGAAAGATCTTTTTGATTGTCGATGCCGGCAGTTTGGCTATCAGGGCCGCCTTGATTTTCTGCAGCGTGGTGATCGATTCCATGATGTCTTCGATATAAACCATCCCGTCGACATAGGGGCATTCGATTTTTTCGAGCAGTGCCCTGGAGGTGATAATCGTGTGGAATCCGCATTTGCTCTGGGCATATTTGGAGTTCTGGTCGGCTCCGGTCGAGTAGTTGATCATCACCGGTGTCCGGCCGCACATCAGGGCAGCGATTTTTGCCAGGATACAACCGGCCGAGGTGGGCAGCATAATGCCGATAAAACCACGCTCATATTTCTTGAAAATCGAGGCCAGCAGAATCGAGGCGATCAGCACCCGCCCGTAAGCCAGTTTTCTGCTGGTGGTAAAATCTTCAATGGCCATTTTATCGCTGTGTTGCTTGGCGATGTCGATAAAGCGGTGATGAAGCAGCACCTCGTTTCCCTCCCCCTAGCTTTTTTTTTTTGATGATCCGGACAGGTGGACCGGTTCGTTCGTTGCCATCTTCTCTTCCAGCAGCTTGTAAGCAACATAGTACTTGAAAATATTGCTCACATACTGAACGGTCTCCCGGCCGATTCGCTTGGCCGCTACGACCTCGACGTTTCTGAACCACTTGTTCGGGTCAAGACCCATTTCTTCAGCTTCCGCCCGCAGTTTTCTGACCCGTGCCGGCCCGGCATTATAAGAGGCAAAGGCGAACAGGGCGCGATTTAATTTATCGAGCCCGGGATCTTCGGCAAAATAGGAGTCGGCCATAAAGCGCAGATACTTTGTCCCGGCATGGATGTTGGGATCGAGTTCATTGACATCGGGTATACCGACATTTTTATCCTTGGCCGTAGAGGGCAGGATCTGCATGACGCCGACAGCTCCGGCATTACTTTTCAGGCTCTGGTCCAGTTGTGACTCCTGATAAGCCAGGGCGGCTAGCATCAAATGATCGAAATCGTACTGTTCACCATACTTTTTGAAAAACTTGACGGTCAGGTTGAAGCGCTGCAGATGCTCATTATAAAGCGAGTTCGTGATATAATCGGTGTCCTTCAGATAGCGTTTGATGATGATATTGCCCAGCAGTGTTCCCTGCTTGTGATCGCTGACGAATTCGTTGACCAGAGCTTTGAGCTGGGGGTTGTTTTTTCGCAATGCCCAGCCGATTTGACCCTCGGTTCTGAATTTGATTTCAGGGTGGAGGGCGATGTTGTCAAGAATCTGGGTCCAGAATTCGCCCTTGTGGCTGTCTATGACTATATATTCGATCAGCCCGCCGTTGATCATCTCGAGCAGATCTTCATCCTCGAGGTTATCGTCCGCCTCGACAATCGTAACCTCCTTTTTCTTCAGGGCGCGCAGCGTCTCGTTAAGTTTTTGCAGGCTTCCATAGTAGCTGCTCGATTTTCTGGCATGTATTTCTTTGCCCGCGAGATCAAAGATTGAATTCAGCTCATCGGTTCCTGATTGGGAAACTAGAATTTCATCGATTCCTTTGGCCAGCGGGTCGGAAAAATCGACGTCTGCAAGCCGCTGCTCGGTGATGGTCAGATTACCGACCGCCAGATCTCCGTTTCCCGCCACCAGATGTGAAATAAGGTTTTCCCGAGAGGTAGGAATAACGAGAGCATGTATTTTCAATGTCTTTGTCTTGTAGCGCTCGTTTACAAACTGCTCGAACTGCTTGATAAGTTCGTAGCTGGCCCCCAGGGGTTTGGCACCATCGAAAAAGTAAAATGTTTTCGAGTAAGGCATCAATACCCGGATAACCCGCTTCTTGATCATTTCGTCGAGATCCCCGGTAAATTCTCCGGCTATCGGTATGTCTGCAAACTCTTCATCCTGTTCTTTGGTTTCCGCCAGTGCAGGCAGGGCGGCAGCAAATAAAAACAGGTGTAAGAAAAATAGTGTCGCTGCGATTCTGGTCAGCATGATCGTCAGTGGTCCTCTGATATAAATTCTGCGTTCTGGCTCAGTCATCGTAATCAACCATCCGGGTTGGCAATTCCTCTTTTACCTTGACGCCCAGCTCCGGAAATTTCGCCGCCTGTGAGAGCAGATTGCCCCGCCCCCGGCTGAGCTTGCCAATCGCCCTGTCATGGGTATCCCTGCAGGTATCGAGCTGCTGGCCAAGCTTTTCCATGTCGGTCACGAAGCCATATAGTTTATTGTACAGGGCTCCCGCCCGATTGGCAATTTCCACCGCATGGCGGTTCTGGCGCTCGTGCTGCCAGAAGAACTCGACCATGCGCAGGGTGACCAGAAGGGTTGTCGGAGTGACGATAATCACTTTTTGCGAATACATCTCCTCCATCAGCTTTTCTTCTGCCTGCACTGCGGTGGACACAGCCCCCTCGATGGGGACGAACATCAGCACGAAGTCCAGTGTGCGCAGCCCAATGAGTGAGCTGTACTCTTTCTGGTTCAACGATTTCAGGTGACTGCGCAGCGACCGGAGATGCTCGGCCATGGCCTGGTCTTGTTCGGCCTGATCTTCCGCATTGACGAATTGTGTCCAGCCGGCCAGAGAGACCTTTGAATCGATGACGATATCCTTGTCGTCCGGGAGATGAATGATCACATCTGGCTTGTAGAGCCGGTTGTGCTCATCGCGCAACCCTTTCTGCACCTCATACTCGTGACCGACTCGCAGCCCCGAATGTTCGAGGAGCCGCTCGAGAACCATCTCGCCCCAGCTGCCCTGCTGTTTGTTATCGCCGGAGATCGCCCGGCTCAGCCGCAGGGCTTCCTCGTTTATCCGGTCGTTTAGTTTGCGCAGGCTGAGCAGTTCCTGCTTCAGTGACGAGTGGTCTCTTGATTCCTCCAGAAAAATTGTTTCAATCCGGTCCCGAAAGGTCTGGAGTTGTTCCCTGTAGGGTTTCAGCAGATGCTCGATCTTCTCGCTGTTCTGCTGGGAGAGAATCCGGGTTTTTTCATCGAATATTTCCTGGGACAGGGTTTTGAACTGGAGGCGCATCTCGGCCGAATTCTTTTCCAGCAGGCTGAGTTGCTCTTCTCTGAGCTGCGTTTCGAGCTCAGCCTTGTCGATGAAGCGCTTATGCTCATCGAGCAGAAAGCGGTAGCGCCGTTTCCATTTGAGCACGAACCAGACCATGGCCAGAAAACTGAGCAATGCGCCCAGACCACCCCACAGATACGGCTGGAGATGCTCATAGAGCGGCGAGTCGAGATATGGCTGCAGGTATTGGGTAAAACTCATGGCTCACTTGAAAAATTGTCTTTTTGCCCGAACTCTGCGTTGCACATGAACATTTTATCCTCGGAATATCAACTATATGCCTGCGGCAAAATGTTCATGCGCGCCTTGATTTTGAGCTAAAGTCCTAATTTTGCAAGGCACCCTCATAGAGGTGGAGAAAAAGCTCTAGCGCCGCCGGGGATGACGGTATGATTTAGTTAGCGGCAACGGCCGGCTATCAGCCTGGGGGCCAGTTCATCTGCCGTCCGCCAAGTACATGCATATGGATATGAAAAACGGTCTGGCAGCCGTCGGCTCCGTTGTTGAAGACCACCCGGTAGCCGCCGTCGAGCCCCTCTTTATGGGCAAGTTCGGCACCGACCCGGACGATTTTTCCGGTCAGACTGTCATCGCCGGCTTCGATTCCGTTGAAATCGGCGATATGTCTTTTGGGAATCACCAGAAAATGGCTCGGAGCCTGGGGAGAAATATCCCTGAAGGCCAGGACATCATCATCTTCATAGATTATGTCTGCCGGGATATCGCCGGCAATGATCTTGCAAAACAGGCAGTCACTCATCTTCGCTCTCCTTTTCAGAATGGGTAGTATGAGCATTTTTACAATAACGGCTGAATAGTGCAACGACCAAATTATCTCGAGGCTTGAGGAAACTGGGACGTGCTGGTAGGTTCAGACGGCTTGCGATTCTGATGAAAGAGTGGGCTCATTGCCTGTAGACAGTTGAGTAAAATAGTGACGATATCATCCACCCCGAAGGTTCTTCTTATCAACCCGCCGGTGACGCTGCCCTCGGAGCCGCCGGCCGGTATCGCCCGTCTGGCCGGAGCGCTGCGTGAACATGAGATCGACTGCCGGGTCCTGGATCTGAGTTTTATCTGCCTGCTGGCTCAGTTCGACAAAGAGTTTCTACCCGAAGACCGCTGGAGCAGCCGGGCCTGGAAAAACCGGAGGCGTGACCTTGCAAAAATCAGATCGAGCCGGCTCTATGATTCACCGGATCGATATCAGCGGACGGTCAGCGATCTTTCACGGATATTAAATCGTCTCGGCAGAGAAAGCGGCTCCGAGCTGAGTTTTTCAAATTATTCCGATTCCGCACATTCACCGCTGGTGAGCGCTGATCTGCTCGCCTGCGCCGAGCGCTTTGAGCAAAATTTCTTTTATCACCGGTTCGGCCCGCTGCTTTCAAATACGCTGGGGGAGTACTCGCCGGACTATGTCGGTGTGTCTTTATCCTATTTGAGCCAGGCATTAACCGGTTTTTCGATCATCGGTTTTCTTCGACACCGTTTTCCGAGCCTGAAAATCATCGCCGGCGGCGGCCTGATCACGTCATGGATGAGCAGTCCGGCCTGGAAGGAGCCGTTTGCCGGGTTGATCGATGCCTGCATCAGCGGACCGGGCGAGGACGCGCTGCTGGAGTTGTGCGGAAAAAAAAGCAGATCGAAACTGGGGTGCTTCAACTTTGACGGCTTCGAGCTGAGCAGCTATCTGGCCCCGGGTGTCGTGCTGCCCTATGGTGCGTCGCACGGCTGTTACTGGCAGAAATGTTCATTTTGCCCCGATTTTGCCGAGGGCTCCTGCTATAGAGCCCAAAAACCAGCGTCTGCGCATGCAGAGATCAGGGACCTGGCCGAGCAGCACAATCCGGTGCTGGTTCACCTGCTCGACAACGCCGTAAGTCCTTCCCTGCTCAGGGCATTGGCCGCAGATCCGATTGGTGTTCCATGGTATGGTTTCGCCCGTTTCGAAAAGGATCTGGCCGACCCTGATTTTTGCAGGGCCCTGAAGAAATCGGGCTGCGTCATGCTGAAGCTGGGACTCGAGTCCGGTTCCCAGCGGGTGCTGGACCAGCTCAACAAGGGGGTCGATCTGCAGCGGGCGGCGAAGATTCTGACCAATCTGGAAGCGGTGGGTATCGCAGCGTATGTCTATCTGCTCTTCGGCACGCCGGCGGAAACAGAAGCAGATGCGCTGCTGACCATGGACTTCGTCCGCTGCCACCACCGGGCAATCACCTTTTTCAATCTGGCGATCTTCAATATGCCGGTCTGCAGCCCCGAAGCGGTCCACCTCGAAAAACGTTTTTCAGACGGCGACCTGTCCCTCTACTGCGATTTCAACCACCCCGGCGGCTGGGACCGGAAAACGGTTCGGAATTTTCTGCAGAAACGCTTTCGCCGGGACCCGCTGATCAACGAAATCGATAAAAGAAACCCGGGGCCGTTCGGGTCTAACCACGCGCCGTTTTTTATCTGATGAATAAAAAAGAGCGCCCGCCGCAGCGGACGCTCATGGAAGAAGAGGTGGTTACGGGGCTGTGTATTATTTCGGGTAGGTGAAGCTCAGCTTATCACCGGTAATATCGACCTGGGCAACACCGCCGCTGGTGAGATTACCGAAGAGGATCTCCTCGGAAAGGACGTCGCCGATCTCCTTCATGATCAAACGCCGCAGCGGCCGGGCGCCGAAATCGGGATCGTAGCCTTTGTCGGCCAGCCAGGAACGGGCCGCATCGGTCAGCCTGATCTTGACTTTTTTCTCGAGCAGCTGGCCCTCGAGTTCGATGATCAGTTTGTCGACCACCTGCTGCATCGATGACTCGTCGAGCGGCCCGAAGGTGACCGTGGCATCGAGGCGGTTTCTGAACTCGGGGGAGAACAGCTTTTCCACCGCCTTGTCGCTCTTGCCTTTCTTGTCGCCGACAAAGCCGATCGTGTTGGCGGCGATCTCGCGGGCCCCGGCATTGGTGGTCATGATGATCACCACGTTTCTGAAATCGGCCTTTCTGCCGCTGTTGTCGGTCAGCGTCGAGTGGTCCATGACCTGCAGCAGGATGGAGTAGATATCCATATGGGCTTTCTCGATTTCGTCGAGCAGCAGCACCGAGTAGGGGTGTTTGCGGATCGCCTCGGTCAGCAGCCCGCCCTGGTCGAAGCCGACATAGCCCGGAGGTGCGCCGATCAGCCGGGCGACCGCATGTTTCTCCATATATTCACTCATATCGAAACGTTCGAAATGGACCTCGAGGCATCTGGCCAGCTGGCGCGCCACTTCGGTCTTGCCGACGCCGGTCGGCCCGGCAAACAGAAAGCTGCCCATCGGCGAATCGGGGTTGCCGAGCCCGGCCCGGGAGCGCTTGACCGCCTGGACGATGACGTTGATCGCCTCGTCCTGGCCGAATATGACCGATCTCATGTTGATTTCGAGACCTTTGAGCGACTCCAGCTCCGAACTCTTTCTGGTCCGGGCCGGAATCCGGGCAATGGTAGAAACGACCCGCTCGACATCGTTGATCTTCACCGTCGAGTTGCTTTTGCCCTCGAGCCGGAACAGGGAACCGACTTCGTCCATCACGTCGATGGCCTTGTCCGGCAGAAAGCGCTCGTTGATATAGCGGTCTGAAAGCTCAGCCATGGCCTGCACGGCGGTCTTTGAATAGCGCACCTGATGATGCGATTCATAACGCGGCTGCAGACCTTTGAGGATGCGGCAGGTATCTTTGACGGTCGGCTCCTCGATATCGATTTTCTGGAATCGGCGCGACAGGGCGCGGTCCTTTTCGATCTGGTTTTTGTACTCCTCATAGGTCGTGGAGCCGATGCAGCGCAGAATACCCGACTGCAGCGCCGGTTTGAGCAGGTTCGAGGCATCCATCGAGCCGCCGCTCGTTGCTCCTGCTCCAACAATGGTATGCATCTCGTCGATGAAGAGGATGGCGTTTTCTTTCTTTTCGATTGCCGCCACCACGCTCTTGATCCGCTTTTCGAAATCACCCCGATACTTGGTGCCGGCGACCAGGGTGCCCATCTCGAGCTGATAGATCTCGACATCCTGGAGCAGTTCGGGAACGCTGGCCTTTTTGCCGGCCTCCCGGGCAACTTTGTCTTCATGAATACGCAGTGCCAGGCCTTCGGCCATTGCCGTCTTGCCGACGCCGGGTTCGCCGACGAGCAGCGGGTTGTTCTTTTTACGGCGGCAGAGGACCTGCATCATCCGGTTGATTTCATCATGTCTGCCGATCAGCGGGTCGAGGCGCCCCTCTTCGGCAAGGACCGCGTAGTTGACCGTAAAATCCTTGAGCGCCTTGTCCTCCTTATCCTCTTTTTCGGCTCCAGCGCCCGATTCGGGCGGATGCGGCAGCGGTTCCTGCTGGAGGCCTTCAGGCAGTTCGTGGGAAACAAGGTTTACCACTTCCATTCTGCCGACCCCGATAGAGCTGAGAAAAAAAACGGCGTGCGACTCGGTTTCTGAAAAGATGGCGACCAATACATCGCCCGAGTCCACCTCTTTTTTGCCGCAGCTCTGCACGTGGGCAACCGCCCGCTGCAGAACCCGGTTAAAGGCGATGGTCTGGGTCGGGTCGGTTCCGGTAGTGTCGGTGATCGTCGGCACCTCCTGGACCAGAAACAATTCGAGCTGCTGCTTCAGTGATTCGACCGAGCCGCCGCATTCGCGAATGATATACGTGGTCAGTTCATCATGGAGGAGCCCGTAGAGCATGTGCTCGACGGTGACGAATTCATGATTGTAATTTTTGGCTTCTTTGATCGCCTTGATAAGCGAGGCTTCCAGCGTTTTACTTAACATAATACTCTCGTGTTTTTTAATCTATTCACGTTCCATGCTGCAGCGCAGGGGAAACTCGTTTTTTTTCGCCAGCTCGTGGACAATGGCGATCTTTGTTTCGCCGATTTCACGGGTGTAGACCCCGGCGATACCGACTCCGTCGTTATGGACATTGAGCATGATTTTCGTTGCCTCGTGCCTCGATTTCTGAAAAATATTTTCAAGTACTGAAATAACGAACTCCATGGTCGTGTAGTCATCGTTGTGAAGCAGCACCTTGTAGCGGGGCGGCTCTTTGGTTTCAACCACATCTTCAGTAAGTACTTCACCCTGAAGATCTCCTTTCTTATCTGCCATTTTGTTGTCGTTATTGTTTGTGGGGCTGCAATTATTTCCGTTCTGTCTCGACTAATAATAATCCCGATTAAGCCGTTTTCAAACGCGGCGGCTGATGATCCTGTTTTCGGGCACTGCCGGGCCGGTTCAAGGCCAGCAGCGAGAGCAGCAGTTCCTCGACCACGAGGCGGGCCGGAACCGGGCTGCCCTTGAGCTTGTACTCGGCCTCGAGCAGCAGGCTCAGCGAGCGTTTCAGGTTTTCGATGCTGAATTTTGAAGCGTTGTTGAAACCCACCCAGAGTCCGTAGGGATGACCCTTGAGCAGATCGGGCCAGAGTCCTGTTTCTTTAAGCGCCGGTAAATAATTATTCATAAAATCATTGGCTGAGAGCCGAGGTGACCAGAGCGGCTGACGACGTGACTGCAGGGATTTAAAGACCAGCAGCCTGCGCAGGTAGTTGCGCAGTGAAGCGACGACGGCAAGGACGTGGACTCCGTCGTTGAGCAGATGGTCGAGAATGATCAGCGTCTGGCCGCTATTGCCATGGCCCAGCGCCTCGGTTAGCTCGAAAATGGCATCCTCTCTGGTGCGGCCGACCAGAGCGTCGACCTCGCGGCTGGTTATGGTCTGGTTCTCTTCCACTGAGAGTGCAAGCTTCTCGGCTTCCAAAACGGCGCCGACGGGATGGAAGCCGACCCTTTTAAACAGCAGTTCCAGGGCTGCCGGTTCGATTTTTTTGTTCAGTCCGGCAAGCGTCGTGTTGACCATCTCGGTGATCACCGCTTTCTGCTGGTTGACCGCCGCCCGCGAACTTCCTTCGCTGACGGAGCAGTCGACTATCTCGCCATGTTTTTTGATATGGGTAAAGAGCTTTTTTCGTTTATCGACATCTTCAGCTGTCAGCACCAGAATGTTGCTGCCGGGAAATCCCGACTTGATCGCTGCCATCAGCTTGTCGAGCGGATCCTGGCCGGCTGATTTTTTCGCTGTTATCGCTCCGGCCAGTTTGTCGGCCCAGCTCAAATCAGATCCCGGGTGGTCAAAGCCAAACAGTTTCGGCCATTGTGCCGGCGCAATATCTGAAAACACGCCGGTGTTCCCGGGGCTCACCGAGCCGAGCTGCAGGAGTTCGGCCAGGTACCGCGCCGCTGCCGCCTGCTTGTCACCCTCCATGGCTTTACAGGCCTTATTCCAGATCTGTTCGCCGACATCCCGGGAATGAAACAGGGTGGTATCCGTTACCCGATATATCTGCAGGCCCGGCAGCAGGGTATGACTGAGCAGGCGCGACAGCAGTCTGGCCGGATCCTCGACGGTGCCGTCTACGCTGTGGACCGCCCCGCCTCCGCCGCTCAGCAGACGCTGTTCGAGCTGCTGCAGCGCCTGCCGGCAGAGATAGCGTTCTCCGAAAAAGAGATAGACCTGGGCGCGTTCCCCCTGTTCGGTCTGATTCAGCAGCGCTTCGAGTTCGGCTCGTTTATGCAGTCCCATAGATCAGCTTCTGGTATCCATCATTTTATGAAGAATTGCCGGCAGAGAACCGGGTTGCAGATAATCGCCGCCTCTCCCATCAGAAAATATCGGGGTCAGCTGCAGCGAGATATCGTCCCAGCTGATTGTCTCGGGCGAGGTGGCGATTATCTCGAACAGCCGCTGGTTGTATGGATCGTTGACAATGGCTTTACCGGTTCCAACGGTGGCGAAAATATCGATGGCATTGTCGAACAGGCGGTTCAGTTCGGAATAGATCCGGATACCGCCGCAGGAGCCGATGCTTAAAAAACGGTTGATATCGGGGATGGTGCCTCCTGAGACTTCGCTGTTTTCGATGAGCTGCCGCATCGGTTCCAGGAGCTGCTCTTCACGCCAGTAGCTGTGGCCGCGCTGGGCAAACATTTCAATACCGCTGAACAGAAACTGCTTCAGCAGCCGCTGCTGGGTCGGCGGGTCCTGGTAGACGGCCAGAGCATGGCTCAGTTCGATGCCGTTGATCGTTTTGTAATACTCGACGATGAGCGGCGTGTCAGCTGATAACCGGTAAATTGCTGAGCTTTTGCCCCGGGCGATCAGTTCCCGGGCCTGCTGGTGCACCGGGCTGTCCGGGTCAAGCAGACGAATGGTTTCAGGGAGCCGGGCCCGGTAGCCGTTGTTCAGCAGGTTCCTGCTGTTGGAAAGATAGGAGAGCCGGCCATCGTCGTCGTCCTGGAAGACCGAGAGGCTGCTCAGCCGGCCGTCCGTCTTCCAGCGGCTGAAGTCGGTTTTCGTATAGATACCAAGATCGATCGATCCGTACCGGTTGATCATTGCTGCGATCAGCTGCCGGTCGGCGGCGGACAGAAGCTCCGGGTAGCGCTCATAATAAAATTGCAGGATGACGCGGAGCTGGAGAGCGAACACCGAGGCCGGGTCGGAAATTGCTGCGCTCATCTTCTTGAGCAGATAGGTTCTGGCGCCGGGCTGCAGTTTTTCCAGCAGGGTGGTGAAGGTGGCGGAAAAAAGGATCAGGCTCTGCTCATCCTCAAAGGCGGAGCGGGCCATCAGATCGACAACGGCCCGCTGCTCGTCGCTGTTTTCCGGAAAGAAGGCGGTCAACTTGCCCTTTTGCGCGGAGCTGATGATGAAATCCGATACATGACTGCTGGCCGGGTCTGTTTCCCGCAGAAAAAGCAGCAGATCATTGCTGAAGCGTGTGCTGATACGATCCAGCAGAATCGGTACGAGAATGTCCCTGAAGGATGAATCGTAGAGTTCGCTGCCCCGGGAAAGCAGGATATAAATGTTGGCGGTGGTAAGATCCTCGGCTACCTGTTTCCGGGCAAAGGCGGTTGCCTGCTTGAGCAGATCGATTGCTTCGTAGGTCTTTTTCTGAGCCAGAGCGTCTTCAAGCGCGGAGTGGAATCGCTGACGTGCCTGCGGGTGCAGTTTGGCGAACTGTTCCCGGATCAGCGCGTTACCTCCGTAAACCAGCGCGCCGGTGCTGATCTCGCTGCCGTCGTTCCTGGTCACCGCATGGAGATCGTTGATGATCCGGATATGATAATCGGCGGCGTTCGTGAAACCGTTGAGCAGGGTGGAGCGCTGTTTCTCTGAGCCTGCATAAAACAGTTCGTTCTGCCGGTTCTTGTCCGCACTGAAATAGCTGCTGATAAAGAACAGCGCTTCTTCGGGCGAGATCGCATCAAGCCCGAACAGACCACGGCTGTTCATGCTGTCTCCACCACCCAGGGTGCTGATTTCAGGCAGTGCGGTCATGCTCGTTTCAGCATCCATCGAGTCGATCTGGAAAAACGTTTCAGCACTCATTTTCTGCTCGGTGCTCATGGTGCCGATCAGTTTCAGCGCCGTAAGAGCCGAGCGCTGATCCACCCCGCCGATTGAAAAAAGTGGTGTTGCCGCCCAGTGGCCGTAGCTGTCGAGCGTTTTTACCATCTCTATCAGGCCAAGCACCTCATCGGCGCTGATCTTATCTATCGTGGTGAGACGAGTGACCGTCTGCATCGCGGTAAAATCGAGGCCATTGACCTGCTCGAGCAGCTGCCAGCTTTTCACACCGGTGGCTCCGTCAAGCTCGGTAAAGGCTTCAAGGAAGCGGACCTGATCGAAACTCAGGTCCGTAAAGACGAGCTTTTCCAGGGTTTCGATTGCTTCTTCGGCGTAGATCCCGTCGAGGTAACAGAAGGCGCGAAGCGCCCTCATTTTGGTGTAGGAAAGCGATTTGATGATCTCGCTGTAATAATCGTAGCGGCGCTCGTCCATGCACCCGACCTGGCGAAACGCACCCATGGTGATTTCCACAGGGCTTTCTAGAACGTTTGCTGCACTGGTGAATGACGGGGAGACGCCGACGAGGGCGGCGAAAAAGCAGAGACTGCGGATAAGGTGCATCACACTTCTATGAAATCCGTTCAAAAACGTCGCTGAGTCATGGCTGAAATCAGCGAACAGTGAACCCGGACAAGCAGGCGGTAAAAGCAGGCAGCCTCTATCCTAGCTGTCAGAAGAAGATAATTCAAGCCCGAAGAAACCGGGTTTAAGCCGCTTATGGCCGCCGGCAGAAAAACTGCTACCTCAGGCTCTCGTTCAGTGCCTGCAGTGCCTCATTGCCGGGGCACAGATCCTTTTCTGTCAGCTCGTTGAGGGGCGTATCGGTCGTCTTGTTGATGTCGTGAAAATCCTCGCTCTCGGGGTTCAGGTAGAGGATGCCGGTCAGAATCTGATTGTTGGCTTTTGATTCCTCGAGCGAGGAGATAGCCTCTTTTTTACTGGTGATCACTTCTTTGTCTTCACGCTTGAACAGGGTGATAATCGAGCCGTCGTGCAGGGCCACGGAAATCGTTGAGCCGTGATCGTACTCGGTGGTGATTTCCTGCTGCAGCGGAATGAAGTCGAAGGTGGCGGTAGCCTCCATGTGTTCACGTACCCATGAATAGCTCTTGGTAGAGGTTGGCGCATTGTTGAAGGTCACGCAGGGCGAAATCACGTCGACAAAAGCCATGCCCTTGTGGCTGATCGCCGCCTTGAGCATCGGCACGAGCTGCTTCTTGTCGCCTGAAAAGCCGCGGGCGACGAAGTCGGCACCGAGCTGGATGGCGAGTTCACAGAGATCGATCGACTCGAACGAGACCGGATCGCCCTTTCTGGACTTCGAGCCTTTGTCGGCGGTGGCCGAATCCTGTCCCTTGGTCAGCCCGTAGCAGCCGTTGTTCATGACCACATAGATCATGTTGAGATTGCGGCGCACCACATGGGCAAACTGGCCCAGACCGATCGAGGCGGTGTCGCCGTCGCCGGAGACGCCGAGGTAGACGAGGTCGCGGTTGGCCATATTGGCCCCGGTGGCGACCGAGGGCATGCGCCCGTGCACCGAGTTGAAGCCGTGAGAGCGGTCCAGAAAATAGGCCGGTGTCTTCGAGGAACAGCCGATGCCGGAGAGTTTGACCACCCGGTGCGGTTCGATCGACATTTCGAAAAATGCGTTGATGATAGAGCTGACGATGGAATCATGTCCGCAGCCGGCGCAGAGCGTCGATATACCGCCTTCGTAGGCCTTCCTGGTGTAGCCGAGTTTGTTCTTCTGCGCCTCGGGATGCCTGAATGTCGGTCGTTTATAACTCATCGTTTCTCCTCCTGAACCGCTGAGGCGGAACCGAAAAGCGGCTTCTCTCTGGAAAGCAGCGTGGTATGGATCTGGTTGGTTATGATCCTGGCGGTGATCGGCAGACCGTTGAAATTGGTGACCGGAATCAGTTTGCCCGGAGCCACCTGGCACTCGCCGGCAAGCAGAATCTGCATCTGGGCGTCGCGGTTCTGCTCGATGGCGAATACGATGTCATGTTCGGCAATGAAGTCGAACACCTCGGGCTGAAATGGAAAGGCCCTGATCCTCATGCTGTTTATGGCGATGTTGTTATCTTCAAGTTTAGCGAGCGCTTCGACGGCGGCGGCCGTGGTCGAGCCGAAATAGAGGGCGCCGAACTTCTTCTTTTCATCCCGGATGGTTATCTCCGGCGCCGGTACCAGACAGCGGGCCGTTTCCCACTTGATCAAAAGCCGCTTCATGCCGCGTTCATAAGCGGCGCTGTGCTCGGTGTAGGCGGCGTATTCATTATGTGAGGTGCCCCTGGTGGTGTAGGCGCCTTTTTCAGGATGAGCGCCCGCCAGGGTCCGGTAGCAGATGCCGTCCTTGTCGATATCGAGGTAGCGGCCCCACTTTTTCTCCAGCTTGTCCAGATCCTCGCCGCTGAGAACTTTGCCCCGGTCGTAGCAGCGCTCATCGTCCCATGAAAAAGGCGCACAGAGATGGTCGTTCATGCCCAGGTCGAGATCGCTCATGACGATGACCGGGGTCTGCAGCCGATCCGCCAGGTCGAAGGCGTCAGCCGTCATCTCGAAACACTCGTGCGGGTCGCTGGGGAAGAGCAGCACGTTTCTGGTATCGCCATGGGAGGCGTAGGCACAGGCGAGCAGATCCGACTGCTGGGTCCGGGTCGGCATGCCGGTGCTCGGGCCGCTGCGCTGCACATTGATCAGCACAATCGGGATTTCAGTAAAGTAGGCCAGCCCTAAAAATTCACTCATCAGTGAAATGCCGGGGCCCGACGTAGCGGTAAAAGCCCGGGCTCCGTTCCAGCCGGCGCCGATGGCGATGCCGATGGCGGCCAGTTCGTCCTCGGCCTGGATGGCGGCGTATTTTTTTATGCCGGTTTCAGGATCGATCCGGTAGCGTCGTCCATAGCGCTCAAAAGCTTCAACCACCGAAGTGGAGGGGGTAATCGGGTACCAGCCGACAACGGTGGCTCCGGCGTAGACGGCGGCCAGACCGGCGGCGCTGTTGCCGTCGATCAGGATGCGTTCGCCGACCGCAGCCGATGGCTTGATCGACAGGCCGCAGGAGTCTTCGTGGTGTTCTTTTGCGTAGTTGAAACCGAGTTCGAGGGCGGTGATGTTCGGCTCGGCCAGCTTTGGCTTTTTGGCGAACTGTGACTTGACCGAGTCGCTGACCGGGTCCAGGCCGATATCGAGCAGGTAGGCCAGCGCACCGATGTAAATGATGTTTTTCATCAGCTGCCGCATCCGGTTGTCGACAAATTCGTCATTGCAGAGCTGGGTCAGCGGTATGCCGATGGCGGTGATATCGTCGCGGCTGTAATCTTCGGGAAGTTCGCGGGTCGAGTCATAGAGAAAGTAGCCGCCCGGCTCGACCATGTCGTAGTCGTCGCGAATGGTCTGACCGTTTACCGCAATGATGAAGTCGGCGCCGCCGCGTCTGCCCAGGTAGCCTCTGTCGTTGATTCTCACCTCATACCAGGTCGGCAGTCCCTGGATATTAGACGGAAAGACGTTCTTGGGGCTGACCGGCACGCCGAGGCGATAGATGACTTTGGCGAACAGGTTGTTGGCGCTGGCGGAGCCCGACCCGTTGACATTGGCAAAGCGGACAACAAAATCATTGGTTCGTTCGATTCGTTTCATCGGTCACCGGCCTGTGCAGATTTGTAGACATATTTGATCATCTCCCAGGCTGCGGTCGGACAGCGCTCGGCGCACATGCCGCAGTGCAGGCAGACGTTCTCATCTTTGACCATCACCCGCCCGGTGGAGAGGATGTCTGAGACGTAGAGTGATTGTTCCGTGTTGCGTGCGGGGACGATAAGCTGCTCGCGCAGCTCTTCTTCTTCAGCGTTTTCGATGAAGTTGATGCAGGAGGTCGGGCAGGCATCGACGCAGGCATCGCATTCGATGCAGAGTCCGCCGTCGAAGACGGTCTGGACGTCACAGTTGAGGCAGCGCTTGGCTTCCACCTTGCCGCTTCGTTCGCCGAAACCAAGTTCGACTTCGACCAGGCGGTCACGCAGCGATTTTGCCTTCTCGACCATGGGTACTAACTGGCGTTCATCCTCAGTGATGTCTGAATCATAGAGCCAGTCATGGAAACCGAGTTTCTGGCCGGCCAGGGTGACTTCCGGCTCCGGCCGGTTATGCAGATCTTCGCCGCGGCAGAGCAGATCGATCGAAATCGCGGCCTGGTGCCCGTGTTCGACGGCGATGATGATATTGCCGGGTCCGAATGCCGCGTCCCCGCCAAAAAACAGATAGGGAATGGACGACTGCAGGGTTACCGGGTCGAGTTCCGGCAAACCCCGGTCGTTGAATACGATACCGCTGTCCGGGCCGATAAAGGGAAAGGCATTCTGCTGACCGATTGCCAGCAGCACTTCATCACATTCAAATGTTACCGGTTCCTCGCCGGTGGATACCAGTTTTCGTTTACCCTTCTCATCGAACTCGGCTCTGACTTTCTCAAACTTCATACCGCAGAGTTTGCCGTCCTCTATCAGAAATTCCAACGGCGTCAGGTTGTCGAAGATCGGGATATCCTCATGCAGCGCGTCCTCGATCTCCCATTCGGATGCTTTCATATCACTCTGGGGGCTGCGGACAATGACCTTGACGTCTTCTCCGCCGAGGCGGCGGGCGGTCCGGCAGCAGTCCATGGCGGTGTTGCCGCCGCCCAGCACCAGCACCCGCCTGCCGACTTTTTCGACATGGTCGAAGACGACGCCGGCGAGCCAGTCGATACCGACATGGATCGACGCATCCCCTTCCTGCCGACCGGGAAGATCGGGAAGGTCGCGTCCGCGCGGAGCGCCGGTGCCGACAAAGACCGCGTCATAATCTTTGTCCAGGATTTCCTTGATATTGTCGACACAGGCGTTCAGATGCGTGGTTACGCCGCTCATGTCGAGGATATAACCGATCTCCTCGTTGAGCACCCGTTCCGGCAGTCTGAAGGAAGGGACCTGGCTTCTCATGAAGCCGCCTGCCTTGTTCTGGTCGTCGTAGAGGTCAAGCTCGTAACCGAGCAGCGCCAGGTCGCGGGCGACAGTCAGCGATGCCGGCCCGCCGCCGATCAAGGCAACTTTTTTCCCGTTTTTTTTCTCAGGTGCTTTGGGCAACAGTTCGGCGATCTCATCACGGTTGTCGGCCGCAACCCGCTTGAGACGGCATATCGCCACCGGCTCGTCTTCGACCCGGTCGCGCCTGCAGGCCGGTTCGCAGGGACGGTCGCAGACCCTGCCCAGGATTCCGGGAAAGACGTTTGATACCCAGTTGATCATATAGGCATCGGTGAACTGTTTATGCAGGATCAGGCGGATGTATTCCGGCACCGGCGTGTGGGCCGGGCAGGCGTACTGGCAGTCGACAACTTTGTGGAAATATTCCGGGTTTTTTATATCGGTCGGTTTCACGGGAAACCTCTGTTTTGATGGTTTGGGGCAGTGAACAATAATGTGATCATTAATAGCAGAGCGTACTAGAAATGCCAAGATTAATGGATTACCAGCCGCTTAGATCGCGGCGACGAACGTCGAACAAGGAACCATAACAAGACAATGGTAATCCCTGGAGCGGGAAAAGCAAGTCATGGCTACTCGCTATAACCGACGAAATTACAATGGATTAGGATAACTGATCAGCGCTGCAAAGAGGAACGGGAGACAGGGTGGCTGTCTCCCGTAACATCCTGCATTTATTCGGGTATTTTACGCACGGCGCCAAGATCGGCAGAGGAGACCAGGAGTGCGTAGGCTTTCAGGGCGGTGGTGATCTTACGCGGCCGGGACGGCGGCTTGAATGCTGCAGTGCCCCGTTTTTCTTCAGCTTGCCGCCGAGCCTGCAGCGTTTCGGCGCTGATATCGACGTCGATGCTTCGCTTCGGTATGTCGATTCTGATCGTGTCGCCTTCCTCGATCAAACCAATGGCGCCGCCGCCGGCCGCTTCAGGCGAGATATGGCCGATCGACAGGCCCGAAGTACCGCCGGAGAAACGGCCGTCGGTAATCAGGGCGCACTCTTTACCCAGGTGCCTTGATTTCAGATAGGAGGTCGGGTAGAGCATCTCCTGCATGCCCGGCCCGCCGCGTGGACCTTCATAGCGGATGACGACCACGTCGCCCGACTGTATCGTGCCGTCTAAAATGGCTTCACAGGCATCCTCCTGGGAATTGCAGACCCGGGCAGGCCCGGAAAAAACCAGGATGTGCTCATCGACACCGGCGGTTTTGACGATGCAACCTTTTTCGGCGATGTTGCCGAACAGTACCGCCAATCCTCCGTCCTGGGAGTAGGCGTGCTCGATCGAGCGGATGCAGCCGCCTTGACGGTCCAGATCCGCCTCCCGGTATTGACTGCTCTGGGATCCCATGACCAGGTTGCGGCCGCTGTGTGCCGGGGCGCTCAGGTACAGCTCTCTGGCTTCCTCGGTCGGCGCCGCTCCGGCGATATCATAGTTGCCGAGGGTGGCGGCCAGGGTCGGGCTGTCGACCCGGCTCACTGAAGTATCGATCAATCCGGCCCGGTTCAGCTCGGCCATGATGCCCATGATACCGCCGGCCCGGTTGACGTCCTCGACATGATAAGAAGAGGAGGGCGCCACTTTGCACAAATTCGGTATTTTGCGGGACAGCGCATCGATATCTTCCATGGTGAAGTCAACCTCAGCTTCCTGGGCGATGGCCAGCAGGTGCAGGACGGTATTGGTCGAGCCGCCCATGGCGATGTCAAGCGACATGGCGTTCATGAACGCCGCCCGGGAGCCGATCGAGCGCGGCAGCACCGATGCGTCCTCGCTTCCGTACCAGGCTTCTGCCATCTCGACGATCCGTCGGGCGGCTTTTTCGAAGAGGCCGATGCGGTTGGCGTGGGTGGCGACCACGGTGCCGTTGCCGGGCAGGGCCAGGCCGAGGGCCTCGTTGAGGCAGTTCATCGAATTGGCGGTGAACATCCCGGAACAGGACCCGCAGGTCGGGCAGGCGCTGCGCTCGATGCGCTCCATATCGGTATCGGAAACACTCTGGTCGGCGGCCATGACCATCGCGTCGACCAGGTCGTATTTCTTGTCGCCGTCCACGCCGGCTTCCATCGGTCCGCCGGAGACGAAAATGGTCGGGATGTTGAGCCGCATCGCCGCCATCAGCATGCCCGGGGTGATCTTGTCGCAGTTGGAGATGCAGATCATCGCATCGACGGTGTGAGCGTTGCACATATACTCGACGCTGTCGGCGATCAGGTCTCTGGACGGCAGTGAATAGAGCATGCCGTCATGGCCCATGGCGATACCGTCATCGATGGCGATGGTATTGAATTCGGCTGCAAAACAACCCTGCTCCTCGATAATAGCCTTGGCGCGCTGGCCGATTTCATGCAGGTGCACGTGGCCGGGAACGAACTGGGTAAAGGAGTTGACGATGCCGATAACCGGCCGTCCCATCTGTTCCTCGGTCATTCCATTGGCTCTCCAGAGGCTCCGGGCCCCGGCCATTCTTCTTCCCTGAATTGTGGTATCGCTGCGTAACGGTATGCTCATTTTTTATACCTCGCTGGATGAAAATCCGCCTCCGGACGGAGTCGGAATAAGCGGAAAATGTTAGAAAAAACTGTACTTTTTGAAAAATCTATTACAGTATTATATAACCAATCAGAAGAGTATTGCACAATTTTTCAGGAGGATGGTATGAAAAAGACGGAGATTGATTACTGGATCGCCGCAATGCTGGAATCCCACCCCAATGTTTCCGATTTAAATATTACGGTCGGTAAAACGCTGCAGGTAGAGTCGGCCGGAATCCTGAAACCGGTAACCGTCGAGCCGCCGATCAGGGAACTGACACCGTTTCAATCCGAGACCTTTGCCTTGAACCTGATCGGAAATAACAAACGACTGCTCACCGACCTGGCCGTGAACGGTTCCTGCGACCTGTCATATGCATTCAGCGAAGAGGCCCGTTTCAGGGTCAATATATTCACCACCAAAGGTCATATCACCACGGTGATGCGTAAACTCGAAACCGCAGTTCCGTCGATCGAGAGCATGAACTTTCCCCATGCCTTCGAAAAGATGGCGACCGAACTCAACGGCATCGTCATTTTCACCGGTGCCACCGGAACGGGTAAAACCACCTCGCTGGCAGCTCTTCTGAACAGAATCAACCAGGAACGTGCCGTTCATGTGGTCACGCTCGAAGATCCCATCGAGTACATGCACCAGCACAACCAGGCGACCTTCAACCAGCGTGAGCTGGGGCATGATTTTTCCAGTTACGCGATGGGTATGCGGGCGGCGCTGAGACAGGCTCCCAAGGTTATTCTGGTCGGTGAGATGCGCGACCGGGAGACCATGGAGATCGGTCTGACCGCTGCCGAGACCGGCCATCTGGTCCTCTCCACCCTGCACACCATTGACGCCGGCCAGGCCATCAACCGCTGTCTCGGCATGTTCGAGCAGGATGAGCAGCCGCAGATCCGTCATCGTCTGTCCGACACAATCCGCTGGGTCGTCAGCCAGCGCCTGCTTCCCCGGGTCGGTGGAGGCCGCATCGCAGCCATGGAAATTCTCTGCACCAGTCTGCGGGTAAAGGATTTGATTTTAAACGGCGAAACAGAGGACAAGACATTTTATGAAGTAATCAAGGCCGGCTCCGCGCTGGAGATGCGTACCTTCGATCAGCATATTCTCGAACTTTTCAGCCATGGTCTTGTCACCGAAGAGACTGCGGTGCGCTACTGTTCATACCGCAATGAAATTTTCCGCGGCATCGATCAGATCAAAGCGGCTCGAGGCGAAGCGACTTCATCGCTGAGAGATTTGAGCATGGAAGACGAAGAAGATGAATCACTGGGGTATTGATAACTGAAATCGTTTAACCGTGAGACAATAACAGCATACCAACAAACAGCTCAGCAAGAGAGAGACGGTTATGAAGATCACATGTAGCGCTTGCGGTAAGTCCCATAAGTCAAATGCCAAACTGGAAGCGAGCCTGGATAAACTTCAGCCGGGTCAGAAGGTGCGTATAAAATGCAGTCAGTGCGGAGCCTCGATACCGCTCAGTAGAAAAGATCTGCAGGGCGGGGTCGCCGCTTCGATAGCGCCTCCGGAGCCGCCGGATACGAGCTGGCTCAAGGACGGGGTCTTCGATGAGGAAGAAGTCGTTTCCGATATTCCCCTTGCTCTGGTGCTGATGAAGGAGGGCGAGGCCCGTGATAAAATCTCGGTGGTGCTCACCGGACTTGGTTACAAGACCGAGACGGCCGAGCAGACTGGAGATGTGATCAAGAAAATGCAGTTCGTCAACTATACCTGCGTTATTCTGCATACCGGCTCGGTTGACGGCGGTTTCGAGAAGAACGAACTGCACCGCTTCATGACGTCGATGGAAATGTCGCGCCGGCGCTATATCTTCTACGCCCTGCTCGGGCCTGAATTCGAGACATTCTACAACCTGCAGGCCCTGGCATCTTCAGCCAATCTGGTGGTCAACGACAGTGACATGCACTATTTCGGCGTGATCCTGCGAAAAGCCATCCCTGAATACGAAATGCTTTTCGGTCCCTATATGGACGAGTTGAAAATCCAGGGTAAGTAATTATCGTTTCAGGCCGATAACCGATGTCGGTCCGCACCGGTTATGAAATGACGCGGTCCGACATTGCAACGGCACCAGCCCAAACCTTCATAGCCGCAGGCGCAGTTTCTGCAGTACATCCATGAATCGCTTTCTTCTTCACTTTTTTCTGATTGTACCGCTTGCTGCTGTCATGGCTGCTGTACCCGTATTGATCAGCACGGTGCCGGCCCTGGCTCAGGAGCAGGCTGCGCCCGGTAAAAAAAGCGGCCGGGATGAACCGGACAGGCAGGCGGAACAGCCGGTTTTCAGAACCATTTCAGCGGTCGAAGCGGCGCAGATGATCGGCGCCGGAAAAGATGTGCAGATAATCGATGTCAGAACACCTCAGGAGCGCAAGCAGTTTCGCATTGCCGACACCACACTCGTGCCGGTGGGCGATGTGATTCGCGGTGTTTTCAAACCCGATCTGGATCAGCCGCTGATTCTCATCTGCGCCGTTGGCGGCAGAAGTTATGTGGCCGGCAAAGTCATGATCGCCCGGGGCTACCGCGAAATTTATAACATGGAGGGCGGTATCGAATCATGGCGACGGGCCGGACTGCCGCTCGAGACCGGGCCGGAGAACAGCGCTGACTGAGCCTCTGTCGTTGTGATGCACAGATAAATATTTCCTTTTCCTGGTTTTTCACCGTGTGCTCTCCAGGTGTTCTCCGAGTTTAATAAAACCTTGTCTCTCCATTGTTTTCGTGGTAGAAGGCACAATTCACCTGTTGGGATTGACGTCCTTGGATGGGATGTTGTCTCAACACAATTAAGCGTCCGTAAACAGCGGGCTAAGATTAACGATGAAACCATACGGAAAATTTCCGTAAAACGAGTAAACCAATGACTGAAGAAACCAACCAATCAAACCAAACAGAAAACAATGAAGAGCTGAGTTTTGCCGAGCTTTTCGAGATGGAAGAGAACAATACGGTCGTCGAAGTAGGCAACGTTGCCAACGGAACGATCATCGGCGAAGATGACGACTGCTATCTGGTCGATGTTGGCGACAAGGCCGAAAGTTATATTCCCAAATCCGAATTTCGTCTTGACGACGTTGATGAAATCAAGGTCGGCGACACCATCGAAGTATTCGTGGAACGGCGCAAGGATGAAGGCGGACTGCTGCTCTCCCGGGAAAAAGCGATCGCCATCAAAGTCTGGGAAGACATTGCCAAGATCCAGGAAGCGGACGGCACCATCCAGGGCAAAATCGAGAGCCGGGTCAAGGGCGGCATGTCTGTCGATATCGGCGTACCGGCATTTCTGCCGTACTCCCAGATCGACTTGCGGCCGGTTAAGGATCTGGACGGTTTGATTGGTCAATCATTTGATTTCAAAATTCTCAAATTCAACCGTAAACGCAACAACGTCGTTATTTCCCGCCGGGCGATCCTCGAGGAAGAGCGCAATAAACTGCGTGAAGAGATGCGTTCGCGGCTTGAAGAAGGGCAGATTATCAACGGCTCCATCACCAATATCACCGATTACGGCCTGTTTATCGATATGGGCGGTATGGACGGTCTCTGTCATATCACCGACCTGAGTTGGGGACGCGTATCACACCCGGCCAAGCTCTACAAGGTCGGCCAGGAAGTAGAGGTCAAGGTACTCAAGTACGACCGGGACAACGATCGGGTCTCGCTGGGTATAAAGCAGCTGCGTGATGATCCGTGGGCCACGGTCACCGACCGTTACCCGATCGGTGAAAAAGCGGTGGGTAAAGTCGTCTCGATCACCGACTACGGTGTTTTCGTGGAGCTTGAAGAGGGCGTCGAGGGGCTTATCCACGTTTCCGAGATGACCTGGTCGAAAAAACCGCGCCACCCCTCCAAGATGGTTGCCGTCGGCGACACCATCGAGATCATGGTTCTCAACATTGAGCCGGAGACCAAACGAATTTCTCTCGGCATGAAGCAGCTCCAGCCTAACCCCTGGGATATGGTCATCGAGAGTTATCCGGTGGGCGCGATTATCGAGGGCAAGATCAAGAATATCACCGACTTCGGTGTTTTCATCGGCATCGAGGAAGGCATCGACGGGCTGATCCATGTTTCCGATCTTTCCTGGACCGAGCGCATCAAGCACCCGGCCGAAAAATATGCCAAAGGCGATACGATTCAGGCTGTCGTCCTGAAGATCGACAAGGAGAACGAGCGCTTCTCGCTCGGTGTCAAGCAGCTTACACCGGATCCGTGGCAGACCGCTTACAACAATTATCCGTCCGGAACCGTTGTTGAAGGTGAGATCACCAACGTCACCGACTTCGGCGTCTTCGTCAAGCTCGAGGAGGGCATCGAAGGGCTTGTCCATGTCTCGGAAATTCCGAAGGACAAAGTCAAGAATCCGGCTGAATATTACAATGTCGGCGATACGCTCAAGGCCATCGTTATCAACGTTTCTGCCAAGGACAGAAAGATCGGCCTGTCGGTGAAGACGCTCGAGGACGAAGGCGAGGCAGAGGCTGTCGAGAAGATCAAGAAGGCCGAGGCCGAGATCGCTGAAGCTGCTCCGGCCACCTTTGGCGACCTGTTGAAGGCTGCCGCTGAGGGCGGACCGAAGAGCGACGACTAGCCTGGTTGCAGCAAACGGCTGAAAGGTTGCTTCGCAGCACAGCGGAGCAACCTTTTTCAACTACTTTGAAAAATCGTCTTTTCGCTCAATCTCCGCGTTGAGCGAAAAAATTTTATCCTCGGAATATCAGTCATATGCCTGCGGTAAAATTTTCTCGCTCGTCTTGATCTTGAGCCAGTATCCTGATTTTGCAAGGTAGCTATTCATATATCAATTCACTTGCATAACAATTCAATGAGCATGTTAAAAAAAGAACTGGTCGATAAAATCAGCGACAATCTGGCCCTGCACAAGCAGGATGTGAATGTCGCGGTCGATATCATACTCGATTCGATGGCTGAAGCGCTCGCCGACGGCCGCCGGGTCGAACTTCGGGGTTTTGGCAGTTTTTCAACGAGAAGCCGCAAGGCCCGTCAGACAAAGAACCCGAGAACCGGTGTAATGATGGATATCGGTGAGCGCAAGACGATCCACTTCACCATGAGCAAGTCGCTCAAAGAGTCGTTGATCAACGGAAAGGGGTAACGTCGCCTTTTCCTTCTCGCAATACTTCCGGGCTCGAGCCGGTTAGGTCGATAACCGAGGATGGGTCCGGGTAAACCGGCCCGCCGTCGATGATGATATCGACGCGGTTGTTGAGAAGCATTTCGATTTCGAAAGCTTCAGTGGGGGGGGCCGCATCGTCTTCAACGGGGATACTGGTATTGATGATCGGTGAGCCGAGTTCTTCGAGCAGCGCCCTGCAGATGCTGTTTTCCGGAACACGAATACCGACCGTTTTCTGTTTGGTGGTCATGACCTTGGGGACCAGTTTGGTCCCCGGCAGGACAAAGGTGTAGGGACCGGGCAGGTTCTTTTTCAGCAGGCGATAGGCCGTATTCGATACATGGGCGTATTGGCTGATGTTTTTCAGATCGTAGCACATGAAGGAAAACGGTTTGTTTGTCGGTCGCTTCTTAATTCTCTCAAGCTTTTTGATCGCCTTCGGGTTGAAGATATCGCAGCCGATTCCATAGCCGGTATCGGTCGGGTAACTGATGACGCCGCCCTGGTTGATCTGTTCGACCACACGGCGGATCAGACGCATTTGCGGGTTGTGAGGATTAATCTCTACGATCATATGGTGTTAGCTGCGTGGGGTCGCTATCGTGCGCTGCGGTTCACAGGATATTACCTGAACATGGCGGTTAAAACGCTGGAATTTTTTTCTGTACGTATTAAAAATAAGCCTATGAATCTGCCGTGTAATTTTAGATAAAATATAGTATTTTCAGTATCTTGCAACCTGTTTTTCAGGCAAGGAGTTACCTATGTTACCAGATACAATTGAAATGGCACTAACTTTTGATGACCTGCTCCTCAAACCGTCGGCCTCGAAGGTGCTTCCCAGTGAGGTTTCCCTGAAAACCCGGCTCACCAGCGCCATCGATCTCAACACCCCGCTGATCAGTGCGGCGATGGATACGGTGACCGAGTCGGCCGCCGCGATCACCATGGCCAGGGAAGGCGGGATCGGCATCGTTCACAAGAACATGAGCATCGATGAACAGGTGCTCGAAGTCGAGCGGGTGAAAAAGTCTGAGTCAGGCATGATCATCGACCCGATCGTGGTCAGGCAGGACCAGTCGGTGGCCGAGGTTCAGGAGATCATGGCCCACTACAAGATCTCCGGCCTGCCGGTGCTGGACGGCACGAAACTGGTCGGCATCGTTACCAATCGGGATCTGCGTTTTGTCTCGGACAACGACCTGCGGGTATCGGATGTGATGACCAGCAAAAACCTGGTCACCGCCAAGGTCGGCATCGATCTCGAGCACTCCAAGGCGCTGCTGCACGAGCACCGGATCGAGAAACTGCTGGTGGTGGATGACGACGGTAAACTCAAAGGGCTGATCACCATCAAGGACCTGGAAAAAATCAAAAAGTATCCCCTTTCCGCCAAAGATGAGTTCGGCCGGCTCCTGGTCGGTGCCGCCCTCGGCGTCAGCGATAATGTCGAGGAGCATACCGAACGGCTGATCAGAGCGGGCGTCGATGTGGTTGTGCTCGATTCGGCCCACGGCCACTCAGCCGGCGTCATCCGCTCGATCGAAGCGGTCCGCGCCGCTTTTCCCGACCTGCAGATTGTCGCCGGCAACATTGCCACTGCCGAGGCGGCGGAGGACCTGATCAAGGCCGGAGTCAACGCTATCAAGGTTGGCGTCGGTCCCGGCTCGATCTGCACGACCAGAATCGTAGCCGGGGTCGGCGTACCCCAGGTCACCGCTCTGCGCGACTGTGTCAGGGTGGCCGAAAAACACGGTATCCCGGTCATTGCCGACGGCGGTATCAAACACTCCGGGGATATCGCCAAGGCCATCGGCTCCGGAGCGTCATCGGTGATGATCGGCTCTCTTTTCGCCGGAACCGATGAAACACCCGGCGAGACCTTTCTTTACCAGGGGCGTACCTACAAAGGATATCGAGGGATGGGGTCGCTTGGAGCCATGTCCCAGGGTTCCTCCGATCGCTATTTTCAATCCGAAACGAGTACGGCCTCGAAGCTGGTACCCGAAGGTATCGAAGGCAAGGTACCTTACCGGGGACCGCTGGCAAACGTCCTCTATCAGCTTCTGGGCGGCCTGCGCTCCGGTATGGGTTATGTCGGCGCTGCATCCATCGAGGAACTGCAGCAGAAGGCCCAGTTTGTCCGTATCTCCGCGGCCGGTCTGCGCGAGTCGCATGTACACGATGTGATCATTACCAAAGAGGCGCCCAACTATCGGATGGCTTAACTTTTCTGCGTTGGCCGAATCATATCAAATTTACTATTTGAAGAACTGAAAACAGATGAAAATCGGCGAGATGATCCTGATCCTGGACTTCGGCTCCCAGACCACCCAGCTCATTGCCCGGCGGATCAGGGAACAGAAAGTATACTGTGAGATCCACCCCTATTCGACGCCTATTGAAAAAATCGAGCAGATGCAGCCGGCCGGGATCGTTCTTTCCGGCGGCCCCGCCTCCGTTTATGATGAGGACGCTCCGCACTCAGATCCGGCGATCCTCGATCTTGCCATACCGATCCTGGGTATCTGTTACGGGGCTCAGCTGATGATCCTGCAGAGCGGCGGCCAGGTGGAAAAAGCCGAGAAGCGCGAGTTCGGCAAGGCCGAACTGGAAATTCTCGACACCGAAGGCCTGTTCGCCGGTCTGGAAACCGGTGAGGTGCGGCATCAGGTCTGGATGAGCCACGGCGACCGGGTGGAAGTGGTCCCTGAGGGTTTCGAGGCCAGCGCCGTCAGCGCTCACTCGCCGTTTGCCGCCCTGCGTCACCGGGAAAAACCCCAGGTGGCGGTTCAGTTTCACCCCGAAGTCGCTCACACGCTGATCGGCACCGATGTGCTGCGCAACTTCATTTTCGGCTTCTGCGGCTGCAAACCTGAATGGACCATGCATTCGTTTATCGAGAGCCAGATTGATCTGATCCGTGAACAGGTCGGCGGCGAACAGGTGATCTGCGCGCTTTCCGGCGGGGTCGATTCGTCGGTTACCGCGGCCATCGTGCATCGGGCGATCGGTGATCAGCTCACCTGTATCTACGTGAATAACGGTCTGATGCGCACCGGGGAGTCGGAGGCCATTCTCAGGTTTTTCAAGGAGAAAAGCAAACTCAAGGTCATCGATGTCGATGCCACCGAATTCTTCCTCTCAGAACTGGATCAGATCGTCGATCCGGAGATCAAACGCAAAAAGATCGGCCTCGGTTTTATAAAGATCTTCGAGGAAGAAGCCGGGCGTATCGGCAACGTCAGCTTTCTGGCCCAGGGAACGCTTTATCCCGATGTGATCGAGTCGGTTTCCTTTCGCGGTGAAGCGCCGATCAAGTCGCATCACAATGTCGGCGGCCTGCCTGAGGTGATGAAACTCGACCTGATCGAGCCGCTGCGCGAACTGTTCAAGGACGAGGTGCGCGAGCTTGGGCTTGAACTCGGCCTGCCGTCAGAGGCCATCCATCGTCAGCCTTTTCCCGGACCGGGCCTCGGTATCAGGATCATGGGCGAAGTCACCCGTGAGCGTCTCGAGGTGCTGCGCAAGGCCGATGTCATTGTCCTTGAGGAGATGAAAAAACAAGGCTGGTACCGCAAGGTCTGGCAGTCATTTGCGGTGCTGCTGCCGATTCAGACCGTTGGTGTCATGGGCGACGGCCGGACCTATGAACATGTGATCGCCATCCGCTGCGTCGATTCGCGTGATGCGATGACGGCCGACTGGTCCCGGGTGCCCTACGATATCCTCGGGGTAATATCGACCAGGATCATCAACGAGGTACGCGGGGTCAACCGGGTGGTCTACGATATTTCCTCGAAACCGCCGTCCACCATTGAGTGGGAGTAGTCATGCTGAAAACGGGTATCTATGTCGATGCCGAAAATGTCCGGCTCTGCGGCGGCTACGGGATGCGCTACGACGTTCTGGTGGACCTGGCCAACCGCGGCAAGTCGACGATGCTTCGGGCCAACTCCTACCTGGCGGAAGATCGGACCCGGACCAGTGAAGATGACGAATACCGGCTCAAGCTCTATCACTATCACGACATCGTCAGACAGTGCGGTTTCAAGATCATCAAGAAATATGTCAAGCGTTTCGTTGATGAAGAAGGGGTTGTGACCACCAAAGCCAATGCCGACATGGATCTGGCCATCGACGCCCTGCAGCAGGCCAGGAATCTGGATCGCATCATCCTGCTTACCGGTGACGGAGACTTTATCAGGCTGGTGATTGCCCTGCAGAATATGGGCTGCCGGGTCGAAGTGATCGGTTTCAACAACGTCAGCAAGGAACTGAAGGAAGCGGCAGACAGCTACATCTCCGGCTTTCTGATACCTGGACTTTTGCCGGTCTCCTCCGAGAGCGGCGCCGGCTACAGGGGCGTCCCTGTCAACTACAAGCAGGATCGGGGCTTTGGTTTTATGCGCTACTATGTTTTGAAAGATGACGGTCTGCACACCGCGACGGTCTTTTTCCACTGTTCCAAGTCAAATGTCGCCAGCGATGTTGTTTTTCTCGATTCCGGTAATATCTTTGAATTCGATATCGTCGAAAATCCGGAGAACAACAACCGCACCGAAGCGGTTCACATATCGTTACTCGGCACCTGATTCAAGGCGGCCGACACCGTAAACATCGAGAGACATGGGGGAATAAATGATAAATTTCGCGGATCTGCCGCTTGAAGAACTGCTCATGAGCTGGGGCGTGAAGCTCGTCGCTGCCCTGCTCATTCTGATCATCGGTAAATGGCTGGCAAAGAGGTTTGCTGCGGTTTTCGTCGCGCTGATGAATCGCAACGAGATTGACATCACCCTGACGAAATTTTTGAAAAATATCATCTACTATGCCCTGCTGACCGCGGTCATCATCGCCGCCGCCGGGCAGCTCGGCATCAACACGACCTCGTTTCTTACTGTGGTCGGTGCCGCCGGCCTGGCGATCGGCCTGGCTTTAAAAGATTCTCTGGCCAATTTTTCATCGGGTGTCATGCTGATTCTTTTCCGGCCCTTCAAGGTTGGCGATGCGGTTACGGTTGCCGGGGAGACCGGTGCAGTCGAGGAGATTACGATATTCAACACGGTGATCAACACCTTCGACAACCAGAGGAAGATCATCCCCAACGGCCTCATTACCAGCGGTACGATTACCAACATCGGCGCCAACGACACGAGACGGATCGATATGGTTTTCGGCATCGGTTACGACGACGACATCAAGGCGGCCGAGAAGATCCTGACCGACAAGGTCACCGCCGAATCCAGAGTGCTGAGCGATCCGGCGCCCACCGTCGCGGTGGCGGAACTGGCCGACTCATCGGTCAATTTCGTGGTACGTCCCTGGGTGAAAACCGAAGACTACTGGGATGTGAAATTCAAGCTGATTGAAGAAATTAAGCTGGCCTTTGATGAAGCCGGCATCTCGATACCATACCCGCAGCAGGATGTGCACATGTATCAAGTGGAAGCGGGCCAGGAAAAAGAGGCTGCTTAGCTTTCCCTGACAACGTGTTGTCGAAAACAGGGTCGGTTTCTCAGCCGGCCCTGTCGTCTTATTGTCCCGCCCCCATGATACAGAAACGTCGGTCAAAGTATGACTGGTCCAGGTAGACTCAGAAGCGTTGCCGATTCCATAAAATGGTCTCCGATTCTTGGCGCTTTTATCGATGATCCCGATAGCATCGAAAAGGTTGCCCCGCTGGGTGCCGGCAATATCAACGATACCTTTCTTGTCACCCGTAGAGATCAAAGCGCCATTGTTGTTCAGCGCATAAATCAAGGAGTTTTTCCCGATCCGGTCTGTGTCGCCGCCAATGTAGCCCTGGTGAGCAGCCATCTGCAGACTCGGCGCAGCGCAGCATCACCAGTATTTGACCAGCTCCGCTTCCCCGAAGTGATTGAGACCGTCAGAGGTACAGTCTGCCATGAGGACCAGGATGGCTGTATCTGGCGCTGTCTCAGCTATATCGACAAAACGGTATCCTGCCAGCATCTGAGGAATAAGCGGCAGGCCGTTGAAATCGGCATTGTGCTCGGTTCGTTTCACTCGCTGCTGAGTGATTTCGATACCTCATTGCTCTGTGAACCGCTTCCCGGTTTTCATGATCTTCACAAGTACCGGGACGCATACCTCGAGAATATCTCAAATCATTGCCGGCAGACCGGTTCTGCTTTTGATTACTGCAAAGGTATGGTCGAGAAACGCTTGGAAGTGGTTGATCTGAATCCCCTGGATCGAATGAAGCAGGCCAAACCGGCCAAACCATCGTTAATTCATGGTGATCCCAAACTGGACAATTTTCTTTTTGATTGCGATTCAGAATGCGCCGTATCGTTGATCGATCTTGACACGGTTTCGGCCGGATTGATCGCAACCGATCTGGGGGATTGTCTGCGGTCCCTGGGGAACCCGGCTGGCGAAAAAGGGGCTGATTCAGAGGTACACTTCGATATCGAGGTTGCCCGACTTCTGCTCGACGGCTTTCGGCAGAAAGCACAAATAAATGAAGTCGATCGGCAGCTGATCTACCAGGGTGTGAGGCTGCTCACCTACGAGCTGGGCCTGCGCTTTTTCAGCGATTACCTGGCGGGTGATCGCTATTTCAAAGTCAGCCGCCGTGACGAAAATCTGCACCGGGCCGTGGTCCAGTTCAGACTGCTGGAGAGCATCGAAAAACAGCGCTCGGCCATAGAATCGGCCGCTGGAGCCAGGTAAGGATTTCGTTTTCTACCTCAGACTTACCGACTCCAGGTAACGGTTGATGCAGCGCTCCAGCCGCGGATAGGCCTGCTGGAATTCGATACCGATATGCACCCCCCGTTCGTCTTTTTTGATGTTCTTGACGATACCGGCCAACTCCAGTTCTCGGTTCGACTCGGGCAGTGAGCAGTTCAACACGATCGGTTCCAGGATTTCGACATCGGGCAGCACATCATTTTTCTTGACCGGTACCTTCAAAAGCGCCCCGCTGCTGCTGATATCCTTGAATATGCCGTTATACTGAGTTCCGTCCTCGATTATCAGCGTGCAGGGGAAGGCCGCCGCCGCCCGTTCGGCCCGACGGATGTCATGGTAATGAATGACGGAGGGATAGTCGACGAAGAGCAGGTGCCGGGGGTTTTCGAGCACCCGGCATATCCTGGTTCTGAACAGGAAGAGCCGCTCGATGTGTTTGAACTTGACGACGACCACCTGCCCGGCCCGCGGTTTCGTATCGGTGACGATAAAATGAGAGGGTGCGGTCATGATCAGAAAGTGGTCGGGAATCATGCCGACCAGGGTCGACTCCAAGGCGGAATCGATGGCATCGAATTCGATCTCCAGCTCCTGGCCGATATTCATCGCCAGCCGCATACCCGCCATCGACGCCTGCTGCAGCTTCGGTTTGGGCTTGTAGAGCGGTGTCTTGTGTGCCTCTATTTTTTCCTGCTCATCCTTGCGGCGAATCCCCTCCATGATCAGGGTAATCAAAGGAGTTGAGATTTGACGCTGGCGCAGACGGTTGAAATATTTGATATCGATGACTGTTTCGTCCCAGGAAATCATCCGGTAGAAGGCTTCTTCGCCGCTGAGGCCCTGGACTTCGGCATCGATTACCGCTCCGTCCTCGATGAAAATATAGCCTTCACCGGCGGTTGAGAGCACATGCAGCGTGCAGTTCTGGCCGTCGTTTTCGTGCATCTGCAGCAGCGAGTGGAGTGGAATGCCCTGAATCGTACCCGGGTTGGATGCCTCGGCCAGGTCATAGATCTTTTCGAGCAGCTCATTGTCGTTGAGCGGCTTCTTGAAACAGCCGCAGGCCCCGGCCGACTGGGCTGCATGGCGATTTTGCTCCGGGTCGCCGGAGAGCGCCACGACCGGGATGAACGGAAATGCCCGGGCAATCTCCTCGAGTGTCCGGCAGTCGGGTTCTTCGGGGAAGTCAACCGAGCAGAGAATCAGGTCGATGTGCCTTTCGCGTAATACCGCACTGCTTTTCTGCAGGTCTCTTGCCGGTACGACAGTGAGCTTGTCCGAGCTGCGCCGGCAGAAACTCAGCATTGATTCAAGCTCTGCAGTTGCCGGTTCGACGATCAGGATTGTTTTCATGGTCGCTGATAAATGGGTCTGGATCTGATGAATCTAACAGATCGTTTTGAAATGATAGTAAAAAGTTGGTAACACCACGTTTTAAGTATGCATGAAATAGCCGAGGAAATCAAAAGATAATGACAGATCGGCATGATTGTATAGAATCGAGCCGCATCATCAACCAAGCAGGCGGAGCCCATGACATCAGATTCGATCTTTACCATTTACAACCGCTCCAGCGAGTGCGGCGCTCGCCGTGGTCGGCTGATCACCAAACACGGTGAGGTGCAGACACCCATCTTTATGCCGGTTGGAACCCAGGCCAGCGTCAAGGCCGTGACGGTCGAAAATCTTGTGGAAATGGGGGCGCAAATCATCCTCGGCAACACCTACCACCTGTTCATCAGGCCGGGTCACGAAATGATCGAGAAATTCGGCGGCCTGCATGACTTCATGAACTGGGACCGGCCGATCCTGACCGACAGCGGCGGCTTTCAGATTTTCAGCCTGAAGGAACTGGCGACCATCACGGAGGAGGGTGCCGCCTTTCGTTCCCACCTGGACGGCTCCAAACTTTTTCTAAGCCCGGAAGATGCCATCGCCGTGCAGGAGGCATTGGGCTCCGATGTGATGATGTGCCTGGACACCTGTATTCCCTACCCGGCTGACAGAAAAGAGACCGCGGCTGCGACCGCACTGACCGGCCGCTGGGCACATCGCTGCCGGGAGGCACACAGGAAACGCGACCAGCTCCTGTTCGGCATTACCCAGGGCGGCATGTATCCTGAGCTGCGCCGCCAGTCGGCGGAATCGCTGATCGAAATCGGCTTTGACGGGTATGCCATCGGCGGTCTCAGCGTCGGCGAGCCCAAAGAGCAGATGCGCGATATGACCGAAGCAACGGTCGCCCACCTGCCGGACGATCAGGCGGTTTACCTGATGGGAGTCGGTACGCCCGAAGACTTGGTCGAGGGGGTCTGGCGCGGGGTCGATATGTTTGACTGCGTGCTGCCCACCAGAAATGCGCGAAACGGCACCATGTTCACCGCTGCCGGCAAGGTGGTGATCAAGAATTCGCGCTATCGAGAGGATGAGCGGCCCATAGATGAGCGCTGCGGCTGTTACACCTGCCGACATTATTCACGGGCCTATTTACGCCACCTTTTCGTCAGTCGCGAAATTCTTGCCTATCACCTCAATACCATTCATAATCTCCACTATTATGTCAACTTGATGAAGGAGATCAGAGAAGCGATTGAAAAGGATTGTCTGGCTGCATTCCGGAACGATTTTTATGGCAGGCTCGAGGGTGAATGATTAAGGTAGGGCGCAGAAAAACAGCTAAACCGCGCTCCGCCTGATGAGCGGCGGCGCGAATCGATTAAAACTTGTGGAGGTAGTTTCATGGCTTCAGTAGCGTATGCCGCCGCACCGGCGGCCGGGGGAGCGGGCGGTTTTGCCTCGTTTCTTCCGCTTATCCTGATTTTTGTGGTCTTCTATTTTCTGCTGATCAGACCCCAGCAGAAACAGGCCAAACAGCACCAGGCTTTTCTGGGTGATTTGAAAAAGGGCAACAAGGTCATTACCAAGGGTGGGATTTACGGTGAGATAACCGCTATTTCCGACTCGGCCCTGACCCTGGAAATCGCCGAAAACGTGCGCATCAAAGTCGATCGGCAATCGATCGCCGGCCCCCAGGTAACCGAAGGTTCGGCCGCCAAGGACGGCAAGACGAAGAAGCTTAAATCGTCCGGCTGAGGAATCAAGGGCTGTTAATTCTACAGGTGTAGAAGAATACAAAGGGCTGTCCCGACTGCGGGGCGGCCCTTTTTTTTGTAATCAGCTGCGCGGGGCTTGTTTGGCTCCTGCTGCTGAGCTTCGGTATTGTGAAATTCAGAAATCCCGGGCTGTAATCCGGGGGGCAAAGTGCTTCCGTGTGCTACGCTCCGGCCTGATCTTCCGGTCAATGAGGCCGGCTGGATGACGGCCGCTGTGCGGCCTATGGCAGCCGGTTGCTGCGCAACCCTGCGGGCCTGTTTTCATTGACCTCCAGGGCCTGCACTGATGCACACTCCAACACTTCACCCCCCTCATTTGTTATATCCAGCGTGATTATAAATGCTGATGGATGACCCTCTGCTTCAGAGTCTATCTAAATAGCGTATTTGCTATGAGCGTTGTGAGCGAAATCAGATCCCAAACCAGCGGCCGGCGGCGACGATGACGATGCCGACGACCATCGAGATGAAGACGTTTCCGGTTTTCAGGCTGCAGACGCCGGTGCACAGGGTTGCCAGCCAGCCGATCGGACCGGCGGCGATAGCGGCGGGGACGATAAGGGAGAGCAGGATCGTTCCCGGCAGGGCATCCATGAAGCGTTTGAACCGTCCGGTTTTCGGGAGCCGTCCGGCGAGCAGCAGGCCCCCGATTCTAAGACCGTAAGTGACGGCAGCGGCTCCGAAAATGGTCAGCCAGACCAGGGTGGTGGACTCCTCAATCATCCGAGCCCTCCCGCTGCGGCAGCAGCGCCGCTGCCAGCGCCCCGGCCACGCCGCCGCAGATGATATACCACTTACCCGGCAGCAGCATCTCGGACAGGTATGCGGCTGCCGCCGCAACGATCCAGGGCAGCAGATCCTGCCTGCCTTTCCAGAAGCTGAAGACCAGGGCGGTGAAAACTGCGACGAAGGAAAAATCGAGTCCATAGCGCTCGGGATTGGTAATCACCGCTCCCATCCGATGGCCCAGCAGGGTGCCGAAACACCAGGCGGACTGCACACAGATGCCGCCGCCGAGCAGAAACCAGGTGGTGGTCGGTTGGCGATAGTAACGGGCCATGGTCATCGCCCAGTTTTCATCGGCCACCAGGTGCATGAACAGAAATTTATGAGTCAGGCTCGTACCTCGAAAGAGCGGGTTCAACGAGGCGCCGATCAGCAGGTAGCGCATATTGATCACCAGCACGGCCAGAATGATCTCGACAACCGGAAGCGGCGGCAGCCACATGTCGACCATGACGAATTGGGCCGAACCGGCAAAGACGCTGAGATTCATGATCAGCAGCTGGTACCAGCTCAGACCATTCTGGGCGGCCATCAGGCCAAGCACGCTGCCGTAGGCGGCAACGCTGGCTGAAACCGCCAGGTTGGCGACAAAGCCGGTTCGAATATCCTGACGCTGGTTCGCTGAGATAATCATCTCTGTTCGTTGTTGCTGCTGATAACTGAGCTTGTGTTCTATCGGTTTCTGATCGTCTTTGGCACCACCGCACCGTTGCTGATCCGGATGACGTCTTGTCTGAATTCATCAACGTTTGCCAGCGGGACGGAAACAACCAGCTGCACCTGAGCGGTGAATTTTTTCTGAAGTATCTCCACACCGCCCCTGAGGCACAGATTTTCGAACAGGGGCAGGAGATTATAGTCGAGGACGAGCTGGAATTGCAACAGGGGTTGTTTTATTATTGACTCGACCTGTTCCAGCGCCTGCTGAACCGACGAGGTGTAGGCCCGAATCAGTCCGCCGGTACCGAGCTTGATACCGCCAAAATAGCGAACCACCGCAACCCATATCTCTCCGAAACCGGAGTGATCCAGGATCTGCAGCATCGGCCTGCCGGCTGTCCCTTTCGGTTCACCGTCGTCGCTCATGCCGCGCTCAGAAGATGCAGGCGGGCCGGCGACAAAGGCCCAGCAGACATGGCGGGCTCTTGGGTGCTCCGCTCTGATACGTTTGATTTCACATTGAATCTGTTCAGCCGAGGAGCCGTGGCCGAGATAGCAGATAAAGCGGGACTTCTTTATGGTCTGTTCTGCCTGGGTCGGTGAGGAGGGAATACGATAGATCGAGGGGTCAGCCTGCATGGATTATCTGGGACAAAATCTTAGTTCCTAGGGCATAAAAACGTATACAGCGCTGATGCTGAAAATCCACATGCAGCCGAGCGCCAAAGTAGCTCTGCCTTCGCTGAGCCCCTGGCCGGTGATCAGGCTCTGACGAAGCAGCTTGAAGGACCAGACGAAAGTCAGGATAAGCGGGACAAGCAGATAGAGAGGGATTGAACCATCATGGTTGTTATTCAGAGCGAGATTGAGCAGCGGAGCCAGAAACCAGAACGGTACCGCAGCCAGGCCGATCAAATCGATTATCAGACCGAATCCGCCGGGGCCCCCAAAGGCCTTGGCCGCAGACCAGTATATCAGGGTCAGTCCCAGCAGGGCTCCGAGCATGGTAGCGATGCCGAAAACAGAGAAGAGTGCCGGGGTGATCAGGGCAAAGCTGCCCTGCATCGGCAGATCGGGTGAAATCTGCAGGCCCCGATAAAGATTGGAGAGACCGAAAGAAATACCGGTGATGGTCAGATTGAGCATCAGGATGCCCCGTGCCTTTCCTTCCAGGGCGCGCTGAAACAGCTCGGGGGGGCCGGTTAAGGCGTCTTGAAATAAATGACCGGGGTGCATTGCTTTAGGCTGTCGATCAGCTCGATATGAAGATAAAGAAAAGACACCCGCTCCATGATTCGTGTCATGGAGCGGGTGTGCTGAAGTTTAACGAATACTACTATAGACGATTACCAGCCGCCGGGCAATATCGCATAGATACAGAAGAACAGGCTGACTGCGGCGATGATGATACCGGCAGTCGTACTGTTGTAGCGCTTATCGTCGTAGTCCGACCAGCCGTGGATCCGGTCAACCAGCTCTTTGTCCTGCTGATGAGGAAATGTCGCCTGCAGAGCCGGTATCCGAGTGGTGAGCAACGATATGGTCGTATGCAGGAAGAAGCAGAGCGGTACGCAGAAGAGCGATCCCGTCATGCCGACCGAGGATTCGAGGCCGCTGCCGATAACGATGCTCGGGAAAAAATAGGGAGCAACGACGATATAGGTTCCGCCGGAAACCAGGCAGGCAATTGAGGCTCCATAGCGATTGGCCGGTTTCCACCAGACCCCCAGGATGACCAGCGGTGCCATCGTTACACCGGCGAGACCGAAGGCCCAGAGAATACTGACAACGAGAAAGTCGGGCGGATTCAGGGCAATGAGAATACTCGCCGCACCACCGCCGGCAATGGCCAGATAACCGATCGTCTTCATGGTTTTATCGGAAAGGTCCGGCTTGATCGTGGCGATAATGTCCTGGGCGATCATCGCGCCGATGGCCATCAGGTTGGCGCTGATGGTTGACAGACCGGCGGCGATTGCACCGGCGATAACGAAAGCCAGTACCCAGGGTGGGTTGAAGACCGAGTTGAGGATCAGGGTGATCTTGTCGAAGTCGGTCGGGGCTATACCCGTACCGGAAGTGGCCTGAAAAAAGACCCCTGCAAAGCCCATCGTATAGGTCGAGCTGAAAACAATGCCGCAGAAAAAGGTAAACCAGACCATGGCCCCGCGGGCGCTCTTCAGGTTCGACGAGGTGTAGACCCTCATACCGAGGTGGGGCAGCCCCATGGCGCCGAATGTAAAGCACGGAATCAGAGCCAGATACCATTTAAAACCATATTTCATATCGAAGAAATCGGGTACCGCCTCGAGCATGGCCGGAACCATATCGGCATAGAAAAGCGGTGGGAAAAACCAGCCGGCACTGCCCATTGCTTTCATGATCGCGCCCAGCGGAACGACGAAGGCGACTCCCATCAGAATCATCTGAAAGGCAGCGTTGTATGAGGTGCCGTACATGCCGCCGATGGTGACATAACCGACGATCAGGGCGCCGCCGATGATCAGGGCCAGGTTGTAGTTGATGCCGAACAGCATCTCGAAAACCTTGGCGACACCGATCATCTGGCCGAGGGCATACATGACCATGATCAGGATCATGAAGACGACCGCGATGTAGGATGTCCTGAGACCGTAGCGCTCCCGGACGAAATGGGCCGGGGTGAAGGCACCCATTCTTCTCAGCGGTGTTCCGTACCAGAGGGTGATCAGCGGGATTGACAGGGCGAACTGGATCCACATGTAGACAAACGGCACCTTGAGTTTGAGGATCAGTGCGGTGACCCCCATAAAGGTGGCCAGACTCATGTAGCTCGAGGCCATGCCCAGACCGTTGGTGATCGAGCCGATGGAGCGACCGGCGGTCCAGTAGTCTGTTGAGGATTTAGCTGCTTTTTGTGAATACCAGCCGATTGCGTAAAAAATGACAAATGATGCGCCGACAAAAATCATGCCGAGCAGAGGACTTTCTAGTGCCCAACTTTCATATTCCATGATCTCAGCCCCCTACTCAGAAGTTTCAGAGGAGCTGCTCAGCGCCTCAATTTCATCATCCAGATCATTGGTCAGTTTGGCCTGGATACCGACAACGAGCATCAAAACGAGCCAGCCGAATACAACCGGGATGATATACTGTGACGGGAAACCGAAGATCATGCGATTCTGCAGGCTGGGAAAGGCCACAAACAGAAGGCCCATATGGCCACAGATCAATAACAGGGCGCTGAAGATCAGCGTGTAGCGTATTTCTTTCTTGTACGCACTATTCATGCTCTCCTCCTTAAAAAAAGACAACGTTTTGGTTTTCCCGTACTCCACCATTCGAGAAACAAACAGACCGTCCAGATCGAATGACCAGCAGGGCGGAACAGTATAAGTCGTGCTTTTTATGCGGACAGCGGTTTGCGGACAGCGGAAACCACCGGTCACATCTATCTAAGTAACGCTTTGCTCAATTTCAGGCATGTGCCTGATTAACCATCGTTCTTATATGACGTACATCCCGTCCGGAAACAGGTCCCGTTCAGGTCGACCAGCAGTAGAGAAGAAGTTTTTAAAAATAAGATCGAGCGCTCGATCGTAGCCAGGTTCAACGATGCATCCGCAGATATGGGAGTGAGGGAGCCGGATGGAGTCTGAACCGTTGAGAGGTCGTGATTTTCGTGCTCGATTCTAAATCTTCGTGACTCCTCCCGGAAAGAAAAATGTTGAGCGCTTTTGCCTGAATCCGATTAAATAAATCTGAGCGAGCGCTCGTTCTTGACGGCTGAATTTAAATTCACTCGAACGACTTTGTCAATCTTTTTTATGTGGGTGGCAGCATCTGGATGCAGTGCAGCTGAGACCATCATCTGCGTGGATATAAAGGGGTTGCCGTCTGTGCAGCAGTAAGAACATTGAGGATTAGGTCTGGTCGCTAAAAATAGTGAGGGGAACATTTTTATGGCAGAAGAAGGACGGATCATCATTCACACCGGTGACGGCAAAGGAAAAACGACGGCAGCTCTTGGAACGGCGTTCAGAGCCCTGGGGCATGGGCATAAGGTCTGCGTCATTCAGTTTATCAAGGGCAAGGGTGCCTACGGAGAGCGGCTTCTGGCTGAAAAGCTCGACAATCTCGACTGGCATATCTGCGGCAAGGGGTTTGTATTTAAAAAAGAGAAAGTGGATGAAGACCGTAAAACCGCCGAGGAGGGGTTTTCTCTGGCCCGGAATATTATCAACAGCGACCGCTACGACCTGGTTGTTCTCGATGAGTTGACCTACCTGCCTGTTCTCGATTTTCTCGATGTGGAAACGATCGTCGAGACGCTGAAAAACAAACCGAAGCGGCTGAACATCATCATCACCGGGCGCAACGCTGCTGCCGAGCTGATTGAAATTGCCGATACCGTGTCGGAAAACAAGGTTGTCAAACATGCGTTCCAGGACGGTATCAAGGCTCAGAAGGGTATAGAATTTTAACGCAGAGGCGCGAGTACACAATGAATTTGCACGGCTGTCTTAACGGAATAAGGGTGCTCGATCTCTCCCGACTGCTGCCCGGGCCTTACTGTTCTATGCTGCTTGCAGATCACGGGGCCGAGGTCATCAGCATCGAGGACCAGCGCTTTAGAGGTGACGGTCTTTTCTTTAAGAGTCTCTATCGAAATAAGCAGCACCTGAGCCTGAACCTGAAACATGCAGAGGGCAAAGAGGTATTCTTCAGGCTTGCCGAACAATGCGATGTCATCATCGAGGGCTTCAGGCCCGGAGTTGCGAAACGTCTCGGGGTCGATTACCAGACGATTCATGAACGATTTCCCCGCATCGTCTACTGTTCAATCAGCGGCTATGGACAGACCGGGCCATGGAGCGACAAGGCCGGTCATGACATCAACTACCTGGCAGCCGCCGGAATACTCGACCTGATCGGTCCGGCTGAAGGCCCGCCGTCGATACCGGGCATTCAGATAGCCGATATCGGCGGCAGCATGCATGGGGTCATTGGTATTCTGCTCGCCCTTATTGCTCGAAACAACACCGGAACAGGGCAGTACATCGATATTTCCATGACCGACAGCCTGTTGGGTTTTTTGAGTCTGCCGCACTATTTCTACAGCCAGTCCGGAAAATCGCCGCGCCGCTCCAACGAACTTCTTTCCCACCGCTTCGCCTGTTACAATACCTATGCCACGAGAGACGGCAGCTATATGGCCGTGGGTGCACTTGAGCTCCGGTTCTGGCAGCAGCTCTGTGTTTCGCTCGGGCTCGAAGAGTATATCGATCTCCAGTTTGACGAGGATCGGCGTGAGGAGATTATCACGGCGCTGCAGGAGGTGTTTCAGAAGAAGAGCGGAGACCAGTGGCAGCGTTTTTTTGCTGATGACGATGTTTGCTGCACCAGGGTGCTGAGGCTTGAGGAACTGCACGAACACCCCCTGTTCAAGGCCCGGGAGGTGTTCGTTGATAGTGAACAGCAGGACGGGACACTGGCCAAAGCGCTGGGTGTATCGATAAAGATGAGTGACACACCCGGTGCGATCAATACGGCTCCGGCCTCTTTTGGTCAGCATAATGAGGAAATTCTTTATCGTCTTGGGTATAGTGAAGCCCAGGTCGATGATTTCAGAGATCGCAAGATAATCTGAACCCGCCAGCCAGTATCGGTGCGTTCAGGGTGAGGTGAAGTATGAGCAGTGAGTACAGGGATTTTTTCAAGGTTTTTTCCCAGGTGAGCAAAGCCATTCATTCGGGTCAGAACACAACCGAAATTCTTCAGCATATCGTTCGCAACATCAAAGAGATACTAAAGGCCAAGGGGTGCATCTACTGGATCGTTGACCAGCGCCAGGAACGAATCGTCACCATGGTCTCCGACGGGTTTCCCTATCGCAGCCTCTCCAACGTCAACTATCAGGAGTTGAACCATATATTTAAAAGCGATGAAGGTCCGCTGGTCTATGTTGAAAATGCCAAGACCGACCCCCGCATTCCTGACCGCGATACCATCGGCAAGCGCAGCGTCGGTTCGATAACCGGCATGTTCTTTGATGTTATCGGCAACTACAGCGGTATTCTGGCAGTTTATTTTTACGCTCACAAAGAATTGTCCGTAGAAGAGACCGAAATCCTCACAGCCCTTGGCGAGCAGGGAGCAATAGCCCTGCATAAGGCCTTCAGCTATGACGAGAAGATGCTGCAGAGTCTCAGGCAGATGGTGGAGGGATTTACCCTGGCGCTCGAGGCCAAGGATGAGTCCACCCACGGTCATTCGGTGCGGGTCGCCCGTTTTGCCAGAGCCGTTGCCGAGGGTCTTGAATTGAGCGACGCCGATATCGAGACCGTCTATCACGGCGGTCTGCTCCATGATATCGGCAAGATCGGTATGAATGATGATATACTCGAGCGCCTCGGTATTCTGTCGCGTAAGGAGATGGACATCGTCAAGCAGCATCCGGAAATCGGCGCCCGGATCGCCAAACCGCTTAATTTCCTGCACGATGTGGTGCCGCTCATTCGCCACCATCACGAGCGCTTCGACGGCTCAGGCTATCCCGACGGCCTGAAGGGTTCAGCCATCCCGCTTGGCGCTCGGATACTGAGCCTCTGCGACGCCTTCGAGACGATGCTGGCCGGCCGGACCCATTTCGCCAGGATCAAGCTCGAAGACGCCATTGTCAACCTCCATCAGGAGGCGGGTTCCCATTTCGATCCGGTCCTGGTGGATGTTCTTTTTTCCGTGCTCGACGAGCGACCGGAGGTTTTCGAGGTAACGATCAACGGCTCGGAACGAAACTGCCTGACGAGCTATCGGCAGAGGATGAAAATGGTGAGCGCGACCCCGCAGCAGCAGATGTTCATTTAGCACGTCGGCCCACCGCTCTTCTGCCATAAACCGATTCACCCCTCCAGCCGGAGGATTGTCTGAACCATGGCTAATCGAAACCGCTCAAGACGCTGGCTCACCTTTATCGTCGCCATTATTTTGCCGGCTGTACTGACGGTAGCCACGCTGATCGGTTCCACCTACCTGTTCATCATCCCGACCTTTAAAGAGACCTTTCTCCAGAGCAAACGGGAAATGATCAGAGAGCTGGTCAACGTCTCCTGGTCGATCATGGTCCTCTACGAGAAGGAAGAGCAGTCCGGTCGGCTGAGCCGGAATGAAGCCCAGCGCAAGGCCATCGAGGAGATCGAGCACCTGCGTTATGGAGAGGAGTTCAGGGACTATTTCTGGATTTCCGACATGCAGCCGCAGCTGATCATGCACCCCTACTCGAAGGATCTGATCGGCGGAGATCTCAGCCAGTTCGAAGCGGTTGACGGTAAAAAGCTCTTCATGGAATTCATCGAGGCGGCTTCGGCTTCCGACAGCGGCTATGTCGAATACGTCTGGCACCGTAAATATGGCGAAGAGCGGGTGGTACCGAAACTGGCCTATGTGAAAAAGTTCGAACCCTGGGACTGGGTGGTCGGCACCGGCGTGTTTCTCGACGATGTCGAAGCAAAGACGCAGGCTATCACCCGGCGTCTGTCGCGGCTGATTTTTCTGACGGTCGGTTTTGTTTCGATGCTGCTGCTCTTCGTCGTCATGCGCAGCATGTATATCGAAGGCAAACGCAGAGCGGCGGAAGAGGAACTGCGCCGTTCCCGGGTGAAGTATAAAACCCTGGTCGAAACGGCGGTCGACCCGATCATGATGATCCATGGCGGCAGCTGCATCTATGCCAACAGCACCATGGAGCGGCTCAGCGGCTACGTTAGCGCCGAGCTCGAATCGATGAACCCGGCCGACCTTTTTTCCGTTCCCGTCCGTGACAATGCAGAGGATAGCGTCGGGACGGCGGATCTGCTCAGCGGCAGGATGGACGGCGAGCAGGAGGCTGTGCTGCATCGACGCGACGGCAGCACAGCCGAAGTGATGCTCAGTGTCAGCCGCAAGGATCTGGGTAATCAGGAAGTTATCGTTCTGAGCGCCCGTGACGTCAGTGCCACGAAGCGCATCAAGGAAGCGCTGGACGAGAGCAGGGAGCGTTACCGCCAGCTGATAAACCGGCTGCAGATCGGCATATTCAGAACCAGTCCGGCGCCGCGCTTCAGGATTCTGGAGGCCAACCCGGTAACCGTGGAGCTGTTCGGCTGCGAGGATGAGGCCGAGTTGATCGATACCGAGCTGCTCGATCACTTCGAGGGACAGCAGGGCGGAGCTGAGCTTGTTTCGAGTTTTGATCAGAGCGGCATTGCCAAGGAGCTCATCTTCACCCTGAAGAACCGCGACACAGATGTGGAAACCGTTGCTCTGTCGATGATTCAGGGACGCGGTGTCGACGGTGAGGTGAGCTACTGCGACGGCCTGATTGAAGATATCTCCAGCCAGCAGAGAACGGCCGGGGAACGGGAACGGCTGATCGTCGAGCTGCAGACCTCGCTGATGTTCATGAACCAGCCCATCGCCGCTGCACTCACTCCATTTGTCTCCTGCGAGCGGGATACCACGGTAAAAGAAGCCGCCCGGTTGATGAATGAACAGTCCAAAAATGCGATTCTGGTCAGCGACGGCGGCACCATGGTGGGGCTCGTCTCCGATTCCCTGCTCCGTGAACGGGTGCTGGCCGGTGAGCTGGAGCCGACGACGCCGGTCTCCCTGGTGATGAAGACGCCGCTTGTTTACATCGAGGACAGCGCCCTGATCTTCGAGGCTGCCATGCTCCTGCAGGAAAAAGACATCGATTTCCTGGTCGTTCGCGATGAGCATGATACGGTTCTCAGTATGATAAGCAACGAGGAACTGCTCGACGTCCATCGCTATTCGGCCAACTTTCTGATCCAGCAGATCAGATCCAGCGCCGGTGTCGAGGAGATCGTGCAGAGCCATCACCGCCTGCCCCGGATTATCAAAGCCCTGATCGACTCGGGCGCCCATGCCAGAAACATCACCAGAATCATCACCACCATCTCCGATACGGTGCTGGAGAAACTGATTGATCGTGCCATCGAGGAGATCGGTGAACCGCCGGTTCGCTTCGCCTTTATCAGTGTCGGCAGCGAGGGCCGCGGTGAGCAGACTTTGGTCACCGACCAGGACAACGCCATTATTTTCGAGGATGTGGGAGAAGCTGAGACGGCTGCGGCGCACGACTATTTTCATCGTTTCGCAACCAGGGTCTGTACCTGGCTCGACGAGGTCGGCTACCAGTTCTGCAAAGGTGAGATCATGGCCATGACACCCAAGTGGTGTCAGCCTTTGTCGGTCTGGAAATCCTATTTTTCCCGCTGGATCGGCGAGTCGACGCCGGAAGACCTGATGGAGGTATCGATCTTTTTTGATTTTCGCTGCCTCTACGGTGACAAACGCTTCACCGAAGAGCTGCACGAGCATATCAGGAGCCGGGCCCAGAACCAGAAGGCCTTTCTCTATCAGATGGCCCAGAACACCCTTCTTTTCAAAGTGCCCATTGACTTTTTCGGCAAGCTTTCGGTGGAGTCCGGCGGTGAGCATCCCAACACCTTCAACATCAAGCACGTCATTGCCCAGATCGTCGGTTTTGCCCGGATCTATGCCATCTTCTACGGCTTTGAGATCACCAATACGCTGCAGCGCATCAATCGGCTGCTGGAAACGGACGTTATCAAACCAGATGTCCACCAGGAGATAGTCGAATCATATAATTACCTGATGCAGCTTCGCTTCAGGCACCAGATCAAGTGCATCGATGACGGGCAGCCGCCGGACAACCACGTGCATATCGAAGAAATCAGTCACATGGAAAAAGAGCTGCTCGAAAAGATTCTGGCCAACATCAACCAGTTGAGAAAACGCTTGAGTCTGGTTGGTCATAACGAGATATTTTTCTGATACAAAGATAAATCAGCACAGAGGGGAGAGATGAAGGTAAGCGATGCGTTAGAAAAGAGAAAATCGACCAGGGCTTTTCTGGCCAAAGAGGTCGAACTAAAGACAATCGAAACAATCCTGGAAGCCGCCGGGCGCAGTCCGTCGGGAGTCAACACCCAGCCGTGGCAGGTGGCCGTTGTTTGCGGTGATGCCAAGAAGAAGCTCCAGGAAAAAATCGAAACGGCCTTTCGCAGCGGGGCTGAAGCGGCCATGGAGTTTCAGTACTACCCGCTGAAATGGAAAGAGCCTTACAAGACCCGCAGAATCGAGTGCGGCCTGCAGCTCTATTCGACGCTTGGCATCACCCGCCAGGACAAAGAGCGCCGGCTCGAGCAGTGGGCGGCCAATTACCGGGCCTTCGATGCACCGGTCATGCTCTTCTTTTTCATGGACCCGGGGTTGGAAACCGGATCGTATATGGACTACGGCATGTTTATGCAGTCGATCATGCTGGTGGCGGTGGAGCAGGGACTGGCAACCTGTCCCCAGGCGGCGCTGGGTGAGTACCCGCAGATCGTCAAGGATGAACTCGGCTACCCGTCGGAGTCGATCCTGCTCGGCGGCATGGCGCTTGGCTATGAGGATGAGGGTGCGCTGGTCAACAGCTACCGGACGTCGCGCCTGAAGGTCGATGATTTTACCCGCTTTTTTGTGTGAAAAGGATCGTGGTGCAATCGTGATTAATGCTTATCGATAGTTATCAGTCTGGACGACGTTTACCCGGTTTCAGCAAACAGGCAGATACGTGGATTAACTTTTGAAGCGGAGATTGCGAGCATGGCCAAAATTCTCAAAGGTGACTTTGGAAAATCAGCCCCGGCTAAAAAGGACGCAAACGCGGCCGATAAGCCCATCCCCTGTTACCAGCTGAAACTGGCGATTCCCTTCTCGGATCCGCTCATCTGGCGCTCCATTCAGGTACCGGGCCGAATGACCCTGGCCGAGATGCATCGAACCATCCAGGCCTGCATGGGCTGGGAGGACAGCGATTCGCACCAGTTTCTGGTGGGCAAGATCTTCTACCAGCCGGGTTTTGGAATCGAGGATTTCAAGCGCAAACCTGAGTATGATGAGGCAGCTTTTCAATTGCACCAGCTCGAAGAGGGCATGCAGTTTCTGTTCAGCTATCTCTACGACGGCGGTGACGGTTGGGAACTCCAGATTGCTGTTGAGGAGATTCTCCCTCCGGGAGCTGTCGGCCCATCGCCGCTGCTCATTGACGGAGCCGCCGGCTGTCCGCCGGAGGAAGTCGGTGATATTCATCAGTATCAGGCACTGCTGAGCGCGCTCGATGAGAGCGGTGCCGACCCCGGCAGCTTCAGCCTCGATATCGGCGATACGATCGGTTACAGACCGTATGTCTGTAACCATGAAGATATACGCAAACGACTGGAACAGATCAGCATCAGATAAAGGAGCTTTCGTGCAATGAGTGAAATATCGGTAACCTTTCCTGCAAACCTTAAAGTCGAAGCCTCGGTGGGTAATTTTACCCTGCTCACCGATCAACCGGAGAAGTCCGGGGGCGACAACGAGGCCCCGTCCCCGTTCGAATTGTTCACCGCTTCGATTGCCACCTGTGCCGGCTATTTCGCCATGAAATTCTGCCGGGCCCGCGATATCGACACCTCGACCATGCGTCTGAAGATGCATTACGACTGGGACTCGGAGGCCAAACGTTACCCGAAAATGTCTGTTGTACTCGAGCTTCCCGAAAACTTTCCGGACAAGTACAGAAAGGCGATCGTCAAAGCCATGGATCAATGCGTCGTCAAGCAGCACATTCTTCAGCCGCCGGAGTTTGACATAACGGTGGTCTGATCACGATCCATCGGTCTGCTCATCTCCACGCTTCCGCAGCCGAAAATTCACTGATCTCTTAACCTACATGGCCGCAGAATGCAGCCGGCCAGAGGGATAACGATATGTTTCGTTCGTTTTTCAAAAGCAGAAAATGGTTTCTCTGGGCCTGGGGCGGCGGTGCGGTGCTGTTGATCTCTCTCTTTGTCCAGGTGGAGCTGACGGTCAAAATCAACGAGTGGTATGGCCGCTTCTACAACATGCTGCAGAAGGCCACCGAACACAAAATCGAGGAGTTCTGGCAGGAACTGCTGGTCTTTGGCTATATCGCCTTTCCCTATGTACTCATCGCCACGCTGACCGCCTACTTCACCAGGATATACGCCTTCAGGTGGCGTGAGGCGATGACCTTTTCCTATATCACCCGCTGGCAGCAGGTGGAAGAGGAAGTCGAGGGTGCCAGCCAGCGTATCCAGGAAGATATCTATCGTTTTGCCCGAATTTTCGAGAGCCTCGGTCTGCAGGTCATTCGGGCGATGCTGACTCTGGTCGCTTTTTTGCCGATTCTCTGGGGCTTGAGCAGCGGCGTTGATCTTCCCTACATCAGGGATATACCCGGCAGCCTGGTCTGGGTGGCGCTGATCGTCTCGCTTGGCGGGCTGCTGATCTCCTGGTTCGTCGGTATCAAGCTGCCCGGGCTGGAATACAACAACCAGAAGGTCGAGGCGGCTTTCAGAAAAGAGCTGGTCTATGCCGAGGATGACAAGATCAATTTCGGCAAGACGGAAACCATCATCGAGCTCTTTACCGGGCTAAAAGTTAATTATCACCGGCTCTTCATGCACTACGGTTATTTCGACATCTGGCTTAATTTCTTCGAGCAGCTGATGATCATCGTGCCCTACCTGATCATGGGTCCGGGACTGTTCACCGGCCTGATCACGCTGGGCGTGCTGGTTCAGGTCTCAAACGCATTCAGTAAAGTGCGCGAATCCTTTTCCATCTTTATCGGTAACTGGACAACGATCACCGAACTGCGCTCGATCCATAAACGGCTCAGGGAGTTCGAACACAATATCGGGTATTGATCCGGATCGTTTTTATAAGGTCAGAAGGTTTCCTTCCGTCTCGGACAACGGCTTGCTGCCGGCAATCTTGGCGATAATCCTGCCGGGCCGGGCAAAACGGTCGACCGTGCGGGAAAAGAGCAGGCCGTCGGTTTTGCTGATAACTTCGACAAGTCCCGGGGCATCTTCAGCCGGTAACGGATTGACGATTCTGGCAATCGTCTCCCCTTTTGCTATTCTCTCGCCAATATCCTTCAGGTAAACGATGATGCCGGGGGCGTCTGCGGTAACGTAGTCGACTCCGGTCAGCGGCGTTGCCGGGTTGATCAACTCCGGAAGCGGCGGGGCCGAACCGTCGATGAGCCCTCGGCGCTGCAGGAAAAAAAAGAGATTGTCGCTGTCCCGGTCGATCATCTCCGGGGCGGTGTCCGAGATGCCTCGCAGTTCCACGGTGGCGGCAAGACATGCCGGTGTAATCGGGTAGTCAGGAAAATGTACTGCCAGTACCCACCAGGGCCGGCTGTTGGCCTCATCGAACGGGGTACCGCCGGAATCGGCAGCCAGCAAGGTCGCCTCGGCGCCCATCTGGGCGGGCAGGTCAGTGGCGTCGGGCCAGAGCGGCGTGCCAATGTAGACATGCATCAGGGCCTGGAGATCGCAGTGCAGGTCGAGGACGAAATCGGCGTCGTGAGCGAGGCTGAGCAGCAGCCATTTGAGGTGTTCCGTCTCTTCGTCGGGCTGCATGGCGGCAAGGATTTTTGCGCTGCAGGCTCGAATGGCGGCCGTATTGGCGGCTGCATCATCACTAAGCTCGGGTTCGACCGTGTCAATCAATTGATCGACCAGATCGACATGCCGGCGGTTGAAGTTGATCGAGTTGACGAAATCGAAGCGGCCCTGCAGCGTCTCGTCGCGCCACTGGGACAGGCCGATCGGGTTGGCCGCCGGCACGATGACGACCTCGCCGCTGATCTCTCCCCGCTTGTCCGCCGCATCCAGTTTTTCTATCAGTGCCTGCAGCACCGGATAGCCCGGAGCCTCGTCGGCATGAAGCCCGGCCTGCAGGTAGGCTTTGGGGCGCGCTCCCGGGGAACCGTAGCGGATAATATGCAGCGACCGCGATGTACCGGGGCTGCTCGGCGGCAGTTGATATCGCTCAGTGGTTTTCACGGCGGTGCCTCGATTACCGGTTTGTTTTTCTGCGGCTGCAGGTGGGCGAACCAGCGGATTTCGAGCCGCTTGACCAGGAATACGATCAGAAAGGTGATCGCCATGTAGAAAGCCGCGGCGGTCAGAAATGCTTCATAGGGGCTGTAATAGCGTGAGTTGATGATTCGCGCCGCACCGGTGATATCGATGATGGTGATGACGCTGGCCAGTGAAGAGCCGTGCAGCATGAAGATGATCTCATTGCTGTAGGCCGGCAGCGCGCGCCTGAAAGCGCTCGGTAAAATGATCCTCCGGACCATCAGCAGACGCGACATACCGGCCGCCATCGCCGCCTCGATCTCCCCGTGCGGTGTTGCCTTGATGGCACCACGCAGAATCTCGGTGGTGTAGGCTGCGGTATTGAGGGTAAAGGTGAACAGAGCGCAGAAGTAGGCTTCTCGAAAAAACGGCCAGAGGAAACTGTCCTTGATCAGGTCGAACTGGCCAAATCCATAATAGACCAGAAACATCTGCACCAGCAGCGGTGTACCCCTGAAAAAATAGACAAAGGCCCGGACCGGCAGCTGGACGGCCGGCGGTCCGTAGTTGCGGATAATTGCCAGTGGTACGGCCAGCAGCAGGCCGAGAAGCAGCGAGATGGAAACCAGGACCAGGGTGGTTTTCAGGCCGTCAAGATAGACGCCGATATTTTCGCTGATGATCGTCAGGTCCATGCTATGCCTCCCTGACACCGACGCTGTAGCGCCGCTCCATCTGCTTGAGAAGGTAAACCGATATCGAGGTGATCAGCAGGTAGTTGATCGCCACCACCAGGTAGAAGGTAAACGGTTTCCTGGTTGCCCCGGCTGCCAGCCCGGCCTTTCTGACCATATCGTCAAGGCCGATGATGGAGACCAGGGCCGTCGTCTTGACCAGAACCAGCCAGTTGTTGCCGAAGCCCGGCAGGGCATGGCGAACCATCTGCGGCAGGGTGATGCGCCTGAAGACCATGAAGCCTGACATGCCGTAGGCGGTTCCGGCCTCGAGCTGACCGCGGTGCACCGCTAGAATGGCACCCCTGAAGGTCTCGGTCATATAGGCCCCGAAGATGAAGCCGATGGTCGACACCCCGGCGATAAAGGGGTTGATGTCGATATAGTGATCGTAGCCGAGGGCCGGCCCGATCTGGTTGATCAGAACCTGGCCGCCGAAAAAGATCAGCAGCATCAGCACCAGGTCTGGAATGCCCCTGATAATGGTGGTGTAAACCTGGGCGACCAGGCGCAGGGAGCGCGCCCCCGAGAGCTTGGCCAGGGCGCCGGCCATACCGAGCAGCATGGCGATCACCAGCGAGGCGATCGAGACCTCGAGGGTCAGCAGTGTACCCTCTAAAATCGAGGGTCCGTATCCGTGCAGGGATAGCATTGCTCAGCGTTTTGGGTCCCGCCCCTCAGCGTCGGACGAGGGGCGGGGATTCGATGGCTTATTCGCCGTAGACGTTGAAGTCGAAATATTTATCCTGAATGGTCTTGTACGTCCCGTCGCTGCGGATCTTGTCGATGGCCATGTTGAACTTTTCGACCAGATCCTTGTCCTCTTTGCGGATGGCGATGCCGGCTCCTTCACCGAACCATTTCGGGTCGCTCAGATCGGGCCCGACAAAAGTGTATTCGGCCCCTTCCGGTTTTTTCAGAAATCCGTCCGAGAGTGCGACGGAGTCGGCCAGCAGCATATCCACCCGGCCGGCGGTCAGATCGAGATAGGCCTCATCCTGGGTTCCGTAGCGCTTGATTTCGACATCGTTGCCGTAGTTGTCGGTGAGGTAGCGGTCATGGATGGTGGCCCGCTGGACGCCGACCTTCTTGCCCTTGATCGCTTCCTTGGAAAAGTCGTCGATCATGCCTTTCTTGGCAATGAACTTGGCTGGAGTCTGGTAGTATTTGTTGGTGAAGGCGACCTTCTGCTTGCGCTCTTCGGTGATCGACATCGAGGCGAGGATGGCGTCGTACTTTTTGGCCAGAAGAGCAGGAATGATGCCGTCCCAGTCCTGGGGGATCAGGGTTACCTCGGCGCCCATGGCCTCGCCGAGAGCCCTGGCGATGTCGATATCGAAGCCTTCAAGCTCGCCACTTGGCGTTACGTAACTGAACGGGGGATAGGCGCCTTCGACGCCGATACGGACCTTATCCCACTCTTTGGCAACTGCCGTGGTCGCCGCCAGCGCAAAAATAATCACTAGTGCTGCCAGGGTAAATCTTCTCATTGTATTCCTCCTGATTAATTTTCTTAGGATACTGACTGCTGCTGAAATACATCTCAAACCATCGCCTTGATAAAGGCCATGAATCGATCGGTTTCGGGATGATCGAAGACCCGTGCCGGCTCCCCGTCTTCCATGACCAGCCCCTCGTCGAGGAAGATCACCCGTGACGATACTTCCCGGGCGAATCCCATCTCGTGGGTGACGACGATCATGGTCCGGCCCTCTTCGGCCAGGGTGCGCATGACCTGAAGCACCTCACCGACCAGTTCGGGATCGAGCGCCGATGTCGGCTCGTCAAATAAAATGACTTCGGGCTCCATCGCCAGGGCGCGGGCGATCGCGGCGCGCTGCTGCTGGCCGCCGGAAAGATGGGCAGGGTAGGCGTCGAGCTTGTCCGGGATACCGACTTTTTCCAGATACTTCATGGCCCGGTCCAGAGCTTCTTTTCTGGGAATCTTCAGCACATGGAGCGGGGCCTCGATGACGTTCTGCAGAATCGTCATGTGCGACCAGAGGTTGAACTGCTGGAAAACCATCGACAGCTTTGCCCGGATAAGCTCGACCTGCTTCTTGTCGGCGGGGATGGTCAGGTTGTCCCGGGTCTTTTTCAGAACTACCTCTTCACCAGATACGAAGAGTCTGCCGCTGTCGGGAATCTCCAGCAAATTGATGCAGCGCAGCAGCGTCGACTTTCCGGAGCCGCTCGGCCCCAGAACCGATATCACCTCACCGGTGCGGGCAGTCAAAGATATGCCCTTCAGCACCTCGTTGGCGTCGAAGCGTTTATGTATATCCTGAAGTTCTACCGAAATGACCGGAGCTGTCATGGGTTACCCGGAGCGGCGATTAGTGTTTGAAATTCTTGATTTATCGCTAGCTTCGCCTGCAGATAGTAATAGTTAAGCCTGAAAAATGCCAATTAAAAGGTTGCCGGGCGTTTTGCGCCCACCAATATGATCAGCTAATCTGGCGAATCGGGTCAAACTGGTTATCGTAACTGACCAGTGGATTGTTTGTTCAAAAAGAATAATTATCATTGTTGATATCATAGTCCCATCCAGCCCGCAATCCATCTCAAACACCACTCGAGGGGAGAAGATGACTGACAATACAGCCACCTTGACCATTGACGGCAAGAGCTATGAATTCGAGATCCATACCGGAACCGAAAACGAACGTGCGATCGATATGCAGAAGCTGCGCAGCCAGACCGGCTGTATCACCCTGGACCCCGGGTTCGGCAACACCGGCTCCTGTTTCTCCTCGATAACCTATGTCGACGGCGCCAAGGGTATTCTGCGCTATCGCGGCTATCCGATCGAAGAGATCGCCAACCAGGCGACCTATGTGGAGGTGGCCTATCTCATACTCTACGGAGAACTGCCAAACGCTCGCCAGCTGGCAAAGTTCAGGGCGTCTCTGGCCGAACATGCCCAGCTTCACACCAGCCTCGAACACCATTTTTCCGGTTTCCCCAAGGATGCGCCGCCGATGGCGATCCTCTCGGCGATGCTCAACCTGGTCTCCTGCTTTCACTCCGAAGTACTCGATGTTCACTCCGAGGGGCCGGCATTTGACCGCACCGTTGCGCTGCTGCTCTCCAAGGTTCGGGCGATTGCCGCTTTCTCCTACCGGATGGCTTCGGGTAAACCGCTGATTCACCCGAATCCGAATCTGAGTTACTGTTCGAACTTCCTGCACATGATGTTCTCCGACCCGTACCGCGAGTTTATCGCTTCGCCGGTGGTTGAGCGGGCCCTGAATCTCTTTCTCGTCTTGCATGCCGACCATGAGCAGAACTGTTCGACCTCCACCGTGCGGGTGGTGGGCAGCTCCCGGGCCAATCTGTTCAGTTCGGTTTCAGCCGGTGTCTGCGCTCTCTGGGGTCCGCTGCACGGCGGCGCCAATGCGGCGGTGATCAGGATGCTGGAGGACATCAGGGAATCGGGCAAGCCGATCAGTCACTATCTGGACATGGCCAAGGACAAGAGCAACGACTACCGGTTGATGGGCTTTGGTCACCGGGTTTACAAAAATTTCGATCCGCGCTCGATCATTCTCAAAAAACGGGTGTATGAAGTTCTCGACGAGCTGCAGCAGCAGGATCCGTTGCTCGAGGTGGCGCTGGAACTCGAGGAGAAAACCCTCAAGGATGATTACTTCGTCGAGCGAAATCTCTACCCGAATGTCGACTTCTACAGCGGTATTCTGCTGCGGGCTATCGGCATTCCGCTCAATATGTACACGGTGATGTTTGCCATCGGCAGGATGCCGGGCTGGATCGCCAACTGGCGCGAACTGCTCGAGCACAACCAGCGGATTTCGCGGCCGCGGCAGATCTATACCGGTGAGAACACCCGTCCGTTCGTGCCGCTGGCCGAACGTTGAAGCTGAAACGGGCCCCGGTGCCGGCTGCTTGAACTCTTACCAGTTTCTGGCGAGCAGCTCGAAATAGGCCTGCGTTCTGACGCAGGCCGGACATTTGTCCGGAGCTTCACGTCCGGTGTGCAGATACCCGCACCCCAGACATTTCCAGATCTGCTCTTCAGGGCGCGCAAAAACGCGGCCGCTGTCGATGTTTTCCGCCAGTTCCCGAAACATGTCCTCGTGGTGCTTCTCAGCCACAATAATCGCATCAAACGTGTCCGCAGCGCGCTTGAAACCTTCCTCACGGGCGATATCGGCAAAGCCCTTGTACATGGTGTCATGTACATAGAACTCGAGTTCGGCCGATGAGATCAGGTTGGCCCTGGTGTCCTCGATGACGCCGGTGGGAAACGACCAGGTGGTTTCCAGCTCGCCGCCGTTGAAGAACTTGAAAAAGCGCAGCGCGTGTTCATGTTCCTGGTCGGCGGTCTCGTCGAACAGCCGGGCAATCTGGACATAGCCGTCGTCTTCGGCCCTTCTGGCGAAAAAATTATAACGCGAGCGGGCCTGGGCCTCGGCGGAAAAGGATATCTGCAGGTTACGGGCGGTCCGGCTTTCTCTGAAAGGTGGCATCGTCAGTCAGGACCAGAGCTATTCTTCGACTTCAATGGCGTCGGCGCCGCATTCCAGTGCCGCTTTACGGACAACGTCTTTGAGGTGGTCGGGGATTTCATCCATCTTGACGATGGACAAGAGCGCATCTTCGTCATACTCGAAAATTTCCGGACAGAGTTTGTTGCAGTTACGGTCGCCCATGCACTGATCGGTAATGGTCACTTTCATCATACGCTCCTTTTTTTTTACTCCAGTAATGACTCAGGGTTTTTTAGAAAACTTACGACTCAACACAAAAATTCATCAGCACATAGTCTTAAAATGCAATCAACGATCCGTCAATTAATATATGAAAAGTCCGGATCAGGTAATGCGGGCGAAAAAACTCGTCCGGCTCTTTAACAGCCCTTCTAATCGGCATGGCACAGCTGTCGCAGGGCGGGGGTCGGGCATCAAATTTCAGCCAAACTGCAGTCCGCAATCAGGGCAATTGTTCAATACAGGTTTAAAGCGTGTGGAGCATGCGGGACAGACAACCGTTTCAGCTTCCAGGCTGAAGACCGCATCCTCCGTTGGCATATCCTCGCTGCTGAGACCGGTGGATTTCAGGAAGTCACTTCTGATGATTTTCAGCCGCTCGCTGCGCATCGGGGGCTTTTATCTTCAACTGAAGATCAGGCCCCCCTCATCCCTTAGAAGTGTTGTCACCGGCAAGTATCGACGGAATATACGCCGCCTTTAACAGGTGCTGCAGCGGCTTGAGCTGGCCCAGCTTTCCTTCCTGGATGGTCACCAGTTCATCATCAGCAGATATGCGCATGTCATGCGGGGACGGGGCTGCCTGCTGCGGGCTCAGAGCCGCCAGTTTCTCGGAGCCGGATATGAGCGCAACAGAACAGGACGCGCATGTTTCGATTTCCGCCCGATACTCCTCCCCGCATTGCGGGCAGTAATTGCAATCCTCATCGATACCGTGGCGATTGCCGCCTGCTGTCTTCTCATCTGATTTCAGTATGCTGAGTAATCTATGTAACATGATCTCCTTGACGATTAGTCGTTTTATTTCACCACGACGATTTTCAATAAACGTATGTATTCTTTATAAAAGTTAACATCCCTTTAACGAAGAAAATCAAACCGGTGTTTAATGCCGAGAACGTCATTTATATTATATGTAAAAAATTCATAATCGTCCAACGCGGGTTCATCGGGCTCCCCTGTCTGTAAGAGTTCTAAAAGAAACTATTCAGCAGGCTGCGCGGCGGGTGACGTAAACCACTTATCTTTCGGCACGAGTTTCGGTTCATCGCTGTCCCCGACATAGTGGGGTGTCATGATCGCCACGTTGTATTCATTGAAGACATCCTGGATATTGCAATGCAGATCCGAGTAGATCCGTACCATATTTTCGGCACTGCGGCAAAAGACATTCAGTTCATAGGTAACCCCGAAATCTCCCAACGCTTTCTGCAGCACGAAGGGCTCAGATTTTCTGTGCAGTCCTTCTGTACGCTCCGCGGCCATCAGAAGCATTGCCTCAACCTGACGCCATGGTACTTCATAGCCGATACCGACGGTCGTGTGCAGAATCAGTCCATGTTTGCCGGCCATGGTACTGTAGTTGGTAACCTCACCGCTCAAAATTTTAGAGTTGGGAATGACGATCTCCTCATTTTTCAGGGATCTGATGTGGGTTTCAAGCAGATGGACATCGGTTACCTCGCCGACATGCTCGCCAATTTTCACGCGGTCCCCGACCTTGAATGCTCTTCGGTATGTCATGGTATAGCCGGCGACCATATTGGCTATCAGCGAAGATGATCCAAGCGAGAAAAGGACACCCACCAAAATGGTAATACCCTTGAATGCCTCTGAGCCTGATCCCGGAAGGTAGGGATATGCGATAACGATTGTCAGAATGATTATCAGGACCCTGACAATCCGATAGGTGGGCAGAGCCCATTCGGCGTCGAAACCGGACACTTTGAAATGGCCGCGATCGACCTGATGAAAGAATGCCTTGGTAAAGCTGAGCAGATAGCGGATTACAAAATAAATGACAATCAGGAAAAAGAGGCTGGGGATATAATCGATAAATGACTGTAAGAGATAATTGAGCGGGTTGATTACCAGATCCAGCGATGCCTGGGCAAAATAACGGGTCCAGGGGAACAGGCCGAGAACGAAATTGAGGAAAACATAGATAACAAGCAGTACCACCGCGATTCTGGTGAGACGGATGACAAATCTTGTTATGGTCCATATCTGCTGGGCTTGCAGGATTCGCTTCGATTTTGATTCGAGCCTTTCGATTTTTCGCTTGAAACGCCTTTCCAGCAGATAGTCGGTTTTTTTGAAACTCCAGAAAAGCAAGGTGAGAATAAGGATGAGACCCGCACTTCTCGAAAGAGCCTTGACTGCATTATTTTTGAGCGTTCCGGGTAGCCGTTCATGGCGATAGTATTTGATTGCCGTGACGATGCTCTCCCTGACAAGCGTTTTTGAGTATTTCTCCGGAGACAGATTCCCCTCCAGCAGGACATCGCCGTGATAGATGTTTACTACTTCCATGTCATCTGCCAGAACTGTATAGACACCATCATCTTCAACGACCTTCAGGGAGTCAGGATCAAAGGAGTTGTCTTCAGCCAGCCTTTTGATTTTCTTAGAAATCTCCCGGGCTCGTTTCCGGGCAGAATATGTTTTAACTCCGGTGACTCGAAACAAACCTCTGCCGTCGACCACAACCATGCCCCACTGGTCCTCGTCGGGTGGAGCATCTGCAGAGGCGGGTACCACCTGCTCCTCCGGTGAAACGTCCGCGATCGCCGCTGATCCCAAAACGTGCCAGAGTGATAGAGTGAAAATGGCGAAAAAAATCAAATGGTACAATCGTAGACGAGAAACGTCGTCGAGTCGTTTCATGATATTCGCACCTGCCCGGGTCAGTAAAGATTTATCATCTGTTATCACGGTATGGATAAGCGATGCTGTCAAAAAGGCTGATATTTTCGGGATAAAACGAGTGAGTAGAGAGGGGGATCCAGGCATGGGCTCACTCCATGTGGTTTTTCGGCAGCGTATATAAACCAGAAAAGATTTACAATAATCTAACAGTGAAATGATGTACCGGCAAGTGGCCAAAAGACAGGCATAAGAACCTTCCGCTCGAGTCTTTGAAGATCTAATGGAGCAGAATAGTAAGCGCTATGTCAAAGCGCCGGGGCTAGTTAGAATTGGAGTGAAAAACGAGCGATAGATATCGTGCAGTTCTATGTCTCTTTATGATCAAAAATTCCAGCAACGGTAAGAAAAAGGTCCGAGTCCCGGAGCACGCCGACCAGTTTATCGCCTTCATAGATCGGCATCACGGTCACCTTGAGGCGGTGCATGGTTTTTAGTCCCTGGACGAGAAAATCATCTGCCTGGAGTCCTTTGCCGCGGACCTTCAGCATCATATCTCCCACCCGTTTTTCTCCGTGGAGGAGTACGCGCTCGGCAAGGTTGGCGGTGATTTCTTCTCTGGATGCGGTGTTTCCTTCGGACAAAGCTACCGAGATTTCCAGAGATGAGAGTTTATCGCTGAAACTGCTGCTGATTTCGGGAATCAGGGTTTTCAGAATAGTCTGGCTATCGAGGATACCGACCAGTTTGGAATCGTTGTCAAGTACAAGGCAGGTTCGGTGACCGGCTTCGGTGCATTTACCGGTTTCGGCATCGCAGTAAACTTTTTGAAGCTTGAGCACCGCCGCTTTCAGAGGACTGTCGACACTTATGGTGGCATATTCGGCGATGGGGACCATGATTTCACGAAGTCTCTTGTTCAGCGGCATATCTTTTCCTTTATCTTTTAGTTGGTTCCAAAAGAAAAAAATTACATGGTCTGCAGTGAGCGAAGGCCATGACTCTCGTAAATAGCAACAGCTTCATCAGAAGTGAGATAGTTCAGAAATCTGCTTCCCCATATTCCGCCGTCACCAACCAGTCCCATCGATGTCGCCCCGACAACATTTTCCGGAAGGGGGGCTGGGTCTTCAGCACTGCCGCCCAGGGGAACGATGTCGAAATACTCGGGGAATGCTCGCACGTAGCGAAGGGCCAGATGGTAAAATACCGGAGCAACGTCAGCCGACCCGTCGGCCACGGCCTGCGGGGCTTCCCGGTGATGGATACAGTCACCGAACACGATTTTTCCCTGGCCTGTCTTGCCTTGTATAAAATCTGAGTCCGCACCAAGGTCCGGTATCAGACCGTTCAAGGTATCGTAGTAAGCTGAGTAACTGGCTTTTTCCTTTTCAGGATGCGATATGAACAGCCTGATGTTTTCATCCATGATATCTGCCGGGCCGGTTATGTTCTTCGGGTTGCCTTTTTTTATCAGAAGCACATTGCCTCGATTCCGGATGAATGCGGCGTACTCCGCCATGAATCCGTGCTCGATGAGGCTATCGAGAATGTTGGCAGGGCTGATAAAAATATCGGGTTTAACATTGATATACAGGTTACCGAGCTGCAGTCCCCCTTGTTTAAGCATATTGACAATAGGGCCGGGCGGTGTCGTTGCATAAAAGATATGCGACAATTCGGCATGTTTTTTTGAAAATTCGTCCAGGCATTCCCTTAGTGCCATATGGTGATTGCCGTCGGAGAATACGACAAGCTGGGCTCTGAGCGGATCGCCGTGGAAATCAAGACAGAGGTTGGAGCCGGGATGCGACCAGCGGAAAAAATTGCCGTTGCTGCCGGCATTTTCCTCAGGCCAGCTGAGGTATGAAGTCGCCATCATATTTTTTCTCTCATCTAAGTGGCAGCTACTTCTTTTTCTTCATCGCCGCGAGTCCGGTTCTGAAGACGACGAAACCGGTAATGAGCAGCAGCGCAATTGCCACGGGCCGGGTGAAAATCATATACGGGTTCTGCTCTGAGGATATGATTAACTGCTGCAGCGAAGTCTCCCAGATCGGAGCAAGAATAAAACCGATGATGAAGCAGATGTGGGAAAACTTGAACTTACGCATGAAGTAGGCCAGAAAGGCGAAAAAGAGCATCAGGCCGACGTCGAAGATCGAGTATTCCGCCAGGTACGATCCCATCAGGCAGGTGAAGGTGATTATCGGGTAGAGGATTACTGCCGGTGTCTGCACCAGTTTGCAGAAGGTTTTCAGTCCGACGCGGCCCACACCGAGCAGAAAGAGATTGGCGATAATCAGGCTGCCGTAGATCGAATAGATGAACTGGGCATTTTCTTCGAACATCAACGGACCTGGGATCATGCCGTGAATCACGAAGGCACCGATCAGCATCGCAGCGGCGACATTGCCGGGGATTCCCAGGGTAAAAAGCGGTATCAAACTGGCGCCGACAACGGCACTGTTTGCTGCTTCCGAGGCGGCGATACCCTCGAGCTTGCCTTTACCGAATTCATCCGGATTTTTTGATTTTTTCTTGGCCTGGTCGTAGGCGAAAAAGGAAGCGACGGGTGCGCCGAGACCGGGCAGGGCACCAACTACGGTTCCGGAAATCGCCGAACGGATGATGGTTCGAAAGCTGCTGGAATACTCCCGCCAGGATATGAAGCGATCCTCTTTTTTATCGGAGAAATTGATGGTGGCGTCGATATCACCATGCTTGAGGCGTCGTTCCAGCTGGGCAATAATTTCCGAGAAGGCGAGCATGCCGATTCCGATTGGAATCAGCGAAATACCGCGTTCGAGCTGATAAACATCAAAGGTCAGCCGTGGCATAGCCGAAACCGGTTCCATACCGATGGTACCGATAAGGATGCCGAATACTGCCGCCATCAGGCCCCGGATAAGAGAAGTTGTTCCCAGCCCGGCGATAATAGTCATTGCCAGACAGATCAGGGCAAAGATTTCAGGCGGGCCCATGTATAAGGCCACGGCGGCGAGCGGGGCTGCCACCAGGATGAGTACCAGGGTCGAAAAGGCGTCGCCGGACACCGAGCTGTAGAGCGCCATGCGTAGGGCCTTTTCACCCTTCCCCTGCTGTGACAGCGGGTAGCCGTCCCAGGTTGTGGCAGCAGCCTCGGGGGTACCCGGTGTATTGAGCAATACACCCGATATGGCCCCGCCGAAAAATGCGCCTTTGTTCAGGCCGACCAGAAAGCCGATGGCCGCCATCGGCGACATGTAGTAAGAAAGCGGAATACAGAGTGCAATGGCCATCGGCCCGTTGACGCCCGGAATGGCACCGGCCATCATGCCCGCCGTCACCCCGACAAATACAAACAATAAATTGGAGAACTGAAGAGAATCGATGAATCCTGCAATGATTACTTCAAACATGAAGCTTAACCTTTGATTTTATTGTCTTAAGGCATCGGGACGCCGAGCCCGAAACGGATGGCCGTATAAACAACGCCGACGGGGATAATGGCTACCAGAAGCAGAGGGACTGGTTTTCGCTGCCCGCACAGCCACTGCATGATGAGCATAAAGAGAATGCCGGGCAGGATGAAGCCCAGGTCATACGGCAGGATTCCTCCGAGCTTCTTCATGGTCGGCATCAGCAAAAAGCTCGGGACCATGAAAAACAACAGGTGACCCAGGTGGATCCGGTCGACTGGACTTTCATCGCGTTGCTGCTTTTTTCCATCCGCTTTGGCCCGGCGTGAAGTCAGCAGGTTGGCTGAAAGGACCAGTAGAGAAAGAACAAGGATCGTTGAGACCGCTACGTTGGGAACCAGCGATCCGGGAACACCATAACCGGGATATGCCGGTGTGTAGTTCGGAATAACCCAGACAAGAAAGAAAACACAGGAAAGGACGATTCCACTGAACAGTATGTTATCTCGCTGCAGCCCAGTCATGAAGGTCTCCTATGAGTTGTGCGTTTAAATGATATAAATTGGAATCGGCGAAAACGGTTTTATAATAGCTGACCATGTTTTACCCAACAAAATACTGCCGCAGGTTCGGTAAAAACCCACCTGCGGCAGTTTGAGCTGGATCTGTGTTTTGAGCTGCTACTTCTTCATTTTCTCTGCCTGGGCACCAAAGCGCTCATAGGCTTTCATCATGTACTCTTCGGCGTATTCACGTCCGTAGGTAACCGGACCCATCTTCAGCTTGTCCGCGACAAACTCACGGAATTCGGCGTCATCAGCCAGTTTTGCCAGCGCTTCTTCGAGGCGGGTCAGGACGGCTTCGGGTAGTCCGACCGGTCCGATCAGGGCGATAAACATCTCAACAGATTCATCCCAGCCCTGCTCCTGAAGTGTTGGAACGTCCGGAAAATCTTTGAGCTGCGGCGGTGCTACCAGCCGGGTCGGGGTCGTTGCGGCGAGCAGGGTCAGCTTCTGCGGTACATAGCCAAAGAGGATTGCACCCAGGTGGCCCAGATCGGCATGGCCGCCAAGAACGGCGGAGATAATAGAGGGTCCGCCCTGACTCGGCATAAAGGAGATCTCGACACCTTCCTGCTCGGCAATGCGGGTCATCACATCACGGTCATCCGATCCCTGGAACATGTAGGTCAGGCCCTTGCCTTCCTGCTTTGCCCAGGCAAAAGCATCGCCAAGTGTTTTCCACGGCCGATCAGGCCGGCAGACGATGCCGCTCTGGTTCAGACCGAGCTTGGAGATAAAGGTGAAGTCTTCAAATTTGTAATTGGTTTTTACATAATGGGGCGAATAGGTATAGGCTGCGGTTGCGCCAATGCCCAGGGTGTATCCATCCGGCTTGGCCCGTGAGAGTTCGGCTGCCATGACACTGCCGTGGGAGCCGCCGGGGTTGTTGGATACCAGAACGGGCTGGCCGAGCTCGTTTTTCAGCTCTTCCGCCACTTTCCTGGCCAGCAGATCGATCTGGGCTCCCGGTTTTACCATGGTGAGCATTTTGATCGGTCGGCTCGGGTAGTCTGCTGCAAACACTGGTGTAACGATTAAGAAACTTGCGATAAGAGCAGCTATGAGCAATGACATCGACGTCGTGCGCATGATTTTCCTCCTTTTCATATGAAATGTTTATCTGATGATTACAATGGTTTATGCCCTGCAACAAAAAGTCATCAGAGCCACTTACAACACATGTGCCTCATTCTCTAACATTTTTGCCCGGACAAGACTATCGCCCACACGATAGTTTTCGATTGCGGTGAAATCTTTCTTGGTAGGATCAGTCACAAGGGGGCTGTATACCGCCTCTTCACGACTTTATTTTCTAGTGATTACAGATAATTTGAGAGAGTTTGACCGGTTCCTGGTAGATGATGTCCATTACCTTGGCCGGGTTCATGATGGTCAGATTTCGTTTCTCCAGCTTAATCAGGTCAGATTCGCTTAGCTGTTTAAAAATAGTGCTGATGGTCTGCTGGCAGGAGCCGGTCATCGAGGCAATTTGTGACTGGGATAAATTGAGCGGGACCGTTATGGGCTGCTCCGGGTCGGCTTCTTCTAATTTGTGATGAATCAGATAGAGCATCAGCTTTAATACCCTAGTATGAACATCACAGATCATCAGGTTTTCCATCTGTTCCCCGAGGTAGCGCAGGCGCCGGCCAAGCACGCTGATGACTTTTCGAGACAGTGGATAATGATTTTCTAGGAGTTTTTCAAAATCTCTTTTACTGACTGTGTAAAGCTCAAGGCTGGTGATGGCCTGGGCGTTGCATTTGCGGGGTTTCGAGTCGATTATCTCGGCGAGTCCGAACAACTCGCCCGCGTTCCTGATAAATATGATCGGTTCCTTACCCAGTTCGGTGAAGTGGAATATTCGGATTGCCCCTTTCTGCAGATAGTAGCAGTGCTCGCTGGGATCGCCCTCATGAAAGATAAATTGGTTTTTTTTGAGAACGGTCCGCTTGGCGACGGCAAAAAATGCCGATTGTGTCGTTTCCGAAACGTCTGAAAAAAAGCCCTGCTCACTGAGGTGCCATGTATTTTTCATTATCTGCCGAAGCTGCCTGCTTAGGGTTTAAAATATCTCTCTTTCCTGCGTAGCTTATGAGATAGTGACTGCCACTTAATCAGCCAAAAGTCTGCTCAAGTGCGTAACCGTAATTCTCTATTATGATAAACACTGAAATGTTTTTTACTTTCCCTGTCTCTAATGCCACTCCAGGCTCTGGTCATATAGAGACAAGGATCGTATCTGATTTGACTTATTAAAATATATTAAAATCAACAATATAGATAGTAAGAAAGCCGTTCTTGAGTTTGGGACCGCAGATATTTTCGTTTGCTCTATCGCCCAGCCGATAGTTTTTCCTTCAGGTACATGGCAGAATCAAGACCACAGGATATTAAAAGCAATTTTTCGTGTGCCCTTAATCATTCATTAAAGGAGAATCCTATGGCTACCCAATTACCTGACAGCCTGGAAAACGTCGTAACCGAAACAATCGAAACCGATCTTCTGATTATTGGCGGCGGAAATGCCGGATGTTTTTCCGCAATTGAGGCCAAGAAGCTCAATCCCGATGTCAAAGTCACCATCATGGAAAAGGCCCATATCAGTCGTAGCGGCGCCTGTTCCGCCGGTATGGACGCGATCAATACCTATATCCCGGAAGGCAAAACCCCCGAAGACCTTGTTCGATGGAGCCGCGCCCAGGTGGGCGGTGGCCGCTCCGCGAAGACCTGGCCCTGAGCAACGCCCAGGAACTCAACGAGGCCGTAGATGATCTGGAAGCTGGGGGTTTCCGATCGTCCGCGACGAAGACGAAGATCCAGTATCGCGGCAGTTGGGATATTTCTATCTATGGCGAAGCACTCAAGCCCATCATGGCCGAAAAAGCCCTCGAATATGGAGACAGACGTATACAACCGGATCGTTGCCACCAGCCTGCTGATGGATAGCGACAGTGTGTGGGCGCGATGGGGTTCCATCTGCAGGACGGTAAATTTTACGTCTTTAAGGCAAAGGCGACATCGTTTCCACCGGCGGGGCCTGTGGACTCTATAATCCTATACGAGTGATTCCAGCAGTTCCCATCACCAGACCTGGATGTGCCCGTTTAACGTGGGCACCGGCTATGCCATGGGTATCCGTGAAGGTGCCGAATTCACTACAATGGAGCAGCGCTGGGTGCGACCCGCTCCAAAGATTACTGCGGCCCCATTGATACCATATCTGTCGGGTATAAATCCAATATCATCAACGCCAAAGGCGAACGTATTTTAGAAAAACACTATGCCCACCTGGCGGTGATAAGGCACCCCGCTATATTCGGGCGAACGCACCGATGAACGAATGGCTAGAAGGCCGGGGGCCGACCTATGCTGATACCACCCACCTCGTCGCAAGAGGAGGCCAAGGAGCTCAAGGTGGATTATCTTAACGAGCGGCCTTCTTTTGTGCTCTGGCTGGCTAGCCGGGTCAGGACATCACCAAGGAGCCGATAGAAATATACGGTAGTGATCCCTATGTCGTAGGTGGTCACACCGCAGCGGCTACTGGGTGGACATCGAGCGAATGACGACGATTCCGGGCTTTTTGCAGCCGGTGAAATCGCAGGCGGCACGCCCAATAAATTCGTGGGCGGATGTGCCGCAGAAGGTGAATTGGCAGCGCGGGGAGCGATTAAATATTTGGAATCGGTAAGCTGCCAGAACTCGACGCAAACAGATCGAACTGGAAAAGGAGCGCGTTTCTCGGCGCTTTTCAAAGGTGCTGATTTTGACGGCGTCTCCCCGCGTGAGATGGAAGAGCGCATGCAGCGGCTGATGGATGAATATGCGGGCGGCACGTCACAGTTCTACCGGACCAACGAAGAGCGTCTGGACTATGCGCTGAAGCATCTGAATATGCTTATAAACCAAATCGATTTCCTTATGCCAAAGACCTTCACGACCTGATGCTCGTGCATGAGGTGATCGATCGTCTTGATGTGGCCGAAATCATCTGTCATCACCTGAAGTCCAGCAAAGAAACACGCTGGCCGGGATGGCAGACCCGATGACTATCCCGAAATCGATCCGAACTTCGACTGTTTCGTAGAGAGTCGTCTGAACAAGGAAACCGGTGAGATCGAAACGTTTACCCGCCCGTATGAACAGCTCGTTCCCGGCTCTTGACAACTAAGTTCAACCTCGAAGGAGGAATATAATATGGCTCCGAAAGTAGATTTCAGTAAATGCGATGGCTGTAAAGCCCAGGATGAACCGTTGTG
>CAWADO010000001.1:0-262440 GCA_963780775.1 uncultured delta proteobacterium | reverse complement strand
ACAGTGATTCTATGAGAAGGCATCGCATCAGCGACTGGAATGTTTGGTATGGGACGTTTGGAAAAACCGACTACGCCAAGCAGATGGGCCATTTTGTTATCGTCAGTAGCCTTTTTGATTTATTCGTTGTCCTCCCCTTCAAATTATTTGTAATTCTCCCTCTGCAATTGATGGCCTATTATCTTGATGGAAGGATATACGCTCATAATCAAAGGGTTAAGGAACAGGAGCGTGTGTATAGCAGGGTGGCAAAGCATATAGAGAAGATCGAGACATTGCTATCGGAAATCAATTCATCCACAACCACAAAAGCGAGACGAAAATCATCTTCACGTAAGGTTCTTGAATTACTGCAACAGATTGACCAACTAGGGCACAAGGAAGGAATCAACAATTTCGAGGACTTAAAAAAATACCTCCAGATAGTGATAAGAGCCTCAGATGCGATTGAATACTTGGAGAAAGCAGACAAGCACCTATTCTTAGGTGAGAGTAAGCAAGAGCAAAGGAGTTTGCTACAAGCAATTTATCACCTTAAAAAGAACCGGATAACCAAAAGAGAGTTCAAAATTTTGCAAATAACAAGTGCTTTAACCGGTAAAGTGTGGGCGATTGAATACTTAAAGAAAAGGCTTCTGGATACTGGCTATAAGGCTCCTCAACCAAAGACAAGATAATGATGAGTGATAACGGAGAAATGGCTTTGGCTATTTCAACATGAGGAAGGAACGTTGATTGAATAGAATGGTGTCAAATATCAATAATTTCCAATATGTTAACCTGTGGAGGAGACAATGACCCGTAAAGAGAGAATTGATTATCATATTAGTGCCATATCTCAAGAAGTGTTTGGATATATAACGGAAAATAGTGAAAACTACCCCGATGGGTGGATTCCCACTGTCGAAATCAAGAATGACCTTGGCTTAAAGGTTTCAGAGTATCCTCAAAACAAGGACAAGCCTGCGAGGGGGTGGCTATTCGGTATTGCGGCAAGGAGATTGGAGGACATTGATTTGATTGAGTACGACAACTCTCAATCAAGATCATTTTGCCGAATAAAGCAGTCATCAATATTATAAAGTTTCAGGCGAAACAGTCCATTGCAGGTCTGCGTACTTTTATACATGACTGTTTTGCAACAGCACCCTCCTCAAAGCACTAGCCATATATCCCTATGCCAAGATTTATGATATACACTCAGATAAAAACATTGGTGAATTTGATTCCCTAAATCGTCCGTCTGTTCGTTGAAAAAGGAGAAATGAAGATGAAGAAGATGATCTTACAAACACTGGCCATGGGATTGGTTGTCAAATTTCAACGCTGAGTGACAACTCGAAGACCAATAGGGGTTCCAACTTTGTTACTCCTTGAAAAGGTGAGACTTTCTTGTTACTGCAGTTGAATATGAAAGATGAACATGGCGAAATAGTTATTTATCAGGCCGACGATGGATCCAGTTCTTTAGAGGTTCGGCTGTATGACGATTCTATCTGGATGTCATTGAACCAGATTGCAGCGCTTTTCGACCGTAACAAATCCGTTATTTCAAGGCACTTACATAACATATTTAAATCCGAAGAGTTGCAGCGTGACGCAGTTGTTGCAAAAAAAGCAACAACTGCTGCCGACGGCAAAACATATCAAGTCGATTACTTTAACCTCGATGCCATCATTTCTGTCGGCTATAGGGTTAATTCTATTCGAGGAACCCATTTTCGCATTTGGGCGACATCTGTTCTGAAAGATCACCTCATAAAGGGCTATACCGTCAATAAGCATCGCCTGGCCGAAAAAGGATTGCTGGAGATGGAGCAGGCGGTTGCCCTGCTTTCCAAGACATTGCAGAACCGCGAGCTGATTACAGATCAAGGCAAAGCGATCTTGTCTGTTATTAGCCGGTATGCCAAATCATGGATGATTCTTCTGCATTATGATGAGGATCGTCTGGAACTGCCGAAAACGAAGACGCCGGTCAAGCAGGCTCTCTCCTACCTGCAGGCCCGGAAGGCTATTAGTACATTGAAAAGCGAGTTGGTCAGGCGCGAGGAAGCAAGTGATCTGTTTGGCCAGGAGCGAGCGGGGCATTTACAGGGGATTCTGGGTAGTATCGATCAGACCTTTGACGGCAAAGATCTTTACCCGAGCGTGGAGGAGAAGGCGGCCCATCTGTTTTATTTCGTGATCAAGGATCATCCGTTTGCTGATGGCAATAAACGGATTGGGGCCTTTCTGTTTCTGCTCTATCTGCGTGAAAACGACTTGCTCGAGTCCGCTGCTATTAATCAGAACGGACTTGTCGCTCTTGCATTGCTGATTGCCGAAAGTGACCCGAAACAGAAAGAGCTGATGATTCGCTTGATTTTAAACTTGTTGAGTGAGTGACAGAAGACAAAACCGGGTATTTGTGCGATTCTAGAAATTTATTATAAGTCATAAGGCCTATTAATCATTATAAATTTATAGATATTTAGTTATTCCTGGTCTCGGTTCTCTGGTTAAGGGCTTTCTTGCTTTTAACTGACCGAGATTGACTACTTTGTGTGATGTTGGCATCTATTATCGTAGTGTTATTAAAAATCCTTAAGTTGATAATATCTCAATTCATATCTTTGTATTTTCGGGACTGACGATAACAAACTTGATAAAATATCAAGATAATGAGTATAATTGACTTATGGCTGGGTTTGATCCAACACGAGAGTTATCAGACCATGACGCTCTCGTCTTGATAAGAGAAATCATTGAGGTTGGCGACACGATCTGGACGCCTCATGTACTCGAAAGAATGAGAGAAAGGGGCTATTCAGATCAGGATGTACTCAATGTACTTGAATGCGGTTTGGTTCAAGGTCGCGAATTTGATTCAGAAAAACAAAATTGGAAATACCGGGTAGAGGGGAAGGACATAGAAGGCGAGGATGGAGTCGTTATTACTGCTGTTGTGTGGAGCAATAGACAAGTGATAATTACCGTTTTCTAAGGTGAGGATATGATTTGCTACCAATGTAATGCACAGATGGAAATCATCAAAGATCGGCCGTACGAATACAAATCGTGTGGATTGGATAATGTGGTGATCTATGGCGTGCCTCAATATAAGTGCCCGCATTGCGCTGAATTTTATGTCTCGATTCCCAAGATCAAACAGTTGCACCAACTCATCGGGATGACCCTGTGCTGCCAGGATGAGAAACTTTCCGGCAAAGAAATCAGGTTTCTACGAAAGGAAGTCAGACTAAAACAGATAGATTTTGCGTCGGTTCTGTCGATTGCCCCTGAGACTTTGTCTCGGTATGAAAATAACCATGAATCTCCAAGTGAAACGACGGACAAGCTAATCAGAACCTCGTATCTAAATATGGCTAAAGGTGCAAAAGAGGTGACGCTCGAGGTTGATTGGTATGAGTTGTTAAAAAGAGTGGCGACCCGGCCGGTTGATCCCAAGAAAATTATCGCCCTTAATCCGGGTGAATGGCTGGATAACATAATACCGCTTAGCTGCACAATGCCTGGAGTGGCCCCAGCTTAGGCTGAACTTGGTAACTGCTTTATCTATCCTGTCGTCTATTTGACTCACAGCCAGGGGAATGCTTTTGGCCCCAGTTGAGCCCGATCCCCCCTGCTATGAATATCTCTTCCTGGGAGATTCGACCATGATTGAATCGATTCGCTTCACGCTCAACAACACGCCCATTGACATCGAGGTGGATAGAGAGCGGTCATTGCTCTGGGTCATTCGCCACGACCTCTCTCTTACCGGCACAAAGTACGCATGCGGCCAGGGGTTGTGCGGTTCATGCACCGTACTTGTCGACGGCACTGCTGTGCGAGCTTGCCAAACTAGTATACATGAGGTTTCCGACACCGAAGTGCTCACCATAGAGGGATTGGCAACAAACCAAGAGCTGCACCCGGTGCAGCAGAGTTTCATTGAGCACGACGCCCTTCAATGCGGCTACTGCACCCCGGGAATGATCCTGCAGGTGATTTCGCTCTTTAACCGCAATCCCAACCCAGGTCGTGATGAGATCATCGACACTATGGAAAATAACCTGTGCCGTTGCGGCGCCCATAATCGCATCATCCAAGCGATCGAAGCAGCCGCCGAGAAACTGAACGGAGGTGGCTGAAATGACAGAGCGTTTAGATATCTCCACCCATACCGCATCGATCTCTCGCCGTGATTTTCTCAAACTGAGCGCCACCGGACTCATCGTTTTTTTCAGCACGGGTGATCTGGCTCTGTTTACCGGGGAGGTTGACAGTGCCCCCCTGCCGTCAGATTTTAATGCTTTTCTCCGGATCGGAGAAGAGGGAATGGTGCAGTGCTATACCGGCAAAATCGAGATGGGACAGGGGGTGGTTACGTCTCTGGCGCAAATGCTTGCTGATGAACTGGACGTCGCCTTCGAACAGGTTGAGATGGTCATGGGCGATACCGATCTCTGTCCTTACGACCGGGGAACCTACGGCAGTCTGACCACAAGAAGCTTCGGGCCGGCACTCCGACAGGCTGGGGCAGAAGCCCGGGCTGTGCTGCTGGAACTGGCAGCCGCACACCTTAAGGCGGACGTCGCTGATCTCGGAGTGGAACGGGGCGAAATCTTTATTCGAAAGCGGCCGGAAAGACGCATCTCGTATGAAGAACTGACCCAGGGAAAGCGTATAGAACATTTCGTCAGTGGCACGGTGCAACCCAAATCGCCCGCCGAGTTCAAGCTCATGAACCGACCGATGCTTCGGGCTGACGCTCTGGAAAAGGTTACCGGGTCCGCCCAATACGCCGCCGACATCAGACTGCCGGGCATGCTCTGCGCCCGTATTATGCGTCCCCCCGCTCACGGCGCGAAACTGCGCACACTCGATACCAGCGGAGCCGATGCTATACCGGGCGTACTGGTAGTGCACGACGATGATCTGGTGGCGGTACTCCACGAAAAATGGGACATTGCCGATATTGCCCTGCAAAAGATACAGGCCACTTTCGACGAACCAGAACCGCAGGTTGATACTGACTCAATCTTTGAACATCTCCTCAAGGTTGCTCCAACGCCATCCATCCTGGCTGCCGATGGCGATCTCGCCGAGGGGGAACGCCAGTCAGAAACCATTGTCGAATCCACCTATCGCGATGGCTATGTCGCCCACGCGCCCATGGAACCGCATACGGCTACCGTTCATTACACGGGGGACAGTGCCACGGTCTGGCCTTCAAGTCAGACACCCTTTCCGGCCCGGAATGAAGCGGCCCGGACACTCGGCCTGCCGACTGACAAGGTTCGTGTGATTTCGCCCTATTTAGGCGGCGGCTTCGGCGGCAAAACTCGAAATCTGCAGGTGCGGGAAGCTGCCCGGCTGGCCAAACATACAGGCAAACCGGTTCAGGTAGCCTGGAGCCGGGAGGACGAATTTTTTCACGACTCCTTTCGCCCTGCGGCAGTGGTGCAGATCCGTTCAGGGCTTGAAAAAAACCTGAATCTCAGTTTCTGGGATTATCACGTATATTTTGCCGGGGACCGCGGCGCTGAACAGTTCTATGACATCGCCCATCATCGCACCTCTTCACACGGCGGTATCTGGGGTGTGTCTCCCGGGATTCATCCGTTTGCGGTAGGCGCCTGGCGCGCACCAGCCAACAACACGAACACCTTCGCTCGTGAATCCCAGATCGACATCATGGCAGCACGGGCCGGAATCGACCCCCTCGACTTCAGACTGAGCCATCTCAAGAACCGCAGCTTGAAACGAGTACTTACGGCAGCCGCAGAAAGGTTCGGCTGGAAGGCTGCACCTGCACCGAGCGGCCTTGGCCGCGGCATCGCCTGCGGTTTCGACGCAGGCACGTGGGTGGCAACCGTGGCCGAGGTGGAGTTGGATAAAACCAGCGGTGCGGTCAGAGTAAACCGGGTCGTCTGTGCCCAGGATATGGGACTCTGTGTCAATCCAGAAGGCGCCACAATCCAGATGGAAGGCTGCATTACCATGGGTCTGGGCTATGCCTTGAGCGAAGAAATCAGATTTTCCGGCGGTACCATCCATGACAGCAACTTCGACACTTACGATATTCCCCGTTTCAGCTGGTTACCGAAAATCGAAACTGTCATCATCGACAATGTCGAATCAGCCTCCCAGGGCGGAGGAGAACCGGCCATCATTACCATGGGAGGGGCAATCGCCAATGCGATTTTCGACGCCTGCGGAGCCAGATGCTACCGATTACCCATGACTCCGGCTCGGGTGAAAGAAGCACTGGAAAACTCCGGGTAGTCAAAGTGACTCACCAAGGCAACAGCACCGCTCTTGCTTTTCCCATGTATCATATTTAAAATTGTCAGAGCCAGTTAACGTTCAAATCCCAAGATTTCGCTTACCTGCTTTTAATAGATGGCTCAAAGTAGTGTCGATGCAAATTCTTTGAGATTTGACAGAGTTGTGACATGCAGCACCTACCAGCTTATTGCCTTTGTGCGTTGTTTGCGGGTTTTTTAAGTCTTATTCCGCCCGCACACGCTACCTCTGAAAGCTTCCCTCTAGACCAGGCCCAAAAGGCTCTCCAGCAAGGAAACTATAAAGATGCCCTTGGCCTTTTCGAGCTCGTTTCAGGTCGGGATCCGCTGGCTGCAGCCGTTGGTGCGAATCGTATCCGGATGATGACCGGCGACTATTCCGGGGCAGAGGAATCCTTGCGACAGTCCCTGGCAGCATTTGAGAAAAACGACACGATACGCTCCCTGTTAGCTGAATTACTCACCCTGACTGGTCGTTCAGGTGAGGCCTTCCAGGTACTGGAGCCTCTAATTGACGATCAGACTGCCAGTGTCCAGAATCTGGTTCAGTTCGGCAAAATTCTCACCTTGCATGGGCGACGCTCAGAAGCAAAATCTGTCTACCTGCAGGCAATCTCCTACTACGATCGAGGACTGGTCTTCAATGCCGAAGATATCGCCTGGGTCGGGGTGGCCTGCCGTGAGTTGGAACGCTTTCACGATGCCAACAATCTGTTCCGGGAGGCCGCGGCTCTCGATCCTGAGAACCCTGAGATTCACCAGCTCTGGGGAGATCTGTTTGAAGATAAATACAACAATGGTGAGGCACAGCGCTCCTACCTGGACGCACTTGAGCTAAATGCAAACTATGTCCCCGCACTCGTGGCAATGGCGACCATAGAAGGAGGTCAAGCAGCTCATGCATTGCTGGTCAGTGCTCTTGAAATTAACCCGCAATCCGTGCCGGCTCTTGTGGCCCGCGCAGCATTGCTGAGCGAGGATGAACGCTATGAAGAGGCGGTCCACTTTCTCCAGCAGGCACTGCAGATCAATCCCGAGTCCATTGATGCCATTGCCATTCTGGCGGCCATCGCCTTCTTGAAAGACGACACTGAGACGCTTGGGCGACTTGAGAGACAGGTGGCCGACTTGAGCCCAGGTAACGGGGAATTTTATGCCCGCATCGCTGAAATTTGCGGCCGAGGCTATCGCTTCGACAAAGCAGTTCAAATGGCGCAGAAAGCGGTGGCGCTCGATGGTCGGCTTTGGAGTGGACACATCATCCTGGGTATGAACCTGCTGCGACTCGGAGAGGAAAACAAAGCGCTCTATCACCTCGAAAAGGGCTTTCGGGGAGACCCATTCAACGTACGGGCGCTGAACTTGCTGAACGTGCTTGACGTGCTCGACGGGTTCGAAACACGCACGAGTGCAAACTTTGTTGTCCGCCTTCCACCGTTTGAGGCCGATGTTCTCTGGCCCTACTTGAAACCGCTCCTGGAAGAAAGCTGGGCAACGCTTACCGCCAAATACGATTTCGTTCCCCAAGGACCGATTCTGATTGAATTATTCTCCAATAACGAAGACTTTGCTGTGCGAACTTCAGGGCTGCCGGATATAGGTCATCTTCTCGGGGTCTGTTTCGGCAGCGTCATAACCCTTGGTTCTCCGAAGGGGCATAAACCGCCCGGTACGATCAACTGGCAGGAGGTTGTCTGGCATGAATTTGCCCATGTCATTACCCTGCAGATGACCAACAACAATATACCGCGCTGGCTCTCAGAAGGTATCTCTGTCTTTGAAGAAAAACACGGTCGACCCGAATGGGGACGGCACCAGGATGTTGAGCTCATAAAGGCGGTTGAGGAAAACAGGATTATCGGGCTCCGCGACCTGAACGAGAGCTTTTCCCGGGCCAGATCCCTGGCCGAGCTGAGTTTCGCCTATTATCAGGCTTCCCTTCTGGTGGAGTTCATTGTTGAGCGTTATGGATTTGAAATGCTCAAAACGCTGGTCTATAGCTTTACCAGCCACGTGGATATGAACCAAGCGTTCAGAGCGGTTTTTGCCGTACCGCTGGAAGAAGTCGAGGCCCAGTTTGGTTCCTGGATAGACGATCGGGTAGCGGCACTTGATGTCGATCTGGATCAGCCTGCGTTTGACATCCATGGCTCGTTCTCTGCTCAAAACGGCAGCAACAGTCCGGGAGTCTCGGAGGAGCAGAGGAACGCGCTGATAGAAGCATTGTACCAGCACCTCGAGACCAGCCCGCGCAATTTCTATGCTCATCTACAATTAGGACTGATTTTTTATGCTGGCAAAGATCTCGTCGGGGCCCTGAATCACTTGACCATTGCCAGCGAGCTCCTGCCACATTACAGCGATTCTCCCAATCCCCGGCGGATCCTGGCCGAAATATACGAGGAACTGGGGGATGTCGAGTCCATGACTCGTGAGCTGGAGGCCCTGCTCCATGTTCATCCCTATGCCTATGGCGCCTGCCTGAAACTAGCCCACACGGCACAATCGGGCGGCGAATATGACCGGGCGACCTTCTATCTGGAAAAAGCCATTGCGCTTAATCCATACGATCAGGATGTCCATCGTTCACTTGCTGCCGCCGCCATGCAGCAATTGGATTATCCAACGGCCATCAGGGAATACGGAGTTTTGCTCGCTTTGGATGCAGCAGATCCGGCGTTGGCCAATACAAATCTTGCCGAAGCCTTCCTGCTTCACGGCAATAAATCAGAGGCAAAACGTTATGCGCTGGCGGCCCTGGAAATTGCTCCCATGTTTGAGCGGGCCCAGGATATCCTTCTGGATTCAGTGATTCCCTGAGTTGTCGGCAGACAGGGATTGTCTGGCGGCAGACACTGGGAACTCGGCGACAGAACCTGAAATCGCGACAGCCCCGTGGGCTGCACTGTCAGGTAAGCTTGAAAAAAAGCAGGTAAATGGCCATCGACTATATCATTCACGCCATGAGTCACTAGCATGAAAACAAATATCCTTCTCTGTGCCTTACTGGCCGGCTTGACCATGATCGGTGCAGAGAGTGGTGCTGAAATTTCACTTCCCGCCGACCAGACTCTGGAGCTGCATGAAGCTGGTGATGCCTTCACCTTTGTCCGCGTAGAATATGACACAACCGCCAGCGGTTTTTATGGGGATGATGAGTGGGGAGGGTGGCTCACCTGGGCGGTGGACTTTCCTGCGGCTGATCAAAATTTTCTGCGGGGTGTCCGCCGGCTGACCAACATCCATGTCAACAGGGAGCCAATTGTCATGCGGCTCGACGATGATCGGATTTTTGAATACCCGTTTCTGTACATGCTCGAAGTTGGCCGGCAGGGAATTCAATTATCCGAAAAAGAAATGCACAATCTTCGTGAATACCTGTTACGGGGGGGCTTTCTTTTTATCGACGACTTCTGGGGAACCTGGCAATGGGCTAATTTCTACCGCACCTTTTCACAGGTCTTTCCGGACAAATCCATCGTTGAGCTTACCGAGGATCATCAGATATTCCACTCTTTCTATGACATTGATGGTCCGCAGATGATCCCCAGAGTCAACAACGTTGAAAATTACCCCGAACAGGACATTGATGTCGCCATCAATCGTGCGGTCCTCGATGATGACGGGCGGGTAATGGTACTGATGAATTGGAACTCAGATATCGGTGACGGTTGGGAACACACGTATCATCCCGTCTATCCGACCCAATATGCCAATATGGCTTATCGGCTGGGGATAAACTACTTGATGTACGCGCTGACCCACTAGCCGGAGCGGGCCAGAATCTCTTTTCGTACCATGTCCTTACAACTTTGCGTGGGTCAACAGACCACTGATACTGATGGATTTGAGAGCTGCACAACGGCCCATGACAGATGACAATGGAGGTTATAGCGATGTCTGAAACGAAGGTAAAAGATATAAAACCCCTGGTCGACACCGAAGATGGAATTGCTCTGGTGGAACGCATGAAGGCCGGCCGGGAAAAAATAGTCAGAGAGCTCAGAAAAGTGATTGTCGGCCAGGACAAGGTAATTGAGGAAGTTCTGATCGCACTTTTTGCCGGGGGACATTCATTGATAACCGGTGTTCCCGGATTGGCCAAAACCCTTTTGATAAAAACAATTGCGGACATTACCCAGCTCAGCTTCGGTCGGATTCAATTTACCCCGGACCTGATGCCGGCCGATGTCATTGGCACCGAAGTAGTTGAGGAAGACCCGCTTACCGGGCGACGACTTTTGAAATTCGTCAAGGGCCCTATTTTTGCCAACATTCTTCTCGCCGACGAAATCAATCGCACGCCTCCTAAAACCCAATCCGCCCTGCTCGAGGCCATGGAGGAGCAACAGGTGACCGCCGGTGGGGTAACCTACAAAATTGATACTCCTTTTTTCGTTCTCGCCACTCAGAACCCCATTGAACTGGAGGGTACCTACCCGCTTCCGGAGGCCCAGCTGGACCGTTTCATGTTCAAGATATTGATTGACTACCTGCCCGAAGATGAGGAAATCGCCGTGGTCGACAATACCACCGGCCTGGCCGCCATGATCGTAGAACCGCTCTTGACCAACCAGGATATCCTCGATTTCCAGCATATTGTCAGACAAGTCCCGGTTGCTGAAGAGGTCACCCGTTTTGCCGTACGTCTTGTGGCTGCAAGCCGGCCGGGAAATAGTTCTGCACCTGATTTCGTCCGCAAGTGGGTGAGCTGGGGGGCCGGGCTGCGTGCCTCGCAATTTCTGGTGCTGGGGGGAAAAGTGCGGGCCCTGCTCAAGGGGCGCTTCAATGTCTCCTATGACGATATTCGCGCTTTAGCGCACCCGGTCATGCGGCATCGCATTATTGTCAATTTTCATGCCCAGGCGGAGCGCGTCGATACCTCCGATATCATCGACAGACTCTTGGAAGCGGTACCGGTGCCGTCTTCAGGTTTATAGGAGGCCGCCAAGGAGATTGATTATGCTTCGGGCTGAACACACCATTCTTGACCCGCTAATCCTGGCCAGCATAAAGGACCTCGAGCTTCGTGCCAAGGTTGCCGTTGAGGGCTTTCTGGCCGGTTTACACAGGAGTCCGCACCGGGGCTTCAGTTCCGAATTTTCTGACTACCGGCATTATCATCCAGGCGACGACATGCGCTACGTGGATTGGAAGGTCTATGCCCGCTCCGGGAAATTCTACATCAAACAATTTGAGGATGAAACCAATGTGCGGTGCTATCTGCTGATGGATTGCAGCGCTTCCATGGGGTACGGCTCCGGCCCAGTGACCAAACTGGAATTCGCCCGCACCCTGGCCTCGGCGCTGGCCTATTTTATCAGCGGCCAGCAGGACGCGGTGGGACTCATTACCTTTGATCACACAATTCGGCAGCACCTGCCTTCGCGTTACCGCCAGGGACACCTGATGCGTATTCTCAGGGCCCTGATGGAGACGGTCGTCGGCGAGGCAACCGATATCCTCCAGCCCATAGAAAACCTGGCCCATTCGCTGCACCGCAGGGGGCTGGTCATCTTGATCAGTGACCTGCTCGACGAAGACGAAAACACCATCAAAGGTCTGCAGCAGCTGCGTGCCAAGGGCAATGACGTTATCGTCTTTCATGTTCTGGACGATGCAGAATTGACCTTTCCCTTTGAGCGCCTCTCGGATTTTGAAGACAGCGAGACCCATGAGATCCGGAAAGCAGTACCGCAGCGTGTCCGTGACGCTTATTTGCAGGAAATGGATCGGTTCTGCAACTACTTCAAAGAAAAATGCCGCTCCGCCGGGATTGACTACTGCCTGCTGAACACCTCCAAACCTTTGGACAGTGCGTTGGCTTCATACCTGTCGAAGCGGGCCAGAAGCTTTTAGGAATTGATAGATGTCATTTTTGTCACCATGGTATTTGTTCGGTCTGCTGGGGATCAGCATTCCGCTGGCAATCCACCTGATACGTCGACAACAGGCTGAGCGTGTGGTGCTGCCCACCGCGCGTTTTCTGAAACGGGCACCTAAGAAACAGGTTTATTTCCAGAAGCTCCAAAATTTGCTCCTGCTGGCCCTGAGGATGGTCATCATAGGTCTGCTGGCCCTGGCTTTTGCCCGGCCTGTCCTTACCGGCACCTTTTCAGAGCTGGTGGACGGGATACCGCAATCGGTGGTCATTCTGCTGGATACATCCATGAGCATGCAGTATGGGGATCGATTCGATCAGGGCAAAGCGGCGGTGATCAGCGAGCTGGAGTCGCTGCGCCAAGGGGACGAGGCGGCCATAGTCGCCTTCTCCGACAGCCCTGATGAGATGCAGCTGCTGACGACTGATCTCACATCTTTAAAAACCTTCGTGGAAAACGCTCCCGCACCCGGTTATCAGGCCACCAATTTTTTGTCGGCGCTGCATCTGGCAGATCAGATGCTGCATTCAGCACAATATCAGCAGAAAACGGTGGTGCTGGTTTCCGATTATCAGCGCAGCGCAGGGCCAGCGCCTGGTTCTGCATGGAAACTAAGCCCGGACGTGCACCTCAAGACCGTTAAGGTCGGAGAATCAGAGACAGAGAATCTGTCGATAACGGAAGTCAGCACCATGGAACTCTCAGCAAAGGACAAAGAGACCCACCGTATTGTCGGCCGTATAAAAAACGTTGGCAGTGAGGCCATATCCGAAGTCCGGGTTCTTCTTACTATCGATGGCTCGGAAGTGGCAAGCAGGTCAGTCGAACTGGGGGATAGATCGGAGGTTGTCGTGGAATTTCCCATAGAGCTCAATCGGTTTGGTTTACATCGCTGCGCTCTGCGTGTGGCTGGCGACCGTTTTGAAGCGGACAACACCTATTATTTTACCATTCGTGTCGAGCCGCCGATCAGGGTCTTGTGCATAGCCAGCAGATCGTCCGCCGGCCAGGTAGACCAGGCCTATTGGTTTCGTTCGGCTCTGGCCCAGCATCTCGCTGTGCCTTTCCAGGTTGACGTCATTGCTCCCCGAGATTTGGTGCCTGAATCTCTGCCGTCATATTCAGTGGTTGTGATGATGCGTGAGGAAACGCTGACTGAAGAACAGATGAATGGCCTGCAATCTTACGTGACGGGCGGCGGCGGTCTTTTGCTGGCGCCGGCGAGCCGAGCTGAGGCGGCATCGTTCAACCGGGATTATGCGGCATTGACTCCGGCTTTGTTGCAGCGTAAGCAGATCCTCAGTGAGAGTGAGGCCCTGTCTATTACCCAGATGCAAAGATACCATCCCATCCTTCGTCCTCTGCAGGACGGCAGGCCGGTGGATTTCAGTGATGCACGGTTTCATGGCTACTGGAGCGTTGCGCCTGGCGCCGGCAGTGAGGTGGTCCTGAAATTTGAAAACGGTGATGCTGCCCTGGTCGCCGGCAATGCGGGAAATGGACGTGTGCTGTTTTTTGCCTCCTCCCTCGACCCGGAGTGGAACAATTTTCCTCGCCAGGTGACCTACCTGCCTCTGCTGCAGGAAGCCATGCGCTATCTGGCCGGCAGCCAGACTCAAAAGACCGTCTACCAGGTCGGAGAGTTCGTTCCCTTCCCAGTTGCACCGGGAGGTGCAGCGCGGATTATATCGCCGCAGGGCGAAGATACCCTCCTGCGCCACACGCCGGCCGGCCCTGCCTTCTATCAGTCAACTAATGAACCGGGCTTTTACGAGGCACGACTGGGAAAATGGTCGAGCAGTTTTGCCGTCAACACATCTGCTCAGGAGTCTGATCTTACAACCATTGCGGTGGACGATATCGAGGCATCAATGTCCCATTCTGAAATACGGCAGATAGCGTCCGCTGCTGCGAACAACTCAACCTTGAAGGTCCAGCTGGAAGAATCACAACAGTACTGGTGGTGGATACTGCTGGTGGTTTTCGGGCTGGGTATTTTTGAAATTTTTTTAGCAAACCGAACCTACAGCTGATCCATCCCTGCACCTTTTCTCTAATGGCAAGAAAACCTACAACTCTTTGAGATACATTATGAATTCGCCAACAACCATAGAGGAGCTGCGCGAGGTCATCAGAAGGGTCAGGCGGCGCCGCAAACTGGTTCTGCATGTACAGCATATCGGTTGGTCGCTGGCAATTCTGGCTGCCCTGTTCATCTTGTTTGCCGTTTTAGAAATGACCCTGCAGCTTCCGGACTTTGCCCACCTGCTGCTCTTTTTCCTGCTGGGGGGCGCGATTGGACTCGCGGGCTGGCGCTATGCTCGAGCTGTGCGCCGTTTCGGCAGTGATGATCGACGCGTGGCACACTACATCGATGAGCGCCTACCGAGTCTTGAACAACGCCTCATTACCTCCATGGATTTGTGGGAGAAACAGGGAACTGATGCGCCTTCCCAGCTGGTCGAATCATTATGGCGAGACACGGCAGCCCATGTTCATGGCGGAGATGTTCAGCAGGTGACCAGTCCCCGGCCGGCTTGGTTGGCAGTGGTGATAGCCTTTACGGTTGTCTGTGTGCTGGCCTCCGCATTCTGGGAGTCGGCACGATTTTCCGATGCGGCGCGACGGGTGGCCTGGCCGTGGTCGCTCCCGGCCGCAGGTGGGCTGCAATCTGAAAACATCAGGGTTACCCCCGGGGATATTTTCGTCCGGCGCGGCACCGACGTAGCCATTTCGGCGACCATGGAAAATGGTGCTTCAAAAGATGTATTTCTTTACCTTCGTGACCAATCATCGGAGTGGCAGCGCGTCGCCATGCAGATCGACGAGACGACCTCTGACCACCTCTATTACCTGCCCGAAGTTTCCACTGACCTCTTCTACTATGTGAACAGCGGCAAGGACAGCTCCAGGCATTACCGCATCAAGGTCTATGATCTGACCAGAGTTGAAACGATCGACCTTCACTACATCTATCCGGAGTACACTGGAATTGAAGAGAAGACGGAAAAAGATGGCGGCGACATTATCGCACCCTCAGGAACCAGGGTGCAGCTGCGTATAACCTTCAACGGCCCCGTCCAGAAGAGTGTTCTCAAGTTCGAGGACGGCACGAGCGTTGATTTAAGCCCTTCGGATAAGGTTGCAACCGGTGAAATTACGGTGACCAAAGACAGTACATATATTGTTGACGCCTTTGACCAAGAAGGCAGACATATCGAAAACCCGATCGAATACCTGATCCGTTCCACCCCGGATTTTCCGCCGGAGATAGCCGTGAACATGCCCGGCAGGGACCTGAAGGTTATGGCCCTGGAAGAGGTCAGTATGGCGGTCTCGGCCAGCGATGATTTCGGCCTTACCAAACTCGCTTTGAATTTCAACGTTGCCGGTGAGCTCGAGCAAAAGGTTGATTTTCTTACTGTTGCACCAGATACTGCCCCTCAGGCGGCGGCAAGGCAAATGACTCTTTATCTGGAAGATTTGCAGGTGTCGCCGGGAGATTTTATCTCCTATTTCGTGAGGGCTGAGGATAATAATGGCATTGACGGTCCTGCCGAGGTTTTTTCCGATATCTATTTTCTGGAAGTAATCAGCACCGACGAAGAATTTCGACGTGGTTCTCAGCAGGGTGGGGCTGCTGGTCAGGCTGGACAACAGCAGCAGCCGAGCGCTCTGCTGGAGAACCAGAAACATATAATTGCCGCTACCTGGAAACTGCTGAGCCAGAAGGAAAAGATGGCGCAAGAGACCTTTGCAGAAGACGTGAGAATCGTGGCCGAGTCCCAGCAGAACATTGCCCAACGCACGCAAATGTCGCTCAGCCGCCTAAATGAGCGGTTCTCCTTTGCAGATGAAAGTTATGATCTGGCCGTCACCCATCTGCGCGAAGCGGTCGAGCATATGCAGGCTGCCGCGGAAATGTTGTTTTCCGGGCAATTAAAAGAAGCATTGGGCCCTGAACAGGCAGCTCTGCAGGCCATTCTCAAGGCAAACGCCCAGAGTCGGCGAACCGCGATCCAAATGAACTCCCAACGCGGTGCTGGCGGAGCAGGCAGCGCCTCATTCAATGAGCGGGAGGATCTGCGTGAATTGTTCGAAATGGAGATGGGCCGCCTCGAAAACCGTTATGAGATGCCCCGCACGGCATCGGCAGGCGGGCGTGCCGAACAGGAGGAAGCCCTTAAACGGCTGCGCCAGCTGGCGCAGCGGCAAGAACGGTTGAACCGGGCCCAATCTGATGCCAGCCGTCGCCAGGACCGCCTGTCTGAAGCACAGCAGAGGCGCCAACTGGAAGAACTGCGGCGGGAGCAGGAAAACTTGCAGCGTGAAGCCGAAGCCCTTGCCCGAAAATGGTCGCAGCAGACGGGGCTGAATCGAACCCAATCTTCATTGAGCTCGCTCGAGCAGGCTGTTAATCAGATGCGCGAGGCAGCGCGCAGTTTGGAGCAGCGCGATCCGGGAATCGCAGCTGCCAGCGGCCGTCAGGCGCTGCAGAATCTGCGTGATCAGCAAAAACGCATCGAGCGCCGGCAGGGTTCTTCCAGTGCTGATCTGGTAAAAGAACTCGGCGAAAAGGCCGAGCAGCTGCAGATGCAGGAAGATCAAATTGTCGCTCAGATGGAGAACTTCGAACCTTCCGGGTCAGAAGATCAAGAGGGTATCAACCAGATCATAGCGGAGAAAGAAACTTTACAGGAGATGCTCCAGGAAACGGAAGATATCATCCGGGCGGTTGGCGCCGCCGAGCGTCAATCGCAGCCTGAGCTCGAGAGGAAGTCGGTGGAAACTCTGAGATCTTTGCAGGGAGAAGACCTGGAGCAACGAATTGAACAGAGCAAAACGAGCTTGCTGGCCGGGCAGCTGGAGGATGCCCAGGAGATGGAGGGAGATATAAAACAGTCCATCCGCCGCCTCAGCGACCGCTTGCATGAGTTTGATCTGCTTGTCCCTAAAACCGGAGTTGCGCAAAATCAGCAGGCCGCTGCAGTTGCCTCTGCCTTGTCGCGTGAGCTGGAAAACGTGCAACAGCAGGTTGAAGCCCTGAGCTCAGGGCAACAGAATTCATCGCAGACGGGACAAATTCGGCCGGGCAACTCCGTCTCTGAACAACTGACCGATTTAAATACGGCCCGCGATGGACTGGCACGCAGCCGCAGGTATGCCGAAGGCCTTCTGCAGCCGTGGGCTCAGGGTGAAAGCTGGGCGGTGGATGCCAGATCCATATATAGGGAACTGAGCCGTGCACAAATTGAGGATTTTATCAACCAGCCCGCGCTTTGGCAGTCACTGATCGAACCCGCCCGCGAGCTGGCTGCGGTGCTGCAGGCACAGATAGAAATGGAGCAACTCAACAACAATGCTTTTTCCCCTTCGGAACAGGCACCGCCGCCGCACTATGAATCCCAGGTTGAAACTTATTTCAAGTCATTATCCGAAATAACCGCCAGTAAAGAGTAGGTAGCACAATGGCAGGAATCGTCGAATTTCTCTTTGGACATACCGCAGATGTGTGGACGGAAGGGAATATTGCCTGGCAGACACCCGTGGGAAGATCTGCCATTGCGGCAGGCGTCGTTCTGATGATCCTGGTTGTCCTTGTCCTCTATCGAAATACCCCCGGCCCTGCAAGCCCCAGGCTCAAAACCGTATTGGTCCTGCTCAGGTCTGCGGCTCTGATGCTTCTTTTGTTCTGTCTGTTGCAGCCCATAGTAACCCTGTCGTCCCCCCGACCACGGGAAAGCTACGTCGGCCTGCTGATCGACAGCTCAGCCAGCATGAGCATCGGCGATATGGAGCAGTCACTCTCTCGCGGTGAGAGGGCGATGCAGATGTTGTACGGTGAAGGCGGTTTGATCGAGCAGCTGCAGAAAAACTTCACCGTAAGAGTTTTTGGTTTCGACCGCACAACCCGGCCCCTTGTAAATCCCGCTGATCTGTCCTTCACCGGTGGTAAAACAGATACGGCCGGCGCCTTGCAGCACGCTGCCGAAGCGATGCAGGGGCTCCCCTTTGAAGCCCTGGTGGTAGTTTCCGACGGAATCGACAACAGCAGTGCGGACCCTTTGCAAATGGCGAGTATTCTCAATGCCGGACAGACGCCGGTTCACCTTGTCGGAATCGGCACCGATGCGGCAGCCAAAGATATTGAAATCAGCCAGGTCCGCACCTCTGGATCGATTATGGAAGGGGGAATTTTCGAAGTGCAGGTCACGGTGCAGAGTCGCGGTTATACAGGTCAGGAAGCCGAATTACTGATCGAAGTCGGTGAAGATATTGTTTCGGCCAAGAAAATCACACTGGGACCCGACAACATGGTGCAGCGCCATACCCTTCACTTGACACCGATAAAACAAGGGTCTTTGGTTTACACCGCGCGGATACCTGAGCAGAAAGGTGAGATTTTAGGGGAGAACAACCGATTGCCATTCCTGGTGGAGACCCCGGAGAAAGAGGTTGAAATTTTGTACATCGAGGGGCATCCGCGAAACGAGTATAAATTTATCCGTCGGGCAGCTGAGACCGATACTGCGGTGCTCCTCAAAACATACTTGATGACAGGCCCGCAAAAATTCCTTCGTCAGGGCATCGATTCAGCCATGGAATTGGCGAGCGGTTATCCGGCCAGTGAAGAAGAGTTGTTTAAATACGACGCCGTCATTTTCGGGGATCTTGCCAGAAACCTCTTTACCGACGAGCAATTAGCCTTGACCCGGGATTTTGTTTCTCGGCGCGGCGGAGGATTTCTCATGCTTGGCGGTTTAACGGCTTTTGACCAGGGATTTATCGACACTCCCATCGAGGACCTGCTGCCGGTGTCCTTGATCAATGAAAAGTATCTGCCGCCGGAATTGCGCGGTGGCGTAGGAAAAGGGGATCATCCCACCGGACAGACTTTCGCCCCGCTCCTGACTACCGAAGGACAACGATCCATGATTCTGCGCCTGGAGGTTGAGGATGAATTGAACCGGAAGCTGTGGCGTGACATGCCCCAGCTTCAAGGTATTAATGTTACCGGTAGTGCCAAGCCGGGAGCAACAGTTCTGGCCGTGCATCCGACGCTCGCTTTCCAGGGGGAGCCTCTGCCGGTGCTGGCCTATCAACGCTACGGTCGAGGCCGAACGATGTCACTCAAAACTGCGACGACCTGGAGGTGGCAGATGCTCAAACCCCATGAGGACACTTCGCATGAGAGATTCTGGCGCCAGGTTCTGCGCTGGCTGACTGCCAGTTCACCTGCTCCCGTCGAGATCTTCCTCGAGCACGACACATACAGTGCCGGTGATGACGTGCAGGTCAAGGTCCGGGTTTACGATGACGTTTATGAGCCGGTTTCCGATGCCGCCGTCTGGTTAAAATTAACCGACCCGGATGGTCAAGTTGAGGATATTCAGATGCAGGCCGACATTTCCCAGGCCGGCGATTACCATGCTGCTATTCGCACATCGAAATCGGGGGCTCATCAACTGGAAGTTTCGTCATCAGCGATATCTAAGGCAGGCTATGCATCCCTGAGTTTTCTGACGGTGAATTCCCTGCGTGAGATGCATGGAGCTGCCGCGATGAACCGGGAACTGATGGAACAAATTGCCCTTGCTGGAGGCGGTAAATTTTATACTCCAGAAAAAGCAGATCTGCTTGTCAAGGAGTTGAAAAACAACCAGCAGGTCCACACTGTCGCCTACAAACTGGACATCTGGAATATACCTATTGTCTTTTTTCCGTTGTTCCTCTTCTTTGCTTTGGAATGGCTATTGCGCAGGAGAACTGGACTGTCATGAGATTCCTGGTTCTGCTGGTACTGTCGGCCTGTCTCTTGTTCGCCACCCTGGCGTCTGCTCAGCAGCGCGACTATTTTCTGCCCAAACCTTCTCTGCAGAAATATGTGGTTATTCTCGGGGGGGCGGCAGTCGAAGAGGAATATAAACAGCAAATCAACAGCTGGGCTTTGCTCCTCCATGATATCCTCAGCCGAAATTACCGCTACGAGGCTGATCAGATAGTCCTGCTCATGGATCAGACTGATCCGGAGGACGCAAGAATCTCCGGGTCCAGCCGAGGTGAGAATATAAAGGACAAGCTGCGAGAACTCAAAGAAGTTGTTAACCCTGGCGACCAGATCTTTATTTTCTTATTGGGCCATGGCACAAGCAACCAGGAGGGTGCCAAGTTTGTCATACCCGGAGCAGATATCACTGCCCGGGAGCTAGCGGTAATGTTGGATACCTTCTCCGAGCAGGATATCGTGCTGGTAAATGCGACCAGCTCGAGTTATCCGTTTTGTCAATTGCTATCCGGACCGGGGCGCGTCATTGTCTCTGCCACTCGATCCGGGGCTGAAAAATATGATACGGTTTTTGCAGAATTTTTTATTGCTGCTCTGGATGGCCATGCTGGCGACAGGGATAAAAACCGGCGTGTATCCATCTGGGAAGCTTTCAGATTTGCCAGCCAAAAAGTTGAACAATGGTATGCCGACCAGAGCCGAATTCCCACCGAGCATGCCGTGATTGATGACAATGGTGACGGTATTTTCAGCGCTGACCCCAACCCGCTTGAAGACGACGGCATGCTCGCCCAGATAGCCTATCTCGATCCTATTTCGGCAAAACTCACCGACGCTGAAACAGCATCTGCGGCAGATCGGGCCGTCATACGGGATCTCACCACGCAGATCAGGGAACTGGAGCGCTCCGTCTTCCTCTTGCGAAACCGCAAAGCGGAGTTGCCGACGGAATTGTATCAGCAGGAGATGGAGACGCTGTTGATCGATCTTGCCAGGTCTTCCAGAAAACTCAATGATATGAATGGTTCAGCAGGCCAATAGGAGAGCGGCAAGGGCGGCTGAATTCAATGCGTCAGAGCATACAACAGATAATTGATCCCCAGTTGATAGGCGAGGTTAGCGTACCTCGTCGGGTAAATCTCGTCATAGGTGTGTTCCCAACCATCTCCCATATCTGAATTCCAGTTGATTAAAATCATAATCCGACCGGTGCCATCAAGAATCGCCCAATTTTCCGGATTCATATGGTCATATGGTGCGTTCCCATGCAGAAAATAAATACCGGGGATCCGCTGGGCGCCGTCGATATCATAATAGATATGGTAAATGTTGTGATCTGGATCTAGTTTAATCCACTTGTTATCGGGGAAAATTTCTTCAAAGACCTGTCGAAAAACCTGCCAACCCGCCAGACCTTTAAAATCATCAATTAATAAGAATCCACCGCGCAGGAGATATTCTCGTAAATTTTCAACCTCCTTTTCTGAAAAATCAGGACCACCGTCTAAGCCGATTTCCACCAGGTATAAAAAAGGGAACTCAAAAATCCGGTCATCGTCCAATCTCAAAACCTCGGGATCGGCATGAATGTGAATGCGTGACAAGCGGCTGACGCCACGTAAAAAGTTAGTTTCCGCCTCCGGGTAATCATGGGCCCATGCTCCACTGCCCCAGCCCGGTCTCTTCGAATCAAATTGTACCCGGATAAAAGTGAATTCATCTCCGGCCAAGCCGATATGTGCATTCTTCTCTTGAGCAGAAGAAGCAACAGCAAAAAAACAGCAGGCCAGAACTATTCCATAAAATTGCGGCAAAAGATAACGCCTTTTCACCTTCCCAATAAAATGTCTCGGAGATTGCACAACCAGTCGATTTTAAATGTTAACTGTGAGCACATCTTGACGAAAAACAGGATAGCTTCCTTGCATTTCGAGAGCCACAGCAGGCCATTATTAGCAGTTAGATCTGGCAGGCAATCTTCCATGCAGTGGCCGACTAATAACTATATATACCTGTACTGGTCGCGGTAGACAATCAGAAGAAAAAAGTGATGAGTGCTTCAGCGTTGTGTCCGACTCAATTACGACATCTCCACTATCAATGAAAATCTGGCCAGTGGGCATTTCAAAAACAATGAGGTCGGTTACGTGGCACTGAAAGAAGATGAAGGTATTTTCATAGCCACCGGGCTGAGCCACGAAAAACCCAAGTCAGGTGTATATATTCGGGACGCGTTAGAGGTGTGAATAACGGATATAGGATAAGATACGGTATTGAGGCATACTTCATGCCAAAGGAAAAAGCCTTAATGGCAACCTCTGAGATGCTGGTAGTTGGATATGATCCACTAAAACCTGCCACCCAATATCTAGTTTAGGAAATATTGGGATTTAGAGTCCACTTGATAAACCAGTCCGCCTTATTAGCCTCCCCACGTTCCATATCCAGACAGACAATTCCAGAATTTTGAAACTTGTACACTCGACAATTTTCTGATCCTGTGATGAGAAACGATACGAGCCGCTCCATGAAGGGCATATGGCCAACCACCATCACGTTTTCCTCAAGCTCAATAGTGGCAGCAAAAATTCGGACATCATTCATCGGATTGATAGAGTGTGTCTACAACGGGATCAATATCTACCCCGGTCAATCTTAATTCCAACTCACGCTGTTTACGCTTTTTATCCAAGATTCGTTGAACTTCTTCATTAATAAAGTATGCGATACATAAAGCTATAGTAGCGAAACACATATAGTAAAAGAATATGAGCAGTGAACTCGTTAAAATTGTATCAAGCATGTCTGCAAGAATCATACGAACCTCCCATACTAGAGCTGTGAATAAAAAACGCCCATCTTCTCAGCCGAAGAAGGGCGTTACGCTAATATGGACGCTCCCTCTTTTCGGCAACCCGGCTAACTGACTCGCAGTCCCGTGGCTTTGCGTCCCGAGGTCACCCCCGGTTTGCCCTTTCGAAGAAGTCGTACTGTTATACTTTAAATTAAGCATATGATTCCCAGTCATGTCAATAAAGGCATATCAATCAAGTAAAGCATCTTTCTCATTTTTTGATAAGCCTGAATAATAATATACGCATTTCCAGAAACATCTCGCATCACAGAGCCCGGACTTGATATAATCTCTCATTGCAGGTGGTAACGAAGCAATATTGTAATTATCCAGTCCTGCATATTTTGCTGCACTCGTTATGATCCAATCGCAGAGGTTCTTTCGATACGGCGGCGATGGCCGAATGGCCTCGATTTCCGGTGGAAGCAAGTCGGCAACAATCATTATTTTTTCTTTCTGTTTTTTGCTTAAATCCTTCCAAACCTCACCGAGCTTCATAAAAACCTGATCTTTGTCATCGGCAGATCCTGATAACATCTGATCAGTGCCCGAAATAAGCCAGTCTCTCGAAACACCGGTTGCCTGAACAATCTTATCGAGAGACCGTGCGTTCGGCTGTCTGGCCTGTGTTTTCCATTTAGAGATCGTTTTGTGGCTTATACCGCTTTTTTTTGCTAACTCCGACTGTGTCCAGAGCTTTGCTTCAAGGAGAATATCCAGGCGCCGCGAGAATTGAGTATTCATATTGATGGTTATTTACGGTAATGCACAGCTGTTGATCACCTGAAAAAAATACCAGCATAATCAAAGCATATGCCAATTTTTTAGTGATATCGATAGCGCTGCTTTTAAAGATGGGACTGCGTTAAAGCCCCACATTGACAGCAATTATTGTGCCGGTGCCATCAAGTGTACATATGGCGTATCAGCCCACATCGTGTATGGCTGTGATGTATCAGGATCTGCACTGCGAGGGTACAAATCATAAAAACTATCCTCTGCGCCAACAATCATTACATGGGGACCGGTCTGTATCCAGTGGTTTCCCGAAGCAGGTTCAGCTGCATAGGGGTCCGTGTTGCTTGCGTCAGTTCCTCCAGCCAGCATATACATAAAACCAACTTTACCTGCCGGTGGTTCTGTCCTTGAAACCCAGGCCATTGCCCATTCTAGTGCGTTTTTATCCATACACATCGGATCCGGACCCGGTGTCGCGGGATTGTCGGGCATACAGGTGAAACCATTGGTACCTTCACGCACCGTCCTCATGGTACCGTCTGCTCCCACAGTTACCACCGCAGCATCTCTCCCAACATTGTGAGGAGCAGCTGACATAGCACTGGAGATCAACTGTTTGTCGATATTCTCATTTTTCTGATTTGTCGCATGACTCAAAGAGATCATACCGACAGCAACAATCACTATCATGAGTATTGAGATGTGGAATTCACGCATCGCCTTTTCCCCCCAGGATAAAGAAACAGCTTAATAAGCGAGCGGTCGAGTGTTTCGGCACGCTGTACAGGTTTTTCGTATGAATAACCCTAGTATAATTTTAGCACCACAATGTGGTACATGTCAAGCGTGGGGATATCTCCGCCCTATACAGACATACTTCCACGACATCACTGTGACCCGGGTGTCATTCAGCGTCGAAATTTGCCCCCCTTCAGCTTTGGACCTTGACCCCTTGCTGCATGGAGGTCATCATATCTTTTCTCTTTAAAAACATATCATATGAGATGGTTAAGAGCTGTCAAAGAGAAAAAGTATTCAACTTGAGGGGGCAGTCATGGATGCTGATAAGGGGTCAAAATTAAACGCTGATTGACACCTTTCCTGGACTCGCACAGATTTTGCTCCTTAAAGAGGTCCTGCGCGGTAAACAATTAATTGTTTGCTGGTGGTAATCTCATGTACCTTAGGCTAGATTAACGGAAAGCACAGACAACGTGGAGCGAAAAACCGCTGATCGTCCAGAATGGCTGGTTGATACACAGGGCGCCTAACGATAAAGTGGAGGTTATATGATTATCCTACAGGTCAACGGCATAAAAAAAGAGGTGGAGGTGGATTCTGAGACCCCATTGCTCTGGGTTCTCAGGGACAATCTTGGGATCACAAGCGTCAAATATACCTGCGGGATAGCGGAATGCGGAATCTGCACCGTGCTGATTGACGGGGAAGCGGTAAGATCCTGCGCAATCCCGGTTAAAGACGTCGGTGCAAGCGAGGTAACCACCATCGAAGGGCTGCCCGAAGATCATCCCGTCAAGGTTGCCTGGATTGAAAAACAGGTACCCCAATGCGGCTACTGCCAGCCGGGCATCATGCTGCAAACGGTTGACTTTTTATCCCGCCGGCCTGACCCCACGGACGAGCAGATCAACGCTGCCATGGATGACGTGATCTGCCGGTGCGGCTCCCACCCCAGGATGAAGAGCGCCATCAGGATGGCCGCCGAAATTTCAAGTAAACAGGGAGGGTGAGCCATGCACGCATCTATGACGCGCAGGACCTTTCTGGCAAAGAGCAGCCTGGTCATTGCAGGTACCATAGTGTCCAGCCGGATTGAACTCTTTAATGCGACCCCGGCTCAGGCGGCCGCGCACGCCCCATTCAAACCGCACGCATTTCTGGAAATTGGCGCCGATGAAACGATCACCGTCTGGGTGGGGCAGACCAATCTCGGCCAGGGCTCCCACACCGGTATTCCAATGGTTATCGCCGATGAGCTGGATGCGGCCTGGGAAACGGTCCAGGTGGAAATGGCGCCTGCCGCGGAACCGTTCAAAGATCCAATATGGAAAGTACAGGCAACCGGCGGCAGTACCAGTATTCGGCACCGGTGGGATATGCTCCGTCAAGTCGGGGCTGCTGCCCGGCAGATGCTGGTGGAAGCGGCGGCGGAGCAGTGGCAGATTCCAGCCCGGCAGTGCGTGGCAGAGCAGGGCAAAGTGTTGCACCCGGACGGCTCCAGCCTCAGCTATGGACAGTTAACGGAAGCCGCCGGGAAACGGCCAGTCCCCGGGAATCCCACGCTTAAAGCCCCCCGGGACTATACAATTATCGGCACCCCGCGGGAGCGTCTGGATATCCCGGATAAGGTGATGGGCAAGACCGTGTACGGCATCGATTTCAGCGTCGACAACATGTGCGTCGCCGTCGTGGCCCGGCCCCCCTATTATGGTGCGACACCCGAGTCCCATGATGCGAACGCGGCCATGGCAGTCAAAGGCGTTATCCAGGTGGTCGAATTGGAGAACAGCATCGGGGTCTGCGCAGAAACGACCTATGCTGCCATGCAGGGCAGGGAGGCTCTTGACATCACCTGGTCAAAGGGGTCACATCCGGAGTTGAACGATGAGACCCTGGACGCACTGTATCAGGAGCATCTCAGCAAACCGGGAGCTGCAGTACAGAACGAGGGAGACGCTGTAACTGCCTTGAATGGGGCGGCCCAGACCGTGGAGCAGTCATATAAACTGCCCTATCTTTCCCATGCCCAGGTGGAGCCGATCAACTGCACCGCCCATGTGGAAAAGGACCGTTGCCGGATCTGGGCGCCAACCCAGGGCCAGACCGTGTTCCAGATGACGGCGGCCAAGCTGACTGGACTTCCGATGGACAAGGTCGAGGTCATGACCCTGCCGGCCGGCGGCGGTTTCGGCCTGCGGGGGGAACCTGACCCGGTGGTTGAATCGGTGCTGCTGTCGAAAGCGCTGGGGCGGCCGGTAAAGGTGATCTGGAGCCGGGGGGACGATTTCGCTCACGACTATTTTCGTCCGGCAAACCACAGCAGGATAGAGGCGGGCCTCGATGACAGCGGCAAAGTGGTGGCCTGGTCACACAAACTGGCCGTACCGTCGGTCATGACCAGGCTGATGCCCCAATATGTCAAGGACGGCGTCGACCCGGATGCGGTCTCCGGTGTCCGGGACATGATCTACTCGGTTCCCAACAAGCGGGTCGACTACGTCATGATGGACCTGCCGATCAGGGTTGGCTTCTGGCGGTCGGTGGGCTATTCGTCCAATGTGTTTATCGTCGAGTCCTTCATGGATGAACTGGCCCAGGCTGCGGGAGCGGACCCGGTGCAATTCCGTCTCGACCACCTGGAAAAAGGCAGCAGACCATACAACATCCTGATGCAGCTGGCGGAGCGGGCCGGCTGGAACGATTCCCTGCCGGAGGGAAGGGGAAGGGGAGTTGCGGTCGTTTCCTGTTTCGAATCGACGGCCGCCCACATAGCCGAAGTCTCTGTTGAAGCGGATGGCAAAATCAAAGTTCACAAAATGCACTGCGGTATTAACTGCGGGACTGCGGTCTATCCCGATGCGATCCGGGCCCAGGCAGAAGCCGGGGTGATCATGGGCATGAGCGTCGCATTTCACGAGCGGGTTCGTTTCAAAGACGGCGGTGTCTATACCGCCAATTACGACGACTATCAGATCCTGAGGATGTCGGAGGTGCCGGAAATAGAGGTGCATATCCTGGAAGACGGCATGAAGGCAGGTGGCATCGGTGAGCCGGTGCTGCCTTCGGTTGCACCGGCCATAGCAAACGCAATTTTCGCGGCGACCGGCGTCAGACTGCGGGAAATTCCGTTCGATACGAATAAGCTGAGCCGGGGATAGAAAGCAACAGCTTTTCCAGGCGTGATAGGTGACGATCGATATACTGCCGGATTGTGCTTGAGCCCGGCAAGACTGATTCAGTTTCGATTCAACCCATAAAAAGTGAATAGTCAATTAATCGAAATATATCAATCGGTTGATAAGCATATACCGGTAGTGGTGGCGACGATTATCTCCAGTCGGGGCTCTACGCCGAGAACCGCCGGAAGTAAGATGATCGTCTATGATGATGGTCGGATATCGGGGAGTATCGGCGGCGGCCCAATTGAAGGAGATGCGCTCGAACGAGCGTTTCTGGTGTTTGATTCAAAACGTGCAAGCATCACTCCCTATGATTTGCGCGAGGATGGCCTGAGTGATGATCTTGATCTGATCTGCGGTGGTCAGCTGGAAGTAATGCTTGAGTACGTCGATCCGTGTCGGGAAAATGAACTTTTGTACGGCACGGTCCGCCAGAAGATAGAAAATGAAGAACCCTTTCTCTTGAAAGCCGTTATCAAAGAAGTTCATGGCGGAATAGAACTAGAAAGAGAAGTCCAGGAGATTACCGATCCGGCTGGCGCTAAACAGCTGAAGCCGTCGCTGTACAAAGCGGTCGAGGGCCTGGTTTTTGTTGAACCGGTAATGCCGCATCAAACGGTCTATATCGCTGGTGCCGGTCACGTATCCAGGGAAATCGCCAAGCTGACAAAACAGATAGGTCTGAAGACCATCATTTTAGATGATCGGACTTCATTTGCAAACCAATCGCGTTTCCCGGAAGCCGATGGAATTTATGTGTGCCCGAAATATGAAAACATCTTCGAACCATTCGAGATAACCCAGAACAGCTACATCATTATCGTCACTCGGGGCCATAGCTATGACAAGGAAGTCCTTGGTCAGGCCCTGAGAACCGGCGCCGATTATATCGGTATGATGGGAAGCCGGAAGAAGCGGCGTGCAATCTACGACGCGCTCATCGCCGAGGGATTCGATGCAGATGTACTCGACACGGTGCACTGCCCCATCGGCTTGCCAATCAAAGCGGAAACCCCAGCTGAGCTTGCGGTGAGCATTGTTGCCGAGTTGATCGAGCATCGGGCTGGTCACGATTCCACCGGTTGACATGCACATCGGGGCGATCATCCTGGCAGCCGGTTCATCAAGCCGCATGGGTGCATGTAAAGCGTTGCTCTCGATTGGTCGCAAAACGCTTCTGGGACATACCGTCAGCCTGTTCCAGAAAACCGGGATTGAAGACATTGTCGTGGTGACGGGCCATCGGCCCGGAGATCTGGAACAGGAGCTTGATCGATATCCCTGCCGTTCCGTCTGCAATGAAAACTTCAGCGACGGTATGTTCTCTTCAGTACAGGCTGGCGTAAAGGCTTTGGATGTTGCGTGTGACGCATTTTTTCTACTTCCGGTAGACATCCCGCTAGTTCGACAGGACACGATATACAAGGTTTTAGAGGCGATGGACCAGGATCCCCATGCAGTGGTTTTTTGTCCTGAGTTCCAGAAACGACGCGGACATCCCCCGCTTATCAGACGTGACCTGGCTGCTGAGATTATCGGCTATGATGATCAGGGAGGGTTGCGGGACCTGCTCAGGAGATACCGCTCACAGTCTCGCAGCGTGGCGGTCGACGATCCTTATATCCTGTTGGACGCTGATACCCCGCACGACCTGGCCTTTATCAGGGACCAATATCTGAAATCATCGTGAGTGAGTCCAGTAATGACCACGTCCCTGCTATTTCTGACCTCGCTAAGCATTGTGCGTCGTGTTCTGACCGCAAAAGTCTACTTTTTAGGAGCAAGGTTCGGTCTTTTGGCGTGAAAAGAAGCCTGGGTGATCAATGCTTCTCTCTACTGACTGAGGGCCATGAATCAAAGGCATGGTAAAGGTATCGCCACTCTCTCAGGTCCGTATCTTATCTCTCGGCAGGGGGCCCGGGGTTCAATCCTCAATTTCCATCTTCGTTATCCAGCCCTGGGGCAGGTCCATGTGGACGAGTTCCTGAAAATGATGTTTTGTGTCGAGATACAATTGCTTGTAGAGAGGAAATAGTTTGTTGTAGTGCAGGTGAGCCTCCCTGTCCGGTTCAAAAACGGCGCCGGTGACAACCGTTTGTGCGACGGCCTCGGCGTAACTGGCATAGAATCCCAGGCTCGTCCCTGCCAGGATGGCCGCACCCAGAACCTCGGTGTGACTCTGGGTAAGGCTCACCACCCGCTTGCCGAGGGTATCGGAGATGATCTGGTTCCAGACGGTACTCGATGCCGCAGCACCGCCAATGCGCAGTTCCTCGATGACCAGACCGTTTTCCGACTCCAGAAGATCGACAACATGCCTGATCGCAAAAGCGGCCCCTTCCAGCACGGATCTAAAGAGATCGCCGCGATTGTGGCCAAGTGTTATGCCAAAGAATACGCCTCGTGCATAGGGATCCCAGAGCGGTGTTCTTTCTCCTGCCAGATAGGGGAGGAACAGCAGGCCTTTACTGCCGGCCGGAGACATGGCGGCTTGAGCGGTTATCAGCTCGTAAACATCCGTGCCGGTGGCTTCGGCCTCTTTTTGCTCCGAGAGGCACAAGGTGTCTCTGACCCAGCGAAGAGCCGATCCGACGCCATTGATCGCTCCGATATACTGCCAGCAGTTGTCGGTAATATGGGTGCAATTCATAAATCGATTATCGAACTGTCCGGAGGTAATCGGTCCGGCAACCCGGGCGGCGGTGCCCATGATCACAAAACACTGCCCCTCATCCAGCACGCCGGTTCCGAGCGAGGCTCCGATCGTATCCATGCAGCCGCCGATGACCGGGGTACCGGCCTTCAAGCCGGTGACTTGTGCGGCCGCCTCGGTGACAGAGCCGACGACTTCGTCGCAGGCCACGGGCCGGGGCAGCTTATTCTCATCGATGTTGAGCTTATCGAGAAACTCCTGGTGCCACCTGCGTCGACGGATGTCAAAGAGAAGCGTCGTCGATGCCCGCGAATGATCAATGGTGAATTCACCGGTCAAGCGAGCGACGAGGTAGCCCCCCGGCACCATTAATTTGTGGGCCGCCTCGTAGGACTGCGGTTCGTTGTGCATCAGCCACAAAATGGTGGGCAGGGAAAACGCCCCCGGTGCAAGTGGATTGCCGGTGACAGCAAAGATCTCTTCACTGCCCAGTCGATCCTTGATTCGCTCGACCTCCGGCAGCGCTCGCTGATCCCACAGCATAATAGCTGGACGGATAGGGTGTCCCGAATCATCTACGGCAATGAGGCCATTGGTGCAGCCAACTCCGATCGCTCCGATGGTCTCGGGGTCGACTCCGGCCACGGCATCCTGTATCGCCTTGACCGTTGCCTGCCACCACCATTGAGCGTCGTGCTCGGCTTGGCCGGGACACGTACTGATCATCTGGTACTCTCCATAGCCGCTGCCAACCAGTTTACCGTCCAGAGCAAACACGCCTGCTTTGGTGCCCGTACCGCCAATATCGATACCGAGCAGATGTGTGTGCGCGCGTTCCATGACCTTTCTCTAAACTATATGATTGTTGATTATAAGATTTATGGACGTCTGCCGAATTCTTAGAAATAACTCAACTGATGCAGGATATGATGGCGCATCAACGTTTCGGACAATTCCCGATCTCTTTTTCTCAGCGCCTGGATGATCTTGGCGTGTTGATTGATGAATGTTTCCAACCGATCGATCGGCAGTTTGATAATGAGCCGCGACAACTGAATCTTTGCATCAATTTTTTCAATTATCTCGTATAGATGAACGTTTTTTGTCCGGCGTGCTATTTCCAGGTGCAAGGTGCTGTCCAGTTCAAATGTCTGTGCTACATTTCCAGCCGCGATCAGTGCGTCGCATTCTTCGGCCAGCCGGTCGAGGTGGTCGAAATCAGGAGTTTTGCCGGTTTCCGCCAGTTGCTTGATCGAGAGTGATTCCAGTTGAGCCCGAATGTGGGCGAGCTGAACGGCTTCTTCCCTGGTCAACGTAGCGACGACGGCATGGCTGCGCGGCTTCAGATTGACCAGGCCGTATTCGCTCAGTTTTTTGAGCGCTTCCCTGATCGGGGTGCGGCTCACCCCGAACAATTGGCCGACCTTTTCCTCGTGTATCTTCTCGCCGGCCTTCAATTCGCCGGACAGTATCATCTGTTTGATATAGACGTAAACCTGGCCGGACAGGCCATTGTAATTCATATCGATCTTGTTCATGGCTCAGCGATTTTCATTTCGGCGGCACTGCCGTTGAGAATTTCCCCGGCTCTCGGACCGATAAAATCAAGGCTGGACAGGACCCTGCCGGCCACCTTCGGATCAAGCTTGTCCTTGATCCTGGCAATCGAGATCTGCGCCAGCATCACCAATTCGACTTCCTCGAGCAGCTGCTCAACGGCGCTGACGACCGTCGTATCATGACCAGCGATATCGCCTCTGCTCAATTTTTCAAACGCATCTGAACACAAGCGGGGAATCAACACCGGGGAGCGGCTCAGCCGCTCTGAAACCTCGTCGAAAAGCAGTCTGGACGGTTTTTCGGTGGTTGGATTGGTCATCAGCAGCCCTATTCGATCAGCCTGGGCGACGGCGAATTCGACCATTGGTTCATCTACTTTCAGCACCGGTATGGTGATCCGCTTGCGGACCTCATTGACGCATGGCGAAAGCGACGAACAGCTGACGATCGCACAATCGGCCCCGACTGTTTCGGTCGAACGCACCATCGAGGTGAGCCAGTCGACAATTTCCGGCGTAATTTCCTGCAGCAGCGCAAGCCGTTTCAAGATGCCCTCGTCGAGGACATGGCTCAGTTCGGCAGTCGGCAGGGAGCGTTTCATGACCTCATGCAGCGGGTCGACGACAAGCCGGGTGGTATGCACCAGACCGATGAGTTTCACGTCTGATTACTCCTGTTTTTGCTGAGTTCCGGGAGGTTTGCCGTGCAGCTCCATCAGCGACGCCATCATTTTGTCACCGAGCCCCGCCTCTACGGCTGATCGATAGATCGCCAGCAATGAATCTGCCAGATAGCTGTTGAATCCGAAACCCTCGGCAAATTCTTGGAAATAACCGACATCCTTGCAGGCATTGCTCAGGGTAAACTGGTGTCCGGTAACGTCGCCCTTCAGCAGCGGCGGCACCATTTTCCGCAAGACGCCGCTGTCGGCGCCTCCGGCGGCCATGACCCGATACAGTGTCTCGGCATCGACGCCGGACTGGTAGCAGAGTGAGAGTCCTTCGACGATGAGCGCGGTATAGCCGCAGGAAATGAAATTGTTTATCAGTTTCGCACTGTGTCCGGTCCCTGGCGGCCCAAAATGGGCAATGTTTTCGGAATAACAGGCCAGAATCGGCTTGATGGTTTCAAATATCTTTTTTTCGGCACCAACGAGACTGTTCAGTCTCCCGGCTTCAGCGTCCTTGGGAGCCCTGGTGACCGGTGCGTCGACAAAAGCCGCCTTGCGGGCATCGAGGTCAGCGGCTATGCGCCTGCTCAACACCGGGTTACTGGTGGTAGAATCGATCAGGATGAGGCCCGGGCGGCAATTGGCCATGACGCCGTTGTCGCCGTAAACCAGCTGCTCCACCTCTTCAGCCCCCCGGACACAGAAAAAAACAATATCGCTGGATTCGACCAGAGCACCGATGTCTGCAGCCTCTCGGGCACCTTTTCCGACCAGATCCTCAATCGGTTTTCTGTTCCGGTGGGCGAGGACCGTCAGCGGGTAACCGTGCTTCAAAATATTTGCGGCCATACCGTGGCCCATCAGCCCCAGTCCGGTGAAGCCGATTCTAAGAGACACTATAACTTCCTCCTGATAGGTGTTGCCGAGCTTTAGATAGCCATTGAACTGGCCAGCAGAAAAGCGTGCCGCAGCGCGTTGACGTTGGCGATACCCTGGCCGGCGATAGCCATTGCAGATCCATGCGCGGAAGTCGTTACCGGAAACGGCAGTCCGGCATGGACCGTAACGCCGCGGTCGAATCCCATCAGCTTCATGGCGATCTGGCCCTGGTCGTGATACATGGTTACAATCGCATCATAGGTACCGTCCCGCCCCGACAAAAAAATCGTGTCCGGCGGAAAAGGGCCGGAAACGTCGATTCCCTCTGCCCGGGCCTGCCTGACCGCCGGTTCGATGATATCTATCTCCTCGGTACCGAACGTGCCGCCGTCCCCGGCATGGGGGTTGAGTCCGGCCACCGCTATCTTCGGATTCCCGTTACCGCTGGCGAGCAGCGCGGCATGCAGGAGGCGGGTGGCCTCGACAATGGATTCCTTGGTTAACAGCTCACTGACCTGCCGATGGGCGACATGGGAGGTGGCCCGCGAGGTCCAGAGGTTTCCTAAAGTATTGAGCAGACCGAATTCACCCTGGTGGCCGAGCTGGTCGATGAAAAAACCGGATTCGTCCTCGTGCTCCAGTCCGGCCAGATGCATGGCTTCTTTATTGAGCGGTGCGAAGCAGATGGCGTCGGCCTGACCGTTGCGGCACAGCTCCAGGCCCCTGGCCAGACATTGGAGCTGATACCTCCCCGATTTTTCCGAGACCTCACCGAGCTTATAGTCGTCCCTGGAAAGAGCCGGGCTGGAAAGCAGCAGCGGCAGGTTTTCGCCGGTTGAAAGTGCGGTAATGTCGTCGATCAGGCGATAATCTATCTGGAGGCCGGCTGCCTTCATACCGTCCTCGAATACGTGCTGCCCGGATACGGTGATGACGTCGGCTTGTTTCAGCGTTTCCGGATCGGCCAGCAGCTTGACGGCCAACTCCGGACCGATTCCGCATGGGTCGCCCATTATGAGAGCAATTCGTGGTTTTTTGTTGGTCATGGAAGTCGCTTGTCTGTGTCGTTTAACTATTGCCGATCTCTGCGCTGTCAATCGATAGCCACCGCTGCACGGGTTCGTTCAGTGCGGCGATGTGCATGGGTGCGGGAGGAGAGACCGCGGCTCAGTTGCGGATAAATTGACCTCTCAGAAAACTGGTTTACTATCGTGGCAAAGGACAAAGAAACGGTATTCACCGCTTCTTTGTCCTTATAGTACGCGCCGTTTATCCTCTATTTGGCACTCGTGTAGATATCCTCGAAGTCCTGCATGTAGCCGATTGCCTCATCATAGGGGAGATGATTGTCGGTCAGCAGAAATCTCTTCAGGTATCCCTCCTGCCATTTTTCGCTTTTGGCAACTTGAGCAAAGACATCTGACCAGAATGCAGCCGCTTCCTCGGGCATGTCTTTGGGGCCCACGATCCCGCGATAGACGGTGAGTTCGATGTCAAATCCGAGTTCCTTGAAGGTCGGAGCCTCGAACGGTGCGCCAAAACCGTCCCTGGTTGCGGCGATAAGGGGGCGCAGCTCTTTGGCGGAGACCAGCTCATAGGATGCTGCCGGTTTGGCGATAACCGCGTCGGCATTGCGGCCCAGTATCTGGGTCAGCGCGTCGCCGGTCGAATCATTCATCAGATACTCGAGATCGCCGCCCACTTCAGACTCGATACGCTTGTAAAGGTTCAGGTCATCACCTTTGGAGCCGTTTATTATGACCCGCTCGCCGTTATTCAGTGCGTCTATGAGATCCTTTCCTGTTTTGAAGCGGGAATCCTCGGGAACCAGGAGGATTTGGCCATCGGTCGCCATGACGGCAAGCGGCGTAAACATATCCAGATCGCCGCTTTCTACCTGAACGAGCGGCTGCAGGTCGCCATTGTTGAAGGTCAACAGCGTGTGGCCGCCCGAATTCTTTCTACTGACCTCGCGCCTCCCGACAGCGCCGCCGCCATCAGTCTTGTAATTGATGATGATGTCCTCTTCAACAAGCCCCAGCTCTTTGATGATCTCGATAATTGTCTGGGTGAAGATTGACGACCCTCCGCCCGGGCTTGACGTACAGTACCATGTGACGGTGCGGTCGGGCTTCCAGTCGCTGGCCGCGGCCTGGCCGGCCATGAATACCATGCCGATGCCGGCGAGTAGCATTGCACTGCGAAAAAATAAGCGTTTCATGTAGTTCCTCCTTGTTTTTTGGTTTTGAAACGACCGATGATCACCCGTATGAGCGGTGAGGTCACGGTTATGAGTAGAAATATGACCAGTACGGCGGCGATTGGTTTTTGAAAAAATATCCAAATGCTGCCGTCAGAAATCAGCAGCGCCTGGCGAAAGTTTTTTTCAAGCGTTGGGGCAAGAACATACGCCAGGAGCAGTGGAGCGATCGGGTAGCCATATTTCTTCATCAGGAATCCAAGTATTCCTGCGATCAGCATTATTGCGATGCCGTACAGCGAGTTATTGGCGCTGTAGCTGCCCATGATGCAAACCGTAGTGATGATCGGAATCATCACAGAAGCCGGAATCTTGAGGATTTTTATCAGCCACGGAATAATCATCAGGGCAACGGCCAGGGTGATAATATTGGCAACGTAAAGCGATGCAATCAGTCCCCAGGTAAATTCCGGCTGGTTCTGAAAAAGAAATGGTCCGGGGTTGAGGCCGTACATCATCAGCCCGCCGAGAAGAACAGCGCCCGTCCCGGAACCGGGAATACCAAGAGAGAGAAGCGGTGCGAATGCTCCGGCAGCTGCTGAATTGTTGCCTGCTTCCGCGGCAGCGACCCCTTCGATTCTGCCCGTTCCAAGGAGTTCGCCCTTTTTACCGATCCGTTTTTCCTGCATATAGCTGAGAAACGCGCCGGTGGTGGCTCCAGCTCCGGGAAGTACGCCAATAAACGTTCCCAGGATACTGGAGCGCAGCGATGGGGCAATAATGCGCCGCATCTCATTTTTGGAAAGCAGACTGTCTTTCAGCGTCAACTTGTCGGTATCAAACTCTGGCGCTTTGTGACGCATTTCCATCATCTCTATGACCTGGGAAAAGCCGAAAATACCAATTACCAGAGGGATGAACGGTATACCGCCAAGCAGGTAGATCGACCCGAAATCATAACGTGGTGTTCCGACTACGGTATCAAAGCCCATCGTCGCCATGATGATACCCAGCAGGGTGGCGACCAGTCCTTTAACAGGATTGCTGCCCAGCAGCCAGCCCAGAGAAGTCATGGCCACCATCAGCAGTGCCGCCATTTCCACCGGGCCGAACTTGAGCCCGAACCGGGCCAGTCCGGGACCGATAGCGGTGAGGATAATGATACCGATGGTGCCGCCGATAAAGGATGCGATATTTGCCGTGAAAAGAGCGATCCCCGGTTTTCCCTGTTTGGCCAGCGGATGCCCGTCGAGGCCGGTCATAACCGCCGGCGTATCGCCTGGAATGTTGATGAGAATTGAACTGTAAGATCCCCCATACATATTGGCATAATAAATGGCGGAGAGCATAATCATGCCGGTTATCGGGTTGAATTTGAAGGTCAGCGGCAGCAGAAGCGCCACTCCGGCCAATGACCCGATGCCAGGCATGGCTCCAACCAGAATTCCCAGAAACGCCCCAATAGCGGCCGCCGTAAAGTTTTCCACCGAAAGGGCCGTGCCGAAGCCGCCCATCAAGAGCTGAAGTGTTTCCATTGTTCCTGTTAATTTTGGATCATTTCAAATAGTTGTCCCATTGGAAATGGCACCCGTAGCCACATGGAAAAAATGCCATACATCAAGGCGATCGCGATGGCAGTCACAATCAAGCTGAAGCGCGCAGAGTATTTTTCATACCACCTCAGCCAGCCGAACACATAGAGCGTCAGGGCCGGGAAGAAGCCGATGATCAGGGCGAAAAAGACAACTGAAACGGCGGCGAGAAGCGGGTGCATATATGCAGAAATAAATTCAGGTGGCGATTGCTTACGCTCGCTCAAAACGGCGAGAATACCGATGAAGGCAAGCAGGCCGCCAATCAGAATGGGGAAAAAGCCGCTGGCGGGCTTTTCATCGACATACCACCCATACTTGCTGAGCCCGACGACAACCCAAAGGATTCCGATACAGGCCGATGCTGCTGGAAAAACTACTCTCGTATTCATCATGGGTATCCGCTCAGTGAATTTTTGCACAATTGTATACCAGGGTGATAACGTGTCAAGAAAAATTTGTCTTGCCCGTTTCTCTACAAGACCAGTATAAAAACTAAATTATATAATTAAAACAATTATTTATAATGAAAATATTTGATCAAATATTTGTTTGCGCACTACGTCGACTCTCTTGGGTATTTGAGTGTTGGTATACGGTATACTTTAAAGTGATTCTGCCTTCAACTTTTGTTGTTACGGCAAATAAATCCACCGTGAAAAAACGGATAAGTAGCTAAAATAATAAATAAATGTACAGGTTTGATTGCCGGCGAAGAGGTACGGGGAAACAGGATGGAATATTAATGCCTGACTGAAATTACAGAGAAAAGTCTCCATAATTTTCTGCTCTTGAAACGATTTTTGTTAATATTGAGCAGCTGTAGGGAATTATTGAAGATCTGAACTTTCAGTCTGATACATATTCCCACGGACCTGTATTGAGACGAATAGCTTCAGAGCAGAAGAGAAGTCTAAGCCGATATGCGCTGCCACTGCCGGGCCGTCTTAGCTGCCGTCCAGTCACGAACCGTCGCATCAAAATCGAGGAAATGGTCGGTTTTCAGGTGTATATCGAATGCCGCAGCATCGCGGTACACCTCATACAGAAATATCTTCCGGGGATCCTCAAGATCCTGGCAGACGTCAAACTGCAGGCATCCATCTTCGTTGTGCAGCGAGTTGTATGCCTGCGTATTCATAGCTTCGACAAAGGCTGCTTCACAATGAGGCTTGATTACAAAATCGACGGTTACGACAAACATTTGATGACCTCTGCTGGGATTTCAAGTTTTATGATTGCACTGAACAATCACCTGGTTGAGACGTGTCAGCATTTTTTGATCCATGCACTTAAACGAAATGCTGGCAAACAGAGCGCCACTTGTTTGCTGCTTCATTCAGTTTCGACCCGAAGCCCCTTCAGGCTGGAGTCGGGTGGTTCGGCACCCAAGCAGTCGATTCCTGTGCAGCGACGAAAAGATGGATTGAAGCGTTCCGGCATTTTTACGATCAGTATATCTGTGCGACTCTATTTTTTAAGGTCAGGGCGGGGATTTCATGTGCTCGACTGCTGAGATCAATCGCGCAGTCAACAATGATGGACACGTAACTTTTCCAAATGAAATTAGCTGTCAACTGGAAGTATTTTTGTAACCCAATCCGGTAAAAACTCAACTTTTGCTTCGAATTTACCTGATTTCATAACAACTATTTGTTGAAATCTGTTCTTTTCTGAAGAATTGTCCAGAATCCATGCCTCATCGGCTAAACTCAAAGCGGTTTTAATGTGTTTCATCGTCCTGGGAATACGGGAGTGAATTTTATCTATCGGCACACCATGTCCACCCTCTGCTCTGCGCTGGTGCACTCTGGCTTCATTCAAACTTGAGTCGATCAAATGTATGTAAACTAATATAATCTCATAACCGAGGCTCTTTGCCTTAGCTATAAAATCTATCTTTGATGGGTGGGAAAATACGGTTTCAAAGCAAAACGAAATTCCCTCATGGAGTAAATCTTCCCTGATGGATGCAGCAATTGCTGCTGCTTCATAACTGAGCCCCTCGGGATTCTTCGGGCTCATCGTTTTGGCTATTATATCGGCGTTGACAAACCTGATGCCGAAGCCCGCCAGATAGTGCTGATAAAATGTCGTCTTACCGGCACCATTTCCACCAGCTAAAATCCAAAGCTGTTTCTCTCTAGACATTTATCTCAGTAAATGTACCGGATTCAAATTTTCCAGTTTTTCTCTCTCCAGTATGGGAATCAACTTTATCAAGAAGTCCGGGCGATTTCTGACTGGCTTCAAAATAAAAGGGTGCTGAAGTGATAGGTTTATCAACAAACCCTTTTGCCCGATCATCTTCCAGGCTGCTGAAAACTGCATCCGAATCAACATGGGTGGATTGTTCCGGTTCTACTCGCAATTTCTTTAATCCTTGTACTACTGCCAAGGCATCTTCCATTCCAATCACAGAAGATATGATTTTCCCCAGGTTTGCCCAATATTCAATCTGATTGGGGGCTGATCGATTCTGAATATGACCGACCGATTTGGCTTGAAAAATTAATTCAGAATTCAGTCTTATCGATTTTGTTGACATAACATCCTCCATCTCAGTGGCCGAACTGTAACAAAAAAGTAAAGATGTCTCTTTATGCCACAAAAGTAGCAACTCGCGACACCCTTGTCAATGAATCAACGTATTAATGTGTCAACGTGTCAAATTGATAGCGTATTACAATCCAGCCAGTGCTAAGGGCCTGTCAACCTAACTTTACTGGAATATGAAAAAATCCGGTGCCTTCTTTTGCCCCCAAAAAGTTCCCGCCGTTGATGTTGACCTGGACGCTTTGAAAAATGAGCTTCGGCATCTTTAACGTTGCGTCGCGTGTTGAGCGAAATTCAACGAATTCGGCTTCTGTCCGGCCTTCGGGGAGTTGAATATTGTGCTTCTTCTGTTCGCCAATAGTGGTTTCAAAGGCGAGATCTCTTCCCCCCGGCTGGTAATCGTGTCCGACGAAAACGCGGGTGGAATCGGGCAGAGAATAGAGCTTCTCGGTTATTGATTTGTAGAGGTCGGTGGCGCTTCCCTTCGGAAAATCGCATCGCCCTGTGCCGCCATCGGGCATGAACATGGCATCGCCGGTGAAAATGCAATCATCAATCAGATAGGTGGAACATGCCGGCGTGTGTCCGGGAGTGTAGAGGACGTCGATTTTGATGCTTCCGGCGAAAACGCTGGTCCCTTCTTTCATCAGAAGATCAAACTGGCTGCCGTCGGTTTTGAAATTATCCGGCATACCGAAAACGGGTTTAAAGGTCTCTTGAACGGTTGTGATGTTTTCTCCGATCGCAATTTTTGATCCTGCGATAGCTTTTTTAAGAAGCTGGGCGCCTGAAAGATGATCGGCGTGGGCGTGCGTTTCCATAATATAGTGAACCCGCAGATTCTTGGATTTTACAAAATCGATGACCTTGTCTACCGAGTCAGATGACATCTCGGAGGCCAGGGGATCATAGTCCCAGACGGGGTCGATGATTACGGCGTCTCTTGTTTCCTGGTCAAACACAATATACGTCAGCGTGTACGTGACTTCGTCGAAAAAGGTTTGAACGGTTTTCATATTTTGCCCTCCTGGAGTGTATTTTCTAGAGTTCATCCTTTACTGAGATAGTGTCTGTCGGTGATGGAGAAGGCCCACATTCCCAGGAGCATGGAAAAAAGAAAAACCAGCACCGGGACGACGCCTCCTCCTGCAGCCACCATGGCCGGCGCGGGACAATAGCCGGAAAGCCCCCAGCCAAATCCGAACAGCGCGCTGCCGGCCAGTAGTTTTGGATCAAGTTCCCGTTTGCTGGGAACAAAAAACTTGTCTGCGAAAAAGGGTTTGTGAAATTTTTTTGAAATCCGAAACATGATGGCGTAGACAGCTACAGCTCCGCCGATCGTAAAGAGCAGGCTTGGATCCCAGTTACCGAAAATATCCAGGAACCCCTGAACTCTTTCCGGTTTGGTCATTCCGGATACGCCCAGTCCGATTGAAAAGAGAAATCCGGTAAAAAAGGCGACAATAATATTTTTCATCCTTAGCTCCTACCAGCCAAAATTCCTGATTACCAGAACAGCAAGTATGCCGGCAACAGTGAAGAGAGCGGTTGCCGTGATCGAGCGAGGGGAAAACCTGCCAACCCCGCAGACGCCGTGGCCGCTTGTACATCCATTTCCAAGCCTTGAGCCGAAGCCGACAAGCAGCCCTGAGGCAACGAGAATAGTTGTCGACGGGGGCGGAACAGACGAAAAAACTTCAAAGCGAAGTAACCCCATCAGCAGGCCGCCGAGAATCAGGCCGGCCACTGCCGCAATCTTCCAGGCCGTTTCCCCTTTTTGAGGGCTGATCACCCCGCCGACGATGCCGCTCACGCCGAAAATTTTTCCGTTGAACAACAGCAGAAGACTGGCGGCAAAACCAATCAGAATACCACCGAACAGCGACAACAGGTAAGCCTCAACCATTTATTCCTCCTTTAGGGGGCCTTGTAAAATTAGGGTTTTAGCTCAAAATTAAGGCGCACAGGAAAATCATTACCACAGACATAAATCTGATATTTCATGGATAAAATTTTCATCTGCAACTAAGAGTTATGGTGAAAAGATAATTTTTCAAGGTAGCCTGTAAAGAGAAAAACGCCTCCCGTAAATAATGCAGTTAAAGGGGGCACTATTCAAATCTGAAAGGGAGCAGGGTTTGACCCTGAATGAGACCATATACGATCTATTTCAAGGTCAGGAATGCCCGGGGGCCTTTTTCGGTCACTTCATATCTTTTGAAGATCGCGGTGCGAATGCCGATAAACTCCTCCTGGCTTTGAATGAGTTTATATCTGCAGCTGGCGAAATCTTCGTCGATCAGGTCGATACCGAGTTCGTCCAGAAATGATAGGTCGCTTTCACTATATTCATGGATATTGAGTTTCAGCACCGGCTTGCCCTCGAGTTTGATCCTGCCGGCGGTCATGAACATGAGCTGTTCTCCTGTTTCCTGGAGACGATGCCTGTTCTGTAATCGGCTGTTCTGAAACCACCGATATCCGATACGATATTGACAGGTAGGTTGACGCTTTGGCTCTTTTCCAGCGCCCACGAAATCATCTCCGCTGATTGAGCGGCTTTGGTGCAGAGCAGCTTCGGGTCCGGAATGTTTCCTACGCGGCCCAGATCCAGGCGGTCTGAGTCAAAACAGGTCTGGACGGTGATGTCTTCATGGCTGGCTGCCGAGGTGTGCAGTCGGCAGGCGGTGTGCAGCAGGTTGAATTCTTCATCCGTAAGGGCGGCAAGGTGGCTGAAACGAAGCAGTTCTGCCAGCTCAGCGCCGCGGGGGCCGTGCCGGGGATCAATGCCCTCGCTGTAGCGGCAGGAATCGTGGAACACGGAGAAAAGCTGAACCACCGTCGTGTTTGCGCCCGTATGCGCCGCCAGCTTCATGCCGATCTCATAGACCCGGGCCCAGTGACTGATTCCGTGAATGCCTGACCAGTCAATGCAGAACTGATCCCTGATATCATGTAATAGTTTTTCGGTGATCATTTCTTTTTGGCTGCTTTCAAGTGAAGAACATCCTGGTCATCCACCAGCCGGCGCCGACCGTTGAAGCCGCCGCCAGCAGAAGGACGGCACATCCCGTTCTGAGCTGATCCGTTTTCTTCTCGTCCTCATCGAGCAGCAGAATGGTCTCAATGACGCCGTCGCCGTCGTCTTCGAGCAGATCGAGGGGATCGTCTTCAAATTCATCCATGGCTGGGCTCCTCAAGATTGCGGCAGCAGGTTCCGCATCTTCTCATTCTTCCACCATGACAAATCTTGATTCGACAGATCCTTCTCTGAGGGGGACAATTTCCCGATATTCAGGGGATTGAAAGCATTCATCCATTTTCGCTTTGCTGTCGAACCTGATGATGACGATCCCTGCAGCATCCCAGTCCTTCGAGGCGATGATAGTGCCTGACTGCAGGATGTACTCGCCGCCATAGCTTTCGAGGATTGGTCTGGCCAGCTTGATGTATTTTTTGTACCTGGCCTCATCCACGACCCTGGTGGTGCTGATAATGAAGAAAAGACTCATTTTAACCTCCCAATCAATATGCGTCTGTTACTTCCGGTCTGGAACTACCTGGGAAAGATACGCCGGCCAATAGAGCTCAGGATTTTATACGGCAGCTCAAAGATTGTCGTGAACCAGCCTCGATGTTCTTTGACCTGCCTGGTATAAGCGATCTTGAAGTCGGAGTGAAACTTCTCGCCACAGGATGGGCAAGCCATGAGTATGCCGCCCACATCCTCGGGGATACGAAGTCGTTGACCGCATTTGGAGCATTTCTCTTCGGTGTATTCAGCCATGGCCATGTATCTGTTGCATGTTTCCAGAAATAAGTCTCCGGCAACTCAGCTGCTAACCAGATATTCTTGGATCTCTGATATACACGCCGGTGTTGTCATTTTTCATTTTAATTTCAAAGAGATCGCTGACTCGAATCAGATCACTCAACTTCTTGTAGCCATAGTTGACCGGTGAGAACGAGGTCTTGTTGGAGATGTACTGACCGATACGGCCCAGATGAGACCAGCCGTCCTCATTGGCGCATTGTTCCACCGCGGTCCTCAGTAATTTTACCAGTGCCGCGTCTCCGCGCAACTCATTCCTGGATTTTTTAGAGTTGTTCGTTTCGGTAGATTCTTCTTCCTCTTCCTCCTCGAGTTTTTCGGTGTAAATGAACTGCGAACAGGCGTTTACGAACGGCAGCGGTGTCTTTTTCTCCCCGAAGCCGTAGACGGAGATCCCGTTTGACAAAATTCTCATGACCAGCGGTGTGAAATCGCTGTCACTGGTCATCAATGCAAACCCGTCGAGTTCCTGGGTGTAGAGGAGGTCCATCGCGTCAATGATCATTGCCGCATCCGTGGCGTTTTTCCCCGATGTGTAGGCGAACTGCTGGATCGGCTTTATCGCGTGCGGGTGGAGCTTCTCCTCCCAGCCTTTCAACTGGACGCTTTTCCAGTTCCCGTAGGCCTGGCGGATGTTGACCTTGCCGTACTTGGAGAGTTCGTCAATAACCCCCTCGATGGCGGTGTGGCTGACGTTGTCACAGTCGATCAACAGAGCAATTTTTTTATCTTCAGGCATGATGGATCAGGCTCTCAACTAAAGGTTTATCTTTGCACATCCGTTCCTGGTTAAAAGTATACCGCATTTGTGATAGGGTGCTATGCTTATGTTATTTAATAGATTTTGTCCTACATTGTAGGGGGATTGCGGTAAATCACCTTTTTTGCGAAAACTTCCGGGTGCTTTGCAAAATCAGGAACATGACTTAAGGAGGGGCCGATGTGCGGAATGCTCGACAGCTATCTGGATGCATTTTCAAAGCTTCGGACGGACAAGAATCAGAAATCATGGCCGGAGTGCACATACCACCGGTCTCCTTACAAACATAAGGTGTTTTTCTTCAGCGCCAAATGATTACTGGCGTGAAAAATAAAGATGCAGGAAAAGCAGGGTATTTTCGTTAGAAATCAAAAGCATACTGCAGATAAAGGGTATTATAGTTGCTTCCTCCTGACAGATTTCCAAATGTTGACGATGATCCGCCGATACCGGATCGGTGATGAATCCCATATCCGAACCAGAGGTTTTCCATGGCCTTGAACGGGAAAATATCGCCTAAATTGAGATCAATACTCAAATCGACATAATTGAGCAGACGGCTACCATTTTTATCAACTTGATCCAATCCTTGTTGTTCATAATAGGTAATTGAGTCAATGTATGAAATTCCTTCAGCGGCCCCCAGCCGAACACGCCATGGTAAGGGGATGGTATAGTAGAATTTTATGCTTAAAACAAACTCTGTGGCACTATCCTGTGAATCAGATGAATAGTGATGCACTAATCCCGGGGAAAGGTAAACTTCAATGGGTAAGCGAAACAGCGTATCTGATACGGGGTGGCCATAAAATAACGAGGTCATATTCACGGTAACATCCTCATCGGTTCGTATATCGCCCGAGAAAATCTGTTCCAGTGTGGAGCTGTTTCCACGGCCCTGAGCCAGGCGGATGTATGGCTTGGCCATCAATGTCGGGCGAGATACGGATTCAGGCTCTTCATAAAAGCCAATACCGAGATACGCCATATATTCAATCGAGTCGTCCATCACTGCGCTCCGGCTCGTGGCATCATCAAACAAGCGCGCACCAATCGATGCATCAAGGTGCAGATTACTCCAGACGTGAAAACGTGATTCAAGGGCAGTCCTTACATCAAAACCTGCATCAAGCGTATCCACATCAAGACCATAGTATCGAGTATTGAAGTCTGAGGACTTTGCCCGGAATTCAAGTAACGGCGTGAGCCACCAGCGGTTACCTGAGTATTCGGTTTTTAACTCGATGGCGCTGGAGAGCCGACCGTATGTATCGGTCATCAAATCCAGGGAAATCTGCGTATTGCCGGCAAAATTGTAGTAGCTGCGCAGGCCGGCATCGAATGTGTTGCGATTGAGGATGTCATCAAAATCATCCGGATAGTCGAAGAACCGATACCCAATGAAAAAATCAAAGCCAAAAGCATCATTGTCCCAGAGATGGGCTCCTCCCTCGAGACCCCTCAGAAAAAAATGTTCACCTTCGTAGTAAAATGTAGGGATGACATCGAAAACATCTTTATTCTCTCCGATAAAAGGAGATCGGGCGTAGCGCTGGCCTATTCCTGCACCCCATTTTGGTTTTTGGGAGGACGTGCTGTCTTCCGCAGAGACATTGGTGCTAACAGTTTTTTCAGGTCCAGAAGACAACTCGGACGCATTGCACGTATAAACAGTTAGGAAGGCCAGGGGGATTCCCAGGAAGATAATGGGTAGAATTCTAAAATTGATGAGGCCGTATATGGAGAATACGGTTTCGCGGTAAGATAATCGTTTCAATCGTGCCTGAAATCTTCTACTAAAAGGGCTGTATCGATAAAGTTACTTCAGCAAGTCATTATAAATATTATTATTTACGGGTTGTCAACCATTGCCTGGCACCGCCGTGAGCGGTTCGGGAGGCATTGGGCGATAGATGAGAGAGTGGCCTGGCTCAATTTCACTGACATATAATCGTTTACTGAAATAAATTTGACGCAAGGGTGTCACGTATATACAATGTAGGTACAATCGAGAGATGTACACATAAAATATGGTGCCACAATGAAAGCGTCAATTATAAAAATCGGGAACTCTCAAGGAATCAGGATCCCGAAACCAGTCCTGGATCAGTGCGGATTTGAAAAGGAAGTTGAACTCGAGATCGTCAACCAGGAGCTGATTATCAAGGCACCGGTGACTGTCAGGAAAAACTGGGCCTCATCATTTAAGAAGATGTCTCAAAACCATGATGATCATCTGCTCGATTTTCCGGCCGTTGAGTGGGAAGAGGATGAGTGGGAATGGAAATAAACAGATTTGACGTCATCCTCATTAACCTCGATCCGGCCATTGGCCATGAAATAAAGAAAAAAAGACCCTGCCTGGTCATTTCACCCAATGAAATGAACCATCATATTTCCACTGTTATCGTGGTGCCGATGGCGACGAAAGGAAGAAATTATCCAACACGAATAGGCTGCACTTTTCATGGTAAAAATGGGCAGATAATTCTTGATCAGATACGAACAGTCGATAAGAGACGAGTCGTAAGAAAGCTCGGTACGATCAGCAGGAAAACCCAGGGAAAAACCGCACGTCTTCTGCAGGAGCTGTTTGCGCTGTAATGAGCTGTCTGAAACAAAGAGGTGCGTACGGCCTTTTTCTGCAACGGTTTGGATATCATTAATCGCGCCAAATTACTTGCTGCAAACTAATCGGGGCGTTAGCATAGAGCCAGGTTGAGATCTTTCAGGTTTTCCTGATAGAGACTCAGACGATGTCACCTTTCAACCCGGATGTCATCCACAGGGAGGAGCGTATGTCGGTTAAAATCATGATCCGAAGAAGGTTCAGGCAAGAGGCCCTGAAGGACGCCTCGGCGATGCTGATGAAGGCCCGTATCAACGCGATGGGGCACCAGGGGTATATCTCCACCGAGACCCTGGTGAATTACGACGACCCGCGGTCGGTTATCATTTTATCCATGTGGCAGTCGAAAGAGGACTGGGACCGCTACGAAGAAAGTGATGAACGCCGGGCGCACGAGCAGAAGTACGCCGAGCTCTTCGAGGGTTCGACCGAATATGAAATGCTCAAAGTCGGGCTCTAGAAAAGAGAGGAGACGCGCATGAAAGTAGAGGATATTCTTGCCGAAAAAGGCTCGCATGTCATCAAGGTCAAGGAGACGATGCTGCTCGTTGATGTGGTCTCGATGTTTATCAGCAACAAGGTCGGATCACTCGTCGTGGTCAACGATTTCGACGAGGTGATCGGCATCGTCGCGCCCAACGATGTGATCAAGGCCATCCACAATCACCCCGAATATATCTCGACGGTGACGGTGAGCGAGGTGATGGTCAGAGACATTATCGTGGTCAAGCCCGAAGACGCTATCGACGGGCTGATGACGATCATGACCGAGAGCAGGATCCGCCACCTGCCGGTGATCGACCGCGGGGAACTGGTCGGCCTGGTGTCGATCGGCGACGTGGTCAAAGCCAAGATGACCGTGCACAACGTCGAGATCCAGCACCTCAACGACTATATCGAAGGCAAGTACCCCGGCTGATCGGATGATGCCGCTGAGCGCCGGTGTTTCGCTTTCTGTCCTGCTGATTACGGTGCTTGCCGGCGCCTCTGAAATGGTTCGAGCCGATGTCAGGAGAATAAACGAAAAATGAATATCTACCGGCGAATTACGTGATGCAGGAGGGGAACAAGTTATGAAGTCGAAGAAATACCAGGACGGCATGGCGGCGCGCCGCAAAGTTCTCGGCGACGAGTATGTAGATACGGCCGTGTCGTCGGCCACCGAGTTCACCCGGCCGCTGCAGGAAATGGTGACCGAGAACTGCTGGGGCGAGATCTGGGTCGACGGGGTTCTGCCGGACAAAACCAGAAGCCTCGTCACCATCGCCACCCTGGCCGCGCTCAGGGCTTCGACGGAGCTGAAGGCGCACGTCCGCGGGGCGCTGCGCAACGGCTGTTCGGTTACGGAAATTCAGGATGTGCTGCTGCAGTCGACCGTCTATTGCGGCGTTCCGGCAGGTATCGAAGCCTTCAGGGCGGCGAAAGAGGTGATCGAGAGCTGGGAGGAAAAGCAGGGCCAAGAATAATCGTAACAGGTTCGTCTCGAAACACTCAGGTTCATCTGAAATGAATCAGGTGCCGGTCAGTCTGGCCTCATTTTTCGGCGCGCTTTACGTAGCCGCTGCCTATGGCTGAGAAGGGAAGGTCGAGCTCGAGTTCGGGAACCTGCCGGCCGATCCAGGCGATGAACGTATTACTGTTCGGGCCGGGAAACGCTTTGTAAGTGGTCGGCCAGGGATAGTTCCGGGCGGCCTGATCGATGGCGTCGATCAGCTCGTTCACGCCTTCGCCGCGATGTTCCACCAGGACCTCGGGCTTTGCACCGTACCAGTAACGGTCGGGAATATCCCGGGCCACTCTCATCACCGTTTTGTTGCGATAGCTGCGCCAGCCCACCACGTCATATACCGTGTAAATATCTTCACCTTCGCGTTTGGCGGCAATCCAGGTGTGAATGGCGAACCAGCCGCGCCAGCCCCAGGCATCAGCGCCATAGACCTGGACGACGGCCTCGGCCGTTTCTTGCGGATCCGGCGCCATCCCCGCCGAATCGCGGCTGGCCGTGCGCCAGTCGCGGTTTGATTCGCAGCCGCTGAAAAGCAGCAGAAACAGGAGAAGAAGAAAAACGACGTTGAGCGATATAAAAAGCGAGTAGCGGATTTTCATGGACTGGTGTTTCGTTGGCCTGGAATATGGACTTAATTCATCCTTTCGATCTATACAATAAGCGTCTGGCGATGGAAAACAAATACGCTCAGGATGATCGGAACCGGGTGCTGCGGTGATTTTCTGGCGGACTTGGACTTATCTGGCTGCGGATGAGCGCTGCCGGGGCGGCAGGACGATTGCCTCCGCCCCCGGCCCCTCGATGCCCCGGCGCAGCAGCAGGGTGCCGTCGAGCCGGTAGAGGTCGATCAGTGACTGGCGGTAATTGACGATGGCCTCCACCTCGTTGATCCGGCTTTCGAGCAGGTCGCGCTGCACCCGGGCGACATCGAGCGCGGTTACCGTGCCCACCTGAAAGCGGATGGTCTCGGCCCGGGCGACCTCCTCCTGCAGGGCCCGGCGCGAGGCGCTGGCGGAAATCTGCTGCAGGCTGCGCTCCACTTCCAGCAGAGCATTTCTGACATCAAGAGAGATGAGCTGCCTGAGGTTCTCTATCGATTCAAGCGCCTGGTCGTATGATGCCCGGGCTCTTCGGTCACGGGCGGATGCGTCACGGTTGTAGAGCGGAAATTCGTAATCGAGACCGACGGTGAAGTCGTAGCCCGGTCCGTCGAGATCCTCGAAGCTGCTCGAGAAACTCTGGGAATAGCCGGTCTTGCCAAGGATCATGAAGAGATCGAGGCGGGGCAGCAGGCCGTTTTTCGTCTGCACCGTTTCCAGTTCACCCCGGCGCGCCTGCAGGCGCGCATCGTTGAGATCGGGGCGCAGTTGAACGGCCAGGGCCTCGTGCTCTTCCGGGCTGCCCAACGTTACCTCGGGGATGATCGTTTTCTCGCTGAGCGTAATCTGCCGATCCCAGCCGTCAGCACCTGGCGGGTTGAGCAGTCTGAGCAGCGTCAGACGGGATCGCTCCCGGGCGTTGCGGGCGTTAATCAGCTGCTGTTCACGCAGGGCCAGCTCGGCATCACCGACGGTCTTTTCGGTTTCGGCCAGCTGGCCGACCTCGATGCGGGTCTGGATGTTGGCCAGCTGTTTTTTGGCCAGTTCGAACGATTCCTCGAAAATTTCCACCTGGCGCAGGGCCAGGGCGTAATCCCAGAAGGTGTTTTCCACCTCCGCCACCAGGTTTTCGGTAAAACCCCGGAGGCGATAGATCGAGGCCAGCTCCGAGGTCTCCGCCTGCCGGATGGCGGCGATATTGACCGCGACGCCGCGGTCGCGCAGCAGGGCCTGGGTCAGGTTCAGGCCGGCGCGGGCTTCCTCGGAGAAATCGGCGCGATCGTCGTCGCGGCTGGTCAGGGACAGGTCCAGGGCTACATCGGTTCCACTGAGAAAACGCTGCCGGACACCTCCCTGAAGGCTGGTGCGGCTGCCGTCGATGGAGAAGAAGCGGGCGGCGACATCGTCGAGGGAGCGGTCGCGGTAGCTTTCATAAGTGCCGCCGGCAAAAAGGACCGGGTCGAACCGGGCTGTCTCCTGTTCCACAAACGTAGAGGCAAGTACCGGTTCGAACTGCTCGACGCGCAGCGAGCGGTTACGGACCAGGGTTGTGACCACGGCCTGCTCCAGGGTCAGATCCAGGATGTCCCCTGGCGGCAGGTCGGGGGGCTCGGACTGGGGCTTCTTAAACTGAAGCGGCTCAGCTGCCTGCTCCGAAAAAAGATCATTACCCAGGTCCGCTCCACCGATAGTCGGCTGCTCGATCCCGCCCGGGGGTGCGCTCGGATCCACCGGCCTGGTCTCGATCCGGTCGGACGGAACCTGCGCTGCACAAGAGAACAGCAGCAGGGCGGCTGCCGAAACAAAAAGCAGTCTCAGAAAAGGAATCATCCTGCGGCTCCCACTTGATTTTCTGCGCGCCTGCGCTCGGCCCGGCGGTTGAAGAGCAGATACATGACCGGGATAAAAACGAGGGTAATCAGGGTGGCGCTGAGCAGCCCGCCGAGCACCGCCCGGGCCAGCGGAGCCTGGGCCTCGCTGCCCTCGCCGATGCCGATAGCCAGGGGCAGCAGGGAGAGAATGGTGGTCAGCGAGGTCATCAGCACCGGCCGCAGCCGGTCTTTGCCGGCTCTTTGAACCGCTTCCAGGAGCGGCTTGCCTTTTTCGCGGAACAGGACATTGGCCCGGTCGACGATCAGAATCGCGTTGTTGACGACGATGCCGACCAGCATGATGCAGCCGATGAAGCTCTGGATGTTGAAGGTGGTGCCGGTCAGCAGCAGGGTCAGAACCACGCCGATCAGCGGCAGCGGTACGGTGAGCATGACGATGACCGGAGAGAGCAGCGATTCATAGAGCGAGGCCAGCACCATATAGACGAGCAGGGTCGCCAGAATAATGCCGATCAGCATTTCCCTGAACGATTTGGCCTGTTCCTCGACATCGCCGGAGAGCATGATCTCGTAGCCGCGCGGCCGGGGAATCTCGGCCAGTCTCCTCTGGGCCTCGGCGGCGACGTCGCCGAGCGGCCTGTCCGCTATGTTGGCGCGGATGTCGACCATACGCTGCTGGTTCTTGCGTTCGATCTCCACCGGTCCGATGCCCGGCCTCGGCACCATCAGATTGCGCAGTGAAACGGCTTCGCCCCGGTTGTTGGTGATGGTCAGGGTCAGCAGTTCCTCGATACTCAGCTGCTCGGCATCCTTGACTTTGACCAGGATGTCGACCTCTTCGCCGCTGCCGTCCCGGAACTGGCCCGCCCTGGTGCCGGAAAGGGCCGTCTCCAGGACCCGGGCTATCTGGGCAACGCTGAAGCCGAGGTCGGCGGCCCGGTCGCGATCGATTTCCAGCAGCTGCTGGGGAACACCGTCGCGGCGGCCGCGTCGGGTATCGGTCACTCCGGGGATCTCCCGGATCTGCTGCTCGACGGTCAGAGCAAGGTTGTCCAGCACATCGAGATCGTAGCCGAGAATCTCGACTTCGAGGTTATCTTCTCCGCCGCCCAGCAGACGGGACAGCAGAAACAGTCCCTGGCCGGCCCGGACGCGCACTTCAGCCCCCGGCACCGTGCCGATCCGGCGGCGCAGATCCGAAGCGACTTTGTCGCTGGAGCGCTCCCGCTCGAGCATCGGTACCAGCGAGATGCGGATGCTGCCCCCCGCCGCGTCGCCGCGCCCGCTCGAAGAACCCATATTGGCGACCATGGCCTGCATCTCGGGAACCGATTCCTTTACTGTTTCTTCAATGGAACTCATCAACTGGTCCAGCACCTCGAGGCGGGTACCGCTGGCCAGATCGACGCTGACCCGCACCTGCCCCTCGTCCGAGGCGGGCATGAATTCGGTGCCGATCCGGGGGATCAGGGCGAGTGTTCCGAGGAACATACCGATTACGACAATGACGCAGACTGATGGATTACGCAGACACGCTGCCAGGGCTGACTCATATTTGTCATAGAAATATGTGTGGGCCCGGCCCATTGAGGCAACAAGACGATTCTGCGGCTTGGCCGTCGTCCTCTTTTCCCCGGTCTTCAAAAACAGACTGGTCAGCATCGGCACGATGGTCAGCGCGGTCAGCAGTGAACAGAGCAGGGCGAAAGCGACCACGTACATGAACTGCCTGAAGAGCAGGCCGGAAATTTCCCGGGTAAAGAGCATCGGTACGAAAATGACCAGGGTCGTGCAGGTGCTGGCGATAATCGCTCCGGTCACCTCATTCGAGCCCCGGACTGCGGCCTCCACGGCGCTCTCCTTGAGGTTCTGGAAGCGGCGCAGGATATTTTCCAGAACGACGATCGAGTTGTCGACCATCATGCCGAGACCCAGCGCCAACCCGCCCAGGGTCATCAGGTTCAGGGTCAGGTTGCCGAAATACATCATCGCAAAAGTCGAAATCACCGCCACCGGAATCGCGGTGATCACCACCAGGGTGGCACGCAGGTTGAGCAGAAAGGTGAGCAGGACCACCCCGGCGAGCAGGCCGCCGATGACCATGGTACGGCCGACGTTGGCCAGTGAACGCTGGATATAGTCGGAGGTGTCGACAATCGAGATCAGCTCGACCTGGGGAAAATCGATATTGATCTGGTCGATCACTTTCTTGGCCTGGCGGGCAACCTGGACCGTGTTGGTCCCCGACTGCTTGCGCAGCGCAAGGTAGACTCCGGGTCGGCCGTTAATCCGGACGATGCGGGTGATTTCCGAATGGGTGTCCAGGACGTCGGCCACCTGCTTCAGGTAGATAGGTGCATCACCGCGCCGATCGACCACCAGGTCGAGCAGCTGTTCGACACTGGTAAGCTCACCGGGCGTGCGCAGCCTGATTTCGGTGTTGCCGGCCTCGATGGTGCCGGCCGGCAGGCTGATGTTGGCATCGCGTATTGCGCTGCGGATGGTGTCGAGTGAGAGCTGCAGGGCCCGCATCCGGTCCGGGTCGATTTCGATGCGTATTTCCCGTTCGAGACCGCCCCAGACATCGAGCGCCGCAACGCCGGGGACCTGCTCGATCCGGTAGCTGATCTGATCATCGATGAGGCGTCGCAACTCGATCGGGTCAAGATCCGATGCCGCACCGTAAATCAGGATCGGGGCGCTGTTCGGGTCGAATTTTCTTATCTGGGGCCGCTCGGCTTCTTCAGGCAAACTACCGATGACCCGGTCGAGCCGGTCGCGGACATCGTTTGATGCAGCGTCGAGATTGGTTCCCCAGGTGAACGAGACCCGCACCTGGCTGTTGCCTTCGGAAGATTCCGAAGTGACTTCCTTGATTCCCTGGATAACCGAGACGGCGCTCTCGATCCGCTCAGTCACCAGCTTCTCGACTTCCTCGGGAGCGGCGTTGCCGTATTCGGTATTGATGCTGAGCACCGGGTAAGCGATCTCGGGGAGCAGATCGATGGGCAGACGGGTAAGGGCGACGCCCCCGAGGATGATGATAATCAGCGTCACCATACAGGTGAAAACGGGACGTGCGGTCGTGAACGAACTGATCTTCATAGCGGCAGGCCTATTTCTGCTCGGGACGGCCCGGGCCTTTGCGTTGCTCTGATCGTTCCGGCTCGTCTTCGGCCAGGGTCACCGGGGTTCCGTCGCTGAGCAGGTGATGGCCAAGGGTTACCACCGTCTGACCCGCTTCCAGTTCTTCAACCTGGGTCCAGCCGTCCGCCTCGATGCCGGGGCGGATCTCAACGAAACGGGCGCTGCCCTCTTCGACCACGAAAACGCCGATGGTGTCGAGCCGCTGGATAACGGCGTCGACGGGAACCGCAGGGACCTGGTCGGCCCGTCCGAGTTCTATCTGAACACGGGCAAACATGCCGCTTTTAAGAACGAAGTCAGGATTAGGAACGATAATTTCCACCCGCGCCTGGCGACTGGCGCTGTCGAAAATGGGGGCCAGCCGTTTGACCGTGCCGGTGAAGTTCCTGCCGGGCAGCGAATCAACGCTGATTTGGGCGCTCTGGCCGATCTGCAGCAAGGTGTAGTCTCGCTCAGCTACATTGATGACCGCTTTGAGCTCGGAGAGATCGACCATGGTGACGACCCGGGTGTTGGCGGAGATCGTATCGCCTTCATCGATATGGGTGGAGGCCACGAAGCGGCAGACATCATCTTCGCCCAGCTGCCAGTCGGCCCACAGGGTCGTGTAGGACAAGCGCACCTCGGCGGCCCGCAGCGCCGCTTGACGCTGCGCTATCTGGGCTTCGGCAAGCTTGACTCCGGCCTCCTGGGTGAGCTTTTCGGTTTCCGAGGCCTCGAGCTCGGCTGCAGACGATACCTTCTTCTCCCGAAGCGTAGCAGCACGTTCAAAATTGCGTTCGGCAGCCTTGAGCCTGCTGCGGGCTTCCGCCAGTGAGGCCCGGGCGACGTCGAGTTCAGCCCGGGCCTGGGCCAGCTGCTGGGAAAATTCCTCGCTGTCCAGCCGGGCAATCAGCTCGCCTTTTTTCAGGCAGTCACCGAGATCAACGGCCATCTCCTGGACCCGGCCGCCGACCTTGAAGGCGGCATCGAACTGGTTCTCCGCCTCGAGCGTGCCGATGAAAACCCGTTTTGCAACGAGATCACGGCTTTCGACTGTTGCCGTCTCGACCCCGACCGCTGATGCCCGCCGCTGCGGCCGTTCCTGCTCATCGGCGCCGGTGAAGTTGAAATAGTAGACAACAGCCAGGGCGGCTGCGGTAATAAGAAGGGTGAGAAGTATCTTTTTCATGAACTGCGCGATCGGTTGGAATCAATTCTTAAGCTACCTGAGATCGATGTACCTGATTCGAGCAGAATATACCGCAATTGTTTTCCCCGATCTCAGAAAATATGCAGTTGTGTACTGTTGGGTTCATCCGGCAGCGGTTTATCTCATAGCCTGAGAACATTTCAGCGGCTTCGAAATAAGAGAGCAACGCGGATCAGGGGCGGGCTGAAACATCGACGCTCCACTCTTCTGCAACGATCAGGAAGTAGCGCAGGTAGCGCAGAATATATTCGCGCTTCAACTCGATGTAGAGACCGGCCCCGGATATCTCCCAGAGCGGGCCGCGGTGCCAGGTGCCGGTCAGATCGCCGATCATCCTGCGCAGGCCGCGGGCAATCGTTTCGGTTTCGAAACATTCGCTGCAGCCGGGCTGGACGCCCAGATCCGGAGGGTAAAACGGCAGATCTTTGAGAACGAGCCGGTACGAGCCGACGACTGCAAAGCGCTCGGTCATATCTTCAGGATCGCTTATCGGCGAGAGGTCTTCACAGACTGGCGGAATGAATCGATAGGATATGAGGTGACGGTCCGGGGTACGCTCGCTCATCTCGATGCAGATCCGCTGCAGGTCGCTCAGGAGGATATGCAGTCGGTTCAGGTAGAGCAGTCTGGCTTCGAGTTTCTGTGAGGTACCCATGTTTTTCTCGCTGATTTTCACTCACACTAATCACCAAATCGTCTCGGGCCAGAATGATTTCCATGATAAGCAAGATGCAGGCCGCCAAATCAGCCGCTAATTATGAGCGGCCCGTATTGACTTTGACAACGGTCGTTTTTACTCTACCTATACGAGTTTCATAACTATAACGAACACTACCGGAGGTATTATTTCATGGCGAGAAAACAAGTATCGGTCAGTCTGCTGCAGCCCAAAAAAGGATCCGAAGAAGCGTTTTTTGCAGAGCGGGACAAGGAACTTCTCAAAAATTTGAGAGACAACTCCTCGAAAGCGGCCAACGCCGCCTATCGCGAGGATCACAAGTATCACTGTTTTCGCTGCGGAACAGCCAGCCTGGCCGAGGTGGACGAAGGCAACGTCAAGATCGACATCTGCGTCAACGAAGATTGCGGTGCAATACATCTGGATCCGGGCGAGTTGAAAGAGATTATCAAAAACCAGGAATCACTGTCTTCATCGCGGAAGGCGTTGTTTTCTATCTTTAAACAGGCCTGATGCATCAATTCGTCAGTCAAGAGCTGCAAACCGGCTTATAACAAAAACAACTAACCCCGGCAGTCCCCGGGAGTTGTCGCGGGTCTGTCTAACACATAATTGACGAGCGCGATCTCACCGCGCCGCCTGCAACTTGGAAGGGGCCGTATTCAATGTGAAGGCCCCTTCTCTTTTTCCCACTAAGCCTCAATACTGCCGGCAGGGCGATTTCCATTGCTCAGACGGCAACGTCGGCTCTGAAGTTTTTCCCCGCAGTTCTCCCGGGCGCATTTATTGCATTAAAATCATCGCAAATCGATGAGGATCGATCGTCTTAATTTCATATTGTTTCAGCTCAAAGGTGATCCGTGATGTCCATGATACCAGGTTCAATCGTGACAGAGGGCAAAAGAAATAAAGTTGTACCGGCGGCTGAGGCTGTCGCGGTTGTCAAAAGCGGCGATATGATTGCCACCGGAGGGTTCGTTGGTAATGGTTTTGCCGAACATCTGGCGATAGCTCTCGAAGAGCGTTTTCTGGCTTCCGGCGAGCCTCGGAATCTCGGCCTCATTTATGCTGCCGGACAGGGAGATGGTAAAACGAGGGGTCTCAACCATTTCAGTCATCCCGGTATGGTCGGCAGGGTTATCGGCGGGCACTGGGGGCTGGTCCCCGGACTGCAGAAGCAGGCAGTGGAAAATAAAATCATCGCCTACAACCTGCCCCAGGGTATTATCTCGACCATGTTTCGCGATACCGCCGCCCACAAGCCGCGCACCATCAGTACGGTAGGTCTGGGCACCTATGTCGATCCGCGAAACGGCGGCGGCAAGATAAATGAGAAAACCACCGAGGACCTGGTTGAGTTGATGATGATCGATGGCAGGGAGTATCTTGCCTATAAAACCATCCCGGTGGATATTGCCCTGATCCGCGGAACGACTGCCGACCCTTCCGGCAATATGACCATGGAAAAAGAAGCGTTGACGCTGGAGGTGCTCGCCATTGCCATGGCCGCCAGAAATTCCGGCGGCAGGGTTATTGTCCAGGTTGAGCGCATCGCTGATTACGGTACCCTCAATCCCCGCGATGTTCAGGTTCCCGGCATTATGGTGGATTACGTTGTCGTTGCAGATCCGGACAACCACTGGCAGACATTCGGCGAAGCATATAACCCCGCTTACAGCGCTGAGATCAGGATTCCGATGGCATCGATACCGCCCATGGTGATGAACCCGAGAAAGATCATTGCCCGGCGGGCAGCCTTTGAGTTGACCAGGGGGGATATCGTCAACCTGGGCATTGGCATGCCGGAGGGTGTTTCCAGCGTCGTCAATGAGGAAGGACTGCTCGACCAGATCGTTCTGACAGCCGAGCCCGGTGTCATTGGCGGATTTCCGGTGGGCGGCTTGAGTTTTGGCGCGGCGGTTAACACCGAGGCCTTGATCGATCAGCCATACCAGTTCGATTTCTATGATGGCGGCGGCCTTGATATTGCCTACCTCGGTATGGCCCAGGCCGATCGGCACGGTAACGTCAACGTATCCAAATTCGGCCCCAAGCTGGCCGGCGCCGGCGGATTTATCAATATCAGTCAGAAGGCAAAAACTGTTGTCTTTGTCGGTACGTTCACCGCCGGCGGCCTGGAAATATCGATTGCCGAGGGTGCCGTGCGGATAGAGAAAGAAGGGAAGGCCCGCAAATTTGTCAGCGGAGAGGTTGAGCATGTGACCTTCAGTGGAATATATTCGGTCAAACAGGGGCAGAAGGCGCTTTATATCACCGAGCGCTGTATGTTCGAGCTGACTTCTGAGGGCATGGTGCTCAGAGAAATCGCCCCCGGCCTCGACCTGCAAAAAGATATTCTCGAGCAGATGGACTTCGAGCCGATCATCGCCGAACCTTTGGGGACGATGGATCGGAGGATATTTATGCCGGAACGGATGGAGCTTCAACTGCGGCTGGAAACAGAACGAAACTAATTGGTTGTGGAAAAGGCCTATCCTTGGTCAGGGGTGAGTGATATGGCGTATTTTTTGATCTTCTTGTAGAGCAGAGTGCGATGGATGCCGAGCAGTTCCGCCGCACTCACCTTGTTGAAACCGGTGATCTTGAGGGCATCGAGAATCGCGGCTTTTTCCGCTTTCGCCACCACGTCCTTCAGCAGCGATCGCTGGGTTGCACCCGGTGATATTTTGTTCTGGAACAGATAAAAGGGCAGGTGGGTGGGCTGGATCTGCTCTTCTTCGCAGGTGGCCAGCGTCCGTTCGATGACATTGTTGAGTTCCCTGACGTTTCCCGGCCAGTTATGCTTAAGCAGCAGTTCTTCTGCCCCCTGTGTCAGCTGCAGTGGTTCCTTGCTCGCCTCCTCGGTGATCTTCTGGATAAGATGTTTGGCAATCAGTAAAATATCACGGCCCCTGTCCCTCAGGGGTGGAATGCGGACGGGGATAACATTGAGGCGGTAGAAAAGATCGGCTCTGAAGCTTCGTTCTTTGACCTTGGTTTCAAGATTCTGGTTGCTGGCGGCAATCAATCTGAAATCGGAATGCAGGACGCGGTTGCCGCCGACCCGTTCAAACTCCTTTTCCTCGAGTGCCCGTAATAGCTTTGGGCTGCATTTCCAGCGGCAGATCTCCTATCTCGTCCAGAAAAAGGGTGCCCTGGTGGGCAAGTTCAAACTTGCCTTTTTTCCCGCTCCTCTGTGCTCCGGTAAAAGCTCCCTTCTCATAACCGAACAGTTCCGACTCCATCAGTTCGCTCGGTATCGCCGCACAGTTGAGCCTGATGAGTCGGTTTCTGCTTGCGCTCACTGGCATTATGAATCGCCTGGGCGAACAGTTCCTTGCCGGTTCCGGACTCACCCGATATCAGTACGGGCAGTCTGGTGGCCGCTGCTTTGAGTGCTTCAATCCTGGCCTGATCAATGGTTTTGCTTTCCCCGATGATATCGTCGATGGAATATTTGGCCATGCGCAGTGAATCGAGTTCCTTCTGGTACAATCTGACCTTGGATTCAAGTTCGTTCAGCTTGCGGGCGAGGACGCCGACCTCTTTGGCATCCTTGAAAATGACCTGGCCGAAGACGGCGATCACTTTTCCATCTTTTTTTATCGGAATCCGCTGGACGATCATGTCCTGGCCCTTGATTGACTGCCGGTCGTTGATTTCCGCCTTGCCGGTTTTGGCCACAATATGCATGCGGGTGTTCTCGACCACGTCGGTGATGTGCCTGCCGATCTGCCGGTCCGGTTCGAGGTTGAGAAAACGCCCATAGGCGCGATTGAAATGGGTGATGATGCCGTCGGTATTGATCACGCAGATCCCTTCACCGATATTTTCGAAGATGAGCTTCAGGGACTCCAGTTCCTGCTCGACAGAGGCGGGCTCGATTCGATCGAAAAGGCTGCTCGGTGACGGTGGTTTAACGGTTGCTCGTTTCATGACAGATATGTTGCCTTCCTGCTACATGTCTATTTATTGATACATATTGTGTCGGTTAACGAAAAAAGATGCAAGGTGAAATTTGTTCAGGGGAATGAATAGGATATAAAGCTGATGAGATGTCTTTGGCGGAGGAGGGTGATCAGCTTAATTCAAGCCAAGGTATTTCATCTTACGGTACAGAAGGGTTCGATGAATCCCCAGAATTTCAGCGGCTTTCGACTTGTTGTCCCCGGCTTCCGCCAGCGCTTTTCTGATGGCAAACTTTTCTGCCTCTCTGATGAAATCCCGCAGGGACGTCTTCGTCGCTGAATTCCGAAACACCGGGAAAGGATTTTATCTGATCAGGCAGGTCTTCATAACTCAATCAGTGATGCGGAGGTACGGCAGCGCAGGCTCTCAATCAAATAACGCAGCTCCCTGCCGTTTCCCGGCCAATCGTAGCTTTCCAGCGCTTTCCTGACCCTGGAGCCGAAACGCACACTTTTGCCTGACGGTCCTTTCGCACCATGCTGAAGAAAGTGGTAGGCAAGGGGAATGATATCTTCTCTTCTATGACGCAGCGGCTCGATGTTGACTTGCATTCCATTGAGTCGGTAGAACAGATCGTGTCTGAACTGGCCGGTTTTCATCAGATTTTCCAGGTTCTGGTTGGTGGCCGCGATAACCCTGAAATCCGAGTGTATGGTCTTGTTTCCTCCCAGCCGCTCGATTTCTTTCATCTCCAGAACTCGCAGGAGTTTGGGCTGCATCTCCAGGGGCATGTCGCCGATTTCATCGAGAAATATCGAACCCAGGTGAGCAATTTCAAACTTGCCGATTCTGCCCCGGGGGTCCGCCCCGGTGAAGGCGCCTTTCTCGTAGCCAAAAAATTCTGATTCCAGCAGATCTCTGGGTACGGCCGCGCAGTTGATCTTCACAAAAGGATAGGCGCTCCGAGCGCTGGCCTGGTGGATGGCGTGAGCAAAGAGCTCCTTGCCGGTGCCGGATTCTCCGGTGATTAATACGGGGAGTCCATTGCCCGCAGCTTTCTGGGCTTCTCTGCTGGCCTCGTTGAAGGATTCACTTATTCCGACGATCTGATCGAAGGAATGGCTGGCCTGGTGAATGGTAGACAGTTTTACCTGATAGCGTTCCAGTTTTTCCTCCAGGTAGGAAAGTTTCTCTGCCAGCTGTACCGCAGTGGTGGCATTGTCGAACAGCACCAGGCCCAGGACGGCGACGACGGCCCCGTTTTCCTTGATCGGAACGCGGTGCACCAGATATCCGGTATCTTTGTGTTTGTGCGGGTAATTTATCTCTGCCCGGCCGGTTTGGGCGACGATGTGCAGGCGGGTGTTGGAAACCAGCTCGGCGGCGTGCAGACCCAGGAGCTCTTTGGGCGTCGATATTGAGAAAACGGGCGTATGTCTGATTGATATAGGTGATGATGCCGCCGGCATCAGTGACGATGACGCCAATTTCCATGCTGTCGAAAAGGGTCCGGAAAAAACCGTCGGGATAGTCAGCATGTCCGCTTGGCGTCATTGGTCAGAGCCCTCAGCCCGGAAAAATGGTATGTGAAGCTGACATCGGAGCCGCGGATGTTCCAGCCCCGGTGTCTATTTTCGCCGCCTCAGGGTAGTAACGCAGTTGGTGGCGGCTGAACCGCCGACATTGAAGACCACGCCGATCTCCGGTGATTTCTTATCGGGGGCTTTGCCGATCGGTTCACCGACCAGCTGCTTGTATGCCAGGGCGTGCATCGAAACGCCGGTGGCACCCACCGGGTGACCCTTTGCCTTCAGGCCTCCGGAAAGGTTTACCGGGCAGTCGTCATCAGCCTGGTAGCGTCCCTCCAGATAATCCCAACCGGCTCTCCCGTCCTCTGAGAGGCCGAGGGCCTCGGTGCAGAGCAGCTGGTTTATCGTGAAGCAGTCGTGGACTTCGGCAAGATCGACATCGTCAATCGTGATAGCGGCTTCCTCGAAGGATCTCTTGACAGCCAGTTTCCCGGCGATCAGTTCATGCATGTTGGGCCTGACGCTCTCCTGCAGCCGCTCGGTTGCCATACCCAGCCCGGCCAGATCGACCACCCTGCTGCTGATCGAATCGGCCTCACCGGATTCGGCCAGGACGACGGCGGCCGCCCCGTCTGAAATCAGCGAGCAGTCGTGCAGACGCAGCGGTTCGGTAATCATCGGGTTGGAGCCTTTTCCTGTCTCGGGCAGGCTCAGAATCGCTTCGGGGCTGAACAGGCCGAGACGATCGGGAGGGCTGTTTTTACCGAAGTGGGCCAGCGGGTTTTCGACCCCGTTCCGGTAGGCGAGGGCGGAAACGGCGGCCAGCATCTTCTGCAGCTCTTCCGGCGTGTAATTCGTAGTGGGCCGCATATCCTTTGGCGTACTCGGCGAAAAGTCCGGGAAAGGTCATGCCCCGCGATCCTTCTTCGGGCCAGTAGGACGAGCAGGCCAGGGTATGGGTCGTTTCCTTGGTGCTCAGCAGGGTCATCTTTTCCACCCCGATAACGAGCACTTTTTTGAATCTGCCGGACTCGATGGCCCATGCTGCGTTGTAGAGGGCGACCGATGAGGATGCACAGGCACCCTCGGTCCGGGTAGTCGGCAGAAAGCGAAAATCCTCGGGGGCGACCTCCAGAGCCAGGGGCGCGACATGCTCCTGATTCACAAACAGCGATGGAGAGCATGATCCCACCCATATCCCATCGATGTCTCTGGCCTCGAGTCCCGCATCCTCCAGGGCTCCGCGACCCGCTTCTATGAGGAATTCGTAATACGTTTTTGTATCGGTAATGCTGCCGGTATCTCTATCTTTTTCGACAAAAGCGCCGAATTTCGTGTTGTATGCTCCGATCATGCTGACCCTGCTCATGGGAATCCTCCCGGTAGTATCGATAGTTGATCTGCTGATTTTCGTCAGGTTGGTGCTCAGCCTCTTGAACCCATTCTCAAGCCGCCGTGAATGAAAAAGACATCCCCGGCCAACGCTTCATTCCGGTATAGCTCACAGACCAGGGAAGCAACCTCGTCGGGATCGATCAGGCGGCCGATGGGGACATTGTCGAGAATTCTGGACAGTGCCTTCTGGTTCATGCCCTCCAGGATCGGTGTCGCCACGTAGCCGGGTGCGATGGCAGAACAGCGAATACGGTCAGCAACCCCGCGTCTGAAAAATTCTGCGGTGATGACCTTCGGCATGACCGATACGGCGGCCTTGGAGGAGGCGTAGTTGATCTGTCCGGCCGTACCCAGCGAGCCGGTGGAAGACACCAGGCAGATCAGGCCGCGGTCGCCGTTGTTGATCATCTGTTCTGCGCAGTCGCGCACCGTCAGAAAGACACCGGTGAGATTGACATCGATGACGGATTGGAACTGCTCCAGAGACATCTTGTCCATAACCGCCCCGGTCTCCCGATCAGGAGATACCATCAGGCCGTCTTTGATAATTCCGGCGAACGGGGCGACCAGATTTATGTGCCCAAACGCCGTCATAGCTGCGGCTGCAAGTCGTTCGCTGTCTGCCTCGCTGGTTACGTTGCAGGTCATGGTGGTCACCCTGCTGCCGAGCTCCTGCTGTGCAGCGGCCAGAGCTGTTTCCGAGATATCGGCAAGTACGGCTCTGCCGCCTTTCTTTATCCAGTACCTGGCAAAGGCCAGGCCGATTCCACTGCCGCCGCCGGTTACAACGGCGGCTGAATCTTTTATGTTCAGCATGGAAACCTCCTGTTAAAGACCCGGCCCAGCAAAGGACCGCCTGACTTTTTGAAGAACTGCTCAGCTCTTTGTGCGTCACAGATGTGGTAAAGCAATTTCAGTGCCAGGAAAGAGAGAGGGGGTTTTCCCGATTTTATATCTACTCTGATGACGTCGTGCTGGAATATTGTATCAAATGTGATACTTAGCGCTCTTTTTTTTAATATGATTTCAAGTATTTAAGAAAATCTTGATTTAATATTTCTCACCGATTCCGAGATGTGAACAGCCACTGCAGAGAGCCAGCATTGCCAGCAGAGAACAGCAATCAATAGTGCTGCCCTCCCCTCCTCTTTATAAATAGAGTAATTCCATTCCCCAGAGTCCTGATAATTCTTGCTCAGTGAATAATGATTTACCAAAGTGTAGTAAATCTGCAACGAGTAGCAGTTTTGATACATCTGTGCTGCCATCTCGACTACCGTTTCAGCTTTAAATCATTCTCTATCTCCAATAGTGGTTAGCTGCAGAGAATCTAAAGTAAATTGTCATAAATAGCATAGCAATTGCTTAGAGCAAAGAAAGAAAGCCAGACATAAATACACAAGTTCGCTCCGAAATGCATGATCATGAAAGCGATCAAACTCAATATCGCTTTAAAATGTATAAAAGTCAGTGTGTAGCGAGCATCCTAATATCTTTTCTGTGACATCATTTCCCGAGGCTTTGAAACAACAGTCTCACAAAACCAAACTGAGGAGACAGATGCAATGAAACATGTATCACCATAGCGGCAATGTTCCTGTTTCTATTTTCGAGTGTGAGCATTAGTCTCGCGAAAGAGAAGAAAACGTCGACTCGAACCAAGTTCAAAACCTATAACCGAATCGAAGAAATAAAAAATCTCAAAAGAAGCACCAGTGATGAAAAGCATCGCTGTAAGATAGTAATGCCCTAACTCCAAAGAGCTGCTGTTCTACGACATAGCCGTTCATTTCTGTGATACTGTTCGTCTCACATCCCAACACCGTCTCGACATCAAACCGTTCTCCGCCGTGAACTGATTCCCACAAAAATAGAGACGTTCCACGCGTAAGCAAAATTCATTTGATGCCAGCCACTACTAACCGAGTTACTGAAAAGGCAAGAATGAGGCTTTTATCGCCTTTATATCCGTACCGTATAAGCTCTATGCAAACTCTACAACATCTGGAAACTAACTATATGAAGAGAGGCACCTAAAAGAGCTGCAAACGCTCTACGCTCAGTACAACCTCGTCGCCCTTCCCAGCAACAAACCGTCAAGAGATAAGCTCAATTCCAATATCAGTAGCTTCCAAATAAAAGACTTCAAAGAGCTCAAGTCAGAACCTGAGCTCTTATCTCGATATTCTCAATGAACTCCGTGCAGCCAAGTGGCAACACCGAGCAAAGTCTATCTGTCTCTGCAGACCGAGTGCTTTATGCCGCAAATTCTCATCACCGCGTCAACTACCCGATGGTTTCGATGAAGTGACCGACTTTATCATTCAGCCGGCGTTCATCAGCCTGCCTGTCAGTTTACCCTCTTTTTCAACAAGACTCCTACGATAAGCTGAGCGATGACCTGAAGTGGATTCTGGACACTGCAGCGAAGGAAACGCAGCTTTGGAGTTATAGCTGGATCAACAATCTCAACGCCGAGGCCGTTCGCAGGTTCAAGGAAAACTCCGAGATCGTAACGATGGACGAAGCCACCATAGTCGATTTTGCCAAAACCACTCAGGCTTATCTGGAGAAGGTAAAGGAGCGGATGTCCGGACTGCAAGCGGCTGCTCGAGTCACAGGAAGAGCTGAAACGGGATTTCGCCGACTGGCGCTCAGCCAGGGCGGGTGTCACCCCGTGGCCGATGGAAGAGGTCGTAAAAGGCAGGCTGCACGAATAAGCCTTACCCTCAGAAAACACTGAAGGATCGTTCCCGACGTTTTCCGTACCCCGGATTACGTCTGGAATTTCAGTTTCAACGGTTATTCAGTGACCATGCGATTGCTCGCGCAGCAAGGGAGTATGATTCATGAGATGGCTGACCCAATTGATTGACTCGGTCGTCGAGAGGCAGGCTGAGGTCGTGTCTGTTTCCATGGCAGTCCTGGTACTGCTCACCTGTTTCGAGGTGACCCGAAGGTATTTTTTCAACTCGCCGACCATCTGGGGACTTGAACTGACAACCTTTATCTTCGGGGTTCACTTCGTCATGGGATTCGGCTACACGGAAAAGTACGACGGCCATGTCCGGGTCGATATCATCAGCTCTAAGTTTCCGCAGAAAATCCAGGATATTATTTATTTTGTCCTGACAATCTGCATCACGCTGCCGCTGGTTTTTCTGCTTCAGTGTCTGGGCCTGGGATAACGCCATAACCTCGACCAAGATCGCCGAAAAACTTTCGTCGGCATGGGCACCGCCGATCTGGCCGGTGAAGCTGTTGATGGCCACCGGATTCACTCTGTTATTTCTCCAGGTCCTGTCCAATCTGATCAAGCGTTTTCTGCAATTCAGAAACAGGGGCGTTACCGGAAACAAGATCGTCACGTCTTAAAGGAGCGTTATGAGTCCTGAACTACTGACCGTAGGAATGTTTGTCACGCTGATCTCGCTGATTATCCTGGGTCTGCCTCTTGCTTATTCTCTTGCGGGGACGGCGGTGATCTTCGGCCTGATCGAGAATGGGTTCAGCCTGGACGGCCTCTTTGGTTTTTATATCAACAACGCCTGGGGGACGATGAACAACTTCGTCCTGGTTGCCGTTCCCCTGTTTATTTTAATGGCCCAGTTGCTGGACCGGGCCAAGATATCAGACGCACTTTTCGAGGCCCTTTATGTGGTTATGGGCGGCATACGCGGCGGGTTGGGGCTGGCGGTGATATTTGTTTGCGTCATCCTGGCTGCCACCACCGGGATCGTCGGTGCTTCGGTTGTCGGTATGGCGCTTCTGGCAGGGCCGAAATTGATCGAAAAAGGTTACAACAAAGAACTCGCGGCCGGCTTGATCTGTTCGGGCGGAACCCTTGGCATTCTCATACCCCCCAGCATCATGCTGGTCGTTTACGGTGGGCTGACCGGGCTCAAAGAGACCTCGGTGGGCGCACTTTTTGCCGCCGCAATTCTTCCCGGATTCCTGCTGGCTGTTCTCTACATGTCCTATGTTTCCATCACCTGTCTGGTAAAACCATCCTATGGACCACCGATAAGCAAAGAAGAGGCATCGGGCTATTCAGCCAGCCAGAAGACCTGGATGGTCATCAAGTCGATGATTCCGCCGCTTATCCTGATCTTCTCGGTTCTGGGGACAATCCTTGCCGGTGTGGCGACGCCCTCTGAGGCGGCCGGGGTCGGTGTTCTGGGGGCGGCGATCCTGGCAATCGCCTCGGGTAATTTCAACTGGTCGGTCGTATTCGAGTCGTGCAAGGCCACCCTCAAGACCACCTCGATGGTCATGATTCTTGTCCTCTTTGGAAATCTGTTCAGCGCCTCCTTTCTGTTTATCGGCGGGGGAGATGTTATCACCGATCTGCTGATCGGCGGCGATCTGCACCCGAACATGGTTATGTTCATCATGCTGTTAGCAGTTTTTATGCTCGGCATGTTCATTGACTGGGTGGCGATACTGCTCGTCTGTCTGCCGGTCTATATGCCGATCTGCCTGGAGCTTGGTTTTGATCCGCTCTGGTTCTCGATGCTGATCTGCATCGTTTTGCAGACATCGTTTCTGACGCCGCCGTTTGGCTATGCCCTCTTCTATTTCGCCGGTGCCGTGCCGCAGGGTGAATACAGGATGATGCAGATCTACCGGGGGGTGCTACCCTTCATTATTCTGCAGGCTGTCGGTGTGCTTATCTGTGTGATGTTCCCGTCAATCATTACCTATTTGCCCAGCGTCGTCTATCAGTGATCGGGCACACCTAAACCTTGCCTGCTTCTGCTATGTGATGGAGGTCGATCATGAACCGAAACAAAATCATCACCGTGGAAGAAGCCATCGATCATATTCAGGACGGCTGGACCTTTGGTGTCGAAGGCTTTGTCGGCGCCGGCACTCCCGATGATCTGTGCGCCGCGCTCGGGGCTAAATTTGTTGAGAAGAAAAGCCCGAAGGACCTTACCCTTATCCATTCATCCGGGCCGGGAGACGCCGCATCCCGTGGAGCCAACCGGATTGCCCATCCGGGCATGTACAAACGGGTGATATCCGGTCATTACGGTCTGGTGCCTGAGATCGGGAAACTGGCTCTGGCCAACGATTTCGAGGCCTACAACCTGCCCCAGGGTATTTTGACCAACTTTTACCGGGCCGTTGCCGGAAATCGGCCGGGGGTCTTCACCAAGGTCGGACTGGGAACTTTTGCGGATCCTCGCGTATCAGGCGGGAAGATCAATGAGAAGGCCGTTGAGGACATCGTTGAGATCGTCGAACTCGGTGGAGAAGAGTGGCTTTTCATGAAATCCTTCCCGATCGATTGCGTATTGATCCGCGGCACGACAGCCGATACCCGCGGCAATATAACCATGGAGCGGGAGATCCTCACCGTCGACGCCCTGGCCATGGCCATGGCCGCCTGCAATTGCGGCGGTACGGTAATCGTCCAGGTCGAGCGGGTCGCCAAGCCTGACGCCATCTGTTCGCGCGATGTGGTCATCCCGGGCATCATGGTCGACCATGTCGTTGTCGCCTGTCCCGAGCACCACATGCAGACTTTTGGTACCGTCTACAAACCGGAGCTGTGCGGAGAATTGAGGGTGCCGATTGCCGCTGAGGACACCCTGGCGCTGGATGAGCGAAAAATCCTCGCCAGGCGGGCCAATTTTGAACTGCAGCCCTACGATGTCATCAACCTCGGTATCGGTTACCCCGAAGCGGTATCAACCATCGCCAACGAGGAAAACATTCTCGATTATCTGACCATGACGGTTGAACCGGGTATCATTGGCGGGATGCCGCTGGGAGGGATGGACTTCGGAGCGGCGGTGAATGGCGAGGCCGTAATTCCGATGCCGGACCAGTTCGATTTCTATGACGGTGGTGGATTGAACCTGACCTGCCTCGGCTTTGCCCAGTGCGATCAGGCCGGCAATGTCAATGCCAGCAAATTTGGCCCGCGCATCGCCGGCTGCGGCGGGTTTATCAATATCAGCCAGAACACCAGGCGGGTCCTGTTCATGGGAACCTTCACCACCAGCGGCCTGGAGATTGCTGTCGACAATGGAGCGATTCAGATTATCCGGGAGGGTGCGATAAGAAAATTCGTCGACTACAGCGATCAGATCACCTTCTGTTCAGGCGGTTCGGACCCGGCGAAGCAAGAAGTTCTGTACATCACCGAGCGTTGCGTCTTCAGGCTCAATGACGGGTTGCCTGGAACTGACCGAAATTGCCCCGGGGATCGATATTGAAAAAGATATTCTGGATAAGATGGGTTTCAGGCCGGTCGTCAACAAGGTGACACTCATGGACCCGCGCATTTTCAGAAAAGAGCCCATGGGTATTCGAGAACAGTTTCTGCTCAAGGAATTGCGAAGCCGGCTGACATACGATCAGGAGAGTAACATCCTTACGACTGATTTCAGCGGGCTCGAGGTCGAGTCGGAGGAGGATGTCGAAAACATTGGCAGCATCGTCAGGGAAGTATGTGATGAAATCGGCGGGAAGGTAAATGCTCTTATCAATTACAACGGTTTTCGAATCGATGACACTATCATCGATGCATATTTGTTTATGGGGCAATCGGTCATCAACACCTACTATAATCAGGTGGCCCGCTACAATACCAATCAGAACACCAGAGCAAGATTTGACAGTGCCTACCGACATCGTAACCTGGCGGCAAACATGTTCGCTTCACAAAGCGATGCTCTGCACTTCCTGCTGCAGCATTAGCCCGAATATTAAGTCTTTTTGCCTCGCAGGCCGTCTCAACGCTTCAAATAGTCCCGTCAGGTTTTAAGGATTCCGCAGCAATTCACGCTGTTTTTGCCCGGATCGTTTCGCCTTGATCGGCCTGCGTTCCTGACCGGCAACCGGTTTGAACACGTCGAAAAAGGAGTAGAGCAGCCAGAAGCAGGCTGCCACCAGCGGCAGGATGATGAAAAAGAAGACCGGAAAAAACCACATGGAGACGATGAATTGACCGATATCGTTCATAAAACTATTCCTCCCCGTTTACTTTTCTTGACAGGCCTCTTCTGACATGTCGTCAGAGAAGCCACGTCCATATTCACTCTTCGTTCATCTCAGTTTATGATTATTTTGTTTGCCAGGAACATGCCAGAAATACGCGTTTGAAAACGGTTCGATACGTTTTGTTTATGTTTTTGATATATCAACTATAATGCAGATTATTCGGTGACACTGAAGTATATTGCAGGTGGATTTGTGGTTTGCTGGTGTCAAGTTTGTGGTGAACAGATTCTTTGTCTGTAAACCTGTTGAGCGATCGATGCATGCTTTCAGTGCAGCTACGCAGGCCATCGGCAGTAATTGAAATAATAGTTGCGCTCTGTTCTGCCATGCACGAAAATAGAGCGGGACTATGCTTCTCATAAGCAAATATTCTGTTTGAAGAGGATCAGCCAGGTAGGGGAAATCTTCCACCCAATCTAGCTATTGAAGCCATTAAAAAAGGGGAACGACCATGAAACATAAACTGATCACCATCATCTTTGTTGCAGCGCTGCTGCTGCCGCCGCTCCAGGCTTTTTCGCAGGATGAAAGCGACTGGGACTTCAGTCTCGCACCGTTTTACCTCTGGGCGATCAGTATTGACGGTGATGTCGGAATCCGGGAGCAGACCGCGAGTGCGAGTCTTGATTTCGGCGATGTGTGGGATAAACTCAACGCTGTGCTGACGCTTCGTTTCGAAACTATCTATCGTGATAAATTCGGGTTTCTGGTCGATTACAACTATCTGGATCTGGGCAAAGAAAAAGTGACCGATGCCATCAACGCCGAGGCCAGTTTCAAATCCCAGATTCTCAACCTGGCCGGCACCTATCGGCTGAAAAGCGGGACCCATACCTGGGACCTGCTGGCAGGGGCCCGCTACACCGCTCTCGATTCTGATGTCTCGTTGAGGAACCTGGGCGCCGATCTTTCCGGCGATCAGGACTGGATTGATCCGATCGTCGGTGCCCGTTATCTCTACGAGATCAATGATAACTGGGCAGTACGGCTCTACGGTGACATCGGCGGCTTCGGCGTCTCTTCGGACCTGACCTGGCAGGCGTTAGGCCTGGTCGATTTCCACCCGTGGGAACATGTCGCAATCGTTGCCGGCTATCGGGCCATCTATACCGATTACGAAACGGGCAGCGGTAACAGCCAGTTCAGTTACGACGCTACTGTGCACGGCCCGCTGATTGGTATCGATATTCGCTGGTAGTCGGAACTACCGCCCCATCATCACAGCCAGCTGCGGCCGTCTTTTCCCAGCAGCAGATCTGCCGCTCCCGGGCCGGCTGACCCGGCCGGGTAGAGAACCGGCGGCGGAGCGACGGCCCTGAGCTGGTCGATGTAGCGCCAGCTCGCCTGCAGCCAGTCCCAGCGGGTAAAGGGCAGCGTGTCTCCCCTGAGGACGCTTGACACGATAGCCTCATAGGCCTCCGGCGTGTTGGGGCCGAAGTGGCAGTGATGACAAAAGTCCATCAGCACCGATTCCGACTGCGCCGACTCGCCCGGTTTTCTGACATTGAATGAGAGTGCAATTCCCTCATCGGGCTGGATGCGGATAATCAGCATATTTTCCTTCTCCTGGCCCATTAATCCCCGCAGCGCCAGCTTCTTGAACAGGATTTTTATCTCACCATAGCGCTTGTCGAGCCTTTTCCCGGTGCGCAGATAAAAGGGTACTCCCTGCCATCGCGGCGTGTCGACAAAGGCCCGCAGGGAGACAAAGGTTTCGGTGCTGGAATCTTCCTTGACGCCTTGTTCCTGGCGATAGCCGCGATATTCCTGCCCTTCCCTGTGTCCGCCGGAGTACTGACCGAGCACAACGTCCTCAGCTTGCGGCGGCCGCAGCTGTTCGAGCACCCTGGCCGACTCGTCTCGAATTGCGTTGCCGTGCCCCGAGCGGGGCGGCTCCATTGCGGTAAAGGAGAGAAGCTGGAGCAGATGGTTCTGGAGCATGTCCCTGATCGCCCCACTTGTATCGTAGTACCCGGCCCGGTCCTCGACACCCAGGGATTCACTGACCGTAATCTGGACATGATCGATGGCATCCCTGTTCCAGGCGCAGGAGAAGATTTCATTGGCAAAACGCAGGTACAAAATGTTCTGCACCAGTTCTTTGCCCAGATAATGGTCGACCCGGAAAATCTGCTCCTCACTCAGCACCGCCCCGATATCGTCGTTGAGGCTGACAGCCGAGGCGAGGTCTTCGCCAAACGGTTTCTCGAAGACGACCCGGGTCCAGCCTTCCTCTCCAATCAGCGGCTGGATAAGGGCGGCAACCGAGGCAAACAGGCCGGTCGGCAGCGCCAGGTAGAACAGGACGTTGGTACTGCAGCCGCTGCTCTTTCTGACATTTTGAAGAATGTCCTGAAGATCGGCAGGTGCTCCCTCATCGAGCTCAAGGCAGTGGTAGCAGAGCAGTCGGGTGAATTTTGAAAATACGCTGTCATCACGTTCCGGGATAAACTCATCGACCTGCAGATGGTCGATAAACTGGTCGCGGCTGAACTCCCGCTTGCCCAGGCAGACAATCGGGGAACGGTCGTTTATTTTGCCACGCCGGTAGAGATGATACAGAGCCGGGATCAGCTTTCGTTTAGATAGATCACCGGTGGACCCGAAGATGACAATCGTCTGTGATTCTTCATTCATCGTCATTACCTGGTTACCTGGGCTGGTCCGTCAGGACATAGGAATGGGGAAGGCTATCGATTATTTTGGCGGGGCACCCTGACACGGGAATCGACACGTCCATAAAGCTGTGCAGGGCGTCTTTTTTTTCCGTGCCGAAAAACAAAACGATGCCCGTGTGCGACATCGAAATCAGTCGTTGTGAAGCCGACATCCTCCCCGGCGGCGGCTTCGGCGCCGAGTCGGTCAAAAGAAACATCGGTTCGTCACTGAGGATCGTTTCATGTTCTGGAAACAGGCTGGCTATGTGGCCATCTTCTCCGCTGGAAAGAAGCACCGCGTCGAATCGGCCGCCGCAGCTTGCGAGTTCGTGATTGTAGGAAGTGCGGGCAGCCTCATGGTCGGTCGTTTCCAATGGAAAAGGGTGCAGGTTCTTCTGGGGCACGAATGATCCAAGGCAGGACTTGACGAGTTCAAAATTACTCTCTGGATGGCCTGCTTCCACCAGCCGCTCATCGACCATGAAAATATGGATTCGGCTCCAGTCTAGCTGCTCATCGACCAGTTTCTCGAGTACCGCCCCGACGGATCGCCCGCCAGGAACCGCGACCACGGCTCGATTCCGCTCAGCTATAATCTGTCGGATCGCCTCGGTCAGGATTTCAGCCGCCTTTTTCTCGAGAGTTTCTCTTCTATCTTCAATAATCAGTGATATGGGCATATGCTCTGCTCTCCAGAAACCGGAACAACATTGCCGTTACCGGGTAACAAAATAAGAACGGTGCTGAGATTGTATATCTCAGGTGAGGTACATGACTCTATGGAAAACCTGCAAAGCATCATTTAATTGTTATTGTAATCTTTGTATCGCTTTTGGCCAGTTCGGCACGAAGTCAGCTTGAACTGCTGTCCGGGCACAAGCGATGAATGATCCGCAAGGGTTTCACCAGCCATCCAGTACTGTTTTAAAGGGGGAAATTATGAAGACCTCGGTTTATACCATCATCTTTTCACTATTTTTTTTCGGCGCGGCGTTCGCGGCAAATCCCGGCTCCATGAATCAGGGCAATATGCAGAATATGATGCAGGTTATGCAGAAAGTTCAGCAGTGTATGGCCCAGATCGATCAGTCCCAACTCGAGAAGCTAAAAGTGAGCTCTGAGCGGATGAAAAATGAGATCGATACGCTCTGTTCCCAGGGTAAACGGGACGAGGCGATGCAGGCAGCCATGAAGTTCGGCAAACAGATCGCTTCCGATCCGACCATTCAGCATATGCGTAAATGCGGCGAGATGGCCCAGGGCGCCCTGCCCATGCAGGACATGGTGCCGAATTATGACGAGAAAGACTATTCCAGCCACCATGTCTGCGATGAATAGCAGTGTCAGTGTGCCGTGACTGCTCTGTCTGAAAATCCTTGACCTGCAGCTGTCTGAATCCAATTTAAAAAGCTGCATGATGGGATGATAGCCCGATAATTCAGCAGTGGTCATTTAATTTATTTAATAATGCTCAAATTTCATTTGATTACGGGAACTAAGTGGCTCAGGATCGGCGCTTGCCGGGTACTTAAGTGATGTGTTTATTTGCTGTTATTTAAGTAGCTTATATTGCTTTTTCCGCAGCTTATTCCGAGTTGATATTTCACCTTGTGGTATTGTCTCAACACTCGTTTGGTATTATTATTTAGACGCTTACCCACCACTTCAGGCTGTACCCCGCGATGTGGTTGTAGCTGCCTCGGAAAACCTATTCTTCAGGAGGTGATCATGAGCGAAGAAACAGATTTCATGAATCTCTGGAATTTTATGGAACTCTCCGAGAAACAGCGTCTGATGCGGACCTTTCTGAGCCAGCACGGGGAACATTTCAACAAAGATGACTTCATTAGATTTCTGGCTCTGAGATATGACGCGCCGGGCTGTGACTTCAAGTCGATGTCTCAAGAGGCCGGCTTTCTTGAACGCAGTGCTTAACTGAGTCGCAGCCGCCCGTTTACCTCTTCTTTTTGTTTTCAGACGGATTCGTGCGTGGGCACGGGTCATGTGAGGAACCTATGTATACGGCAAGAAAAGTCTTGAAGCTCTGGGGAAAGAGTTCTGAAGCCGACCAGCGACGGCTGAAACTGAAATATTTTTCAGGCCTGAGCGCTCGCGAGTTCGAGGATGATTTTGTCTCCTTTCTGGCCAAGGAGTTCGACCTTCAAGGTGATGAACCGCTGCAGAGCGCGGGGCAGGAGATCGTCAAATAGGCTCGCTTCCCGATTCTCCGGCAGAGCTGCTTTTTCAGCAGCACTCGGTCTGTTGAACACAAAACTCCTGCATCGCCTTCTTGTCGGGCTCGACACCGAGTCCCGGCGAGGTCGGAATGGTGATACTGCCCTCCTCAAACACCAGCTTTTTACTATACATCTGCTCCCGCATCGGGTTGTCGGAGCGGTCCGTTTCCAGCAGCGGCGGCTGGACTTCGGCGCGTCCCGGCTCAACATGGGTGGTTGCCAGAAAATGGGCGGCGCAGGCCAGGTTCAACAGCGTTCCCCAGGCATGGGGTATGACATTGATCCCCATCGATGAGGCGACGGCACGTATCTTCAAAGCCTCAGTCGGGCCCCCGCAATAGGCCAGATCCGGCTGCGCGATCTGGACGCCGCCGTGGCTGAGCAGCTGCTGAAATCCCCAGCGGGTCTGTTCGCACTCGCCGGTGGCAATGGCAATATCGAGCTTGTCGGAGAGCTGCCGGAACTGGTCGGTATGATACGGCGACAGCGGCTCTTCGAACCATTTGTAATCATGTTCATCGAGCAGTCGGCCGATTTCGATCGCTTCTGGCAGATCATAGGCGTGATTCGAGTCGGCCATCAGCCGGGTGGCGGGGAAGGTGCGGCGCATCAGCGTAATCAATTCCTTATCGAATCCCAGGTTTTTACCGATCTTTATCTTCAGGGCCTTGAAGCCCATGTCGACGTAACCCTGCGCTTCATTGACGATGACATCGAAGAGTTCGGATTCGGGAACTTTTCGAAAATACATGCCGGTGGCGTAACAGTCGACGCGGTCGCGCAGACGGCCTCCCATCAGCTCGGCGGCCGGTAAATCAAGCAGTTTGCCTTTCAGGTCGAGCATGGCCATGTCCAGCCCTGATATGGCCCCCATCATTACGCCTTTCATCGAGAAGTCGAGCCCTGCCCGCCAGCAGTACTGCCAGGCTGCCTCGTTGCGGAGCGGATCCCAGCCGATCAGATGCGGGCTGTAGTAGCCGTCCACTGCCGCCTGGGTCACCTGGGCGGGGCCGTAGCATTCGCCCCAGCCGGTGGCCCCGGAGTCATCGACGATTTCGATGATCAGCGCGTTGCGGATATCGTAATGCCACTGGGAAAAGCCGAACGGATCTTCGAGCTGCTGCGACAACCGGTAAGTCCTGATGCACTGAATCATGAGACACCCCTCCCTTGAGCCTGAATGTGTGCTTGATGCAGATATAATAGCATTGGCGTTTCATTTCAATCGGCGAGATTGAAGCGAGGAGCAGGTGTGGTTGGGGAACGCTTGGGGGGAAGGTACTGAGGACTACCGCATAAGAAAAGGGTGATGCAGTTTGCGGTCTACATCACCCCGTTCGGGAGCACATCGTATGAAAAAATATGTGCTACAAAGTGACATTAATCATCTGCTCCGGGAGGTCAAGCAGAGCAGTGCGGTGCTGTTGCGATACTGGCTAAGAATGGCGCTTAACTGATTGAATTGATTGACACCATTTAGCTGTTAAAAATAATGGCTACCTTGAAAAAATGTCTTTTCGCCCGAACTCTGCGTTGGACATGAAAGTTTTATCCTCGGAATATCAATAATATGCCTGCGGCAAAATTTTCATGTCCGCCTTGATTTTGAGCAAAAATCCTAATTTTGCAAGGTACCCTGGTGATAAAGGCAATTTTTTTTCAGGTGTAAGATTTTTGTCAGAATGTTCAGATAAATTGGTCCCCAGTTATACAGCAAGGGGGAAAAGGGGACATATGGACTGGATGACGAAATTGAAAATCCTGCAGTACTGGCACGCGCAGAGTACACCGAAACAGCAGGCACTGGTGAAGGGATACATTACGACTCATCCCGGGATCAGCACCAGCGATGACTGGCTGCTCTATCTGGCCGAGGTCTTCGGGGTTGGCAGGTTTGATTCGGGTTATCTCGATCTTGACAGCATGGTTCAGTGACGGGCTTGTGTTCAAGACCAGGATCTGTTCTTTGCTGCCGTTTTCGCCGGCAGCAAAGAACAATTGCAATTGCATCGTTGACCCGATCACCGTTTTAACATCGTGCCGGGGTAATCTTAAAAAAATAATGCGAATCTGATCTCTCTGGTTATAATGTGCATATGAACGAAAAATGCACAGATCAGGACAGCACGATCACCACGGTGATTTTAGAGAGCATCTCGGACGGCGTGTTTACCGTTGATCACCATTGGCGCATCACCTCGTTTAACCGTGCCGCCGAGGAGATAACCGGGGTCAATCGCGAAAAGGCGATGGGGCGATACTGCTGGGAAGTGTTCCGCTCGAACATGTGCGAGGGAGACTGCGCCCTGAAGAGGACGATGAATGACGGCAAATCCTTTGTCAGTTCCTCCACGTCGATCATCAATAAGGATAAGAAACTGATCCCGATCTCGGTTTCAACTTCGCTGCTGGTCAACGATGACGGCGAGGTACTCGGCGGGGTCGAGATCTTCAGAGACCACAGTCTGGTAGAAGAACTGCGCCGCGACCTGGGCGGCGGCGTCGCGGTCGATGATATGGTCAGTCGTTCGCCGAAGATGCAGGATATTTTCGCCATTCTCGACCAGCTTGGTGAAAGTGACAGTTCCGTGCTGATAACCGGAGAGACAGGAACCGGCAAGGAATTGATGGCGCGGGCAATCCACAATCATTCGGCCCGCAGAGAGCAGCCGTTCATCACGGTAAACTGCGGAGCCCTGCCGGACAATCTGCTCGAATCGGAGCTGTTCGGTTACAAAGCCGGTGCCTTCACCGATGCCCGGACCGATCGCCTCGGGTTGTTTGCAGCCGCTGACAACGGCACCATTCTGCTCGATGAGATCGGCGACACGTCAACAGCCTTCCAGGTAAGGCTGCTCCGGGTTCTTGAGGAGGGCGAGTACACCCCGCTGGGCAGCACCCGGCCGCTGAGAACCAATGCGCGGGTTATCGCCGCGACAAATCGCGACCTGCAGCAGATGATTGGACGGGGAGAGTTTCGACGCGACCTGTTCTACCGGATCAACGTGATCAGCGTGGCCCTGCCGCCGCTCAGGGAGCGGTCCGAGGACATCCTTATCCTGGCCGAGCGTTTCATTGAAAAGATGAACAGGAGAAAAAACAAGATGCTCAGCGGTTTGAGTGCGACGGCACAGGAACTGCTTCGCGCACATCGTTACCCGGGAAATATCAGGGAGCTGGAAAACATCATCGAGCACGCATTCGTTCTCTGCCGCAACGGTGAAATTACACCCGACCATCTGCCGGCGTCGCTGTTTCAGCGCAGCGGCAAAGAAGACCTGCCGGCGCAAAATCTTGATCTCAAAACGGCCGCCGCTGCCGGAGAAAAAGAGATGATTTTCAGAGCGCTGGAACAGACCGGGTATAACCGAACCGCGGCCGCTGCCCGTCTCGGGATGCACAAATCCACCCTGTTTCGCAAAATCAACAAACTCGGCATCGTTCTGCCCGAAACCGACGGCCGCCGCCGGTCGTAATATCCTCCCCCCCAAGTACCGTCGCGTTGATGCGACGGTTGCACTGTCGGTACCGTCGCGTCGATGCGACTATTTCCTGCGGCAATCATCCCGCCATGTTCTTTTCTCCTGGCTATATACATCTCTATTACTCTGAAATAACTCTTAAAAAGTAATTATTTGTGACAAATACACAAAATGGCCCGCTGTTTGCTTACTGTACTCCAGGTAACAACCACAGCGAGGACCATGAGCTATGAAAGTTGCAATGACCGTCTGGGGAAATCGAATATCACCGGTATTCGACTCCGCCCAAACCATACTGCTGGCAGAAATTGCCGGCGGCGCCGTGGTTGATGAACAGCGGGAATTTTTGCCCCGGATGGTTGCCGCCGGACTGGCCCGGATGGTTTCGGAAAAAGGGATCGATGTGCTGATTTGCGGGGCTATCTCCGAACACCCTGCCCAGATCATCCAGCAGTCGGGTATACGGCTGCTCTCGTTTGTCGGGGGGAGTGCTGATGATTTTTTGTCGACCTATGCTGCCGGGAAATCGATCACTTCTTTCATGATGCCGGGGTGTGAAGACCAGCGTCTCAAAAATGAGTACGCCGGTGCCGCAGAGCCGCAGGAGGGCTGAAAAGAATCATGCAGAATAACAGGAACAGACAGGCAGGTGAGGGGCGGGGGCGCAGGCAGAAAAAGTTCTGCAGCAATGAAGGATTCGGCCAGGGCCGTGAACGAAACTGTGATTATCGAAGAAACACAGGATCGGCTGATTCCCAGCCGAAATCAATTGTCGCAACCGTATTCGACGGGCTCGATAAGTTCATCGAGCGGTCCAGAAAGACGGTGGCGCTGCTCAGTTCCAAAAAAGATCCTGCCGGCTTCATAGACAGCACCAGCAACAGGAGCAAAGATCGGCTGCAGCTGGAAAAAGGCACTTCGAAGGCTGCCGATGACAAGCCTGACGAGACGGTTAAACAGATATCGGACAGAAAATGAAACAGATCAACCTGATACTGATCAGCAAAGACACAGAATTATTTGCAGACCTCAAAGCTGTACTGGAAAAGAACGGTTCCCTGCGGGTCAGTGCAACGGATTCAGCGGAGCAGGTACGAAACGCTGTAAAAAACAACGCGGTCGATGCACTCATCGTCGATGACCAGTTAAATGGCATGAGCGGTCTGGATTTCATCAAAGAGCTGATGCGTTTAAATCCATTCGTCAATTGCGCGCTGGTCTCATCGCTGCAGCCCGCCGAGTTCCATGAGGCAACCGAGGGTCTCGGCGTTTTCATGCAGCTTGCCGGGCGCCCAGGCGCGCAGGATGCTCGCAAGGTCTGCGGCCGTATCGGTGATCATCTGACCAGAATTTACAGTCTTATATCCACCTGAGCATTGGCACCCGGAGGTAAGAGAACTGTCATGATAATCAGTGTTGCAAGCGGTAAGGGCGGGACCGGAAAAACCACCGTCTCGACCAACCTGGCGGCCAGTCTCGACCGGCCGCTGCGGCTGCTCGACTGTGACGTCGAGGAACCCAATATCCACCTGTTCATCGAGCCGGCGGATGCGGAAACGACGACCGAGTACACTTTCATACCGGTGATAGATGAGAAGCGCTGCAGCGGCTGCGGGGCATGCGCCGAGCTCTGTCAGTTCAATGCCCTGGCCGTGATCGGAGAAAAGGTTCTGGTATTTCCCGAATTGTGCCATAGCTGCCTCGGCTGCCAGCGTGTCTGCCCGGAACAGGCGGTTGAGGACGGTCGGCGGGAACTGGGTACGATCACCACCGGAACCTGGAGAGACATCACCTTCAGCTACGGCCGGTTGCGGGTCGGTGAAGCAATGAGTCCGCCGCTGATCGGCCGGGTTCAGTCATTGATCGAAGCGGATGAACTGGTCATCATCGATGCACCGCCCGGCACCTCCTGTCCGGCGATCAGCGCAATGAAAGACAGCGATTTTGTCCTGCTGGTCACCGAACCGACGCCGTTTGGTCTGCACGACTTGAAACTCACGGTCGAGGCGGTAATTCAGCTGGGCATCCCCTGCGGGCTGGTGATCAACCGGGCCGATATCGGCAATAACGATGTGTATGAATACGCCCGCAAGATGTCGCTGCCGATTCTGCTTGAAATACCCTTTGATCGGCAGATTGCTGAACGCTACTCACGCGGAGACCTGCTGGTTGAATTTTCAGAGCATTGGCGCAAGCGGTTCCGGGGCCTCTATAAAGATATCGAAGCACGGAGTGCTGTGCAGGAGGAAGTACAATGAATGAGCTGGTCGTCATCAGCGGCAAAGGGGGGACCGGCAAAACCAGCCTCAGCGCTGCCTTTGCTTCTTTGGCCCGGAATCATCTGCTCTGCGACACCGATGTGGACGCCGCGGATCTGCACCTGTTGTTAAAACCGGTGATCAATGAGCAGCATGATTTTGTCGGCGGCTGCAAGGCGCAGATCAACCCCGAGCGCTGCACCGGCTGCGGAATCTGTGTCGATGTCTGCCAGTTTTCAGCAATCAGCCCTGATTTTGTGGTCGATTCGATCGAATGTGAGGGCTGCGGCGTCTGTCACGCACTCTGCCCCGAAAAGGCGGTCGATTTCAGCGAGCGTATATGCGGAGAGTGGTTCATTTCTTCCACCCGGTTCGCTCCGATGGTCCATGCCTGCCTCGGCATCGGTGAGGAGAATTCCGGCAAACTGGTGAGCCTGATCCGCAAACAGGCGCAGGAAATTGCTGAGCAGAACGACATCGATCTGATCATCACCGACGGTCCCCCCGGCATCGGCTGCCCGGTCATCGCCTCGATAACCGGAGCCTCGGCGGTCCTGATCGTCGTCGAACCGACGCTTTCCGGACTGCACGATATGCAGCGCGTAGCTGATCTGGCGGCTCATTTCAGAATTCCGGCGCTGGTCTGCATCAACAAGTACGATCTGAACAGCGAGATGACGGCTGTGATCGAAGTTGAAACGCATAAAAGGAAATTAATGATGGTGGGACGTATCCCTTTCGACCCGGTCTTTACCCATTCGATGGTAAACCGCCAGACCGTAACCGAGTACGATCCAGCTTCAGATTTGTCTAAAACGGTAAGTTCCATCTGGCGAACGATCAGATCTTCGGAACACCTAACCAAAAAAACGGCAAAGTTTTTGCCGGTAGCAAAATAAACAAGGAGAAGCAGATGAAGAAAATGCGTGTGGCAATACCATCAGTAGGAAACGGTGGACTTGACGGACAGCGGGCGGGTCATTTCGGACATTGTGATGTCTTTACCTGCATCGACACCGAAAATGGGGAAATTATCTCGGTCAGTACCATCGAGAACCAGGAGCATGTCCAGGGCGGCTGCATGGTGCCGGTCAACCTGCTCGCTTCCAACAATGTCAACGCCCTGATCGTCGGCGGTATCGGCATGCGTCCGCTGATGGGTTTCAGGCAGGTTGGTATCGACGTTTACCATGATGCCGAGCGGATCGATATCCGTCCGGTGGTCGAAGACCTATTGGCCGGTAAACTGCCGATTATCTCAGATGACCAGGTCTGCGGCGGTGGCGGCGGCGGTCACTAGAAAAAGGAGAAAGAATATGAAAATTGCAATTACCGCAAAAGGCAGCGAACTGGCCAGCGAAGTTGACCCGCGCTTCGGCAGGGCGGCCTATATTGTTTTCGTCGATACCGAAACCATGGCCTTCGAGGCCGTTGATAATGCTGAAAACGCAAATTCGTTTAAAGGCGCGGGCATCCAGGCGGCCACGATGGTTCATGACAAAAAGGCCGAAGTGCTGATGACCGGCTACTGCGGACCGAAAGCTTTTCAGGTTCTGCAGGCGGCAGGGATCAAAGTTGTCAGCGATGTCGGCGGCAGCGTTGAAGAGGCGGTGAATATGTTCAAAAACGGAGCTGTCGAGTATCTGGACAGCGCCAATGCAGAAGCACACTGGTAAAATGGGCAGGTGAAAAACGATGGCGATGGACGATGATGCTTTTGACAAATTAGTTGAGGAACTGCAGAGCCACGCTTTTGCCGACGCCCGTTCAGCATATGGCGACATCGGTTTCGAACGCTGGCGCAACCCCCGATACAACGGCCCGCTCGAAGACGCGGATGCTTCGGGGGGACTCCAGGGGGGGTGCGGTGACACGATCAATATCTATTTGAAATTTCGTGACAACCGGGTCGAAAAAGCCTCCTATACCACCGACGGCTGTGCCTCCAGTTCTCTGTGCGGATCGTTTACCGCCGAACTGGCTCATGACAGAAGCCCCGAAGAATTGCTTGAGCTCGAGCCCGACGATGTGTTAAACAAAATCGGCACCTTCCCTGAAGGGGAAAAGCATTGTGCGACACTGGCGGTCAAGGCGCTGCAGGATGCGGTCAACAACTACATGATCAGTGTTGTCAGAAAAAGCAAAGCCGGGCACCCAGAGCGCCAGGAGCGCCATGCCCGCTGAATTCTTCGCGGAAATATATCATGATCGTGAATCTGCTTGTCGCCATCGGGCTGATGGTCGCTGTCGGCGCTGTCTGGTTCCTGCTCTACTACTACGGCAACCCGGTGGTCGAGAACCCCCAGGGTATCGCCAAAGTGTCGGGTAACTGCGGTGATACGATGGAAATTGGTCTGCAGATCCGCGATGATGTTGTCACCTCCACCCACGGTTGGACGGACGGCTGCTCATTCAGCAAGCTCTGCGTGGAGGCGGCGGCGATGCTGGCCCGCGACAAAAAGATCGATGAGGTTAAGAAGATCAACATGATATCGATCATGGAACTCGTCGGCCAGCTGCCAGAAACCCACCTGCACTGCGCCCAGCTTGCCGAGACAACCCTGCAGCGAAGCCTCGAGGATTATCTGTCCAAGGTGGCGCCGAAAAAATCCTGAGGCTGATCAGCGGATCAGGATTGATCCGCAACATTTCTCATTCAGGCGGTGCGTACCCTGCACCGCCTTTTTTTATCTTATTCAGGGTTGTACGGACAGCCGTGACTGGGTAAATTGAACGAAACCGGAAAAGCTATTTCTATCCAGTAACGTGATCGCTGACAGGTGCATTATGGCTGAGAAAAAATCGAATTGGGACGATATTCCTTCGCTTGAAGGGCTCGAGATGGACTGGGACTATTCCGGGGATGGCGCCCATGCCAAGCGCAGATTCGAACGCTTGACGTTCGGCGACATGACCAACATTTTCGAGGTGAAGGCCGTACCCGTCCGCATTGCCACCGCAGGCTTCACCCTCGACGGCACCTTGAGTGATCTCAGCGGGGGTGGAATCGCCGTGACCCTGAAAAAACCGATCGAGGTCGGCCAGACCGCCAGGATAGGCTTCTTCATGGGGCGCCGCAAAATCGTCGCCCGGGCCGTTGTCAAGCAGGTTGCGCCGGCGGCGGGCGGCTATCGAATCGGTTTTCAGTTCGAAGACATCAAAGAAGACGACAGTGGCTACATCAACGGCCTCTATGCCTCCAAGGTGCTGAATCGGTAAAATTCATGGCTCATTGAAGCTGAATTACGAGCCTGAACAACGAAACTGAAATTCACCGGTTGCCTGAGCTTTCCCTTTTATAGCGATAGACCCGCTCAGGACGCCCCAGCGTTCCATAGTAAAGATCGGCGCTGATTACCCCGCTGGCCACCAGAAATTCCAGGTAGCGCCGCGATGTGGTGCGGCTCACCCCGACAAGTTTACCGGCCTTTTCAGCATTGATTCCGGCATCCCCGACCGATTCGATCATGGTGGTGATTTTTTCAAGCGTTATCGGGTCGATTCCTTTCGGGTACTGGTCTTTCTGCAGTGTCGTTTTATCTTGCTGGTGAAGCAGCTGATCGACCTCATGCTGGCTGACGCTGCTCATTTTCTGCAGTTTTTTCCGGTGTTTCTTGAATTTTTCCAGGGTCTGGGCGAAGCGATTGAATACGAGCGGTTTTAAAATGTAGTCAAAGACACCGCCGCGCAGGGCGTCCTCGAAAAACTCAACCTCCTTGGCGGCGGTAATCAAAACCACATCGGTTTTCTTCTGGCTTGATCTGATTTTCCAGAGCAGATCGATGCCGCTGCCGTCGGGAAAGAAAATATCGAGCAGCACCAGGTCAGGCTCGAGAACCCTGACCATATCTTCAGCCTCGTCGATCGAGTGAGCTATTCCGGCAACGCTGAAACCATCGATTTTTTCGGTAAAAATTCTCTGTATTTCTGCTATTTTCTGATCGTCTTCGACGATCAGTACATCAATTGGAACCATGGCCCGTAGCTCTTTTTTTAGGGATAATCACGGTGAAAGCGGCCCCGCCGAGGTCGGAACTGCCGATACTTATCGATCCGCCCAGGCGCTTGATTGCCCGGTCGACCAGGTGCAGGCCCATGCCGTGTCCCTCGCTGGTTTTGGTCGTAAAGCCTTTTTCGAAAACGAGACTCCAGGCCTGGCTCTCTATGCCTGCACCAGAGTCGTCAATTTCAAAAATGAGATCATTGCCCAGATCGGTCATTGATAGCCTGACGCGGCGCTGGTCCTGCGGGCCGACCAGAACCGCCTCAAAGGCGTTGTCTAAAATATTGCCGATGATCGTCACCAGGTCTTCTCGTTTAAGCGAGACGGGAATATCCCGCATAGTGCTGCCGGGTTCGATCAGTAAATCTATTTTCAGCTCTTTTGCTTTGTTGTATTTACCCAGGATGGTAGCGGCAATGATCGAATCGGGAACGATCTCCATCAGCGTGTTTATAAGGTCCTGGTACCCCGATGTTTCACTGCCGATCAGCTCAATGGCCTCCTGGTAGGCGCCGATCTGGATAAGGCCTGAAATCGTGTAGAGTTTGTTTGAATACTCGTGGGTCTGAACGCGGAGCATTTCCGAGTATTTCTGCACCTGGGACAGCTTTCTGGCCAGGGTATCGAGTTCATCCTTGTCCCTGAAACTGGTGACAACGCCTCTCACTTCGCCGTCGCTGACGATCGGAATGCGATTGACGATTATCTCCTTGTCCCCCAGAGACAGTACCTTGTCGAGCTGGCTTCTGCCGGTCTCGAGGACCTCGAGAATCCTGGTCTGCGGGAATACCTCTTTAACCGGCTTGCCGACAATAGCAGTACCCGGATCAAGGTTGAGTGTGTCAATCGCGGTCTGGTTGATGGTGGTGATGTTGCCGTTTCCGTCCACCGCCATGATGCCTTCACGTATGGCCTCCAGGGTTGCGGTTCGCTCCTGCAGCAGGGCGGCGATTTCATCGGGCTCGAGACCGAAAATGGCCTTTTTGAATGCTGTACTGATTCTGATGGTGATGGCGATTCCGAGCAGAATGACGGCGGTCAGCACCGACAGGATTTTGATATGGTAGCCGCGAATGATGGAGTTGATATTCTCCACCAGATAGCCCACCGAGACAATTCCGATCACTTCTTTCCGGTCATTGAAAACAGGTACCTTGCCGCGGATCGACGGGCCCAGGGTGCCGACGGCTTTGCTGACATAGGAGCGGCCCTCGACCAGCGCTTTGGCGTTATCACCGCCAACCATCAGTTTGCCGAGCCGCTCGGGTACGGGATGGGAGTAGCGCCTGCCCTCGTGGTCACCGACGACGACAAACTGTGCACCGGTCGTTTTTCTGATCCGCTCAGCCAGTTCCTGAATCCTTGACCCGGCCAGATCGGCCCGTTCTAAATCTTCCTTTATTTCAGGTATCAGCGCAACAGTCTGGGCCACTTTAAGCGCCCGGCTGCCGATCTGATTCTCCAGAGTCGTCGAAATCAGGCGCAGAAAAAAGCCTCCCCCAACGAGCACAACAAAGAGGATCAGAGCCAGGATGAAAAGGATCATCTTGGTCTGCAGTTTCATGCGGCCCAGGGTATCGGTCAAAAAAGCCATCGCTTTCCGGGGTGTCGCCTGCTGAAATCTATTGAATTCGGGCGGTGAACAAAATGAACAAAACAGTCTTAAAGGAATAATCGTTAATAAATTCCCTATGATTTACATTTAGTTGAGTTTGCGTGATTATGTCAACTGCGTTTATTCAGACGCAGTTCAACATACAGAGGTGTTATCGTGGTTACCGATGTTGTCGTTCTCGAAGATGAGTCGCTGCGGGACGGACTGCAGTTCGAACAGCAGGTCATCTCCCTTGCCGACAAGTTGAAGCTCTTTCACCTCCTCAAAGATGCCGGTGTCAAGCGCATTCAGGTCGGTTCTTTCGTCAATCCCAAAGTCGTGCCGCAGATGGCCGACACAGAAGCCTTTATCGAGCAGGTCAACGATGAATCAGATGTCCTGGTCACCGGCCTCGTTCTCAATGAGCGCGGGCTTGATCGCGCCATTGCCAGCGGCATCAGGCATGTCAGCCTGTCGGCCTCTATCAGTAATTCCCACAGCCTGAAAAATGTCGGAAAAAGCAGCGCCGAAGCCGTCGACGCGGTAATCTCCCTGATCGGCAAAGCCCAACGTGCAGGAGTTGCGGTACGGGCCGGTATCCAGTGTGCTTTTGGCTGCGTCTATGAAGGGGTGATCGATGAGGATTTTGGGGTTGAAACACTGGTGCGCATGTCCGCCGCCGGAGCGGTCGAGCTCAACCTCGCCGACACCACCGGTATGGCGACACCGCTGCAGATAAAAAGTTTTGTAGCCAAGACCCGAAAGACTCTGCCCGTTGCGGAGCTTTCCCTTCACCTTCACGATACCAGGGGGCTCGGCATTGCCAATATGGTTGCCGGTTTTGACGCGGGTGTGCGGATTTTCGACACCAGCACCGGCGGTTTGGGAGGCTGTCCGTTTGTCAAAGGTGCCGCCGGCAACGTGGCGACCGAGGACGCTGTCAACCTGTTCGAGTCGATGGGGATCAGCACCGGAATCGATCTGGGCTCGATTTGTGCGGCGGCCGAATACTATGAAGAGCTGCTCGGCCGACCGCTGCCCGGCAGAATGGCCCGGGTGTTTAGAGTTCAGCATTCGTGTGAGTGATCTCCACAAAAGGCGCATACGGGGGCAATGATGACGACAGACACTTCGAACCTTCCACTAAACGGTGTTGTAGTGCTCGAACTGGGTCATACGGTGATGGGGCCGACCTGCGGAATGATCCTGGCCGATCTCGGTGCCGAGGTGTTCAAGGTCGAGAGAACCGGTTCCGGCGATGATACGAGGCGGTTGAAAGGTTTTGGTGCCGGTTTTTTCACTTGTTTCAACCGCAATAAAAAATCCATTTCCATTGATCTCAAGTCGGACAAAGGCCGTGAACTGCTGCTTGAAATGATCTCCCACAGCGATGTGCTGATCGAAAACTTCGGCCCTGGCGCCATGGAACGTCTCGGGCTCGATTATGAAACATGCCGCGGCGCCAACAACGGCTTGATCTATTGCTCACTCAAGGGCTTCATGCCCGGACCGTATGAAAACAGGCCGGCACTCGATGAGGTGGTTCAGATGATGGGCGGCCTGGCCTATATGACGGGTCCCTCCGGCAGACCGCTCAGAGCCGGTGCCTCGGTCACCGATATTTTAGGCGGCAGCTTCGGGGTGATCGGCATCCTGGCGGCCCTGAATCAGCGCAATGAAACGGGAGAGGGAAAGCTCGTCAAAGCCAGCCTGTATGAGTCCGTCGCCTTTCTGGTGAGCCAGCATATCGGTGTTGCCGCCGTCTCCGGTGAGCCCCCGCCGCCAATGCCTGAGCGGGGCAGGGCCTGGTCGGTGTACGATCTCTTCAGCACTGCAGACAACGATCAGGTCTTTATTGGCATTACCTCTGATAGACACTGGCAGCGCTTGTGCAGCACCTTTGATTTTTCCGATCTGGCAGCAGATGATTCGCTGGCAACTAATCAGGGCCGGATCGAGGCCCGGGACTGGTTTCTGCCGGAGTTGCAGAAACGTTTCGGCCGCCTGACAAAACGTGACCTCATGGAGCGGGCTGAGAAGGCTTCGATTCCGTTTGCCCCGGTCAACAAACCGACAGATCTGGTTGACGATATGCACATGGTGGAGTCAGGCGCTCTCGCCGATGTCAGGACGCCGGCTGGCGCCACGGCGAGAATTCCCAAGCTGCCGCTGCAACTCGATAACGCACCGCTTGAATTGCGCCGGCAGCCGCCCGCCGTCGGTGAAGGCTCGCACGCCATGTACCGGCGGATCGGGCTGTCGGATTCAGATATAAAGGCATATGCCGAGCAGGGGATCATAACCCTTGGATAGTATTGAAATACAGAGTGGAGGAAACCGGCTCGTCTGAGGTCGGTGCATACGTCACCAGCATCGTTATAAAACTCAAAAGGAGGTCGTTATGAAAGCTGGAAAACGAAAACTGTTTGGATTGGGCAGCGTTGTGCTGTCGATGGCACTGAGCCTGATTGTCATGGCTGGGTCTGCTGCGGCGGAGGTCAAGGAGATTCATTTTCTTATTCCCGGCGGCGCCGGCGGCGGCTGGGACGGTACCGCCCGTGGTGTCGGCAAGGCCTTGCTCGATGCCAAACTGATCGAAAAATCATCGTTTGAAAACATGTCCGGCGGCGGCGGCGGAAAAGCGCTGAACCATCTCATTTCAACCGCTGGTCGCCAGGAGAATACGTTGATGGTCAACTCGACACCGATCATCATCCGTTCGCTGACCGGCGTCTTTCCGCAGTCCTTCAGAGATCTGACGCCGATCGCTTCGGTTATCGCCGACTACGCGGCACTCGTCGTACCGAATGATTCCAAGTACCAGTCGCTGACAGAAGTTATCGCCGATTTCAACAAGGATCCGAACTCGATCAAGGTGGCCGGTGGCTCGGTCAAGGGCGGCATGGACCACCTGGTGCCGGCGATTGTTTTTCAGGCAGCCGGAGCCGACCCGTTGAAACTCACCTATATTCCCTATGATGCCGGCGGCAAAGCCATGGCCGGTCTGCTCTCAGGAGATACCCAGGTACTGTCCACCGGTTTTGGCGAAGCGTTGGGTCTTGCCAACCAGGGTGAAGTGCGGATTCTGGCGGTAACATCGGCCGAGCGCATGGATCAGGCTCCGGACGTACCGACGGTGAAGGAACTTGGCTATGACATGACCTTCGCCAACTGGCGCGGTTTTTTTGCAATTCCCGACTTGGATAAAGAACAGGCCGAAGCTTTCCGCGCTGTCCTCAAAGCCATGTACGACACCCCGGAATGGGAAGAGATCCGTAAGCAGCGCGGCTGGCAGAATCTCTATCAGCCCGGAGATGAATTCTACGCCTTTCTCGAGGAGCAGGAAGAGGCCATCGGCAGTATGATGCGCACTCTCGGTTTTCTCAAATAGCAGCAATGCTGCAGCGGCCGGTTCATCTTGCATCATGGACCGGCCGCGTTCACGTTTCAATGGGAGGAAAACATGGCTCGTGAAAAAATCGGAGCACTGATCATGCTCCTGTTTTCTGTTGCCTACGGGCTGCTGGCGACGCAGATAACCCTGACCTTTCTGGCCCAGCAGGAGACGTTCACATCCCGGACCATGCCCGTATGGGCTTTCCATCATCGGCATCCTGATCTCGCTGGCAATCCTGGTTCTGCCCACCACGGACGAAGCGGGTAAGAAAAGCCTGGGTCAGGAGACGGCCGGAATGGACTGGTTCACCGCCATACTCCTCGTCGTGCTGATGTTCGGCTACGGCCTGACCATGAAGTGGTTCGGCTTCATCATCGCCTCGATCCTCTTTCTGCTGGTCGGTTTCTGGATACTCGGGGAGCGCCGGCTCAAGCTGATGTTTTTTACTGCCGTTCCTCTTGTACTGGTTCTCTGGGCCATCATGTCCATGCTGCTCGGCGTCTACATCGCGCCGGGTGAAATCTTTTACCAGCTGGGGATACTCTAATGTGGGAAGGAATGATCAGTGGCATGGCCACCGGTATCTCGACGACGATGATCCCGATCAACATTGTCATGGTCCTCTTCGGCTGTTTTTCCGGCAGCCTTATCGGTATGATGCCCGGTCTCGGGCCGATTACCGCTGTGGCATTAATGATTCCGGTGACCTATGGACTCGAGCCGACGTCGGGTATGGTGCTTCTCGCCGGGGTTTACTACGGCGCTATCTTCGGCGGTTCGACCTCGTCTATTCTGATCAATGCGCCCGGCGAGGCGGCGACTGTGGCCACCGCGATAGACGGCTATCCGCTGGCCCGCCAGGGCTATCCCGGCAAAGCGCTGGCAATTGCCGCTTATTCGTCATTTTCGGGCGGAACCATCGCTGTTGTTCTGCTGATGTTTTTTGCCCCGATGCTGGCCTCGGTGGCCAAGAGTTTTCAGTCGGCCGACTATTTCGCCCTGATGATCCTGGGTCTTACCGCCGTTTCGGCATTTGCCGGCCGCGGCGGCGTGCTCAAGGCACTGCTGATGGTGGTTCTCGGTTTGATGCTGTCGACGATCGGCACCGACCAGACCTCGGGGGTGCAGCGCTTCACCTTCGGCTCGCTCGAACTGCTCGACGGCATCGAATTTCTACTCCTGGCCATGGCAACCTTTGCGCTCACCGAAGCGCTGATGATCGTATTGCGGCGGGATGCGTCGTCCGACAGCCTGAATCCCAAAATGATCGGTTTCAAAAGCCTCAAGGTCACCAGAAAGGAATTCAAACTGATCACCCCATCTATTCTGCGTTCATCGCTGCTCGGTTTTTTTATCGGGGTGCTGCCGGGGGCCGGAGCGACGCTTGGCTCGTTCATGTCTTACGGTATGGAGCGCAACCTGGCACCGCCTGAAGAACAGAAGAAATTCGGTAAAGGCAGCCTGCGCGGTCTGGCAGCGCCTGAAACCGGCAACAACGCCGCCAGCTCAGGCTCATTCGTGCCGCTGCTCACCCTGGGGATCCCGGGCTCAGGCACCACTGCGGTCATGCTCGGCGCCTTGATCGCCTACGGCATCGAGCCGGGTCCGCGCATGTTCGTGGAGCGCCCGGACGTATTCTGGGGCGTCATCATGTCGATGTATCTCGGCAACGTCTTCCTGCTCATCCTCAATCTGCCGCTCATACCCTATTTTGCCCGCCTGCTCGCGATTCCGCGCAACCTGATGGTGCCGATCATCCTGTTCTTCTCGCTGATGGGGGTCTATCTGGTCACCTTCAACGATTTCGATATCATGATGATGGTCTTTTTCTGCATTGCGGCGATGGCCCTGCGGCTGATGAATTTTCCGATGGCGCCACTGCTGCTCGGTTTCATCCTCGGCGGCCTGATGGAAGACAACCTGCGCCGTTCGCTGATGATCTATGACGAGTCGATGTCATTCATGTGGGAGCGGCCTATCACGTTGGGTATTAATCTGACCACCATCGCCATACTCAGTCTGCCGATGATCAGATCGTTCATGGCGGCCAGAAAGCGCCGCATGGGCCGGGAACAGACTACATCGTAGGGAAACAACTCATGGAACGATACATTCTCGTGGTCGTCGCCGGCATCGCCGGCGGCCTGGTCGCCCAGCGCTTTCATCTTCCCGGTGGTGCCGTCGTTGGTGCGATGGTCTGCTCGGGACTGACCGCACTGCTGTTTCCCGAGGGGATCCATCTCCCCCGGCAGTGGGGCACGATCATCCAGCTGGTTCTGGGGATATCTCTGGGCATGATGTTTGACCGCTCTTTTCTGCCGCTTGCGGCCAAAGCATTTCCGCTTGCACTGGCAAGCACCCTGATTCTACTCGTGGTGACGGTGGTCATGGCCTATATCACCGCCAAACTGGGCCTGGTAGATTTCGGCACCGCCCTGTTCGGTTTTTCCCCGGGGGGTATGTCCGGCATGGCCATTCTCGCCAATGTCGAGGGTCACAAAGGTGCGGTGGTCGCTTTTTTTCACCTGGTCAGAATTCTCACCCTGTTTATGGTTGTGCCTCTTCTAGTAAGACTGTATATGGTGTTCAAGCCGGTTCCCTGAAAGGAAATTCGTGTAAGAAATAATATGGAAAACAGGCTCGTTAGCGGGCCCACCCCTGACGGGGAGCAAAGATTATGGCAAAAAAAAGGAAACTGAAAAAACACCTTATCAATCGTGACTGGTGCAAGGGCTGCGGCATCTGTGTGGCGGTCTGTCCGAAAAACGTGCTCGAGCTCGACAAGAAGGACAAAGCGGTGGCGGCCCGGAAAGAGGATTGCATTGCCTGCCAGCTCTGCGAGCAGATCTGCCCGGATCTGGCCATCGAGGTGATGGTGAAGTACGTCGAAGAATCAGCCAGGAAGGGGAAATAAGATGTCGAAAAATGTGACCTTCGTTCAGGGTAACGAAGCCTGCGCCCTGGGGGCCATGTACGCCGGCCTCGATTTCTATGCGGGCTATCCGATCACCCCGTCGACCGAAATAGCCGAGACCCTGGCGCTGACCCTGCCGGCGGCGGGCAAGAAATTCATCCAGATGGAGGATGAGATCTCCTCCATGTGCGCCATCGTCGGCGCTTCTCTGACCGGCAACAAGGTGATGACCGCCACCAGCGGTCCCGGATTCTCGCTGATGCAGGAAGCGCTGGGCTACGCGGTCATGGCCGAGATTCCCTGCGTGGTCGCCAACGTGCAGCGCGGCGGCCCGTCCACCGGCAACCCGACCCACGTCGGCCAGGGGGACGTCAACCAGGCCCGCTGGGGGACCCATGGCGATCACTCGATCGTCGCCCTGAGCGCCTCGAACCACCAGGACGTCTTCAGGATGACGGTGGAGGCGTTCAATATCGCCGAAACCTACCGGACCCCGGTTATCCTGCTCTTCGACGAGGTGGTCGGCCACATGCGGGAAAAGCTGGTCGTACCCGAAGAAGGCGATATCCCGCTGGTCGCCCGGCTGCGCACCAGCCTCAAGGAAGGGGTCAACTACCACCCCTACCTGCCGCGTGAAGACGGCCGCCTGCCGATGAGCGATTTCGGCGACGTGCACCGCTTCAACGTCACCGGACTCTATCACGACATGTGGGGCTTTCCGACCGACAAGCCGGAACTGGTCCAGGACCTGCTCAGGCACCTGATCGACAAGATCGAGAACAACGTCCACAAGATAACCTTTTATAAATCCTATTTTCTCGAAGATGCCCGCACGGTCCTGATCTCATACGGCTCAGCGGCGCGTTCGGCGCTGAGCGTGGTCAAACAGCGGCGCAACCGGGGCGAGTCCATCGGCCTGCTCGAACTCAACACCATCTGGCCCTTTCCGGCCGAGCTGGTCAGGGAATGCACCGAGCATGCCGACCTGGTCGCCGTGGTCGAAATGAACGCCGGTCAGCTGACCCAGGCGGTGAAGCTGGCGGTCGGCGGCAGCAGAAAGGTGCACCTGATCAACCGGGTTGACGGGCAGATGATCATCGACAAGGACATCAAGAAAATATTGCGGATACTTCAGGGAAAGGGGATGTAGATCATGGATGTCAAATACTATCTGAGAGAGCGGTTCTTTCCGCACATGTGGTGCCCCGGCTGCGGGCACGGCATTGTCTTGAACGCCCTGATCAGGGCGGTTGACGGACTGCAGATCAAAAAGCGCGATATGGTCATGGTCTCCGGCATCGGCTGCTCGTCGAGGATCTCGGGCTATGTCGATTTCCACAGCCTGCACACGCTGCACGGCCGGGCTCTGGCCTTTGCCACCGGGGTGAAGCTGAGCAAACCGTCGCTCAACGTCATTGTGCCGATGGGTGACGGCGACGCCCTGGCGATCGGCGGCAACCATTTCATCCATGCGGCCCGGCGCAATATCAATATCACCGCGCTGGTGATGAACAACCGCACCTACGGCATGACCGGCGGCCAGTACTCGCCGCTCTCAGGAGTCGGTACCAAAGCGACCACGGCGCCGTACCTCAATATCGACCGCGAATTCGACACCGTCGAGCTGGCCACCGCGGCCGGGGCGACCTTTGTCGCGCGCAGCACGGTGTACCATGTCAAGCAGCTGCAGGATCTGCTGAAAAAGGCGATCAGCCATAACGGCTTCTCCGTTCTCGAGGTGCTGTCCCAGTGCCCGACCTATTTCGGCCGGAAGAACAAGAAAGGTTCGGCGGTCGATATGCTCAACTCCTTCAAGGACGGCACCGTTCCGGTCGGCTCCGAGAAGAAGAAGGAACACCCGGAGCTGATCGAGCGCGGCATCTTCGTTGAAAAAGATGCGCCGGAATATTGTCAAGCCTACGCCGAGATGGTTGGCCGGGCCTCAGCTAGATGATCTGATCCTCAATACAGAGACGAGTGTACGCAGATGGAAATAACACGATATCGAATAATTTTTTCTGGATCAGGCGGCCAGGGGCTGGTCAGCGCGGCAATCATCCTCGCCGAAGCCGCGGTGCTGCATGAGGGCCTCGAAGCCGTCCAGTCGCAGTCATACGGAGCAGCGGCCCGGGGCGGGGCGACCAGGGCCGATGTGATCATTGCCGACGGGCCGATCAACATGCCGAAGATCGTCCAGCCGGGGATCCTGATCTGCATGACCCAGGAGGCCTACAATAAATTCTCCGGCCTGATCCGCCCCGGCGGCCTGCTGATCTCGGACAACAAATTCGTCCAGACGACCCGGCGCGTCGATGCCCGGCAGGTGGAACTGCCGCTCTACCAGACGGTGGTCGAGGAGATCGGCAACCCGGTGGTGCTCAATATCTGCGTACTCGGCGCCCTGATCGGCATGCGCGGCATCGTCAAGAAAAGTTCGGTGGAAAAGGTGCTGGCGGATAAATTCCCGCCCTCCTTCATGGCCGGCAACCAGATGGCGCTCGATATCGGTTTTGAGATGGGCTTCGAATATGCCCAGTAGCCTGCGGAGCAATACAACACCAGCAGAACACCAGCGTCCTGCAAAAACAAGACAATGATCATTGAATGGATTTTGACTTGATCTGTTTCGTTCAGTATTTCCGAGAGCCTGCCTCCGGCTATTTTACTAGAGCCCGTTTTCTTCATGCCGGCAGTCGTTACTCGTCGCATCTGTTGTGCTGCATAGTTCAGTCCGGATAATTCTGCCGTTCTATTTCCCTTTTAGCGACATTGTGGTGTATGATCAGCGTAACGGGTGACGCTGACCGGGTGAGGAACTGCGAAGGGTGATGAATAGATCATGATACTGGCTGGCGATATTGGCGGGACGAAAACCGTTCTGGCGCTTTATGCTGAAGAAGGCGGGTTAGAAGCCGGCTCGCTTGCTGAGAAGCGCTATCGCAGCGGCGATTACGAAGCTCTGGAAGATATCATCGAGGAGTTTCTGCAAGGAAAAGAGACACCCGCCGCCGCCTGTTTCGGGGTTGCCGGTCCCGTAAACGAGCAGAAATCCCAGATCACCAATCTGCCGTGGCAGATCAGCGCCGATGCGATTGCCGGAAGGTTCTCCATTGCCAGCGTTAAGCTGGTGAATGATCTCGAGGCGCTTGCCTCGGCGGTACCCCATTTTGACGAAGATGATCTTCATACCCTGCATGAGGGCCAGGCAGTCCCGCACGGCACTATTGGGGTCGTGGCACCGGGAACCGGTCTGGGGACGGCTTTTCTGGTCTGGACCGGCAGTGATTACCAGGCGATGCCGAGTGAAGGCGGTCATGCGACCTTTTCGCCGCATACCGATCTGGAAATCGAACTGCTGCAATTTTTAAAACAGCGGTATCAGCACGTCAGCTTCGAGCGGGTTTGCTCGGGAAAGCATCTGCCCGGTATCTATGAGTTTCTGCGCGAACGAAAAGCATATCCCGAACCGGGCTGGCTGAAAGAAAAGTTGGAGAAGACAGCTGATCGGACACCGGTGATCGTTGGCGCGGCACTGGAAAACAAAGCTTCGATATGCACGGCCACTCTTGATCTGTTCGTCGCCACCCTGGCCACCGCCATCTCCAATATGGCGATTACCATACTTCCCGGAGGCGGAATCTACCTTGGCGGCGGTATCCCTCCGCGCATACTGGAGAGGCTCGAACAACCCGACTTCATCGAGGCGGTTGCCCACAAAGGCCGGTTCTTCGAGATGACATCGAAGATTCCGGTCAAGGTAATTATGAGGCCCGGAGCTGCGCTTTCAGGAGTCGCGCGCATCGGGCTGGTAATGGCCTCGGAGTCAGGGTGATTGCCGGCAACGAGCCGCAAGCGGGAGAGGTGATGAGATTAATCGAATCGGCCCTGAACGAACCAAATTCTGTAAAGCCGGATTGGTCATGGGCAAGCAGGTGACACCATGCCGAAAACTAAAGAATTCAAGGTCCTTCAAAGAAGGCTGCTGTTTAAATGCCCGTCATGCGGGTCCAGGCGAAACTCGATAATCCCCGATATCAGAAGAAAAACGATACGCTGCCATCATTGCGGTGAAATTACCCATTGTCTGTTCAACCGTCGACCGGATCAGCGTAATTATCACGCTGGAACACTGAGTTTGAAAACCAGGGACGGGCGCGAGATGGAAGTGTTGTTGAAAGACATCTCCTCCACGGGGATCGGTTTTGAACTGCAGGCTGGTAAGTCATTGAAATCTATAGCGGTCGGCACTGAAATTCATATTTCCTGTAACTGGAACCCCCATCTGATCCCGGATGCTCGTTATATCATCAGAAATATCAACGGCCTCAGGGTCGGGGCAGAGCGGCTGAAACGGTAGTGCATCCCGAATTTCGAATTTCTGCATAGCTCCGTCATAAGTCACAACGAGCTACGAATTTGCAGCTCGTTTTCACCAAAATGTCACAACAGTGAAAAAAGCGTCATCACTCCTACCTCGCTGTTGCCAGACGGCGGCTAGATGTGTTATCACATGACGGTGCCCGATTCTTGGGCATCAATTACCCGAAAGTAGAAAAAACGTAACACGGGAAGATCTTCCCGAAACTCACAACAGGGCATTTTCGATGATGATATCGAAGGTACCCCAAAATTGCTCGGAGGGACTAATGAAGCTTTGGAAAAGTCTGTTTATCGGATGTTCACTTGCTGTGGCTGCAGCCGGAATGGCTGTCGCCGACAATGGCGATACCCTGAAAGCCGTTCAGGAAAAGGGGTATATCCAGGTTGGTGTTAACGGCGACCTGTTCGGTTTTGGTAAGGCCGACCAGAAAGGTGTCTGGAAAGGACTCGATGTCGATACGGCCAGAGCCATTGCCGTCGCCGTGTTCGGTGATCTCGAGGACCGTCTGCGTTATACTCCTTTGACCGCCAAGACCCGTTTCACCGCGCTGCAGTCAAAAGAGATCGACGTGCTGTGCAGAAACGCGACCCAGACCCTGGGCCGCGACACCTCGCTCGGACTCGACTTTGTCCAGGTCAACTACTATGACGGCCAGGGTTTCATGGTTCCCAAGGCACTTGGGGTGAAAAGCGCCAAGGAACTGAGCGGGGCAACTGTTTGTGTATTGCCCGGAACGACCACCGAGCAGAACGCCGCCGACTTTTTCCGCTCCAACAAAATGGACTGGAAAACGGTTACCATCGAGAGCACTGCTGAACTTTCTCAGGCATTCTACGCCGGCCGCTGCGATGTCATGACCTCTGATGCCTCTCAGCTCGCCGGTCTGCGCGCCAGTGCGCCGACGCCTGAAGATTACATGATCCTTCCCGATATTATCTCCAAGGAACCTCTGGCTCCTGCCGTTCGCCATGGTGACAACCAGTGGAAAGACATCGTCAACTATGCGGTTCTGGCAATGATCAATGCTGAGGAGATGGGTATTACTTCTGAGAATGTCGATGAAATGCTCAAGTCCGAAAATCCGAAAGTCCAGCGTTTTCTCGGCGTATCGCCGGGCAACGGCGCGGCCCTTGGTCTCGACGAAAAATTTGCCTACAACATCATCAAGCAGGTGGGCAACTACGGTGAAGTATTCGAGCGCAACGTCGGCGTCAACACCCCGCTGGGAATCGAGCGCGGCCTCAACGCGCTGTGGACCGACGGCGGGCTGATGTACTCGCCGCCGTTCAAGTAGATCCTGCAGTTCAGCTCACCGGCCCGTTTCTGTCTTGGTGCAGGCGCGGGCCGGTAACACGTCGCTTACGAGTACCGGTCTCTAATGTAATCTCAGCTGCCCATGGCCCCGGAACAGATCAATAATAACAAGACCTATTTCTGGAACGACCAGAAGACCAGGGCTATTCTCTATCAGATCGTCACGGCCGCGTTTGTCGCATTTCTCGGATATTACCTGATTTCCAATGTCCAGACCAATATGGAAAAGCAGTCGATTGCCAGCGGCTTCGGCTTTATCCAGAAGGAGGCAGCTTTTGAGATCGGTGAAACCCCGATCGAGTATTCGGCTGCAGACACCTATGGGCGGGCTCTTGTCGTCGGTGTACTGAACACCTTGAAAGTATCGCTGGTTGGTATGATCCTGACCACCATGCTGGGGACCATCATCGGTGTCTGTACGTTGTCGTCGAACTGGCTGATCAGCAAGTTCGGTTTTATTTACGTTGAAGTGTTTCAGAACGTGCCGGTGCTGCTCCAGCTCTTTTTCTTTTACGCGCTTTTCTATGAAGCCTTTCCCGCCCCGCGCCAGGCGTTAAACCCGATAACCGGGGTATTTATCACCAATCGCGGTGTTGATTTTCCGGTACCTGCCGCCGATCCGGCCTGGGCAGCCATGGGCTGGGCCTTTGTGCTGGCCCTGGTCATCGGCTGGCTGGTGAACCGCTGGGCGGTGAAGCGTCAGGAGCGCAGCGGCCGCCAGTTTCCGATGTTCTGGGTCGGGTTCGGCATCCTGATCGGCCTGCCGCTGCTGGCCTGGGTCGTCAACGGGACGCCTACCCAGATGGATGTCCCCGAATTGAAGGGGTTCAACTTCCAGGGCGGCAGAAACATCAGTCCTGAGTTTTCGGCGCTGTTGATCGGCCTGGTGCTCTATACGGCTTCTTTCATCGCTCAGATTGTCCGGGCCGGTATCCAGTCGATCAGCCACGGCCAGACTGAAGCGGCCATGTCGATTGGCCTGAAACCGGCTAAGGTTCTCAAGCTGGTGATCTTTCCTCAGGCCCTGCGCGTTATCGTACCACCCTTGACCAGCCAGCTCCTGAATCTGACCAAGAACAGTTCCCTGGCGGTGGCCATCGGTTATCCGGATTTTGTCCAGGTCGCCGGAACCACTATCAACCAGACCGGCCAGGCAGTGGAGGGAGTGGCGCTGATGATGCTCGTCTACCTGACGTTCAGTCTGCTGACCTCGGCATTCATGAACTGGTACAATAAAAAGATTAAGATCGTTGAGCGTTAGCCCCACTATTTCATGCACACACAACGGAAAAGTAAAATACAGAATTTCCACCTGCGGGCGAACTGATCCATGGCTGAAACCACACAGATCGAAGAAATCAAACCGCCGATAGCAGATATCGGGGTCATCGGCTGGATGCGGCAGAACCTGTTCAACGGTCTATTCAATTCGATCGCCACGATCCTGATCATCGGTTTTCTGCTCAAGGTCGTTCCGCAGTTCATTCAGTGGGCCTTCGTCGACAGCGTCTGGTTCACCTCCGGCCAGGAGTGTCACAAGGCCGAAGGCGCCTGCTGGTCGGTCATTACCCAGAATATCCGCTTCAATATCTTCGGTTACTACCCTTACGAGCACCAGTGGCGGCCGCTGCTGGCCATGATCATTCTGGTCGCCATGCTGGTCTACAGTCGCGACTGGAATCGCTGGAACAAGCGGCTCGGCTACATCTGGCTGGTCGCTCTGTTCTCGATGGGGCTGCTGATGAAGGGCGGGCTCTTTGGTCTGGTTCCGGTAGAGAGCACCAAGTGGAGCGGGCTGCCGCTGACGCTGCTGCTTTCATTTTTCGGCATTCTGGCCTCCTATCCGCTCGGGGTCGTGCTGGCTCTGGGGCGACAGTCTGAAATGCCGATCATCAAGTCGCTCTGCGTGGTCTATATCGAGATGATCCGCGGGGTGCCGCTGATAACCATGCTGTTCATGTCCTCGGTGATGTTCCCGCTGTTTCTGCCCGAAGGGGTGACGATCGACAAGGTGCTGCGGGCTCAGATGGCCATCATTTTGTTCACCGCAGCCTATATTGCCGAAGTTGTCCGCGGCGGTCTGCAGGCCATGGACAAGGGTCAGTACGAAGCCGCCGAGTCACTCGGCCTCAATTATTTTCAGACGATGCGTATGATAATTTTGCCGCAGGCCCTGAAAATAGTCATTCCGCCGACCGTCGGTATCCTGATATCTGCTTTCAAGGATACCTCGCTGGTCGTTATTATCGCCCTGTACGATATTCTCAACACCACCAAATCGATTCTTACCGAGCCGGAATGGACCGGCTTCAGCACCGAGGCGTACATCTTCATCGCCATGATCTATTACATCTGCTGCTTCTCGATGTCGCACTACAGCCGCCGCATCGAAAAACAGCTTGAATACAAGCATACCCCGAACCAGGAACCCAGCTCCCCGGGAAACAAATCGGCATGAGTACAGAACAGACCTCCAACCAGTCGCAGTCGGCCGAAGACAAGCCGATCATCGAAATCATCGGCATGCATAAGTGGTTTGATGATTTTCACGTACTCAAGGATATCAACCTGGCAGTCAGGCCGCGTGAAAAGATCGTTGTCTGCGGGCCGTCAGGTTCGGGCAAATCGACCATGATCCGCTGTATCAACCGGCTCGAGGAGCATCAGCGGGGCCAGATCATCGTCAACGGTACCGAGTTGACCAGGGACCTGAAAAATATCGAGCGGGTGCGCACCGAGGTCGGCATGGTGTTCCAGCACTTCAACCTGTTTCCTCATCTGACCATTGTGGACAACCTCACGGTCGGGCCGATCTGGGTCAGAAAAATGCCCAAGAAAGAGGCCGAAGAGCTGGCCATGCATTACCTGGAAATCGTCAAGATACCGGAGCAGGCGCATAAATATCCCGGCCAGATATCGGGCGGCCAGCAGCAGCGGGTGGCCATCGCCCGAAGCCTCTGCATGAAGCCCAAAATCATGCTTTTCGACGAACCGACCTCAGCGCTCGATCCCGAGATGATCAAGGAGGTGCTCGACGTCATGGTGGACCTGGCCACCGAGGGCATGACCATGATTGTTGTCACCCATGAGATGGGGTTTGCCAAAACAGTGGCGGACCGGGTGATCTTTATGGATTTCGGGGAGATTGTCGAGGAGAATGAACCGAATGAATTCTTCGATCACCCGGAGCACGAGCGCACTAAACTCTTTCTGAGCCAGATCCTGTAACCTCGGTCGTCGTCTCTTCTCGAATCGTCTGAGAAGCTGAATTACCGCTGAACCTGGGGATCTTGCGACGGGATCTGCCGGCGGGGCGCCGGGCAGATGATGAGGCAATCGTTTTCAGGTTTATCTCGGTTTTGGAAATTTCTTGAACAGGGCCGGAACGACGGCGATCCACTCGAACGGATCATTAAAACGTATCGCCAGGCCATCCTTGTCGCTGCGGATGATATAACCGCTGATATTGTTGATTTCCATCTCGCTGTGCTCACCTTCCAGCACGATCTGAACATCGCACTCTCCAGTCAGCTCCTCAGCGTTTTCAAGCTCCATGTAAAGACTGAGCAGACTGATATCTCGAATTACACCGGCAAATTCCTTGCCGCCGTCCTGCAGCTGACAGTATGCTCGCGGCGTAAAAGGCAGACGTATTAATTTGCGCTTCTCTTCAGCTCCGGCCATGCACCACATCCCCCGCTGGAAAATAGATAAATATAAAGGGTACCTTCAGTAATCATAGTAAATAAATGATATATCTGAAAGTATACAATTACAGGTATACAATTTTTGCCAATCGGTGACAATGCAGAAGTGGAGAACGAACATTGCTGCGAGCAGCTCTTCCCCGGACAGAGGCTGTATTGAAGTGTTGTCTTTTCACAACCGTCGATCACCGCTTCAATGCATCAGCCAGGTCCGGGCTGCGGCCTTATCGGTGAAGACCTGATAATCGATGCCCCTGATGGTCGCCACCGAGCCGATATCTTCCGCATGAACAACCCGCTCGTCGCTGACGGGTACCACATGGGCAACTTTTTCGCCAAGCTGATTCTTTATATTGATAATGGCGGAAACAATATCGATGACCCGGTGCATATCCATTTGATTTTTCTTGAGCGATGTTTCCCGCAAATCGAAGAGCAGATTGCAGCCCTGGTTATTCGAGGCGATTATTTTTAACTGGGTGAGGAGGTTCATCAGGATATCGCGATTAAGCGCTCCGGTAACGGTACAGGTGATGATCTGCTCGTTTTTGTCTATATCGAATTGCACATTCATGAGATGTCGCCTGAGTAGGTTCTCTGATGTTCAGCTGATAGACCATCTGTGTTTCACTCTATCCTAATAATAAACATCAAATAATACAATATGTTAAATGAACAAGAATTGATTCTTCATAAGGGCCGCACAGGTATGGCGGGCATATCAGTTTGCCGTCCTTGATTTGTACGGCTGTCGAACTATGATGAAATCTGTTAGAAAGAGTCACTTTGTTTTTTTGTCAACGGTAAGCCATGATCAGACGTCACCCGCTTTTGTTCATCCTGCTCTTGTTATTTGTCTCCGCCGGACGATTCGTTCAGGCTCAGGAGTGCGTTGTTCTGCTGCATGGGCTTGCCAGGTCAGCAGCCTCGATGGAGAAGATGGCTCAGCGCCTGGAGAGTGAGGGGTATATTGTGGTTAACCACGATTATCCATCGACCGACTATACCATCGAAGAGCTTTCGGAAAGGGTCGTGCGTGAGGCTCACGCACAATGTCCCGGCGATGGCGCAATACATTTTGTCGGCCATTCACTGGGCGGTATACTGGTTCGCCACTTTATGAAATATAACGAGCTGGAAAATCTGGGCCGGGTGGTCATGCTCGGTCCGCCGAACCAGGGCAGTCATGTTGTCGATGCCATCGGTGAGTTCCCCGGTTTTGAGCTGTTAAACGGGCCGGCCGGGCAGCAGCTGGGAACGGATCAGAACAGTATACCCAACCGCTTGGGGCCGGCCAACTTTGAGGTAGGGATCATAGCTGGAACGAGAAGCATCAACCTTATTTTATCAACCATGCTCCCGGACCCTGACGATGGAAAGGTATCGGTGGGGTCGACCAAACTCGAAGGTATGTCCGATCATATCACTGTGCCGGTGAGCCACCCGTTTTTGATGAAAGACGACGAAGTGATTGACCAGACCGTGCATTTTCTGAAGTACGGTTATTTCAACGAGCTTGAGGATACCAGGTAGAATTGCCGTGCCTGTCGGATGCGGCAGCAGAGCGCTTCCTACCAGCTGGTGATAACAGATAGAAGTGGTTTTTCATACCGGGTTGCCGGAAGGTCGCTCCACTAGCCGATATTGTTCTGGCCAGCTGCTTTAATGTGGTGCTTGAGGTAGGCAAGCATCAGGATACGAATGATTTCCTGACTGCTCATCTGTTCGAGATATTGCCCTGATTCAACGCTGCTGATAAAAGACGATGGGCAGGTTCCGCTGTCCTCCGAGGAGCTGATCTGCTCGAGGTAGGGAACGATCATCTGACGCAGTTCCTGCTCATCTTTGCCTTTTAGCTCCTGATACTTGCCGGCCACTTCCTCGATCTCAGGCAGGTCCGGCGATTCGAGCACCGATTTGAGGTCGGCGGCGAAGCGTTCGATGCCGGCCAGGATGTGATGAGCTTTGACCATGTTGAGCTTTGACCAGCCGGCGTTGAGCCATTTGAAGGAAGCGGCGCTGATCGTCTTCGCCTCGGCATCAGTCACATAAACCATTACCGAATAAGCCTTGTACATATAGGCATCAACCCAGCCCAGACCGGTCTTGTTCAGCCCTGTCTCCTGGGAATAGAGATAATTCCAGTCATTGTCGTCACCAACGATGCAGCCGCGTTTGCCGACATCGGATCGCTCGTTCTGGGTGGTTGCCGATACCATCACCGGACCGGACGGGCCGGGCATAAGCACAACCACCCGGTCCTGGGTGTATGAGTAGTAGCTGCCGGTATTGGTATCCGGGGTGATCGTTTCACGCTCCTTACCGCGCAGCACCAGAGGATCGGTAAGTGCGTCCATGTCAGCAGTCAGGCGGCGCATGTGCTCCTCGATCTCGGGTGTCATCCATTGATGGTTCTGCAGTGAGGACGGCATCGTAAAGTAGTCCGGGATATCAGGGTTGTAGGCGTAGCCGAGCAGGTCCTGGAAGGAGCGATTGATCGTAAATGTGAAAAAGGCCCCGGCGGCATGATTGCGTTTCTCCAGGATGGCGCTTGCCTGCCCGGGTGCACCGGAAACGAACGTAACCAGGTCGGTTATCCGGTCCGGGTCGAACTGCATTTCCGGCTCGAGCATGGTAAGCATATACTCCAGCTGCGGGTAGATAGAGTCCGGTACCTGAAGCGTCTCATCACTGAAGCCATGCTGAATCGTTGTTTGAAAAATGATGACGCCAGCTGCAGCGATATATAAAAATTTCTTTAACACATTGACATCTCCTGTAAATCTGCTGTTACGCTGGAAGGCTCTTAGGTGAGCGGGATAGCGGCAGATGAATCAATTGTAATAACGATCTATCCAGTGGCAAACGCAATTTTTCCACTGTTTGATATTGGAAACGAGGCGGTGACCCCATATACTGTCTGTTGAAACTGGACGATCTGATCCACAAATAAAGCTTACCTTGAAATTATAGTTGAGGCGAAAACGGGCTGCGATGGCTGCATTCACCAACCATTCAGAGACAGAACAGACAGGGGCCGGTCGATTGAATAAACCGGTCATAGAAGAGCAGGGCCGTGCCCTGATGCAGGCGGTACCGGTTCTTGTCTTTCTGCTCGGCCTGGACGGCAGCTATAGCGACAAGAGACGATAAACAGAAAAGAAAGATGTCAAACCCATGAGGCCGTTTACCATGATGAACGTAATAAAAAAGTTGTTTGTTCTGACAGTGGCATTTCTGCCTCTGATTTTCATGAATGGCTGTGCTGAGCTGCCTGATAACGGCGGCAGAATGGTTTCAAGCGCCATCGAAGATGGCCGGACGACGCAGCTTGGCCAGGCGTTCAGCGGGCGGCTGACTCAGCATCCCACCATGAACGGCCTACTGTTGCTCTCCAACGGCCTCGATGGTTTCGTCGGACGGGCTGTGCTGGCAACCCTGGCAGAGCGCAGCATCGATGTGCAGTACTATATGTTTCACCAGGATACGGTCGGCCAGCTGCTGATTGACCAGTTGCTCAAGGCGGCAGACCGCGGTGTCCGGGTGCGCGTACTCATCGATGACATGTACGGCGCTGAAGCCGATGCGGTATGGACAGCGCTCGATGCGCACCCGTATATGCAGGTTCGTCTGTTCAATCCGTTTGTACGAGGTACCTCCAAGAATCTGCAGTGGCTTACCCGCTTCAGGGAACTCAATCACCGCATGCACAATAAATCGTTTACCGTCGATAATCAGGTCACCATCGTCGGCGGCCGCAATATCGGTGACGAGTATTTCGATGCCACCCCCGAGCTTGCCTTTGCCGATCTTGATATGCTGGCAATCGGACCGGTCGTCGCAGATGTTTCAGCTGCCTTCGACCAGTATTGGAACAGCGAATTCGCTTTTCCGGCAACGGCCCTGAGCGGGGAGGCTGCCACCGGGCAGCTCGATGAACTTGCCGCCCGACTCGACAACTTTCGCTATTCTGAATCCGCAGCCGCCTATATCGAAGCTCTCGAGAATTCCACTCTGGCAACCACGATGAAAAACGGTGAGGTGATGCTCGAGTGGGCAGAAGCAGAGGTGATTCACGACGCGGCCGATAAACTGATCAGAAAAGAGGGCTGGCAGGAGGATCTGCTCATCTCGCAGCTCTGGCCGTATATGCAGAAGGCCGAACAGGAATTGATTATCGTTTCCCCCTATTTTGTACCGGGAAAGGATGGGGCAAAGGCGTTGTCCGACCTCAGCAGGAGCGGGGTTACGGTGCGTATTCTCACCAATTCTCTGGCCTCCAATGATGTCGCCGCGGTGCACGCCGGTTATGCCAGGTATCGTATGCAGCTGCTCAAGGCAGGCGTTGAGCTCTATGAGCTGGACGAGAAAATCAAGCAGGACATAGAGAAAATATTCACCTGGCTGCCGGGGCTGGAGAAATCAAGCCTGCACGCCAAAGCGATGGTGATCGATCGCCGGGCCGTCTTCGTCGGTTCAATGAACCTTGATCTGCGCTCCCTCGCACTCAACAATGAAATCGGTATCCTGGCTTACAACCAGGAACTCGCCCGGCGCAGTGCTCAGAACTTCGATGAGGCAATCGAGAAAGCGGCCTTCAAGCTCAAGCTCTACGAGGAAAACGGCGATTCCTCGATTCGCTGGCACCTGAAAAGGGATGGTGAGGAAATCGTTTACAACGAAGACCCGTATGTCGGCTTCTGGACCCAGCTCGGCGTCTGGTTTGTCGGCCTGCTGCCGGTGGAATCGTTGTTGTGATGAGCGTCAGTTTCTGAAATTGATCGCCAAGATGGTGCATTTTGTTGTTGCCGAACCTTCCTTTGTTTTCCTGATTGTCGCATCCGGTGCGAAAGGATTTCCAAGGCTTGCTATCCTAATTTTGTGTAATATTCTGGATAGTTACGTGCTTTTTTGCAGAAAAGAACTATAGTGTCGCATCGGCCGTTGAAATCGACGCGATTGATAACTATTCTCTGTCGTGACTGAGAGCGAGCATTAGGGCGCACGCACCAAAACGGCAAACATCAACAGATGAACATCTCAAGAGGATCCCATGCACACCAACAGAGCTATTAGAACCGGACTGCTGATTTTAAGTGTCATTGTCTCCACCAGCCTAATGACTTCCTGCCAGACAACAAGTCAGGGCGGCCGCACGTTTACGACTTCTCAGGCCCAGACCGCCATGCGGGCCTTTCATGGAAAGATTACCAATGTCGATGAAGTCCAGATTCAGCGCAACGAAACCGGGGTCGGTGCCATAGCCGGCGGTGTTCTTGGCGGCACGGTTGGTTCCACCATCGGCAGGGGGGACGGCACCACGCTGGCGATCGCCGGAGGAACGGCGGCCGGTGCGGCCATCGGTTCTGTCGCGGAACGGGCACGGGGTACACGCCCAGCCTGGGAACTTGAAGTCGAACTCGAAGATGGCCGGGTGCTGGTTATCGTCCAGGAACAGGATGATACCTTTAAGGTCGGTGACAACGTCCGCGTCATCGAGGGACGTGACGGGTCTTTTCGGGTAAGGCAGTAAATGTTCGACTGAAGTTTACCTGAAAAGGGAAAGCGAAAATGGGGGACATATATCGACAGGTGTCCCCATTCTCAGTTTTCGGCGATACGAGGCCTCTTCCAGCTATGATTTGCCTGATCGCTATACCGGCAGCACTATTGTCAGATGAGCGAACGCTTCTCTTTCCTTACCTGCGTGAGTATCCACTCCCCACGATCTGACCTCTAAGATTTATGGCCGCTAGGGAGAGGTGTGTTATTGTCACCTGCCTTTTTGCATGGATCATGTGCTGATTGTCAATATGGCTAGACACGGTAACTCGTGCTGCTCCTTTCCACGTATGGGACGCCATGTAACGTCTCACAATTAGTCATGTGTCAATATGAGACACTTCCCTTGTCGTCGCTGACATACCCTGACAGACAAGATCTCTCACACTTTTCTGTTTCAAAATAATACATTACATATGCTGTAGACTAAATATAAACACATAAATAGTGTTCTATATATTTGATATTTATTGTTATTATTCTTCCTTTTCTGGTTGGCATATTCATTGCTAATTACTCATCAAGAGAACCACTTTCCACGAGAGGGAGATATGGACAAGCATGAGACAAGATGGACGATCATCGGTGGAGGCAACGGGGGGCAATCTCTGGCAGGGCATCTATCAATTATGGGATTTCCGGTCCGACTCTATGATATATTTCCAGAGACGGTAGCGGCAATTTCGGACCAGGGAGGCATCTACGTTACCGGTGCTGTCGATGGATTTGGAAAGCTTGAGCTAGCCACTACAAATCTGGAAAAGGCAATAGACGGTGCGGATGTCGTCATGGTTGTTGCTCCAGCGACAGCTCATCGGACAATTGCAGAGGATTGCGCGCCCCTGTTGTCCAATGGTCAGATTGTCATCCTTCACCCGGGAGCAACCTGCGGGTCTCTTGAATTCAAGCAGGTGCTGGACGAGAAAGGGTGCACCGCAAAAATAACGCTTGCTGAAACCAATACGCTTATCTATGCCTGCCGGAGCCCGAAACCGGGGCATGCTACAATTTTAGGAATAAAGAAAGATCTGGTGTTGGCCTCGATGCCGGCACAGGAAAATACAAAAGTAGCGGGTCTCTTCCAGGAGGCTTTTCCGCAGGTCATTGCCGGCAAGAATGTGCTTCAGCCAAGCCTTGGCAATGCAAATGCCATCGTTCATCCCGGCCCGTCTCTTCTGAACACCTCACTTATCGAGTCGAAACATGAGTGGTCATACTATTATGACGGAATTACACCGAGCATAGGCGCCTTTGTTGAAAAACTCGATCTCGAGCGTCTTGCCCTGGCCCAGGCCTTCGGGATTGACATGATATCGATTCTGGACTGGTACCGGGTTGCTTACGGAGTCGATAAGCCGACGCTGAGCGAGGCGGTACGAAGTAACCCGGCATACGATGGCATCGTCGGTCAGAAAAGCCTGAGAACCAGATATGTTATGGAGGATATTCCAACGGGTCTGGTACCCATGATTGAACTGGGCCGGTTGGTTGGTGTTCCGACCCCGAGAATGGAACTGGTGGCAAACCTTGGCGGATATCTTCTGGAAGAAGACTTTTTCGCCACCGGTAGAACACTCAAGAACCTCGGCCTGGAGGACATGTCGGCTCAACAATTCCAGCACTATCTGGAAACAGGCGATCGATAACCACTTGGCAGACAGAGTCTTAAAGCATGTTTGCATAGGACATTGCCGAGGTGAACTTACCTGAACGGAGCAAGGAGTAGACTATGGAGCGATTTTTCAAGTACACCCTTACCGTGCTGATCACTACCGTAGCTGTCATGGAGTTTTACCAGGTGTTCATGCGGTATATTATGGAACTGCCTGTCATGGGACTGGAGGAGTTACTGGTCTATCCTACTCTCTGGCTCTACTTTCTGGGCAGTGTGAACGCATCCCGCGAAGACACCCAGATAAAAGCAAACGTGCTTGATGTCTTTCTGAAAACGGACCGGGCCAAATTAATAGTCCGGGTCATTGCCGACCTGCTTTCAGTGATTGTGGCAAGCTGGTTAACGTTCTGGGCCTACGACTATTTCCGTTACGCGCTGCGGGTCTGGAAAGAGAGCCCTACGCTTTATATCCCCACATTTTACGCTGAAAGCGCATTGTTCATAGGACTTGTCCTGATGACTTTTTATGCTGCCTGGTATCTCGTTAAAAATGTTCGCCGACTGCTTACCCAACCCAGCACCCGACAAGGAGCATAGCCATGGAAATTGTAACCATTTCATTGATTGCTCTGGCCGTCCTGGTAACCTTGCTCAGTTTTGGCGTGCCGCTGCCGTATTGTTTCGGGGGCAGCCTAATGACCATGGTCATCTTTGGCGGCGCAACGATGCAAGGCACCATGGTCTGGGGGTTCACTCAGCTTGCCAACCCTGTCTTGCTGTGCATACCTCTGTTTGTCTTTGCCGGGACGGTAATGAGTGAGAGTGGCATTGCGGCAAGCCTTCTCAAATTTGTCAACCTGTTTGTCGGCAGGATTCGCGGAGGTCTCGGGGTCGTTGCTTCCGTAAGCTGCGCTATAATCGGAGCAATCTCGGGCAGTGGTTTGACGGGTGTTGCAGCGACAGGGCCGCTGCTGATCCCGGAAATGGCCAGTAAAGGATATCCCCGCGGATACGCGACAGCGCTGGTGGCCAATTCTTCAATTCTTGGTCTGCTGATTCCGCCGAGCGTAACGATGATCATTTACGGGTGGGTCACCGATACATCAATCCTGGCTTGCTTTCTGGCCACGCTTGGGCCCGGCCTGCTGATAACGTTTCTGTTTTGTGTTGTCAACCTGGTTATGTCACGCAAGTTTCCCCTGGTAATCGATCCTCCCAAGACCCTGCCGGAGACGATCAAGGATGGTGTTTCATGCACTTCCCGGGCTCTTCCGGCCCTGATCATGCCACTAATCATTCTAGGTGGCATATACGGGGGCATTATGACCCCGACAGAGGCTGCAGCCGTAGCAGTGATATACGCAATACCGGTTGGCTTCCTGATCTACCGGGGACTGACCATAGAAACTTTTTTGAAAGCCGCCCAAAGCTCTGCCACCGCCGTAGGCGCAATCATGGTCATGATCGTTTTCAGCCTGATGCTCAGCCAGATATTTGTCATGGAGGATGTGCCGCAGGCTCTGGTTGAAGGTGTGTTCACTATCACTCAGAACAAGGTAATCCTGCTGATACTGATCAATTTTTTATTATTTTTTGTGGGAATGATTGTCAATGATGTCACCGCAATCATTCTTATTGCACCACTGCTGCTTCCGCTGATGGAGGCGATTGGCGTCAGCCCAGTCCAGTTTGCCGCAATCATGGGCGTGAACACCGCCATGGGGGGGGTCACCCCGCCCTATGCCAGTATTCTCTATCTGGGCATGAGGATCGGCAAGGTTGAGTTTTCTGAGATTATTAAGCCTGCTATGATATTGATAATCTGCGGGTATGTTCCGGTGGTTTTCTTAACGTCGCTCTGGCCGAGCCTGTCGTTATTTTTCCCCGGATTATTTGGTTATTAAACCATTACAATGAAGAGGAGTCGTCCCATGAAGAAAAGAAACAGACTGAGTATTTTAGTAATGATCTTGTGCGCCGTTTTTCTGGCTGGAACCGTTCAGGCAAAGACTCTGAAAATATCCCATGTGCGCCCCCAGGATACAGCGATCGACAAAGATCTTCGTTGGTTTTCAGAGACGCTGAATGAAGCTTCGGGGGGCAAAGTCAAGACCAAAATTTACCCCGCCAGTGCACTAGGTGACTACACCGTGGTTCAGGAACGCGTCGGCCTTGGTGCAGTTGACATGGCCTGCCAGCCTCCGGCTTCTGCGGCGGATAAGCGATTCCAGGTGGTGTATTTCCCCTACATGGTAAAAAGTTGGGCACAGGCCAAGAAAAACTATTCACCGGGTGCACCCCTGCGTAAAGTTGTCGGAGATCTCTATGCTGAGCAGGGCATTCATTTGCTCGCCGCCTGGCCGGTTTATTTCGGCGGTATCGCTTTGAACCGTGAACCAGTGTCTCCAGGAGACCCGACAGTAGCCAAAGGTATTAAACTGCGGGTACCGCCAATGAAGACGTTCCAGTTACTGGCTGACAACACCGGATACATGGGGACACCAATTCCATTTTCTGATGCATTCACCGCCGTTCAAACCGGTGTGGTTGATGGTGTGGTCGGTTCCGGTGCTGAAGGCTACTACGCGTCGTTTCGTGATGTCACGAAATATTACATCCCCCAGAACACCCATTTTGAGGTCTGGTACCTGATCATAAACAAAGAATTATTCGATGGCATGGCGGATGATCAGAAGCAAATCTTAGAGGACGTCGCCAGTCAGTTTGAGCAGCGGCGCTGGGAATCAGCTGAGGCAGACCAGTCAGCCAACGAAAAACGACTGGCTGACTATGGCGCTACCATCGTACCACTGACTGAAGCGGAGATCGCCTCGATTGCTGCGGTTGTTCATAAGTCAGTGTGGCCGGAAGTTCTCAAGGATGTTGGTGAGGACTGGGGCAAAGGAGTTCTTGACTCCATCGTGGAGTAAACCTCCTCTTTTCCATACCCCGGCAGCCTCTGCTGCCGGGGACTTCAAAACCCCTGTCGGGAGGATGATGATATGAAGAAGCTGCTGTTCACCATTGGTTTGTGTGCCACCGCAATGGTCTTCAGTGTTCCGGGGAGCTTTGCAAAACAGCAGTCCTGGAAAATCGGGCATGTCCGACCGGCGGGGTCTGCAATAGACAATGATATACGAACATTTACCGAAGCAGTTACTGAAAAGACTGGAGGTGCAATCGATTTCAGTATCTATCCAGCCAACAAGCTCGGCGATTACTCGGTAGTTCAGGAGCGGGTCTCACTCGGTGAGGTTGAGATGTATGTCGGCCCTTTCGGCACCGCGGTCGACAAAAAAATGATGCTGGCTTTCACGCCGTTTCTCGTTGACAGTTGGAGTGAAGCCCAAAGATTATATTCAGCTTCGAGCCCCCTGTTCAAGTCTCTCCAGGATTTTCTTGAACCGCATAATATAAAGCTTATCGGTGGCTGGCCCGTATATTTCGGTGGTATTGCCCTCACGGAAAAACCTGCCGAGCCAGGCAATCCTGATATTAATAAAGATCTTATCATCCGGGTTCCGCCTATCAAAAGTTTTGAACTGACCGCCAAGGCGCTGGGCTACACCCCATACCCCATCACCTGGGTTTATGCCAAAATGGGTTTGAAGACAGGCATGGTACAAGGATTGATTGGTGGAGGTGCGGAAGGTTATAAAGGACTCAGCGATCTGATCAGTTTCTATCTGCCGATAAAGGATCATTTTGAGTATTGGTTTTTGTATATGAACCAGGAAACCTGGGAAAGGCTTACAGCTGATCAGCAGAGAATCATCACTGAGTTGGCCCAGCAGATGGAGAGCAGACGATACGAAATAGCCGAGTCGGACGAGAAGCAAAACATTGCTGCTCTCCGGGAACTCGGAATCGAAGTTCATGAAGTCAGCGACTCAGATTTTCGGAAGATGCGCTCCAAAATCAGGCAGAATGTATGGCCTCAGCTCCGCAAGGAAATCGGCCAGCCTTTTGATGAGGTGGTCGAGTTCGTTGAGCAGGGCCAATAGATCTGCTGCCTGCATTACGTGGACTGAACATCAGCCGGTTTAGCTGACAAGCTTGTATTCCTTTGTTTTCCGATAAAGGGTCGCTCTGGATATACCGAGACATTTTGCTGTCTTGGCCATGTTGCCACCCGTTCGCGACATGGTACTGAAAATCATTTTCCGCTCCATTTCACGCAAGGTTCCAGGCGTTATATCGGCCTCAGCTAATGAACCGGCTGCAAGCCCAAGATGTTCAGGCTTGATTCTTTGCCCGCTGCAGAGGTGCAGAGCGCGCTGAATCGTGTTCTCGAGTTCTCTTACATTACCCGGCCAGGCATAGTTGACCAGTGAGTCCAGGGCGGCGGCGCTCAATCTGATGTCCGTGCCATAGCGGCCTATAAAGTGGTTGGCAAGGGCTTCGATGTCTTCAGCCCCCCGCCGTCTTAAAGGAGGAATGGTGATCTGAATTATATTTAACCGGAAGTAGAGGTCACTGCGGAACCTGTTCAGTTTTATCATTTTGTCGAGGTCCACGTGGGTTGCCGCGATGATCCGGGTATCGGTCTTGACTATCCTGCGAGCACCGATGCGCTGCAGCTCACCGGTCTGCAGAACTCTCAGCAGTTTAACCTGCATGTCATGAGGCATATCGCCGATTTCATCAAGGAGAATGGTGCCACCATTTGCGAGCTCAAATTTTCCAGGCCGGCCCAGACGTGATGCTCCGGTAAAGGCGCCGTCCACATAACCAAAGAGCTCACTTTCAAGCAGCTCTCCGGGAATCGCTCCGCAGTTGATAGGCACAAAAGGCTGCCTTTGGCGCTCACCTCCATTGTGGATTGCCTGGGCGAAGAGTTCCTTACCCGTTCCGGTTTCTCCAAGCAGAAGGACGGTAGATGAGGTTTTGGACGCTGTTGTGGCGAGTTTTACCGCTTCTAAAAATTCTTTTGAAGAGCCAACGAGGTGATCAAAAGTGAAGAAAGGCTCCGCACCGGAGATTTTATCCGCAAGTTTCTTAATATTATCATACTCTTCAAACACCATCACGGCACCAAGCAGTTCACTTTTTTCGGAAATGACGGGCTGAGCGGTGTAGTAGAAATGTACATCATCCTTGAGAGAGGCTTCCTTTCCTTTCCAATTGTTTGGATTGCTGTTGATATCCTCTAGATCCAAATCTAATCCCTGAAGGACTGAAATGGGTTTGCCGTCAAGTTGCTCTTCCCTGAGGATGTCTTTTCCTTTTCGATTGATCTTCCAAATGCGCATTTCCTTATCCATCGTCATCAATCCTGTGCCGGCTGCTTCAATCACGCTGTTGAGAAAACCGATATAGAGCGACATCTCGTTATTTCGGCGCAGCAGGCGCATGTGCTTCTCGATCGAACGAGCCGCCGTAGTTACCATGAGCAGGGTGTGAGGATGTGTCTTACTGCTGCTGCCCGAGACAACGAGCACGCCTTCCAGCACCCCCTGTCGTCCCAGTATCGGCGCGGCTGAACTCGTGAAGCCGTGCGCTCTTTTGCAATAATGGTCCTTGTCGTTAAGCTGAATTGAGTACTGCAGCTTGCGGCACAGACTGATTGCAGTGGTTCCGACATCCTGCTCGGTCCAGCGGTAACCGGGTGCGCAGTTTCGCTCGGAAAATTTCACCTTGATATCCTCACTGCCGTCCAGGTGCAGGATGTAGCCGTCCTCGTCGGCAAACGCCACCATGAAATCATCAAGCGACAGCAGTTCATAGAACTCTTCGATATGGGCAACGACAACATCAAGGAGATGCTCTGCGCGTAGTTTTCTCTCTTCCAGTTCAGAAGGTGAGAGTTTCAGATGGCCGCCGTCTCTTTCCTCGATCGATATTCCATAGGATCTGGATCGTTGTTTGGATTTAATGATTTCCTTTTTTAACTGCTCGGCGGTGGGAATTCCTCCTTTGCTGATAGCAACGCTCATCGGCCCCTCATTGTCAAAGTGTAGCGTTTGGAGACATGTCAAAAAAAGAGACAATACGCACGGTGTCAAAGATAGTATCCGGGTTCAGTCTTTCAGGCACGGCAAAAGTGTATCATGCTGATACAATAATTTAATCCATTGTCCAGAAGGCTACAAGAAAAAGTATATAAAATGAATAAAAACAAACCATTATGAAAATAATTTACAGTGGCACGTCATTTGCTTTGTTTTGGAAGATGCAGATGAAAGGTTTTTGTGCAGCAACTCTTATACTTCAATTTGACCAACAGCAACTGACAGGAGACATGCCATGATCGTTGGGATACTCAAGGAAATTAAGGTAAAGGAACAGCGTGTCAGTATGACACCGGCAGGCGTTCAGTCGATGTGCCGAGCAGGCCACGGCGTCGTCGTAGAAAAAAATGCAGGGCTTGGAAGTGGATATACGGATGATGAATACATAAGTGCCGGGGCCACCGTGTTAGATTCACCGGAAGAAATCTTTGGAAAATCAGATATGGTGATGCATGTCAAAGAGCCTCAACCTTCGGAATACAGACTGATCAGGCCCGGTCAGATCATCTTCACCTATCTGCATCTTGCCGCAGACGAACAGCTAACCAGAGCCCTTATTGATACGCAATGTGTCGGCATAGCCTACGAAACAATTGAAAACAGTACGGGAGCGTTGCCGCTGCTCACCCCGATGAGCGAGGTGGCAGGCAGGATGGCGGCCCAGGAGGGGGCAAAATATCTTGAGGTCCCCAGTGGCGGAATGGGCAAATTGCTCGGCGGTGTGAAAGGTGTTGAACCTGCAACTGTCGTCGTTATTGGCGGTGGGGTCGTTGGTGTCAATGCAGCGAAGATGGCCGCTGGTCTGGGGGCTCAGGTGTATATCCTGGACAAAAGCCTGGAGAGGCTGGCCTACCTGGATGATGTCATGCCGGCCAATTGTTTTCCCCTGATGTCCAACGATGAAGTTTTCAGCACATTGGTGCCGCGGGCAGATCTCATAATCGGTGCCGTTTTAATTCCCGGCGCCAAGGCGCCAAAGCTTTTGACCCATGAAATGATAAAACAGATGAAACCCGGTTCAGTGGTTGTTGACGTGGCGATTGATCAGGGAGGTTGTTTTGAAACGTCAAAAGCAACGACTCATGATGACCCGGTTTACGAGGTAGACGGCGTCCTTCATTACTGTGTTGCAAACATGCCTGGTGCTGTTCCTATGACTTCGACAAAGGCACTCACCAATGCCACCCTTTCCTATGCTCTCGAAATTGCAAACAACGGATGGGAAAATGCAATGAGAAGTAACAGTGAAATCAAAAAAGGAGCCAATATCGTAAATGGAGCACTTACCTACAAGGCTGTGGCAGAAGCCTTTGGTCTTGACTACACTCCAATAGATAGTCTGTTATAAAGTGAATCTACCTATCTGATCGAACTATCACCATGCAGGGCGGCTTGGACTAATCCATTCAGTCTTTGTTGTTTGCCAAAAAGTGATCAAGTTCATTTTCCAACAAAAAAGCCACTCAGGAAAAAATCCTGAGTGGCTGTATTTCATGGTGGAGCTATGCGGGATCGAACCGCAGACCTCTTGACTGCCAGTCAAGCGCTCTCCCAGCTGAGCTATAGCCCCACACGGTATGCTCTGAAAGGACCTTTTCTTACCAGCCTTTAATATGGGTGTCAATAAAAATCACCTGGCTTGCCGATCTGCCGCCCATTAATCTTGCCAATGCAGCAGTGCTCTGGTATCCTTCCGCTCTTGAGAGGCACTGATTTTCCCAGACTTCCTTCCCTCCTTTTAAGTAGCTGGAACTGTTTGGAAATCTGATTTTTTTATAATGAGCGTTTGTCGATAAGGGAACACTATGTATTCGCCATTCAATTTTTTGTTCGGCTGGCTTTCCAATGATCTTGCCATAGATCTGGGGACGGCGAACACCGTACTGTACGTCAAGGGCAAGGGCATCGTTCTGCGTGAGCCCTCGGTTGTCGCTGTGCGCCAGGACGGCCGCATGAGCAAGGTCCTGGCGGTCGGCCAGGAAGCCAAGCAGATGCTCGGTAAGACGCCGGGCAATATCAATGCCATCAGGCCGATCAAGGACGGGGTTATCGCTGATTTTGAAGTAACCGAGGCGATGCTGCGTTATTTCATCAAGAAAGTCCATAACCGCCGGACTCTGGTGCATCCGCGTATCATCATCTCGGTACCGTCGGGCATTACCCAGGTCGAAAAACGAGCCGTCAAGGAATCGGCGGAATCGGCCGGCGCCCGCGAGGTCTACCTGATCGAAGAGCCGATGGCCGCGGCGATCGGAGCAGGGCTGCCGATCACCGAGCCAACCGCCAACATGATCGTCGATATCGGCGGCGGTACCACCGAGGTCGCGGTGATTTCTCTGGCCGGCATCGTCTATGCCAAATCGGTGCGGGTGGCCGGCGATAAGATGGACGAATCAATCCTCCAGTACATCAAACGCAAGCACAACCTGGCCATCGGTGAAAGAACGGCGGAGCTGATCAAAACGACAATCGGCAACGTCATCCCCGAGGAGCCCTACGAGATGATGGACATCAAGGGGCGTGATCTGGTCTCGGGCGTACCCAAGACGATCACCGTCGGAGCCGATGAAATCCAGTCGGCTATCGCCGAACAGGTCGATGTCATCGTTGAAGCCGTCAGGGTGGCGCTCGAAGTCACGCCCCCGGAGCTGGCCGCCGACATCGTTGATCAGGGCATCGTTTTAACCGGCGGCGGCGCCCTGCTGAAGAATCTCGACAAATGCCTCAAGGAGGAGACCGGTATGCCGATCATCGTCGCCGATGATCCGCTCTCCTCTGTTGTGCTCGGTTCCGGGCAGGCGCTTGACAATCTCGATATACTTAAAGAAGTCACCATCGATTAAGGCACCCTTGCATCACGGAGGTGCTGCCGTTTGAATAGTGAGTAAAAAGGTCAAGGATAGAAAGACACGGGCCGGGGCGCTGCGCCTTCGGTCCGTGTTGTTTGTGGTTCTGCTGCTGCTGGCCGGCCTGATCCTGCTGGCCTCGACCTTTGGCGGCCGCTTCGGCCTGTCCCATCAGATCACCCTGGAAATCCTCGGCCCCTTTCAGTCAGCTGCGGCACGGGTAACATCGACTGCACGCAGTTTCTGGGGGGATTATCTCGATCTCATATCGATCAGAGAAGAGAACCAGCGCCTGAAGACGATGCTGCAGTCCTATGAAGAGGATCTGGCTGAGTATCGCGAAGCCTATGCCACCTACCTGCGGCTGCAGCAGGAACTCGATTTCAGGGAAAAGACCGATTTCCCGCCGCTCTCCGCCCGGGTAATCGGCAAGGATCCAAGCTTCTGGTTTCACACCATCATTGTCGATCGCGGTGAAAACGACGGGGTGGTCGAGGGCATGGTGGCGCTTAATTCCAACGGGATCGTCGGCCAGGTAATCCATGTTTCAAACAACTATGCCAAGATTTTGCTGGCCATCGCGCCGAGCAGTGCCATCGACGTCTTTGTCCAGAAAACCAGGGTACGCGGCATCCTGAAAGGGGCCGGTGAAAACGGTTATATGCTCCATTACGTATTGAAGAACGCCGAAGTTTCCCGCGGCGATCATATCGTCACTGCCGGTATCGGCGGCGTCTTCGAATCGGGCATTCCGGTGGGAACCGTTTCAGAGGTGCATCGCAAGAAGCGGGGCATGTTTCTGGAAATCGAGGTTGAGCCCTCGGTGGATTTTCAGCGGCTCGAGTTTGTCCAGCTCAATCTTTCTCTGCAGCAGTCGCTGATCCAGGGAAAAATCGATTCGGCCGGCGGGGATTGAACGATGGTCATGGCGCTCTTTCTTCTGGTCGGGGTGTTTCTGATCGTCTTGCAGACCTCGGTGCTGCAGGCGCTGCCGGCCTGGTTCGGGTTTCCCGATTTCGTTTTTATCCTGGTTGCCTTTATCGCCTTTCGCTTCGATTGGCTGCGCGGCTGCTTGATGTCGTTTGCGCTTGGCTGGATGATGGATGTGGTGTCGGTCATCTATCTTGGTATCTTCGTCATAAAATATCTCATCGTCTTTTTTATCCTCAAGCCTTTTACCCAGAACAGCCCGGTGAAGGAATCCGCCTACCAGGTGCCCCTGGTCGGTGTCAGCTACTTTCTGGTTCAACTCGGTTTTTATGCGGCGTTGACCATGGCGGCAGCGGAACTGGTCTCGCCCTGGTCATGGAACAGAATGGCGATGGAAACCATTGTCCTGATGATCGCCACCGTTCCCTGTTTTCTAATTTTTAACAGCCTTTATGAATATATGCTCAATCGCCGCAGACTTCCGCGCTCCATAAGAAGAAGAGGCGGCAACCGTTTCAGGTAGACCAATGGATAAAAAACTGTTCATCGACGATATCGAAGAAATCACCGAACATGACGAAGAATCGGTAAATATGTTGAAACGCCGGGCCATGGTAGCGCTCGGCCTGATTCTGTTCTTCCTGCTCGTCATTGTTTCACGGTTCTGGTACCTGCAGATAAACCTCGGCGACCACTACCGGGCGCTGTCTGAAAACAACCGGGTGCGGATCAGTTCGGTGCCGCCGCCGCGCGGTCATATCTTTGATAGAGAGGGGCGCGAGATCGTCACCAACCGGCCGTCTTTCAACGTCTCGCTGATCCGGGAAGATTCCTACGATATCGAAGATGTACTCAAACGGCTCTCGGTCGTGCTCGGCGAAGATATCGAAGTGCTGTGGGAGCGGATCCGCAAGGGTTCGTCGACACCGCGCCATCTTCCTATCACGCTCAAGGAGGATGTCGACTGGGAGACGCTGGCTTATCTTGAGAACAACAAATATAAATTCTCAGGCATCCGCATCGGAGTCCAGCCCGTTCGGGTATTTCATTACGGCGATCTGGCGGCAAATATAATCGGCTACATCGGCGAGATTAATCCACAAGAGCTGCAGGGTGATGAAGAAGATATCTATGAAGGCGGTGATCTGATCGGCAAACGGGGGCTGGAGCGGATTCGGGAAAACGACCTGCGCGGTGAAAAGGGCAGCAGTTCGACCGAGGTAAACGCCCGCGGCTTCGAGCAGCAGCAGCTCAAATACGAGGATCCGCTCCCGGGCCGCGACATCACCCTGACCATTGATGTCGATCTCCAGCAGGCCGCGGAACAGTATATGGCCATCAGCGACAAAGCCGGCGCGGTGGTGGCGATGGAGGTCGATACCGGCCGTGTGCTCGCCGCCGTAAGCGCACCGACCATCCATCTCGAAGACTTTATCGGCGGTATTTCCCAGAAGAACTGGCAGGCGCTGCTCGATAACCCGCGCAATCCGCTGCTCAACAAGGCGGTTCAAGGAGTCTATCCACCCGGGTCGACCTATAAGATGGTCACGGCGCTGGCTGGATTGTCAGAAGGGGTGATTACCCTGGATACGACGTTCTATTGCCCCGGCCACTACTATTTCGGCGGACGTCTCTACCGCTGCTGGAAGCACAGCGGTCATGGAACGGTCGACGTGAGGCGGGCCATCACCGAATCGTGCGATGTCTTTTTCTACCAGGTCGGCCAGCGGCTTGGCGTTGACCGCCTTGCCAAATATGCCAAAATGCTCGGCCTGGGCGTCCGTTCGGGTATCGAGCTGGAGCACGAAAAGCGCGGTATCGTTCCGACCAGGGACTGGAAGCGCGAGCGCTTCAAAGAGAAATGGCATGAGGGCGAAACCCTGTCGGTGGCCATCGGGCAGGGCTTCAACAATATGACGCCGCTGCAGATCAATATGATGACTGCGGCTATCGCCAATGGCGGCAGGCTGTATCAGCCGCAGATTGTCGAGATGGTAAAGACCACGGACGGCGATATCATCGAGCGTCTGGAACCGAAACTGACCGGGGAACTTTCCGAGCGGGCCAGGTCATTTCTGCCCTATATCAGGGAAGGCATGTTCGGCGTGGTTCAGGGCAAGCGCGGAACAGCCCGCAACGTCAGGATCGAGGGTTTGACCGTGGCCGGTAAAACCGGAACCGCCCAGGTCGTCCGGCTGGCTCAGTATAAGGGGATGAAGGAGCAGGATATCCCCTACAAGTGGCGTGATCATGGCTGGTTCACCTGTTACGCGCCGGCGGATAACCCGAAGATCGCCGTCACCGTGCTGGTTGAGCACGGCCTTCACGGCGGTTCCGGAGCCGGACCGATCGCCCGGATAGTGCTGAAGAAATATTTTGAAGACTATCTTGACGAACAGGCCCGAATCAAGGCCGAAGAAGAGAAAAACAAAGAGGCGTGAGGGTAACAGGATATGGCCCGAAATGCTGAGATAGAAGTGTAATGATTCGTTTTGACCGCAGACTCCTGGCCCACTTCGACTGGTGGCTGCTGATCATGTTCCTGCTGGTCTGCGGCATGGCCCTGTTCAATCTCTACAGTGCCTCCTATCCGCCCAAACCGTGGGGCACGCCGCCATACCTGAAGCAGCTCTATTATTTACTTATGGGTTTTGCACTCATCCTGGTGATTCTGGCTGTCGATTACCAGGAGCTGCATCTCTGGAACTATTTTTTCTATATCATTGTGGTCGGTCTTTTGCTCGCCATTTTGATTATCGGCAAGACAGCCGGCGGTGCCCAGCGCTGGATCAACCTCGGCTTTTTCAACCTGCAGCCCTCAGAACTGGCCAAGCTGATGCTGGTCATTACCCTGGCCAGCTATTACTCGCGCAAGGAGGTGACCGACGGCTACACCATCAGGCAGCTGATCGTGCCCATTGGCCTGACCCTGGTACCCTTCGTTCTGATCCTCTTGCAGCCGGACCTGGGGACCGCACTGATGCTCGGCTTTATCTTCGTGTCGATGACGGTCTATGTGAAGCTCCGTTTTTCGGTCTACGCGATTCTCGGCAGTGTCGGAGTCGCCGCCGTCTTTTTTGCCTGGGAAAAATTGCTCAAGCCCTACCAGAAGCAACGTATCCAGACGTTTCTGAACCCCGAGGGCGACCCGATGGGGCATGGCTACCAGATCATGCAGTCCAAAATCGCGGTGGGCAGCGGCGGCCGTTTCGGCAAGGGGTACCTGGAGGGAACCCAGGGGCATCTTCATTTCCTGCCGGAGCGCCACACCGATTTCGCCTTTGCAGTCTGGGGCGAGGAGTGGGGATTTTTCGGCAGTCTGTTCTTTGTTTCTATCTATTTTCTGATGCTGCTCTGGGGGCTCTACTCGAGCGCCTTTGCCCGGGATCGGTTCGGTATGCTGCTCTCCTTCGGCATCGTCATGCTGATCTTCTGGCAGGCGGTGATCAATCTGCTGATGATCCTGGGATTCCTGCCGGTGGTCGGCATACCGCTGCCGCTGGTCTCCTACGGCGGATCATCGCTGATCACCACTGTGATGGCCTTCGGTATCCTGCTCAACGTCAGGATGAGGCGCTTTCAGACGGGGCAGGGGGTAGAGTAGCCAGGCGCTCAAGGACGATATCACTGAGGGCTTCGATGAAATTGTCATCGTCATTGAACGATTCGGTGGTTTCCAGCCTGATGCCCTGTTCCGCAGCATATTCCCGATACTGCATATTTATTTCCACCAGCGTCTCGACATGATCGGAGACAAAGCTGATCGGCACCATCAGGATATTTTTGCAGCCTTCCTGGGCCAGCGAGTCGATCATCTCAGGTGTCGAAGGCGCCAGCCACTGGACCGGACCCGATCTGCTCTGGTAACAGATCCTGCCTTTTTGGGCGGTACTTTTTTCCAGCGCAGCAATCGTTCTCTGCAGATGATCCACATACGGGTCACCCTCTTCGATAAAGGAGACCGGCAGGCTGTGAGCGCTGTAAACCAGTTCAACATCATCGCTGCCGAAGCGGGCCAGCCCCTGTGTTATTTTTTTCGCCAGGCAATCGATATAGCCGGGGTGATCGGGCCACGAGTCGATCTCCACGAGGGGGAAGGGATACGGCTCATCGAACAGTTGTCGCTTCAGTTCGTTGAGTGAGGAACCGCTGGTGGCGCAGGAGAAGTGCGGGTAGAGGCTCAGAGCAACGAGGCGGTCGACATTTCTTGATTGGATGACAGCCAATGCATCCCGGGTGGTGGGGCGCCAGTAGCGCATTGCGGTGGTAACCACGAAGTCACCTGCATCATCAAGTTTTTTCTGCAGCGCCTGCTCCTGGGCCCGGGTAATCTTCGAGATTGGTGAGCCGCCGCCGATGCGTCCATAGGTGGCCATCGACTTCGGGGCCCGCCTGCGGGCGATGTACCAGGCCAGCGGTTTCTGCAGAAACGATGGTCCCAGCCGGATAATTTCCCGGTCCGAGAAGATGTTGTACAAAAAGGGTCTGACATCGGCCGGCTTTTCAGGGCCGCCCATATTGAGGAGGATAACCCCGGTTGGCCCGGTACGATGGTTGGAGCCTGTAGCGTTTAATTCCATAATTGCAGATTTCTACCACATAACCTGCCGGCTTCAAATAAAAGAATAGAAAATCGAAGCGTTGCCCGTCAAGTGGAGGCATTCGCTCGGAAAAAACAGCGCAAAAACTTGATTATGACCGGCCGAACCATATATTATTAGATAAGGAGTTAGAGAGAAGTAATTTCCTCACGCGTGTCAGAGAGTCTCAGTGTTGATAACCCGCTTATTTCCTTCCACACCTGAAAATACAACACATACAGAGCTGTACTTATCTATCCGTTTTCTTTTGCAGCGCAGGAGGGCTCAGGAAAACGGAATGGTCGAGGCGCGTCCGCCGGGACGTATGTTTTTGGCAGCAGATGCTGCTGGAAAACCAGATGGAGGAACCATATGGAACTGAAAGTCGAAGCCCGTAATGTTGAGTTGAAAAAAGGCTGGCAGATCAAGATCGATGAGGAAAAGGAGAAATTGGTCAGGCATCATGCCGGTTTTGTCCTTCATTTGCGAGTATCGATTGAAGCGACGACTCATCATAAGGAGGGCGGTTACGAAGTCAAGGTTGTGGCTTCGGTACCAAACGACACAGTAGTTGTAACCAGAAAAGGGGAGCGGGTGCGCCCCCTGCTTATCGAAGCCTTCGATGTTCTCGCCCTGCAGTTAAAAGAGATCCTCAGGAAAAAGAGGAAGAGCAAAAAACAGGCTGAACCAACTGCTGCGGCAGACAGCGTCGGCATTATCAATAAGGTGTCTCCCCATGAGTCATACGGCTTTATCACGACCTTCGATGACCGGGAGATTTATTTCCATGAAAATGCGCTGAAAAACGTGGAGATCGACGATCTCGTCGAGGGTGACAGCGTTATCTACGGTGAATCGGTCGGAGACAAGGGGCCGCAGGCGGCCTGGGTCAGGGTTTCCAAATAAAACAGATCAACAAACCATAAAAAAAGCCCCGGACGGTTCGCTGTCCGGGGCTTTTTTTATGGTTGAACTACCGGTTCAATATTTTCAATATTTCTTGAAGCAGAAATCATCGTCCTCATACAACTCGGGGTCGGCATCGGGGTAATTGACCTCCTGCCCGTTCCACGGTTTTTTCAGGGTGTAGGTGTTGTCTGCCGAAGTCACCACATTTGAGCGGTGCAGCGGAATCTTGCCCCCGGCCGTGGCAATGTAGCGGGGAATGGCGTCACCCGAGATATTGCCGTACATCGACTCGACGATATCGCGGCCGACCTCGAGCGGTACGCGGAAATGGGTGAACTGCGGGTTGCGGTAACTGCAGTTGAAGATGTAATAGGGGCGCACGTAAGCTTCCTGGATGGTTTCGCAGAGCTTCCACATCTTCACCCTGGTATCGTTGATCCCCTTGAGCAGCACAGCCTGGTTGAGCACCGTGAAACAGCGCTTGGAGATGCGACGGAAGGTATTTCTGGAAACCGGGGTGATCTCCTGGGCGGTGTTTATCTGGGTTACCACCCTGATCGGTTTTTTGTCGTTGCTCTTTTCGAGGATATCGAGGAGTTCGTCATCGACCCGCATCGGCACCGTCACCGGTACCCGGGTACCGAGCCGCTTGACTTTGACATGGTCGATATCGTCGAGCTGTTCGAGCAGCCAGTCAAGCATCTGGTTGGGCAGCACGAAGGCGTCGCCGCCGGTTACCAGCACGTCGCGAATACGGTCATTGGCCCTGATGTAATCGAGCGCCTCGTTGTACGCCTCACGCGAGTAAATCTTGTCCTTGCGGCCGATGTGGGCGATGCGCAGACAATGGGTGCAGTACATGGCGCACATGTTGGTGGCCTTGATGGTAACCACCCGCGGGTAGAACTGGTCGATCAGCCGGGCCGGGGAATGGTCTGCCGCCACCGGCGGTATCTCGATGCCGGCGTTGTCGATCATTTCACCGGTGGGTATGGACTGCAGCATGATCGGGTCGTTCATGGCGCCCGGCATGATCAGACTGGTGTAGTAGGGCGTCAGCCGCATTCGGTATTCTCTGGTTACCCGACCGATGCCGGCTACCGCCTCAGGGGGAAGATCGATCAGTTCGGCAAGGATGTCGATGTTGTCGACGGCGTGGCGGATCTGGCCCTGGAAGGAATTCCAGTCAGCCTCGGACATGGACAGTTTCTGTCTTATCCGGGCCTGATTCTGCAGAATGGTCTCCCAGGCCTCGATGCCGCTTGGCGCCTGCTCATCCTTGGCACGCAGGTATTCGTCGACCCGCTCGTTAGCTTCAGCGGCGATCGGACGCGCCTGGGTCAGCCGGCCGCCGATGCTGACCATATGCTCGTCGATCTGCTCATGTTTGCGGGCCAATTCAAGCAGCTGCTGCTCATCGATGCCGAATGCGCCGGGGCTGCTGCCGTCCAGCCGCTTCTTCTCCAGCAGAAAGGCAAACAGGTCGATGACGGCAGCGGTCAAGTCCGTCTCCCGGGCTCGGTTCAGCAGTGTTTCAGCCTGCTTCAGGTCGGCTGGTGCCGGTTTGCCGGAGGGCTCCGGGGCTGCCGATAATTCATCCAGCAGCGCTCTGGTGTAAACGTCCATGCCCGCCTGACTCAGGTCACTGTTATCGTTGTCATACATCGTCCTCAACCTCTATTACCGTTTGTTTGATAAATCCTACTCCCTGGCAGAGCCCTTCGTCCACGTCGTCACGGTTTCGAGCCACCGATACAACCCGGGCCAGGAAACTGCCCGGCATGACCAGGAAGTTGGTGCCCGGATGCTCGAGAATAACGAAGTCCTTGAGCAGCTCGCCGTTGGCGACTTTTCTGAATGTCTCGCGTTCGTAGGGATTCTGGGGGATATAGCCGGTTGTCAGCATCTTTTGGTCGAGCTTGTAGTTGTAGGTTCCCCAGTGGATATTTCTGATGTTTTCCTTCATCTCGACGACGTGGGGAGGAAAGCGGTTTTCGGTCACCGCATAATATTCAAGTTCGGGCAGCATCGGTGAACCTTCGGGCAGGGTCTGCTCGAGGGTGAAGCAGAACTCCAGGGTCGTCCCCTGCTTGCGGGCGTTGATCTCCAGAAAGAACACCTCGCCGTTGTTGTCGATCAGATAATCGCAGCCGAAGATGCCCCGATAGCCTTTTCTGCCGAGCATCGCACCGACCGCGCTGGTGTATTCGATCAACTTCTGCCGCTGCTCGCCGTTGACCATCGACGGGAACTTTGAGCCGATGAAGCGGTTGCCGTCAACGATGACCTGGTCGGCGATGCCGGCGATGTAGACATCTTCTTCATTGGCGACCACCGCCAGTACGGTCGGATCGAGCTGGTGGGGAATGAAGCGTGAAATCAGGTAGACGTCATTGGTGCTGCCGAATTTCTGTTCCACCTGACCCTGGTTGAAGGTCACCGCCGAGTTGATCCCGGCCGCCGAATAGGCTCCGCTGACAAAGATCCCGTCCGTCCAGCTGTCTCTGAGGTCCGCGGTTATCTTCAACAAACATTCCCTGTTTTCGCAGACGGTGTGTTCGGCCAGCGGCACGATACCTTCCAGGGCTTTGTACTGGGTGATCTTATTGTTGAACTGCCGGGACAGGTATTTGTCGGGACCCAGGATCGAAACGCGGTCGATCTTGTCCAGGGTCATTTCCAGGACACTCTCGTAAAGATTGATGAAAAGCTGATTCTGGCGCTCCAGGATCTGATCGATGAGCTTGCGGATAATACCATTGTTGGAAACCGCATTCATGAATTTGGCGGTATTGATCCGCCAGCTCCTCCGCGGCTCCTGGCCGTTGATCGAAAACGAGTGATCGGAGATCAGTTCCTCGTCGCCGCACGGGTTGATGACGATGATGTTGGCGTAATTGTATTGGATACAGACATCGGGGATTATTGAAATAAAGCGGATCTGGCGGTTCGGAATCCGGTGCGCCAGCGCTTCCTGGACAAAGTAGTTGAGACTGTAGGTCTTCAGTTCACCGACGTAGAGGAAGTAATAGAAGTCGGGATTGTAGGTGAAGTTGGTGAACAGTATTTCGTCGTCTTCCAGTACCATGGCATCCTATTCCACAATGGTTCATCCCGTCCGGGCCGGATGTGTCCTGCAGTAATATCGGTAAAAGAAAAAGGCACTGACCGGAACGATATGACATCCGTCCGGCCGGCGCCTTGCGATCTCATCGTGAACCTGCTCTGTGAAGCGGTCCGCCGGCTCAAATTGGCTCATGAAAAAGCCGCCCCGGTATTCAGTCTCGAGATTTCAGTTTACCGGTCGCGCTGCATAAAACCGCCGAGCTGAAGGCTGCATGCTCTGCCCATTTAGACCAGCCCGGATAAGGCTTTGTGTAACTCCAAGAATTACCTTTGTCAAGCAAATGGTGGGGCGTTCAAAAAGGTCGCGGTAAACAAGATTTTTTGCAGAAGAGACCAGAATGATTATACTTTCAAATATTAAGCGGTCTCTGTCTAATATCTTTTGTTTCAGGGAAATGGCTTGACTTCTGAGTCATATTTTGTGATTAATATTTGCACGTTAGTTCATTTTCCGTAGGAAAATCGGAAATCAATCGAGCGACAGGCTGACAGGCTGGATGAACAAGGGAGGCCGACAAGACTTGATCCTGATTCACGCCGCTTCCAGCTCACGTCGTTCAACAGCAGTTCAAAAGGCCGACCGTAATCGGCGGCCGATCAGTGTCTCTTGGCATGTGGTTCAGGTAAGAGATAGTCTTTTAATTCAAGCAGGAGGGAGAAAGAGTATGAAGAGAAAAAAATCATTATTGGCAGCCCTGACTCTTGGTTTTGTAATGGCGTTCAGTTCCGCAGCCGTCAGTGAAACCACTTTTGTTACGATCGGAACCGGCGGTGTTACCGGTGTTTACTACCCGACCGGCGGCGCTATCTGCCGTCTGGTTAACAAGGGCAAAAGCGAGCACGGAATACGCTGTTCGGTCGAGTCCACCGGCGGCTCTGTTTACAATCTCAATGCCATCGCCGCCGGCGAGCTCGATATGGGTGTTGCCCAGTCCGACTGGCAGTATCACGCCTTCAACGGTACGGACAAATTCAAGGAAAAAGGACCCAATAAAGACCTTCGCGCGGTATTCTCCGTCCATCCCGAGCCGTTTACCGTTGTTGCGCGGGCAGATTCCGGCGTAAAAAATTTCCAGGATCTCAAAGGCAAGCGGGTCAACGTCGGGAATCCGGGGTCTGGACAGCGCGGCACCATGGAAGTTCTGATGGACGCACTGGGCTGGCAGATGAGCGACTTCAAACTGGCTGCCGAGCTTAAGCCGGCAGAACAGTCCCAAGCGCTCTGCGACAATAAAATCGATGCCTTTGTCTACACCGTCGGCCATCCCAACGGATCGATCAAGGAAGCCACCACGTCCTGTGACGCCGTAATCGTTAATGTTGCCGGCCCTGAAGTCGATAAGCTCGTTGCCGACAATCCCTACTATCGTATCGCCACCATACCGGGCGGTATGTATCGGGGTAGCGATGAAGACGTCCAAACTTTCGGTGTTGGCGCTACCTTTGTCAGCTCCGCCACCGTTCCTGAAGACGTGATCTACGTGGTAGTAAAATCCGTCTTCGAGAACTTCGATGACTTCCAAAAACTGCATCCCGCCTTTGGCGTCCTCAAAAAAGAGGAAATGGTAAAAGACGGCCTGTCGGCTCCGCTGCATGATGGCGCCGCCAAGTACTTTAAAGAAGTCGGCCTGATTAATTAATAGCGGGCTGCCTGATTAACGGGTTGTGCACACTGACTGAATTGTGTGCACAACCTTTTCTTTTTCCGCCTGGCCTGATGTCGACCAGAGCAGCGGTTCAGCCGCCGCCCGATTGGCATCTGGATTCTGCACTTTCCAGGCGCTATCCTCCATCTACACATATCATTATCTGAATTGGTGATCGTTGACATCTCTCCGCTTTCGTGAACGATCGTTTTCAGGAATTGGTGAACAGGAGCTGCAAAAATGACCAAGCCAACTGAAAAGCCGCTGAGCAGTGACAGTGTGCAGGAAATGATCGCCGAGGTCGACACCGGAGCGCGCAATCCCAAGGGAAGTGTTCCCAAGAAAGTGCTGTTTTTTGTGCCGCTCATCTGGACGCTTTTTCAGTTGTGGTATGCATCGCCGCTGCCGTTTATTTTCAACTTTTTCGTTCTTAACTCGACCGAGGCCCGGGCCATCCATCTGGCCTTCGCAATGTTTCTTGCCTATACGGCGTTTCCGACCTTCAAGTCTTCGCCGAAAAGCTATATTCCCTTGCAGGACTGGGCACTGGCCCTCGTAGCCGCCTTCAGTTCCGCCTATATGTTTCTGTTTTATTCGGCTATCGCTCAGCGTCCCGGTGCGCCGACCACGATGGATCTGGTGGTCGCTGTTATCGGTCTGATCCTGCTGCTCGAAGCAACCAGGCGGGCGCTCGGGCCTCCATTGATGGTCGTGGCCGCGGTTTTTCTGCTCTACACCTTCGCCGGCCAGCATATGCCTGAAGTGATCGCCCACAAAGGGGCGAGTCTAACCAAGGGTATGACCCACTACTGGCTGACCACCGAGGGTGTGTTCGGTGTTGCCCTCGGGGTCTCCACCGGCATGGTCTTCATGTTCGTTCTGTTTGGTTCACTGCTCGAATCAGCCGGGGCCGGGAACTATTTCATCAGGACCGCTTTTGCCGGTCTCGGGCACATGCGCGGCGGGCCTGCCAAAGCGGCTGTCGTTTCCTCGGCAATGACCGGCCTGGTATCGGGGTCATCGATCGCCAATGTGGTGACCACCGGAACCTTTACCATCCCGCTGATGAGAAAAGTAGGTTTCACTCCGGAAAAAGCCGGAGCCGTCGAGGTGGCTTCATCCACGAACGGACAGCTCACCCCGCCGGTCATGGGAGCTGCGGCTTTTCTGATGGTCGAGTATGTCGGCATATCCTATATCGAGGTGATCAAACATGCCTTTCTGCCGGCCATTATCTCATATATCGCCCTGGTCTATATCGTCCATCTGGAGGCCTGCAAACTTGGGCTGGAGGGGATGGCCAGGCGTAAAACCAAGACCTTCGTCCAGAGTCTGCTCGGTTTTGTCACCACCCTGCTGCTGCTCGTCGTTATCGGTGCGGCCACCTATTACGGTCTTGGCTGGATCAAAGTCGTGGCCGGCAAAGCGACCATCTACATCGTCTGTCTGCTGCTGGCGGCCGCCTATCTGCTGCTGCTCAATATTGCCTGCCGGGTACCTGAGCTGGAAATGACAACCGAGATCACCGAGCTGCCCCCGCTGGGGGCGACCGCCCAGGCCGGTTATTACTTTCTGCTGCCTATCGTCGTTCTGATGTGGTGCCTCACGGTCGAGCGCTTGTCTCCGTCGCTGTCGGCATTCTGGGCAACGATTCTGATGATTTGCATCGTCCTGACTCAACGGCCGATCAAAGGTATGATGCGCAAAATCAAGACTGACGATTTCAGCTTCACCAGAGGCTGGCAGGATCTGATCGACGGCATGGTCTCAGGCGCCCGCAACATGATCGGCATCGGTGTCGCCACGGCGGCGGCCGGCATCGTCGTCGGTACGGTGACGCTCACCGGCATCGGCCTGGTCATGACCGAGTTCGTCGAGTTCATCTCCGGCGGCAACCTGGTTCTGATCCTGCTGTTCACCGCCGGTATCAGCCTGCTGCTCGGCATGGGCCTGCCGACCACGGCAAACTATATTGTCGTCTCCACGCTGATGGCGCCGGTTATCGTCAGCCTCGGAGCGCAGAACGGTCTGATCGTGCCGCTGATCGCCGTCCATCTCTTCGTCTTCTATTTCGGCATCCTGGCGGATGATACGCCGCCGGTGGGGCTGGCCGCCTTTGCGGCGGCTGGTATCTCGGGCGGTGATCCGATTCGAACCGGTATCCAGGGGTTCACCTACGATATCAGAACGGCGATTCTGCCGTTTATGTTTATCTTCAATACCGAACTGCTGATGATCGGCATCGGTACGCCGCTGCATCTGATCGTCGTCGTTTCGGCAGCGGTGATCGCCATGCTCGTTTTTGCCGCCGCCACGCAGGGGTTCTGGCTGACCAAAAGCAGGATATGGGAGACTTTCGCTATGCTGCTGGTGGCCTTCACCCTGTTCAGGCCCGGTTTCTTCTGGGATATGCGTTATCCCGAGCTGAACGAGGTGTCGGCCGATAATCTGCCGCAACTGGTCGAGACGATGGAGCCGGGCGAGCAGCTCCGCCTGAGCCTCAAGGGTGAGAAAATCGATGGTACGGAGTACACCATGGCGGTGATGCTGCCGGTCGGCGATGAGCCGACCGGGGCCGAGCGTATGCAGGCTATCGGTTTTGAGACCCGCGAGGAGGAAGGGAAATTTTTCATTGATAATGTGGTTTTTGCCAGTGCGGCGGAAAAGGCCAAGATCGATTTCGATCAGGAAATTCTGCATGTCCAGGTGCCCAACGAGCGGCCCCCCAAGCAGCTGATGTTCATTCCGGCGCTGCTGCTACTGGGTCTCATTTACAAGCTGCAGAAAGGCCGGATAAAGAAGCAGCAGGCCGCTGCGGTTTGAGCGCCCAGGAAAATTAATGAGTACCGACTCCCCGACAGGGATTGCGGAGGAAATGAAAATGATACAGAAGATTATGGTTCCGGTGGCATTCTCGAAATATTCACGGGGGATTCTTGACTATGCCGCGGAAATCGCTGCGCCGCTGGGGGCTGAGCTGCAGGTCGTCAATGTCATCAGTGACCGGGACCTCGAAGCAGTCAACAAGATCACCGAGCACGGTTACAAGGTCGACAGTGACAAATACCTGCAGACAATAAAGAGGGAGCGGCGCGAGGCAATCACGGCGATGGCCGCTCATCTGACGCTGCCCGACGACAAGGTTTCCTTTACCTTTCTGATCGGCGATCCGACCGAAGAATTACTCTGCTTCGTCGAGGAAGCCAAGGTCGATATGGTGGTCATGGGCATCCGCTCACGAGACATCAAATACATTTTTGCCGGCTCGGTCGCCGAACGTATGTTCAGAAAGTGCCCGGTTCCGGTCCTTTCCTATCGGGGTGATGATATAGCTGAGCGATTACGCAAGCGGATTCGCAAGCATCTTCTCGATCATTGACGGACTCTGGTTCTGTTGCGGCGATGTAATGAAGCTGAAAGGAGAGGCATTGCCTCTCCTTTTTTAATGGCGGCAGGCAGTAGTGCCGTTTTCATCCAATGAGGCCAATTGTTGAAAGAAATATATCTGATCGACGGCAGCGCCTTTATTTACCGGGCCTTTCATGCAGTCGCACCGCTGACCAACAGTGACGGGTTCCAGACCAATGCGGTATTCGGTTTTGTCAGCATGCTCAACCGTCTGCTCAAGGATAAGGATCCGTCCCACATCGCTGTTGCCTTCGACAGCAGAGGCAAAGTCTTCAGGCACCAGATGTATCCGCAGTACAAGGCCACTCGGCCGCCGATGCCCGAAGAGCTTGCCGCCCAGGTACCGTATATAAAAGAGGTCGTTACGGCGCTCGGTTTCAAGAGTTTTGAAGAAAACGGTATCGAAGCCGACGATATCATTGGTGCCGCCGCCCAGGGTCTGAGCGGGGATGGGCACCGGGTTGTTATCGTCTCCGGCGACAAGGACCTGCTGCAGTTGATCGATGACCGGGTCACCATGTGGGATCCGATGAACGACCGGGTCATGGACCCTGACGGGGTAAAAAAGAAATACCAGGTCGGCCCGGATCAGCTGCTCGACTGTTTTGCGCTGATCGGCGACAGCTCGGACAATGTACCCGGCGTTCCAGGAGTTGGTCCGAAAACGGCGGCAAAGCTGATCATCGAGTTCGGTTCGCTGGAAAACCTCTACGAGCATGTCGAGTCCCTGAAAAAATCAAAAATGAAGGAGCGCCTCATCGAAAACAGGGACGCTGCCTTTTTGTCACGAGATCTGATTCGCCTGAAAACCGATGTCGCCGTTCCGCTGAGCCCGGACGGCTACAGCCGGAGTGACCCGGACGAGGCCAAACTCAGAAAGATCTACACCGAGCTAAACTTTACCTCGTTACTCAAGGAACTGGACAGCGGGGCGAAAAAGATTCCCGCCGAACAGTTCTCGCTGATCTCCAGCGCTGAAGGACTGAAAGAGTTTACCTCGCACCTGGCAGGCGCTGATATTCTGGTCATCGATACCGAAACCAACTCGCTGCAGAGCCGCTCGGCCGGACTGGTCGGCATTTCTCTGAACAGCGGTGGCGATGAGTGCTGGTATATCGGGATGGGTCATCTGGGCGAGGATGGTAAACGGGTTAAATCTCAGCTTGACGCTGAACTGGTCAAAAAGGAGCTGAGCCCGTTTCTGAAGTCGAGCTCGCTGCCCAAACTGGCCCACAACCTCAAGTTCGACTATGCGGTACTCAAACACGCGCTCGGCGTGGAACTCGCCGGCCCCCTGTTTGATACGATGATCGCCGCCTATCTGACGGAGCCGACCAGGCGCTCATACAAACTCGATGACCTGTGCCTCGAGCACGGCCTGAAGCTGACCTCCTACAAAGAGGTGACCGATGGTGACAAACGCTCGGACGGTTTTGCCTATGTCGATATCAAGCGGGCCGGAATTTATTCCTGCGAAGATGTCTACGCCGCGCTGCAGCTCTGGAGCCACTACCAGCCGCTGCTTGAAGAGCAGAATCAGAGCGGGCTGTTTGCAGACGTCGAGATGAAGCTGGTACCGATCCTCGAGGGGATGGAGGCGGCCGGCATCCGGGTCGACCCGGATCACCTGAGCGGACTGGCGCAGGAGTTTCGGAAGAAGCTTGGCCAGCGGGAGGAGGAAATATATGAACTGGCCGGCCGATCATTTAATATCAATTCCCCCCAGCAGCTTGGAACCATACTTTTTGAAGACCTTGGACTGCCCCACGGGCGCAAGACCAAGACTGGCTACTCCACCGATATCAAGGTGCTGGAGAAGCTGGCCGCGCAGCATGAGCTGCCGGCCCTGATTATCGAATACCGGAACCTGGCCAAGCTGCTGTCGACCTATGTGGACAAGCTGGCGAAGCTGATCGATCCTGCAACCGGGCGGGTCCACACCTCGTTCAACCAGACGGTGACGACCACCGGGCGGCTTTCCAGCTCCAGCCCGAATCTGCAGAATATCCCGATTAGAGGAGAGGAGGGGGCCCGCATCCGGGAAGCTTTCGTGCCGGAGGCCGGTAACGTTTTCCTGTTCGGAGATTACTCCCAGATTGATTTACGGGTGCTTGCCCATTACTCCCAGGATCCGGCCCTGATCAAGGCCTTCAGCGAGGGTGAGGATATCCATACCCGGACGGCGGCGGAGGTCTTTTCGGTGTCGCCGCTGCTGGTAACGTCTGAGATGCGCCGGGTGGCGAAAAGCATCAACTTCGGCATCGTCTACGGTATGAGCAGCTTCGGCCTGTCAAATCAGCTCAGGATCAGCAGGCGGGAGGCGTCGCTCTTCATCGAGCGTTATTTCAATCTGTATCGGGGCGTCAAGCAGTTTATGGAAGATATCGTCGAGCAGGCCAGAAAGGACGGCTATGTGACGACCCTGCTGAACCGCAGAAGATATCTGCCGGAGATCGACGCCGCCAACAAGATGCGCCGCGAATTCGCCGAGCGCGCCGCGCTGAATACGCCGATCCAGGGGACGGCGGCCGATATCATCAAGCTGGCCATGATCCGGGTCGATGAGCTGCTGAAGAAAAGCGGAAGCTCATGCCGGATGCTGCTGCAGATTCACGACGAACTGGTGTTCGAGATGAGTCCGGAGGAATGCGAGGAACTCGAACCGCAGATCAAGGCGACCATGGAGCAGGCGATGCAGCTCGATGTTCCCCTGGTGGTCAACATGGCCACCGGGACCGACCTGGCCAAATAGGCGCAGGAAGTGCTCGGCTACGGTCGCTCGCTCGTCGGTTTGAACGAGCGTTCCACCACGCCCTGGTAAACCTGACGGGGCCGGCCGATACGGTTGCTCTCCTTGTCCATGTGCATCTCCTGCCAGTGTGATATCCAGCCCGGCAGCCGGCCTAAAGCGAACATGACGGTAAACATGTCGGTTGGAATTCCCATGGCCCGGTAGACGATTCCCGAATAGAAATCAACGTTGGGATAGAGGTTTCTGGAGACGAAGTAGTCGTCCTGGCTGACCCGTTCCTCGAGTTCCTGAGCGACGTCGAGCAGCGGGTCGGAAACCTTCATGGTGCTGAGAATTTGGTGGGTGACCTGCTTGATGATTTTCGCCCGCGGATCATAGGTTTTATAGACCCGGTGCCCGAACCCGGTGAGCCGGTAAGGATCGTTCGAATCCTTGGCCATTCCGATATACTTGTCAAAATTCATATCGTCGGCGTAGATTGTTTCCAGCATCCTGATTACCGCCGCATTGGCGCCGCCGTGCAGCGGCCCCCAGAGTGCATAGACCCCGGCCGAAATACAGGGATAGAGTTTGACGCCGGAGCTGCCCACCAGCCTGACGGTGGACGTTGAACAGTTCTGCTCGTGGTCGGCATGAAGAATCAGCAGCTTGTTCAATGCCTCGACCATCAGCGGTTCGACCTTGTACGGCATGTTGGGGCGATCGAACATCATGTTCAAGAAATTGGAACAATAGTTGAGGTCAGCGCGCGGATAGACCAGTGGATGGCCGATACTCTTCTTGTAGGAAAAGGCGGCAATCGTCCTGATCTTCGAGAGCAGCCGGGCGGTAGCGGTGGTGATGCCGCCGTAAGGGTCCTCGTCAAGGTCCATTTCCGGGTAAAAATCGTGCAGGGTGCCGACCATGGTGGAGAGAATCGACATGGGCGATGCATTCGGCGGAAAATGATCGAAGAAGTGGATCATATCTTCGTGGATCAGCGCATAACGGATCATGTCGTCCCTGAATTGATCCAACTCCTTTTCGTTCGGCAGCTCGCCGGTGAGCAGCAGGTAGGCGACCTCAATGAATGTGCATTTTTCAGCGAGATCCTCGATGTTGTAGCCGCGGTAGCGAAGAATACCGTTCGTGCCGTCGAGGTAAGTGATGCCCGACTCGCAGGAGCCGGTGTTCATATAGCCGCTGTCCAGAGTGATATGACCGGTTTCTTTCAGCAATGAGCGGATGTCGATTGCCTTTTCACCGGTGGTGCTTTCTACAATGGGGAGTTCGTAGGTCGTGCCGTCGACCGATAGTTGTGCTGTCTGCTTGGTCATGATTACCTCATCTGTTGGGATGCGTCTGCCGGTGCCCCTGTTCGTTCCCGATTGCACTTATCAGGCAGCGAATGATTTCCGCATGGTGTGAACTATACTTCACCGCTCGGAGAACGTTTCCGACGTGAACCTGAAAAATTTAGCCAGACAGGATGTGAGCCTCACCCAGGTGGTGGCGAAGACAGATGGCCGGTGCAGGGAGAACTTCTACAAAATATTGTATTGAGCCGTAATATAACCGGAAACAGGAGTTTGGGCAAATGCTCTTTCTTCACACAGCAGCGCTGAAGCGCTCATTTTGTCATGGCATCCGGGCGTCATTACGGTTTAAACTATGCGGTGATAGGGCAGAAGAAACGAAAAATCTGAAGGTCATACAGCCTCCGGGCAGGTCATGGAGTTGCTTGAGTGATGAGTGCTATACAAGATGAGGTTCAGCAGCTGCCGCTGCCGCTGCTGATCGAATACGGCGTTCAACCCGAAGAACAAGAGCAGGCGCTGGCCGTGTATGAACGATTTAAAAACAGTCCCGTCGCCGTGACTCTGCTGCGCTGTTACTATTCGAACTTGCCAGAGGCCCGGGAAGAAATGGTCGTTGATCTGAAACGGGCGGCTTCGAGCGAGGGTAATGAGATCGTCGTTTTACGCTCGACGAACCACGACTATCTCTATCTGTACGCAAGTGACCAGGCCCTTTATCTGGGCGAGTTCAAAAATGGAATTGAAGACGAGAGGATCCTGCACCACTTTGATTTCAACAATAATGAGGATTTCCTGAATCGGGCAGGGCCGGACCCCGATACGTTGCCGACGCTGCCGACCACGGTTACGGAATCTTCTTCAACCTGCGTGGCCTGCGGAGTTGAGCCGGGAGAAAAGCACATCTTCGGCTGTCCGGTCGAACTATGTCCCTGGTGCCGGGCTCAGCTGAACAACTGCACCTGCCGCTTCGATAAGCTCGGTCTCGATGCAATCGAGGGGGACGACGAGCTCGACCAGTTCGAAGAACTCCTCGAGCACAAGGGCCGTATCGTCTTCACGGTCGAACAGAACCCGTCCTATCCGACAGCGGGGAACGATCCGCCGCCTTTTGAAGACGAAGCGGACGAAAACGAAAAGAGTAAATAAAAACCCCCCGCCGGGAACCGGCAGGGGGTGAGCGTTGTCAGAAAATATTCAAGCTAGTTGCTTCCTACGATGTTCTTGACACTCTTCAGATACTTGTAGATGTCGGAGTCAGAGGAGATCACCAGCGAGGTATTGTCACCGATGATTTTCTCGTAGCTCTCCAGGGTCTTCATAAAAGCGAAAAACTCGGGATCCTGGCTGAAGGCCTCAGCGTAAATTCTGGTGGCCTCGGCATCCGCTTCACCCTTTATTTCAAGCGCTTCCTTGTTTGCCGAAGAGGTAATCTCGCGAAGCTGTCTGTCGACGGTACCGAGGATTCTGGCTTTCTGCCCTTCACCCATGGAGCGTTTTTCGGCGGCGATTCTCTTACGTTCCGAGATCATCCGATCATAGACACGCTGTCGGACGGTGTCTATATAGTTAACCCTGCGGAACATCACGTCGACCAGTTCGATGCCGTACTGGGGCATCGCCCGCTGGGCGATTTCGAGAATCTGGGCGGTAATGACATCTCTTCCCCGTATTGGGCACAGTTCCCGGCTCCTGGTTGGATGGAGTCATGGTGTCGAGTGACCAGTCGGAACTGCGGATAATCTCGATAAGGTTGTTTTTGTTGACCATGTCGCGTACCGTGCCGCCGATAATGTCATCGAGCAGCGACTGGGCCCTGACTTCGGTTTTAACCGCCTGCATGAATTTGAGGGCGTCAATGATACGCCAGCGCGCCGTGACATCGAGGTAGACGAAGGTCTTGTCGTTTGTGGGAATCTGATTGGGGTCTCCGTCCCAGATGAAGATCCTCTTGTCAAACTCGTTGACCTGCTGGAGAAACGGCATTTTGAAGTAAAGACCGGCTTCTGTCTTCGGCGTGCCGATCGGTCTGCCGAACTGGGTGATCATCACCTGCGTACCTTCCCGGACAATGAAAAAGCCATCGTAGACGACAAGGATACCGAGCAGGACAAGACCGATAAGGAGAAAATTGGCTATCTGTTTCATGATATATCCTCTGGTGGGCTATTGTCCCTGCTGGACGGTTTGATTGTTTTTGCGCAGATTGAGCAGCGGCAGGGGCCCCTGCTGGTTCTCATCCATCACGTAAATATTTTCAACCAGCGGCAGCACCACCTGCATGGTCTCCAGGTACATGCGCTGTCTGGTGACATCCGAGGCATTTTTGTATTCACGCAGGATCTGGAGAAATCTGGTTGTTTCACCCATGGCGTTATTGACCCGCTCCGTGCCGTAACCGCGGGCTTCCTCGACGATTTTCAAGGCGTTACCCCTGGCGGCGGGTATCACCCGGTTGTAGGTTTCTTCGGCCTCATTGACCAGTCGCTTCATATCCTGGTCGGCCTCGTTCACTTCGTTGAATGCTGGTTTTACCGGGTCAGGGGGGTTGATGTCCTGAAACTGCACCGTCACCAGTTCGACACCCGCTTCCAGGAAGTTGAGCTGTTCCTGGAGTTCCTGTTTGACGGATGCGGCCAGCACTTCGCGGTTGCTGAGCAGGAAGTCGAAATCCATGTTGCCGACGATCCGCCGGGTAGCCGCTTCGGAAAGATCGTGAACCGCCTGTTTGACGTCCTGGACCTTGAACAGGTAAGCGATCGGATCACTGACCCGGAATTGAACGATCCAGGCCACGTTGATCACGTTCTTATCGGCGGTCAGCATCAGTGACTCCATATCATAGCCGCTGCTGTCGAAGGTCGATTGCTGCCCTGGAAAGCGGGTACGAAAGCCGAATTCAAGTTTCTGGATCTGGCGTACGTTTACCTTGTTGAGATCCTCGATATAGGGGATCTTCAGGTGCAGCCCCGGTTCAGCGGTGCGGTTGTATTTTCCGAAGCGCAGCACCACGCCGACCTCGTTGGGGGCCACCTTGAAAAAGGACTGGTAGACACCCTGAAACAAAACAATGACCAGCGCCAGGATAAGCACTTTGGAGATGATCGAAAAGGGACTGGGCGGTGTTCGTTTTGGTCCGGGATCACTGTCCCCGGGGGGTGGCGGCGGCTTTTTTGAATCGGAAAAATAATCCTGCACTTTTTTGATCAGTTGGGCGATGATCTCCTCTGGTGTCTGAGGGCGCTTCTTACGGCCCCAGGGAGGCTGCTGATCCTGATTGGACATGGGTTGACTCCAGTATAAAATTTATAATGTGGTTACCTAATCAAATGGCAGACCGTCATACAGCGTCGACCTGCCATGCAATTTCGCTTCAAATATGAAGATAGAAGTAAGTATTATCGCTTACAAATCAAGCGCAGGAACATAATAGAAAACGGCTCTTAAGACAAACTTAAATCAAACCGCCAGGGCCATATTCCAGCAGGTCAAGACGGTGAAAACAACGATCAGCAGGCAGCAGTTCTGGACAAACGCCGAATGGTGCAATTTTCTGATCGGCAGCAGGGCTGCACAGACGCCGAGGACAAAGCCGGCCAGCAGGCCGAACAGGTGGGCGCCGAGATCGGTTCGCACGCCGGAACTGCCGAGCATTGCCAGCAGCCCCATACCGGCCATGAAGGGCACCAGCATGCGGATGCCGAATATCTTTTTGTGCACCACCAGCTGCTGGGCGGCGAGCAGACCGATCAGCGCGAAGACGGCGGTGGAAAAACCGACCGAAATATGTCCCGGACCATGGATGAGCGCATTGACGTAATTCGCCGCGGATGCTGCTGACAGCATCAGGAGAAGGCCGATGCCGGTACCGCTGATCTGCAGGAAAAAGTGGAGCAGAAAGCCGCCGATCAGCACGTTGCCGGCCAGGTGGGCAAAATCGGCGTGCAGGCAGAGAGCGGTGACCACCCGGAAATACTCCCCCTGCTGAAGTATCGCGCGGCTGTCCGCAGCGCCTTCGCGGAACCAGTCGCTGCCCGACTGGTACGGCCCGGTTACCAGATAGAAAACGACCAGCATGGCAGCGACCAGAAAGGCCGGCAGTTCGGAGGAGAGCGACTCGAATTCGGTGTCGATCAGCGGCGGCGGCCAGTTCCTGTTTTCCCTGAAATAAGCTTTCAACTGGCGGGCAGCCTCTTCCTGCCGCTCCGCGGTGACGACAATCGAGGCGGAACCGTCGGATTTTCGCTCGATCCGGTGGCCGATATTTCTCGAGGAGAGGACCAGCGAGCAGGTGTCCACCTGCATCATATCGGCCGATGTGTAGACGACGCACTCTTCGCCGGGCCGGTTTTCTTTGTTGTCAGCCATGAATAATGGCCGTCCCGTTCAGAAAGGCTGAGGGACGGCCGAAAAGATAATGCAATATTGCTTAGCGTAAGTCTTCGACGGCGACAACTGAACCGTGCTTTTCTTTCAGAGCCAGCAGTTCGGCCTTCTGCTTCTCGTAGATGGAGAAGAGCTGGGCCGGTATGTTGACTTCTTCCTGGTAGGCTTTGGTCTGCAGGTCGATGCGGTTGACGATATTGTCGATGTAGAGTGCGAACTGCATGTCGTAGAGCGATTTCGGGTAGGCTTTGCCGATACCGTCGAACAGTTTTTTGAGGTCTTCGTATCGCGGCAGCCAGCCGATTGGGGATTCGACGCCCTCAACCTCGTCGCTGGCGAACAGGTCGAGCCAGCCGAGCCAGACTTTTACGTCGCGCTTCTCACCCAGCAGCCCCGAACCGGAGCCGCCTCGGTTTTTATGGGTCAGAAAATAGTTGAGACCGGCCATCACCGGCCGGCCGGCGTCGGAGATCTTGTCTGAGTTGAAAAAGACAAATTGAGCCTCCATATAGTCGGCCAGGTCGCCGGGAATAAACGGTGCATTGGCCCAGGGCTGGCGCCTGACGCCGGTAACTCCGACCTCTGTTGCGGTGGCCTGGGAGACGATCGAGGCGCCGATAACGACGCCTTCATCCATGGTTTTTGCGGCCCAGACGGGGGGCATGGTATCGCTGTCGCGACCCGAGTAGGTGATAACTTTGAGCATCACCCCGGCGGGGTCCTCGGAGGCTTCAGTATTGTGATTGGCGATGGCTTTGGCGAGCAGGGTGCAGCGTGAGTTCTTGTGCGACATCGGTATTTGTTTACCGCCCTCGTCGGTCTTGCCGGCCCACCATTCACCCTGAAAGTTAACACCCTTCTCAGGCGGCGCTTCTCCATTGCCGACCCAGTGGGGAACCCCGTCTCCATTGACCAGCACGTTGGACCAGATGACCTCGGTGCCGTCACCTCTGAGACACTCCATCAGGTGCGGGTCGCCTTCGCGGTTTACATCCTCGACGATGCCGAATATGCCCTTTTCCGGGTTGATGGCTCGAACAGTCCCATCGTCGGCGATCCAGATCTGGGCAAGATCGTCGCCGATAAAATCGGTGCCGACCATCGCGGTCGTCGTTTTCCCGCATCCGGACGGCGCAGCCCCGGCCATATAGGTGGTGCGGCCACCTTCAGTGGTGAGGCCGGTGATGAACATATGCTCGGAGAGCTGCTCTTCCTTCTTGTAATACGTTGCATAGTCGACGCAGAAGCGATGGTTGCCTTTTTTCATCAGCAGGGTGTTGCCGGCATAGGTACAATAGGTTGAAAAGGTGGTGAGCCAGCTGCGATCCATCAGGATTCGGGCATTGGGCACGTCTTCGGGGCGATTCTTACCCTCGGAGTGCAGATTGGTGAAGAAAATACCCACCCGCTCGGCCTCCGTATCGAACTTATCGTAACAGTTGCGATACAGAAGTTCGGCAGAGTGCATCACGTATGCCGACGAGGAAATTTCGATTGCCGGGACAGCCGCTTCGGCGCCGGCGGGCCCGCGGCTGTAAAAGCCGATCATCATGGTCATGCCCTGCATGATGCCGTCCATGTAGTCACGGACGTAGTCGATGGCGTCCTCCCGCAACAGTGATTTGGCCAGCGAACTCAGGCGTTCCCCCTCGTTGATGATGTAGTAGGTCTGGTCAACCAGACGGGCCTGGTCCTGGGGGAGATCGAAATGAATGGTATGGCCGTCTTTGGCCAGTTTTTTCTCCTCACCTTTGGCGAGGCTGTGCTGTCTGATCCAGTCGACGTCGGCGCTGCTGCCGGTGTTGATAAAAACCGAATCGGGCTTACAGATTACGATACTGTTGGCGATTTTGATCAGGGCATCACTGTTGGTGATGGGCGAAAGCTTATCAAGGTTCGCCTGATCAAGATTATCTCCGATAATTTTTTGAGCCTCTTTCAGAGAATCGATGGCACCAACGGTTCCCAGGATCTCTGCGCCTTTGGATAACTCGAGCATGCTTCACTCCCCCCTGCTTAAAATGGTAGTAATAACAAAACTGTGCAGTTCGTTTTTGAGTTATTGCCTAAAATCTTCAGTCGCGCAATCATAAAAACAATTTTTGGCTCAGTCAAGCAACGCTTATACATGCTGCCTCAATCACGCAGGCTTTTGCCTGATTTATTTGCATGCAATATCAGGGTAAATAACGTAAGCTCCTCATATTGTTCTTCATAACCAACTAGAAGAGCTGCTAAACATCTAAACCAGCAACCAACTGAGAGGAACAGGATTATGATTCACGTACTGGCATCGATTTCGTTAAAAAGCGGTAAACGGCAGGACTTTCTGGAGATATTCAACGCCAATGTTGCAAACGTTCTGGCCGAAGAAGGCTGCATCGAGTATCGGCCGACCGTTGACGTGGAAACCGGTCTCGAACCCCAGGTAATCGATGAGAACATGGTTACCGTCATTGAAAAGTGGGAAAGTGTCGATCATTTAAAAGCCCACCTGGCTGCACCGCATATGCTTGAATACAGGGGGAAAGTGGCAGACCTTGTCAGCGGCGTATCCCTGAAGGTTCTCGAAGACGGTTAGGAAAATGGACCGGCACCTTTTTTTATGTCCGAGCTGACTTATCATATCGAACCAGTGCGGGATAGAGAGATCAAATATTACGGGGGAAAGAAAACATGCAGATGAGATGGCTTGTCGTGCTCGATCCCATCGATGGTTTGCTGTCGAGGACCGATACGTCGCTGGCGGTTATCAATAAGGCGCGGGAAAAAAACATCGACGTCGATACGGCCACGATCGAGCAGCTCTATTTCGAGGAGCACGCCGGAGTGCTGTCCACCGCTGCAGACGGCAGCAACCGTTCTACAGCGCTCGGCGACTACGATCTGATTTTCATGCGCAAGGAACCGCCTTACGACCTGCGCTTCCATTATGCCACCCACCTTCTCTCCCTGAGCGGCACGCTGGTGCTCAACAGTCCATCGGCCCTGCGCGATTTCAATGAAAAACTGATCGTCCTGCCGTTTGTCAACCATATGCCGCCGACCCTGGTTGGTTCGGATCGAAATGTGATTGCGGATTTTGTCAGCCGGCACGGCCGGGCGGTGATAAAATCGCTCGACAGTTTCCAGGGCAAGTCGGTACAGAAGATCGAGGCGGGGGACGCAGCGGTCATAAACGACTTCACCCAGGCGGGAACGCGGCCGGTGATGGTGCAGAAATTCCTCGAAGAAGTCTTCGACGGCGACAAGCGTGTTATTACCCTCGGTGACAGGGTAATCGGTTCGGCAATGCGCAAACCCAAACAGGGCTACCATGCCAATTTCGCCAACAGCGAGGCGTTGAAGACCGGGCTCAGCGAGCGGGAGCGGGCCGTCATGGATGAGCTTGGCCCCTGGCTCGTCGCCCACGGCATCCATTTCGCCGGACTTGACTTCATCGGCGGCTACCTGACCGAAATCAATATCACCTGTCCGACCGGTATCGTTCAGATTTCAGAACTCGACAACACCGATCTGGCCGCTGAAATCGTCGATTATTTCACCAACCTCGCCGACTCGCAGAAACGATGAACGCTCTGGAAATTGACAATCTGAATAAGACTTACAAAAGCGGTCTCGTTGCCCTGGATGCTATTTCGCTTGACGTCAAAGAGGGAGAATTCTTCGGCCTGCTCGGCCCGAACGGGGCAGGCAAAACGACGACCATCGGCATTATCACTTCTCTGGTCAATAAAAGCGGCGGCAGCGTCAAGGTATTCGGCGTCGATATCGACAACGATTTTCCGGCCGCCAAACGCTTGATCGGGGTTGTCCCCCAGGAATTCAATTTTTCGATCTTTGAAAAAGTCGAAGATATCGTCTGCCAGCAGGCCGGTTACTACGGGATCGGGCGAGCCGAAGCGCTGGTTCGCTGCGAGAAATACCTGAAACAGCTCGGTCTCTGGGATAAGCGGCACACGGCGGCGCGGGAGCTCTCCGGCGGCATGAAGCGCCGGCTGATGATCGCCCGCGGCCTGATTCACGAGCCCAGATTATTGATTCTCGATGAGCCGACCGCCGGGGTCGATGTCGAATTGCGGCGCGGCATGTGGGATTTTCTGGAGAAGCTCAACAAGGGCGGCCGGACGATCATTTTAACCACCCATTATCTCGAAGAGGCTGAACAGCTCTGCTCAAGAATCGCCATCATTTCCCACGGCCAGATAATCGAGAACACAACCAAACGCGAGCTTCTTAAAAAACTCGACAAGGAGACGTTCGTGCTCGACGTCACAGGGGATCATCGGGCTATAGAGCCGCTGGAAGAGGTAATTTTCACCGTACGGGACGAGACCACGCTGGAGGTGACTACCACCAGAAGCCATTCGCTGAACCAGGTTTTCAATCATCTGGACAAACAGGGAATCATCGTTGATTCGATGCGCAATAAATCGAACCGGCTGGAGGAAATATTCATGGAGATCGTCGAGTGATGCGTGACAGCCTGGTAAGCCTCTTCACCATCTCTCGCAGGGAGACCACCAGAATTTTCAGAATCTGGGTGCAGACGCTGGTGCCTCCGGTGATTACGATGACGCTCTACTTTATCGTCTTCGGCACTTTTATCGGCTCGCAGCTCAGCGAAATCAAGGGCTATGAATACATGGCTTTTATCGCCCCGGGGCTGATCATGATGTCGATCATCACCAACTCCTACACCAATACGGTGTCGAGCTTTTTCTCCACCAAATTTCAGAAGAATATCGAGGAGCTGCTCGTCAGTCCGACGCCGAGCTGGGTCATTGTCCTCGGTTTTGTCTCGGGCGGTATGGTCCGCGGCCTCAGCGTCGGCTTTCTGGTCTCCATCGTCAGTCTTGTCTTCATCCGGCTGCCGCTGCACAGCGTGATCTATACCGTACTCTTTGCCTTCCTGACCAGCTTCGTCTTCGCACTCGCCGGCATGATAAACGGAATATTCGCCAAGAAATTCGATGATATATCGATCATTCCAACCTTCGTGATTACGCCTCTGACCTATCTCGGCGGCGTTTTTTATTCGATTACGCTGCTGCCCGAACTCTGGCGCATGATCTCCAAGGCCAACCCGATCATTTACATGATCGACGGTTTCCGCTACGGGTTTCTGGGGATTTCCGACATGAGCGTCTTCACCGGGCTTGGAATGCTCGTCGTTTTTGCGGTGGTACTCTTCGGAGTCAATCTCTATCTTCTGGAAAAAGGCACCGGCATCAGAACCTGATTGTCATCGGTGCCTGAAAAAAAATCAACAGGGTTTTAAACCATGGTAGATATCTATGTCAGCGCCACCTGCCCGTTCTGTATCAAGGTGATCAAAGCGGCCGAACAGATGGGACTTGAAGAAGGCGAGGATTATCAGATCGTTGATGCCGCCATCGGGACGCCGGGCCGCAAGAAGGTGGTCGACACCGGCGGCAAGGGAATGGTACCGTTTTTGGTTGATGGTGACACGTCGATGTATGAAAGCGACGACATCATTTCATATCTTCGCGACAACTACGCCGGCTGACCGGCCTTATTTAAGCAGATCGACAAACTCTTCCTCGGTCAGGATCGTTTTCCCTGCCTCGCGGGCCCTGGTCAGTTTCGAGCCCGCCTTTTCTCCGGCAACCACATGAGTCACCTTTTTCGTCACTGATGAAGCGATGGTTCCGCCATGTTCTTTCACCAGTTTCTTGGCTTCGTCCCGGGACAGGTCTGTAAGGCTGCCGGTGAACAGAAAGGTCGCACCGGAGAGCTTCTGATCCTCGGTTTTGGCGCTGCTCAGCGGCGAGACGCCCGTCGCCTGCAAGCGCTTCAGCATATCACGGGTCGTTTCGTTGCCGAAAAAATCGACCAGGCTGCGGGCCGCCTGTTCGCCGATGCCGTCAATCTCGAGAAGATCTTCGAGGGCGGCAGCACTGATCTCATCGAGCGAGCCGAAGTGGCTCTGCAGCAGTGCGGCAGAGGTCTCGCCGATATAACGGATACCGAGGGCGGCAATAAAATCTGCCAGCGGCGGGGTTCTGGCCTGCTCGACCGCCTTCAGCACATTCTCTGCCGACTTTTCCCCCCAGCCCTCCAACTGCAGCAGTGCATCGAGGTCGAGATTGTAGATATCGACGATATCGTTGATGATGTGCGCTTCAAAAAGCTGTTCGACTGAGCGTTTACCGAGTCCCTCGATATCGAGGCCACCTTTTGAGCAGAAATGTATCAGTCCCCTGAGCCGCTGGGCCGGGCAGAAAATATTGGTGCAGCGGCTGACCGCCTCACCTTCGGGTCGGACGATTTCGGTGTCGCAGGCTGGACAGCGTTCAGGAATGAGGATGACGGTTTCCGTGCCGGTACGCCTGTCGACGATCGGTTTGACCACCTCGGGGATCACGTCACCGGCCCGCTGAACCAGGACCGTATCGCCGATGCGTAAATCCTTGCGGTCGATTTCATCCTGGTTGTGCAGGGTGGCGCGGCTGACGGTGGCGCCGTCCAGCGTTACCGGGGTGAGCCTGGCAACCGGAGTGATCGCCCCGGTTCGGCCGACCTGGAACTCGACGCCAATGAGGGTGGTGGTGGCCTGGGTGGCCGGGAATTTTCTGGCAATCGCCCAGCGCGGTGCCCGGGCCTTGAAACCCAGGCGGTTCTGCAAACTCAGTTCATCGACCTTGATCACCATGCCGTCGATTTCATAGGGCAGGCCGTGCCGGATCGAGGCCAGCCGGTTGTAGTGCGTGACGGCAGCGTCGATCGTTTCACAGAATGCATTGTGGGGGCAGACCGGAAAACCGCTGCTCTGAAGATAGGCCAGCAGTTCGCTCTGGGTGGAGCAGGGCAGGCTGTCCGGCTCACTGATTCCGTAGGCGAAAAATCTCAGCGGGCGGGCGGCGGTGATGGTTGGGTCGAGTTGTCTCAGTGATCCCGCCGCGGCGTTGCGCGGGTTGGCAAAGACCGGCAGGCCGTGGGCGATCTGACGCTTATTGAGATCAACAAAGCCCTGTTTGCTCATGTAGACTTCACCGCGGACTTCGAGAAGCTCGGAGCGGTTCTCCAGCAGGGCGAGCGGTATCGCGCTGATGGTTCTGAGCTGGCTGGTGATGTCTTCACCGACCAGGCCGTCGCCCCTGGTCGAGCCGGAAACAAAACGGCCGCCGCGATAGATGAGTTCAACGGCCAGGCCGTCCAGTTTTGGTTCTGCGGAAAAGCCGCTTGCGACCGGTTTGTTCAGGTAGCGCTCGAGCCGGCCGGCGAAGTCGATGATATCCTGATCGGAAAATCCGTTCTCCAGGCTGAGCATCGGCAGGCGGTGGGGGGCCGGTTCGAACCTGTCGAGCGGGACATCACCGACTCTGCTGGTGGGCGAATCATCACGGGCCAGGTCCGGAAAAGCTTCTTCGAGGCGCTGCAGTTCCTGGAAAAGCCGATCATATTCACCGTCGGAAATGATCGGATCGTCGAGGACGTAATACCGATGGGCATGATCGTTGAGTTCACGGGTCAGCTCTTCGATCCGCCGGCCGGCTTGCGCTGCTTTCATCGGTGCTATCAGGTGTCGCTCAAAAGATTTCCGGCTTTGGCGATATTGTCCCGATCGACCTCATCGATAAAGATCAGCACGGCTTCAGGCGGCTTGTTCGCCTCTTTGCAGATAACCTCGGTTACACCCTTGCTGATTTTGTCCTTCTGTTCCCTTGACAGGGTTCCGGCAACCCGGATATTGACATACGGCATAATTCCTCCTCGATAAGATGGTTTAGTCTTGCCCGAATAGGGCTTGAGGGCTATGGTGCTTGATGACTCGGCGGATCAGCAATGATCGGCAGTGCATCCAGCGCAGAATAATTTTAATCATTACCGTAGTCAATGGCCGAAGGGCCTTACAGCTGCGAAAAGATAAGGCATGAAACACATCCTCGTGACCGGCGGAGCCGGCTATATCGGCAGTCACACCTGTCTTGAACTGCTTGAGCGCGGTTATCAGATAACCGTTATCGACAACCTTGACAATGCCAGCCCGGAATCTTTGACGCGGGTCGAACGGTTGAGCGGCAAATCGCTGAGATTGATTGTGCAAGATGTTCGTGACCGCGAAAAGCTCAGAGCTGTCTTCTCGGAAACAGCGTCCCCGATCGATGCGGTGATCCATTTTGCCGGTCTCAAAGCGGTCGGTGAATCGGTTGAAAAGCCGCTGCTCTATTACCAGAACAACCTGATTTCGACCCTGGTGCTCACCGAGGTGATGCTCGAGTCCGGTGTCGATAAGCTGATCTTCAGTTCCTCGGCAACCGTCTACGGCGATCCGGAGACCAGTCCGTTAACCGAGGATTCAAAACTCTCCTGCACCAACCCGTACGGCCGTACCAAACTGTGGACCGAGGAAATCCTGCGCGACGTCAACCGGGCCAATCCTGGATTCAATATAGGGCTGTTGCGCTACTTCAATCCGGTCGGCGCTCACCCAAGCGGTGAGATCGGCGAAGACCCCAACGGCATACCCAACAACCTGACCCCTTATATTACCCAGGTGCTGGTCGGCAAGCTGAAGGAAGTGGCCGTTTTCGGCGCTGATTATCCAACCCCTGACGGCACCGGCGTGCGGGACTACATCCATGTGGTCGATCTGGCCGTGGGCCATGTCAAAGCACTCGAGAAACTGGCCGAAAACCCCGGCGTTGTCACCTATAATCTCGGAACCGGCCGGGGTCATTCGGTGCTCGAAGTGATCAAGGCCTTCGAGAAGGCCAGCGGTAAGGCGGTCGCTTACCGTATAGCGCCGCGCCGCGCCGGAGACGCCGCCAGCTGCTATGCCGACCCGACCAGGGCCGAGCAGGAGCTGGGTTGGCAGGCTCGCTACGGCCTCGAGCAGATGTGTGCTGACAGCTGGAACTGGCAGCACCGGAATCCCAACGGCTACTAAGCGTTAGGTTGTAGTTCCACCGTCCTTTTACCACAATGTCGTACCTGTGTTTTCCTGAGTAAATCCGAAGACATATCCCCCACATATCAGATCTGGTTATTTTCTAGATAAATTTTTCTTGAACTCGGCTGTTCGCGGTGCTAGATTGTGGCCTCATCTACAGTCTTTGTGCAACGTTTGCACAATTCGAACAGCGCGGTTTGGGCAGATATGAACGTTATTAAAATTTTTGGTTGCGGCAATACGCTGATGGGCGACGACGGCTTCGGCCCGGCGGTGGTGGACAAGCTCAACAGCTCAGGTACGCTCCCCGAATCGGTCGAGGCCATTGACGCCATGACCGGAATTCGGGAGTATCTTTTTGACTATCTCCTCAGCGAGCAGGACCGTCCCGAGCATATCATCATTCTTGATGCGGTCGATTTCGAGGGGCGTCAACCCGGAGAACTTTTCTGTATCGAGTCCTCATCCATCCCGGCCAAAAAGATCCACGATTTTTCCCTGCACCAGTTCCCCACCGTGAACCTGCTTCAGGAACTGGAAGCCCATACCTCCATCCGCGTGACGATCCTGGCCGCTCAGGCCGAATATATCCCGGCCGAGATCGAGCCGGGACTGACAGAGTCAATGAAATCAGCCGTTGATAAGGCCTGTGAGCAGCTTCTGCTCATGGTTCAAAATAAGCAAAACGAGGTGACCATCAATGATGTATGAGTTCAGAGTCAGTGAAATGGCCGAAGAATTTGGTGTGCATCGAAATACCATAAGGAACTGGATTAATTCCGGCACCCTTCCGGCCAAGGAAGGGCCGGGGCGCAAGTACCTTATGAAATTCGAGGATTATCAGGTTCTCTGCGAAAAATTCGGCCGGCAGCCGCTTATCAAGCCGTCCAGCTACGTCGATCAGGACAAGGTTCGCAAGCTCGCAAGCAACCACCAGGGGCTTGCGCCGCTTGCTGTCGGATTCAAGGAAAAAACCATCTACGACGACACCAGCTGGGCCGATACCTGTCTGACCTGCGGCACTTGCGCCAGCGCCTGCCCGATTGCCGGGGTCGACGGCCTGGATCCGCGCAAGATCATCAGAATGGCGGTACTCGGGCTCGAGGACGAACTCAAGGACAGCAACTGGCCCTGGAAATGCACCATGTGCGCCAAGTGCGAAAACGCCTGTCCGGCCGGCGTGCAGATCATGGCCCTGATGCGGCGGCTGCGCGGCGTCCGCGAACGTGACTTGGTGCCCGGACCGATCCATAAAGGTGTCGTTACCTGCCTGGAGCGGGGCAACAATCTCGGCATCCCTAAAGACGATTTTCTTTTCCTCTGTGAGGAACTTGGCGAGGAATTAGAGGAAGAAGGGCTCGAGGGATTCAAGACCCCGGTGGATGTGGTCGGTGCCCGCGTCCTGGTGACGGTGAACTCCAAAGAGCCGTTTGCCGAACCCGACGATATGAAATACTGGTGGCGTATCTTTCACGCCGCCGGCGAATCCTGGACCATTCCCTCCGAGAACTGGGAGGGCGTCAACTGGGGCCTGTTTTCCGGTGATGATGAGGCGATGAAGACGGTGGTCGGCCGGATTGTTGATAACATGCGGCGGCTCAAGTGCGAGGTGCTGCTCTTACCCGAATGAGGCCACGCCTACTATGCAACCCGGTTCGGGTTGAACAAATGGTACCCTGAAGCGCTGAAAGAGTTCAAGATCGTCTCCGTTTTCGATCTGCTCATGGAGTATGTCAACGAAGGTCGCATCACGCTCGATAACAGCAAGCATCAGCTCCGCGCCACGTATCACGATCCCTGCAACTACGGGCGCAAGTCGATGAAGGCTTTTGGGGTCGCCTATTATGAAGAGGGCAGGGAGATCACCAAACAATGCTGTTCTGAGTTCAAAGACATGGAGCCCAACCGAGAAAGCAATTACTGCTGCGGCGCCGGCGGCGGGGCCTGGGCCATGCCCTTTGCCCCCGAGCGGGTATTCTACGGCCGTATCAAGGCCCGGCAGGTCAAGGAAACGGGGGCTGAATTGGTTATTGCCCCCTGCCATAACTGCCGCGATCAGTTGATGAAATCCTTGAACCAGGAATATGATCTCAACATCGAGGTCAAATACCTGTGGGAACTGGTGGCCGATTCTTTAGTGCTGCCCGGTCAGAAGCAGGAAGCGGAAGTTTCGGCTGAAGTGGAAGAGTAGGAACCACTGAGAACAGAGCGATGTGAATCGATTCCGGACAAGCCGGGATTTCAAGTATACGCAAAAGGAGATACCCACCATGCTGGATACGAAAAAAGTCGGGTCGGTGATGATTGTCGGTGGCGGTATTACCGGTATGCAGTCAGCACTGGATCTGGCCGATGCGGGCTATTTTGTCTATCTGGTTGAGCGGTCCGGAGCCATCGGCGGTGCCATGGCTCAGTTGGACAAGACCTTCCCCACCAACGACTGCTCGATGTGAATTATCGCGCCGAAGCTGGTTGAGTGCGGTCGGCACTTAAATATAAAACTGATGACCCTGAGCGAAGTTACCGCCATCTCCGGAGAGGCGGGCAACTTCGATGTATCGATTAAAGAACATCCACGCTACGTGGACATGGAAAAATGCATTGCCTGCGGGGAGTGCGCGGCGAAATGCCCGAAAAAGGTGGACAGCGAGTATGACGCGGCCACCGGCAAGCGCAAGGCCATCTATGTGAAATACGCCCAGGCGGTGCCGCTCAAGTACCAGATCGATGCGGACAGCTGCATCCGCTTCAAGAAAGCGGGAGCCTGCGGTTTCTGTGAGAAGGTGTGTCCGGCGGATGCAATCAATTTCGATGACACCGAGAAGATGCACAGTCTCAATGTCGGCGCCATTATCCTGGCACCGGGATTCGAGTCGTTCGATCCGGGTAAAGCAGGCGTCTGGGGCTATGGACGCTACCCGAACGTCATCACCTCAATGCAGTTCGAGCGCTATATGTCCGCCTCCGGCCCCACCGAGGGCCACCTTATCCGTCCCTCCGACGGCAAGGAGATCACCAAGGTCGCTTTCCTGCAGTGCGTCGGCTCGCGCGATGAGAACAAGTGCGGCAACGGCTATTGCTCGTCGGTCTGCTGCATGTACGCGATCAAGGAAGCGGTCATGGCCAAGGATCATGTCCCGGGCCTGCGCACCTCGATCTTCATGATGGATATGCGAACGCACGGCAAGGACTTCGATCGTTATTACCAGCGGGCCAAAGAGGAGTCCGGGGTGCGTTTCGTGCGCTGCCGGGTGCACGGTGTCGAGCCCGAAGGCGATACCGGCGACCTGCGCCTGCACTACATCAATGAAGAAGGTCGTCAGGTGGAGGAATACTTCGACCTGGTCGTGCTTTCCGTCGGTCTGCAGACGCCGGAGTATGTGAAGCAGCTCAGCGACATGGCCGGGGTCAAACTGACCAGTGACAGCTTTGCCGCGACTTCAGACTTTTCACCGGTTTCAACGTCCAAGCAGGGAATCTTTACCTGCGGGGCTTTTGCCGGACCCAAGGATATTCCCCAGTCGGTGCTCGAAGGTTCCGCCGCCGCCGCCGCCGTCGCCGATATTCTGGCCCCGGTACGCGGTGAACTGACCCAGGAAAAGACCTTCCCCGAAGAGCGGGCGGTCGGTGACGAAGACCCGCGGGTCGGTGTTTTTGTCTGTCACTGCGGTTCCAACATCGCCGGTGTTGTCGATGTCGAGGCCGTGGCCGATTACTGCCAGACTCTTCCCGGCGTCGTGCATGTGGAGCGCAACCTCTTTTCCTGCTCGCAGGATACCCAGGAACAGATGGTTCAGACCATCAGGGAAAAGGGTCTGAACCGGGTGGTAGTGGCCGCCTGTACACCGCGAACCCATGAACCGCTTTTCAGAGAGACCCTGAAGTCGGCAGGACTGAATGAATATCTGGTGGAGATGGCCAATATCCGCAACCAGAATTCCTGGGTCCATGCCGCCAGTCCTGATGTGGCGACAATCAAGGCCAAGGATCTGGTGCGGATGGGTGTTGCCAAGGTCGCCCGGCAGTTCTCGCTGCAGCCCATTTCGGTGCCGATCAAGCAGAAGGGGCTCGTGGTCGGCGGCGGCATCGCCGGTATGACGGCGGCCCTGAATCTGGCTGAACAGGGTTTCGAGGTGCATCTTGTCGAAAAAACCGAAGTACTGGGCGGAAACGCGCTGTTTCTCGGCCATACCTGGTCCGGTGAGGCGATCAACGCCCGTACCCGCAAACTGATCGAAGCGGTCGGCCAGAACGAAAAAATCATCCTGCACCGCGGTTTTGAAGTGACGGCAGCCGAAGGCTTCGTCGGCAATTTCAGAACTACGATCAGTACCAAAGACGGTCTCAAAAAAACGATCGAGCACGGTGTCGCTATCGTCGCCACCGGTGCCCGTCCGCTGCGGCCCAGGGAGTATGGTTACGGCAGGATTGCCAATGTGGTCACCTCGCTCGAGTTCGACCGGCTCTTCAAGCTCAAGGAGCAGCATGCAGTAAAGGCCAAGTCGATCGCCTTTATCCAGTGTGTCGGGTCGCGTGAGGAGGGTCGCATGTACTGCTCCAAGGTGTGCTGTACCCATTCGGTGCAGACGGCGATCGACCTGAAGCAGGAAGATCCGAGCCGGATGATTTACATCCTCTACCGTGACATGAGGACCTATGGCCAGCGCGAGAAACTGTTCAAGAAGGCACGCGAACTGGGCGTCATCTTCATAAACTACGAACTGCACGGCAAACCCACGGTCGATGCCAAACACAAGCAGGTGAACATCGAGGTCTGGGACCATGTCCTGCACCGTCCCCTGCAGCTCAGCGTCGATATGGTCGTTCTGGCCACCGCCATCCAGGCTAACCCGGACGCTGACAAGCTCAACAAGATCTACAAGGTCTCGCTCGACGGCGACGGCTTCTTCCAGGAAGCCCATGCCAAGCTGCGGCCGGTCGATTTTGCCACCGACGGTATGTTTGTCGCCGGTCTGGCTCACTACCCCAAGCCGGTTGAAGAATCGGTGGCCCAGGCCCTGGCGGCTTCGGCCCGGGCGGCGACGCTGTTGTCCCGCTCCCAGGTCACCCTCGATGCGGTCAAGGCCGAGCCGGATCTGAACTACTGCGACGGCTGTGCGCTCTGTATCGATGTCTGCCCGTATCACGCCATCACCCTGGTCGAGGAGAACGGTGAGGGGCAGAGTAACAAATATATCACGGTAAACAAGGCCCAGTGCAAGGGCTGCGGGCTCTGTCAGGGAACCTGCCCGAAACGCGGTGTCGTTGTTCAGGGTTTTACCATGGAGCAGATAAGCGCTCAGATCGAGGCGGCTCTGGCCGTCTGAAGACGGGAAAACAGGGAATTGTCCCATAACAATAGAGGAGTTATTCAATGAGTTTTGAACCCAAAATCATTGCCTTCTGCTGCAACTGGTGCTCCTACGCCGCAGCCGACCTGGCCGGCACCTCGCGGATGCAGTATCCGCCCAACGTGCGGATCATCAGGGTCATGTGCTCGGGCATGGTACATCCGGAGTTTATCACCAACGCGCTTGATCAGGGTGCCGACGGCGTTATGGTCCTGGGCTGACACCTGGGTGAATGTCATTACCTGGATGGTAATTATAAAGCACTGACACGTTCGGACATGATTGTTGAGCTGCTGGAAGACTACGGGTATGAAGCGGAGCGCTTCACCATCACCTGGGTATCCTCGGCTGAGCCCGATAAATTCGTCAAGGCGGTCAGCGAGATGACCGCGACGATCAAGAAACTCGGTCCTGCGCACGATCAGGCTCAAGCGATATAGAGGAGAGAGAAATGGGAGTTACGACTGCTTTAGAATGGCTGAGTTCCTGTTCCGGCTGCGAAATCGCCATACTCAATATCGGCGAGGACCTGGTTGAGCTGCTCACCGAGCACCTCGATATCGTCCACGCTCCGGTGATCATGGACCATAAATATTTTGGCCAGTGCGGCGACGAGGACAAGCATCTGGAGATACCCGAAGCGGTAGTCGGCATTGTCACCGGCAGCGTCTCCAACGAGGAGCATATCGAGGTCCTGGAAGAAATGCGCAAAAAATGCAAGGTGCTGATTGCCCTTGGTTCATGCGCCACCCAGGGCGGTATTCCGGCTCTGATGAACGGCCAGGACGGAGGCCGCAGTTTCGACGAGATCTTTCAGACCCCGTCGACCGATGCGGGGGCCGTTATGCCCGACCAGGGCGTTCCGCCGCTGCTCGACCGCACCTACGCGCTCGACGAGAAGGTGAAAATAGACCTGATGCTCCCCGGTTGTCCGCCAAATCCGGCGCACATCGTCGAAGTGATCACCTCGCTGCTGGAAAATCGCGACCCGGTGCTGCCGACCAAGAGTGTCTGCGATACCTGCCCGACCAGAAGGGAAGGCAAGGGCAGCGTCACTACCGTGAAGCGCTACATCGAAAATGTCAAGTTCGATCCCGAAAAACCGATCAGCGACATGCGCTGCCTGCTCGAACAGGGTTTCATGTGCATGGGTCCGGTGACCGCTGCCGGCTGCGCCAAGCGTGGCGCACCGAGCTGCATCGATGCCCGGGTCCCGTGCCGGGGCTGTTTTGGCTCGGTCAGGCCCAGGGGCAACCAGATGCTCGACATGATGAACGCATTTGCCAGTAACGGCATCGATTTTAAATCCGTGGTGGACCGTCGGTCCATGCTGCGCTTCAGCGGCGCCCACGGAAACCTGCGGCCCAAACGCAAGGCTGCGGTCAAGGAGGACTGATAAACATGGGTAAGGTATTACAGATACAACCGGTTACCCGGATCGAAGGGCATGCCCGAATATCGGTGCATCTCAACGACGCCGGTAACGTCGAGGACGCCTACATGAGTCTGATGTCTCTGCGGGGCTTCGAGAAATTCATCGAGGGCCGGCCGGCCGAAGAGGTTCCCCGGATCGTCAACCGGATCTGCGGGATTTGCCCGTGGATGCATCACACCGCTTCCAACAAGGCCGTTGACGGCTGTTTCGGCGTGACGCCGACACCGACCGGCCACAAGCTGCGGGAACTGCTCCAGGTCATGGCCCATATCAACGACAAGATCCTGCATTTCTTCTTTCTGGCCGCGCCCGATTTCGTCCTCGGCCCGGATGCCGACTATTCGGTCAGAAACGTTATCGGTGTTGCCAAGGCGGCACCTGAGCTGGCAACCCAGGTGGTCAAAATGCGCCAGCTCGGACAGATGATGCTGGATCGTTTCGCCGGCAAGGCGATCCACCCGATCGCCGCCGTCGTCGGCGGTTTCTCCAAGCCGATGCTGGAGAGCGAGCGCCGGGAGCTGCTCAAAGATTCCGAGACGCTGCTCGATTTTTCTCAGTACGCCCTTGAATATGCCAAGGAAAACGTCTTTGCCAAGTATCTCGATGTGATCAAAGAACTTGGTGTGATCAATACCGGCTTTCTCGGAACGGTTGATCGTGAAGACGGCTCCTTTAGAATTTACGACGGCAAGCAGCGGCTGATGAAGGCCGACGGTTCCTATGTCGATTTCGAAGGAGACGATTATCTCGATTATCTTGGCGAGCATGTCGAACCCTGGGGCTATGGTAAAATGCCGTATGCCAAATCGTGGGGCGAGGGTTTTTCCCTTGATCTCGATGCTCCAAAAGGCATCTATCGGGCCAACACGCTGGCCCGCCTCAACGTCTGCGAGCAGATGTCCACTCCCAAAGCCCAGGCGGCGCTGGAAGAATTCAGAGACGCCTTCGGCCGTCCGGCCCAGGCGACGCTGCTCTATCACTACGCCCGGCTGATCGAGCTGGTCTATGCCTGCGAGCGGACCATCGAACTGCTCAACTGGGACAACATTACCGATACCGATGTCCGCGCCACGGTGACGCCGGGTGCCGGGCGCGGCGTCGGCGTTGTCGAAGCACCCCGGGGAACGCTGATCCATGACTATACGACCGATGCCAACGGCTGCATCGAGTCGGCCAACCTGATCGTCGGCACGACCCACAATATCGGGCCGATGAACATGAGCGTCAAACAGGCGGCAACCTCATTGATCAAGGATGGCAACTACGACCAGGGAATTCTCAACAAGGTGGAGATGGCCGTCCGGGCCTACGACCCGTGAATGTCCTGCGCTACCCACCGCCTGGACGGCGGTATCCCCCTGGCCCTCGAGATTGTCGATGCCGACGGAAAACTGGTCGAGACGATAACGAACTGAGAAGACAGCGTAAGAGACGGTCGGTGCCGCCGGAAACCGGCGGCGGCCGATCTTCTTGACGCCTGATTTTTTTTTGAGTATCAAAGAATAGCCGGTCGGAACGGTTGCGTTTCATACCGGCCGCGCATTTCATACGTGGAGTTGCTATGACGGCAGAACAAAAGCGGTCCAGAAGAGCCCAGGTTCGAGCGGAAAATCCAAGCGGCGCCTGCGGTAATGTGGATCATATGACCATCGACGAATTGAAGGCTCGAGCGGTAGATGACAGTTTTGACGGCAGCTGTCCCGCCTGCGGAATGTTTCATCTGACCAGAGCTGATATCGACGCCATCGAGGCTGAAAAGATCAGCGAAACTGATTACTACGCCGAGATGCGGAAGGAGGCTGAGCAAGCCTGATCTTTCGTTTTCGATGTTGATGGATGACCGGGTTTTCGCCAGCCGGTGAGCGCCGGTAAGAGACAATCCATGACAACCCCTTTACACCCGATAGAAAGCCTGATTCCACCGGCCCTGGTGGAAGAACTGCACCAGCTGGTGGACCGCCCGATCCGGGTGATGGTCATCTGCGGTACCCAGACCCGTACCCTGCTGGAGTACAGTGATGATGATATCCTGCCGGACAATCTCGAGATCGTCACCGGACCGGGCTGCTCGATCTGCGTGATGCCGGCCGGGCATATCGACACCTTTGTAAAAATCGCCAAGCAGCGAGACGTTATTACCGCTACCTGTGAGGATCTTTTAAGGGTTCAGGGCAGCCATGAGTCGCTGGCATCGATTAAAAAAAAGGGTGCCCGGGTCGAGGTTGTCGATGCGCCGATGGAGGCGCTCGATCTGGCCCGCAGGTTTCCGGATAAAATTGTCGTTTTTACTGCGGTCGGTTTCGAAGGGGCGGCCCCGGATGTGGCTGAGTCCATATTAGAAGCCGCTTCTGAAGGTATTGACAACTTCTGCGTCATTCCCTCCATACGTCTGCTGCCCCCGTCACTTGACAGCCTGATGCGAGACCCGGAGCTCAACATCCGCGGTCTGCTCTGTTCTGCCCATATCCAGTCCATCACCGACAGCCAGGCCTATGCCGAACTGGCCAGGCGGCATCATCTCTCCTGCGCAGTGACCGGATTCGGTATTACCGAAATCGTCAAAGGCCTGATCTCCATCGTCAAACAGATCAGATCCGGTGAACCGACCATCACCAGCCTGGTCAACGGTAACGATCAGAGCGAGGAGACGCAGCGCAGCCGCAAGGTGATGTCGGAAGTTTTCTTCGCGGTTGAGACCGACTGGCGCGGACTCGGCAGTATCGAAGGCAGCGGTTACGTGATACGGGACGAACTCTCGCTCTATGATGCGATCAAACGCTTCAATGTCAGGTTCAAGAAGGGGCAGGAAGAGTTCCAGTGTCAGTGCTCAGAGATTCTTTCCGGCCGCTCCACCCCGGACGAATGCCCCTCATTTGGTATCTACTGTACCTCAAAGCATCCGGTCGGCCCCTGCATGGTCGCCCAGGAAGGCCTCTGCGCCACCTATTTCCGGCACATTTTCGGCCGGCTCTAACCTCTCTGCCGACAGGCTCGGCTGAGCAACAATGAATCATGCGGCCGATGCTGGCCGCCTAAAGAGCAGCAAATAAGCTCGTTGACTGCTACGCTACCGCAGGCTCGTGACGCATGACGTAGTCTGTCCAGGTCCAGGGACTGTTTTCGATCCTGGCGCCGATCGTTCTGACGTCGCCGTCATATCGTTCCCACATCGGTCGTACCAGGAGTTTGAAATGGGTGCCGGGCCCGTCGAGGATAACGGAGTAGATATCGGAAGTGTTTTCAAGGTCCCCGGAAACCGCAGAAATTGCCAATCCATGGCGGGACAGGTTTGTAACCGTTCCGCTGAAAAAGCACTTGCCGTCGGATATGTCGGCTGACAGATCTGCTATTTCGACCCGGGGATATTCTCGTCTCTGCATAATCAGACCTGTATGAAAAAGCTCTCATTAATCGTGATGCTGACACGGACGTGTGCCACATTGACTGAACCACCCGCAAACGCAGAATAATTCAGTTTGTGCCGACTCGTCAAGCGCGTTTCGCAGCGACGTTAAAAACCATGTCTTACCAATTGGTTAGAAGATAGAAACTGGTGATGAATAGTCGAAGATGTATAGGGAATTTCTATTGGACTTATAGCAATAATGTTGTCAGAATAGTTTCTAAATTCGCTTCATTTCCTGTTTAAGCTACGATCATATTTAGACAAAATTGAATTTTATTTCGCAAAACGTGCAGATGTGGATCAGTCGCACCGCCCGCTTCGCTCTGGCAGCGATTTTCCTGCTGGCCGGCGTTCCCAAGCTCTTCAATCCGAACGATTTCGCCCAGGTCATTTCGATGTATGGGATCGTGCCTGAGAGCCTTGTGCTGGAGACTGCACTGGTGCTGATCGCTGCTGAACTGGCCATAGCGCTGGGGCTGATGCTGGATCGTTTCTGGGCCGTTGTCGCCGCCGGGGCCATGCTGCTGCTTTTCATCGCTGTCCTGGCATACGGTATCCACCTCGGGCTCGATATCGATTGCGGCTGTTTCGGCCCCGAGGATCCTGAGCATTCAGCGGTGAGTAATCTCAGGTCTGCTGTTGTAAGAGATATTTTGTTACTGATACCGGTAGCCTATCTGCTGGCGGTGTCGATGAGAAAGACTAATGGAAGAATAAAGGTAAGAGGAAATTGACTATGAAGATGAGTAAAGCAGTCCTGTCGGTCCTGGTGTTTCTGGCCACCTTGAGTTTGAGCGTTTCACAGAGTTTCGCATTCTTGGGCGATGACAAATTCGAGCAGGAGGTAGAGAAGGAACAGGGAGCCATCAAGCTGGCAAGAGAGATGCTCGCCGGCGGCTATCAGTTGATATCGACCGAAGAGCTGAAGCAGATGATCGACAGCGGGGAAGACTTTTTACTGATCGATACGATGCCGTTTGAAGACAGTTACAAAAAGAATCACATCCCGGGGGCCGAGCAGTTTTTATTTCCAATTCCTGATATGACCGCCTGGGACAATGCGCTCACCGACAACAGGAGTCTCGATGATTTTCTTACCCTGCTCGGCGATGACAAGCAGCGCAAAATCGTCTTCTACTGCGGTTTTGTCAAATGCACCAGAAGCCACAACGGTGCCCTGTGGGCGGTGAAGCAGGGCTATACCAACGTCTTTCGCCACCCGGGCGGAATCTTTGCCTGGAAGGGAGCCGGCTACGAGGCCGAAAAGGTCGACTAGCCTGAATATTTCACGAGTTGCCACATTCAGGATAGGCGCTTAAACCTGGTAAACGGGGCCGTTGGAGTTCTGTTCCGGCCCCGACCTATCTGAGCCAGCCAAGCAGTGCGACCAGGCTCCAGCCTGCGGTTCGCAGCCAGTTCGTCTGAATAAGTTTATTCACGTCCCGGGCCCGGTAGCCGTTGCTCAAGCGATAATGCAGCGGTACCGAGATCAGTGCGGTGACCGCCAGCATCAAAATGATAAACACGATCTGCCCGATCGAGATCATATCGGGCGTCATCATCAACTGCCGGACACCAAGCAGGGTCTGGGTCAGAATCAATGGTCCGACAATCAGTGAAATCCGCAGACTGTAGTTTCGGTGCAGCTCGATGAATACTGACTTGTCCCAGCCGTGCATTCCGGGGTAGATGATGATCTGCACGAGCCAGATCAGGACCAGCAGACCGAAATTTATCGAATCGTAGAGCATTAAAAGCACACTAAAAAATCCCGGCAAGCAGAAAAGCCTGCAGCTTCCTATCGATGTATTTGTTCATGGTTCAGCTCTGCCCTATCATAACTGAGCTCTCCGGTGTTGCCCAGCAGTTCTGTCAACTGCGCCATCAATGTCGTCTTTTTGCCCTGCCATAACACCCCAATGGGGTAATCGATAAATAGCCGGTGCCGCCGGGCACCATCTATGGTATCAATCGTATCAGCCTCGGTCGTTGCGCTACTCTTCTGCCAACCCTCAAGATAACAGTCTTTTAGATGAACTGATCAGAACTGAACGGTGCCATGTCAGCCATTGTCCAGACCTTCTTGAACCCGATTTTTCCGATCTTCACGATAATGCTTATCGGCATTGTTCTCGGGAAAAAAAAGGTCTTCACCTTCAGTGATGCCCAGACGATCAATCGTTTTGTCTTCTACGGGGTTCTGCCGCCGCTGGTTTTTTCGCTGACCTACGGAGCACCGCTGGAGCAGTTGAACTTTGTCGTTATTTCGTTGTATTTCCTTTCCGAAGTCACGGTCTTCAGTCTGACCACAGCTCTTGTCCGGCGCTGGCTGAAGCGCGATCTGGCCGAATCGCTCCTGCTCGGCATGGCATCCTGCTTCGTCAATCACGTTTTCTTCATCCTCCCCATCGTCACCCTGCTCTACGGCGACCAGGGTGTTTTACCGATTTCGGCCATTATCACCATCGATACGATCGTTGTCTTCTGCGGCATGATCATGGGGCTTGAAATCGCTGCTCATCGCGGCGACTCGCTCCACAAGGTCTTTGTTTCACTGCTGCGCAACCCGGTTCTGGTGGGTATGGTCTGCGGTCTGGTCTTCAACCTCGGCTCCATCGACCTGCATGAGGGGATCGACACATTTCTTGCCTTTTCAGGCAAAGCCGCAGCCCCGGCGGCGCTGTTTTCGCTGGGCATCATCGTCTCTGAAATCAGGCTGAGCAGAATCGACTCCGGCGCCCTGCTGGTGACGGTGATGAAAATCGTCGCCCATCCGCTCCTTCTGTGGCTGCTTTTTTCGCTGGCCGGCAGCCTTGACGGGAGTTGGAGCCGAGCAGCGCTGCTGGCAGCCGCCGGACCGTGTGGAGCGATGCCCTTCGTACTGGCGCTGCAGTATAAGATCAAAGCGGACAGCATCGGCGCGGCAATTATCTATTCGACCGTTGCCTCGCTGATTACCCTGTCTATTATTGCCTGATGATGACGTGGCAATGGTAAAAGGAAACCGGAAAAAAACAGGTAACCAGAGGTATGTTCAATGAAGAGTAGTGAGAAGTCCCAGCAGATAAAGCCGGAATTGACGATTGTCGGCATCCTCCACAGTGACATAAAAAGTCTCGATGATGCTCCTAAGGGTTATGATGAATCGGAACGAGTCGGAACGCTGGAAATATTTCCCGAATTCAGCGATGGGCTTGACGGGATCGAGCCGGGTCAGACGATCACGGTGCTGTTCTGGCTGGACCGCTCAGCCCGGGACGTGCTCAAGGTGCACCCCCGGGGTAAAAAGGAGAACAGGCTGCGCGGCGTCTTCTCAACCAGAAGCCCGGTGCGGCCCAACCCGATCGGTATCTCCGATCTTGAGGTGATCGGAGTTGATGAAAATCGTATTCAGGTGAAGAAGCTCGACATGCTCGATCAGACACCGATCATCGATATCAAGAAGAAGATCTGATCACTCATGGTAGTCATGGAACGCTGCACCGATCAGCGGCGGCTGAGCATCGACTGGTAGAGATGCTGGGCTCTGTTGAGCGCTTCCAGGGGCGGGGAATGAATTGCTCATAACCGTAATACAATCTTAGATGAGATGCCGGGATGATAGCAGGTACTATCGTTGAACTATTGCTTATTTGATATTGAAAGGTGGAGGTAAATCCTTACAATTAAATGAGTTATCAGAAGGTTTCTGTCAGGTTTTTTCAAAAGACTGCACTGCGGTCGACTGCTGGAGAGGCGAGCTGATGAAACGATTCAAAAATATTCTCTACATTCTCGATGAGATTTCGCTGGAACGTCATGGCGGCGCCGACAAGGTCGCCAATCTTGCGCGAATCAACGAAGCCCGGGTGACGGTGATGATCGCCGATGAAACATCCCTGCTCGACGATCTGAGCCTGAAGATTACCGGCCGCTATAAAGAGGTTAAAGCGGCCATTCTAGAGCAGAACCGCTCGCACCTCGAAGATTTCCTCCGGGCAGAGCGCTGGGATGATATTGCTGTGACGCCCGACCACGACGACAATATCAATTTCATCTCAATCATTAAAAAGGTGTTGCGCCAGAAGTACGACCTGGTGATTACCGAGTCTTCCCTGGAAGAGGGTATCGATCAACTGGCCATGCGGCTGGTGCGCAAATGCCCCTGCCCTGTCTGGGTCATTAAATACGAGGCAAAAGAATTCAGGCGCATTATGGCGGCGGTAGATGTCGGTGATGATTATCCCGAAACACCTGAACTGAACAGAAAAATTGTCGAACTGACCCACTCGCTGGCCCAGCGGGAGGGCGGCGAAGCCCATTACCTCCATTCGTGGCGTCTCGAGTATGAACTGATGCTGCGCGGGCCGCGCTTCAACATTTCGCCCGAAGAAATCTTCGACATGAAGAACAAAATGGTGGATGAACGGCGCACAAGCCTCGTTGATATACTGAAACGCAACCACATCGATTTTCATGATTATCAGATACACATCTGGGAGGGAGCCAGCAGCGATGTCATCCTGAAGGCGATCAGCGAACTCGATATCGATGTGGTGGTGATGGGTTCGGTGGCACGTTCCGGGATACCGGGGCTTTTGATCGGCAACAAGGCGGAAAAGCTGCTCAGTTCAATCAACTGCACGGTACTGACCGTTAAACCGGACGGTTTCAAATCTCCGGTATCACTCGACTGAGCTTATGAAACTACTCAATAAATACGACGACAAGTTCCTCTGGCTGCTCAAGCAGATCATCCATATCTGTCTCAAGTTACTCGGCCTGCTGATGATCATCGTTATCATCTCGGGGGTAATCGATGTCGGCTGGACGATCTATCAGCGCTTTGCCGCCGAGCCGCGCTTCATCCTGACCATGAGCGACATCCTGCTGACTTTCGGGGCGTTCATGGTGGTGCTGATCGCCATCGAGATTTTCCAGAACATCATCCTCTACCTGCGCGATGATGTCATCCATGTGAAAATCGTTCTGGCTACGGCCCTGATGGCCATTGCCCGGAAGGTGATCATCCTCGATTACGATGAACTGGAGCCGATGTATATTTTTGCCACCGGTGTGGTTCTGGTGGCAACAGGCATCACCTATTTCTTTGTCCACAAGTTGCCTTCCGAGTCGCAAAGCGAATATATGGACGAGAAGTATGTCGGCAAGGATAAGCAGTCTGAGACTTAGAGAACCCGTTTTTTCTGGCGCTTGATCAGCACCGTCCTGATAATGCTCATACACACCAGATAGGTAATCCCGGCGCAGACGGCACCGACGATAAAGCTGCCGATCAGCAGCGGGATGATGATCGAGGTTGAGAGTCCGAGCATGATCTCGAACTGTTCCCAGAAATCCCAGAAATCGAGGGTCACCACCTGGGCGCCCATGGCCGCGAATATCTTGTAGACCTCGGTGACCGGCGGTCCCTCCCAGACCAGACTGCCGAGCCAGTAGTTGAAGGTATAGATCGGCACCATGGTCGCCACATTGGTTATCCAGACGGCAAGGATCGCCGCCGGTCGATTGAGGTTGAACAGGGTGCCCAGAAAAATGACGATAATGATCTGCAGCCCAATGGTCGGGGTAAAGGCGATGAACACACCAAGTGCGAAGCCTCCGGCGACGGCTCGGGGGGAGCGGCGCAGGCGGACCAGCCATTTAAAAACGGCGCGAAAGGGAATGACGATGCGCCGTTTTCCCTTTGGCGCCGGTGAATTCTTCTTATTTTGCACGCCGGTGCCTGAAGGCATGGAAGTTCTGTTAACAGGTTTTGCTGTTTAGCCTGAATATTTCACCAGTTTTTTACGGGCCCCGAATTCAATCAGGGGCAGCACCACAGAGAAATCTTTTCGGCTTTCCCGATCAGGCTGGCGGTGGTCCCGCCGGCCAGATGCATGCGTTTGAGGATGCCCTCGTCAACTCCTTCGAGCCCGACGGCGATTGCCGCCACCCCTGTGCTTTCCGCATAGCTGCTGATGGTCCCGGCCACATTGAGGCCCCAGGTCGTATCGGTGTTGATGCGCTCATCGACGATGTTGTGGCTGTGCAGGATACGGGTCGATTTTTCAAATATCTCCTTGGTGTTCAGGCCGGCACCATTTTCCACGTGAAAGAGTGTGATAGCGTGCTGGTCCTGCAGCGAGAGGATGTAACCGACATGATCGACAGCCCGGTACGAACCTTCTGAGCCGTCCACACAGACCAGAACGTTCTTTCTTCCCATCTCTGTCTCCGGACAGACCCACAGCGGAGAACTCAGTGAGCTGTCCTGAATAATTTTCAGGGGTATTTCTTCAGCCGGGCGTTCGAAAAACCACTGCAGCGTATAACTGGCGCGCTTTCCGAGAATAATGGCATCGTAGAGGCCTGCGGCTGCTTCACCCAGGATGTCCTTGATTTTGCCGTAGCGTTCCGGAAAGGTTTTGGTGATCATCTTGTCCACTGACATATTGGAGTTGCCGATTATTTCTATGGACTTGTCCAGCGCTTTCCGGGCTCCTATCGTGAGCCTTTCGTTGACTTTACTGTCGGGTTTGTCCCACATCTTCATCAGGGACTGGTTCATATCCTTGGCATCGAGCCTCGATATATGCAGAAGGGTGATCTGATGCTCCGAGAGCTGTTTAAAAAACGAGCAGACAAATTCGACGCCGGTGAGTTGTTCGTATTCGTCTGAAACGGTGACGAGAAAATGCTTGTTCACGAGTCATTCTCCTTTCATCAGTTATATCAACCAATTAATTGTAAAAAAACAATAATGCCAAAAGACTGAAGAGCAACAGCTTTGAAAGGAATAGATGAGCTCGTTCGGCAGGCAAAAGTAGATGAGGCGGTCAGCGGGGTGGTCTGGTTGGTTCGTTCAGGCAGCGTTCACAGTCCTGATCGGTGCAGCCGTGCTTGCAGTAATAGCCAAAACCTGATTCCCAGCTGACTCCGCCCTTCGGGCAGTGATCGACATATTCGCCATATTTGACGAGCCGTTCGATGATCGCCTTGGGGACGTGGTGTTCCATCTTGCAGGCTGCCGCGTCGGCATCTTCCCTGTTGATGCCGAGGACGTTGACCAGAAATTTTTCCAGGGCCTGATGTCGGTAGACAATCTCTTCGGCGACGACTTTGCCCTTGTCGGTCAGGGTGATAAGATCGTAGGGGGCGTAATTGATCAGTTCGAGTTTGCCGAGAATGCGCAGCGCACCGGTCACCGACGATGCCTTGACATCGAGGTAGCCGGCGATATCTTTGGCCCGGGCCGCCATTTTTTCAGCCGAAATGTGGAAGATGGCCTCGAGATAGTCTTCCTGGCTGGCACTGAGTTTTAACGCTGAACTCATCAGAATAACAGAAAAAATAGTGAATTAATAAGTGCAAAATCAATTGCCCTAAAATTTTACGGCATCACTAAAAAAAGTCAACGCTTCTTTTTCACAGATGAACGTTTTTGACTGAACGAGATGGGGGTGTTCAGGCGAACGGATATTTTTAGGCGCGCCTTACTTTTTGTGTTGCATCATACTTGCTCCTCATTTATAATCGCCTCTGACGCATGAGCGTTGCGACGATACTTTGGCCGTCGTTCAGCTGGAAATGTCAAAAACCTGGGCTGGGCGACGACACGATAAATTATTTTTGTTGAGATTTTGATGGGAAGAAATATTCATCTGGCCGATATCAACCGGGGTGTTTCGTATGAAGTTGTCGGTTTCGAGCCGGAAAACTCAGCCTATGCTGAGAAGCTCTATAAAATGGGATTCGTCAAGGGGACCCCGGTCGAACTGGCGCCGGTGGCGCTGTCCGACCCGATGGTCGTGCAGATCAGGGGCAGCCGCATCGCTTTGCGGAAAAGTGAAGCCCAGGAGATCCTGGTGAAGGAGCGGCAGCGTGCATAAGGTCGAGCGTATTGCCATCGCCGGTGTTCCCAATTCCGGGAAGACAACACTGTTCAACAGCCTCACCGGTGCCCGCCAGAAAGTGGGCAACTGGCCGGGTGTGACCGTCGAAAAAATCGAAGGCTCTTTTCCGCTCAGAGGAACGCGGGTGGAACTGGTCGACTTGCCCGGCACCTACAACCTGAGCCCGGATACCGAAGATCAGAAAGTAGCCGAACGGGTAATCAGGGGCGGCGAATATGACCTGATCGTCAACGTCATCGACGCCACCAACCTGTCGCGCAACCTGTTTCTGACCATGGATCTGCTGGAGCGGACCAACCAGGTCATCATTCTGCTCAACATGCTCGATATCGCCGAGAAAGAAGGTATCAAGATCGATATTGAGCGCCTCAGCGAAGACCTCGGCGTGCCGGTCATTCCGGTCATCGCCGTCAATCGGGCCTCGATCAGAAAAGCGGTTGAAAAAATCGAGGAGGCGATCGAAAATCTCCCGGAGCATGACTCTCATGTTTCGACCCAGGAGGTCGTCGACACCGTCCAGAAATATTCCAACATTGACGAGATCTACAGCCGGGTCGCCCGCGAGGTCAAGGACCGCTCCACCAACTTCACCAACCGGTTCGATAATATCGTCATGAACCGCTTCGCGGCCATACCGATTTTCATGGTCTCGATGTTCATCACCTTCTGGTTCGCCATCGGCCTGGGCTCGGTGTTCATCGATTTTTTCGATATCATCGGTGGTCTTGTCTTTGTCGATATTCCAACCGCACTGCTGAGCGCGGCAGGCAGTCCCGAATGGTTGACGGTGATTGTCGCCGGCGGTATCGGTGTCGGCTGCCAGACCGTGGCGACTTTTATACCGGTTGTTTTTTTCATGTTCTTCGCTCTGGCGATACTCGAGGATCTGGGCTACATGGCCCGGGTCGGGGTGGTGGCTGATCGGTTCATGAGAAAAATCGGCCTTCCCGGTTCTGCTTTTATTCCGATGATCGTCGGTTTCGGCTGCACGGTTCCGGCGGTGATGGCTGCCCGGACTCTGAGCAACCGGCGGGACCGGTTTATGACCATTTTCATGGCGCCGTTCATGTCGTGCGGAGCCCGGCTGCCGGTTTACGCGCTCTTCTGCGCGGCGCTCTTCGGCGCCTATTCAGGCCTGGCCGTATTCCTGATCTATCTGATCGGCCTGTTCATGGCGATACTCACCGGTTATTTCCTGAAGAACACGCTGTTCAGAGGTACGCCGTCCAATTTTGTGATGGATCTGCCGCTCTACCATGTCCCCCGGATCGGGGCGGTGTTTAAAAACGCCTGGCTGCGGCTGCGCTCCTTTATCAAGCGGGCCGGTGTTATCGTCGTTTCGGCAGTGTTCGTGCTTTCCGTGCTTAACTCGATCGGCATTGACAACGGTGAACTCAGTTTCGGCAACGAGGAGTCGGCCAACTCGATCCTTGCCCATGTCGGCAAGGCGGCCGGTCCGGTCTTCAAACCGATGGGCATCGCCGAAGACAACTGGCCGGCGACGGTGGCGCTCTTTACCGGCCTGTTCGCCAAAGAGGCCATTGTCGGAACAATTAATGCGCTTTATGCCGCCAACGATATGTCCCGGCAGCCTGAAACCGCTGTCGAGGCTGAAGCGCCCGGTGTCGAGATTGGAACAGCGATTACCGAGGCCTTTACTTCGGTGGGCGAGGGGCTGGTTGCCATTATCAGTTCCTTTGATCTGCTCGGAATTGGAATTATCGCCGAGGATCAGCAGGTGCTCTCCGAAGAGATTGGTGCCGATACATCGGTCTATAAACATATCGCCGCCAATTTCACGGTCTTTTCAGCCTTTGCCTACCTGCTCTTCGTGCTGATGTATTTTCCCTGTCTGGCGGTGATCGGTGCGGCCCGGCAGGAGATGGGCGGTTATTATGCAGTGGTGATGGCCGTCTACTCGACGCTGCTGGCCTGGTCGGTCGCCACTTTTTTCTATCAGCTGGCTGAAGGACATAACCTGTTCTACATCATCCTCTCAATGGCACTGCTCGTCGCCGTTTACGGCTGGCTCCATCTGCTCGGCAAAAAAGAGCAGCCTGAGGTGCCGCTGGTCGCTCCCCCACCGGTGGTCAAGAACTGCCACTGACGGACGTCACGAAAGACAGCATGCAAGCAGCCGGGCTCACCTGCTGAGAATCGTCGGTGAGCCCGGCTGCGTTATCGCGGCCTGTCAGGGGCTGCCCGTGCTGTTTGGCTGGCTTTTCACCGATAAATACCGTAATAATTTAGGTGACGGTACGTTCTGGTCGTTCCGCGTATGTTCGAAGTAATCAATTGAAGGAGAATCATTATGCCCGTTTACGATCGGGGCGAATATAAAGATAACTGCGGTTTCGGGCTCATCGCCCATATGGATGGAGAGCCGAGTCACCGGCTCGTTCGCACCGCCATCAGTGCGCTCGACCGGATGGATCACCGCGGCGCTGTCGGGGCCGATGGTAAAACCGGTGACGGCTGCGGTCTGCTGCTGCAGAAACCTGATACCTTCTTTCAGGCGGTGGCCCGGGAAAAGGGCTGGAGCTTGAGTTCTCGCTACGGTGTCGGAACGGTCTTTCTCGGTCACGGGCCGGAACGGCTGCAGCGGGTCAAATCCGTATTCGAAGAGGAGATCGCCGCGGAGACCCTGTCCATCGCCGGCTGGCGCGACGTTCCGGTTGACCCGTCGGTACTCGGTGAGATTGCCCGCAACTGCCTGCCGCAGATAGTCCAGGTTTTTGTCAACGGCCAGTACGGCTGGGGGCCGCGCGATTTCGAACGGCGGCTGTTTATGGTCCGGAGACGCATAGAAAAGCGGATTACTGACGATCCCGATTTCTACATCCCCTGTCTGTCGAATCTGGTGGCGATCTACAAAGGCTTGTGCCGGCCCGGCGATTTGCCGCAGTTCTACCACGATCTCGGCGACCTGCGCATGCAGGCGTCGATCTGCCTGTTCCACCAGCGCTTTTCCACCAATACCCTGCCGCGCTGGCCGCTGGCTCAACCGTTTCGTTACCTGGCCCATAACGGCGAGATCAACACGATTACCGGCAACCGGCAGTGGGCCAGGAATCGGTCCTACAAACTCCAGTCGCCGCTGCTTCCCGACATGCAGGATGCGGCCCCGTTTGTCTCCACCGACGGCTCCGACTCGGCCTCGCTCGACAACATGCTGGAAACGCTGCTGGCCGGCGGCATGGATCTGTTCCGTGCTTTTCGGCTGCTGATTCCCCCGGCCTGGCAGAACCATCCGCAGATGGATGAAGATCTGCGGGCCTTTTACGATTTCAACTCGATGCACATGGAGCCCTGGGACGGCCCGGCCGGCATCGTCATGAGTGATGGCCGTTTTGCCGCCTGCGGCCTGGACCGCAACGGCCTCAGGCCGGCCCGCTACGTGGTCACCCGGGATCGATTGATCACCCTGGCGTCTGAAGTCGGTATCTGGGACTACACCCCGGACGAAGTGGTCGAGAAGGGCCGGGTCGGCCCGGGCGAATTGCTGGTGGTCGACACGCATAACGGAAAACTCTGGAGTTCTTGGGATATCGACAATGAACTGAAGACCCGGCATCCGTATCGAGACTGGCTGCAGCGCACGTGCAAGTGCCTCATTCCGACCGAGGAACTCGATCAGAACAAGCTCGGCAAGCGGGCGCTGACCGATGATCAGATTCTTGTTTATCACAAACTGTTCAACTACTCGATCGACGAACTCGATCAGGTGCTGCGGGTCTTTGGTGAGACCGGCAGGGAGCCGGTGGCATCGATGGGCGACGATACGCCGGTGGCGGTGTTGTCTCATAAACCGCGGCTGCTGTTCGACTACTTCCGGCAGAAATTCGCCCAGGTGACCAACCCGCCGATCGATCCGCTGCGCGAGCAGCATGTGATGTCGCTGGCGACCTGCATCGGCCGGGAGCAGAATGTCTTCAATGAGACCATGGGCCACGCCAACCGGGTTCTCTTTCAGTCGCCGGTGCTGGTCTACAGCGATCTGCAGCAGCTCAAGATGCTCGACGACGAGCACTATCGCCACTGCATCATCGACATCAACTATGACCCCTCCGAAGGGCTCGAGCAGGCACTCAAGCGGGTGGTCGACAGTGCCGTCGAACAGACCCGCAGCGGGGCGGTGCTGATCATACTTTCCGATAGAAACATCAGCTCGGAGACGCTGCCGATTCCGGCCGCAGCAGCGGTGGGAGGGGTGCAGACCGCCCTGGCTGAGAACAACCTGCGCTGTGACGCCAATATTATCATTGAAACAGCCGAAGTGCGTGATGCCCACCATTTCGCCGTTTTGATCGGTTTCGGTGCGACCGCTGTCTACCCCTACCTGGTCTACGAAACCCTGGCCAAAATGGTGGACGACGGGGCGGTCAGGCTGCCGCTGCAGACGGTGTTGATGAATTATCGGACCGGCATCAACAAAGGACTGCTGAAGATCATGTCCAAGATGGGCATATCGACCATTGCTTCCTATCGCTGTGCCCAGCTTTTCGAGGCCGTCGGCCTCTCCGCTTCGGTGGTGGATCTCTGCTTCAGAGGCGTCACCAGCAGAATTGCAGGGGCCGATTTCGAAGATATCCAGAAGGATTCCGCCCGGCGGGCGCGGTTGGCCTGGAAACCCCACCGGGTGCTCCGCGGTGCCGGTCTGATAAAGTACATGCACGGCGGGGAATTTCACGCCTACAACCCCGATGTCGTCACCTCGCTGCAGAAAGCGGTGCGCAGCGGCGAGATGCGCGATTATCAGGTTTATGCCGATCTGGTAAACAGGCGCGAGGTCTCGAGCCTCAGGGATCTGCTCGCCCTGAAGTTCCCCGAAAAACCGATCGAACTCGAGGAAGTCGAACCGGAAGAGAATTTCTATCCGCGTTTCGACTCTGCGGCGATGTCTATCGGGGCGCTGAGCAGTGAGGCCCATGAGGCCCTGGCCATCGCCATGAACCGGCTGGGCGGCTACTCCAACAGCGGTGAAGGCGGTGAGGACGCGTCGCGCTTCAACACCGAGCGGGTGTCGAAGATCAAGCAGGTCGCTTCAGGCCGCTTCGGGGTCACCCCCCAGTATCTGATGAGTGGTGAGGTGATCCAGATCAAGATTGCCCAGGGCGCGAAACCGGGCGAGGGCGGTCAGCTTCCCGGCCACAAGGTGACGGCGATGATCGCCAAACTGCGCCATTCCATGCCCGGCGTAACGCTGATTTCGCCGCCGCCGCATCATGACATCTACTCGATCGAGGATCTGGCCCAGCTCATTTTCGATCTCAAGCAGGTCAATCCCGAGGCGCTGATTTCGGTCAAGCTGGTCTCGGAACCAGGTGTCGGCACCATCGCCACCGGGGTGGCCAAGGGCTATGCCGATATGATAACCATTTCCGGCTACGACGGCGGCACCGGCGCCAGTCCGCTCTCTTCGGTCAAATATGCCGGCAGCCCGTGGGAACTGGGCCTGGTCGAAACCCACGGTTCGCTGGTGGAAAACGGCCTGCGCCACAAGGTGCGGCTGCAGGTTGACGGCGGCCTGAAAACCGGGCTCGATATCATCAAGGCGGCCATACTCGGGGCGGAGAGCTTCGGCTTCGGCACCGCTCCGCTCATCTCTTTAGGCTGTAAATACCTGCGCATCTGTCATCTGAACAACTGCGCCACTGGAGTGGCGACCCAGGATGAGACGCTGCGCCGGGATCACTTCAAGGGGCTGCCGGAAATGGCGATGAACTATTTCAGGTTCATCACCGCCGAGACCAGAGAGTGGATGGCCCGCCTCGGAGTCAGCAGGCTGACCGATCTGATCGGTCGAGTGGATCTGCTCGAAATTGTCGAGGGTGAAAACGACAAGCAGCGCAAGCTGATGCTCGACGGTCTGCTCGAAGTTCCGCAACCGCCCGAGGGTTCGGCGCTGTTCAACAAACAGAAAAACCAGCCCCACGACAGCGGTGCGCTGAACCGAAAACTTGTCGAAGAATATACTGATGCGGTCGCAGCCAAGAGCGGCGGCCGGGGATTCAAGGCCATCCGCAACACTGATCGTTCGGTTGGAGCAATGCTTTCCGGTGTCATCGCCAGGCTGCACGGTGATCGGGGTATGGACGATATGGAACTGACCATCGAGATGCAGGGAACGGCGGGCCAGAGTTTTGGGGTCTTCAACGCCGGCGGTCTCAAGCTGGTGCTGACCGGCGATGCCAACGATTATGTCGGCAAAGGGATGGCCGGCGGCATGCTGGTGATCAGGCCGCCCCAGGGCGTTTCGTATCAATCCCACGAAGCGGTGATCATCGGCAATACCTGCCTGTACGGTGCCACCGGCGGCAGGCTCTACGCCGCGGGCCGGGCCGGGGAGCGTTTTGCGGTGCGCAATTCGGGCGCCCGGGCGGTGGTCGAGGGAATCGGTGACAACGGCTGTGAATATATGACCGGCGGCATCGTCACGATCCTGGGCGAAACCGGGATCAATTTCGGCGCCGGCATGACCGGTGGATTCGCCTATGTGTACGATGAGTTCAACCGTTTCGAGGAGCGGGTCAACAAAGAGCTGGTTGACGTCCTGGAGATGGAGCATATCGATCAGCTCAAAGAGCATCTGCGCGGCATCATCGACGCTCACTTAAACGAGACCGGCAGCGTGCGGGCTGAAAGGATTCTCGATGATTTTTTCACGAGCTGTAACCGCTTCAAGCTGGTCAAGCCCCGGGGACTTCGGGTGGAAGACCTGCTCGGCAAGCGGGGACGCTCGGCAAACGAGCTGCTCTTGACAACTCAGTAAGAACAAACGCAACGACCGGAGCCTGAGAGGCCGCCAGGATATAATTCAAGGTACAATATGGATCAGAATGTTTTTCAGTTTCTCGAGGTTGAACGGGTGGAGCCGCAGAAACGCTCGGTCAAGACCAGGAGAAGCAGCTTTGTCGAGATCTATCGCCGCTTCAATGAAAACCAGGCCCGGATGCAGGCCGACCGCTGCCTGGGCTGCGGCAATCCGTATTGTGAATGGAAATGCCCGGTTCATAACTACATCCCCGACTGGCTGAAACTGGCCGGTGAGGGGCGGATTATAGAAGCGGCCGAGCTCTGCCATCTGACCAACAGCCTGCCCGAGGTGTGCGGCCGGGTCTGCCCCCAGGACCGGCTCTGCGAAGGTGCCTGCACGCTCAATGACGAATATGGCGCGGTCACCATCGGCTCGGTTGAAAAATATATCGTCGACACCGCCTTTGAAATGGGCTGGCGCCCGGACCTGTCCCGGGTGGAGCCGACCGGTAAGCGGGTCGCCGTCATCGGTGCCGGCCCGGCCGGGCTCGGCTGTGCCGATATCCTGATCCGCAACGGTATACTGCCGGTGGTCTATGATCGATATCCCGAAATCGGCGGCCTGATCACCTTCGGGATACCGGACTTCAAGCTCGAAAAAGAGGTGATGGCCCGCCGCCGGGAGATTTTCACCGATATGGGGATCGAATTCAGGCTCGGAACGGACGTGGGCCGCGATGTCACCGTCCAGGAACTGGTCGATGAATTCGATGCCGTGTTCGTCGGCACCGGCGCCTACCGCTCGATTCGCGGCGGCTTTGATAATGAAAACGCTGCCGGCGTCTATGACGCGCTGCCCTATCTGATCGCCAATATCTGCCGTGAACGCGGTTATGACTACGACCGGTACGACTATGTTTCGTTTGCCGGCCGCCGGGTGCTGGTCCTGGGCGGCGGTGATACGGCCATGGATTGTCTGCGGACGGCGGTTCGTCAGGGGGCGACGACGACAACGTGCGCCTACCGCAGGGATGAGCGCAACATGCCGGGCTCGGCAAAAGAGGTGACCAATGCCCGGACCGAGGGTGTTGAATTTCTGTGGAATCTGCAGCCTCTGTCGATCGAAGTAGATGCCGCCCGCCGGGTCAGGGGGGTCAGGATGGTCCAGACCCGGATGGGGGAACCTGATGCTACCGGGCGTTCCCGTCCGGAAATGGTGCCCGGAACCGAGCAGGTGATCGAGGCCGACGCGGTGATCACCGCCTTCGGGTTCAGGCCCGAACCGGCAGCCTGGATGGATGAACTGGGAATCGAACTCGATGATGCCAGCCGGATAAAAGCGGTGGCAAAGAGCCGTTACCCGTATCAAAGTTCACACGAGAAGATTTTTGCCGGAGGGGATGTGGTGCGGGGGGCCGATCTGGTAGTCACCGCCATTGCTGACGGCCGGGACGCAGCCGAGGGGATAATCGACTATCTCGAGGTATAGACGTACCAGGCTCAGCAGAGGATAGTCCGAGTGATTGTTCAGCGCATAAAGTTTTTACACTGATCGATCTCTTCGAGCTGGCCGAACAGGGTCAACACGTCACCGGCTTTGATCTGATGACGGCCCCGGGGGATGATCATTTTCGAGCCGCGTTTGATCGACACCAGCGTCACATTTTCCGGCAGCGGCAGGTCTTTGACCAGTTCGTTGCAGCTGTTGCTGTCCTCATTGATAACGATTTCCACGAAGCCGGTTTCGGTCGCTGAGCGCAGGGTAATCTCCTGTTCCTCCAGCTGGCCCCGCTGTTTACGCACGATTCCAACGTCATAGGCCCGGAGTATGTCGCTGCGGCTGATTGAGCCGAGCAGACGCATTGAACCGTCCCGGGAGATGACCGGCAGCCGGGCCAGATCTCTGGGCGACATCTTCTGGATGGCGACATAGATCGGTTCGTCGGGAAATACCGAGATCGGTCCCTCGATGGCCAGATCGGCCACCTTCATATCCCGCGGGTTGAAGCCGTCCAGGCTCTGGGCCCGATGCACATCCTGCAGAGTAATGATACCCCAGAGCCGGTTGCCTTCGGTGACCACCGGAAAACCGAGCAGATTGGTTTCCTGGAACAGGGCCATCAGCTCCGATACCGACTTGTCCTTGTGGATCGTCACCAGCCGGGTGCGCATCACTTCCTCGACCTTGACCCCCTGCATGATATCCATGTCGCGGCCCTCGAAGAACCTGATCCCGCGCTTGGCCAGCTTCAGGGTGTAGATCGATTCCGGGTGCAGCCACTGGGCAAAATAGGTGGCGCTGATACCGGCCACCATCAGCGGCAGGATCATCAGGTAGTCGTTGCTCATTTCAAAGACAATCAGCATCGCCGTCAGCGGGGCCCGCGCCGTGGCGCCGAACAGTGCGGCCATACCGACCAGGGCATAGGCGCCCGAACCACCGGAGATCTCGGGAAAAAAGCGCTCGAGGATAATGCCGAGGCAGCCGCCCAGCATCGCTCCGATGAACAGCGATGGTGCGAACACACCGCCGGAGTTGCCGGAGCCGAGCGTGAACGAGGTGGCCAGCGGTTTGAGAAAGATCAGCAGGAAGAGAATCCAGAACGGTACATTCTCGAGCAGCACCTGCTCGATGAAGTGAAACCCGGAGCCGTACATGTAGGGCATGAAGATGCCCGAAGAACCGGGCAGGTACATGAAGATCATGCCGGTGATGCCGAGCAGTGCTGCCCCGACCGCCGGTTTCAGAAGCTGGGGGAAGTCCCAGTTGTCGAAGATGTTTTCGGCCCGGTTGAGCATCCGGATGAACATGATGCCGACCAGGGCGGAGAGCAGTCCCAGCAGCAGGTAAAAGACCAGTGAGACCGGCGATACCATTGAATGGATCGGTACCGAGAAAGCCGGCCGGGCTCCGAGGAAAAAGCGGCTGACGATCGATGATGAAACCGCGGCAATAACGACGTTGCCAAACGAGCGCACCTGCAGGTTGCCCATCAGTACCTCGATGGCAAAGACCACCCCGGCGATGGGCGCGTTGAAAGTCGCGGCGATTCCGGCAGCCGCGCCGCAGCCCACCAGATTTCTGATCCGGTCGTCGGAAAGCCGCAGTACCTGGCCGATGCTCGAGCCAAGGGCTGAGCCGACCTGGACGATCGGACCTTCGCGGCCGGCGGAGCCGCCGGTGCCGATACAGAGGGCTGAAGCCGCGATCTTCGCTGCGGCCACCCTGGCTCTGATGCGTCCGCCCCGGATAATCAGGGCCTGCATGACCTCCGGAACACCGTGCCCCTTGGCTTCCTTGGCAAAGAGAATCAGCGGCCCGACCAGCAGTCCGCCGATCACCGGGACGATGAAGTAGACGAAATTACCCAGTTTGGGAAGCAGCGCCGGCAGCGTTTCATAGCCCAGATATTGAATGGCGTAGATCAGCTTGATGAACAGAACCGCGGCCAGACCGGTTCCCGCACCAATGACGATGGAGAGAATGAGCAGCAGCAGACCGACCGGCGGTGCCAGTCGGTCGAGATATTTGCTTACGGCGGTCGGTTTAAATGTCATCAGGGCCTGTCAGCAATAACAGGCGGCTACAATAGTGTTTTTAACGTGCAGTAACGGCGGAAGCGCCGCCCGGCTGTGGTGTGAAGCCTCTGCGGGCAGAGCACAAGCATGACATATTAGCGCATTATAACCATCCGTCAACCATTTACCCGGATTTACGGCTGCTGCAGGCCGATTATCTCGGCAGACCCGGCCTGGCTGAGATGATCAAAAGAAAGTGGTGATGGGAGTGTCGGCTGATAAAATTAAAGGCAGGAGCTTCAGGCAACCTTCTCCTCGATACTGAGCGGCCGGTAATTATACCGGACAAAATCAGTGACTGCGGCGAGGAGCCCGCTGCGCAGCTGGGCAATTCGGCTGCGGCAGACGGACAGATTCGCCGGATCGTAGTACTCTTTGGAGAGATAGCTTCTGCGGTTCAGCTCGATCTGAATCCAGGGAAGATGCCGACTGTGGCGCTGGACGATGTAGCCTCCCTTGAACGGCTCATTGAGGACGATGCTGTCAGCCTCTTCGGGAAAGCGCTGGATCAGAAAATAAGCCAGAGAGCGGATCATTTCAGGCGGGCAGGTCAAACGCCGGCCTCTGACCCGGCTGCCCCGGTGATCCCCGCGGTTGCTCAAACAGATAAAGGGCCGCTTTCTGCCGTGCTCCGAGCTGATAACCGGAGCGCGATCGAGCATGGTATGGCAGTCGATACCGCAGAAAAGCCCGGATTGTTTACTCTTTTTCCCGAGTCCCTCATGGTAGGGGGTGTGATATTTCTTCAGTAGTCGCCGTCTGGTATCATTACTGGGAAGGCGGTTTTTACGGTAAATTCCCTTACCGGTAACCGTGTGGCTCTTTACCACACCGTCATGGTTTTCAGGCGGCACGTCATGGGGCGCACGGTTCAGATCGATGACCGCCCGGGCAATATTGGTCTCGAAATAATGAAGGGATGCGCTTTTAAAATCATAGATTTCCCTGGTCAGAGGGTCGCCGTCACTGAAGATGTCCCGGCGCGAGAGAAGGGTGCGGTCGGACATCTCCGGTGCGATGATTTCACCCCCATGGGGGACAGATACAATGATCGGCAGCTTGCCAGCCATAACGTAACGAATCGATTTTATTTGATAAACAACGAAAAACAGGAACAAAGCAGTGCGCATTCTTAACAGCGGCGGTAAACGTAAACAGCCTACCTGATTATGTCGCATAATAACATAATTTGAGAAAATTTCAAGTCTGAGGTTTAAGCGGCCGCCACCGCGATGAAACCGTTATAAAAAGGTAGGCGCAGAAAAATTATCCGGAGCCTGGCACCATTATTTTCAGATAGAGCACGATATGATACAGTCCGCAGAAGCTTTCACGATTGAAATTAATGAGAAGGAGGAGCCATGAGTCTCAATCCTGTGATAACAATGCTTGGCCGGCGGCTGCGTCTGGCACTGGTCGGCGGCGGGCCCGGATCTTTTATCGGCGCGATGCACCGGCAGGCAGCCCGCCTTGACGATCGGTACGAGCTTGTCAGCTCCGTACTCTGCTCGGACGCGGAGCGCTCACGAGCCGCCGGGAAAGAACTCGGCCTCGATGAAAATCGGGTCCACAGCGATGTCGAGACGATGCTCGATACCGAGGCCGCCCGCCTCGACGGAGCCGATGTGGTGGCGATCATGACCCCCAACGATTCCCACTTTCCCTATGCGCAGGCGGCGCTGGAAAAGGGCTTTGACGTGATCTGCGACAAGCCGATGACCAACACGCGTGGCCGAGGCCGAGGAACTGGTCCGGCTGGTCGAAGAATCCGGCCTGATCTTCTGCCTGACCCACAACTACACCGGCTATCCGATGGTGCGCCAGGCCCGGGCCATGGTTGAGAATGGCGAACTGGGGGCTATCCGCCTGGTCCAGGTCGAGTACGTGCAGGGAGGCAAAGCCACGGAAGATGACCCCGACCCTGCCCGGGGACCGGTTCCCTGGCGCTTCGATCCGGCCAGAAGCGGCCCCTCCCTGGTGCTTGGCGACATCGGTTCGCATGCCCATAATCTGGTGCGCTTCATTACCGGCCTCGAGGTAACCGAGGTGGCCGCCGAGGTCGGGGCGGTGGTTCCCAACCGGGTCGTTGACGATTTTGCCGGGGCGCTGCTGAGGTTTGAAAACGGGGCGCGCGGCAGCTTCTGGGTCACCCAGGCGGCGGCGGGAGTGGAAAATTGTCTGCGTATCCGGGTCAGCGGCACAAAGGGATCGCTTGAGTGGCTGCAGGAGCAGCCCCAGGTACTGCATTTCAAACCGCTGCAGAGACCGGCCGAGGTGCGAACCCCGCGCGGCCCGAAAACGCTGCCCCTGGCGGCCCGTTCCAGCCGTATCGTCGCCGGTCATCCGGAGGGTTTCCCCGACGGTTTTGCCAATCTCTACAGCGATGCCGCCGAGGCAATCGCCGCCCGCCGCTCGGGCCAGCCGGCCGACCCGCTGGCTCTCTATTTCCCGACTGTGGTGGATGGCCTGGCCGGCGTCCGTTTTATCGAGCGTGTCCTGACTTCCAGTGCTGACGGCGGCCGCTGGACCGCTTGTTGATTACAGCACCAGGTAAACCCTTATCATATAGACGAGAAAACTATGAACAACGGACTTGAGGGAATCAAGGTAGTCGAAGTCGGCGGCGCTTTCGCGATGCCGCTGGCAGGAATGCTGATGGGCAGCTGGGGGGCGGAGGTCATCCATGTGGAGCCGCCCGGCCGCGGCGATCTGCAGCGCCACCTGCTGGCCGCCGGCATGGCCGGCTGGGCCCGGCCGCACGAGGTGAATTATATCTGGGAGCATGTGGATCGTAACAAAAAGAGTCTGACGGTCAATCTCAAGTCAGCGGAAGGGCAGGAGATCATCCACCGACTCGCTGAAGAGGCCGATGTCTTTTTGAACAACCTTCGCCCCTACGAGATGGAAAAGTTCAATCTCGATTACGAAACGCTGGCCAGGAGAAATCAGAAACTCATCTATGCCAATCTGACCGGTTATGGCCGCAGGGGCCCGGAGAAAAACACCGGCGGCTACGATTCAGTCGCCTTCTGGGCCCGCAGCGGGGTGATGGATCTGATGCATGAGCCGGACAGCGCACCGAACATTTCGCGTCCGGCCTACGGCGACAGCATCACCTCGCAGAGTCTGCTGGCCGGGGTCATGGCTGCGCTCTTTATCCGGGAGCGAACCGGGCAGGGGCAGGAGGTGGAAGTCTCGCTCTACAATACGGCTATTTTTGCCCTCGGCACCGATATAACCGGCTGTCTGATCAGCGGCGAAGATTCGGTACGCCCGTCACGGCGCAGTATCGGCAACCCGATCCGCAATATCTACCCGACCAGCGACGAACGCTGGATCATGCTGGGCATGACCAACTCCCAGCACTACTGGCCGGGTTTCTGCGCAGCGATCGGACGCGATGAGCTGATCGAGGATCCCCGCTTCGCGAGCCAGGAGGCGCGGGCAGAAAACTCCGCTGAGCTGGTAGCGCTGCTCGAAGAGGTTTTTCGGTCGAAGACCTATGACCAGTGGGGTGATATTCTCAGCCGCAACAAACTGATCTGGGCTCCGCTGCAGAGTCCGCTCGAAGTGACAGGAGATGAACAGGCGCTGGCGAACGACTATTTCACCGACTGGGACCACCCCGTCTACGGTGACATAAAAATGCTCAACAATCCGATCAAACTATCAAAAACGCCGGCCGAGAACAGGTGCAAGGCACCCGAACTGGGCGAGCATACTGACCAGATACTCAAAGACCTTGGCTATGACCAGGCGATGATCGAGAAGTTGAAGGGTGAAGGAATTATCTGATGATCGGGCGGCCGGTTCTCAGCGGGGGGCTTTGGCGGGCCTGCATAAACTATGGCGAATGAACCAATAGTATTGATGAGTATTGATGAAACTTGGCTTTGCTGATAAGTTCTAATCAGCGTTAAACGTTCAATAATTTCATCGTGAGGTAGGGAAATGGCAGATCCGAAAGACATGTATCAGTGCCAGGTAAGCAATTGCGGTTATGTGTATGACCCTGACAAAGGCGAACCGAAAACCAATACGCCCGCCGGGACCGCCTTTAAAGATATCCCGGAAGACTGGCAGTGCCCCCATTGCGGCTCATCGAAGAAAACGTTCAGGCCGCTGGCCGGACCAGGGTCGGTACTTGAAGAGGGTATTTAAGCGGCTGAATCGGCTGATTCACCGCATGATCATCAAGACATTTTCCCTTCAGCCGAGATGATCCGGCGGAAGAGAGGAGCAAAACTGCTGCTGCGCTGGGCGGGCCTGCCCACCGCGGCCGCTATTTCCGCCTCGGCTGCAGGGCTGGTGCGTTCTGCCCATGCAGCCGAGGGCGCGGACGTCGAGAAGCTCGATACGATGGTCATCGACTCGCTCCGGCCGCTCTATGAGCTGATTTCGGCGAATCCCTGGATTCAGGGCATTATCGTCATCCTGATTACCTTCACTTCCGCGTCGCTGTTCACCTGGCTGACCTTTCGCATTCTTGGCTCCATCGCCCGTCGTACCCGCTTTCAGATTGACGATCATATTATCAAACTGCTGCGTCCGCCGATCTACTTCACCCTCGTGGTGATCGGTCTGACCGCCGGTATCGCCCTGATGCCGTTCGATGGCTGGAAGGTGTATCTGATCCGTGGAATTCGCACGGTCGGTATCATCATCTGGGTGATATTTTTCAGCAGCCTCTCCTCCCTGCTGCTGCAGCGCGTCGCCGGTCTCTCGAACAAGTTTACCTTCATCCAGCACCGCACCGTCACCCTGTTCGACAATCTGGCCAAGATCGTCATCTTCGGGGCCGGTGTCTATGCTTTCTTTGTCGTCTGGCACATCGATATGACGGCCTGGCTGGCCTCGGCCGGTATCGCCGGTATCGCCATCGGCTTCGCCGCCAAGGATACGCTGTCCAACCTGTTCTCAGGCGTCTTCATCATTGCCGATGCTCCCTATAAGGTCGGGGATTATATCGAGCTGGACCGGGGCGGCCGCGGCAAGGTGGTGAACATCGGTCTGCGCTCCACGCGCATCCTGACCAGGGACGATATCGAGGTGACGATCCCCAACTCGATCATCGGCAATTCGATGATCATCAACCAGTCGGGCGGGCCCTATGAAAAGATGCGCGTTCGTCTGAAGATCGGCGTCGCCTACGGCTCAGATGTCGACCTGGTCAAGCAGATCCTGGTCGAGACCGCCAAGGCCGACCCGCTGGTCTGCACGGTCCCCGAGCCGCGTATACGCTTTCGGGAGTTCGGTGCTTCGAGCCTTGATTTCGAGCTGCTCTTCTGGGTCAAAGAGCCGGAGGACAAGGGCAGGGTGCTCGATACGATGAACACCGCCGTCTACAAGCGTCTCAGAGAAGAGCGGATCGAGATCCCCTACGCCAAGCAGGACCTCTACATCAGGGGACTGCCGGAAGCACTCTCGACGATGGTTTCGAACCAGCCCATCAAAGCAGATAAAGCAGACCAGGACAGGTGAGCAGGTGGGGCTGGCTCACTCAGTGTGCCATCAATCAAATCAATTTAAATGCCAGCCGGGCTTCCTGGCGCATGGCCATATCGAGGATCACCAGGGCCGCCATTGATTCGACGATCGGCACCGCCCGGGGGACTACGCACGGATCGTGCCGGCCCTTCGCCTCGAGGGTGACGCCGGTACCGTGATAATCTGTTGTCTGCTGGGCCTGGGAGATGGTCGCCGGCGGTTTGAAGGCGACCCGGAAGTAGATCGGCTCGCCGTTTGAAATCCCGCCCTGGATGCCGCCGGAGTTGTTGGTCGCGGTGCCGAGTCCGGCTTCTTTCATGGTGAACGGGTCGTTGTGCTGCGAGCCTTTGAGTTGGGTACCGCCAAAGCCCGAACCGATCTCGAATCCCTTGGTGGCCGGAATGGCGAGCATGGCCTGGGCCAGTTTGGCTTCGAGTTTTTCATAGACCGGCTCACCCAGTCCGGGCGGCACGTTGCGGATAACGCACGACACCGTGCCTCCGGTCGAGTCGCCGCTGTCCTTTAATTCCATGATCAGTTTACGCATCTCGTCGGCGATATCCACATCCGGGCAGCGCAGATCGGTCTGATCCACCACCTGCCTCGATATTGTTTCCATATCGGCCGGTGCCGCACGATACGGTCCCACCGAACTGACCCAGGCGACGATCTCGATACCGTACTTGAGTCCCAGTATCTTGTCGGCGACGGCTCCGGAAGAGACCGTACCGATCGTTTCCCGGGCGCTTGACCGGCCGCCGCCTGACGATGCCTTGATGCCGTATTTGGCCATATAGGTGAAATCGGCATGGGACGGGCGGGGGATTGTCTCCATGTCGCCGTAATCGCCCGGGCGCTGGTCCTGGTTGTCGACCTTGAGCCCGATCGGGCTGCCCAGGGTCACGCCGTTCTCGGTACCTGATAAAATCTGAACCTGGTCTTTTTCCTGGCGATCCGTCGTCAGTTTCGACTGTCCCGGCCGGCGCCGGTCGAGCTGGCGCTGGATGTCTTCTTCAACAAGAGAGAGCCCCGGAGGGCAGCCGTCAATGACTACGCCGACACTTTTGCAGTGCGACTCGCCAAACGTTGAAACTCTAAATAAAGTACCGAAATTACTTGACATAAAATCTCCGATTAGAGGTTTTTAGCGTTTGTGCAGGAGGGGAAAAATATAAAATCCTATGCCGAATGTAACATTCTTAACCACGTAAAAAGGACTTATATTGACGGTCAAACTGAAAGTCAATCTGCCAAGGATGCAGAGGAACACCAGCGGCGACGTTGACGACAGCGTTGATGATGTTGGCCTTCTGCAATGCTATTGCTTCCTGGAAAATGGTAAAGCCCTTTTCCTCTCAACTCTTGCATTCCCATTGTTGGAAAAAAGCATAACGATTGAGGTAACCGGCGCCTGCCCCTGGAGCGAATCGGAAGGTGCAAGCGTCCGTTTGACCGTTTTGCTGAACGTCAACCACCAAATTGCGGAACGACCAACGGGGAATACAGGCATCTTGCAATAGCGGTGTTTCAAAAATCATGTTGCCTAGTTTAGTGCATCGAAAATAAGAGGGTACACCTTCGACACTTCCCGTGCATACAAAATATGCTCGCCCTCGAAGGCTGTTCCATTCAATACAAGATCGAACTTTACTCGAACGTGCCAACCTTCAAAACACGGCACCGGCTCCAATTTTGTAGAATCATAGTCGGCCTGACCTTGCTGCCAGAAACCGTCAGAGTAGCCTTCAATTAAAACCACAGGTGTCTGCCCTGGAAATTCATAGGAGAAATTTCGGACAAGAATGGATTCAATATTCGGATTACGGCCAGCTGTGGTACCTGCAGCCCGCACAAAAAATTGAAAATAAACAGATTGGGGAGCGTGTGAGTTCTTAAACAGGAAAGGTATACGACTCTTGACTCTTGGGAACCACGATGGAAACGTAGAGATGACAAGCTCGTTTTCCTCACCGAGGCGGAAAACGTGCGAATCATACTCGTACTTAGTGAATGTAGCGCAGCCAGCAGAGGATACAATGATTACCGCTGTTAAAAAAAGCTTTATGAAACAAATGGGGTTGCTGAGTTTAATTTGCATTGTTTAGCTGCTATGCCACCATCAAAAATCTGTTGTGTACGCATATCGTGCTGCGATCTGACAATTTCTTGCCGCCCAAAGCCAAGCTCACCGGCGAGTTTCAGCGAGTCCGAGTGAAGCGTTTTGTGAGCCCAAAATGGTTTCAATCATTGTTTCATAAGATATTCGGCTACGGCCTGATAGGCGGGCAATGAGGTTGGATCAATCTCTGCGTTCGTTGCCATAGGAAACGACGCAAAGCGGACGATGACCATTTCGGCGGTTGGGTCCACATAGATAGTCTGGCCATGCACGCCGCGTGCGGCAAAAGCCCCATGCTTGTTGTGGAAAACCCACCACATACTGCGGTAACTGCCGCCAGCAAGGGTCTTATACCCGGCCTTGGCAAAGGCCTTCTTGTCCCCACCGGCCTGGATGTTCTCAACAACCTTCTTCGGAAACAACCTTTGCCCGTTGATTTCCCCACCGTCAAGCATGAGCAGACCGATTCGCCCCAAGTCCCGTAATCCGGCGCTGAGACCACCGCCCGCAAACGCTGTGCCTTTAGCATCCACGGTTATGTATCCATCCTGTTCAGACCCCATTTTCCTCCAGATACGGTCGGAGAGCAGGGATGCTAAATCCTTACCGGTAAATCGCGAAATAATCCAGCCAAGGGCATCCGTATTAATGGTCCTGTAGCCAAAAGCTTCCCCGTGAATTCCATCCTGCTTCACCGTTTGAAGGTACTCGAAGTAGCCGTTCGGGCCCTCGTAGTCGGTTGGTTTAGGCAGCGGGCTTGCCGCCTTCGAATAAAGCCATACGTCGGCTTTGGGATCGGAGTAGTCCTCGCTAAAATCAAGGGCTGTTGTCATGTCCATAACCTGTCGCACCGTGGCACTCCCGAACGCGCTATCCTTGAGTTCCGGAACAATGGTCGCAACCCTGGCCGTTTCGTCAAGCCCATCCTCCACGACGAGCATCTCGGCCAAAAGTCCCGTCAATGATTTCGTCATGGACATGGCTGCATGCTTGCCCGCCTCGTTCAAGGCACCGAAGTATCGCTCATAAACGACTTTACCTTTGTGAATGATAAGAATCCCGTCCGTGTAGTTCTTGGAAAGCGATTCCTTCCACGTCATCGGGTCTTCGCCTCCGATGGGGGTGAAATTCAACTCGTCAATCCCGTGGTTTAACGCGTACTCCAGCGGTATCGGTGCGCCAAGTCCACGACTTATTTGTTTTGTGGGCATGAGTTCACGGATGTGGCATACGGTCCAACGCAATTTCGGGAAGCTGAAGAAATCGGATTCCGGCTGCATGATCAGTTTCTCGGCTGCTGGCGGAAACCCCGTCATCCAACCCAGTGCTAATGGGTCGGACTCTTCTGCACTCAGCGCTTTGCCGGTTTGCGCAGAGGCGCTGACCGATACAGTCAATAGGGCGGCACCTCCAATAAATCCCATTAAAAAGTTTCGATTAAGAAATAACATACTCTCTCCGTCGTATTTTCTGCGGGCGAACGCCGGGGTGTCCGGCGGCTTTGGAGTGCAGCGGAAAAGTCGTCAGGTGGAACGCCTCTTCGGGCGACTCATCGTTGCCTCTGGAATCATTCCGATGCACTCTTTTTCCTACTACGTATTTCCCGCAGCGTCACGATAATGAGCGTGACAACCGTTAACGGAATAACGAAGTACAGCATAACTGCACTGAACCCTGCCAAAGCATCATGATGAGATGCAGCCAATATAAGATATAGGGTATATGCTACGTAGTTCCCCAGCAAAAATGCACCTTCCTTCCGACTAATTACGCCGCCTGTAAAAAATAGTGGCAGACATGCCAATGCTACCGCTATCATGACCGGCATATCGAATCCGATGACTGCCGTTGAAATTTCAATGCCTGTTGGCGCAACGATGCTGGTAAACCCAAGCACCCCCATCATATTGAAGATGTTACTACCGACAACATTACCGACAGCGATGTCACGTTCTCCGCGGATAGCCGCGATGACTGACGTAACCACTTCAGGCAGAGATGTACCGGCCGCAATAATTGTCAGCCCGATTACTAATTCGCTTACCCCCAGATATTTGGCAAAGGATACAGCACTATCGACGAGCCAGCGCGAGCCGAGTACCAAGAGCACGAGCCCCCCAAGCACCAGGCCTATATTACTGATCGTACTGCCTCTAGCACGTTTCTCAACCCCGAATTCCCTGGCGTACTCCTCTTCAACTGCGATGGTTTCTCTGCGGCTTTGATATACCAAGAAGCAGACATAAATAACGAGAACTGCCACCAGCATGATTCCATCAGTGCGACTTAAGTTTTCATCCAGCGAAAGGATGAGGACAAAAGCCGACAGCGCTATCATCAGAGGCACATCAAAGCGCACGAGTTGTTGCGATACAACGAGCGGAACAATCAACGCTGAAAGGCCAAGAATGAAAAGGACGTTGAAAATATTGCTTCCGACAACGTTCCCCAGGGCAATATTAGGCTGACCGGATAGTGCTGATTTTACGCTCACCGCAAGCTCGGGCGAACTCGTGCCGAATGCCACTACAGTCAGCCCGACAACCAGTGGCGCTATACCAATGGCAGTCGCCAATCGGGATGCACCAAGCACCAGCGCTTGCGCGCCAAGAATTAGAAAGCCCAGCCCAATGACGAACAAAAGAATTGCCACAGTGACCTTACATACCGGTAATTATCGCCCAGCGTTGAGTTCACCTGGCGCACGACCCTATCGCTTGTCAGGTGAAACGACTTGTTATGTGATTTTAATTGAATTTTCGGATTATCCCCAAAAGCAGGCATGAGGGTCTGTTTCTATTTCATTGAGTATTTTTTCAAGAGATGGAGACTCAGGAAATGGAGTATACTTGTGCCATTTGAGATCGGCCCGCATCCAATATAGCTTCCAGATCTCTTTGCTTTTTACCTATGTGGCCTTTGCAACCGGCTGTTCTATTTTGTTTTTAGGGTTATCCCATTGTGGACGTATTTCATATACTTCAAAACTTTGATCAACAATTCGATACGCCAAATCCAGCTGTGATCTAATGGCAGGATCTGGTCGACGTTTTTCTACGAATTGTCCTACAAGTTTCTCTATACGTTTTATTTCAAAGTCGCTAATAGCCATTTTGTTTTTATAATTTTTTACATAAATTCTTTTTTTTGTGCAGCACCATAATGTGTCTTCCTCCTTCTCCAGTGCGCCATTCGCGGAAGGAAAAAAACGTGGTCTGTCCCCAGTTAATCTGTCGGGATCGACAATCGGTGTTCGCCGGGAGAAATCCGGAAGGATATGGATGGTGTCCGCCCCCAGCAGGAACTTCCAAGGCTGAGTATTGTGGGAATTGGACGCAAGCGTTCCGAAGCGAACATAGTCGCGTAGCTCCGGCCTGGCCGGGAGTCCGACGCGCATTGCGCTCACGGCGTCGTCATATCTGCTCATGCTGCCTCCGAAACCGCGCTGCGGCCCAACGCTTGAGCTAACTTGACGGGCCAAAAGCGTTTCCGTCAGCCACGGCGGTTTTTTCCCGTCAAGTTCAGCGATTTGTTATGCTGCTTTATAAGTTTTGACTTCGTCCGGCAAGCGGCTGGCAAGCCTGTCCTCTTCAACATCAAGGTCATAGTCCATCTGCAGCCCCAGCCAGAACTGTGGAGACATTTTGAAGTAATGGGCGAGGCGAAGTGCCGTATCAGCCGTAATTCTCCTTTTGCCATGTACAATTTCATTTATACGGCGGGGTGCTACACCAATGTCAGTGGCAATCTTATTCTGGCTTAAATTCATGGGATTAAGAAATTCCTCAAGCAGGATCTCACCGGGATGTACGGGATTCATTTTTTTCATTTTCATAACCTCCTAATGATAATCGACGATTTCCACGTCAAATGCATCTCCCTTCCGCCATTTAAAGCAAACTCTCCATTGCTCGTTTATTCTAATGCTGTGTTGTCCTTTTCTTTTAGCTTTCAGTGGTTCCAGGCGGTTGGAAGGGGGGACTTTAAGGTCATTTAAAATTGTTGCACGGTTAAGCATGCGGAGTTTTCGCAAAGCAACTCGCTGGATATCGTTTGGGAATTTCTTTGAGAAAACCCTGTTAAATATTTTTTCTGTGTCTTTGCATTTAAATGACTGGATCATGCTATATATTTTAATTTCTATAACGTATAACGTCAAGCGTTATATTTCTTTTGAAGCATAACGTGGAGTTGAGCGGCAAATCCCATGATGAGAGCTTCCCGGCAAAGTACCTCGTGAAGATACCGGTAAACTTTCAAAGCTAAGGACTGCCGCCAGTGGTATTTGTCAGCTCGAACGCTTGGTTATCTTGATTTTCTATAATTAATTCCGAATTCTACCGCACTAGCTTTCAGTCTTTTATCTAGTGTCCAGAGACTTGTCTGAGATAATTTTGCTGAAGCTAAAAGTTGGATATCTATATACCCAATGCCTTTGCCGAATAAATTGTGCTCTTCGACAAAATAAAGATATTCTTCAAAATCAATTTCAGGAGCCATTGGTAATGCTTGCAATAACCCTATGATTTCTTTTCTGTTTGTCAGGTTACCACAAACTAGCTCACCAATGATAAGAGGATGGCATACAACCTCTCCATCTATTAAGAGAAGTTGTAAGTGTTGATCGTTTTTTCGGAGATGATCTATCCAAACTGAAGTGTCAACAAGGACCATGTTTAGTTTGCTGACCTTCTACGTGGTATTGCTTTTAATTCTTTCTCTGTACCACCCAGCATTGCAAGGCGCTTACTACTCTCGCGGGCAATTAATGCTTCTAGTCCTAAGTGAATTAAAGAGGTCTTCTCTTTAACTCCAGTGAGAGCTGCCGCCTTTTTCAGCATTTGATCATCGATGTTTAGTGTTGTTCTCATATGTATATATATGTATCACACGTATGCATGTGTCAAGTTTTGTTTTTAGAAGATAACGCCAGCCATAACCGGAGACAAAAAGCGAAGCGCAGCGTAGCTTTTTGGCGTCCGTGTTTATGGCCTTGTTATGTTCTTTGATTCTACCAATACACGGGATCATTGAATTCTTTTACGCACAGTGGACGCTCATTGACCGTTGGAATTGGCTGCCCGGTTAAAGATTGGCCTAGCCAGCCAAAAGGCATTGAAAGCTTTAAAGGTGCTTGAAGTACATTTTCGGACAGTTCTTGAAATCCTACCTTTGAATAGAAGGATGGATCGCCATATGTGACCACGATACTTGCAGAACGTTGTTTTAATTCGTTAAGCCCGTAATTGATGAGCGCCTGACCGATGCCCTTTCCCTGATATTCAGTGCTTACAGCAACCGGAGCCAGCATATAAACCTGAACAGGCTCATTAAACCGAAGGCGAGTAAAGAAAATAGAACCAATGAGTGAATTATTTTCATATGCACCGAAACAGATTATTTCTTCATTGTCGATGTTCGAGGCCAACTCTGAGGAAAGTTTGCCAATCAATTTTCCTTCCTTTTCACTCTCAGATGAGGTGAATACAGAGACGAAAAGCTCTGCTACTTCTTTTTGGTCTTTATTATCAAGAATTTGGTAATTCATACCTCACCTCACCTTTAAAAATTACTTCACTTAGCGTTATAAGAATATAACCACTTATTAACATGTTTATTTGCCCTGATAACTTGATAACGCCGTCAGGGCTCCTCGGAAAACCAACATTCCTGTTGTCTTGACGCGGGACGAAGTTCTGCAGATTGTAAGCATATTGAAAGGGGTCCCCCAGCTGATTGTGAAAGTGATGTATGGCAGTGGATTACGAATCATGGAGGCGGTCAGGCTTCGCGTTCAGGATATTGACTACAATATGAAGCAAATCTCTGTCCGTTCCGGCAAGGGGGGAAAAGACCGATACAGCGCGTTTCCAACTTCCATTATACCGCTGCTGGATAATCATCTGAGCAAAGTGAAACTGATCCATGAACAGGATCTTGCGCAGGGATACGGCAGCGTCTACCTGCCCTATCGACTGGCGCGCACATACCCTCATGCTGAGAAAGACTTTAACTGGCAGTATGTTTTCCCTTCAAGAAAGCTATCGAAAGATCCCCGCAGTGGCAAAACAAGAAGGCATCATGTCGACCCGAGTGTCGTCAATAAAGCTATAAAATCAGCAGTCAAGCGGCTCGCGATAAGGAAGAAGGTTTCAGCACATACGTTTCGTCACAGTTTTGCCACCCATCTACTCGAACGGGGAACCGATATCCGCACCATTCAGGCCTTGCTTGGACACAGGGATATTGCAACGACTATGGTTTATACGCACGTCCTTCAGCAGGGCGGCCATGGGGTGGTAAGTCCGCTGGATGATCTGTAAAACAAGCCGCCACGCCAATTGAGTCGATGCTGAAAAAGCCGCTGATTCAAGCGACACAATTTTCTCTTGTTTTTCCTGCCGGGAAAATCGGCATCTTCCTGAAGTTCATCCCGGCAGCACTCAGGATGGCATGTGTTTTGTCACCGGCTATACCCTTCAAACCATTTCGGTCCATTCGATGTTCCTGCTTGCGATGACCGAGACCAGGCTCAATTGCCGGAAAGCATGAGCTCTGCTTCCTCGATCGCGCGGTCGGTGAGCCGGCCGACCTCTTTTATCCGCTCGAGCTGCTCGAGCCGGTAGCGGTTGTCCGCCTCGATGTCGCCTTCAACACCAAGCGTCTTGTACTGATTCATCCAGCGGAACATGGCCCGGTTGGCTTCCTTCAACGCTTTGATCCGCGCTTCGATTGTTTCCTCCGGGGCATCTGCGGGCGGTTCGTTTTTCAGCCTCATCTCGAGGCTGAACATCAGGCCTATTTTATCCATGGCCCGGTCATGTACTTCGATGATCTCCTCTCTCAGGGCTTCGTTCTCTTTTTCCTGCGGACTGCTGCAGCCCGGCTGGACAGCCAGCGCTGCACAAAGAAGAAGGGCATGGAGACTGCGAATAAGGAGCCGGCGCTGACGGGGAGTCATCAGGGACAGCTCTTCAGCCACGCCGTGACCTGTTCTTCGGATACCGTCATCGGGGTTGGTGCCCATCTGCTGTTCAGATAGGTGATCAGCCCGGTGATTTCAGCGATTTCCAACTGTGGGAAGCCCGGCATGACAACCGTATTCCCTGCTCCGTTTACAATAAGGCAGGGAAGCTGATCAAGCTGCTCATCCAGATATTTTGAACCAGTCAGAGCCGGGTAGAGCGCCCGCAGTCCTTCTCCGTCCGGGGCGTGACAGGTGGCGCAGAACGTACGGTACAGGGTCGGGTCGCCGGCTTCGCCGCTGCAGCCGGTAACGAGCAGAAAGACGATCAGAAGGAGAAACCATTGTGCGCCAAAATTTGAAAGCAGCCGGCCGCCCTGGAAATTACGCTTCATCGAGCAGCCGTCTGATATCTTTGATCAGCTGGTTGACCGGATCATCTTCGGTTCCCTGGTAGTAACCCCTGATCCGTCCCTGCCGATCCACCAGGGTAAATGAGCCGGAGTGGATGAAACCTCCCGGGGCCCGTTCGTCCTCCATGGCGGCAAGGCCGTAGCGGTAGGCGGTGTCGTAGATCTCCTCCTTGTCGCCGGTAACCATATGCCAGCCGGAGGCATCGATGCCGAGGCGGGCGGCGTATTCGCGAAGCACCTCGACACTGTCGTGCTCCGGGTCGATCGTGTGTGACAGCAGGATGACCTGATCGTTATCCTTGAATTTTTCATAAACCCGGAGCATCTGGGATTTCATGATCGGACAGATGGTCGGGCAGGTGGTGAAAAAGAAATCGGCCACCAGGATGCGGCCGTCGAACAGGTCCTGGCTCACCGGCCGGTTGTCCTGGTTGACAAAGGTGTAGGGAATATCGATGGTGCCGATAACCGGCAGCGGATCCGGCGCAGGGCGGCAGCCCGTAAGCGTGTTCAGGCAGAACAGCGCCGCCAGGACGCATAGAAGTGATACAATGGTATTTTTTTGATGGTCGGCATGTGTCATAGGTATCTCTGGCAGATAAGCCGCAAAAGTTGTAGACTTCTCATGAGTTACATGATTTTTCCGGTGCAGACAAATGATTTTCCCGGAATTCCTGAAAATTTACCACAGCTGAGGAACACGTTATGGAAAAGATCGCTCTGGTCACCTACAACCCCGAACCCATGTGTTTTGGCCATGTGCTGCTCTACGCGCTCGATTTCGATGAAAAGGGTTATGAGGTCAAGATCGTCATCGAGGGTGGAGCCGTGAAGCTGGTATCGGCATTTACCGATCCCGAAGTCCCTTTTGCAAAACTCTATGAGAAGGTAAAGGAAAAAGGGCTGATCGACTGCGTCTGCAAAGCCTGCTCGGCCAAGCTCGGCTCGCTTGAAGATGCCCAGGCCCAGGGACTTCCCGTTGGCGGTGAGCTGATGGGGCACCCGTCGATGGAAGCCTATCTGATGAACGGCTACCGCATTATTACCTTTTGAACAATCCCTCTGTCCTCCCCGACAATACGCGCATATGGAATTTCCCGACATCGGCCAGCAGAAACAGCAGCTTATCGATGTGTTTTCCTACGAGCAGGAGATACCCGCCGATCAGGTCACAGTAATCGCCTCGCCCTACCGGATCTGTCCGCTGGGCGCTCACATCGACCACCAGGGCGGCCCGGTGCTGGGTATGACGATCAACGCCTGCACCCTGATGGCTTTTCACCCTCAACAAGATGACAGGGTTCGGTTCACCAGCAGGAATTATCCGGGCACGGTGAGCTTCAATCTTTCAGAAATCGGCCAATCGACCGGCAGCTTCTGGGGCGTTTACCTCCGTGCGGCAGCACTGGCCCTGCAGGAACGTCATGATCTCAAACACGGGATCTGCGGCCTGCTCGACGGTATGCTGCCCGGTTGCGGCCTCAGTTCCTCGGCCTCGGTGCTGCTCGCCTATCTGCACGCCCTGGCCCATGCCAACGGACTCGAGCTGTCGTCCTGGGATTATGTCAATCTGACGCGCCGGGCGGAAAACAACTATATCGGGCTGAACAACGGTATTCTCGACCAGACCTCGATCGTGTTTGGCAGAAAAGGGCATCTTCTCCATATCGATACCGTCGAAAAGACGGTGAGCGAACTCGAAGACCGGCGGTCCGAGGGTGATTACCGGATCATTGTCGCCTATTCCGGTTACTCAAGAGAATTGACCACGTCGGGCTACAATTCCAGGGTCGATGAATGCCGGACGGCGGCTGCGGAGCTCTCGGCATTGAGCGGAAATGGGGAGGCCGAGGTCCTTGGGCAGGTCGATCGCCTGACCTTCCAGCGCCATGGGTTCGCCCTTCAGAAACATATCCGCCGGCGGGCCGCCCATTTCTTCAGCGAGTCGGAGCGGGTAGCCCGGGGAGTCGAGGCCTGGAGCAGCGGCAATATCGATCTCTTCGGACAGTTGATGAACGAGTCCTGCAGGAGTTCCATCGAGCAGTATGAATGCGGTGTTCCTGCCGTCTGTGATCTGCAGCAGATCGTCAGCGGCGCCGACGGGGTCTACGGGTCGAGGTTCATGGGGGGCGGGTTCGGCGGCTGCGTGGTCGGGCTGGCCAAAACCTCTTCGGCAACGGTGACCGCCCGCGAAATCGAGGCGGCTTACAAGCAGCTGCACCCGGAGGTGGCCGAGCAGGCCTTTGTCTTCCTCGGCCGCTCCGATAACGGAGTACGCTTTTTATGAACGCCGTGCTGCTCTGCGGCGGGTTTGCCACCCGCATGTACCCGCTCACCAGAGATTTCCCCAAGCCGCTGCTGCGTGTGGCCGAGCGGCCGGTTCTCGACTATGTGCTGGAACAGATCGCCGGTCTGGACTCGATCAGCACGGTCCATCTGGTCAGCAACGCTCGATTTTATGAGCATTTCTGCGGCTGGCGCGACGACCATCTTGACCGCGCAACCTATGGCCCCATCGATATAAAAGTCTACAACGACGGCTGTATGGACAATGACACGCGCCTCGGTGCGGCGGGTGACCTGGCGCTGACGCTGAAGATGATCGGCGCCCCGGACAAGGTTCTGGTCTCCGGCGGCGATAATATCTACCGGTTTGACCTGGCGCCGCTGTGGCAGGAATTTCTGCAGGGGGATGTGCACCGGGTCGTGGGTCTGGCCGCAGGTGAAGACGAGTACCTGCAGAAAACCGGGGTACTTGAATTCGGCGCGGACGAGCAGGTTACGCGGCTCCATGAGAAGCCTGAACAGCCGCCGTCGCGCTGGACCTGCCCACCGCTCTACTTCTTTCAGCCAAGCGTCTGGGCGGAGCTGGATGATTTCCTGCAAACCTCAACAAACCATGATGCCCCGGGCCACTTCATTGACTATCTCTGCACCAGCAGCCGGGTCAAAGGGTTCCAGCTCCATGAGCAGCGGCTCGATATCGGTTCGCTTGAGAGTTATCAGGCAGCCGATCGACTACTGAAACAACTGCAATCCTGAAGGTTTGAAAGTACTTTGACTCAATGGTAGTAGAGGTACGGCCCTCCCATGGTCAGCAGTGCTTTGTGCAGGTTCCTCCTGAAATCCCGTCGGTCCCAGATACCCTGGATGTGGCCGCGCCTCAGTGCATTTCTCGACGAGTGGTAATCGGGCGGGATGTCGATACCGGTCGTTTCCCGGATGACCCGGGGACCGGCAAAGCCGATCCGTGAGGAGCGGATGGCGAACTGGTACGGTGAGCAGCCCAGGAACGAGGCCACCGGTCCGGCGTAGGAGTTGTTGTCATAGACGACGATGTAAAGGCCGCCGGAATCGATATATTCCCTGACCGCCATCGTGCACTTGGGCATCTGGATAACACCGAGCGTGCCTTCCTGGATCCTGATGCCGCCGGTCGTATGCACATAGGCGAGCAGCGGCCGCTTCTTGCGCTGGGCCAGCTTGCAGGCCTGGACGAATTTCTCCCCTTCGGTCGAACCGACCGTGCCGTTTCTGAAGTCGGAGTAGAGGACCGAGGCGACGATCTCGATCGTGTTGACCGCAGCGGTGAAGGTCATGTTCGAACTCTTCCGCCCGGTTTTGTCCATCGACGACTGCAGCCGCCTGTTGAAGCCGGTGTAGCCCAGAGGGTTCTGAGAGCTCAGGTGCGAATTGAAGAGGCGGATCGAGCCGCGGTCGAAAACATTTTCCAGATACCACTGATATTCCAGTGGGAAATGGTGGCCGCAGGTTTCGCAGACCCCGGCGAATTCACCGTAGAGATCGGGGACCCAGAGGTCTTTGCAGCCGTGGAGTTCGGCGTTGGGGCAGGTGACGGTTTTATCTTCGTTGGCCAGCGGGCTGGTGTAGGTATCGGTGATCTCGAGCGGATCCTGCTGCTGGTGCCGGTCCTGGCTGCTGCCGGTGTAGGTGATCAGCCGGGTCGGTTCCTTTTTCTCGGTGCCGCTGAGAAAATTGAGCACCGAGAGCAGCGGTTCGGTGACTCGTTTCATCATCACCGAGCCTTCGCCGTGGACATCGCTGAGCATTTTTTCGAGCTGCCGCTTCTGGTTTTTCAGGATGTCGTAGCGCAGCGTATAGTACATCTGCTCGCTCTGGGTGCGGACCTGGCTGAGTATCGTCTCATGGGCTTCCGGTTCACCGATGTAGCCGTGCGAGGCCATCGACAGATACTTCTGGGAACGCTGCCTGAGCAGCCGGTTGGTCTCCTCTCTGGAGAGGTCCCAGGAGATCTCCACATCGAGTTCCTTGTCCTCGGCCCTGGCTTTTTTTCTGCCCAGTTCCCAGGTTCGAAAGGCCTGAAAGTTTTTGGCCGAGAGCACGACCCGGTCGGTGGCGTTGATCATCTCCGAGCGCAGCCTGGCGAAAAAGGCGAAATCGTCTCTTCGGGCTCCCAGCGGCGGTTCCTTGATGATCCGGTCGATGATGCCGTGATTTAAATTGTCGACAGCCGTCAGCCGCAGCCGGTCGGCGCAGACCTCGATCAGCTCGCGCGGGACCTTGTTGCCCTCGCCGATCCGCCCCTCGATGGCGGCGGCGCCTTCGGGCGAAATAACCGAATAGTAGCCGTGGCTTGCCATCAGCCGGTAATCACTGAGGCCGATTGCTTCAGCCCCGCCCGAGCCGCCCTCGGATATAAAGGAGACGGTCGGCACCCGCAGCTTGGTCATGGTGTAGATGTTTCTGGCGATCTGCTGGGCGGCGCCGGGGTATTCTTCAACAGGATAAGAGCCGGGAGTGAAGACGTAGAAGTGGATCGGGATATTTTCGGTTTCGGCAACCTGCATGTAGCGCACCGCTTTTTCGTTGCCTTCCGGATGGCAGGAGCCGCCGTTGCGGAACTCTTCGCCGTGACCGCACTCCTGGCCGATGACCATGACGCTGACGGTATGATTCTTCTTTTTGCCTTTCCTGGTCAGCGTGGCTTTGGCGCAGATCATCGCCGGATCGATATTGGCGTCTTCTTCGCCGCCAAGCTCGGTATAGTCGTCGTAGACGTTTTCGAGGATATCCTTGAGGCTGAAGCGCTGCACCGAACGGACGATTCGAACCCGCTCCATCGGCGTCAGCTGCTCTTCGGCCCGCTCCTCGAGAAAGAGTATGGAATCGTTCAGTTTACGTATTTCGGCGGAGAGTTCTTCCTCGCTGTAGTCGTAAACCGTCTGCTTGAGCTGATCGCAGGTGCTCTTGAAGCCGTCGAGGTTGCCCCAGTTGGAGTAGTCCTTGAGCTGGATCAGGTAACTGATCCGTTCTTCGATACGGTGAAGCTGCTTGAGTTGTTCCTTCATAACTCGATACGATAAGATCAGAACGTCAAAAGACGATCGAGATTTTCCCTGAGATAGGCGAGATTGGTAATGATCGGGGCGCCGCTGGAGTCGGTGCCCCTGATGCTTGACTCATCGATGAATTGTGCCGCCCGCTGTTTGGCTTCGTCCATCGTGTCGGCCCAGACCAGGGCCAGTGCCAGGTTGGGGTCGAAGTCGCTGGGGATCGAGTAGTCGCGGTCGCCCGGTACGTGGGAGTAAACTGCGGACCAGTCGTGTCTTGGAAAGGAGAATTCGGTGATGGTCCCGATCCACGGGGCGAATCCCCGTTTGGTGTCCTCGGCGACGATACGCAGTTCGATGGCGGCGCCGCGAAAGGTGATGTCCTTCTGGGTGAAACCGACCCGCTCGCCCAGTGCCAGCCGTATCTGCTCGCGAATCAGGTTGGGCTGCTCGTTGTTGATGTAGGAGATCCGGGCGGAAATGTCGTTTTCCACCTGGATTCTGGTATTTACCTCGAGCAGGTAGGGCTGGCCCGTGCGATCGACGATCCACTCCCAGGTTCCGACGTTATCGTAGTTGACGTATTCGGCCAGCTTGAGAGAATAGTCGACAATCTGGGAGAGAACTTTCTGTTCGTCGAAATCGTAGCTGTAGCAGGAACTGTGGAAACCCGGAGCGGCCTCGACCCGTTTCTGCCGGCCGGTCGACTGAATGGTGCAGTTTCGCGAACTGAAGTGGATGCGCTCGCTGTAACGGGAGCAGAGCAGCTGCACCTCGAGGTGGTTGTAGTCCCGCAAGCATTGCTCGATGAGGACGCCGCCGTCCCCGAACTGTCGTTTGGCGTAGTTCTGCAGCTGCCGGTAGACGCGCCTGAAGGGCTCGATCTCGGTGATTTCCTCGATGCCCATACCGCCGCCGCCGGCTGCTGCCTTGACCAGTATGGACGGGTCTTCGATGCCGAGGATTCGCTGGTTCTCGAGCAGGGAAAAGGCGATCTCTTCGGCTTCCATCTCGTTGTAGATCGGGGCGTCGGTGCCCGGAATGGTCGGAATGTTGAGCCTGTTGGCGACCCGCTTGGTGTTGATTTTATCACCAAGATCCCGGATGACCTTCCAGCTCGGCCCGATAAATGTCAGCGGCCGGTTTCTGGCGGCGGCCCTTCGGGCGAAGCGATAGTCCTCTGAAAAAAAGCCGTAGCCCGGGTGGATTGCGCTACAGCCGCTGTGATCGGCGACGGCGAAAATGTCGTTTGGCTCGGTGTAGCTGGTGATTTTCCAGGCATTCTGGTCCGTCCCTTCGGTACGGTTACGGCGGACATGCTCCGAGTCTTTATCCGCTTCGGTATAGACGACGACATATTCCAGGCCCAGGTCCCGGCAGGCGTTCATGATGCGGATGGCAATTTCACCCCGGTTGGCGATGAGTACCTTTCCTTCCACATTAGACCTCTTGATGGTATGGATGACGTAAGGTTCCGGTTGGCGGCCGGCGTTTCTGCTTGTGGTCGGCACCTTCCTCAATATACGGCTCGATGGGATCATCCGCAAATACAGCTGGATATTCAACGGCCAAACTGTGTAATATAGTAGGATTGGTTCATATTGCAAAGTTAAATGATTTCGACCGATCCGTGATCACTGGTAACTGGATCACGACAGCATCTGTGATATCTGTCTAAATACCGCTTTGAACTTGACTTTGAGCCAAAAGAGTCCTAGCTATTTGAGCATTCGGCAGCAGACATTGATGGTAAAACCAACCTGAGAACAAACCGGTTTCCCGGTCCGGGCCCCACGCTCGATTTAGATACACAGCCTATGAACGACAATGACAGCGATCCTCCTCCATCGCCCAACGGCGATAAGGAGTCCTTTTTAAAACGATTGCGAGAGCTTATCCCGTTCGGGAGATCGCCCGACACCACCGAGGCACTGGAACACGAAATCCAGGAACTGCTCGAAGAGGGTGAAGAGCAGGGGCTGATCAGCAGTCTGGAGGAGCAGATGATTTCCTCCATTTTCGATTTCCGTGACACCCTGGCCGTCGAGATCATGACTCCGGCGGCGGAGATCGTCAGTTTCGACGTCACCGCGTCGGTGGGTGATATTATCGAGGCGGTGATCGAAGATGGCTACACCCGGATTCCCATCTATCGAGACAGCGCCGACCGTGTTATCGGTGTCCTGCACGCCAAAGACCTGCTCAGGCTCTGCGCTGCGGCGGATCGATGTGAGGGTGATATCGAGACCTATCTCAATCAGCCCTATTTTGTCACCGAAGACAAGCCCATCGTCGATCTGCTCAAGGAGTTTCAGAAGAGCAAGATTCACATGGCGCTGGTCATGGATGAATTCGGTGCCGTGCGCGGACTGGTGACGCTCGAAGATATCCTCGAGGAGATCGTCGGTGAGATCGACGATGAGTATGACGTTCAGGATGACGATTTCGAGAAAATCGATGACAATACGGTGCTGGTCAAGGCCAGGGTTGATATTGAAGACGTCGAGCAGCGCCTGCACATCAGGCTGCCGGAAGGGCCGTACGAATCGATCGGCGGTATGATCATCCATATGCTGGGGCGCATCGGCGTCGAAGGCGACTCGGTGATCGCCGGCGGTGCCCGGCTGATTGTCCACACCGCCGGCAGAAGGCGGATCAAAAAGGTCAAGATCATCAGGCTGGAGGAGCAGGCAGAATCCTGATGCGGCGTGATTCGGTGCTGATACGCGCGGCTCTGCTGGTCTCATCGGCGCTGCTCACCTGGCTTGGTTTGCCCGGGAATTTTTCTTTCTGGCCGCTGCTGGCAGTCTCTCTGGTGCCGCTGTTTTTTCTCCTCAACAGTGCAGCCTCATGGCGACAAGCCCTGCTCTACGGCTTTGTCGCCGGGCTTGTCTTCTATCCCCTGCAGCTTTACTGGATTGTCACCGTGCTCCAGCAGTACGGCGGTCTGCCCTGGATCGCCGCCGCCGCTTCGGCGCTGCTGCTGGTTGTCTACATGAGTTTTTACCCGGCTCTTTTCGGACTTGGTTTTCATGTTCTGCGCAGCACTACCGTGACTGTTCTGCTGCCGATCGCCGCGGCGGCCTGGTGGGTCGGCCTGGACTGGATACGCTCATGGTTCTTCAGCGGTTTCCCATGGATGGATATCGGTTACGGGCTGTGGTCCGAACCCCGGCTGCTGCAGGCCGCCGACCTGGTCGGCCATCACGGCTATACCTTTCTGATCGTGCTGCTCAACCTGAGCCTATTTGTTCTCTTTCAAAAACGCATTCCAATCGTTCATCGAACAAGCGCCGCACTGGTGCCGATACTGCTCTGCCTGGCGATCGGATGGTACGGCGAGATGCGCTGGAAGCAGGTTGAGGAGCTTATCGAGCAGGGGGAAAAAGCCACTGTCGGGGTCGTCCAGGGCAATGTCGAGCAGACCAGGAAGTGGTCCCCCGAAGAGCGGCTGCGAACCGTAGGGGACTATGTGCGGCTCAGCGAAACCCTGACGCAAGTTGTTCAGCCCCAGCTCATTGTCTGGCCGGAGACGGCGCTGCCTTTCTACCCGAACCGGGCCGAGTACATGGAGCCGGTGCTCGATTTTGCCAACCGCAGCGGAGTCATGCTGCTCACCGGCGCCCCGTGGTTTAAGATCGAGGAAAACACGTCCCGGCGCCAGATCTCGTACTTCAACGGAGCGCTGCTGGTAGAGCCCGCCGCCGGTTTTGCCTTCGGTTATTACAAGAGTCATCTGGTGCCGTACGGGGAGTACGTGCCGTTGAAGAAATATATGCCCTTTATCGCGCCGCTGGTAGAGGCGGCCGGAGATTTTTCCCCGGGAACGATCGAGGAACCGCTGCGGGCCGGACCGATTGCAGCCGGAATTCTGATCTGTTTCGAGTCGATATTTCCGGATCTGAGCCGGGCCTGGGTGAATGTTGGCGCCAACCTGCTGGTTAATTTGACCAACGACGCCTGGTATGGTAAATCGAGTGCCCCCTACCAGAGCTGGGCCATGACCGTCTATCGCAGTGTCGAAACGAGACGGGCGCTGGTGCGCTCGGCCAACACCGGAATTTCCGGTTTCCTCGATCCGCTGGGCCGGGTGGGCAGCCGTTCCGGGCTGTTCGTCGAGTGGGCCCAGAAACACGAGGTCGCTCTGCTGGAAACCAGGACCCTTTTTGTCCGGGGCGGGTACCTGTTCGCACCGATGTGTGCGGCGTTCGCCAGCATGATTATAATAATGACGTTGATACAGAGAAAAAGAAAGCGGAGCCGCCGTTGAGCGGTTGCTTCCGACTATAGCAATTGAATTGAATCGATCAGTTTAACGATTAACAGGAATCGATCGGAGTGTACGGCCATGGCACAGGAAAGCGGATCAGCATTGTCGTTTCAGAAGCTCAGTGATATGAAAGGCCGCATGCTGGCCTTGAAGGAGCATCTTTGACTTAACCACCAAAAAAGAGGAAGTGGAGCGGCTCGAGCGGCAGACCCTGGCGCCTGATTTCTGGTCGGACGGCGACGTCGCCCGTAAGGTCCAGAAACAGCTCGGCCAGCTTCAGGAGATGATCAGGAGCTGGGAAGAATCCTGGGCCGAGATCGAAGAGGCGAACCTGCTTCTCGAGATGGCGGTCGAGGAAAAAGATGGAGATGCCGAGTCGGAGGTCGCCGACAGTCTCACTGAGATCGAGAAAGAGATCGATAAAACCGAGCTCGAGTGCATGTTCAGCGGTGAGCATGACGCCGCCAATGCGATGATCTCGATCCATGCCGGTGCCGGCGGCACCGAAGCGCAGGACTGGGTTGACATGCTCCTGCGCATGTACCTGCGCTGGGCTGAAAACAACGGTTTCAAGACCAAGTTCCTCGACTACCTGGCCGGTGATGAGGCCGGTGTGAAGAGCGTCACGGTCTTTGTCGAAGGCCGCTACGCTTACGGTTACCTGCGCTCCGAAGTCGGTATTCACCGGCTGGTCAGGATTTCGCCCTTTGATGCCAGCGGCCGCAGGCACACTTCCTTTGCCTCGGTCATGGTCATGCCCGAACTCGACGACACGGTCGAGGTGGACATCGGTGAAAAGGATCTGCGCATCGATACCTACCGGGCCAGCGGCGCCGGCGGGCAGCACGTCAACAAGACCGATTCGGCCATTCGCATCACCCATCTGCCCAGCGGCATCGTCGTCCAGTGCCAGAATGAGCGCTCCCAGCATCGCAACAAGGATATGGCCATGAAAATGCTGACGGCCCAGCTCTACGAGCTGGAGCGTCAGCGCCAGGCTGAGCAGCAGCAGAGCCTGCATGGGGAGAAAAAGGAGATAGGCTGGGGCAGCCAGATCCGCTCATACGTGCTGCAGCCCTACCGGATGATCAAGGATCACCGGACCGACCACGAGATGGGCAATGTCGATGCGGTGCTCGACGGCGCCATCGATTCATTTATCAAAGCGTACCTGTTGTGGGCCAAATAGATGAGCTCCGATAATCCGGATAAGGATTCAACACCGGTTAAAAAGCACTGTGCCAAATGCGGCGCCTGCACACCGGTCTGCCCGGTTTTCAGGGCCAGCGGCAACGAGATCTACAGTGCCCGGGGCAAGCAGCATCTGGCCGAGGTGTTCACTGATCAGCAGCCCGGCCCGGTGTTTGAAGACATCTATTCAAAGTGTCTGCTCTGCGGCGCCTGCTCCAACGTCTGTCCCCAGCATATCGATATCAGCGAGGAAGTGATCGAGGCCCGCTCCGGGTTTTCCCAGCTCTACGGTGAACACGGTTACCAGAAATACCTGGCCCGCAAGGCCCTGAACCGGCCTGAACTGCTCGGCGCCGCCCGGGTGCTCGGCAAAACAGCGGCCGAGGTTTTGTTCAAACGGCTGCCGCCGAGCAGTGGCCTGAGGCACCGGCTGGCTCTGTTCGCCCAGACACCAGCAGCGCGAGAAATACTGCCTGAACCTGAAATTGTCGGTGAGGCTGCCGCAACGGCGCCATTGACCTATTTCCCCGGGTGTGCCGCTTCCTATCTCTACCCCGATATCATCGACGCCGTCAGTGCTGTTCTTGCTCGAGCCGGTCATGAACCGGCTGCCCCCGGGGGACTTGGCTGCTGCGGCCTGGCGGCGCTTGCCTCGGGGAAAAAAGAAGAGGCGGAGCGGCTGGCGAAAAACAATATCAAAGCCCTGGAACTGAGCGACGGCCCGATTCTGGTATCGTGCGGATCATGTTATGCCCATCTCGCAGCCTATGGAAAGCTGCTTGCAGGCGAGCCGGACTGGAAGAGTCGGGCCGAACTGGTCAGCGAACGGGTGGTGGAAATCAGCGCCGTGCTGGAGTCGCTTTTCGAGGATGAGATCATCGAGTCCGACACTCCTGCCAGAAAACTTCGGGTCTTCTACCACGATCCCTGTCATATGCGTAACGAAGCCGCCATCACGAAGGAGCCGCGACATGTTTTGAGAGCCCTGCAGGGAGTCGAACTGGTCGAGCTCGAGGACGGTCCGCAGTGCTGCGGGCAGGGCGGCCTCTTCCATGTCGGCGCGCCGGAACTCTCCACCCTGATCAGAGACGATCTGGCCGAAAAAATCATCAATCTCGAGCCGGACCTGATCACCACCACCTGTTCAGGCTGCCTGATGCAGCTCAAGAGCGCAATGGCCGCCAAAGACCGGGATATACCCGTGGTTCATCTCAGCGCCCTGGTGAACAGTTTGTCGACTGCAAAAATACCCTCATCTGCTTGATTGAACATCGACTCATCACTGAGTTGTCGTCTCTTTTTAAAGGCAGCCTGAAGCATGTTTCATTTTTTTTCATCGGCGTTGCTGATGAAAATCGCATACGTGACCCAGAGTGTTTATTTTCTAGGATAAACCCGAATATAGTGAATCAGCAGCAGGGAAGGAGATGTGCAATTATGCAGTGTGATTATCAGAAGGTTTTTCAGCTTATCGATGATGGTGACTGGCACGGCGCCCATGGTATGGTCCAGGTTCATTCTGACAAACTCTCATGTTTGATTCACGGCTATCTGCACTGGGATGAGGGGGATCTGGGCAACTCCTCGTACTGGTACCACCGGGCCGGGGAAGAGCGCCCGAGCTCTTCACTGCCGGAAGAACTTGAGCGTCTCAAAGGTATGATCTGAGCGCTGCTTGGCGAGTGCTGTAAAATAGATAAGGGGGAGGCTATGGCCAAAAAGGACTTGTCTGAAAAAGCTTACGAAAAAAACCTGGAAAACCTGCAGGAAGAGCTCGCTTTGCTGCAGCGTTACGTAAAGCAGCATGGTCTCCGTGTCGTCGTGGTTTTTGAGGGACGCGACGCGGCGGGAAAAGGCGGGGTTATCAAAAGGATTGTCGAACGGGTCAGCCCGCGTGTTTTCCGGGTTGTGGCGCTGCCGGCGCCGAATGACAGGGAGAAGACCCAGCTCTACCTGCAGCGCTATATCAAGCACATGCCCGCGGCCGGGGAGGTGGTGCTCTTTGACCGCTCCTGGTACAACCGGGCCGGGGTCGAGCGGGTGATGGGCTTTTGTACCGACAAAGAGTATCGTGAATTCCTCCAGAATGTCCCGTCCTTCGAGAAATACCTGGTGGACGCCGGGATCATCCTCATCAAATATTTCCTCGATGTGTCGCAGGAAGAGCAGGAACGGCGGTTTCAGAAACGGTTCAGCGACCCGATGCGGCAATGGAAACTGAGCCCGATGGATGTCGAGGCCTACCAGCGCTGGTATGACTACACCGATGCCTACGACCGGATGATCATGGCCACCGACAGCAAGCATGCCCCCTGGTACCGGGTCAGGGCGGACAGCAAGAAAAAAGCCCGGCTCAACTGCATCTCCCACCTGTTGAGCCGGATCGACTATGACCGGCTGCCTTATGAAAAGCCCGATCTTGGGAAAAGGAAAAAGCGCAAAAAAGGTCAGCCGGAAGAGATCGGTTTTACCCACACGGTCAAGGAGCGCTTCTAAGTTGGACGACTATCGTCAGGTGGAAGAAACCACTTGCTGTACCAGTTGAAGAGCATCTACGGTGGTTAAGGAGGCGGTTTCTGCAAACAGTCTCCGGCACTGGTCGTAGCTCAACTCATTGACGATTCTGTTTACCTTCGATTCATTTTTCAAATGAGGAAAATCGCTGCGCCAGCTGCTCATTTCCTCCTTTTCAATGATTTTCATGGAAACCAGAGCCCGGGCGGCGAGCAGGTTCCGCTGTTCAGCTGGGAGCGCATGGCCCAGCAGGTAATGGGCGGTCAGGACATCACCAGGGCCATACAGCCGTGCCTTGCCGTCGATTTTTTTTAAGGAGCGCTGCTCAACGAAAACTGGCCGCACCAACCAGTCCCCCGTCAGAGATTCACGCAGGTAACGGTACAGCAGCAGGTGCATCGGGCCGGCCTCGACACAGACATGTGAGTGGCCGGTGATCAGTGCAGCGATAGCCCGGGCGCGTAATCGGTCTCTTAAACGAAAACGGGCGGCGTCTGCCGCCGCAAATGCCTGTACCGAGCAGATGATATGATCGAAGTCCTGGGTCTGTACTGAACGGTAATAGTCGATCAGTTTGCCGGTCGCCTCTTTCTCGCGGCTGTATACCAGGTATTGCTCGGTGGACTGATCGAGTTCGGCGGGAGCATGACCGTCGGCAAAAAAGTTCTGCACTCGGAAAAGGTGCTCGTAGTAGGGCTCCGCCTGCATGATTATTACATTTGCCCGATGCAGATCCTTGAGCAGCCGGCACTGCTCGGTGCTGAAGGCAGGGTATTCGATCTCTTGTCCGAGCAGGTAGTCATCAATACTCAAACGGTCGTCGAGCAGCGCCTGCAGGTTGGAGTCGTGCGGTTCCTCGAGAATGAGTGCCTCGTGCTCGAACATTATCGTGGCGCTGAGGCGTATCGTTTCAGGCCGGTGATTGGCATAGGCAATGGTCAGTTGGTTCATGAAAATTTACTCGCGCTTGACTTTGAAAAGACTGAAACCATAGTCCTGCAGTAAAGAGAAAAATGTTGCCATACAGGCCGGTTGAAATCAGGCCTGTAGATTTACCTTTGGACCATTTATAGAATGTAGTAGAAGATTGTGCTGAGAAGCGTTATTGCCAACACAAATTCAGTGACATTAGTTTTTCACATACCCCAGCTATGTATTTTTAGCAAAGACAGGATCAGAAAAGATGAATCCAATTTGTATCGTCGATGACCAACCCCATATCTGCTCCACCGTTTCGGGCATTCTTAACGATGAAGGTTATGAGACCACGACTTTTGAGGATGCGGAGAGCTTCTGGCAGAGCCTCGATAGTCAGGAGCCGTCTCTTGTCCTGCTCGATATCTGGCTGCCGGGCGTTGACGGCCTCGAGCTCCTGAAGCGTCTGCATGAACGCTTCCCACGGCTTCCCGTTATCATGATGAGCGGGCATGCCGGGATCGAGACGGCCGTTACGGCGATCAAGGCCGGGGCCTGTGATTTTATGGAGAAGCCGCTGCATCTGGAGGCGCTGCTGGAGAAGGTCGACAACGCCATCAGCCAGCGGCCGGCCCGCAACGGTTCGCTGCCGCATGCCGGTGCGGCGGCGGGAGAGGCGGGAGAGACTGCGAAGATTCCTGCCGGTACCGTTGAGGTTGCCCTGTCGCCTGAGCCCCAGCGCACGCTTGGAGATAACGTCGTGCTCAACGGCGTCGGCCTGCTGAGCGGCCGCAAAACCGGCATAATCCTGAGTCCGCTCGGCGTCAACGAGGGTATCGTCTTTCAGACTCTGGACGGACAGACCATACCGGGGCATATAACCTCTCTGGAAAATTACGGCAGAAACGGTCAGACCACAGTCTTTTCGGCCAATTCGACGACGCTGGAGAGCGGCAGGCAGCAGGTTCGTACGGTTGAGCACCTGATGGCCATTTTTTCCGTTCACGGGATTACCAATGTGCTGATCAAGGTGGATGACGAAATACCCAATATCGACGGATCGGCAAAGGACTTCAACGATCTCATCGTCCAGGTCGGGATTGTCGAGCAGCAGGCTCCGGCCAGCGTTGCGGTGATCAGAAAAAAAATAGGGGTGGGCACCGAGAAGAGCAGCGAGAAATATCTCTATGCGGAACCATTCGAAGGTTTCGAGGTTCAGATGCGGGTGGACTATCCAGAGCCCATCGGTGAGCAGGTTCTCACCTTTAACCCGGAAAAGGATTCTTTCGCAGAAGAAATCGCCCCGGCCCGATCATTTAACACCTTCGAGAATATCGAACTGGCCCAGCGCCTCGGCAAGGTGGGAAGCGGCTATCTCAACTCCCATATCATCATGCATGAAGGCAAGGTGATCAACACCGAACTGCGCTTTGACGATGAATTTGTCCGGCACAAGATTCTAGATCTGATTGGTGATCTTTACCTGCTGGGTATGCCGATCAAAGGCCGAATCGTCGCCAATATGACATCGCATGGCTCCAACCAGGCCCTGGTCGAGCGATTGCATCGGGCAATTCAGCAAAACCCCTGATTCAGCACATACCTGTAACACCCGGCGGCTCTGGCCTTTCAAGCACAAAAAAAGCGCCCCCCGTCAGCCGAAGCCGACCGGAGGCGCTCTTTGGAGGAGGTTGTGGGAGATGGGTTTACTAAATGGCTTCCTTGCCCTGTTCCCCGGTGCGGATCCTCATAACATCCTCGACCGGTAGAACAAAGATCTTGCCGTCGCCGATCTTGCCGGTGTTGGCCGCTTCACGAATCGCCGTCACCGCCTTGTCGACCAGGTCGGTATCGACGACCAGCTCTACTTTGGTTTTGGGGTTGAATTCAACCTTGTACTCGGCACCCCGGTAGACCTCGGTATGCCCTTTCTGGCGGCCATAGCCCTTGACTTCGGTGAGGGTCATGCCGGTGATGCCCAGCTCGGTCAAGGCTTCCTTCACCTCCTCGAGCTTGAACGGCTTGATAATCGCTTCTATTTTCTTCATGTCTGTCTGCTCCTCTTGATCAGTCTTTGGTAAATTCAGGGTAGGCGTCAAGGCCGCACTCGGAAATATCGCAGCCTGCCATTTCCTCTTCTTCGCTGACGCGGATGCCCATGATCGTCTTGATGATCAGCCAGGTAACGAAACTGGTGCCGAAGACCCAGCCGAAGATCACCGCAGCACCGATCACCTGGGCGACGATGGAGCCATCGGGGTTGGTGAAGGCGACCGCCAGCAGTCCCCAGATACCGACCACGCCGTGCACCGAAATCGCACCGACCGGATCGTCGATCTTGACCTTGTCCATGAAGACAATCGCTCCAACCACGATCAGACCGCCGATGGCACCGACAACCGTGGCCAGCAGCGGACTCGGGGTCAGCGGCTCGGCGGTGATGGCCACGAGTCCTGCCAGGGCGCCGTTGAGTGCCATGGTCAGATCGGCCTTGCCGAACCAGGCCCGGGAGAAGAGCAGGGCGGCGACGAGTCCGCCGGCCGCTGCGGTGTTGGTGTTGACAAAGATCATCGAAACCGCGTTGGCCTCGTCGATGGTGGAGATCATCAGCTCGGAACCGCCGTTGAAACCGAACCAGCCGAGCCAGAGGATAAAGGTACCAAGGGTTGCCAGGGGCAGGTTGGCGCCGGGAATGGCGTTGATCCGGCCGTTGACGTATTTGCCCTTACGCGGTCCGAGCAAAAGCACCCCGGCGATCGCCGCGGAAGCACCGCAGAGATGGACGACACCTGAACCGGCGAAGTCGAGAAAACCAAGGGCGTCGAGAAAACCGCCGCCCCATTTCCAGTAGCCCTGTACCGGGTAGATGAAACCGGTCATGACAATGGCAAAGAGCAGAAACGACCAGAGTTTCATACGCTCGGCCACGGCGCCGGAGACGATCGACATGGCGGTGGCCACGAAGACGACCTGGAAGAAGAAGTCGGAGAGGCCTGAATAGTAGATGTCGCCGCCGCTCTTCAAGACGTCGTCGACACTGTTGTCGGCACCAAGAAAGAAGCTGAGCCCGGGGATGACGCCGTTGGGCCCGCCGCCGTACATGATGTTGTAGCCGACGATCATGTACATGATGCAGGCAATCGAGTAAAGGGCCACGTTCTTGGTGAGAATCTCGACGGTGTTCTTACTGCGCACCAGGCCCGCTTCGAGCATGGCGAAACCGGCTGCCATCCACATGACGAGCGCGCCGGACATGAGGAAATAGAAGGTATCGAGGGCGTAGGCCAGGTGAATAACCGATTCGCCGACACTGGTTTCTTCGGCCAGCACCGGCAGGGCGACGGCCAGGACGGCAAGAAATGCAGCGCCGCCCCAGTAGGTTCGTGGTTTCATCTTCATTTTCAGGTTCACGGTTGTTCCTCCTCTGTTTTGTTGTTTGATTCGATGGTTACAATGCAACGAATTGGTTGGTGCCTGGTTCAGTCATTACAAAAGGTGTGCCAGCCGGGATAAATTTTTTGTAACGATATATATTCATTTAATAACAATGGCTTGGCTTATTTATGTTGCCTTGCGAAAACGGCATAAGTCACCAAAACGTAATTTTTAGTACATATATATTGCAAAAATGTAATAAAAAGGCTCCGGAATGGTCAGCGTTCTATTGTTTTTTTTGGGGTCCTGTTCGTGGCCGGCCGGCGAAGTGAAGGTCTCAGTTGAACGATTTGTAGCGGTTGAGGCCATATTTTTTGATTCGGTAGCCGATCTGGCGCTGGGTCAGGCCGAGTTCCCGGGCGGCCCGGATCTGAACCCAGCCGTTGCGCTTCAGGGACGCTTCTATCTCCCGGCGCTCGATGGCCTCGAGTGAGTCGCCGGAATGCAGGTTGTTTTGAGGGGAGGCGGGCCGCTGCTGCATTGTGTCCTGTTCGCTGGATCGCTGCTCGGATATAACATAATTAGCCGGAATATCCTTTACGGTCAGCCGGTCACCCTCGGCCAGAATGACCATTCGTTCGACCAGGTTCTGCATTTCCCGGACATTTCCGGGCCAGGGATGTTCGATCATGAAGTCGAGGAGGTCCGAGGTGATTTTCAAGTTCTTTTCGTTGCGCTCATTGCTCTTGTGCAGAAAGTGGTTGAACAGGGTTGGGATATCTTCTTTTCTTTCCCGCAGCGGCGGCAGAAGGATCGGTACGACATTGAGCCGGTAATAGAGGTCGGCTCTGAACCTTCCCCTGCTGATCTCGGTTTCCAGGCTGACATTGGTGGCGGCGATGATGCGTACATCTGCCGTGTAGGTCTTCAGGCCGCCGATGCGCTCGAACTGTTTTTCCTGCAGGATCCGCAGCATCTTTGCCTGCAGTGACAGCGGCATCTCGCCAATTTCGTCGAGAAATATCGTGCCGCCTTCAGCCAGCTCGAACCTGCCGGGCCTCGACGCGTGGGCGCTGGTAAAAGCTCCCTTCTCATGGCCGAACAACTCGCTCTCGAGCAGCGTTTCGGGGAGGGCTGCGCAGTTGATCTTGATAAATGGTTTGTTGCTTCGCCGTCCACCCTCGTGAATGGCCCGCGCCACCAGTTCCTTGCCGGTCCCGGATTCACCGAGCAGCAGGGCGGTGGCGTCCGAGTCGGCTATCTTGTGGATCAGTGAAAAGACCTCCTGCATCGGCTTTGAATGGCCGATGATGAAGTGGCCGCCGTGCCGGGTGTGCAGCTTCGCCTTCAGATTTTCGTTTTCCTTGATGAGTTTTGCCTCTTTTCGTTCGATCTCCCGGTGCAGGGTCAGGAACTGCCCGACCAGCGTGGCCAGAATGGTCAAAAAGCGAATGTCCTCCTCGAACGAAACATCGTCGCCAAAGAGCCGGTCAACAGTGAGTACACCTTCTGGAATGTCGTGTACCAAAAGCGGAACGCCGAGAAACGAGATTTTGTTTCGGTTTACGGGCTGGCGCGCCCCGGTTCTGTTTAAAAAGAGCGGCTCGCTGGTTATATCCGGGACGATGAACGGTGAGCGGGTTCTGAATATTTGTCCGATTATGCCTTCGTCGGGGCGGTAAACGCCGCGCAATTTTTCCTCTTCGCTGAGCCCGCAGGAGGCCTTGATGGCCAATTTCTGAGTGGCTTTGTCAAAGATAACGATGGTGGCCCGCTCCATGTTCAGTGTGTCGCTGAGAATTTCCAGAATCGAGTTCAGCAGGGAATCGAGTTCGACGGCTTTTCCGATCAGCCGGGTGATCCGGTAGAGGGCGTGAAGCTCTATTCCCTGGGTGGTGTTTCGCTGGTTCATCGCCTTCACATCAAGAGATTGCATACAGATTTTCCTGGGCTGGACAGGTCTTGTTTTTCAGGCCGCAGCGCCGCTGTCCGGGCCATTTCATTTTTTCGACCGGTCTCGGTGTCCGGGTTTAACGATCTGAAATAGTAGCTTGTCTTTTACTATCAATTTTTGTGCCATATCCCTAAGTATTTGAGATTAAATGATTATCGCATTACTGGTGAAATAGTGTCGGAGAAATTCCGGCCGATACGTGACAATTTTGTTCGCACGGCAAGAGCTGTGCTGACAAAAAAGTAAAATACAGGGGCATCTTCAGAGCGAGTTCAATCCTCGTCAAATTGCTACAAAATTGTCGACAACCTACAAAAGCAACGTAATCTTTGTCTGCCGCCGCTTTCCTGGATTTGCATAAATATTTATGTAAGATATTGATAAGTTTATATAAAAAATAACAGAGAACAAATGGCACAAGCCTTGCTCAATGGATTTAAACCAATGAGCCGAACGGCTCGATAATCACCCTCGCGGTAACAGACAAAACCAGGCAGGTGCACCACCGCGGTGTAACCGACAAGGAGACTGACATGAGAAAGGTAGCAATCTACGGCAAAGGCGGAATAGGAAAATCAACAACGACACAGAATACGGTAGCCGGTCTGGCGGAAATGGGCCGCAAGGTCATGGTCGTCGGCTGCGACCCGAAAGCCGACTCGACCAGGCTGCTGCTTGGCGGACTGGCCCAGAAGTCGGTTCTTGACACCTTGCGTGAAGAGGGCGAGGACGTCGAACTCGACGACATCAGGAAACCGAGCTTCGGCGGTTCCTGGTCGGTGGAATCGGGCGGTCCTGAACCGGGTGTCGGCTGTGCCGGACGCGGTATCATCACCTCGATCAATATGCTCGAGGCGCTCGGGGCGTATGAGGAAGAAGAGGGGCTCGACTATGCCTTCTACGACGTTCTCGGCGATGTCGTCTGCGGCGGTTTCGCGATGCCGATCCGTGACGGCAAGGCTGAAGAAATCTATATCGTCTGCTCAGGGGAAATGATGGCCATGTATGCGGCCAACAATATCTGCAAAGGCATCATGAAATACGCTCAGTCGGGCGGTGTGCGCCTCGGTGGCCTGATCTGTAACTCGAGAAATGTCGACAACGAACGGGAAATGATCGTGGAACTCGCCCGTCAGCTGGGCACGCAGATGATCTACTTCGTGCCCCGCGACAACGATGTTCAGCGGGCGGAAATCAACCGCAAAACGGTGATCGAGTGGAACCCCGACTGTCCGCAGGCCCATGAGTACCGAGGACTTGCCAAAGCGATTGATGAAAACGAGATGTTTGTCGTGCCCGCACCTCTGGAGATCGAGACACTGGAGCAGCTGCTGCTCGATTTCGGTCTGCTCGCGGCCTGATCGCTCTCGATAGCAAAGATGAATTCAGCTCATAACCAAATAAGGAGAAACGACCGATGATGATCATGATCAGAGCGATAGTAAGGCCGGAAAAAGCGGACGATATCCTGGCCGCACTTATGGATGCGGGATTTCCGGCAGTGACCAAGTTTTCTGTTGCCGGAAGGGGCAAGCAGCGGGGCATAAAAATCGGTGAAGTGACCTATGATGAAATCCCCAAGACCATGCTTCTCAGCGTGGTCAAGGCCGCCGATAAGGAATTTGTCATCAATACGATCATGGCTGCGGCCCGCTCGGGTACGAAAGGGGCTTTTGGCGACGGCAAGATCTTTGTCTCCGAAGTTGAAGAGGTCTACACCATCAGCTCCGGCATCAGGAAAGGTGTGGAAGCAGAGGAGGTGGCGGCATGAAGGAAGTGATCGCCGTTGTCAGGATGAACATGATGAACAGGACCAAGGCGGCCCTGACCGAGGCCGGTATCGATGCCTTCTTTGCCCATGAGGCTCAAGGCAGGGGACTGGGCTATGTCAATAAAAAATTGATCGAAGGTACCGAGGACGGCTATGAGGAAGCGGCGGCGCTGCTCGGTGAAAAAGGCAAACTCTACCCAAAGCGGATGGTCAGTGTCGTCGTTGACGATGATGAGATCGATGCGGTTATCGAGGCGATTATCTCGACCAACCAGACCGGTAAACCCGGCGATGGAAAGATTTTCGTCATGCCGATTAGTGATTCGGTCAGGGTGAGAACCGGAGAAATGGGCCTGAAGTCGATAATGTAATTACTCCAATGGAGACAAAATAAGATGGGAAACGCACAGAAATCGGTGCGCCGGGAGCCAACCGACGTCAAGGAGAAAATGCTGGCCAAGTATCCTCCGAAAGTCGCTCGCAAACGTGCCAAACAGATACTGATAAATGAAGCGCAGCAGAACTCCACCCCGGAAATCACCGCCAATGTCAGAACGATTCCCGGGATCATCACCATGCGCGGCTGTACCTATGCCGGTTGCAAGGGGGTCATACTTGGACCGACAAGTGATATCGTCAACCTGGTGCACGGCCCGATCGGGTGCAGCTTTTACGCCTGGCTGACGCGAAGAAACCAGACCAGCGCCTCGTCACCGGAGGGGGAGAATTTTCTGCCCTATGCACTATCCACCGACATGCAGGACTCCGACATCATTTTCGGCGGCGAAAAAAAGCTCGAGGCGGCCATCCAGGAAGCCTACGACATATTCAAACCAAAGGGCATTGCGGTGTTTGCCACCTGCCCGGTGGGGCTGATCGGCGACGACATCCATGCCGTGGCCAAAAAGATGAAGGATAAATTCGGCGACTGCAATGTCTTCGCCTTCAGCTGCGAGGGATATAAAGGCGTTTCGCAGTCGGCCGGACATCACATCGCCAACAATCAGATTTTCAGGCACGTGGTCGGCACCAGCGAGACTGAAAAAGACGGCACCTTCAAGATCAACCTGTTGGGCGAATATAATATCGGCGGGGACGGCTTCGAAATAGACCGGATCCTGAAGGACTGCGGTATCACCAATATCGCCACATTTTCCGGTAATTCCACCTATGATCAGTTTGCCTCGGCCAACCAGGCCGATCTGAGCTGCGTGATGTGTCACCGTTCGATCAATTACGTGGCCGACATGCTCGAGACCAAGTACGGGATTCCCTGGATCAAGGTGAACTTCATCGGGGCCGAGGCCACCGCCAAGTCACTGAGAAAAATCGGCCAGTACTTCCAGGACCAGGCACTGATCGACAGAATTGAAGAAGTCGTTGAGCGGGAAATGCCGGCAGTCAAAAACGTTCTCGAGGAGGTATATCCCCGAACGCAGGGTAAAACGGCGATGCTTTTCCTCGGCGGTTCGCGGGCACATCACTATCAGGAACTGTTTGCTGAAATGGGGATGAAAACCATTTCAGCCGGTTATGAATTCGCCCATCGAGATGATTATGAGGGGCGCGAGGTGATTCCGCACCTCAAGGTCGATGCCGACAGCAGAAATATCGAGGAAATTACCGTCGAACCCGACGCGGACATGTTCAGGCCGCGTAAAAGCCCCGAGGAACTGGCTGATCTCGAGAAAAGCGGGTTCACCTTCAAGGATTACGACGGTCTTATCCCGGATATGGAAGAAAAATCCCTGGTGATCGATGATCTGAATCAATACGAAGCAGAGAAGCTGGTCGAGTTGATGAAACCCGACCTGTTCTGTGCCGGCATCAAGGAGAAGTACTCGATCCAGAAGCTGGGTGTGCCGATGAAGCAGCTGCACAGCTATGACTCGGGCGGGCCCTATGCCGGATTCAAAGGCGCGGTCAACTTCTACAAAGAAATCGATCGGCTGGTGAACAGCCGGGTATGGAGTTATATGAAGGCCCCATGGCAGGAAAACCCTGAACTCTCAGCTACCTATGTCTGGGAATAAAATATTGCATCCTTAAGGAACGATCATGCTACTGAGACACACACCCGCAGAGATCAGCGAGCGAAAATCGCTGATGATAAACCCGGCCAAGACCTGTCAGCCGATCGGTGCCATGTACGCCGCCCTGGGAATAAAAGGTTGTCTTCCCCACAGTCACGGTTCACAGGGCTGCTGCGCCTACCACCGTTCAACCCTGACCAGGCACTACAAGGAACCGATATCGGCAGCGACCAGCTCGTTCACCGAGGGCGCCTCGGTGTTCGGCGGACAGGCCAACCTGGTGCAGGCCATCGAAAACATCTTCACCGTCTATGAACCTGACGTCATCGCCGTGCACACGACCTGCCTCTCTGAAACAATTGGCGACGATCTGCCGCAGATTTTCGATAAGGCGCGCAAGGATAACAAGGTCCCGGAAGGCAAAACGCTGCTCGGCGCAGCGACGCCCAGCTACGTCGGTTCCCACGTGACCGGATTCTCCAACATGGTCAAGGCCATGGCGGCGATGGCTGAGAAAACCGGTACGAAAAACGGTTCGGTCAATGTGATTCCGGGCTGGGTCGAGCCGGCGGATATGGAAGAGATCAAACGCATCGCTGATGTGATCGGCGTGTCGGTAAATATGTTCCCGGATACCTCCGGGGTTCTCAATGGGCCTCTGACCGGAACATATTCGATGTTTCCCGAGGCCGGGGCATCGATCGCCGATATCAAAGCAAGCGGCGACAGCAGCGGCACGCTGGCCCTGGGGGAGTGGTGTTCGGCCGACGCCGCCCGGCTGCTCGATTCGCGCTGCAAGGTACCCTGTTCGGTACTCGATATGCCCTTCGGCCTCAAGGCAACCGATCGATTCGTCGATGCCCTGCGCACCGTGGCCGGAACCTCGGTCCCCGAGGAGATCTCTCGGGAGCGCGGTCGGCTGGTCGATCTGATTTCTGATATGCATCAGTATTTTTACGGGAAGAAGGTGGCGATCTTCGGCGATCCGGATCAGCTTATTTCAATGACTGAGTTTCTGATCTCGATCGATATGTACCCGGTGCATGTGGTGACCGGGACGCCGGGTAAAAAGTTCGAGAAGCGGATCCGGGCGCTGGCCGAAGAGGGCGGCTACGAGGTCAACGTCAAGGCGGCCGGGGATATGTTCCTGCTGCACCAGTGGATCAAAAACGAGCCGGTCGACCTGCTGATCGGCAACACCTACGGTAAGTACATTGCCCGGGACGAGGATCTGCCCTTTGTGCGCTGGGGATTTCCAATCCTTGACCGCCAGGGCCACCAGCATTTTCCAACCGTCGGTTATATGGGCGGTCTGCGGCTGCTCGAACAAATCCTCGGCGTGCTGCTTGACCGTAAAGACCGCGATGACCCCGAATCGCAGTTTGAACTTGTTCTATAGCGTATCGATAAGAAAAAAGATTTTTCAATGTTCATCAACATAGCCGGGCCGGTGGTCCGTAGAATATGAAAGAAGTGCTCAACCAGACACAACGGAAAAAAATGGCCAGACGGGGCGCACAGGGTGACAGGGTTCTGTACCTGCCGGTCGCTCCCCAGGTAACCGCTCGAACGCGTTTTTCCTCAAGCCTGCCCGGCAAAATTTCTTATCTGATGCCCGCTGAAGCGCTGGATTATCTGGTGCGCGCGTCCGAGGACGCCGGCCGGATTGATCTGATAGCGATCAGCGGGCCCGGTGACCCGCTCGCTACCCCCGATACAACGATGAAAACGCTGGAGCTGGTTCGGAGCCGGTTTCCAGATATGGTGCTGGCCGTTAAAACGCTGGGTATCGGCGCCGAGCGATTCGCCGCTGAGCTGGCCGCAGCGGGCGTCACCCGGGTGGAAATGGAGGTTAATACGGTTACGTCTGAAACTATCGAGAAGCTCTACGCCTGGATTCGCCCGGGCCAGAAGACGCTGAAGATCGATGAAGCGGCTCAACTTCTGATCAGAGAGCAGAAGAACGGGGTGCCGGCGCTGAAGTTTCACGACATGAGCGTCTCTGTCACCACCACACTCTATCCGGGGATCAACGATCAACAGATCGGGAGGATCAGCCGAACCATGATGGAACTGGGGGCCGATTCGATCTCGATCAAAGCATATAAGCCGGAGCCGGACAGCGAGGTCGTGCTTGATACCCCCGGCCGCGCTGCCGTTGTGAAGGCGAAAGAAGCTGCTGGTAAATATCTCAGCGTGGTGGAGCCGCTGCTTTTACAGGGTGAAGGCTCAACCGGTGTTGAAAATGATATATCAGTGAAGAGCACGAGGCCGCAGCCGACCTCGGCGAGGCCCAATGTCGCGGTGATGAGCTCCAACGGGATCGATGTGGATCTGCACCTGGGAAAGTCGAAGAAGATCCTGATCTATGGCCCCCGGCCAGACGGCCTTGCCTGTCTGCTCGGAACCCGGCCTGCTCCCCCGTCGGGAAACGGGGCGGCACGGTGGCGCAGGCTGGCCGCAACGCTTGCAGACTGCTTCGTCGTGCTTGCCGCCCAGGCCGGGGAGGCTCCCCGCTCGATTCTCTTGGAGCATGGGCTCAGTGTAATCGTCAATGACGACCAGATAGACGGCCTGGTCGACGCACTCTACGGCGGCACCAGAAAAGCAAAGAAGAAAAATCGGAAAAAAACACTATCAGGAGATTGACCATGGCACTACCGGAAATGCAGCTGATGCTGTGCCAGAGTTTTCGTGCAAACGGCGAACCGAAGGGCATATGCCACAAGCAGACAGACGGATTTTTACAATACATCGAAGAAGAGATACTGGACCGCGGTCTCGATATGCAGATCGTTGCCACCGGCTGTCTGAAGCAGTGCGAGTCCGGCCCGGTCATGGTCGTTCAGCCCGGCAACCTGTGGTTCAAGTCCATTGACAGCGAAGAGGCGATCGATGCGGTGCTTGACGGTATTGAGGATGATGCTCCGCCCGCTGAGTATTTGCTCAGCTGACGAATCAGTCATCGATGCTCATACGAGAAGCCGTCCCTGAAGATCTTGGTGCGATGGTCACGCTGCTTGGCCAGCTCTTCAGTATCGAGGCGGATTTTGAAGAAGATGCGCAGCGCCAGCGGGTCGGTCTGCAGATGGTCATCGACCTGGAGACCGGTGCGCTGCTTGCGGCCGAAGACCGGGGTCGGGTGGTCGGCATGATCTCCTGCCAGCTGGTCGTCTCCAGTGCCGAAGGAGGCTGGTCACTGCTGGTGGAAGATCTGGTCGTCGATGAGGTTGAGCGCGGCTGCGGGTTCGGGAAAGCTTTGCTTTCAGCGGCTTTGGAATGGGGCAGGGACAGGGGTGCGAGCCGCCTGCAGCTCCTTGCAGACACAAGCAATGCGTGCGGACTCGCTTTTTATGAAAAACAGGGGCTGGACAGCACCAGGCTGATCTGCCTCAGAAAAATGATACCCGCATGACCGATATAGTTGCGTTGTCTTTTGTCTTGCTGGTGCGGCCTTTCCGGCGCAAAGCGCTGAGCCGGGCTGAAGAGCGGCGACAAAACCGGCACAAAGCTTCAAAATTGTAACCCTTCCTACACTGTCTTTCCGATTCTTCTGCCACTTTTCTGAAGTTCTTTTTCTAACTTGCTGAATAAAAAGAATAAATAAACAATATCTCAGTTGGCACATCCTTTGCTGATACATCCATAACTGCGGGCCACCCTGTGGTCTTCGGATTAAGTCAACCCTATCCGACAGGAATGTTATGAAATCAGCACTACACTTTAAAGAACGAACGGGGCAGATTCACCGAAAAGGTGATGCGCCGATGGATCTCGACTGCAACAAGGACAGTCTTGCCGGAGCGGTCAGCCAGCGAGCCTGCGTTTTCTGCGGTTCCCGGGTGGTTCTCTACCCGATTGCCGACGCCCTGCATCTCGTCCACGGGCCGATCGGCTGTGCTGTCTATACCTGGGACATCCGCGGTGCCCTCTCCTCGGGGCCTGAACTCCACCGGCTCTCATTTTCCACTGATCTTCAGGAGCTCGATGTTATCTTTGGCGGCGAGAAAAAGCTTGAGAAGGCCCTGCTGGAGCTGATCGAGCGCCATGAACCCAAGGCCGCTTTTGTTTATTCCACCTGTATCGTCGGCATCATCGGCGACGATCTCGAAGGTGTCAGCGCAAAAGTGGCAAAAAAGACCGGTATCCCGGTCATTCCCGTTCAGTCCGAGGGATTCAAGGGGAACAAACGGGCCGGCTATGAGGCCGCCTGCACCGCGATGGCACGGCTGGTCGGCTCTGGTGATATCGACGATATCTCCCGATACTCGATAAATATCCTTGGTGATTTCAACCTGGCCGGTGAAATCTGGCTGATCCGTGAATATTTCGAACGCATTGGTGTCGAGGTCGTTGCCAATATCACCGGGGATGGCAGAATCGGCGATATCCAGCGGGCTCACGGGGCGGCGCTCAATGTCGTGCAGTGTTCCGGTGCGACGCTGGACCTCGCAAACGTGATGCAGGAACGCTACGGCACGCCGGTCATCCGGGTCTCCTACTTCGGTGTTGAAGACATGGCCGAGGCGCTCTATGCGGTTGCCCGCCATTTCGGTGACCCTGAATTGATGAGACGGGCCGAGGAACTGGTGCGTGAGGAACTGGAGGGGCTGCTGCCGAAACTTGATCATTACCGCAAGGCACTGAGCGGCAAAAAAGCGGCGATCTATGTCGGCGGGGCATTCAAAGCCTTTTCTCTGGTCAAGGCATTTCGTCTGATCGGTATGGATGTGGTGATGGTCGGCTCCCAGACCGGCACCCGCGAGGATTATGCAGAACTCGAGGAAATTACCGACGAGGGCACCATCATCGTCGATGACTCCAACCCGCTGGAACTGTCGGCGTTTATCAGGGAAAAGGATGTCGACCTCTTTGTCGGCGGCGTCAAGGAGCGGCCCATTGCCTACAAGCTCGGGGTGGCGTTCTGCGATCACAACCATGAGCGGCAGCAGATGCTGGCCGGTTTTCAGGGCATGCTCAATTTCGCCGAGGAGGTATACGGCTCGGTGATGAGCCCGGTCTGGAGATTCGTGCCGAGAAGAGAAAAGGAGGCCAGCCATGACTAAGCTGCCCAATTACGTCTCGACCACGAACGCCTGCAAGCTCTGTAAGCCGCTGGGTGCATCGATCGCCTTCAAGGGGGTCGAGGGCTGCGTCCCTTTTCTGCACGGTTCGCAGGGTTGTGCGACCTACATGAGGCGCTACATCATCTCGCACTTCAACGAGCCCATCGATATCGCCTCATCATCGCTTGGCGAGAAGCATGCCGTTTACGGCGGTGGACCGAATCTCAAACTCGGGCTGAACAATGTTGCCGAAAAATATAATCCGCAGGTCATCGGTCTGGCGACAACCTGTCTGACCGAGACTATCGGCGATGATGTGAAAATGCTGCTGGCCGAGTATCGACTGGAGTTCGGGGAAAAGAACCGCGCCGAAATCGTATCGGTTTCGACTCCGAGCTACTCCGGTACCCATATGGAAGGCTTTCACGCAGCCGTGAGGGCGGTCGTCGAGCAACTGAGTGAGCCTTGTTCGGATAATGAGTCGATCAATCTGCTCAGTGGATTCATCTCGACCGCCGATATCCGCTACCTGAAGAGGGTCTGTCGTGATTTTGATCTTAAAGCAATGATTCTACCCGACTATTCGGAAACACTCGACGGCCCGGCCTTGAACGACTATCCCCTCGTTCCCGAGGGGGGCACCCCGCTGACAGATATCAAAAAGATGGGTGGTGCCCGATCGACCATCGAGTTCGGCTCGACCATCGACAACACAACCGCCGGCGCCTTTCTGGAGCAGAAGCACGGCGTTTCGCTGCATCGACTGGGTCTGCCGATCGGTATCGAGGCCACCGATACGTTCATGAACCTGCTCGAATCGTTGAGCGGCAACAAGCTTCCTGAAGACTATGGCTCAGCCCGCGGCCGGCTCGTGGATGCGATGGTCGACGGCCATAAATATGTGTCTGGTAAACGGGCTGTTGTCTTTGGCGAAGAAGATCTGGTCGTCGGTATAAGTGCATTTCTGGCTGAAATAGGGGTCAGACCTGTGCTCTGCGCCTCGGGCGGCAAAAGCACGAGACTGGCGGCCGCTCTTGAAACAGCGCTCAAGCATGGGCTGCAAAGCAGTGGCTTCGAGATGCCCGAGGTGTACGAGGATGTCGACTTCTATCAAATCGAGGAACGGGCGGAAGCGATGAATGTGGATCTGCTGGTCGGCCACTCCAAAGGCTACAGCTTCTCCCGCAGAAAAGATATCCCCCTCATCCGGGTTGGCTTTCCGATTCATGACCGGGTCGGTGGCCAGCGTCTACTCCATCTTGGCTACCACGGCGCCCAGATGCTGTTCGACACGATAGCCAACGCGATGATCGAGCGCAAACAGAACCGCTCCGAGGTGGGCTACAGCTATATGTGAGTCCGGTGAGGTACTTTCCCCATAAATACAGACAATGGTATGATGATGAAACCAGACGGTATGAAGGACTTCAGCAATCACCCATGCTTCAACCCCGCAGCTAAAGGAAAATTCGGCAGAGTGCATCTTCCGGTGGCGCCGAAATGCAACATCAAGTGCAATTTCTGCGATCGAAAATATGACTGCGTCAACGAATCCCGACCGGGGGTGACGAGCACCATACTGACACCCGCGCAGGCCGGCATTTATATTGACCGGGTGGTTGACAAAGAGGCTCGGATCAGTGTCGCCGGTATCGCCGGACCCGGGGATCCGTTTGCCAATGGCGAGGCGACGATGGCGACCCTGCGAACGGTACGGCGAAATCACCCGGAGATGCTGCTCTGCGTCTCTTCCAACGGTCTGGGTATCGGCCCGTATATTCCTGAACTGGCGGAAATCGGGGTTTCCCATGTGACCATAACCGTCTGCGGGGTGGACCCGGAAATCAGCCGGCATGTCTACTCCTGGGTCAGGGACGGCAAGGTGATCTACCGCGGCAGGGAGGCGGCGGCGCTTCTCTGGCAGCGCCAGCGCGAAGCAATCGTGGCGCTGAAGAAATTCGGCATTACGGTGAAGATCAACTGCATCGTCATTCCGACGGTCAATGATCACCATATCGAAGAAGTGGCCCGCACCATGGCCGAACTCGGGGCCGACCTGTTCAACTGCATGGCCCTGTTCCCCAATGTCAATACCCCGTTCGGCAGCCTGGGTCAGCCTGGTAAGGCGGCGCTGAAAAAGCTCCAGGAAACGGCTGAGAAGTATCTGCCGCAGATGCGCCACTGCACCCGCTGCCGGGCAGATGCGGTCGGCCTCTTAGACGATGATCGCACCGAAGAGTTCAGAAGCTGTCTCAGCGACTGCTCGAACCTCGAACCCGTTGCCTCCAGAAAACGCGCCTATGTTGCCGTAGCCACCAGAGAAGGCGTCCTTATCAACATGCATCTGGGCGAAGCCAAACGTTTTCAGATCTGGGAATCTTCAGAAAACGGTTTCAACAAGGTCGAAGAAAGAAGTGCGCCCGCATCAGGAGGCGGCATCAAACGCTGGCACCAGCTGGCCAGAATCTTAGGAGACTGCCGTGCCGTTCTGGTAAACGGCGTCGGTGAAACACCTTATGATATCCTGAGAAAATCAGGCGTCCGGCCGGTGGAAGCCTCCGGCTTTATCGAAGAGGGACTGCGGGTGGTCTACGAAGATCGTAAAACAGCACTGCTCAGGGGGCGCCGCAATCCTTGCAGCGACGGCGGTTGCAGCGGCTCAGGAGGCGGTTGCGGTTAATTTTTTTTCTAATGTCAATGTTGCTGGCAGGCCTGCTCGACTCGCAACATATCAGGGCTGCCTCTGAAGGATGGGTGCTGGCGCAGACAGCGACTCGACGGATCTTCTTCTCATTGGCCCAAGACTGCTTATTATGGTCTCTATGAGACCTAAAAGATTTGCGGGGCTTGGACACATGCATGTTACGTTAAAGCGCCACCTGGCTGGAACAGCGCATCTGATGATCTGCATGGCGCTGATTCTGCCGCTCCTGCTGCTTTCGGGGTGCTCGCCGCTGACAGTGGTAAACAGTATCGCACCCGACGATGGCTTTGAGGTTCAAAAAGGAATTCCCTACGGCCGGCATGAAAGACAGAAGCTTGATGTCTACTCCCCGCTGGAACCTGTTCCCGATGCTCCGGTCATCGTCTTCTTCTACGGCGGCAGCTGGAAAAACGGCGAGCGCGGGAAATACCGTTTTGTCGGCCAGGCGTTGAGCGATAAAGGTTATACAACGGTTATTCCCGATTATCGGCTCTATCCCGAAGTTCGATACCCTGCGTTTGTCGAAGATGGCGCCGCCGCCGTCGCCTGGGTGCGAAATAACCTTGCTGAGGCGCAGCGGGGGATCGTTCTGCTCGGCCATTCGGCCGGTGCTCACCTCGCCGCCCTGGTCGTCCTCGATAAACGCTATCTCGAAACGGCCCAGCTCGATCAGAGTGCCATCACCGGTATGATCGGTCTGGCCGGCCCCTATGGTTTTGAGCCGCAGAAATTCCGCCGCTTCAAAGATATCTTCGCAACCGCCAAGCCGCCCGAGGTCTCACAGCCCATTCACTATGCCCGGGCAGACGCACCGCCGCTGCTGCTGATCCACGGCACCGACGACACCACCGTTCTGCCGGCCCATTCAGAACTGCTCGAAAAGCTGACCAGAGAAAAAGGCGGCCGGGCGGAAAAAATCGATCTGCAGGAGGTCGGCCACTTCAGCATCATCCTGGCTCTTTCCGAACCGTTCACCCATCTCGCTCCCGACCTGCTGCCGTCGATTGAAGAATTTCTTCAGGAACAGAATTGATCGCAGCGTTCCTGTACGAAAAAGTGTTAGAAGTTGAATCAGAGGTGATTTTAGCTTGCTCTCAAACCTCTTGATACGGTAAAAATAGATTGACCGAAGACAAATTACCGTTTTGGTATCAAGTATTTAAGCCTACTTTGTGGTATGCCTTTTTCAGCAAATCCCCTAATGTGTTTCGAGGAAAAGATGATGCGACTCAGCCAGTTTTTCACGCTCTTGGTATTGTGCCTGACATCCACCTGCCTCAGCGGCGAGGAACTAAATCTCAGTGCGGAGACGGAAGACTGTCTCAGTTGCCACACCGAGCTGCATCCCGGCCTCGTGTCTTCATGGATGAAAAGCCGGCACAGTAAAATTTCACCTGCTGAAGGAATCGACAGGCCGGCCCTGGAGCGCCGCGTCTCGTCTGAGAACATACCTGAATCACTGAGGCAGACAGCCGTCGGTTGTTATGAATGCCACGGCCTCAGAACGGATCAGCACCAGGACTCCTTTGAACACAACGGCTATGAAATTAACATCGTGGTCTCCTCGGCTGACTGTGCCGTCTGTCACCGCGTGGAGGCCGATCAGTACAGCGATAACATCATGGCACACGCCTATGGAAACCTGGTCAACAACACTCTCTATGCGGATTTTACCAGGGTCGTCAATCATCAGTATACGTATCAGGACGGTGTTCTTACCATTGGTGAAGGCGACATGCTCACCGAGTACGAATCCTGCCTTTATTGCCACGGCACCAAAATAGAGGTCAAGGGGCTCGTTACTCGTGATACGGATTTCGGGGAGCTCGAATTTCCAGATCTGGAGGGCTGGCCGAACCAGGGGGTGGGCCGTATCAATCCTGACGGCAGCAAAGGAGCCTGCACGTCTTGTCACACCAGGCACGCATTTTCGATAGAGATGGCCCGTAAGCCGGCAACCTGTTCAGAATGTCACAAGGGCCCGGATGTCCCGGCATACAAAGTCTATGAAGTCAGTAAACACGGAAATATCTACAACTCGAAAAAAGAGGACTTCAATTTCAGCAACGTTCCGTGGCGAGTCGGGACTGATTTTACCGCGCCGACGTGTGCGGCCTGCCATGCGAGCTTGCTCGTCTCTCCTGATGGCACGGTCATTGCCGAACGCAGTCACCAGTACAACGATCGGCTCAGCTGGCGCCTCTTCGGTGTGCCCTACGCGCACCCCCATCCGATTGATGCCAACCTGGACCACGTTATAAATTCGGAAGGTTTACCGCTTGCCGTGGAGTTGAGCGGTGAGCCGGTGGCTCAGTATGTTATCAGCGCAGAGGAGCAGGAGGTGCGCAACGAAAAGATGAAGGCCGTCTGCCTCTCATGCCACAGCACACAATGGGTGGAAAACCATTTTCTGAGGCTTGACAATACGATTCATAAAACGAATCAGATGACCCGGGAGGCTACCGCTATTCTCAGCGATATCTGGGCCGGTGGTTTCGAAGAGGGGCTGCCTCAGAATATGTCCATTTTCGATGAAAAGGCGGAACGCATGTGGACTACCATATGGCTTTTCTATGCCAACTCGACCCGCTTTGCCTCGGCCATGGCCGGTGGGGGAGATTATGGGGTCTTTGCCAACGGGCGATACCAGACCACTGAACAGATGGTCAAGCTGCTGGAGCAACTGCAGCTGTACCGCAATCTCGAAGCAGATAAGTGATGAGCTGGCGCTTCAGGTGGATCGGATCAAGGCAGCTTGAGTGCCTTTATCCAGTCAATTTCAAGGTTGAACGGTCCATCCTGCTGATCTGCAATAAGAAAGCCGATCTGTCTGATTTCTGCAGCTGACAGGGCAGCAGCATCTTGTAACATGCGACCCCGGAATACCGGGACAAAGTCATTGATAGGCAGCTGAATAGTCAGCCACTCGCCGCTGCTGGTAGAGAAGGTCTGGCGATAGGCGATTCCATCGAAACGGTCATTGGTTCTAATCCGGAACTGATAGGTTCTGCCGTCCCCCCTGACCCTGATTTCAAGTGCATCGTAACCCTCAAGGTTATAAGCCGTTGGCGTCGTTCGGGTCGAGGAGAAACCGCCATTGTTGTCGAGGGAAAGTACACCATGAAATAATGCTGTACGGTCACCGGTCGGGACTATTTTCCCCTGGGAAAGACCTCCCATGACCCCGTCGTTTACTACCCGCCATTTGCTAATTTCAGCCGGATCATCAAAACCAAACACAAGCAAGTTAACGTCTTTCATATCTTCTGATTCAATGCCACTGCTTGGTGCTTGCATTGGCAGCAGCACCAGCATGGCAATGCACAAGTTGCGGATCCATGCGGATTTAATCAGGGGAAAGAATAAAGGTGTCATTTCTCAAAGGCAACTGATTTAAAATGCGATTGTCATGTGTGGAAAAGTTGAAACCTGAACGGGCTTGGAGATAAGATATGCCCGTTCAGGTCAGGACCTGATCTAGGTGAAGATGCTAAGGAATAAGAACCGTATCAATGACATGGATGACGCCGTTGCTGGTCATGATGTCGGTCTGTACGACCTGAGCCTCATTAACTTTGACGACATTTCCATCGACCATGATAGCAAGCTCCATGTCGTTGGCGGTTTTAGCTGACGTCACTTTTACCACTTCTGCGGCGGTGACTTTGCCCGGCACAACGTGGTAAAGCAGTATTGCCTGAAGTTTTTCCTTGTTTTCCGGCTTAAGCAGGTTTTCCACCGTGCCTTCGGGCAACTGCGCAAAAGCTTCATCGGTTGGCGCAAAGACAGTGAAAGGGCCTTCAGATTTCAGCGTATCCACCAGATCGGCAGCCGTAACCGCTGCAACCAGTGTGTTGAATGAACCTGCTTTAACTGCGGTGTCGACGATATCTTTCTCATGGTGGGCACTATGCGCCGGAATTGTCACCAGAAGTGCTGCTGCGAATAAAATGGAGCTGATTAGAGCTTTCATACCATACCTCTGTGGGTGAGTGAGAGATCAGATTTTGCAGAGAGAGCCGATTCCGTGTGTCTGTTGATGATATTGTTACAGTGCTCGATTACGAAATGGCTATCTGATATCTTATAATATTTAAGCACTGTCGGTAAGCTAACAATAGAGCTTAATGGTGCGTAAACAATGGGGTAAAAAACATGGATTTCTGATAGTAAAACTTATTGAAACATTTCTGCTAGCTCCTGATCAGTTCCCTGAATGGGCGGCACTTTAAAAGGCGGATTGTGGTGCTGAGTGCCAGTATTTTAGGGTCGCTGCTTTAGCGGCTCTAATGCGGCGGCATGAAAAATGTAAATAGCAATGAAAAATATCAATCATACCAAAATGCTTCGTATCTTTCTGGTCATCCTGGCTGCGCTGTTCTTCTGCACGCTTTCCGGCTGCACGAAAGTGGCATATCGCAGCGACCCGAAACTGATCGGTTATAACGAGCGCGGGGTGGCGTCATTTTACGCGATGAAGTTTCAGTTCAGAAGGACATCGAGCGGTGAGCGGTTCAACCAGCTGGCGCTGACGGCGGCACACAAGACGCTGCCGTTCGGTACCAGAGTCAGGGTGACTAACCTCAGAAACAGAAAAAGCGTCGTCGTCAAGATCAACGATCGCGGCCCCTTTATTGACGGTAGGATAATCGACCTGAGCAGGTATGCGTTCAGCAGGGTCGAAGATACCGAACGGGGCCTGATGGATGTCACAATAGAAGTGGTCCGATAAATGATTGAGTCTGAAAATGCTGCCGGTTTGGCTGACAGTTGACATATGGGTGCCTTGCAAAATTAGGATTTTAGCTCAAAATCAAGGCGCACATGAACATGTTGCCGCAGGCATATAATTGATATTCCGAGGATAAAATTTTCATGTGCAACGCAGAGTTCGGGCAAAAAGACAATTTTTCAAGGTAGCCATAAATATCCCGATAGAGAGGGTCTCAGATTGATTTTGGCCGGGCCAATGCTCATATTCATGTGACAACAGGGCGATTTTCTGAAGAACCTGTCACTGCTTACATAGAAAAAAGCGACACAGATCCAAGGGGGCTGGAATGGGAATTCTATCGTGGATTATCATGGGACTTATCGTTGGTGTACTTGCCAAGTTTATCACGCCGGGAGACGATCCAGGCGGAATTTTCGTTACCATTCTACTCGGTATTGCCGGTGCTTTTGTCGGCGGCTACCTGGGTTCGGCCCTCGGCCTGGGCAATGTGACCGGATTTAACCTGGGCAGCCTGCTGCTGGCCATCGGCGGGGCGGTTCTGCTGCTGGTATTGTATCGTGTCATCAAACGTTGACCAAAGGTGTGGAGCCGCTGAACAACTATCGGAGCAGTAGCAAAGCATTGTTGAACATCCAGATGATGATTGTTCCAATTCGCCCTGCCGCCTGACAGCAAAATGCAGATATCGCTATGATCGAAGAACCCAACAGACAGATTGACAACCAGCTGCGCAAAGGCTTTTCAGGCATGCAGGTGCTGAGCATCGTTTTCGCCTCAGTGTGTTTTGCAGTTATCGGCACCGCCCTGGTGATAAAGTTTTTCTTATTCCCAGCTCCGTTTGAACCGGTTGTTCTCTCGGCCGGCGAAGAGGAGCAGCTGACGGCCAAACTCGAGGCGTTTGAGGAGTTGGCCGGCCTGGGAAATGACAGCCTGAAGCTGCCATCTTCTCCTAAGAAAGATAAGCAGCAGCCGGCTCCCACTGAAGGCCGTGCGCTGGCACCTGAGAAATACAGCGAGGAAGGGCTGTCTCGTGAGATAAGTTTCAGCGAGCGCGAACTCAATGCGATGATCGCCCAAAACACTGATCTGGCTGATAAACTGGCCGTCGATCTGGCCGAGAGCATGATCAGTGTCAAACTGCTGGTTCCGCTTGACCCTGATTTTCCGATGCTTGGCGGTAAAACGCTGAGGGTCAGCGCCGGTGCTGAGCTGGCCTACCGGGAGGCCCGGCCGGTCGTGGTTTTAAAAGGTGTCAGCGTCATGGGGGTACCGATGCCCAACGCCTGGCTCGGCGGTCTCAAAAACATCGATCTTGTCAGTGAATTCGGGTCCGGTGAAGGCTTCTGGAAGACATTTTCAGATGGGGTAGATTCGATCAGCGTGGTCGATGGGTCCCTGAACGTACGCCTGAAAGAATAGGCCGGTTACTCCTCTTCTGACTTTAATGTGCCGCCGAGCTCCTTGACCCGGGCCAGCGAATCTTCATGGAGTGCCCGGGTTTTGGCGATCTTGCGAAAGAGCCGCTCGGCGTTTTTTTGAGCGGTAAGAAGTTCCTTTTCCCGGGCCGCATCGTCATCGGGGTCATCTCCTTTTTCTTGTATATCTGCGCTGAGCTTTTCGATCAGATGGGTGGTCTTTTCTTCTTCCTTTTCAAGGCGATGCAGCTTCTTCTCGAGCTCGAGCAGGTCATCCATGGCCTCTGCCAGCATGCCGGCCTTGCCTTCCTCCGGAAGAGCGTCCAGATCGATCTCTTCCGCTGCCATGACCAGTGCTGTGGCGGAAAGCTGGGGAAGGACGCGTTCGAGGCTGTAGCCGGCGCTGTCGGTCAGCAGTGAATGCTGAATCTTGAACGGCAGAAACACCAGGTCGGCCTCTTTCGAGTACTCGAGAATGGTCTCGGGGGCCATATCGTCGACGACAATCGGTTCCGCGGGGATACGGACCTCATCGAAGAACTCGGCAAGATGATCCCTGGCCATGAAAAAATCGGGAGAGTCGCTGGTAATGACTCGAATTTCGGCTCCGCTCCAGTCGTTTGACCTGGTTGTCAGGTAAGCAAAAAGAAGCATCAGGCGGCTGCTGTTGTCCTCTGTTTCCCACCAGATATCGATCTTCTCCCGCTTGGTCTCCGGTTGAGAGAGTTGTTCCCAGCGACTGGTTTTGCAGTGGAAGACAACGAGGTTATAGCCCTGGACGAAGGCGGATCTGAGGTTGTGGCCGTAACGCAGCTGCTCGAGTCCGGCGACGAGATCGTCGGGCTTGTGGTGCCAGTTGGCCAGAACCGTATTGGCCTTGAGCGGGCCGATGCCGTGCGACTGAAGCAGGGTCGACATCGATTTTGAAAAATCGTCCGAGCAGATAGCTTCGGCGAAACAGGGCAGCCCGGTGGCGGTGATATCCTCCTGAAGTTGTTCCAGCGCCTCGGTCTTTCTTCTCCTGCACAACATACCGGTTCCTGAAACGACCTTGACCGCGGTCATCAGACCGTTCTTGCCGCTGATCCAGTCCCCGAAGCGAAGCAGTTTCTCCCTGTTTTGACGATGACTGGTAAATGCCAGGATATGGGGATACCAGTCGTTTGGGTGCTCGGCGATATCACTCATGCGCAGCAGGTAGGAGCGCATCCGCCGATAGGCGTGCGATCGGCTCGAGTCGGCCCAGCGTGAGGGTTTGTCGCTCTGCCTGAGGTACACATAAATGGCGAACATCAGCGCAAAGGCAACCAGCCCGTAGACCAGATCGAGAGCTAAAATGATGGAGAGACACAAAAAGCAGCCGGCAAGGCTGATATATTTGTTGAAGAATCTGAATCGCGGCCTGAAGGAGGCCGATTCGGTGTCGGCTTCAAAATAGGTGGCGTAGTTGAGCAGGCCGTAGGAGATCAGAAAGAACATCGAGACGACGGCGGCGATCAGGTTCAGCTGCCCGAGGCTGAGAGTTATCAGGGCGATTGCCCCGGTCAGCAGGACACCCCGGCGGGGATTGTTGGCGGGCCCGGCGCCGTGCGCGAAGATGTGGAGCAGCGGAAAAATACGATCAGCGGCAAGCGACTGCAGGATTCGCGGTGCGCCCATAAATGAGGCCATCGCCGATGAGAGGGTGGCGGCGATAACGCCGGCATCGATCAGGAAGCTGTATCTTGATACCCGCTGCATGGCCTGAAAATCGTTTGCCAGCTCGCTGTTTGGCAGGACGCCGGCGAAAATGACGATGACAAAAAAGTAGACGACAATGGAGAGGCCTACGGCGAGGAAGGTGCCCATCGGCAGACTCTTGCCGGGATCCTTCAGATCTCCGGACATGGAGACCCCCTGGGTAAATCCGGTGACCGCCGGAAAGAAGACGGCGAACACTACCCAGAACGGCGGGGCATGGCCGGGAACGGCCCAGTTTTCGATAAAGACGGACTGGTGCCACTGTCCGATTCCGCCGACGAAAAACGAGATGAGCGCCGCAGCGATCAGGGCCATGACGATATACTGGAACTTGGTCGCCCAGTCGGCGCCGAGCCAGGCGAGCACAAAAAGAGCGGCGATTGCTGCGGCCGCCAGAAAGGCGGGGTGTGGCAGGTCGGGAACCAGGCTGTGTACCGCTTCGGCAAAGCCGATACAGTAAAAACCGACCGAGACGGACTGGGCCAGAAAGAGGACGATACCGATCGAACCGCCGAATTTATAGCCGAGTGTTCTCGATATCAGGTAATAATCGCCGCCGCCCTTGACTTTCAGGTTGGTGGCGATGGCGGCCAGCGACATGCTGGTGATAATCGTGATCAGGTTGGCAATCGCCAGGATGATCAGCGCTCGGCCGACCCCGGAACTGCCGGTGACATAACCAAGCCGGAGAAACAAAATGATGCCGAGAATGGTCAGGATACTCGGTGTGAAAACCCCGGAAAACGTCCCAAGCTGTCCCGTTTTCGCCTCGCTCTTTATTGCTTTTATTGATTTCTTGACGGTTTCAGACATTGGTTCCGCTTCATCCCTTTTTTCAGTATATCGCTGAGAATGAATGTACGGTACCGCCGGGGCTCAAAGAAGAAAAGGAAAAAATCGCTTTATGACGAACCGCCGAGAGGAAGCCTGCCGGCGATGCTTCATTGGCTTGATCGCAAGGAGGCTCCCGGAGCCGGGGAGGTTACTGGAGAACCGGCTCCGGGATTGAGCAGGCAGCTGCTCAAGAGAGAAGCGTTGAAATCTCAGTATAATCGAGTCCGAAGGCCTCGGCGACACGGTCATAGGTTACATGGCCGAGAACAACGTTGGCCCCGGGGGTGATTTCCGGGTTTTCCCGGCAGGCCTTCTTCCAGCCTTTGGAAGCGATTTCGATGGCATAGGGGAGCGTCGCGTTGGTCAGTGCCAGGGTCGAGGTTTTGGCCACTGCACCGGGCATGTTGGCCACGCAGTAATGGACAATACCGTCGACCTCGTAGGTCGGTTCGGTGTGGGTGGTTGGCTTCGAAGTCTCGAAACAGCCGCCCTGGTCGATGGCCACGTCGACCAGAACCGATCCCGGTTTCATCAGCGACAGATCGTCTCTGGTAATCAGTTTGGGAGCCTTGCCGCCGGGGATCAGAACTGCACCGATGACCAGATCGGCCTCGGGCAGCAGTCTGCGCAGGGTCGGAACACTGCTCATCACCGGATAGCAATTGCTGGGCATGACCTCGCTCAGATAGCGCAGCCGTTCGAGGCTGGTATCGAGCAGATAGACCTGTGCCCCGAGGCCGCAGGCGATTTTAGCCGCATTGATGCCGACCACGCCGCCGCCGATGACGATAACGGTACCGGGTGCGACTCCGGGGACGCCGCCCAGCAGGATTCCTCTTCCGCCCTGGGGCATTTCCAGGTATTTTGCGCCTTCCTGAGCCGCCATGCGGCCGGCCACTTCACTCATCGGCGTCAAAAGGGGAAGGGAACCGTCTCCTTTCTGGATGGTCTCGTAGGCGATATTGACCGATTTACACTCTATCAGCGCCCTGGTGAGCATTTCTTCGGCGGCCAGGTGCAGATAGGTGAAAACGATCTGGCCCTCGCGGATAAGGGGATACTCAGCGGGCTGCGGTTCTTTGACATGCATCACCATCTCGGCCCGCTGATAGATTTCTGCAGCGGTTTCGACCAACTCGGCGCCGGCTTCCAGGTAGACACTGTCCTCGAAGCCGCTGCCGACCCCGGCACTCTTTTCGACCAGCATGGTGTGGCCGTGCTGAATCATGGTCTCGACACCGGCCGGGGTCATGCAGACCCGATTCTCCGCCACCTTGATTTCCTTCAGGATTCCGACGATCATCGTTTGTTCCCCCGCGTATTTTCAATAGTTTGCTGTTCGGGCTCACCTGCGGCTGTTAGAGAATGTAGGGTACCTTCAGATTGTAGCCCTTGTAGACAATGAAGCTCTCCACCGTTTGAACCCCTTCGATTTTCGATACATGTTCGGTTATGAACTCGAGCAGGTTGAAATCCTCGTTGAGCAGCACCTGCAGGATCAGGTCGTAGCGTCCGGTGACGATGGCCGCGGATAAGACGCCGGGCAGCTTACTGAAATCCTCACCTTTACGGGAAATATCAAGATCGGTCAGCTTCACGCCGAGGTAGAGCAGCCGATGCCCTTTCAGTGAATCCGGGTCGATATTGCCGGTAAAATCGAGGATTCCCTCGTCAGAGAGCTTGTTGACCCGGGACCGTATCGTGTTTTCGGTAACACCGAGGGCAACAGCGATCTTCTTGAAGGATTTGCGCCCCTCTTTGAGGTGCCTGATGATATCGAGGTTCAGTTGGTCAATCAGCATGGTGGTAAGAGCGTTGAAATTCGTTGTTATGATACCGGTTGTTGGTGAAAATGTCAAATTATGGTACAGCCATTTACATTATATGAAATATTTTATGCACCATTTTGGTATATGGAAGTTCTGATCAGTGCTCAGGAATTTGGCAGACCACGGTAAAATGGACGGAAATCTATCCTTGGTGCACAGAGAAAGAGCGGCAGGAAACGGCTGTCAGCCGGTGAGAACTAGCGTTTGGGAATCATCGCCTGGGCGGCAGAAGAGCAGCTGCAGCACATGGTACCGCCGTCCTTCTGGCACATGCCGCTGAGCGGATGTTTGGAACGTGCGGTTCGGCGCTTGCAGTAGTTGAAGATAAGCGCGGCGCCGATGAACAGCACCAGAGTGAATCCCAGGGTGGTCAGAAAGGCAGTCATTGCAGGCTAGCCTCCGAAATCGTCGAAATGGATATTTTCCGGCTCGACACCGAGATTGTCGAGCATTTCCAGCACCGACTGGAGCATCATCGGCGGCCCGCAGATATAGTAGCTGATATCTTCCGGAGCGGGGTGATCCTTGAGATAATTGTCATAGAGCACCAGATGAATAAATCCGGTATACCCCTCCCAGTTGTCTTCCGGCAATGGTTCGGAAAGGGCCAGGTTGAAGGTGAAATTGTCATGCTCTTCGGCGAGTTTTTCGAACTCTTCCTGATAGAAGACCTCCTTCATCGAGCGGCCGCCGTACCAGAATGAAACTTTGCGTTCGGTCTTCATCCGTTTGAAGAGATCGAATAAATGGCTGCGCAGCGGTGCCATGCCGGCGCCGCCGCCGATATAGAGCATCTCCGAGTCACCGTCTTCGATAAGAAAATCGCCGTAGGGTCCGGAGATCGTCACCTCATCACCTTCCTTGAGGTTGAAGATGTAGGACGATGCCTGGCCCGGGGGCGCCGCCGGTTCGCCGGGGGGCGGGCTGGCGATGCGGACGTTGAGCTTGATGATACCGCTTTCCTGGGGATAGTTGGCCATCGAGTAGGCCCTGGTCACCGGGATGTAGACATGGGACTTGTACTGGAACATCTTGAACTTGCGCCAGTCGGCCAGGAAGCGGTTGTCGATGTCGAAGCTCTGATAGTCCAGTTCATGGGGCGGAACCTCGATCTGGATGTAGCCGCCGGCCTTGAAGTTGACCTCATCGTCCTCCGGCAACCTGAGGACCAGTTCCTTGATGAAGGTGGCCACGTTCTCATTGGACTCGACCACGCACTGCCATTTCCTGGTCTCGAGCATTTCCGGCGGGACTTCGATCTTCATGTCCCGTTTTACCGGAACCTGGCAGGCCAGCCGGTATCCCTCCCGGGCTTCGCGACGGGTGATGGCCGATTCTTCGGTGGGCAGGATGGATCCGCCTCCCTCCTCAACAATACAGCGGCACTGGGCGCAGCTGCCGCCGCCGCCGCAGGCCGATGACAGATAGATGCCCTGGTCAGCCAGTGCGGTCAGGAGCTTGCCGCCCGGGCTGGTTTTAAGCTCCTTGTCCTCGTTGATCACGATGGTCAGGTCGCCGCCCGGCAGCAGTGCCTTCTTGGTCATGACGATCAGAAATACCAGGACGAACTGAATCGCCAGAAATATCGAAACGCCGTATATTATTTCATTCATCCGTCATTCTCCGATAAGCGTATCGGTGGGATGGTTAAAAGCTGATGCCGGCAAAACCCATGAAAGCCATGGCCATCAGTCCGGCAGATATAAAAGTCATGCCCAGTCCCCGCAGTCCTTTCGGCGGGGTGGCATACTCACATTTTTCACGGATGGCGGCCAGGGCCACTACAGCCAGCATGAAACCGCCGCCGGCGCCGATCCCGTAAGCACTACTTTCTAAAAAGGTGTAATCCCGCTCAACCATGAACAGCGATGCACCGAGAATCGCGCAGTTTACCGTCAGCAGCGGCAGGAAAATACCGAGCGTGTTGTAGAGCGCCGGGACGAACTTGTCCAGCACCATCTCGAGGATCTGCACGACCGCTGCAATGGTGGCGATATAGATCAGCAGACCGAGAAAGCTCAGGTCGATATCGGGCTGGCCGAGCCAGGCAAGGGCGCCGTCTTCGAGCAGGGTGGTGAGCAGAAAATTATTCAGCGGTACCGTGATCGCGGTCAGCACTATCACCGCCAGGCCGAGGCCGACCGCCGAGGTCACCTTCTTGGAGATCGCCAGAAAGGTACACATGCCGAGGAAAAAGCTGAGCGGCAGGTTCTCGATAAAAAGCGAGCGGAAAATGATATCGAGATAATGCATCAGTTCGTCTCCTGCTGCTCAGGATCGAAGGTACGGATCAGCCAGATCAGCAGCGCAATCAGGAAAAAGCCGCTAGCCGGCAGCACCAGCATGCCGTTGGGAACGTACCAGCCGCCGTTGTTGACGGTGGTGAGGATCTCGAAACCAAAAATTGACCCGGCGCCGAACAGCTCCCGGACGAAGGCGACACTCATCAGGATGAAGCCGTAGCCGAGTCCGTTGCCGATGCCGTCGATGAAGCTCGGGATGGGCGGGTTGGACATGGCGAATCCTTCGGCCCGGCCCATGACGATACAGTTGGTGATGATCAGGCCGACGAAGATGGAGAGCTGCTTGGAGAGTTCATAGAAAAACGCCTTGAGGATCTGGTCGACAAAAATAACCAGAGTGGCGATGACCATGATCTGCAGGCCGATCCTTACCGTGTTGGGAATCTGGTAACGGACGATCGAAATCGTCAGGCTCGAAAAGCCGGTGACCAAAGTCACGCAGACCGACATCACCAGCGCGGTCGACATCTGGCCGGTAACCGCCAGGGCCGAGCAGATACCCAGGACCAGCAGGGCGATCGGATTGCGCCTGAAAACTGATTGGAACAGAAGTTCCTTGTTGGTTTCAGCCATTTAAACCTCCACTGCGTAACTGCTCAAAAAACGGCTTGAAGCCGTGTTCGCCGAACCAGAACTGCATCATATCCTCGACACCCTGGGTGGTCAGGGTAGCCCCGGACAGGCCGTCTATCTGGTAGGCCTGCTGCTCGGGGCCGGCCGAGGCGCTGCTCTTGACGAAATCAAGAGCGACGTCATTGTCCTGACCGTAGATCTTTTTATCTTCCCAACCCTGCTGCCAGCGCGGGTTCTCTATCTCTCCGCCGAGGCCTGCGGTTTCGCCGTGTTCGTAAAAAGAGACACCCCGAATCGTGTTGAGATCACCATCAACGGCAACGTATCCGTACATGGTCGACCAGAGCCCTTTACCGCGCACCGGCAGGACGACCTGCTCCAGCTTGTCGCCGTCTTTAACCAGATAGACCAGGGAGTAATTCTCCTGGCGCCTGATGCCGGCAATGTCTTTTTCCGGTTCGAGCAGGGTACTGGTCTGGTCCTGCTTGGCCGTCTCGCGCTGATCAAAGGTTGCCGGATCGATTGACGGGTCTTCGGCAAAGGTGCCGCTGTCAAGCTTGACGACCCTCGCCTCGATCGATGAAAACTGTTCCTCGATATCGGCGCCCGCTTCGTAGAGGCCGGCCGCGGCGAGAATATTTCTCTTCTGATCGAGCGACTTATTGGCCTGCTGAAGCGGCTTCAGGCCGACCGCCGCGGCGGCAACCAGGGCGGAGCAGGCAAAGGCCAGCACCAGCACCGAATAAAACGGTTTGAGAGGGTGGTGTTCTTCAGCCATGTCGAACGATCCTCCTCCTGATATTGGCCCGCACCACGAAATAGTCGAACAGCGGGGCGAAGACGTTGCCGAGCAGGATGGCCAGCATGACGCTTTCCGGATAAGCCGGGTTGGCGACCCTGATGAAAATAACGAGAAAACCGATCAGCAGGCCGAACAGCCATTGGCCCGTCTGGGTCTGGGCGGCCGAGACCGGGTCAGTGGCCATGAAGACGAGACCGAAAGCGAAACCGCCGAAAACGAGATGATAATGGACCGGCAGTGCATAGAGCGGGTTCGTCGGGTCGGGCACCAGGTTGAAGGCCACCCCGGTAAGCACCGCGCCGATCAGCATCGACAGCATGATCCGCCAGGAGGCGACGCCGGTGATCAACAGCAGGGCTGCGCCGAGCAGACAGGCCAGGGTCGATGTCTCGCCCATCGAGCCCGGCATGGTACCGAAAAACGCCTGAGCCCAGGAGATGTCCAGAGCGGCCATCGGGTCGGCGGTTGTTGCCTGGGGCAGAGCGGTGAGCGGGGTTGCGCTCGAATAGCCGTCCACCGCGGTCCAGACCCGGTCACCGGTCATCTGGGCCGGGTAGGCGAAATAGATAAAGGCGCGGCAGGCCAGTGCCGGGTTCATAAAGTTCTTGCCGACGCCGCCGAACACCTCCTTGGCGAAAATCACCCCGAAACTGGTGCCGACGGCAACCTGCCAGAGCGGGATGGTGGGCGGCAGGGTCAGCGGCAGCAGCAGACTGGTTACCAGGAAGGCCTCTGAAAATTCATGTCCCCTGATCAGGTTGAATATCGCTTCCCAGATACTGCCGACGATAACCACCACCAGGTAGATCGGGAAGAAATAGAGCGAGCCGTGCACCATGTTGGAGATGAGCGATCCGGAGTCGATGCCGATCACCTGCATGACCGCGCCGCGCCAGCCGTCGGGCAGTGCACCGAGTTCGGCCAGCACCAGATTGGCCTGGTAGCCGGTGTTCCAGAGCGCCATGATGGTGCAGGGGATCAGGGCGATGATGACGGTGATCATGATCCGTTTCAGATCGACTGCGTCGCGGATGTGGGGTGCTGCCTCTGTGGACTTGGTGGTCGAAAAGAGAAATGAATCGAAAGCCTCGTAGAGCGGGTAGAGCCGTTCGTATTTGCCGCCCTTCTCAAAGTGAGGCTTGATGTCGAGAAAGAATTTATTGATCGATTTCATAGTGGCTCAAATGGTTTTGATTCATCCTTCCTCTTCGATGGTGGTCAGGGTCCGGCGCAGCATCGGACCGAATTCATTTTTACCGGGGCAGACAAAGGAGCAGAGGGCAAGATCTTCTTCGATCAGTTCCAGGCAGCCCAGCTCTTTGGCCCGCTCAGTGTTGCCCGAGGCAATGCTTTTCAGGAAATAGACAGGGACGATGTCGAGCGGCATGACCTTCTCGTAGCTGCCCACCGGGAATATGGCACGATTGCCGCCGTAGATGGCCGTGTTGAAGTTGATGGTTTCCGGTCTGGTGAAGGCGGAAAGAAATGCCCTGGTCACTGAGAAACGCTCTCCTCCCGGCCGCAGCCAGCCGAACAGCTGCCGGCCGTCGCCTTCGGGCAGGCAGCTTATCTGCTGGTGATAGCGGCCCAGAAAGCCGTGAATCGTATCGGCCTGCCGGCCGTCTAGAATCGAGCCTGAGAGCAGCCGGCCTTCCATGCCTTCGATCAGCTCATCCCGGCAGAGCTCGAGAATCGAAGCCCCGGCGATGGTTTCGATATGCCGCGGCTTTTTGACCAGCGGGCCGCCGAGGGCGACGATCCGCTCGCTGCAGAGCCGGCCGGTCTGCAGCAGGCCGCCGACGGCGCAGACGTCCTGGGCGCCGATCTGCCAGACCGTTTTAGTTTCATGAACCGGATCGAGAAAATGAATATGGGTGGAGGGCAGCCCGGCCGGGTGCGGCCCTTCGAAAGCGGTTTGTTCGACGCTGTCCGGCAAACCCTCAAAAGTTGCCAGGTCACCGGCGTGACAGAGGTGAATCGGTACATCGGCGAGCACCGCCAGGGCCTGCATGCCGGCGACGAAATCGTCCTTTTTGGACTCGATAATGATCTTCAGGTCGGCTCCCAGGGGGGAGCTGTCCATGGCGGTTACAAAAATCGAGGCAGGCTCGCTTTTGACTGGTGCTATCTTGCCGTAGGGCCGCGTCCTCAGTGAGCACCACATACCGGATTCGATCAGCAGGCTGCGCAGTTTTTCAGCACCGAGACCGGCGGCTCCGGTTCCCGGCTTACAGAAAGAGAGGCTCTCAGTCTGCTCGACTCTGATCACCAGTGACTCGAACTTGCGTTTGGCCCCGCGATTGACCGCGACAACCTCTCCGCCGACCGGAGCGGTAAAGGTGACACCTTCATTTTTTTTGTCGGTGAAAAGCGGTGCTCCGCAGGCAACGTGATCACCCTCCTTGACCAGCATGGTCGGCTTCATACCGACATAGTCATCTCCGATCAAGGCGACATGTTCGACCGCTGCCGATTTCGTTACCAAGCTGTCAGGTGCGCCGCCGATCGGCAGATCGAGGCCTTTTTCTATCGTAACCCTGTTCATTTCAGTTGAAAAACCCTTGTGTCTGGTAGCGGTTCAGCTCTTTGTCGATCAAATATCCCTCGCAGTCCGGGAGCTGCTCGAGAAGGGCGATGGACGCTTCAGGATCAAGCACCATGGTGGCCGTGGCCAGGCCGTCTGCTCTGGCGACGGTTGGAGCGATAATTGAGCTCGAAGCGGTATAAACCGGGGAGAATCCGGTGTATGGGTTGATGATATGATGAATTTTTTTATCCTCGGTGAAATACTGCATATAGTCGCCGGAAGTGGCGATGGCCCGATCGCTCATTTCGATGGTCCTGAGGTTTTTGAGATCGCCGCTGCGCGGGTTTCGTATGCCGATTTTCCAAGGTTTACCGTCATATCGGTGACCGATCACCTTCAGGTCTCCGCCGGCTTCGATAAAGGCATTGTTCAGGCCGAGTTCCTGGAGGACGGAAATTCCCTGATCGACGATATAGCCTTTGGCTACGGCGTCAAGCGTTACCGAAACACCGGGCTTTGAGAATTCGACGCTGTTGTCATCCTTGACAACAATATATCGGTAATCGACCAGTTGCAAAATTTCTTTTATTTTTTGCTCAGCGGGCAAGATCCCGGTTTCCCTGACTTCTTTAAACAGTCGGACCAGCGGCAGCACGGTGGGGTCGAAAGCACCGCCGCTCAATTCGCTCATTTCCCGGGCCAGCCCGAAGACCTCGATCAGTTCCGCCGGACAGTTTTTCAGGACACCGTCGCGGTTCAGCTGCGACAGAGGGCTGTCGGGCACGTAGGTGCTCATCATCCGGGCCAGCGATTCCATCCGTTCGGTACTGGCGCCAATACCGGCGTGGCAGGCGGCTTCATCTTCTCCGTTGACCACCAGGTTGACAATGGTTCCCATCATCGGCCGGCTTTGCCGCACCGTCTTCAGGCCGCTGTCCGAACGCAGGCCGAAGTAGGCGAGTGTGCCAAGTGCGCCGCCGGCGGCACCAATCTTCAGGAGCTTTCTTCTGGTCAGTTTGCCAGCAGAGGAATCAATGGGAGAGTGGTTCATCAACGCGTTTATAGTAAAGGTGTACATCTCTGTCAACCTGCCCGGAACCGTGTTTTCAGACGCAACAGGCTCAGACAGGGATCAATTGCCACATGATAACCATTATCGGCTGGACGGGCAAAGTGAAGATTGTTCATCGATGCTTGAAAGCTGTTGACAAAACAGGGATAAATGAACTCATTATGTCAGGTGGCAGGTAATGGTTCAGCAGCACATCTTTTCTCGTTCTCAAAACCGTCATAGCTCGAGGTGATCAGTGGAAAAGAATCTGGCGTATGAAAAACTGGGGCTCTTCTATCTGGGCCGGGAACTGCCGATCGGCGATCAGGAGCCGACCGGGCTGCCCCTGCTCTACAAATCCAAGAACCTGACCACCCACGGGGTCATCATCGGTATGACCGGCAGCGGTAAAACCGGTCTGGGCATCGGCCTGATAGAAGAGGCGATCATGGACGATGTCCCGTCAATTATCATCGACCCCAAAGGGGATATGGCCAATCTGCTGCTCACCTTTCCGGATCTGGCGCCGGAAGATTTTCAGCCCTGGATCGATCCGGCGGAAGCTTCGAGGAAGAACCTCTCGGTCGAGCAAATGGCTGAGAAGACCGCAGCCGACTGGAAAGAAGGCCTCGAATCCTGGGGCCAGGGGCGCCGGCGCATCGAAGCGCTGAAAAGCAAAGCACCGGTGACACTCTACACGCCCGGCTCCAGCGCCGGAGTCGGCGTTTCTATTGTTTCCGGTTTCACCGCGCCTGCTGCTGAGGTACTCGAGGATCAGGACAGCCTCAACGCACTGGTGGGCTCGACCGCGACCAGCCTCTTGTCACTGGTCAATATCAAGGGGGACCCGCTGACCAGCCGCGAGCATATACTGATCTCTTCGATTCTGCTGCATTTCTGGAGAAACGAAGAGGATCTGTCATTGGAAGCGCTGATTGGCGCCATCGTCAACCCACCGTTTGACAAGGTCGGGGTGTTCGGGCTTTCCAGCTTTTTTCCTCAAGCCGAGCGCATGAAGCTGGCCATGCTGCTCAACAATGTCATCGCCAGTCCAGCGTTTGGAGCCTGGCTCCAGGGAGAACCGCTCGATATCCAGAAGATGCTCTACGGTGAAGACGCAAGACCGCGGACCGCTATTTTTTCGATCGCCCACCTGTCCGAGACCGAGCGGATGTTTTTCGTGACCCTGCTGCTCAATGCGATGATCGGCTGGATGCGGCGGCAGCAGGGAACCTCATCTCTAAAGGCGCTGCTCTATATGGACGAGATATTCGGTTTCTTTCCGCCCAGCGCCAACCCGCCGTCGAAAAAACCGATGCTGCTGCTGCTCAAACAGGCCCGCGCCTACGGAGTCGGTGTCGTACTCGCCACCCAGAATCCGGTGGATCTCGACTACAAAGGGCTTTCCAACATCGGGACCTGGTTTGTCGGCCGGCTGCAGACCACCCAGGATCAGGATCGGGTGCTCGAGGGTATCGTCGGCGGCAGCGGCGGCAGCCTGGACCGGTCGATGGTGCGGAGTCTGCTCTCGGACATGAAGGGACGGCAGTTTCTGCTCACCTCCGCCCATCTCGACGAACCGCTGCTGTTTGAGACCCGCTGGGTGATGTCCTATCTGAAAGGTCCGATCAGTCTGCAGGATATTGCCACGCTGATGAAAGATCGTCCCGCCGTTTCAAAGATTGCTGAGACGGCAGCCTCAACTGCAGGCGAGGGCAATGGAAGAAGTGCAGGCACCCAGCTTCAGCGTCCGCTACTGAATGAAGGTATCGATCAGCGTTTTCACCTGGCGAATGTCTACACCGAAGAGATTATCTTCGAGCCGTGGCTGGCGGCGGAGGCAACGGTGCGCTTCTATAACAGCCGCAGAAATATCGATGAATCGAGCAGGGTGAGCCTGAAGCTTTACCTGGATGAAGATTTCAAGGATGATGCAGGCTGGCAAAACAGTGCTGAATCGGATGTCGATTTAAGTTCATGTGCCGATATCAGTCCCGATGGAAGCCGGTTCTACAGCCTGCCCGGACACTTGCTGTCGCTTAAAAGCTTGAGCCGGTATGAGAAGGAGTTTAGCGACTATCTGTACCAGAACCGGCGGCTCAACCTGTTTCGGGTAGCCTCGCTGAAGATGGAATCGCAGCCGGGGGAGAGCGAGGCGGACTTTCTGGTGCGGGTCAGCGATCGGCTCCGCCAGGACAAGGAGGAGGCCGCGGAAAAACTGGCTGAAAAGTTCCAGATCAAAAAAGAGCGGCTCACGAAAAAACTGGACAGCGCCTATGCCAGGCTTGAAAAAGAAGAGGCCGATGTGGCGACGAAAACCACCGATACCATCATCTCCTTCGGTACTGCGGTGCTCGGCGCCTTTCTTGGCCGCAAAGCACTTTCTTCGACGACCGTGACCCGGACCGCTGGCTCGATCAGAAAAGCCGGCAGAATCGGCAGGGAAAAAGACGATGTCAGACGGGCCGAGCAGGCAGCAGCCCAGCTTGAAGAAGAGCTGCAGGCGCTTGAAACGGAACAGGGCGAGGCTCTTAAAAAACTTGTCCAGACCTATGATCCTGCCGACGTTACCACTGAGACCTTTGCGATCAAACCTCGACGCAGCGACATTTATGATGTCCGAACCTGTCTGCTCTGGAACATGGTTGTACCAGCGCCTGAAACCACCGGCTGAGGGGCTCGCTTAAGGTGACGGGGGAACTCGCTCCTTGAAGCGGATCATCCGGGTAAGCAGGTCACAGCTGGGTGTGGGGATATCAAAGCAGCGGCCGTTTTCTGACACATAGCCGACCAGGGCCTCGACCTCGGTGGGCTTTCCCTGTTCCAGATCCTGCAGCATCGATGATCGATGTTCACGGGTGGCGGGAATCAGACCTTGATAGAAGTGGTGTTTGTACTCTTCAGGAGTGTTCCACTCCAGTTGTTTTCCCAGCGCTGTGATTACGCTGAACGTCTCCTCGATTACCGAATCCATAATCGCTCTCGTCTCCTGCTGCTCGGCCAAAGCACCGTATGTCACCCCTAATATCGCACCGAGGGGATTGAGGGCACAGTTGTAAAGCAGTTTAGCAAATAAAGAGCGATGGATATCTTCGACGGCGATGCAGGGAAGGCCGGCGCTATTAATGGTCTCAGCCAGCAGAGCCGCCTGCTCGGGAATCGATCCGCCGATACCGGCACCGATGTGGACATCGTCGGCTGAAACGGTGATGCTGACCCGGCCGGGATGTGCAATCTCAAAGCCGGTTATCACCCGACCACCGAAGCTGCGCTCAGTGCCCAGAACATCGATGAGTTGCTCAACATTGCCGCAGCCGTTCTGCATCGATACGACCGGACAGCGGCAGTCCTTCAGCGTGTTGATATCATCGACCGCCGCTGCGGTATCGTAAGATTTGGTGGTGATCAGCACAGCATCGAAGTAGGAAGCCGTCCGTATGAATGATCGATGTTGTCAGGCGCATCCGCGTTGGTTCAGCATGATAACTGCCGAATATCCCGTCCACCGAAAGCCCGCGCTCTTCGATTACCGGACGAAAGCGCTCCCTGATGACCAGCGTCACCTCGTTACCGGCCGCCGCCAGCATACAGCCCAGTGCCTGGCCGAGCGCTCCGGCCCCATAAATCAAAACATGCATCCTTATCGATCCCCGGTCAGTTTATTGTTTTTCCGCTGCAGTCTGCGGGGCAGTTTCTGGTCAAACGTTTCCAGCAGGTAGGAATGAAAAGTTGTCAGACAATCTCGTCGACCCGTATGGTATTGCTGCTTGGGCTCAGAACCGGCTTCACCGGCGAGTTCCTTCTCGATTGCGGTTGTACGCTGTTCCAGTACCTTGTAAAGATCGAGCAAATAGGTGTAGGACATGATGATCCCGGGTCAGCAGGTTATAGTCGGTGATAAGAGAAGCATGTTACGCTCACCCATAGTAATCAAAGCCTTTGAGGTCGGTGTGCTCCCTGAAGTAAGCGCGCAGCCATCGGTATTCGTCCAGTTGCCCCTGCCAGTAGGAAATAAGTGCCTCATCACCCCCTGCCTCTGCAGCGGCCAGGTTTGTTAACGCATCTGCCGTGCGGGAGCTGATGAAGTCGTGAATTGCAATCGAGTATTCGTTGGGCATAAGCGGCGGGCAGATTCGGGTTGAAACACAATAACTGAGTCAACAGTAATGAGTTGATCGAAAAAATCCAGCAGGCAGGACAGTCTGGACCACTATTTCCACCTTTCCGTCGGATCGGGCAGGTGGAAATAGTGGTTGAGATGTATGAAGTGGTTATTTCTTCTGTTTCTTCAGGTCTGTTTTTTCAGGATCTTTTTTGAAACGCAGACACTTTCTTAAAATCGCCTGAAAGGTGTCCCAGTCCCTGGTGGTGAGTGCGCCCGACTTGGCAAACGACATCTCGGTGTTCTGCATAACTGCCTCCTTTTTTCCCTTAAAGGGTTGGGGTCGGGGGCATTCATGAGTTCATAAAAAAAGGCCCCCGGACCATTTCTGGTCTGGGGGCCCTGTCACCTCAGACTGGTTCTGTCAATCCCTGATCCGCGGGGATTAAGCAGGCTGCATCTCAAGGCAGGTCTTCTGACTTCCGGATCATTCCGGTCATCGCGCCTTCCCGATCATGGATCAGTGGCTGTGCCCCCGGTGCAGATGGTGCAGACGGTGCACGAGCGATGCCGGTCCCCGGTTACAGCGGCGGGCCCGTTCCCGATTTTCACGGGATTCCCTTTCAAGTCCGGTGGACACCCTGGTTGGCTCAGTATTATCTCCGAGCAGCCTCCCTGTCAATTAAATTGTATAAATCGTGATCCGGTCCGCTACTCAGCAATAGTACGGTTCGATTTAATTTGAAAATTCGCGCTGCAGGGCAATCATTGATTAGTAAAAACAGCATAAATTTTATAGTTCTCTCCAATGTCTGACATCTCCACTGCTAACCTCAAGCATTGAAATATCGCTTTTCCCTGCAGAGAATCAGGAAAAAGCTTTAACTATACCTATTACTACTGAATTACGATTGCCAATGAACATATCTTTCTTGCAATAAAATTTCGCACCAGAGTTATTAAATGACCATTTCATTAGCATGTTCGTATTGAAATAGTTAAATAGAATCTTTCAGAAAGAAACTGAATCACCCCTCTTTGCCCTGGAAAAGCTATAGGCAAATCCAATTAATACAATAAGTATACACCCCTTGGCGAACATATCTCCATATTTGGTATAGAACGTTCTCTCTTGTCTTAAACTAATTGAAGTTGTCATTTCACCATCTTCTTTCAGATAGGGTATTTCAGCAACAATTCTGCCAAATCTGTCAATAACTTGTGATGGGCCGGTGTTCGAGGCGATTATTATCGGAATGCGGTTTTCCACAGCACGAAATACTGAAGCGATATTATGCTGATAGGGTGCAGCGGTCCTACCAAAACGGTTGTCATTGGTGAGTTGAACAATCAGATCGCTGCTCTCTCGTACCAAGTCAACGATAAAACCTGCAAAAAGATTTTCCCAACAAATAATCGGACTTACTCGGATACTTTCTGCAATTGAAAAATGTTTATAAGCATCGCCGGGTGTAATGTTGAAAGACTCCGGAACCAGCCAGCCGGGCCACTGAACAAATGGAATCTGGGGGATGTATTCGCTGAATGGCACGAGCAGCCGCTTACGGTAATGTCCTAGTAGTGAAGCATCGGGTCTAACAAGATATGCGCTGTTATAAATCCGGTTATTGAATTGAACACTGTTTTGCTGTTCAGTTCGCTCAGCAAATTTTAAAACCTCAGAACTGCCTGTAATTATAGGTGCATTGACGGTTTGAGAAATGCTGCGAACTCTTTTCAGTAAAACAGGTTCGGTTTCTATATTTTTAACAGCAGTTTCAGGCCAGACAACCAACTCAGGGCGAGCAGAAGCCGAAGAAATCGTTAGAGCTGCCAGACGCTCAACTGAATTTTCAAAAGCTTCCTCAGTTTTCCTTTCATGACGAAGGATATTAGGTTGAACTACAGCTACCTTCAGCTGTCGGCCAACACTGCTTGAAGACACCAGCAACATCCCCCAGCAGTTAACAGCAACCAGAACGATCCCGGGCACAATCAATAACCGCCACGTTTTGTATAAGATACTCATTGCTATGACATAATTGGTCATGACAATAAGAAATGTTACCCCATACTCTCCCGTATATGAGGCCAACTGAATAAGTTGTAGATTATCGTGCTGACTATGGGCCAAAGAGCCCCATGGAAATGCCAGAAATCCAGCGTGGGCCTTTACATAATCAAGGGCACACCAGAGCGCCGGAACTGCAAGTACCGATACGTATCTTCTGCGATTCAAGATTGACAGGCCACTGCACCAGAAGGCAGTGTAGATTCCCAAGTAGCTGCCGAGAATAAAAAAGTGATACCATCGGAACCCTGACACCTCGAATATCCATATGAATGTACCGAAGGCGGCTACCGAGCCGCTCAGTAAGCCAAGGGTTAAAGAGGAGAATATTCCACTACGAGAACATGCAATAATCAATGGAACCAAAGCCAACCATGCTAGCCAATTCTGGTTATGATTGGGAAAACTAAGGATGAGCAGGAGCGACGTTGACAGGGCCAGTAAAGCCTTTAACGCAAGTGATGCAATTTTGGAATTATTACTGAAGATCAGGCTGATCACCCCAACCTCAGAGGCAGATTGATTGCTTTATATTGTATTACGGCGATACCGATCTCCTGGCCGGAGGCGAAGTCACAGGCGCTTTCTGGGGCTGCGGTTGTGCCTGTATCGCCTGCTTCTTGGTCGGTATTTTCACCACAAAATCGACCTGGCTGCGCTGCGGCCTGCCTTTATAACCGACTTTGATCCGGTATTTACCCGGAGCTAATTGTCTAAGATCTCCACTACTGCCCATCAGTGGTTTCCCCATATCCTTGCTCATTTCAAAAACCAGATCGAAACGCGAATCATGGCTGGTTTTAATCGTCACATTGGCAGGGGCTGAAAAGGACTGGTTGGGCCGCGGAGCCGTGATCCTGGGTGGTGTCGAAGGCGGCATCAGCTGGCGCTGCGCTGGTGGTTGCGGTGTTGCCGTGTCTTTGCCCCGTGACAAATCAGCAGAATTGTCTGGAGGACGTGGTTGTTCGGTCCTGGCCGGACTCTTAGCTACGTTCACGGCACCAGAAGGGGAGGGGGTGGGCCGGCAGCTGCGGGTTCAGCAGCGGCAGCTTTGGCCCTGCTGCTTCCTGAGCACTCACCTGGGCCATGCTCTGGGCCCGCGGGTCCACCACCACAAACTCCTGGTACGGACTCGAGGGGGAGCCCGATACATCCGTTTTTACCCGGAATCGATATTTCCCCGGCTTGGAAATCCGGAATGAGGTTTTGGTGATTACCTGGGTCATCCCATTTCCCTGAGGCGTCTGCATACTTATGGGCCGGATTGATCGCTCCATGCGCCAGGCCCTGCCGTCATAGTATTCAAATTCATATACCGGCTTCTGTCCTGCCGCGTGCTTTACGGGCAGGCTGGTCAGGCTGTTGGTGGAAAATGCTTCGCCTCTGGGCAATGGGAGAAGTGTTGGGGCAGATCGACCGTCATCGCCGGGGGCGAGTCCTTTCCTATACTGTGGGGTGATCAATGGTGTAGTTGGAGCAACTGTACTTCGACCCTTGGGGACATTAACACCTCCAGGTAAAGGACTATCGCCACTGTGTTGATTACTTCCATTGGTTTTAGCCACAGCAACTGAATCTTTATACACAGCTTCATTGCCTGTATAGAAGGTAATCGGGCTAGTCCAATTCCCGTTATGCGCTTCTATCTGCCTTGCCTGGATTGTATATTTACCAATTGGTAGTATCGTAGCATTGGCATCATAGGACCAGATTTTTTCACCATTGGGATTGGTATAACTATCTAAAATAAATTCCTTTTTAATTGTTTCTTCATATACCAACTCGGTTTTTCTCATTACCCGTAGTTCAATATCTTGCCTTTCAGTCGTGTCTATAGAAACATAAAAAAGCCCTTTGTAAGGATCTGAATAATCGAATATTTCATTATGGGTGGGATGAATAAAACGAATAGAAGACTTCATCATACGAGATTTATTACTTGGCAGATTTACCACTAATCCAGGATCAAATTCGTCTTCAAGATGCTGAGGAAGTTGGTGTTTAGTTTTTAAATCTTCTTTTGTTTTTCCAACCGGTCTTTTTTTAAAGTCTTGTTCTCCCATTGAATCAAGTCTGGTTGAAAACGCTACGGCTTCACTAAAACTAATATCATTGGTGTCAATACTTTCAGCAATAGCTGTTGCTGAGTAAAGACCTTCTTCAAGATTAATTTTAAAATTATAGATCATTCCACCTGAATCAGAGACTCCAAGCACAGAAGGAATACCGATTACAAATTGGTCATCAGTTCTGCTAGTATTGTTGGGGATAAGTTTAGTAATTTTCAACCTGAGTTGAACATCTTGGCTGCATTTTATTGTGAAAGGTATTTGAATCTTGTCATCTGATATACGATTTAATCCACCATATAATGTATTTGGCAAAGGCTCCAAAATGACTGGTGTTGGGGGTAAGGTTTCTGCACTCACTGACTGATGAAAGACCATTTGGACTGTTATGGACAAAAATAGAAAAAGACAGAACCTTCCTAATCCTTTCATATTTACTGCTTTCTCATCAGATCTAGGGTGCAATTTGTTGGATACAATGTCCTAGGGTTAACCTGGATGTCTTTTCGCTTCTAATTCTACTGCCTTATTGGGCACTCCAAGACATCTTTTCAAGGTAAGTCAGTCTTTATTATATTCAACGAAAAAGACAATCTGGCAATATGCTGCTTTCATGGAGACCTCTTCAGATGTTTAACCCGGTTTGGCCTGACAGTTCTACTACTCACTGATGGCAGTGTGTTATGCTGAAACACTATCTTCAACTGTGTTTTTATATTACTGAGAGGCAGATTGATCGACCGAACTGCAAAAACAGCTTTATTGCTGTATGATTTATTGTGGCGATACCGACCTCCTTATCGGTGGCGGAGTTGCAAGCCGGGGCGCTGGCTGTGCCGCAGGCGCTTTCTGGGGCTGCGGTTGGGCCTGTACCGCCTGTTTCTTCGGGTGTACCCAAAAATCGACCTGGCTGCGCTGCGGCCTGCCCTTATAGCCAACTTTGACAAGGTATTTGCCAGGTGCCAGTTGTCTGAAATCTCCATTATTGCCCATCAGTGGTTTCCCCGCACCCATGCTTATTTCAAAAACCAGTTCGAAACGTGCATCATGGCTGGTTTGAACAATTACATTGGCGGGGGCAGAAAAGGCTTGGTTGGGCCGCGGCGCAGTGATTCTAGGCGGTGCCGAGGGCGGCATCAGCTGGCGCTGTGCCGGCACCTGTGGTGTTGCCGTGTCTGTGCCGCGCTGCAGATCAGCTGAATTGTCGGGAGGCCTTGGTCCTTCGGTTCTAGCAGGACTCTTTGCTATATTCACTGCACCAGCGGGGGCGCCGGCAGCTGCGGGTTCAGCAGCAGCTTTGGCCCTGCTTGCTTGAGCCTGAGCACTCACCTGAGCCATGCTCTGGGCCCGCGGGTCCACCACAACAAACTCCTGGTATGGACTTGAGGGGGAACCCGATGCATCCGTTTTTACCCGATATCGATATTTTCCCGGTTTGGAAATCCGAAATGAGGTTTTGGTTATTACCTGAGTCATCCCACTCCCCTGGGGCGTCTGCATACTAATGGGGCGGATTGATCGTTCTTTGCGCCAGGCCCTGCCGTCATAGTATTCAAATTCATATACCGGCTTCTGTCCTGCCACGTGCTTTACGGGCAGGCTGGCAAGGCTGTTGACTGAAAATGCTGCGCCTCTGGGCAATGCGAGAGGTGTTGGGGCAGATCGACCGTCATCACCCGGGTCTATGGATTTTCTGGATGGTTGAGCAAGTGTTGGGCTAGAACGGTCAGTACCACTGGAAGATGCAACAGTTCCGGTTTTCCCAGGGACCATTTTTTCTTGCCCTGAAGTAGCAGCCGCAGACCTTTCTATGGGAAGAGGCTCAGTAACAACGGAGAATCTTCTGTGGGGCAGATCGCTATAATTGAGAAGGTTGTCGTCTTGAACTCCAACAGCGAGGAGATACTGACCAGGAGGCAAGCGTTTTGCTATTTCATAAACAAAATTCCCGCTTTCTGCCTGTTGCATTTCTTCAACAAACCAACTCTCTACAACCTTGCCCTGGTAATTCTCACCAGGCCCCGGGAGTCTGGTGATTTTAAACTCAATTTCAGTTTGCCCAGGTGATATAGCTTTTATAAACACTGGCATAGCAGCGTTGTACGTTCTGCCCTCCACCGGACTTATCGTCGAGAAATCTATTGGCCTGAGTTGCTTAGGAGGGGATGTCTGAGGTGTTTTTTGTACAACCTCAGTGCGATTCAACGGAAGGTTTTCTTTAATATCGACCGGCGGCGGCCTATCACCATTGCGCTGGGTTATATCCGACTGCTTCTGGTCGGCGGGATTGTCATTTACGGGTGCGATCATTGCCTGGAATTTCGCCGGCGGCTCAGGCTGGGGATTAAACGCTTTGTCAGTGCCGGATTCTAACGATTTTTTTGCAGTCACAGCCGCCGATTCAGGCTGCTCACCACTACGCTGTGTGATTTCGCTGGCTGCGGCTACAGATGCTGAATCCTTAAGCGCTGCCTCCATACCGAGGTAAAAAGTGACTGGATTCCCCCATGATTCAGCACTTAATTGTTTTGGTGCCGCATCGATTGAGGAACTGCCGGAAGGCAACTCAATTTTAAGTCTGGCCTCGATAGTGTATTTACCAGGAGGCAGCTGCTTACTGCCGCTATAAAGCTTTTCACCGGAGAGCGTATCCGGCGGCAGAAAGACCTTCGAGTCCTTCTTTATTACAAATTCGACTGGTGACGGGTAAGGTGCTTCCAGCAGGTAGTTAAACTGGACATTCCCCTGTATAAACGTATTATACACCTGGTTTGGTATCGGTACTTTAATGAATACCCGGGTGCCTCTAGCCGCTAAGAGATCTTCTTCCTTTAAGTCTTTGGCGACGGCATCGCTGGTTTTTTGTGGGTCAAGCCCCACGGGAGTATCCACTAGAGCCTTATCTCTTTCTATGGGAAGCTCTAGAGCGGTATCTTCAGCGAGAATTTTTCCCAATTGCGCAGCATCCACAGAGCCCAGCACCGAAAACTGCACTTGCTCGCTTGATTTAACCGGTGCCGATTCAACTCCTACAACGCTAGCAATTATTTTATAAAAACCGGGTTCCAGTTCGATTTGCGGCTGAAAAACGGTGCCGTTGGGCCCCGTTTCAGCCGATTCCGATTTAAAACCCATCATGGTACTTTGAACACTGCCACTAAAAGAACTGGACGCGTACTTTTTGATTTCCAGATTGATATCGGCCTCATATTGTGTCATAAGGATCACCGGAACCCGAAATTTGCTCTTGTCGCCGGTGGACCGGTATGCATCCCCGTACACCTCATTAGGCGTGGGCTTGAGAATTACCGGCGGGGGAAAAGCAGCTTCAGATTGCGACCGAAGTGAGGCCTTTTGCTCTTCGGTCAATATATTTCGTGAAATAAGCTGCCCTTTTATATTTTCCAGGACTGGGTCTGCATAAATTCCATTAAAAGACGCGCCTGTACAATGGTCTGAGTAAATAACAGGATCGGTCGGGCACCTTGCCATCAGCGACCCTGTCTCACCGCTGCCAATTACCGTAGTCTCCTCCTGCACCGATTTGGTTTCTGGAAACCAGATTACTGTTGTCTGAAAAATTTTAACTTCGGGGCCGCCACTAAAACGTCCGGTGACACGGCCTGTAATTCTATATTCTGTTCTGTCAGCATAAAAGTCTTGCGTTATAGATTGTATAGATACTGGAGAGCCCGGAGTAAAATTATCCCCCATAGCTGCAAAACTAGTAAATGGAGCCTGACAAAGAAAACAAGCTAGAGCTAAACAAAATACGGGCAAAAGATAGTGTTTTTGTAATTTTTTCATAATTCTCCCCCCGCAATATTCAGCCGTTTATATGAGCTGTTAAAAAGATTTTCCCACTTATTCACTATCTGTTTCATCACCATTAAAAAACGAAAATAAAAACACCCTGCTCTGGGCAGCCAACTCTTCGTCCACGTTATAGCCGCTGACCTTCCACCAATAGTTGCCCTGTTTAGTAAAATATCTATCCGCCAGCATTTTCGGAACGCTGTAACCTGCTGTCCTCGTGTAGCCCGAGAAGATCGGCGGCTCATCTTTGTTTGAATAAAATTCAATCAGGTAGGTGGTGATCCCCCGTTTTTCCTGCCAGCTGAATTGCAGCTCTGCTGGATCAAGCCGCGCATTGTCAGCAGGAGCATCAAGTACGATCGGAAACTGTTCGGCCAGCCCCTCGCTGCTGACCATATAGATCGCCTCGGGGAAGGTGATGTTCAGCCTCGGTTTGGTGATCACAAAACGCAGCCGGCGTGAACCGAAAGAATAGGTCGGCAGCGGTGGACCTTTGGGCATATCGAGGAGGCCGAGGGTAACGACCTTGTCCCTGGCATACATCAAATCCTTTGTGATGGTTTTAAGTATGCGTCCGTCCGCCTCCCAATAGCCCTCGAGCGTTCCGGCGCCTTCGTATCTGATATCGACGAAGGCTTCGATGTCGCGTTCGTTGCGTTTCACGGTGGTCTTGCCCTGGTTGTTGCCGAAATAGATCCTCAGCTCGGTTATGGTAAATCCTATGCCCACCGGGATTACGATTGATGAAGTGGTCTGCGCTTTCATATAAACAGCGCTGAAGACTCGTTCGTAACGTATCTCAGACAGACCGCCGCGCTGTACCATCTGCAAAATGGAGAGCGGCACCACCACCCTTTCTAAAACCTGAGCTCTGCCCTTTCTCATGCTGGCAGTCAGGTTGGTATTGGAAACACCTACTTTTCTGTTACCTGCATAGAAGATACCCTGGGTGGAGCGCAACGTGTCGTCCACCGGTTCGGTGCTGGTGAAGTTGTATCTGAGCTCGTAGGTGCCTTCCCGGTTGCGGGCAATGGTCTGCTGAACAGGGTCGACCGTGACGCTTAAAACAGCCTGTCCGACGATGAGCAGATATTGCTGTTCTATGGACTGCCCGCTCTGATCTGATATCTTCAGACGAAAAGGAAATTCGCCTTCCAGCGTGGGGATCCCGGTAATCTTTCCTCGCGGGCTGAGCCTTAAGCCCGGCGGCAGCTCTCCAAAGACCAGCTGGAAAGTGGTCAACCCCTTTGCCCCCTGGGTTATGAGCTGGTGGTCGTAGATCACACCGGCTATACCAATGGGTAATTCTTCGCCCGCCTGGAACGGCGGTTTTGCTGAAGGAGGCGGTTGAGGTTGCCCCAGAGGGGGTTGCGGTTGAACCGGGGAAGTCACTGTTAGATTGTAGGAGGCGGGGTTCGGTCCGGAAGGCGCCAAAATACAAGCTCCTGGGGCTGGGTTGGAACGGGCTTGGATTTGATAATTACCTGCGATATTATAGCTATTGCTGACATTGAGGACACAGCTTACGACATTACAATTGCCTGCCGGCTGCCAGCCTGAACCATCACCAAAATTCACCTGCAGGTTGCATGGATCAGGTGCCAAAAAATTCGCAGATATTCTGACATTTACCGACTGATTCGGTGCTGCCGGATTTGGCGAGGCGCTGATGGTAATGGCCTGGACCAACTGCGGAAATAGTATGGTTAGGAGCAGAACCTGGAACAGGTGCACGAGTCTCATAAAATCACCCCATTATCACAAGGAATATGGCAGAGAGGCTGAGAACGACAAGATGATGGCGTGGGTTTCATTTTCTTGGCCCCCAAACCGCCCCCCTCCGTCCTGTGTACCAAACTGGTCCCAACCGTCCTGTACACCAAATTGATCTTCCCGGTTATTGTATTTTGCCTCGAGGGAAACTGATGCGTTAAGCCGATTCCAGAAGGATTGAGGCAGATGATAGGCAAGCCTGCAATAGCCGGTGATGCCGCTTGAGTCGATCAGATCATCGGTGGATTTCGTTTGATCATAGGTGCCGCCAAGCTCGTAGGTCACCCGTTCCTGAAACAGGGAGCCGAGAAGGTCCAGCGTGACGGTGTAGGTGTCTGTCTGGACGTCAGTGTTGTGATCATCAGATTGGTTAAATGAAAGACTGGAAAAGACAGAAAACGATTCCAGCGCATAGGCGGGAGAGAATGTGAGCGTCGTCAGGGAGGTGTCGAAGTCTTGTATTGTCCTGTCATTCTGCATGGAATACTGACCGTAGAAATCCAGGGAAAAGCCTCCCTTGATGTAGCCAAGATTCAATCCCAGGATGTCAGTATCGAACTGCCGTTCGGTGTCTGCTTCGGGTTCGTCGCTGCTTCTGTCGATCCCTTTGGCATAATCAAACCCCATGGTGACGGACTCGAAACCGTAATACCGATAACCCAGCGTTCCATAAATTGAATTAACCCGGGAATAATAGGGGTCGGAATCAACATTGTCATGATAGCCCGATAAGGAACCGTTCAAGGAATAGATCTCATCTTCCATGTAGCCGGTTGCGGTAACGCCGGTGTAATCCTTACGAAGACTTCGTGCTCCCGGCACGCTGTAGAACGGACCATAATACTCGTAGGTGATATCGTATGCGTAGATGTCGTGGGCGCCGCCCAAAAGGAGGCGATACGCCTTGTCCCTCTCGGAGGAATATTCATCGGAATCGTCACTGTCGTAATCCGATTCATCATATTCAAACTCACTATACAATTTGTCGGAGAAAATATTGGAAGTTAAAATAAGGCCAACGACATCACCTTTTCCATCTCCAGTCTGAGGTGAGGAATCATTGTAACTGTAGGTGTCATCCTGGGACCATTGACTGTAGGAACTGTCCTGGGCCCAGAAATTGTAGGAATCAAACTGGTCAGTGCCGTTAATATAGAGAGCTCTCAGGCCGATTTTGTTTTCGAATAAATTAACCCCGCCAGACACGCCCATGATGCTGTCATCGGGGTTGAAATTCAGACCGACCTCTTCGGCATAGCTGAACGTTTCCTTACCCAGCACTGAGAAGGTATTGATAAAGAGATCCTTGTACTGAAAACTTATCTGCCCGCCGCGCCTGGCAAGATTCTGCAGTGTGTTGACAGACTGGTTGATTTGAATGTCGCCAAGCTCCGAGAATATTCCTGAACTGCTTTTCTGATAATCAGCTTTTAAGTTGAAGTTTATCAGATCAAGACCTATTTTCTCCGGTTCCCTGACTTCTTCATTCTGGTTCAGATAGCGTAAGTTTCCCGAAAGCCTGATATCGAAACCGCCTTCTTTTAATAGGGTTTCATTATTTAGATAGGCGTCGAATTTGGAATATGGTTCAGACGAACCATTGCCAAGCGGTGTTATGTTTTGCAGATAGCTACTTTCCGAGCCTGTCGAGGAGGGCGGCGGCGAGCGATTAAGTGTCAGCGCCCAGACGCCACTCAAGACATTGTTGCTGTAAAGCTCTTCAAAATTCGTGTGATGGCGGGAGGAAAAGAAGCTTTCCTGCTCGAACAGTCCGCCATCGCTCTGAACAGCGATATATATGCTGTGCTCTCCCGATGGCAGGACATCAATCAATGCACAGCTAAAACCCTCCGAATCGATTTCTGCAAGGCCTGTTACATCCATTCCATCAAGCAAAATCATGACACTTTCAGGGTAAACCGGGGTCAGAAAGCGCCCCTGTATTGTCAATTTCTTGGAAATAATCTCTGAATTATTCAATGGATGGACCATTTGAATAACAGATTCTAAGGTTTGGGCATACAGCAAGGTTGGGAGAGTTAGGAAAAGCGCAAAAAAGAAAAGACCTACACTATGCAGTCGTACTCTTTGAGCACACACCGCCTGAAAGACCTCCCAAGAAGAAGACTACACCGGCTGTCAATATTGAACATACTCCATCTGTATGATAATATATCAGCTGCTGTTCTGTCAATAATCACTTATTTTTATATATTTGTGTGAAACCTCATAAATTGAAGGAGTTGCCTGTTTCCTGCCATAATGGCATTGTTCGCTGATGAGGTAAACTACATGTCGTCAATATCCTGATGCCTGCCAACGTAAACATTGGCAATGAGCACTGGAGTCTGCTATGCCAGTACTTATCAGCTAGTGAAAAGGTTCTCTGGGCTGATCAACCTGTACCTCGTTTCTTCACACTCTTTACTGCCGTTTACTTGATAGCTGGAATTTTCTGGACCGTATTAATATATAATTTTTTTGTGGATAGAGCAGAACCTGGAGAGCTACAGAATATCGTTTACCAGTTAGTAGCACTTTTCTTCTTCTCATTTGGATTTTGCTGCATGATGATGCCTGTCTGGGAATATCGCAGAACACGGAGGACGATATATGCATTAACCAGCAGCCGGGCTATTCACATTGAAAATCGCCGAAAGGTAAAAGTTCACTTATATCCATTCAGCACCATTACTCAGATTCGATTGGTCGAGCAATCTGATGGAATTGGAGATGTAGCAATTGTTTGTGGTGTCCGGCATGAAGGGTTACCCCCTCCGTTCGGAGGTGATCCCGGCTTTTATCACATTGAGAATGCTGAGGATGTAGCGCATCGTTTTGAAACCTTGATAACAGCAAAGAAAACTGCTGATCAACTAGAGAGAGCTCCGATCCTTGTTAGTAGTGGCCCCCAGGGAAGTTTCATTAAGCGATCGACACATATCGCACTATCGATAATTGTCTTTTTGGGTGTTATTGTGATCGTTTTCGGCACACCTGCCTTTCTGGCCTGGGTCACTGAAACATCTACGGCCGGATTTTTCTTTTTTATATTTCTATTTTTTATGATTGCTCAGGTGCGGACGATGATCCTTGCCTACCAGTCGTCACGCTGGCCCACAGTCAAAGGGATGATAAGTGAAAGCTACGTATACTCAGATGAAGATAGCGACCGCCCTCGGGTTAAATACCGATATACTGTAGATGATAAAGAATATAGCAATAAAGTAGTCACCTTAAAGCAACGATCCGACACACAGAGTTTAAAAAATTCCGAGACAATCGTTTCTAATTACCCTGAAGGAAGTTCGGTAACCGTTTACTATCATCCGGAAAAGCCGGGATATTCTGTGTTGGAGCAAGGCCGCGGGAGTGGAAACTGGATTGGTTTTGGCGTAATGCTTTTTCTGCTCTTTGCCTCCACGATCTGGGTGATCGCAACGTGGGAAGGAATCGATAGCCAGATGCTGTCCCAGAAATGGTCCGAGGTACAACAATTCGCGGGATCGGTAATTACGACGACCTTTAAAGATTAAGTTCAACGGATATCAGGAGAATTTCAGAAAGTGTCTGATTGAGCTCCTGTGACGATTATTGGGACTTTTGATACTTTCAACCTGCACATAAGGCTAGAAACATAAGGGCACCTTGAATAATCCGATTTATGAATACTGGTTTTTCTTTGCGAACTCAATGGACACCAAGTTTTACGATTTCTGCATTTATGAGGACCATTGTGAGCATGCATAGGCCCTGTTTTTATCCTGTATCTGCCTATTTTCGTATTCTAAGCGGACTACCTCAATTACGGAGATGCCAGCATGGCATATCGGGTCATATTATAGGCCATGTTTCTCAATCCGATCTTGGCTCTGATACGGACGATGCCAATTCCACGCATCACCGTGCTGCCGGTACGCATCGCCATAACTCCAAAGACATGTTCGATCCGGCATCGAATTTTCGCTCTGCTCCGGTTGCCACGCTGCTCCCAGGATGTCAGCTTTTTGTGTCGGCAGCCCTTACGCTGAATATGTTCACGAAAACCCTGTTCTTTCAACTCAGCCAAAGACTCCTGACAACGATAGGCCGAATCGGCCCAGACATCTTTGCTGGTATTGCTTGGATCAAGCAGTTCGGTAAATACCTGACTGTCATGAACACTGGCATCAGTCACCTCGTAGCTGCGTATCAATTTGTGCCCCGCATCTATGCTGACGTGGTTCTTATAGCCAAAGAACGACGTGCCGTTCTTCTTCGTCCAGCGGGCATCGGTGTCTTTTTGTCTTCTCTTTGCTCTGGACCAGGATGATATGGTGTTGCCTTCTTTGATATCCTTGTTCTCTTCCCGTGTATTGCGCTGGGTTGGTACGCGGATAATCGTGGCATCGACGATCTGGCCTTTCTGGGCGCGGAAACCATTGGCATGCAGGTATTGGTCGAATTTGCTGAAGAGGATATCAATGACGCCTGCTTTTGCCAATTCATCGCGGAACCGGAAAATGGTGGTTGCATCAGGAACCCTGGCTCCCTGGCTGATACCTAAGAATCTGGAAAATGAGTACCGGTCGAGAATCTGGTACTCCATGGCTTCGTCTGAGAGATTATAGAGTGACTGGAGAATCAGTATCTTGAAGAGTAAGATGGCATCATATCCTTTGGGACCAGCAGGGGATTTTTTGGGTTTCTCTCTGGCCCATTCGATGATTGAACGGAACTGCTCCCAATCGATCATCTTATCAAGCGCTATCAATGGATCTCCTGCTTTATCCAGGAGAGCGAGTTGTTTTTGGAAATCGAAAAGTCCGAACTGGGGCATGGCATTACCTCTGAAGGTACAATTGCGAGCTGTGTTGTCATTCAACATACTGATATTAATCGATTTTCAGAGATTATGCCCTGCTTTTCTTGAGTTTTATGTAGATTTTTGAAGGTTATTATTCAAGGAACCCATAAGGATTCCATTATTAAGGACAAAGAGGCTAGCTATGCAAATGAGAAAGGTTATCTGGTTGTGTGGCGCTGCACTTATTCTGATAATTTACGCTGGTTGTGCAACCCTATCACAAGACTCCTGTGAACAGGGAGACTGGTATGGCATTGGGTATAAAGATGGCACTGACGGTCGTCCGCAGGGACGATTAGTGAAACATGAGAAAGCCTGCCTGGAGTTTAATATTTCTCCTGATGATGCTACCTACAAGCGGGGCAGAAACGATGGATTGAAAATATACTGCACTGATCAGAACGGGTATGATGAGGGCGAAGACATAGATGAATACAAAGACGTATGCCCCAAAGAATTGGAGCAAAGCTTTCTGAAGGGATATCTCCTGGGCCTGGATGCAGCAGAGAATGAGTTGCAACGAGAGATTTCTCAAAAAAACAAAGATATAATCAAAGCGACTGTATCACTTCAAGAGCTGGAGGGTAAAGCCTTAAAAAAACAAAAAGAAAAAATTGACCGACTTGAGCGTGAGGTGGAGTCAGCAGAGGATGATATATCAGATATCTATGAATTAAGAAGACAGCATGGATTGAAAATCAAAACACCTTGAAAGGCATGCTAATTCTGATTCGAACTTAACAATGCCAAGAGAAAGATATTTATATGTGTCTATCATAAGTTTTTAGATGTTCCTGATAATTTGAGAATCGGAACAAAAGCACCTAACAAGAGGGTTCCTCTGGCAAGGCTAGATTTGTAGAAAATCCGGCGCTCGAGGATGATCAGGAATCTAGACCCCATTCTTCCCCCCCCTCTAGCGAAACTTACCCCTGGATCTCTTTTATCAAGAGAAGTTAGCTGCCATAATTGTCCCTGCCGCCATCATGCCCCAGACCCTTATGGCATTTGCCCTTTTGGTGGGTAATCACGAATGCTTACTGATGACTCGGTGAACATTAGTGCATCCAGCCATTACTAACCAATAGCAAACCGATTCAGCAGGGTAGATCGCCATCATAAGCAATCTATTTTTCGGGATCATCAAAAGCCAGATAGAAATACCTGTTCAGATCGACTACCCCGGCATCACTACCATGGTATGCATCGAACTCTTTCTGAAACCAGTCATACACCTCCCAGAAATTATCCGCAGCCCTGTTCACTCCATACTTATTCATTCGCGCGATATACTCGGGGCTGTTGTCATAATTGTTCAGAATATCGAAAAAATCGGGAAGGTCCTTGGCATCGACCATGAAGAAGTAATTGGGATAAGTTCCCACAAACCCGTCGAGGAAATCAGCCCGGTCCTTGCTTGGATCGAGAGCCCCGGACTCCCTGAATAGATACCTGACATTGTCATGCCAGCGATCGATGATGATGGAAATGACCTCATCCTCGCGATCAGGGATATTGGTGACCCGCACCCAAGCAATATTTGAATTATGATTGGTAACATGGCTGAAAAAGGAGACGCCGGGGGCTGAAACCGCAACAAATCCCTCAACCATGTCTTCCACTCGATCATATTTAGCGCTCAGTTCAGGATAGCTGGCACCAGCAGGCAAGTAGTTCTGATCGAACTCGATGCCTATGGTGATAATCTGGTTGTTCACCACATCTTCGATTAATTCCCTTTTCGGTTCGTCCGTTGTAAATGTCATTTTAGCTGGTATCTGAGCAGGGGTGTAATGAAGTTTTTCCGGCTTGATTCCTATATACCAGGAGTAAAACATCTCCTGTCGTTTTCCTTCCGGCATGAAATCAAGAAAATAGCTCTCCCCTTCAATTCGTAACGCATCCATGTA